>JAXHOA010000093.1:0-21384 GCA_034520035.1 Mycobacterium sp. | reverse complement strand
AGTTACGTATTGTTGGACACGGCGTTGAAGACGGCGAACTCTGGCTACTTGGTCGCGCAACAGCTGTCTGGTCGACGTGACCCAGGATCTGGTGATCACCGACATCGACTGCGGCACGCACAACGGCATGAACATGCGCGCCCTGGTCGAAGGCGGCGAAGTCATCGAGAGCCTGCGTGACCGTGCTGTCGCGTGGCCGCCATCGCGACGGCGGTGCCGGCACCGTCGGCGACGGCGGTGACGATTTTCAGCGCTGACCACAGGCCGGTGAACCGCGACAGCATCGGGGCGTGCAGCCCGTAGTCGAGGACCTCCTGCGAGTCGGCGGGATACAGCGTCGGGATCGACAGGTCGGCCAGGGTGAACTCCGAGGCGCACGCCAGGCTGGAGGACTTGCCGCCGGGGTCGTCGCCGACGAGTGCCACCGCGCCGCCGCGGGGATCGGTGCCGACGAGGTTCGCGTGCCGGATGGCGTCCGACGCGCGGTCCAGGCCTGGGGACTTGCCGTACCAGTAGCCGGTCACGCCGTCCAGGCGCGCGGTGCCGACCTGGCCGACCCGCTGGGTTCCCAGCACCGAGGTGGCGGCCAGTTCCTCGTTGACGCCGGGGCGGTGCACGATGTCGTAACCGTCCAACAGGCGCCGTTTGCGACTGATCTCCAGGTCGTAACCGGCCAGCGGGGATCCCTCGTAGCCGGAGACGAACGTGCCCGTCCGCAGTCCCCGGCGCCGGTCGAAGATGGCCCGGTCGCGCAGCGTGCGCACCAGCGCTTGAATACCGGTCAGGTAGACGAGGCCGTCCTCGACGGTGTAGCGGTCTTCCAGCGACAGGCCGGCGTTGTGATTCGGGCTGGGCCTCAAGGTGGAGGTCATTGCGTACCTTTCGGTTTCGAGATCGTCGTCAGGCCGGGGCGGAGCCGGGCTGCAGGCTTGCGACGAGGTGTTCGAGGGTGGTTGCGGCCTCGATGCGGGTGATGAAGGCGCGTTCGGCGCGGTCGGCGGCCTCGCAGGTTTCGACGATCCGGGCGACGTGCGCGAAGGGGATGACGCAGACGCCGTCGTCGTCGGCGACGAGGTAGTCGCCGGGTTGCACCCGGTGGCCGAAGACGGTGACGGGGCCGTTGAGTTCGACGAGGTCGTAGCGGTAGCGAGCGGCGGCTGGGTACCGCGATGCGCTGAATACCGGCACGGCGCCGGCGATGATCGACGCAGTGTCGCGGACGGCGCCGTCGACGATCACGCCGCCGATGCCGGCCTTGGCGGCCCACCGCGCCGACAAGGCACCCATCACCGCGCCGGCGCGGTCGCCGGCACAGTCCATCACGGCGATGTCACCGGGTTGGCCGAGCCCGTAGACATCGCGGTCGCCGAAGATGACCGCGGTGCCCTGGGTTCGGTTCTGTGTAACGCTGAGCGGTGAGGGCTGGTAGCGCACGGTGACTGCCGGGCCGGCGCATCTCGATCCGGGGCGCAGAGGGCGCGCTGCGTCGGTTCCGGCTGCGAAGCCGACGTCGAGCTGATCGAGCACGTCGGCCACCGCGGAGGAAACATCGGGGATGGCAAGCAAACGTGTTGCGAAGCCGTCGGGATGGCGCGGGATGTCGGTGCTCTTGATCTTGTCGGCGGGTACCGCACCGGTGAGCCGCGACGCCGTGTGGGTCATCGCCGAACCCCGGCCGATGGCTGGGGGGCCAAGGTGGGAAGGGTTGTCCGACGGCGTGACTCGTAGCTGTCGATGTCGCCCTGATGCTCCAGGGTGAGCGCGATGTCGTCGAATCCGTTGATCAACCGCCAGGCGGTGTCGTCGTCGAGGTGGAAGGGGTATTCGGCGCCGGCGATCTTGACGACGCGGTGCAGCAGGTCCACGGTCAGCTCGGCCTCGGGATCGTCGTCGATCATCTTCCAGATGTGGCCCACCTCCTCGGCCGGCAGCTCCACGACCAACAGCCCGTTCTTGAGTGCGTTGCCTTTGAAGATATCGCCGTAGCGAGGGGCGATCACTGCCCGGATTCCGTAGTCCTGCAACGCCCAGACTGCCCACTCCCGCGAGGATCCCGACCCGAAGTTCTCTCCCGCGACCAGCACGGTGGCGTCGCTGAAGGGCGCGTGGTTGAGCACGAAGTCGGGGTCGTCGGATCGCCAGTCGGCAAAGAGGGCGTCGGCCAAGCCCTCCTTGGTCACCGACGCGCAGTAACGGGCTGGGATGATCTGGTCGGTGTCGACGTCCGATATCCGCATCGGCGCCGCTGTTCCGGTGTGAAAAGTGAACGGTTGCATGGGTTTACACCTCCAAGTCAGCGGGCGAGGTCAGTCGGCCCGCGACGGCGCTGGCCGCTGCGACTGCCGGGGAAACCAGGTGAGTTCTGACTCCGCGCCCTTGGCGGCCCTCGAAGTTGCGGTTGTTCGTCGCTGCTGCGCGTTGGCCAGGTTGGAGCCGGTCCTCGTTGAGCGCCACGCACATTGAGCACCCGGAGTGGCGCAGTGCGACACCCGCGGCAGCGAAAACGGAGTCGAGACCTTCGTCGATAGCCTGGACCCGCACCGCTTCTGAGCCCGGCACCAGCAGGACCTCGACGCCGTCGGCGACCCTACGACCGCGCCACACGTCGGCGACGGCCCGGAGGTCTTCGATGCGGCCGTTGGTGCACGACCCGATGAACACCGCGTCGATCTCGACGTCGCGCATGCGGGTTCCGGGGCGCAGGTCCATGTAGCGCAGCGCTCGCTCGGCGGCAAGGCGCTCGACTGGATCCAGAAATGACTCTGGATGCGGGACGACGTCGTCAAGTGCTACCGACTGGGCGGGGTTGGTCCCCCAGGAGGCGCGGGGAACGATGCTGGCGGCGTCCAGGTGGACCTCTTTATCGAACACCGCGTCGTCGTCGGAGACAAAGGTCAACCAGTAGGCGACCTCGGCCTGGAACAACGCGCCGGCCGGCACGTGTGGGCGCCCGCGCAGATAGTCGATCGTGGTTTGGTCTGGCGCCACCAGGCCGGCGCGGGCTCCCGCCTCGACCGACATGTTGCACACCGTCATCCGGCCCTCCATCGACAGGGCGCGGATGGCTTCGCCCTGGTACTCGATGACGTGGCCCTGACCCCCGGCGGTGCCGACCTCAGCGATCACGGCGAGGACCAGGTCTTTGGCGGTCGCGCCCGAGGGCAGTGCCCCATCGACGGTCACTCGCATGTTCTTCATCTGCGCCATCGGCAGCGTCTGCGTGGCCAACACGTGTTCGACTTGTTTGGTGCCAATCCCGAAGGCCAGTACACCGAATGCCCCGTGCGTGCTGGTGTGCGAATCGCAGCAGACCAGCGTCATGCCGGGCTGAGTCAGACCGAGTTCGGGGCCGATGACGTGGGCAATGCCGCGGCGGGCGTTGCCGGGGGCGTATAAGTCGATACCGAAGTCTGCACAATTGCGCTTCATCTGATCGATCTGCAACACCGCGGCAGGATCGGTCAGTCTTCGCGCCTCGTCGTCCGTCGCGTTCTGGTGATCGATCGTGCCCAGGGTCAGGTCGGGGCGGCGCACGGTGCGGCCCGCCGCACGCAGGCCGTTGAACGCCATCGGGGTGTTCACTTCGTGCAGCAGGTGCAGGTCGATGTAGACGAGGTCCGGTTCGCCCGCCACCGACCTCACCAGGTGATTGGTCCAGATCTTGTCCGCGAGGGTTTGGCCCATGACGGTGTGGTCCCCTTTCCATCCGGTGTGACGTCGCCCGCGTTGGCGCCCGAAAGATCGGGACCGCGGCTGTGACCCACAACATAGCCACGGGTATACCGTGAGCTAAACTTCAAACCTAAAAGCGATACCAAGTGCTCAATCCCAGACGACTTTGCCGGGACCATTTGCGCATTTGGACCACGAGCCAGCCTGGGAGGCGAGCGATGCCCACGTTCGACAAACTCGATCTCGATCTGCTGCGACTCCTTGTTGAGGAACCCCGGGCCGGGGTCCGCGAGTACGCCCGAAGGCTCAACATCGCGCGCAACACCGCTCAGGCCCGGATCAACAAGCTGGAGAGCTCCGGAGTGATCGTCAGTTGGCGTCCGCAGATCAATCTGGCACCGCTCGGGTACACGGTGATGGCTTTCGTCCACGTTCACATCGCCCAAAGCCAGGTCAATCCCACCTTGGACAGGCTCACCCGAATTCCCGAACTGATCGAGGCCAACACCGTGTCCGGCGAAGGGGATCTGTTGTGCCGGTTCGTCGCTCGGGACAACACACACTTCGAGTCCGTGCTTCAGGCCGTCATGGCCACCGAGGGCGTGCTCCGCACCCGATCGGAGATCGTTCTCAGTCGGCGCATATGGCCGCGGACGGTTCCGATCATCGAGAAGCTTCGCGCCGAAGTCTGAGCCGTGGTGTGGACCAGTTGCATGAAGTCGGCGGACTGGTACAGCCAAGCCACCCTTATAGCGGCATGCATCTGAGCATCTGGCTCAATTCCGGTTGGCGCCAACCTTAGACTTTGAGCACTCGGATCCAATTTCGGTCACGCGATTGCACCTGTGAGCGTCATCACCTTTCAATATGCAGTGCGCGCAGGCCCACACAGCGCGACGGAATCGCCCAGCCACCGCGAAAGGCACAGCCCCAGATGATGTACTTCATATCCATAGCGGCACTGGTCGCACTCTTCGTGATAGGCACGATGACGCCTATCAACATGGGTGTGTTGGCCTTCGCAGCCGCTTTCGTGATCGGCGGATGGCTGTCCGGCATCGCGATCGACGACATCTTCGACTTCTTCCCCGGCAGCATCTTCACCATCATCGTCGGCATCACCCTGTTGTTCGGTATCGCCCGAGTCAACGGCACGGTCGACCTGCTCGTCCATGGCGCTCTCAAGCTGGTCCGAGGCAAACGTTGGGCGATCGTCTGGCTGATGTTCTTCCTCGGCGCAGGCTTGATGACCATGGGGTCCGTGCTCGCCGTCGGCATGCTGGCACCCATCGCTATGCCCATCGCCCGCCGCTACAAGATCGACCCGCTGCTGATGGGCATGATGATCAGCCACGGCGTCCTCGGCGCGGCCTTCTCCCCCATCACTGTGTACGGCGCGTTCACGAATGGATGGCTCAAGGAAGCCGGTCTGCCCACCAATTCGCTTGCCCTTTACCTCATCCCGCTGGGCCTGAGCTTCGTGATGGCACTTGGGTTGTTCCTGGTCCGCGGGCGCGATCTCCTCAAGCGCGACGATCAAGTCATCGACATCGATGATCTGGAAGACACGATCACACGCGTCGGCGATCGACCCGCACCGCAGCCTCGCGGCGGCGAACTCGTCACCACGGCAACAGGAAACGGACAGCGCGCCGTCTCCGCCCGACCAGGCGCCGGCCCGTCGGTGATCACGACCGGCCCCGCGCCGTCGGGGGAACCGGACCGGCTCGACGAAGTCGAGGCCACCGGCTTCACACCCCTGCGAGTGGTGACGTTGATGGGCATGGTCGCCCTACTCATCGGTGGCGCGGTGTTCCAGCTCGACATCGGTGTCTGCTCCATGGTGATTGCCGCCGTCCTGCTCATGCTGGCGCCCAACAAGCACAAGCCAGCAGTCAACAACGTCACATGGTCTGCCGTGCTGCTGGTCTGCGGCATGCTCACCTACATGTCCGTCCTCAAGGATAACGGCACCATCGAGTTCCTTGGCGACGCCGCCGCATCATTGGGATCCCCGCTGTTGACCGCTCTCATCCTGTGCTTCTCCGTCGCGGCCATCTCCGCCGTCGGATCATCGATCGGCACCTTGGGGAATAGTGCTGCCACTGGCTGCGCCGCTACTGGCGATGGGCGAGCTCGGACTCGCAGGTTTCGTTGCCGCGCTGTGCTTCTCGGCAGTCATCGTCGATGTCAGCCCCCTGTCGAGCAACGGCGTCATGGTCCTCGCCAATGCCGACGTACCAGACAAGGACATCTTCCAACGCAGCCTGTTCAAGTACACCGGTTACGTAGTCCTGGTGGCGCCGGCCCTGGCCTTCCTCCTGGTGATACTCCCGACCTCTCCGTAGCCGGGCCGGAGCGGCCCCGTCCTGACATGTGCCATACCGTAGTGGACCACCGGTTCACTACGGTATGGCCCTTTGGGCCGCCGCGGCGAGCCACCATGAGCTGACCATGCCACGTGCGAGGGTGAGGTCCTTTGCCAATCAGTTGCAGGTTGGCCTCACGCGTCGTCGCGTGCCGGCGGCGAAATCCCGTCGAAGAGGACCGAATCCATGACCGTCGAATCGCGCAGTGGGCGACCGTCGCCTTGGGGCGCCCACTGCAAGAACTCATCGAGCACCCGGACCTTATCCTCGTGGGGTTGTTCAGGTGCGACCTGCAGAAGGTAGGCATCAACGCCGGGCGCTGTGCGGACTGACCTTGGACACCGGCCTACTCGGCACCATGGGCAAGGAGGCCACCGTGCTTTCGGCACCGATGTCGTGATGCACGTCGCAAGCAAGACCTACCCGAACGAGACGAACGCCCGACGACGTATGCGGCTTGTTGGAAGCGGACACCAGCGTGATCACGACGACGTCGTGCAGCCACTTTCCAACCTACGGAGCGGATCTCGGGGCGAAGTTCGCGAACTCGTGCGCCAAGGGCTGGTCCGTTTTACTATCAGGGCAGAACCCCGACTTCATGATCGGTCGCTTGACCATGACGGCGACCAGGCTCAGCAAGCACATCGACCTGCACGAACCAATGACGTCGCCGATATCGCAGGCCCGCAGACGATGTTCGATCAGATCGGCTGGGACGTACCCCCGAAAACTGTCGAGTTCCGCGACCCAACGCACGATGTGCTCGTGCCCTGATCCCACACGCGAGCTCCGTGGACTCCTCAGCGGAATCGTTCGCGCAGAGCCGTCTTCAGCACCTTGCCGGTCGGATTGCGCGGCAGCGCATCGACGAATTCGATGCGCTCAGGGTTCTTGTAGCGGCTCAGCCCATGCGCGCGACAATGGTCGGCCAGCACCGCCAGGTCCACCATAACTCCGGGCGCCGGCACGACGACCGCACAGACGCGCTCGCCCGTGACCTCATCGGGAACGCCGATCACGGCGACGTCGGCCACGCCGGCGCATTTGGCCAACACCTCCTCTACCTCCAAGGCAGACACGTTCTCCGCGTTGCGGATGATCGCGTCCTTGATCCTTCCAGTCACCCGCACGTACCCGTTCTGATCGACGCTGCCCAGGTCGCCCGTGCAGAACCAGCCGTCGGAGTCGAATGCCACCGCATCCAGCGCCGGGTCGGAGTACCCGAGAAAACACTGAGGGCCCTTGAGCCGCAATTCGCCCACGTCGTCTGATGCGGACTCCCGACCCAGCGCGTCGACGATGCGAATCTGCACTCCCGCCAGCGGTTTACCCACGGTGTGATCCAAAATCTCCGCAGGAGCGTCCAATGGTGCCGAGGTGGCAACTGGGAACTCGGTCAGACCCCACGCATTGGCGATGCCGGCAACACCTAGTTCGGTTCTCACGCGTCGCCCCAACTCGGGGGTGATCGGGGCTCCGCCGCCCGTGCACCCACGTAGCCGGGGAAACAGCGGCCTGCCCCCGGCGCGGCGCTGTGCGGACAGGTAGGCCATAAAGAACGGGGTGGCCGAACCCAGCAGCGTCGGATCGTGAGATGCCATCGCGACCGGCGTCTCGACCGGGTCGAATTCATCGAACAGCACCAGCCTCATCTTCGTGACCAGCGCAGCCGCCAGTGTGGCGGCACCACCGATATGGGACACCGGAAACGCGATCGGATTGACATCCGAGCTGTCGGTTCCGATCATCTCGACAATCCCGGCCGCGCCCGCGAGCACCGAGGCATCGCTGTGCCGAATACCCTTCGGAGCCGACGTGGTTCCCGATGAGTAGTAGACCCAGGAGGTACGCCGGCGGTCGCCCACCGGGGCACCGAGGTCGACGATCTCGCCGCGCGGCAATCGGAGCGCATCGCCGTGCGGAGGCGTCTCTAGGTCGACGGGCACGATCTTCATCGAACGCGTACTGCCCAGTGTGCGCACCGCCTCAAAGTGGCCGTATCCGTGCCAGCGATGTGGACAGATGAACAACTCGGTACCGATCTGGGTTATTGCGTGGCGCAGCTCGCTCTCCCGCCAGGTCGGGATGATCGGATTCTGGACGGCACCCAATCGTGTCAGGGCCACCATGATCACCATGGTCTCCAATGTGGTGGGCAGCTGCCACGACACCACTGTGCCGCGACCCGCCCCATTCCGCGACAGGACGGCCGCGTACCGCAGTGCAGCGTCTCGGAGTCCGGCAGCGCTCAGCACACGGCCGTAGTCATCGGATAGGAGCGGCCGGTCTGGCTGCGCGCAGGCGGCGGATTCGACCAGATCCCAATATGATTCAGCGTGATCGATCAACATGACTCGACCTCATCAGCTGTCGTCGTACTGGCTCTCAGCGAGACTAGGGAACGACCGTCACGTTTACGATCCGAGCCGATCGAATTCCGCAACAGCTGATGTGTGCGCAGACAGATGGTGGCGAAGTCGCGTTCAGTCGCCACATGCATGCGAACGCGGTGAGCTCCCAGGTCGACCGAGGTCTCGCTGTCCCTCTCCAGGTACAGTTCGACCCGGTGCGGCCCGACCACCGCGAACGCGGTTGCCACCACCACGGAATCAGTCGCCCTACGAGCCACCGCCCGACCTCCTTCTGCGCCGTCCAGATCGTCGCTTTGATAGAGCAACTCAAGTACCAAGCTAGCAGCCGATCTGCCACCGATCCGGCCGGGATTCCCTGATGCACCTAGACTGATAATTGCTATTCTCGATTTGCCGAACCTTTGTTTCCGAGCATCCAGGAGAAGACCACTGTGTCCACCGCGAACGGGTCGTTGCAATATCCGGATCGACTCTTCATCGACGGCGAATGGGTCAAGCCCGGATCAGCTGGACTCATCCCGGTGAGCGACTCGACGACGGGCCAGACATTCCTTGAGGTGGCCGACGCACAGGCCGAGGACATGTCCAAGGCCGTAGCCGCGGCACGAGAAGCTTTCGATCGCGGCCCTTGGCCGCGTATGACATACGCCGAGCGCGCGTCCTATATGCGCAAGCTCGCCAGAGGCTTCCTGGATCGCGCCGGCGATATCGGGCAGGTGTTCCCCCGACAGACCGGTGCGTTGTACACGGTAGCCGAGTTCGCAGGCCAGGATGGCTCCGACATCTTCAACTTCTACGCCGACCAGGCGGACACCTTCCCCTTCCTGCAAGAAGTGAAGCCGACATTCGGTGAGGCCGGTTTGTTGATCCGCGAGCCGGTCGGCGTTGTGGGGGCCATCATTCCGTGGAACTCGCCGACGAGGCTGATCGGCTACAAAGTGGCGCCGGCACTCATCGCCGGTTGCACGGTGGTACTCAAGGCATCGCCTGAGGCCCCGGCCGAGGCGTACGTGCTGGCCGAGATTGCCGAATCGGTAGGTCTGCCGCCGGGGGTTCTCAACGTCGTGACCGCCGGCCGCGAAGTCTCGGAGCTGCTGGTCAGCGATCCCCGGGTAGACAAGATCACCTTCACGGGATCAACGGCCGCCGGTCGCCGAATCGGTTCGATATGCGGTGAGCGCATCGCCAGGTGCACGCTCGAGCTCGGCGGCAAATCGGCCGCGGTGATACTCGATGATGTCGATATCGCAAGGACTGCCACGCATCTGACGCGCCAGGAATGCCTGTTGACCGGACAGTCCTGTTCGTCGCTGACCCGGGTGATCGTGCCCGCGCATCGTCACGATGCGATGCTGGAGGCACTGGCCGAGGAGTTCCGCAAGGTGCGGGTTGGAGACCCATTCGACTCCGAATCGCAGCTGGGGCCGCTGGTTTCGGACCGACAGCGTGACCGCGTGGAGTACTACATCGCCAAGGGGCGTGACGAAGGTGCAGTGTTGGCCGCCGGTGGCCGGCGTCCAGAGCACCTGGATAAGGGTTACTACATCGAGCCGACGGTATTCGGCAATGTGGAGAACTCATCGGTCATCGCGCAGGAGGAGATCTTCGGGCCGGTGATCACGGTCATCCCGGCTACCGATGAGCAACACGCCGTCGAACTGGCCAATGATTCGATCTATGGGCTCAACGCGTCGGTGTTCACCGATGATCTGGAACGGGCGCTCGCCGTCGCGCGTAAGCTGCGAACGGGGACCGTGGGGCACAACGCGTTCCGGACGGACTTCGGCATCGCCTTCGGCGGGTTCAAACAGTCCGGTATCGGCCGCGAAGGCGGCACCGAAGGGCTAATGCCATTCTTGGAGACCAAGACGGTGGTGCTCAAAGGCCGGCCAGCCGCCCTGGGCTAGCTCGATCCGGCGTTTCAGGGAATCTCGTTACCCAGCACCAAGGTCGACGCTGCTGCGAAGTACGCTGCAACACCGTGCGCAACACTGATCTTCACTTCTTCGACTTGTGCTGGAGCCGTGCCACGCAACTGCCGCACCGACTCCTGGATGGCGAACATCCCGTACATACCGGTGTGTGCGTACGACAATCCGCCGCCGTTGGTATTCATCGGTAGGTCCCCACCCGGGGAGGTGTGGCCGGCCGCGATGAAGGCGCCCGCCTCGCCGCGGCCGAGGAAGCCGAGGTCCTCAAGACCGTAGATCGGATTATGCGCAAATGCGTCGTAGATCATGAGATGGTCGACGTCGGCATGCACGATCCCGGCCTCGGCGAAGGCCGACTTGCCAGAGATCCGGAATGCCCGCGAGGTGGTCATGTCCTGCATCTGCGAGATCATCGGAGTCTCGGCGGCTTCTCCGGCACCCAACACATAGATCGGCGGATGAGGTAGATCCATGTTCTGGGCACGTTCGGCGGTCGTCATGATTACCGCTCCCCCGCCGTCGGCCACCAGGCAGCATTCCAACAGGTGCATCGGATAGGCCACTATGCGTGAAGCCAGCACATCGTCGACGGTTATCGGATCCTTGGCCAGGGCCCGCGGGTTCATGGCCGCCCACTTGCGCTGAGCCACCGAGACTTCGGCGAGTTGCTCGTGGGTCAAACCGAAGTCCTTCATGTACCGCAGCACACCCAGCGGGAACAGTGTTGCCGCACCCATAGGGCCATAGGGCTTTTCGAATTGTGCCCACGGCGATGTCCGATCCTCACCGAGTCCGGGTACACCGACCCCGGATCTTCCCGACTCGCCGTGGGTGATCAGCACAACCTCACACATACCTGCGGCCAGCGCGGCGGCAGCGTGCCTAACGAGCATCATGAACGATCCGCCACCGACAGAAGTACTGTCGATCCATCGCGGCACCAGGCCCAGGTAGTGGGAGGTGACCACCGGACTGACCGGGGTGATGTTGACGCTGCCCGTGGTGGCCACCCCGTCGATCTCTTGCGGTTTGATCCCGCAGTCCAGCAGCGCATTTCGCGCGGCATCCAGATGCAAGCCCAGAACTGACATGTCCGGGATCTTGCCCAGCCTGGTGGTCTCGGCGGCACCGATGATCGCCGCGACCCCGCGGATGCCCACTACCGGGGTCCCGTCGGCCGGAACTGCGGTATGGACACGTCACCACGCTGCTCGAACGTGACTTCCAGCGGCATGTCCAGCACCAGTTCGTGCGGCACATTCTCGACTTCGAGAATGTTGGACATCATCTGCGGCCCTTCTTCCAGTTTGACGAGGGCGATCGCGTATGGCGCATCGGCGGCAAATCCCACGGCCGGGCGGTTGCTGATCACATAGGAGTGCAGCTTGGCCCGACCGCTGAGCACTTCCCAAATGACATCGTCAGACCAGCACACCGGACAAATGGGGCGGGGAGGGAAGTAGAACTCGGCACATTGGACACAGCGCTGCATGCGCAGTTCACCCCTTGCACATGCGGCCCAGAAAGGCGCGGTTTCCGGGGTCGGCAGCGGGACGAACTTGGCTGGTTCAGATGTCATAGGGGCTCCGCTGAGGTGGGGTCACGGTGATCGGTTTGGGCGCTGACCGTGGAGAGAAATGTGCTTATTCACACGCACGACAGCTTGCATTCTGCTTACATGTATACAAGAGTACTGGAGAACGTTCGTCAACATGTGACGGGCGTGAGCCGAACTGTCGACGTCCCGCCGAAAGAGATGAATCACCACGTGGCCACCATCACCGAAGAGGCACTCACAGCGCTGCGGGCGAAAATCGGCACAACTCGCTTGAGCCGGGAGGAGCCGACCCTCGAGGAGGCGACCAAGGACGCCATACGCCACTGGGCCCGGGCCATCGGTGACCGCGATCCGCGCTGGACCGACGAGGACTACGCGCGGTCGACACCTGCCGGCGGGATAGTGGCACCACCGAGCATGATCTACGGATTCTCCCTGCAGGCCATCGGCGATCGCAGCGGGCTGCCCGGGGTGCACTCCTTCTTCGGCGGCGCAGAGCACGAGTGGTACCTGCCCATCCGGCGCAACGATCGCATCGACGTGTCGGTGAGACTTGTCGACGTCGCGATCCGGCACGGCGAATTCGCCGGGCGCTCGGTGAAGCAGACGTCGGAGGTGCTGTTCACCAATCAGGACGGTGCGGTCGTCGCACGCACGCTTCCGTGGGGTATCCGCACCGAGCGAGGCGCAGGTAGCAAGGGCTCCAAGCACGAGGACCTGTCCCCGGCTGCGTACACCGACGACGATATCGAGCGGATTGCCGCCCTGTACGCCGCGGAACCGTCGAAGATTCGCGGAGTGATACCGCGGTACTGGGACGATGTCACCGCCGGAGACAGCCTCGGTGAACTGGTCCGCGGGCCCTGGACGGCGACGAACTCGGTGTGCTTCATGCGGGTCTACGGCGGCCAGTTTCTGAAGACGCATAGCTACTGGTATGACTACCTGGCCAAGCATCCCAAGGCAGGCAGACCCAATCATCAAGGCATCCCGGAAGGCCCGTCACGCGGCCACTGGGACAACGAATATGCCCGCAGCGTCGGTGTGCCCGCGGCCTACGATTATGGCCCCGAACGCATCGCCTGGCTGTGCTCGCTGGCGACCTACTGGGCGGGGGATCACGGCACACTGCGGAAACTGAGGGTGACGTTGCGCAGGTTCAACCTCCAGGGCGACCTCACCACGCTGACTGGGCGGGTCACCGAGAAGGTTGAAGTCGACGGGCGCGCGATCGTGCGATGCGACGTCAGTGCCACCGACCAGCGCGGCATCACGACGGCCGCGGGCGAGGTAGAGATCGAACTCCCCCGGAAAACACCAAGTCCCAACTGACGCAATCCCATCGACGGAGAGAACAGCATGACCGACACTTTCGCAGGGAACACGACCAACGGCGCGAATCCGGTGTCTGGGCCCTTGTCCGGTATCCGCATCCTCGACTTCACCCGAGTACTCGCCGGTCCGTTCGCCACGATGATGCTCGGTGATCTTGGAGCGGAGATCATCAAGGTGGAACGCCCCGGCAAGGGCGATGATTCGCGTTACAGCGGCCCCAAGGCCAATGGCGAGAGCACCCATTTCATCACCGCGAACCGCAACAAGAAGAGCGTCGTGCTCGACCTGAAGAACCCCGAGGGTGTGCGAGTTGCTCGTGAGCTCGCGGCCAAATGCGATGTGGTCATCGAGAACTTCCGTCCCGGAGTAATGGCGCGACTCGGGCTGGACTACGAGGCACTCTCCGAGGTCAATCCCGGCCTGATCGTCGCGTCCATCTCCGGATTCGGCGCCCACGGCCCGATGCGCGACCGGCCGGCCTTCGACGTCATCGCGCAGGCCATGACCGGCGCCATGTCGGTGACCGGTCACCCGAACCAACCGCCGTCCCGGCTGGGCATCGCGATGGGCGACCTTTCCGGAGGTCTGTACGCGATCATCGCGATCCTCGCCGCGATTCACGAACGGTCGCTGACCGGTAAGGGCACGGCCATCGACATCGCGATGTACGACTCGATGCTGGGGCTGATGCACTACTATCTCACCGATTACTTCCTGACCGGAAAAGACCCGGGCCCGGTCGGATCCGGAAACCCGAGCATCGTGCCCTACGGCGCCTACCAGGCCAAGGATGGCGACATCATCATCGCGGCGTTCCAGACCCAGTTCTGGCGGCGACTGTGCGACGTCGTGGGCAAGCCCGAGATGTCCCGCGACGACCGGTTTGCGACCAACGACCTGCGCGTCGCCAATAGCAAGGAGCTGACCCGGATCCTCGAAGAGGTCTTGGTCACCAAGACCCGTGCCGAGTGGTCGGAAGCGCTTGACGCTGCGGATATCCCGAATGCCTCGGTGCTGTCGGTCAGTGAAGTGGTCGTCGCACCGCACACCGCAGCCCGCGGCATGATCGAGTCGGTAGAGCACCCGATCGCGGGCACCGTGAAGATGACCGGCCGTCCGATCAAGTTCGTCGGCCGCGACAGGGCCCCCTTGCGGCCGTCGCCGATGCTCGGCGAGCACACCGTTGAGGTACTGCAAGCAGTCCTCGATTACTCCGACACCGATATCGATGCACTGGTGGCCAACGGCGCAACCGAACTCGGTGCGGTGCCCGCGGAAGTCTGACCCCGCGGTGACATATCAGGACGAC
The DNA here is from genome assembly GCA_034520035.1 of Mycobacterium sp. GTDB lineage: Bacteria > Actinomycetota > Actinomycetes > Mycobacteriales > Mycobacteriaceae > Mycobacterium. Next base: position 6,838 of record JAXHOA010000093.1, on the reverse strand, counting down.
TACCGCACGCGCATCGTGGATGCCGCTGTGGCTGCCACGAAGATTCCCCGCGGCAGCCTCATCGTGTTCACCTCGTACGAGGGCGAACCGACCGTCGTGATCGACGCGCTCATTGAAGCGGGCACGCTCGCAGGCTGCCGTGGATTCCAGTCGGTGCGCGGCACCCGCGGCTTGCTTGCTGACCACGAATTGACCAAGGGATTCCGGCTGGTCACTTATTCACCCGGTGGTGCGGCGGGCAACGCCGTCGCCGAGGGCACGGCCGATTTCCTGCCCGGCTCCATCCACACGATCTGTCGGCTCCTCGAAGAAGGTGTCATCGAACCCGATGTCGCCGTGGTCAATCTGTCCCCACCGGACGAGAGCGGGTACTGCTCCTTCGGTACCAGCACCGATTTCGCCAGCCTGGCAGCCAAACAGGCCCGTGTGGTTGTCGCGCAGGCCAACGCGGCGATGCCGCGGGTGCCTTCAGATTTACGCATCCACGTCTCGGAGGTTGACTGGTTCGTCGAGGTCGACGAGCCGCTGCCGACCGCGCGCCCGACGGTCTCGGACAAGATATCGACGCGGATCGGTGAATTCGTCGCTGAGCTGATTCCGGATGGGGCCTGCGTCGAGGTCGGGATCGGCGCTATTCCTGATGCCGCGTTGACAGCCCTGAGTTCGCATCGTGACCTCGGGATGCATTCCGGTCTTCTGACCGACGGCCTGATGGATTTGTATCAGATGGGCGTGCTGACCGGCACGCGTAAAGAGACAGACCGAGGACTGCTGATCGCCAACCAGCTCAATGGGTCGGAGGCGCTCTACCGTTTCGCTGCCGACTGCCCAGATGTGCGACTGCGTTCGGCGGCCTATACCCATGACGCACGAGTGATGGGCTCGCTCAGCAACTTTCATGCGCTGAATTCGGCCGTCTCGGTCGACCTCCGCGGTCAGGTGAACTCCGAGTTTCTCAGAGGCCGTCAGGTCGCCGGTACTGGGGGCTCACTCGATTTCGCCATCGGCGCCGCGATCTCCTCGGGTGGCCGCTGCATCATCGCACTGCCCGCCACCTCGCGGGACGGTCAGCATTCACGCATCGTGCCGACATTGGAACCCGGCAGTGTGGTCACCATTCCGGCTGTCCTGATCGACCACGTCGTCACTGAATACGGGGTTGCGACTCTGACCGGGCGGACTCTGGCTGAACGGGAACGCGAACTCACCGCAGTCTGCCATCCCGACTTCCGCACCGAGATGCGGACGGCGTGATTGTGCCAGCCGAGCCGGACTTACTTCGAGGCCTTCTTGTCCACTGTGGTATCGAAATCGTGGCTGGCACCGAGGTGGAATCGCATGTGTTCCTGTGCTTGTTCCACGTCACCGTCGCGAATGGCGTTGACGATGGACACATGTTCCTCGATGGTTTTGCGCAGCCGGGCGGCACTGCGCTGGCCGGAGCTGTAGAACCGGTACTGGTCGACCCGGTTGTACACCTGCGAGAGGAACCGATTGAGCATCGTGTTCTCGGTCGATTCGAAGATCGCCTGGTGGAACGACCGGGCCGACGCCAGCGCCATCGTGGTGTTGCCATTGCGGATCTCATAACGCATCTCGGAGATGGTGCGCTCAAGCTGTGGCACCACCGCCTCGATGCGGTCCCTTTCCATTGCCTGCTGGACGGCCAGGGTCTCCAGCGCAACCCGGATCCCGTGGACGTCGTCGGCCTCACCGGCCGACAGGCTTGCCACAAGGATGCGACGGTGGTGCCGGATCAGCAGGCCCTGGATCTCGAGTTCGCGCAGCGCCTCACGAACCGGCGTGCGGCTCACCCCGAGTTGATTGGCGATCTCGATCTCGGTGATCGCCTGCCCCGGAGCGAACGCACCGCTGAGGATGCCGTCACGGACGGCGAGGAAGACGTCTCCGACAGCCGAGGTCGAACGTTGTTGCGCCGCCGAGGTGGCAGCAGGGACGAGACCCGGTCCCGGCGTTTCGAACGACTTGGTTGGCAAGGCGGAGTCCTCTCTATGGCTCGCTGGACCGTGGTCACGAAATCCCCACAACCAGCATGCAGGAGGAGCACAATCGCCTCAAGGCGTCACCTGCATCCTTGTATGCTAATGCCCCGAGTCCACGGCTCGACCGCAACCTCGGCGATGCCGACGTGTCGACCAGAACCGGGCCCTCTGGCGCGGCATGCGCACCCACTTCGATGGACGTCCTCGTGGCCGTACCAGACGAAACCGACAAGTCCCAGGTGGAAGGCAGGAATATGGCACACGAACTAGCGGGGATCTTCGCCGCGGCCGAGCGGCTGATCGACGAACTCGACAATCCACTGCACATCGCCATTCTGGAGAACTACCGGATGCACGCGATGCTGGAGTACTGCGGCCGGTTCGACGAACTGCTGGCGCCGGAGATGACCGTGGAGCACCCGGTGTACCGAATCTGCACGCCGCAGACGGGATACGCCGTCTACGAGGGCATGGACGAGGTCAGGAACAAGTTCTACGCCCCGATCAAAATGAACGGCCAAACCGTCCAGACCAAGGAGCAGGAGCATATCGCGGTCAACGACTGGGGTTTCTCCCAGGAACAGTATGTGCACCAGCACCTGACCGGACGCGCTGCCGCGGCCAAGGGACACGATATCGACGATCTCGAGGGCTATTACATCGAAAACCACTGGACGTCGATGTATTTCATCTACAACGAAGATGCACGACTGGTCGGGGAGCACATCTATCACTCGCCGGCGACCGGGCTGCGCAAGGTCACCCGCGACGAATTCTATGATCTGGACCAATTGCGCGCCGTGCTGGAGCCCCTGATCGCCGCGGGCCCGCACCGCACGCAGCCGGTGGGAACCAGGTCATGAGCGGGACCACGCTGTCGGGGCTGCCCACATTCTTCTCCGACGAGGTCGCCGCGGACCCCACGGGGTTCTACCGCAGGCTGCGCGCGGAGGCCCCCGTGCATTACGACCCCGAACTGAATGGCTACCTGATCACCCGTCACGCCGATGTGGCCAAGGCATATCGCGATCCGGTCTTCAGCTCGCGCAGCTATGAGCGGATCATCGAACCGGTATTCGGTCGATCGCTGCTACAGATGGACGGAAAAGAGCACGCCCGCAAGCGCGCTCTGGTGACCCCGTACTTTCGGGGCAAAGGGCTCGATGCGTGGCAAGGCGTGATCATGCGCAACGCGATGGCGATCCTGGGTGATGCGACGGCCGATACGGCCGCGCACCTGGCCGGCCGTTTCGAGGCCGGTCAGACGGTCAACATCGCCGACGAATTCTGCAATTACCTGCCGGTGTACGTGATCACCGAGATGCTGGGGCTCCCGCGCCACGACTACCCGCTTTTCAAGTCCTGGTACAACGCGCACACGAACTTCATCGGAGCATTCGGCACCGATCCCGAGATCGACCGCATCGGACGCACCGCGACCGCCGACCTGTGGGATTACCTGACGCCGCTCATCGCCGAGCGTCGCGCCGCACCGGGGAATGACCTTATCTCCACGTTGGTCACCGCCGAGATCCAAGGCGAGATGCTCGATGACATCGAGGTGAAGACACACACCACGCAGCTGCTCAACGCCGGTGCAGAGACCACCGGGAAGGCGCTGGCCAGCATGATCGCGCTGGTTCTTCAACAACGCGAACTGCTCGAGGAGATGGGCGCGGACCGGTCCCGGATCACTGCGGCGATCAGCGAGACGCTACGCTTCGTGCCGCCCTCGCAGATGAACAGCCGCCAGGTGACCGAGGACGTGGAACTGCATGGTGTGAGCATTCCGGCGGGCTCGCTCGTGGTCCTGGTCATCGGCAGCGCGAACCGGGACGAGGAACGTTTCGCGGACGCGGACACGTTCGATCCACATCGCACTGATCTGGCGCATGAGAAGGTCTTCAACAACACTGGTGAGCATTTCGCGTTCGGCGGTGGGCGGCATTTCTGCTTGGGAGCCATGCTCGCCAGGAGCGAGATCGAGGTGGGCATGAACCTGCTGCTGGATCGTTTCCCGGACATGCGTTTCGCCGATGGTTTCACCCCGAAGTGGAGTGGCGTCAAGGCGCGTTACCTGGCCGAGCTTACGCTGACGCTTTGAATCGGCAGCTATGACCGATGCGTTCTACGAGCTGATGGATAGTTCCGTATCCCTGGGTGAACGTTTCGCGGCATCCGACTTCACCACGGGCTCATGGGATGCCAGCGTCCAGAATGGTGCGCCGGTGTCGGCGCTGCTGGTCCGGGCACTGGAGCACTGCTCACCGCGCGCCGACGTGCGGCTGTCACGGGTCGTCGTGGACTTCTGGGGGCCAGTACCGGTGTGCGATGAACTCTGGGTGTCGGCCCGGATGGATCGCCCGGGAAGCCGGATCGAACTGCTCACTGCGCAGATGCTGGCCCCGGGACCAGGCGGGCAACTGCGTGTCGTCGCCAAGGCCAGTGCCTGGCGGTTCGCCCAGCACAATTCCGCGACAATCGAATTCAACGTCGACCCGCCGCTGCCCCCGCTCGGGGAGGTGAGCAGCTACCGGCTCGATGACGACACCGCTCACACATACGTCTCCAGCTTGCACTGGTGCTCCCTCACCGATCTGCACGCGGTGCCCGCGGAATGCTGGGCCAAGCCCGCAGTGGGCCTGGTCCGGGGCGAACTGCTGACGCCCGTGGAGCGACTGTTCACCATCGCCGATGTCGCCAACGGCCTGGGCACCCAAATCAGCATGGCCGACTGGAGTTTCCAGAACACCGATATCGCCGTCCACATCCAGCGTGTTCCCGAAGGAGATTGGGTCGGGGTGCGCGCCGAGAACAACTACGGTCCTGACGGCGTCGGGGTGTCGGCCGGTACCCTCTTCGATCACCGTGGCCCTGTTGCCAAGATCCAGCAGACGCAGCTGGTGCGCGTCAGGTGATGACCGAGAGGTCCGGCGGATCCGATCGCTACAGCTAACCGATCAGCAACGGCAGCTTCGCCCAGCCGCGCACGCTCTGGGTGTGAGCCTTCTCCGCACCGCTGTAGTCGACGGTCCAGTCCGGCCAGCGCTTGAGGATCTCCTCCACCGCGACGCGCGCCTCCATCCTCGCCAGCGCCGCTCCTAGGCAGAAGTGCAATCCCTGTCCGAAGCTCAGGTGGGCAGTCTTGCGGTGGATGTCGAACCGATCGGGGTTCTCGAAATGGCGTTCGTCGCGGTTGGCCGACCCGTTGATCAGCAACATGGCCGACCCCTCGGGCACCTTTTGACCGTAAAACTCGCAGTCTCGAGCGACGTAGCGGGCCTGCACCGGTGACGGCGCCTCGAAGCGCAGGACCTCCTCGATCGCTCCCGCGATCAGCGAATGGTCGGCGGCCAATTGCCGACGCTGGTCGGGGTTGTCGGCCAGCAGCTGGCCGGCGAAACCGATCAGACGCGTCGTCGTCTCGTTACCCGCACCGGCGATCATGACGCTGTAGGCGAGTGCCTCGTCACGGCCGAGGCGCCGCGTGCTGCCATCGGCTTCGGTGACCTCGGTGTGCAGCAGATCGGTCATGAGGTCGTCGGACGGGTTCTCTGCGCGCCAGTCGATGTAATCGGTGAAGAGGGCGAACATGTAGGCGAACGGATTCTCGTCGAATTCGCCAAACTCCTTATCCGAGATTTTCAGGAAATCATCTGCGCCATCTCGGATCTGCTTCTGATTGCTCTCCGGAACACCCAGTAGCGAACTGATCACCCGCATGGGCATCTGCTTTGCCAACTCGTCGATCAGATCGAATCCGGGTTGACCCACCAGGTGATCGAGCGCATCGGCACAGAACTGTCGCGCCAACGGTTCGATCGCGTTCATCCGGCGTGGTGTGAAGACCCGCGACAGCATCTTGCGGTGCAGGTCGTGCAGCGGCGGGTCTTCGAACAACAGGATGCCGGGGGGAACCTCGATGTTGTTGACCAGGAAGTCCAAGATGGTGCCCTTGCCCGACTGGAAGGTCTGCCAGTTGTGCAGCTCGCGCGCGACATCGTCCCAGCGGCTCAGCGCGTAGAAGTTGTACTTTTCGTTGTGATAGAGCGGAGCGTCTTCGCGCAGCCGTTTCCAGCTGGGGTAAGGATCGCTGTCGATGTCGAAATCGTATGGGTCGTAGTAGATTTCGTTGGTTGCCGATTCGATGGTCACGATGTCTCCTGATTCCGAGGGCTGATTCTCAAGACTTCTGCGCGCGGGCGTAGTACTCACCCGACGCCCCAATCGGCATTGTTGACGAGCGCGTCGATGCGCGGCGAGTGACCGACGACGACCTTCTCGCCCTCGTCCGCCGATCGCTTCGCAGCACGTGCCCCGATACCGTCGCTGGCACCGGTGACGACGATAGTTCTACCCGCCATCGCTGACTCTGGGGCCGGTCAATCAGCGACGTCGGGTTCACCGACGCTCGGGAACAGGTCCAGGAAATTACCCCGGGTCATCTGGTAGGCGGCCTTGGGATCGATGCTGCCGAACAGTTCGTTGACCACCTGCTGGGTGTGACCGAATGTGCCCTCCAGGTGCGGGTAGTCGCTGCCCCACATGACCTTCTCGTATCCCATCGCCAGATAGGCGTGCACGGCCGACTTGTCGTGCTGGAAGGAGGCGTACACCTGGTCGTAGATGATCTCGCTGGGCAGACGGGATAGTTTGGGCCGCACGTACACTCCGTGCTGCCGGTAGGCCTCGTCCATGCGGTCGGCGATGAAGGGCACCCAGGTGGCGCCGCCCTCGGAGACAATCACCTTCAGACCGGGGTGGCGGTCCAGCGCACCCGAGGCGACCAGCATCGTCGCGGCGCGCTGCCCGCTGAACACCGTCTCGACCCAGTT
>JAXHOA010000041.1:0-7571 GCA_034520035.1 Mycobacterium sp. | reverse complement strand
GTAGCGCGTTCGTTGGCCCTGGATCAGGAACTGCTCGCGGTCCATTGCGTCGAGCACCACGTCGGCGACATCGAGCGGTTCGAGTACGGCACCGGCACTGAGAACCGCGGCAGTTGCCGCCGCTCCCAACGCATCTCCGGATTCCCGTCCCTCGTAGAGCAGTTTGGTGTTGACACCCATCGGGCACAGGCAGCTGACGCGGATACCGCGGTTGCCGTAGGTGACGTTCATCCACTCGGCGAATCCGACCGCGGCGTGCTTGGTCGTCGCGTATGTCGCCGAGCCGATCTGGGTGAGCAAGCCGGCCGCCGAGGCGGTGCTGACGAAGTAGCCTTCACCGCGCTCGAGCCAACCCGGCACCAACAGCTGCGCGGCGCGAATGTGTGCGCGGACGTTGACATCGAACGAGAGGTCCCAGTCCTTGTCGGTGGCGTCCAGTCCGGGTGCGCCGCTGATGCCTGCGTTGGCGAAGTAGAGATCGACCGGTCCGAACGAGTCCTCGGCCAGCGCGATCAGCCGTTGGATGTCCTCGGTGTTCGACGCGTCCGCCGCGGCGGCGACGGCCGTCCCCGGCCGGTCCTTTTCGATGGCGTCGACCACGGACTGGGCCGTGTTTCCGTCCAGGTCGGAGACGACGACGCGTGCGCCGTGCTCGGAGAGTCGAGCGGCGATGGCCCCGCCGATTCCGCCACCACCGCCGGTGACGATGCCAACTTTGCCTTCTACCTTCATGCCCCAGGTATAGTTGAAGTCGGATTCAAGTTCAACCCTGGTTGCATGAAGATGCTGGTCAGAGCGCGGAATCTAGGTCCGAGGACGCGTCGGATCAGTGATCCACCCCGACCACGATCCCGGATACAACGCAGCATCGAAGCCCGCCAACTCGAGCGCCAGAATCTGATGGGCGGCGGTCACGCCGGAGCCGCAGTAGACGGCGACGGCCTTTCCCTCGGGCACAAGTCCACCGAATGTGCCATTGAGTACCCCGGGGTCCAGAAACTTGCCGTCCGAATCGATGTTGTCTGTGGTCGGTCGATTGATTGCGCCGGGGATATGTCCGGCCACCGGATCCACCGGCTCCACCTCGCCGCGGAATCGCTCGGGTGCTCGGGCGTCGAGCAGGACGTTGCTCTGGGCGAACTCGAGTACATCGCCGACGTCGAGGACTCGTGCCAGGGACGGCCGGGCGCTGAAAGATCCGGCTGCGGCGATCGACGGCTCGGTGCCGGTGGCAAACCCTTCGGCCACCCACTGAGCCAGACCGCCGTCGAGGACTCGCACGTCTGCATGGCCGTAGTAGCGCAACAGCCACCATGCGCGCGCCGCGGCAGTTGCGGGACCTGCGTCGTAGACCACCACGGAGGAGTCGTCACTCACCCCGGCGCTACGCATCGCTGCGACGAAGGTCTCCTCGTCGGGCAGCGGGTGGCGGCCGCCTGAACCCGGGACCCCGGCAAGCTCTGCATCGAGGTCCACGAACTGCGCGTTCGGGATGTGGCCGGACTCGTAACCTGCTCTGTCGCTGCCGGTCTGGAGCGCCCAACGAACGTCGAGGACGCACCGGCGCCCGTCCCATCTCGAAGAGGTCGTGCAGTTCGGCGGCAGAAATCAGCGGCGAAGGGCTCATAAGGCTCCGACGCTAACAGCCCTGCGCCGGGAATAGCTCGGGCTGCATGCCGGTTGTGCGCAGGCGTGACCGAAACTGCATCCACAACTCAGCATCTGTCCACCGCCGGGCTCTTCGAGCCGTTCGAGGTCAAGTCGCCTCCGAAGCTGCGCAACCGCTTCGCCATGGCCCCGATGACGCGCGCCTTTTCCCCGACGGCATTCCCGGCCCGGATGTCGCCGAGTACTACCGCAAGCGCGCGGCCGGCGGCACCGGCCTCATCATCACCGAGGGCACCTACATTCCCGATCCCGCAGCCGGCCCGCACCCGTGTCCCGCGGATCTACGGTGACGCCAGCCTCGAGGGCTGGAAGGGCGTCGTCGACGCCGTGCACGCCGAGGGCAGCGCGATCATCCCGCAGCTGTGGCACCTCGGCGTCGAGCGCGGCACCGAGCCTCGCCTGTTCCCGGACGTCACCACCGTGAGCCCGTCCGGTATTGCACTCGACGGCTCCACCGGTCGGTCGAGCCTTCACCGACGCCAGACCTCGACGAACTCACCTCGCAATGGGTGCAGGCCGCGGTCAACGCGAAGAACACCGGATTCGACGGTCTCGAGCTGCACGGCGCGCACGGATATCTTCTCGACGAATTTCTCTGGGCCACAACCAATGTGCGCGACGACGAATTCGGTGGCTCCCTCGAAGCTCGGACTCGCTTCCCCGCGCAGGTCGTTGCGGCGATCCGTGCTGCGGTGGGCGAGGACTTCGCCATCGTCTACCGGTTCTCGCAGTGGAAGAGCAATCTACTTCGACGCCCGGATCGCCCAGAACCCTGAGGAACTCGGACGTGTCTTGACTCCCCTGGTCGACGCCGGAGTGGACATTCTGCACGCTTCGACCCGTCGCCACTGGGATCCGGCGTTCCCGGAGCTGGACGGTAACGACGGCAAGCTGGGCTTGGCCGGGTGGACCCGGAAGCTCACTGGGGTTCCGACCATCACCGTCGGATCGGTCGGGCTCGACTCCGTCTTCACCTCGGCGTGGTCGGAAGACGCTGCGTCCGGTGTGACCGGACTTCGATGTCCTGGTAGGACTAGTTCCGAGGACAACGAGCTCTGATCTCGCTGCCGTCGGACGTGCGCTGCTGCCCGACCCGGATTGGGTGAACAAGGTCGGAGACGGACGCGTCGACGAGCGTACCGAATTCACCCGCGACCACATTCAGCACTTGGTCTGACGGATCGGGCGCTGGAATCCACGGCAGCATCGCCTAGAACGGCGGTGCTGCCGTTTCGTCTGTCTCGGGCGGTTGATTGTCGGGTGGGTTGGGGTAGGCGATGTGGCCGGATCGTTTCTGTCGGGTGGGGATGTGTGGCCTGAGGTCGTTTCCGAGGATGGGTACGGCTGTGCCGTTGGTGGGCAGGGCGATTCGGGCGGGTCTTGGAGGTCGATGTCCACGAGGATCGCTCCGCCGGGAAGCATGACGGCCTTCCAGTAGCCGGCTGTTTTGACGGAGTGGTGGTAGTCGCAGAGGCATTGGAGGTTGTTGACGGTGGTCCAGCCGCCGCCGCGAGGGTTGGCGTGGTCGAAGGCCACGATGTGGTCGAGTTGGCAGCGTGCGGCGGGTCGGTGGCAGCCAGGGAATCGGCGAGTGTTTGTCGCGCAGGCGGACCGCGGCTGTGGTGAGGGCGTCGGGTCGGTAGATCAGGGCGTGGTCGGTGAGCGGGTCGCGGGGGACGGATTTCCCGAGGGTGGGGTCGGCGGCGATGGCGGCTTCGAGCGCGGCGGCGAGGGAGGCGTTGCCGAGGTAGATGCCCGAGGGTGTGCGGCCTGCAGGTGGCGGCTCGTCCGGGTTGTCCAGCCGGATTGCCGAGCGGAGGTCGAGTGCTCCATGTTGCGGGCGGGATGTCTGATGTCGTCCAGGTCGAGGGCAGAGCTGTGCCGTGTGCCCCGGCCGACGGGGGTGTGGGTGCAGAACAGGGCTGCAGCGGACGTCAGTGATTGGGTCCGTCGTGGTCTGTCTTCTCCTCCGCCGAGGTCAGGTGGAGCTGAGTCTGCCGCTGGATGGCGCAGGGTGCCTCGCGTGGCCCTGCGTCAGATCCGAGATGTCGTTGCCTCGCTTTCCGGCGTCGCGAGCTGATTCCTCGCTCGAGATTTGTTTCGGTGCTGGTCCAGGTGCCCGTCGATGGCTCGATTTCCTCGGGTTCATTTGAAGCAGTCCGGGTTTCGGTTCGATCGGATGCACTGCTGGGCTCCGGCATCGAGTCAGGGTCCGGCTCCGGCACAGGTGCTTGTGCTGCGTCCGATGTTCGACGGTGATTCGCCGGTCGGGGCGGGTGTCGAACTCGATGTGCCGACCGGACCTCGGGCCGATGCTGCATGCGGTCGACTTGATGCTGGATCAGGCCACGGCCGGGATCTGTTTCCGTGCCGGCGGCAGAGTCGCCGCTGTTGCCGTCGCCGGCGCACGTGGCTCCGTCGCGGTCGCGCCGGTCGGCGAGGGCGCGGAGGCGGGTGATGGTGCCGTGGATGATTCGGTGGCTGCGGTGGCGGTGGCCGTGTCGGTGTCGGTCGCCGCGTCGGTGGCCGTGTCGGTGTCGGTCGCCGTGTCGGTGTCGGTCTCGGCATCGGTGGAAGTGCTCGTACTCGTGCATGATTCGGATTCCGGTCACCGCTTCCGAGTCATTACCGATCCAGCTGCGAGTTCCGGTAGCGTTTGTTCCCGAGCAGCGTTCGTCTCCGATTTCATGTCCGGCGTCGTTCGCCGGATCCGACGCTGAGTCCGGCTCCTGCTTGTGATTGTTGGGGATTCGTTCCCATTCCCCGGTTTCCGGGTTCTGCACGGCCAGTCCGAGTTTCTCGGCGAGGGTCACTGCTTCGGTGAGCAGGACCTGCCACTGACTGTTGCGTGCCAATTCCCGCGCGAGGTCGGGGTCGATGGAACCGTGCCCGGCCAGATAGGCGGGGTTGGCGAGTAGTCCGATGAGGGTGGCGATGTCGACGGTGATCATCGTGAGCGGCACCCGTCGATCCGGCAACGCTGTGTCTTTCTTCGGGCAATCGGTGCGTTGGCACAGGCATGCCAGTCGGGGTTCGCCGTGCATGCGGGCCATGAATGCATCGCACAGGCGTTCTTTCTTCCCGCGCGGATCTTTCGGGCAGAGGGTATCGGCCATCTCCCCGAGGAGTTGCCACGCGGCGGCGGCTTCGGGGGCGGTCAACTCGGCTCGGATACGGGCGAGTTCGCCGGCGGGGCTGTAGGTGACGGTGCGGAATTTCTTCGCGAACTCCCGCAACGCGGCGGCTTCCTCGGGTGCGACGCGCAGCAGGATGTCCCAGATCGCCTGTTCGAGCGGGCCCGGGGACGATCTCCGCGCCGCCTCGACGACCTCGGCTTCGACCGACCTGACGATGTCGTCGGAGAGGTTGTCGAGGATCCGGCATACCGTCCGCACGCGGGGAAGGTCGATCTCACCGGCCTCGAACGCTGCCCGTAGCAGCGGCATCCGGGTGTGCAGGGCGACGCCGACGGAGATATACGCTTCGGCGACGGTCGCCGAGCAGCCCAACGCGACTGACATTTCGGTGCGCCCGTATCGGCTGTAGTGCTTGTGTTTGGTGTCGCGGGTGATCCAGTCGCAGTGCACGCGGTAGCAGGCGGTGATCTTGCGGGCCGCCTGCCGATTCTCCTCGCGCGCGGCAGCGGTCAACGCCTCCAATGACACGGTCGGTATTGCACCCAATTTTTTCACCCCCCCGGTGAGCCGACATATCAGAACGCCTGTCGTTCGAACTGAGAGAAGACTATCCCGACCCACCGACAAGAACGCTCGAGCTGAAAAAGCACCGGCTGACCTGCCGCTATCCGCGGAATCGTTCTACACTCCACTCCATGAGCGAGCCCGATTCAAAGTCGGAACCAATCGAATTACGCCGGCGTGCGGCCGGCGGCGATCAGGATGCCATCGACCAGTTGGTAGAGCTTGCAGGCGAGCGCAACGACCTCGACGAACTCCGCTCTCTCGCGGAGGCAGGCAACAGCGATGCCGTCGACATCCTCGTCGAGCTCGCCGGTGAACGTGGCGACCGCGCCGAGCTGCAGAGATTGGCCGCCGCAGGCAGCCAAGACGCCGCGGACATTCTGGAGGAACTAGATAGCTAAGCGGGCCGCTCCCCCAATTGCACGGTGAGTCGGTGCGCCGCGTCGAGCAGCAGCTTGCCCAACTCCCGGCGTCGATCATCACGGAATCGCGTCTCGACACCCGTGAGGCTCAGTGCCCACGCAGGACCTCCGGCGCGGTCGAATACAGCAGCACCGAGACCCCAGCTGCCTTCCACGAGCAACCCTGGGTTGACGGCGAAACCTGTTGTCCGAGTGTGGCCGACGCGGTGCCGAATCGCTGGGGCGGAATGAGTCTCGCCCCACTCCGGCACCAGGTCGACGTCGCCGAGGTACTCGTCGACCTCCCGATCGGGCAGGTGCGCAAGAATGGCCAAACCGGCGGACGCCACCCCGAGCGGTAGCCGAATGCCCTCGTACAACACGTGCGAGCGCAACGGAAAGCTCCCTTCCACCCGAAGCAGGCACACGGTCTCCGCACCGCGCCGGGCCGAGAGGAACGCGCTCTCTCCGCTCTCGGTGGCCAACGCCTGCACTATCTTTCGAGCCTGGTCGGTGATGTCGTACCGCAATGCCGCCATCGATCCCAGCAGATAGATCTCCGGGCCCAGTGACCAGTGGCCGGTCGCGTCACGGTCGACGAATCCTTGGTCGGCGAGCGACGCCAATAGGCGATGTGCGGTCGGTCGCGCGATACCGGTCGCCCGCGCGAGCGCGGTGGTCGAGGCACCCGACGGCTCCTCGCTCCCCGCTGCGCGCAGCAACGAACAGATCTTGTCGATCACACTTGCGTTGGCATCCGGTGACGTCACCCGGCCATCGTACGTCCACTCACCGGACGCCTAGTCCACATCTGTTCACGGAACGAGCAAAAACGAGCATTCGGTTCACCCGAATACACAGCTCAGGTTCACTGACTACGACGTTTGCTCAACGAACACATCAGGAGCTATCAGTGACTGGAAAGACCTACGCGTCCGCCGCCGACGCGGTCGCGGACATCGGCCGAGGAGCGACCCTCGCGGTCGGCGGCTTCGGATTGTGCGGCATCCCCGACGCCCTCATCGAGGCAATCGCGAACACCGACGCCACCGAGCTCGAAGTGTTCTCCAACAACTGCGGCGTCGACGGCTACGGACTCGGTATCCTGCTGTCCGCCGGACGAATTCGCCGCGTCACCGCCTCGTACGTCGGCGAGAACAAGGAGTTCGCCCGGCAGTACCTCGCCGGCGAACTCGAGGTCGAACTGACCCCACAGGGCACCCTTGCCGAGCGACTTCGCGCCGGCGGCAACGGTGTTCCCGCGTTCTTCACCCCCGCAGGCGTCGGCAGTCCCATCGCCGACGGCGGAATGCCCTGGCGCTACGACCCCGACGGCTCCGTCTCGATCGCCTCCCCACCCAAGGAGACCCGAGTGTTCGGCGACAAACGGTACGTACTCGAAGAGTCGATCAACGCCGACTTCGCACTGGTGCACGCCGAGATCGGCGACACCGCAGGCAATCTCGTGTTCGACAAAACTGCGATGAACTTCAACCCCTTGGCCGCGATGGCAGGAAAGATCACCATCGCCCAGGTCGAGAACCTCGTGGAACCGGGCGAAATCGACCCGGCCCACGTACATCTCGCCCGGCGTGTTCGTCCAACGCGTCGTACACACCGCCCGCAGGACAGGCGCATCGAAAAGCGCACCGTCAGTTCAGGAGTTCGAGCATGAGCACAGGATGGACCCGCGACCAGATTGCCGAACGCGCCGCAGCGGAGATGGTCGACGGCGAATACGTCAACCTCGGCATCGGACTACCGACTGATCCCGGGATACCCGACCGACGCGGTCAAGGTC
>JAXHOA010000097.1:0-22296 GCA_034520035.1 Mycobacterium sp. | reverse complement strand
GTCGCCACACCCGCGCAAGGGGTCCGATCCCGGGATGTCAGTGATTGTTCGGCAGCGACGCTGCTGCCACACCCTCCTTCGTCAACAGGTAGGCTAATGATAACCATTTTCATTAAAGCGAAGGATGAGGGGTCGGTGATTGGTTGCCGTCTGTTAGATTGCGGATGCCGTGGAGTTCGGGAAGTCGGTTTGATGCCGACGCGGCCCTCGCCACTGTAGCCGTCGAGTACGGTGCCCGATCGCAGCGAAAGCTGTGGACCACTGGGGTCACACCTGGGAAGGTTTGGGCGCCGTGCGGTGACACGGAAGCCAGGAGACCGGCCACGGCGCGCGATGTTCCACGAGGGTTTGGAGACACATGATGCCTGCTGCTGCCCAGCGGACGGACTGGAGTCGTCGGCAGTTCCTGCGCGTAGCCGCAGTTGCCGGTGGCGCTGTTGGGCTGAGTGCATGCGGATCAACGACTTCCGGTGGTGCGTCCGGCACGTTCACCGCACTCTACGAGGGCGCGGGATCCTCAGAGGTCATCGACCCCGGCGTCGGGACGATGTTCATCGACGAAGCACGGATGAAACACCTCCTACGACGGCCTGTTCGAGGTGGACTCCACCATGACCCCTGTGCCGCGGTTGGCGGCCAACGCGGAACCCAACCGTGACGGGACTAGATGGCGTATCGCACTCCGAGACGCGAGCTGGCACGATGGCACCCCACTGACAGCCGACGACGTGCTGTTCACGCTGAAGGCCGGATTCTCGGTCCACAGAGCGGCGCAAGCCCGTTTGTCGCCGCCTCGACGCTCGGCCAGATCGATCTCGGGGCATCCAGGGCCATCGATACCCGCACCGCCGAAATTGCGCTGTCGTCTCCATCATTCGATCTGCCCACGCTGCTCTCCTCCTATGGAACGCGCATCGTGAAGGCCGGAACGACGGACTACAGTCGACTGCTGGGCACCGGCGCCTTCCGTTTTCAGAATTTCGCGCCGGGGCGTGAGTTCGTGGCGACCCGGTTCGACGATTACCGGGGTGAGGCGGCGGCCATCGACGAACTTCGCGTCCTCAGTGCGGGCTCCGAGGCGCGCCTGCAGCGCTGCGCAGCGGGCAGGCGGACTTCGCCGATAATCTGCCGCCCGCTGCGGTCCGAACCGCTTGACGGAGTCGGCGACCTCAGTGTGCATTCCGCGCCGGACTCCGTAATCCTCTACTTCGCCATGAAGACGGATCGGCCCCCGTTCGACAACGCCGACGCTGCGGCGCGCCAGCTCCGCTGCTGGGTTGATCGTGAGCAGCTCGTCAATGTGGCGTTGGAGGGTGTCGGCGAGGTTTCAGCATGACATCTATGGTCGTGGGTACCGTTACTATGCAAATGATCTCGAACCGCATCGGCACGATCCCGACCAGGCCCGCGAGCTGCTGACCCGCGCAGGAGCGCGAGATCTCAGCTTCGAGATGTACGTCGCGCCGGTCGCGCACGGCTTCCTCGAGGCCGCAGAACTGCTGCGCACACAGGCCGCCCGTGCCGGTGTCACGGTACGGGTCATCGTCGGTTCCAAAGACACCTATTACACTGAGGCGCTCACCCGCGGCGACATGACGATGGGCCAGTCCGGTCCGCTGCCGATCCCGTACCACTTCGGCTCACGCCTGCTGAGCGATGCCCCGAAGAGCTTCACGCGCTGGGCCGATCCCGAGTTCGACGAGCTCTATCGGCGAGCCCAGCTCGCCGCATCCGACGAGCAGCGCGCGGATCTTTACCACCGAATGCACGAAATCCAGCATGACCGTGGGGGTTTCATCTTCTGGGCAACCACGCCTTGGCGCACCGCCTATCGCTCGGCTTGGACCGGTACCCCCGATGGTGTGCCGAACTCGCTCGACTGGGCGCGTTTCGACAACGTATCGGCGACGTGAGGAGACCGTGATGACACTGACCACCGGCGCGGCGCAGTACTGGTTGGACCGCTGGGATCGCCAGCAGGAGTACTACATCCCCGACCGAGAGGAGCGTTTCGACATCGTTATCGACATCGTCGAAGAAGCTGTCGGTCAACGCAATCCACTCGTGGTCGATCTCGGCATCGGTCCCGGATCGCTTGCCCACCGGCTGATCGACCGTATCCCGTCGGCGACCGTCGTCGGTGTCGATGCCGATCCGTTGCTGCTCGGCCTCGGCGCCGCCGCGCGACCCGATGACCGCATCCGGACCGTCTTGACCGATCTGCGCGACCCCGGTTGGGTCGAGGCGATGGGTCTTGACCGTGCACCGGATGCCTACGTCAGTTCCACGGCCCTGCACTGGATGAACCGCGAGCCGCTGCGAAACCTGTTGGGCCAGTGCGGAGCGAACATCGCTACCGGCGGCGTCTTCGTCAACGCAGACCACCTCTATGAGGGGCCGACGGCTCCCACGCTGGACCTCTTGGCCCGGGCGTTGACCGCACGCCGAGCCGAAAGGCGTCAGTCACGCCACAGCGAGGACTGGGAGCAGTGGTGGTCTGCCGTCGAGAAGGCCCCCGAGCTGACCGATCTGGTGCGTGACCGCGACGGCGGGTTCGATCATGTCGTCGACGACAAACCGACCGTCGCCGACTATCTGATCTTCCTGCGCGAGGCGGGGGATTCGGTGAGGGGCCGTTGCGTGCTCTGGCAGGTGGGAGACGACCGGGTCATGGCCGGCATTGCCTGACTCATGGGGTTCCGATGCTTTGCGGCCCGTCGGCGCGCTGATCGGCGTCGGGCAGATCACCTTTCTGCTGCTCCCGTAGCACCGGGCTGTCCCTGCTGATGCCCGGCGATGCCGCAGATGTGCGGAGCAGTGACCTGACCAGCGCGGCTCAGGCGTGACGAAACCCGGGAAGTGCTCGGCCTCGATGTCGCACCGCTACAGCGTTTCCTGCAGTGGTTCGGCCGCGTGCAGTCCCGGGGACCTGGGCACCTCCTACGCGACGGGGGAGCCGGTCAGTTCGGTGATCGTCGAGCCGTTCCTGGTATCCGGTGTGCTGGCCTTGCTCACCACAGTCCTGCTGGTTCCGGTGGGATTCGGAGCTGGCTTCGCCGCGGGTCTATGGCCTGGATCGGCCTTGGACCGGATCGTCACCACTGTCAGCATCGTGCTGGACTCCATCCCGGACTTCGTTCTCGCCGTGCTGCTCGTGGCCTATGTTGCCATCGAACTACGCCTTTTCCCGGCGACTTTCGTCGGCGTGGACCTGAAAGTGGCTCTCACACACCCCGCTCACCTGCTGTTACCTCTGACAGTGCTGGTGGCCCGGGTGGCCGCGCCGCTGGTCCGACTGGTGCGCGCCGGTGTCATCGACGTGATGGCGGCACCCTATGTCGTACAGGCCCGTCGGCACGGTGTGCCGGTCCGGTCCCTGCTGCTGCGGCACGTCGCGCCGAATGCGCTGGCACCGGCAATGCAGGAGGCTTTGGCGAACCGGCGACGGACCCGGTGTCGGGCGTTCTGATCGTCGAGGCCATCTTCGTGCTACCGGGCGTGGCCACCACATTGCTGGATGCGGTCGGCAATCGCGATCAACCGGTCATCCTGGCAGGTGCTGCTGTTCCACCGGGTTGGCGGCGATCATCATCAACAGCATCATCGATCTGGTCGGTGCCCGCATGGTCCTGGGTACGAGCGGCCGACATGAACCGTCTGGCCCGGGTTACGGCCGCGGCGATGGTGGCAGTGCCGCTGGCGGTGGCGCTCATAGGCCCCTACGTCGCCCGGTTCGCGCCGCAAGAACCACAGTCGCCGTTCGGACCGTCAACCTGGTCGTGGTTCGGCACTGACCGGCTCGGCCGAGATGTCCTGGCTGCCGCGCTCACCGGCGGTCGCCCGCTGATCGTGACCGCCGCCATCACCGTGGTTGGCGCGTACACAATCAGATTCGCCTTGGTGTGGCGGCTGCCGCGGCCAGAAGACCATGGATCGACGAACTCATCATGCGCCCGATCGACGTCCTGCTCTGCCTGCCCGCACTTCTGGTCGTGATGGTTGCCGCACCCTGCGATCGGACGGATCGGGCACGGCCATCGCCGTCGCCGTCTGCTTCGTCTGATCGCGCCGATCACCGCGATTCATCCGGATGACGGCGCGCAGGACCGTGCGGAGTCCGGCGATGGAGGCATTACATGCAGGGCGCGGGGGCCGCGGAGCGGTCCGGCGGTTTCGCGCTGGTCAGCTCGCCCGGCCGGTGGCCGCCGATGTCGGTGTCAGGCTGGTCGTAGCGATCTACGTGATGGCGGCAGCGAACTTCATCGGGATCGGCTTCGACACGACGTCCACCGACTGGGCTGTTGCCGTCGCCGCCAACAAGAACGGATTGACCATCGCGCCATGGTCGGTGTACCTGCCGGCGACGCTGATCATCTCGCTGGTTCTCGGCCTCAATCTCTGCTGCGATGTCCTGCTCGAGGATCCGGGAGCGCGCGGCTATGCGCCGGGTGTCGAACGTGGCCCCCGCGTGACCGATATCCGGGTGAGGGACCTCGGGGTCGACATCGGCGGGTTCGATGTGGTTGCCGGCATCACCCTGGAGCTGTGCGCGGGGACGATCACCACGCTCGTCGGCCCATCAGGCGCAGGTAAGAGCACCATCGCTGCTGCTGTTGCCGGTGCGCTTCCTGCCACCCATCGCCTTCGGGGTTCCGTCACCAGGCGGGTACCTGTCGGCTACCTCCCGCAGGACGCGGCCTTGACGTTGAACCCAGCCCGGCGGATCGGCACGGCGTTGGGTGAGCTGCTCGCATTACACGGCGATCCGCCTCGGCGAGGCCGGCGACGATGGATACGCCTGCGGGTGCGCGAGCTGCTCGCCCAGTCGGCCTTTCCGGTGGAATCGGACGAACATCGCCGCTACCCGGACCAGTTCTCCGGCGGACGCGGATGCGGCTGGCGCTCGCCCAGGTGCTGGCCACCGGACCGCAGGCCCTGGTTCTCGATGAGCCCACCGCTGGTCTGGATCCCGTGGCCCGAGGCGAGATGATCGCGGTGTTGGACGGCTTGCGGCGCCGCGGCCGGTCCATTCTGCTGGTCACCCACGACGAGGCTGTTGCTGCGGAACTCTCCGAACGCGTGCTGGCGGTGCGCGATGGCCGGATCGGCATTGCACCGACGCCGGGCAAACCCCATCCCTCCCTTCGTGATCGACCGCTCATCGGCGACACGGTGCTTGGGGTGGTGGGCGCCGCGGTGCGGATGGGTCCGACCACGATGCTCAGGGAAACGACGTTCCACGTCCGCACGGGCGAGTTCCTGGCCGTGGTGGGAGCATCCGGCGCGGGCAAGACTGACGCTCGTGCGGGCGGTGGCGGGGCTCGAAAGGCTCTCTGCCGGAGGGGTAATCGTAGACGGCGAGTCCTATCCTGCGCTGGCCGGACGGAACAAGCATCAGCTCGCTCGCGTCCAATATGTTTGGCAGGAGACTCGCGAGTCATTCGACCGTACCCGTCCGGTGCTTGGCCAGGTTGCGAGAACGGCTGTACGGCTGCGGGGTTCATCACGAGCCGAAGCTCACGATGAGGCGATCGAACTACTCTTTTCCTTCGGCCTCACACTCGATCAGGTGCAGCGTGCACCCGACGATCTGTCGGGTGGGCAGCTTCGGCGGATTGCGCTCGCCCGCGCGTTGCTTGCCCGCCCTGCGGTCCTCTTGTGCGATGAGCCCACCACAGGTGTTGATCCCGCTACGGCGGAATCGATCCTCGACCATCTCGACCAGTACCGCCGCACCCACCGTGCCTCCGTGCTGGTCTGCAGCCACGACCTACGCGCGTTGCTGCCCAGGGTCGATCGCGTCATCGCTCTCGACCGCGGCGAGATGTCCGATGACATTGCCGTCTCCGATGGTGACCTCAGCAGGGTTTCGGCGGCCCTGCAACGACTGCTGACCGCTGAGGGCCTCGTAGGCGATCACCGCTACCGACCATGCGGCCGGGGGATAGGGCAGGTTGCTGCTGGTATGCGGATCGACCTGAACCGGTCTACCCACGTACGGGAACGCCCGCTGTGGGCAAGTAGGCCGGTCGCAGATGCGGCGGCCGGCACCGATCGGCACGGTGGCGTCGGCATCGGTGAGGTCGATGCCCACCGAGTAGACCAGCTTGTCGGCATGCGCCAGATCGCAACCCAGCCCGATCGCAAAACTCTTCGGGGTGCCGAGATACCTGCTGGGTGTGGACACCGAGGTCTTGGCCAGCCAGAAGTAGTTGCGGCCGTCCGGCATCTGCGCCACCTGAGTAAGGAACTCGCCGGGGCGTGCGAACGCGTGATGCACCACCCACAGTGGGCAGTTGCCGCCCACCCGGGAAAAGTGAAAAGCAGTGGCCGACTGACGTTTCGAGATATTGCCCGCGCTGTCCGTGCGCACGAAGATGAACGGCACCCCGCGGGAGTCCGGACGTTGCAGGGTCGACAGCCGATGGCAGATGGTTTCGAACCCCAGCTCGAAGCGCCGTGCCAGTTGGTCGATGTCGTAGCGCAGTTCCTCGGCGGCGGAAAGGAAAATCCGGTAGGGCAACAACAGTGCCCCGGCGAAGTAGTTCGCCAGCCCGATGCGAGCCACATCGCGTGCCTCGTTGCTCAGCTGCTCGTCGGTGGCGACGATCGCCGAGATCAGATCCGAGTGCAGCAGCAGCGCGAGCTGGGTGGCGAGTTGGAAAGCCCGCTGTCCGGGTAACAGCCAGCGCGCAACGTAGAGCGCATGGGTGTCGGGGTCGTAGCGCCGCTTCACATCCGTGCCCAGCGTGTCTCCGTCATCGATGACGACGGTGATACCGAGGTCGTCGGCCAGCAGCGTCGCCAACTGTCGGTCCACGCCACCTAGCTGCAGGCGGTGCCGGGTGAAGAGCTCCTCGGCTGCGCGGTCCAGCGCATCGATGTAATTGCGCCGGTCATAGAAGAAGTCGCGGACCTCCTCGAAGGGCATGGGCTGCTGCGTCCCGGACTGCGCATCCAGATTCGCGCGCCCGTGCACGGTTTCGAGTTCGGCCGTCGCATCATGCAATCGCCGGTGCAAACTGACGACGGTCTGGCCGATCTCCGGCATGCGGGCCACTAATTCCTCGATCTGTGAGATGGTGGCCGGCCCGTCGGCGAGGATGTCGCGGAGGTCCGAAACCAGCCGGGCATCCGAATCCGGTGCAAAGTAGTGAGTCGGCAGATCGAACCTGTCGGAGAGCGTCAGCAACACGGACACCGTGATCGGGCGCTGGTCGTTCTCCAGCTGATTGACGTAGCTGGTCGACAGCCCGAGGACGCGTGCCAGCGCGACCTGAGTCAGGCCTCGTTCATCCCTGAGCCGCCGCAGACGGGCTCCCGCGAAGGTCTTCGCCACCGCGTGTGACCCTACAACAAGCGGCTTCCACAACATTCGCAAAATGGGTTGGCCAAGGACGCATAATTCCGCACTTACAGGTACTTTCGCACGTCATCGCTCTCTGCGTACCGTGCGGAACATGCAGACCCATGATGTCCGGACCCGACGCAGCGCCGACGATTTTCCCCGCACCGAGCACCTCGCCTGGAAGATCGCCGAGGTCGCCGCCGATCCCGTCGAGGTCGCCCCTGAGACCGAGGAAATGGTCATCAACCGCATCATCGACAACGCTGCGGTGTCGGCCGCCTCGGTGGTCCGCCGCCCCGTCACGGTGGCTCGGGCGCAGGCGCTGGCGCACCCCCACCGTCAGGGCGCCTCGGTGTTCGGGGTCGATGGCAAGGTGTCTGCGGAATGGGCCGCATGGGCGAACGGCGTCGCGGTCCGGGAGCTCGATTTCCACGACACCTTTCTGGCCGCCGAGTATTCGCATCCGGGTGACAACGTCCCGGCTCTCGTCGCGGTCGGCCAGCAGCTCGGTGTGCGCGGGTCGGATCTCATCCGCGGTATTGCCACCGCCTACGAGATCCAGGTCGACCTGGTCAAGGGCATCTGCCTGCACGAGAACAAGATCGATCACGTCGCGCACCTGGGGCCGTCGATTGCCGCCGGTTTGGGCACCATGCTGCGGCTGGACACCGACACCATCTATGCCGCGATCGGACAAGCACTGCACCTGACCACCGCCACCCGGCAGTCGCGTAAGGGGTCCATCTCCAGTTGGAAGGCGTTTGCACCGGCGTGGGGCCGGCAAGGTCGCCATCGAGGCCGTGGACCGTGCCATGCGTGGCGAGGGCTCTCCGTCGCCGATCTGGGAAGGCGAGGACGGCGTCATCGCCTGGATGTTGGGCGGGCCGGAGCGCCTGTACCAGGTGCCGCTGCCCGTGCCGGGCGAGCCCAAGCGCGCCATCCTGGACACCTATACCAAGGAGCACTCTGCGGAGTACCAGAGCCAGGCGCCCATCGACCTGGCCCGCCGGATGCGGGATCGCATCGGCGATCTGGAGCAGATCGCCTCGGTGGTGCTGCACACCAGCCATCACACCCATGTGGTGATCGGCACCGGCTCAGGCGATCCGCAGAAGTTCGATCCGGGCGCCTCCCGCGAGACGCTGGACCACTCGGTGATGTACATCTTCGCGGTCGCCCTGCAGGACGGTGCCTGGCACCACGAAAGGTCCTATGCACCCGAGCGTGCGCATCGCCCCGACACCATCGAGCTGTGGAGCAAGATCTCCACCGTCGAAGACCCCGAGTGGACCCGGCGCTATCACAGCACCGATCCGGCCGAGAAGGCGTTCGGAGCCAAGGCCGTCATCACACTCAAGAGCGGTGAAACCATCGTCGACGAACTGGCCGTGGCCGACGCACACCCGCTCGGTGCGCGCCCGTTCGCACGTTCGCAGTATGTCGGAAAGTTCACCGAACTCGCCGACGGCGTGGTGGAAACCGAAGAGCAACAGCGCTTTCTGAGTACCGTCGACACAGTCGCCGGCATCAAGCCCGGCGGACTCAGCGCGCTCAACATCCGGGTCGATCCGCGCGTGCTGGACAAGGCTCCCACGACTCCTTCTGGGATCTTCAGATGACGGGCCTCCTGGGTTCGGCCATCTCGGCGGCCGACAAGCGGGCGAAGTTCCGGGCCGCCCTGAGGTCCGGTCGTCTGCAACGCTTTCCGGGAGCCTTTTCACCGCTGGTCGCCAAGCTGGTCGCCGAGATCGGTTTCGACGGGGTGTACGTCTCGGGTGCGGTGCTCTCGGCCGACCTCGCACTGCCCGATATCGGGCTGACGACGCTGACCGAGGTCACCGGCCGGGGTGCGCAGATCGCCGCGGCATCGGATCTGCCGACGCTGATCGACGCCGACACCGGATTCGGTGAGCCGATGAGCGCGGCCCGCACGGTGACCCTGCTCGAAGACGCCGGACTGGTCAACCTGCACCTCGAGGATCAGGTGAATCCCAAGCGCTGCGGCCATCTGGACGGCAAAGCCGTGGTCGAGACTTCCGAGATGGTCAAGAGGCTGCGGGCGGCCGTTGCGGCCCGCCGGGACCCCGACTTCGTCATCTGCGCGCGTACCGATGCCGCGGGTATTGAGGGGATCCCCGCCGCCATCGATAGGGCCAAGGCCTATGCCGATGCGGGTGCCGACCTCATCTTCACCGAAGCGTTGCATACCCCAGCAGATTTCGGGCAGTTCCGCGATGCGGTGGACACCCCGCTGCTGGCCAATATGACCGAGTTCGGCAAGTCGGAGTTGCTCACCGCCGGCCAACTGTCCGATATCGGCTACAACGTCGTCATCTATCCGGTGACCACGCTGCGACTGGCGATGCACGCTGTCGAGCTCGGCCTGCATGAGATCGCGTCGGCGGGAACACAAGCCGGGCTGCTCGACCAGATGCAACATCGCAGCAGGCTCTACGAACTGCTGCGTTACGCCGAATACAACGAATTCGATTCAGACATCTTCAACTTCGGCATTCAGGGAGCAACGACATGACCAGCGCCATTGAAGGCACGCCGAAGATCTACAAGGGTCTGGCCGGAGTGGTCGTCGACACCACCGCGATCTCCAAGGTGGTCCCCGAGACCAACACGCTCACCTACCGCGGCTACCCGGTGCAGGATCTGGCCGCGCGCTGCAGCTTCGAGCAGGTCGCCTACCTGCTGTGGCACGGTGAGCTGCCCAGTGATCAGGAACTCGCCCTGTTCAACCAGCGTGAACGCTCCTCGCGGCGGCTGAACCGGTCGCTGCTGGCGCTGCTGACCAAGCTGCCCGAGAACTGCCATCCGATGGATGTGGTGCGCACCGCCATCAGCTATCTGGGCGCCGAGGACCCCGACGAGGACGACAGCTCGGCACCGGCGAATTACGCCAAGGCACTGCGGATGTTCGCCGTATTGCCCACCATCGTGGCCGCCGATATGCGTCGTCGGCGCGGACTCGATCCGATCACACCGCACAGTCATCTGGGGTACTTCGGAGAACTTCCTGGCCATGTGCTTCGGCGAGGTTCCTGACCCCGTCGTCGTCGAGGCCTTCGAGCAGTCGATGGTGCTCTATGCCGAGCACAGCTTCAACGCCCTCACGCTTCGCCGCCCGCGTGGTGACCTCGACCCAATCCGATATCTACAGTGCGGTGACCGCCGCGATCGGCGCGCTGAAGGGCTCCCTGCACGGCGGTGCCAACGAGGCCGTCATGCACGACATGATGGAGATCGGGCGCGCCGACAATGCGTCGGCATGGCTGCACGACAAACTTTCCCGCAAGGAGAAGGTGATGGGCTTCGGCCACCGCGTCTACCGCAGTGGTGATTCCCGGGTGCCCACCATGAAGTCCGCCCTGGAATCGGTCGCCGCGGCCAAGGGTGAGCGTCGATGGCTGGACATCTACGAGGTGCTGGAGAAGGACATGGCGGCGGCGACCGGCATTCGGCCCACTCTGGACTTTCCGACCGGGCTTATACCTATCACCTGATGGGATTCGACATCCCCAGCTTCACACCGATATTCGTGATGAGCCGGATCACTGGATGGACCGCGCACATCATCGAACAGGCCGCCTCCAACGCGCTGATCCGGCCGTTGAGCGACTACAGCGGACATCCGCAGCGCGCGTTGACGTGATCTCCAAATTATTGGTGGCCAACCGCGGCGAGATCGCGGTGCGCGCATTCCGGGCGGCCTATGAAATGAGTATCTCGACGGTGGCGGTGTTTCCGTTCGAGGACCGCAATTCGTTGCACCGGCTCAAGGCCGACGAGTCTTATCAGATCGGTGATGAGGGTCATCCGGTGCGGGCGTATCTGTCGGTGCCCGAGATCATCCGGGTGGCCAAGCATGCGGGTGCGGATGCGGTGTATCCGGGTTATGGGTTCTTGTCGGAGAATCCGGAATTGGCGTCGGCGTGTGCGGCCGAGGGCATCACGTTCGTGGGTCCGGGGTCGGATGTGTTGGAGCTGACCGGCAACAAGGCCCGCGCGATCGCGGCGGCGCGGGAGGCCGGATTGCCGGTGCTGGCGTCCTCGGAGCCGTCGGCCTCGGTGGATGAGCTGGTGTCGGTGGCCGAAAATTCTGCGGAGATGGCTTATCCGTTGTTCGTCAAGGCGGTTTCCGGTGGTGGCGGGCGGGGGATGCGCCGGGTCGCGGAGGCATCGGGTCTGGCGGAGGCGATCGAGGCGGCCAGCCGTGAGGCGGAGTCGGCGTTCGGCGACGGACGCGTCTATCTGGAGCAGGCGGTCATCAATCCGCGCCATATCGAGGTGCAGATTCTGGCCGACGGTGTCGGCAATGTGATCCATCTGTTCGAGCGCGATTGCAGCCTGCAGCGCCGCCATCAGAAGGTCATCGAGCTCGCGCCGGCGCCGAATCTGGACCCGGCGGTGCGGGAGAAGATCTGCGGGGACGCGGTGGCGCTGGCTCGGCACATCGATTACTTCTGTGCGGGCACCATCGAGTTCTTGCTCGATGAGCGTGGTCATCATGTGTTCATCGAGTGCAATCCGCGCATCCAGGTGGAGCACACGGTGACCGAGGAGATCACCGATGTGGATCTGGTGTCCTCGCAGTTGCGGATCGCGGCGGGGGAGACCCTGGCCGATCTGGGGTTGAGCCAGGAGTCGATCCAGATCCGGGGTGCGGCGATGCAGTGCCGGATCACCACCGAGGATCCCGCCAACGGTTTTCGCCCGGACGCCGGCCGGATCACCGGCTACCGGTCCCCGGGTGGTGCGGGTATCCGCCTGGACGGCGGCACCCATTTGGGTGCGGAGATCAGCGCACACTTCGACTCGATGCTCGTAAAAC
This sequence comes from Mycobacterium sp., assembly GCA_034520035.1. Taxonomy (GTDB): domain Bacteria; phylum Actinomycetota; class Actinomycetes; order Mycobacteriales; family Mycobacteriaceae; genus Mycobacterium. Next base: position 10,108 of record JAXHOA010000097.1, on the reverse strand, counting down.
TCAGTTGTAGAGGCAAAGATTTCACGTCCGCCTCAGCCCGGGCGCGGCGCGCACTGTCGGAGTTCCGGGTCCGTGGCGTCACCACCAACATCCCGTTCCTGCTGGCGGTGATCGACGACCCGGATTTCCGGGCCGGTCGGGTCACCACCTCGTTCATCGACGAGCGCCCCGAGTTACTCACGGCATATGCGCCGGCCGACCGTGGCACCAGAATCTTGAACTACCTCGCCGATGTCACAGTGAACAAGCCGCACGGCCACAAACCGTCGACGGTGTATCCGCACGAGAAGCTCCCCGTCGTGGACCTCACATCGGCCGCGCCCTCAGGAACGAAACAACGTCTGGACGAACTCGGACCGCAGGGTTTCGCCGCGTGGCTGAAGGAGTCTCCGGCGCTGGGGGTCACCGATACCACGTTCCGGGATGCGCACCAGTCGTTGCTGGCGACTCGGGTGCGGTCCGCAGGTCTGCTGCTAGTGGCCCCCTATATTGCGCGGTTGACCCCGCAGTTGTTGTCGGTGGAGTGCTGGGGTGGCGCGACTTACGATGTGGCGCTGCGCTTTCTGAAGGAAGATCCGTGGGAGCGCCTGGCCGCGTTGCGGGAGGCGATGCCCAATATCTGTCTGCAGATGCTGCTGCGCGGCCGTAACACTGTCGGGTATACCCCGTACCCGGAGTTGGTGACCAGTGCGTTCGTGGAGGAGGCCACCGCGATCGGTGTGGATATCTTCCGGATCTTCGATGCGTTGAACAATCTCGATTCGATGCGCCCGGCCATCGACGCGGTCCGCGACACCGGCACCGCGATCGCCGAGGTCGCGATGTCCTACACCGGTGACCTGAGCAATCCGGCGGAGGATCTCTACACCCTGGATTACTACCTGCGGCTGGCCGATCAGATCGTCGAGGCCGGGGCGCATGTGTTGGCGATCAAGGACATGGCCGGGTTGCTGCGCCCCCGGGCCGCCACCAAGCTGGTCTCGGCGTTGACGCAGCGGTTCGATCTGCCGATCCACGTGCACACCCATGACACCCCGGGCGGGCAGTTGGCCACCTATCTGGCGGCCTGGACCGCGGGGGCGTCCGCGGTGGACGGGGCGTCGGCGCCGTTGGCGGGCACCACGAGTCAGCCCGCGCTCTCGGCGATCGTCGCCGCGACCGCGCACACCGAGTTCGACACCGGACTGGACCTGGCCGCGGTGTGTGACCTGGAGCCGTACTGGGAGTCGCTGCGCAAGGTCTACGCCCCGTTCGATGTTGCCGCGGCCGGAGCCAACTCACCGACCGGGCGGGTGTACACCCACGAGATCCCGGGCGGGCAGCTGTCCAACCTGCGCACCCAGGCCGTCGCGTTGGGGTTGGGGGACCGGTTTGAGGATGTGGAGAACGCCTACGCCGGTGCCGACCGGGTGCTGGGTCGCCTGATCAAGGTGACCCCGTCGTCGAAGGTGGTCGGTGATCTCGCGCTGGCGCTGGTCGGAGCCGGAGCGGATGCCTCGGAGTTCGCCGCCAGCCCCGAAAAATACGACATCCCCGACAGCGTGATCGGTTTCCTGCGCGGTGAACTCGGCGATCCGGCCGGTGGCTGGCCGGAACCGCTGCGCACCAAGGCGTTGGCCGGTCGCGCGGCGGCCAAACCCGAGCAGACCCTCTCGGCCGAGGACGAGGTGCTGCTCGATCAGCCCGGCGTCAAGCGCCAAGCCGTGTTGAACCGGCTGTTGTTCCCCGGTCCGACCAAGGAATTCGAGGCCCACCGCGATCAGTACGGTGACACCTCACGGCTGAGCGCCAATCAGTTCTTCTACGGGCTGCGCCAAGGCGAGGAGCACCGGGTCTTCCTCGAGCGTGGTGTCGAGTTGCTGATCGGGCTGGAAGCCATCTCCGATGCCGATGAGCGCGGCATGCGCACCGTCATGTGCATCCTCAACGGGCAGTTGCGCCCGGTGCTGGTGCGCGACCGCAGCATCGCCAGCGATGTCGCCGCCGCCGAGAAGGCCGACAAGACCAACCCCGACCACGTCGCCGCACCGTTTGCCGGTGTGGTCACCATCGGCGTGGCAACCGGGGAGAAGGTCGACGCCGGGCAGACCATCGCCACCATCGAGGCCATGAAGATGGAAGCCGCCATCACCGCACCCAAGGCCGGCACCATCGAACGCATCGCCGTCACCGGCACCGCCCAGGTCGAAGGTGGCGATCTACTGGTCGTGATCTCCTGAATGGTCGGCCTCACCTCGACGGGGGACGGTGAGGCCGACCAACAGTCGGTACGCTTGTCCCGCGACTGGTCTGCTGTGGCGTCACGTCACAGCATCGAATTCCACACACAATGTGGAATGAGAGGGAACCCGGTGGGAATCCGGGACTGTCCCGCAGCGGTATGCAGGAACGACCGCCGTCATCGGCACTGGTGCGTAGCACCGGGAAGCGACGGCCACTAGGTGCATCGACCCGATGCGCGCCTGCGAGTCCGAAGACCTGCCAGCCGTGCCGGGCGCGCCGCGCCCGGCGGCGCATCGCCTCGTGGAAAGGGTGGACGTCCGATGAGCGGTCGATGCCGCGCGCTGATCGACGTCCGCCGGCGATGCGCCACCCGTCGTAGTGAAGGACGTCCGTCGTGCCCCTGAATACCATCGCATTGGAGTTGGTGCCGCCGAATCTCGACCGTGGACCCGACCACGTCCGGGATGAGGCGCGCAAGATCATCGAACTGTCTGCAACGTCTGGAATCTCCGGACGAATCGGTCACGTGATGCTGCCCGGGATGATAGATGAGGATGGTGACCGGCCCGTCGAGATGGTGCCCAAGATGGACGTTCTCGACTATTGGACGGCGCTGCGCCGCTATCTGCCCGGGGTGCGGGGGTTGTGCACCCAGGTTACGGCGTTCCACACTGAAACCGAGTTGCGTTCGCGGCTCGCCGATCTCAACACTGCAGCCTTCGACGGCATGATCTTCGTTGGGGTGCCTCGCACCATGAACGACGGTGACGGTGACGGTGTGGCCCCCGCGGATGCGTTGGCCAAGTTCGACGAGCTGGTCGCCAATCGTGGCGTCATCCTCATTCCGACCCGCGAGGGCGAGCAGGGCAGATTCGAGTTCAAATGCACCAAAGGTGCGACCTTCGGCATGACCCAGCTGCTCTATTCGGACGCGATCGTGGGCTTTCTCCGTGAGTTTGCCAAGGCCAGTGCGCAGCGGCCGGAGATCCTGCTGTCCTTCGGTTTCGTGCCGAAGATGGAGAGTCGGGTCGGGCTGATCGATTGGTTGATCCGAGACCCGGGCAACGAGGCCGTGGCAGCCGAACAGGCTTTCGTCAGGCAACTCGCCACCAGCGATCCAGCCGCCAAACGTGTTCTGCTGGTTGACCTGTACAAAAGGGTCATCGACGGTGTGGCCGAACTCGGCTTTCCGTTGAGCCTGCATTTCGAAGCGCCCTACGGTGTCAGCGCTCGCGCGTTCGACACTCTGGCCGAGATGCTCACCTACTGGTCGCCCCGATGAACAGCCGGGCTCGTGACACCCCGATGCGGGTCATGGGAATCCTCAATGCCACACCCGATTCATTCTGGGCAACAAGCAGATTCGGCACGGTCGAGTGTGCCGTGCGGGCGGGACGGGCGATGTTCGACGACGGTGCCTGGGCGGTGGATGTCGGCGGAGAGTCCACCCGTCCAGGCGCCGTTCCGGTGTCGGGTGGCGAAGAGCTCGACCGCGTCATACCGATCGTCACCGAACTCGCACGCTGTGGCGTCGTATCGGTGGATACGCGAAATCGCGAGGTGGCCGAGGAAGCGGTGCGCGCCGGAGCACGGATCATCAACGATGTGTCCGGCAAGCTGTACGACCTGGCCGGGCAGTTGCGGGTCGGGTATGTGAGCATGCATGCGCACACCGTGCCGGTGCTGGCCGACAGCTATCCGCAGTACGCCGACGTGACCGGGGAGGTCAAGGCATTCGTGGAGGGCGCCGCCGGCGCTGCGTTCGCTGCCGGCGCCCGGCCGGTGTGGGTCGACCCAGGAATAGGTTTCGGAAAATCGCCTGCAGACAACCTGGAACTGCTGCGTCGGCTGCCGGACCTGTGTAGCGGTTCGTTTCCGGTTCTGCTCGGCGTGAGCCGCAAATCGTTCCTCGGGGACGTGACCGGCCGCGACGTCAACGGTCGGTTGGCGGCCTCACTCGCCGTCATCGGTCCCGCGTGGTTGGCGGGGGTGGATACCGTTCGGGTACATGATGTTCCAGAAACCGTCGACACCGTCAAGGTGATCGAAGCGCTCGCGGTGTGACGGCGGATCGTGCCCCGGAATCCGTTGCGATTCCGGGGCACGAACATTGTCACCGCTCGGCGCGCACGGCCTTTGCGGCCTCGACCATGTGTCGCAGTGATGCGGTCACCTCGTCGGTCTTACGGGTCTTCAGACCGCAGTCCGGGTTGACCCAGAGCCGCTCTGCCGGAACGGCAGCCAACGCCTCACGCAACGCTGTGGTCATCTCGTCGGCGGTGGGCACCCGCGGGGAGTGGATATCGTAAACACCCGGCCCCACCCCGTTGCCGAAGCCCACGGCGTTGAGATCGTCGAGCACCTCCATATGTGACCGGGCTGCCTCGATCGAAGTCACATCGGCGTCGAGATCGGCAATGGCGCCGATGACCTCGCCGAACTCCGAATAGCACAGGTGGGTGTGGATCTGGGTGTCGTCGCGCACACCCGCAGTCGACAGTTTGAACGCCGCCACCGACCACTTCAGGTACTCCTGCTTCTCCTTGGACCGCAAGGGGAGCAGTTCGCGCAGCGCGGGCTCATCCACCTGGATGATCGCGATGCCGGCCGTCTCCAGGTCGACGGTTTCGTCGCGAATGGCAAGGGCGACCTGAGCGGCGGTATCGGCCAGCGGCTGGTCGTCGCGGACGAAGGACCACGCCAGGATGGTCACCGGACCGGTCAGCATGCCCTTGACGGGTTTGGTGGTCAGCGACCGGGCGTAGGAGGCCCACTCCACCGTCATGGGCTTGGGGCGGAACACATCTCCGAACAGGACCGGCGGCCGCACGCAGCGGGAGCCGTAGGACTGCACCCAACCGTTCTGGGTGGCGAAGAATCCCTCCAGCTGCTCGGCGAAGTACTGGACCATGTCGTTGCGCTCCGGCTCGCCGTGCACCAGCACGTCGATGTCGAGTTCCTCCTGCAGCTTGATGACGGCGAGCTTCGTCGCGCATCTTCTGCTGATAGGCGGCCTCGTCGATCTTGCCCGCGCGCAGATCCGCACGCGCAACCCGGATCTCGGTGGTCTGCGGGTAGGACCCGATGGTGGTGGTCGGCAGCGGCGGCAGGTTGAGCCGGGCCTGCTGTGCGGTGCGCCGGTCGGCGGCCGGGCCTCGGTCGGCGGCTCCGGTGGATCGGATTTCGGCGATGCGCGACCGGACGTCGGCGTTGTTGAGGCGCGGATCGGACTTCCGCGCGGCGACTGCGGCGTTGGACGCCTCGACCTCGGCGGCGATCGCCTCACGGCCCTGCGACAGGCCCTTGGCCAACGTCACCACCTCGGCGACCTTCTCGGTGCCGAAGGCCAGCCAGCTGCGCAGGGCGTCGTCGAGTTCGGTCTCGGGCGCCAGCGAGTACGGCACGTGCAACGTCGAGCACGAGGTGGAGACCACAACCTTGCCTGCGGGTCCCATCAGGGTGTCCAGCTTGGCCAGCGCGGCCTCCAGATCGGTCCGCCAGATGTTGCGGCCGTCGACCACACCGGCGACGACGGTCTTGCCGCTGAGCTCGGGCACCGCGGCCAGCGCGTCCACACCGCCGTAGACCAGGTCGACACCGATGGCCTCGATGGGCGTGCGGGCCAGCGCGGGCAGCGCATCGGTCAGCTCACCGAAGTAGGTCGCGACGAAGATGGCCGGCCGCTCGGTCCGGCCGCCGAGCCGGGAGTACACGTTCTCGGCGAGTGCGCCCGCGTTGTCGACGTTGTCGGTGACCAGCACCGGTTCGTCGATCTGGACCCATTCGACGCCCTTGCCGGCGAGGAGTTCCAGCAGCTCGGCGTAGACACCGACGAGGTCGTCGAGCCGTCCGATCGGAGCAGCCGCCCCGTCGACGGCCTTGCTCAGGGCCAGATAGGTGATCGGTCCGACGATGACCGGGCGCGACGCGGCACCGACTGACGAGGCTTCTTCCAGTTCGGCGAGAATCTTGGCCGGGTTCAGCGTGAAGGTGGTGTCCGCGCCGATCTCGGGAACGATGTAGTGGTAATTGGTGTCGAACCACTTGGTCATCTCCAGCGGAGCGATATCGGCACCGTCATAGGTGCCGCCACGCGCGGCGGCGAAATAACGGTCCAGGTCATCGGCGACACGGCCGACCCGCGGCGGCAAGTTCCCGAGCAGGACCGACTGGTCCAGCATGTGGTCGTAATAGGAGAACGTGTTGACCGGAATGGAGTCCAGGCCGGCGGCGGCCTGCGATTCCCAGGTGTCCTTGCGCAGCGTGGCGGCGACCGATTCGAGTTCGGCCTGGTCGATCTTCTTCGACCAGTACCTTTCGACGGCCCGCTTGAGCTCACGGTTCGGACCGACCCGTGGCGAACCAAGGATGGTGGCGGTGAACGTAGGGGCAGATTGTGTTGTCACGCGAAGTCCTTCAACAACGATGGAGAGCCCACCGCCCTTGGGACGTGCGACCGAAGAGATACCGCCGTCGGACATGCGGTACCTACACCGGCCATACGCCCAGTCCTCGAGGCGATGCGCCGCCGGGCGCGGCGCGCCCGGCGCAGCTGGCAGGTCTTCGGACTCACAGGCGCACATCCGTGGATGTTCCTACTGGCCGTCGCTTCCCAGTGCTGAGCACCAGTGCCTGTGACGGCGGTCGTTCCTGCATACCGCTGCGGGACAGTCCCGGATTCTCACCGGGTTCCCTCTTGCGATGCCGGACGCGCAGAACGCACGCTTCCGGCAAACCAGCTGCGGCGCCGATTTTACGCACGTCGCAGAGACGGGTGTGGGCCCCGTGCACGGAATCGATGCCGTGCTCAGGGCCCACGATCGACGTGCTACTCCGAGGAGCCGGATTCGGACTTGGTGGTCTTGTCGGCGCCGCCGCTGTCACCGGAGTTCCGGGTGGTGGTGCCGCCCCCGGTCAGCTTCTTGGCGGTGCGGCCGACATTGTCTCGGAAGTCTTTGAAGCCCTGTCGAATACCGGCAGCGGGATCCTTCGTGGCCGGTTTGGTGGCGGCCTTGTCGGTGTCCGCCTCGTCGGACTCGCTCGCCTCGGATTCGGCTGCGTTATCGGCCGCGTCCCCAGCGGCCGGCTTCTCCACCGTGACCGGGATGGTCGACGGATCGGTCACCGCGGTTTCGACGACCTCGGGGTCGGCGGTCTCGACAGGCTCGGTGGTTTCGACGACCTCGGTCTCCTCGATGATCTCGACCGCAGGCACAATCTCGGCCTCGGCAGCGGCCTCCGGGACCACGTCCACAACCGGGGCGATCTCGGTGCTCGTCGTGAGCTCGCTGGTGTCCTCGACCTGATCGGTGGCATCGGTGACCAGACTGACCATGTTCGCGCCGGCGTCGGGGACGGTCGTGGTGGTGACGATGTCGTTGGGGGTCTTGATATCGCGGACCCGAGGCGGCTGGCCCCACGGGGTGAGCAGGCCCGGCGCCGGGATGTACTGCCCTTCCCTGCCGGGCAGGATCGGGCCGAGGTCGCCGTAGCCGCCGAAGAGCAGGCCGTCGATCACATGGAACGGCGCCTTCACGATCGCCTCGATGAACGGCTCGATACGCCAGGTGGTCATCGAGTAGAAGATCTCGGAGTGGGCCTGGCCGGCGCCGCCGATGGCGCTCAGCAGCGGCCCGACGAGACGGATGAAGGCGTATTCGACGAGGTCGGGGATCTGGCGAATCTGATCGCCGAGCACCGGGAAGTTGCGGGCCACGGCCTCGGCGACCGCATCGTTGAGCGGTCCGATGAGCAGCGGCGTGATCGGCGCGAAGACAATGTTGGCGACCATGGCGTAGTTCCAGTGGGTCAGGTCGGCGTCGGGCCACTGCTCCTCGACGGTCCACCAGATGTCGGGGACCTTTCGCACCAGGCCGTCGATGCTCTGTTCGACCGCGGCGCGGGCGCCGTTGCCGATGAGTTGCAGGTCCTGGAACAGCCCGGCCGGCAGCACATCGGTGGTGACGACGCGCGGCGTGTCGGCGACGGCACGAATCTCCGGTGTCACGGTCACGGTGCTCAGCGCGATGGCGCCGGCACCGGCAAGAACAACGCCCGTGGTGAGGGTCTGTCGAAACACCTTGTTGGCCATGCCTTTAGTGACTCCTGCGTCGATTGCGATAGTTTGCCGTCGCAAACGCTAGCCGAGCCCACGGTGAAAATGGGGGCTCCCTTTTCGCCTCCGTGGAGTTCGCTGTTCGCGCGGTTGCGAGCGAAACCTGTGCGACCTCGTTTATGGTTCGGCTGTGCCTGATTTTGATCGACGCAGTGCCCTGTTGATGCTGGGACTCGGTGCGGCGGCCGCCGCATTGCCGTCCCCGACGGCCCATGCTGAGCCGGTACCCGGGGATTTGCCTCCCGGACCGGTTCCCGGTCCCGGCGCTCCGGTCCCTGAGGCGGCGGCGCCGGTGATGCTGTTCCAGGACGAATTCAACGGCCCCGCGGGTTCCCCCCCCGACCTGGCCGCTTGGTTCATCGTTCCGCAGCGGGAAACCATTCGGAACCCGGTCGAATGGGACAAGCCCTACAACATGGGCCGGTATGTCACCGACCAGGAACACGTTTTCCAGGACGGCAACGGCAACCTCGTCATCCGCGCCACCCGCGGTGAGGGTGCGAACATCCAGGAGAAGTACGCCAGCGCCAAGATCATCGGCAACTGGCGCGGAGCCATCGGCACCACGTGGGAAGCCCGCATCAAACTCAACTGCCTGACCGATGGCGCCTGGCCGGCCTTCTGGCTGCTGAACGACGATCCGGTCCGCGGCGGTGAGATCGACCTGGTGGAGTGGTACGGAAACCGTGACTGGCCGTCTGGCACCACCGTGCACGCGAAGCTCGACGGCACCATGATGGCCACCGACAAGCATCCGGTCGACAGCGCGTGGCATACCTGGCGCATGACGTGGCAGCCGACCGGTCTGTACTTCTGGAAGAACTACCAGGCGGGCGATGGAGCCCTACCTCCCCGGTGCCGCGCGAACTCACTGGATCCGTGGCCGTTCAGCAATCCCGGATACACCATGGCGCCGATCTTCAACATTGCGGTCGGTGGATCCGGCGGGCGCTGAAACCCGCCGGCGGTACCTACCCCGGCCGAGATGCTGATCGACTGGATCCGGGTGTTCTGACCCGGTTACTTCACCCCACTGGACGCCCCGGTCCTCGGTCTCGTGTGGTCTCTTGCTCGGTAACCTCGGCGACATCAGCCTGAACGACGTCTGGCTCCACCCGCCCGGGCTGCCGAAAAATGGCCAATGACGTGGTGAAACGGCCGAAGATCGATCACTTCGGCCCTGCTTTGATCCGCCAATCACTTGGCGGACCACATGCGCCAGCCGGGGCAGCCGGATGACTTGCCCGGGCTGATGGGTCGTGTCATTCGCCCGAACTGCTGGACGAGCTGTCGCGCTTAGAACTGCTGGACAAGCTGCCGCTCTTTGAAGCCGATCCGGACGCGGTGCCCGCGGTGGTGGAACCAGCTGTCGCCGAATCACTTTCGGTGCTATCCGACTCGATGTCGGCCGTCTCGGTGGTGTCGGACTCTTCGGCGTCGGTCCCATCAGCCGCGGTCGGCTCCGATGTCTCCGACTCCGCGGTGCCCGATGCCGACGCGGGTTCTGCCTGAGTGGCTTCCACCAGCGCTGCGCGAGGCGAGTCCGTCCCCTCCAGCGCGGAATCCGTTGCGGCCGTGCGCTCCCCGATCTCGGCTTCAGCGCCGGTATCGGAGACTTCCGCTGCCCCGGTGGCTGTCTCCGTCAGGTCGGTCTGCCGGGCCGATACGTCCTCGGGTTCGGCGCCGTTCCGCGTCGACAGCGCCGTCGTGGTCCACGCGGCGCCGTTGTTTGGTCATCGCTGATCCAGGGCACTCAAACGCGGCAAGGCG
>JAXHOA010000063.1:0-14437 GCA_034520035.1 Mycobacterium sp. | reverse complement strand
AGTTACGTATTGCTGGATCGTCGGCGTCATAGACCGCGCCGACGGGGCGGGTGCCCTATGGTGTGGTGCATCGAGCGCACGATCTTGGCCATCCGCTCGGCGGTCTCGGTGTTGCCGTACGCGGTGCCGATGAAGAACGCGATGGAATGCCCGAGCCGCACCGCGGCGCCCTTGGGGTCGATGACCGGGATCGCGTTGCCCTGGTCATCGCGTTCTCACCAACCAGCAATGGTGCAGTGCCCATCCAGTAGATGGACGGGTCGAGGCGCTCGATGTAGGCCGCGTACCGCAGCCCGAAGATCAGCGCCTCGGTGTGGGAGTGCACGTGCCAGACCGCGCTGCCCGGCCCGAACCAGCCCGGATCGCCCGCCGGTTCGGCGAACTCCATGCCGCGGAAGTAGTGCTTGCGGATGTCCTGGTCGAACTTGCGCTGCAGCATCTGCTCGAGCGCCTGGTGCGGCATGTCCACGTCGAGCCCCTAATCTCTGGTCACGTCTTTCTGGTCACATCTGTAGCCAGAATACATTTTGGTCACGGGTGTGACCAGACGTAGGCTGCATGCATGTCGATGCCGACGCGGTGGGCGGGCGTGCCACTCGATGACCGGCGCGCCGAGCGGCGTGGCCTCCTGATCGATGCGGCCTACGCATTGTTCGGCGACGGCGGTGAGGCCGCGCTGACGGTGCGCTCGGTCTGCCGGGCCTGCGGCTTGAACACCCGCTACTTCTACGAGAGTTTCGCCGACACCGACGCGCTGCTGGGTGCGGTGTTCGACAAGGTGTCCGCCGAGCTCGCGGTCGAGGTCGACGCGGCGATCGCCGCGGTCGGCGAATCACCGACCGCGCGCACCCGGGCCGGGATGGCGGCGGTGCTCGGCTTCAGCTCCGCCGACCCCAGGCGGGGCCGGGTGCTGTTCACCGATGCCCGCGCGAACCCGGTGCTGGCCGCGCGCCGGGCGGCGCTGCAGGACGCGTTGCTGGCCGCGGTGCTGGAGGAGGGTTCGCGGCTGCACCCGGGCTCGAATCCGGTCGCGACGCGCATCGGCGCCGCGCTCTACACCGGGGCGATGGCCGAGTTGGCCCAGCAGTGGCTCTCCGGCGCGCTGGGCGACGACCTCGACGTCGTCGTCACCGCGGCCTTGGCATTCTTCGGCTGAGAATTCGCGCCGAGCCGTCATCGTGATCGCATCGTGGGACAATCGGCTGGTGGATCAAGTGGAGCGGCGGATCGAGGACGCGGTGGAAACGCTGCGGAGTCTCGGCGCGGTGTTCGCCTATCTGCACGGCAGCCGCGCCGCCGGAACAGCCGCCCCGGACGCCGATGTCGATATCGCCGCGTACTTTCCCGGCGCTGCGCCAAAGTCTTTCGAAGTGTTGCTGCCGCCAAGGGTGGATCTCGTTGTACTCAACGATGCGCCGCTGGAACTATGTGGGCGGATCGCCGTCAGCGGTGTCTTGCTGTTCGACTCGGACCCTTCGGTCCGTGTGCGGTGGGAAGCCACGACACGCAAGGTCTACTTCGACGAGCTGCCCCGGATGCAACGAGCCCACAGCGAATTCGCGGAAACGGTTCTGCACCGCCGTGGTGGATAGAACGCGGGTTCTGCGCCTCCTGCGGTCCGTCACCGACGATCTGGCTGTGTTGAGGCGCGAGGCCCGGGCCGAGGCTGCGCGGCGTGCCGACCCGATGTGGCTGCGCGGAGTCAAGTACACGTTTGTCACGGTGATCGAGGCGTGCCTGGACGTCGCGCAGCATCTGTGCGCCTCCGAAGGGTGGGGACCACCGGCCGACAACGGCGACGCGATGAGACTGCTGGGCAGTCATGGGGTACTCGCGCCCGAACTGGCAGGCCGGATGCGGCAGGCGATCGGTTTCCGCAACGTCCTGGTGCACGACTATGTCGAGGTGCGAGACGACATCGTCGTCAGCCGACTGGAGGATCTGCGGGAGCTGGACAGATTTGTTGTTGAGCTGACAGCGTTCGTCCGGGCGGCAGAAGGGCCTACGACGACGGCGTGAACGGCTTGAGCCATTCTGTCTCCGGCCACCCCTCGATACCGGCCAGCAGTTCATACAGCGTCGCGCCGTCGATGCTCTCCCGGATGATGTCGCCCTGGCCGGCGTGGCGCGCCAGCTCCTCGATGATGTGGAAGATCACCCAGCGCACCGACCACGCCGGCACGTCCTTCGGAAACCACGGCACGTGCTGCGGAATCGGCACGGCCGCACCGAGATCCGTCGTCTCGATCAGACGGATGGTCTCGGCGTTCTGCTCGTCGAACGCGGCCAGTACCTGCGCCAGCGTCTCGTCCTCGCCCATCACGAACTCGTCGCCGTAGTCGGCGGCCTGCTCCTCCATCGGCCGCTTGTCGCTCTCGGTCATGTCCGGGGCGGCCGCCACCCGCTCCATCCACCCGGCCTGGCACGACGTGACGTGCTTGATCAGCCCGCCGATCGACAGTGAGCTGACCGACGGCGCGGAACGCGCCTGCTCATCGGTGAGCCCGAAGGCGATGGCGCGGAACGCATACTGCTGGGCGGCGACGTACTCCTTGAGGCCGGCACGCTCATCGGCGATCGGCGGGGGCATTGCGGGCATGTCAGTTCTCCTTCATATGGGTGTACAGATCTCGGAGCAGAGCGATTTCGGCGCCGTGATGGATGACCTCACGGTTGATGTGCAGCACCAGCACGGACATCGGTTCATCGGCGTACGGGCCCTCGGCCGGTCCGCACGGGCGGTCCAGATCGTCATCGGAGAGCGCACGCACCCCGGCCGTCCACCGCTGGTATTCGGTGTCCAACTGCGCCAGCGCGGTCGCGGCGTCGGTGGCGTAGGGCCAGGTCTCATAGTCCGCGGCGGGGCCGCCGAAGTGCGAGTGGTTGCGCATCGCGAAGACGCCGATGATCACGTGCGCCAGTCGCCAGGCGATGGTGGTGAACGGCGTGGGCGTGGGCTCGGGAAAGACGAAGTCGACGCCGGCTGCCACATTCCCGGGTCGCTTCGCTCCTGCCCTCCGGACGCGATGCACGGTCCAGCAGTCGGGCACCGGCTGCCAGAAGTACTCCTCATCGGAGAGGCCGTCCAGCCGGGGCCGCAGCTGGTGGGACCAGTGGAAATCCAGTTGGTCGGCGAGTAGGTCGGTGTTCACGAGTTCACTCTGACACCCCTTTAGGACAGGTTCTGTCCTAAAAGTTCGGCAGACTGTGGACATGTCCGAAACCACCGCACGCGTCCTGCAGCTGCTCGGCCTCCTGCAGTCCCGGCGGGTGTGGACCTCCGAGGAACTGGCCGAGCGCCTGGCGGTCACCACCCGCAGCGTGCGCCGCGATGTCGAACGGCTGCGTGACCTCGGGTACCCGGTGCACGCCAGCACGGGTCACGGCGGGGGCTACCAACTGGGCGCCGGCGCGGCGCTGCCACCGCTGCTGCTGGACCCCGAGGAGGCCGTGGCGATGGCGGTCTGCCTGCGGCTGGCCGCCGGCGGCAGCGTCGCCGGGGTGGGCGAGTCGGCGTTGCGCGCGCTGTCCAAGCTGGACCAGGTGATGCCGGCGCGGTTGCGCTCGCAGGTCGCCGCCGTCCACGAGACCACGGTGACGCTCACCCCGACCAGTAGGGACGTGCCGGTGGACCCCGAGGTGCTGATGACCCTGGCGCGGGCCTGCCGCGACCACGAGCACGTCAACACCGGCTACACCGATATCCGGGGCAACGCCACCGCACGCCGGTTGGAGCCCTACCAGCTGGTCACCACCGGCCGGCGCTGGTACCTGCTGTCCTATGACCGCGACAAACAGGACTGGCGCAGCCTGCGCCTGGACCGGATGGCCGACGTCCGGGCGCTGGGCAGCACCTTCACACCCCGCGACGCCCCCGATGCGGCGCAGTACGTGCAGCGCGCCATCACCAGCTCGCCGTACCGGTATGTGGCGCGCGTGCGGTACTTCGCCGCCCGCGATGTTGTGGCGCAGACCTTCTCGTCGGCATCGGTGCACATCGAAGCGGACGGACCCGACACGTGCATCCTGACCACCGGCGCCGATGACCCGGACGTGATGGCGCTCTACCTGGCCATGCCGGGCTGCGATTTCGAGGTGCTCGAGCCCGTCGAGGTGGCCGACGCGGTGCGAACCGCCGCCGAACGGCTCCGGAGGGCGGGCGCCCGAACGTAGGGTGCCAGGATGCGCGTCACGGGAGCGGAGTCGACGGACCTGTTCGTCGGACCACCCGACGCACCGGTACAACTGGTCCGCATCACCTACACCGACTGCGCGGCGCCCACCCCGGTGCGGGTGACGGGCACCGGCATCGAGGGCGAGGCCGTCGCCAGCCCGGATGCGACCACGGTCGAGGTGCCGATGACCGTCACCGATCCCGAGCCCGGCCGGCGACGCGAGGCCGCCATCGGCAATACGGCCTTCACGTTCACCGACGCCGAACCCGGCTGGACCATGCACATGATCAGCCACTTCCACTACGACCCGGTGTGGTGGAACACCCAGGCCGCCTACACCAGCGTCTGGACCGAGGACCCGCCCGGCGCCTGCCGGCAGACCAACGCGTTCGAACTCGTCACCGCCCACCTGGAAATGGCGCGCCGCGACCCCGACTACAAGTTCGTGCTCGCCGAGGTCGACTACCTCAAACCGTTCTGGGACACCCACCCCGAGGAACGCACCGACCTGCGCCGGCTGATCGGCGAGGGTCGCATCGAGATCATGGGCGGCACCTACAACGAGCCCAACACCAACCTCACCAGCCCCGAGACGGCGATCCGGAACTTCGTGCACGGCATCGGTTTTCAACGGGACGTGCTGGGTGGCGACCCGGCCACCGCCTGGCAGCTCGACGTGTTCGGGCACGACCCGCAGTTCCCCGGGATGGCCGCCGACGCCGGGCTGACCTCCAGTTCGTGGGCGCGCGGGCCGCACCATCAGTGGGGCCCGATGGCCGGCGACGGCGACCCGACCCGCATGCAGTTCGCCAGCGAGTTCGAGTGGACGGCACCGTCGGGCCGGGGACTGCTGACGCATTACATGCCCGCGCACTACGCGGGCGGCTGGTGGATGGATTCGGCGGCGTCGCTGGCCGACGCCGAGGCCGAGACCTACAAGCTGTTCGCCGGGCTGAAGCAGGTGGCGCTGACCCGTAACGTGCTGCTGCCCGTCGGAACCGACTACACCCCACCCAACAAGTGGGTCACCGAGATTCACCGCGACTGGAACAGCCGCTACACCTGGCCGCGGTTCGTCTGCGCGCTGCCACGCGAGTTCTTCGCCGCGGTGCGCACCGAACTGGACACCCGCGGGGCCCGGGCGTCGGTGCAGACCCGCGACATGAACCCGATCTACACCGGCAAGGATGTCTCCTACATCGACACCAAGCAGGCCAACCGGGCCGCCGAGAACGCGGTGCTGGAGGCCGAACGGTTCGCCGTGTTCGCCGGATTGCTCGGCGGCGCAACCTATCCGCAGGCGGCGCTGGCCAAGGCCTGGGTGCAGCTGGCCTACGGCGCCCACCATGACGCCATCACCGGCTCGGAATCCGACCAGGTGTACCTCGACCTGCTGACGGGCTGGCGCGACGCCTGGGAGATCGGGCGCACCGCCCGCGACAATGCGCTACGGCTGCTCACCGGCGCAGTGGATTCCGCTGTGGTGGTGTGGAATCCGCTGGCGCACGGGCGCACCGACATGGTGACCGCACACCTGGACGAACCGTTCTCCGGCGTGGTGCGCGATATGAACGGCACCGCCCTGCCCACGCTGATCGAGGACCACACCGTCACGTGGCGGGTCGACGATATCGGTTCGCTGGGCTGGCAGGGCTACCAGTGGGACGACGATACCGACGGCTCACGCTGGCAGCAGATCGACGGCGCGACCATCGCGAACGCGCACTACACGCTGACCGTCGACCCGGCCCGCGGCGGCGGGGTCAGCTCCCTGGTCGCCGACGGCCGCGAGCTCATCGCCGACGGCCGGGTCGGCAACGAACTGGCCGTCTACGACGAGTATTCGGCGCACCCGCAGGCAGGCGAGGGGCCCTGGCATCTGCTGCCCAAGGGGCCGGTGGTGGGTTCCTCGGAGTTTCCGGCGACGGTGCAGGCCCACCGCAGCGCGCTGGGGGAACGGCTGGTGATCACCGGGCGGATCGCCGACGTGTTGCGCTACACCCAGACCCTCACCCTGTGGGACGGCATCGACCGCGTCGAATGCCGCACCACCATCGACGAATTCACCGGCGCCGACAAGCTGTTGCGCCTGCGCTGGCCGTGCCCGGTACCTGGGGCCATGCCGGTCAGCGAGGTCGGTGACGCCGTCATCGGACGCGGCTTCGGGCTGCTGCACCGGCACGGTTCCCCGGACGCCGTGGACACCGCGGAGCACCCGCACACCCTGGACAACCCGGCCTACGGCTGGTTCGGGCTGTCCTCCATGCTGCGCGTGCGGATCGGGGCCGGGGTGCGCGCGGTCTCGGTCGCCGAGGTCGTCACCCCCGACGCATCGTTCGACGAACGCGCGCTGATGGTCGCGCTGGTGCGCGCCGGGGTCACCGCCACCTGCAGCGTCGCCGGCCACCCGCGCTACGGCGACCTCGCGGTGGATTCGAACCTGCCCGATGTGCGCATCGTCATCGGCCATCCCGACGAGAATGCTTTTGCCGCAGAAGTATTGGATACCGCGCCGGAGTACCGCGCCGAACTGGACCGCCAGATCGGCGCCACCGGCGCCGCGCGGGTGTGGGTGCCCGCGGCGGCCACGCTGGCCCACGAGTGGGTTCCCGGCGCCGATCTGAAGGGGTCGCGGGCGCTGCCGGTGCTCATCGTCGTCGGCGGTGTCGAGGCACTCATCGACGAGATCGGCGACGCGGAGATCTCGGTGCGTCAGCACCCCGACGGCGGCGTGGAACCGTTCGAGCCGGCCACGGTGGCGCTGCTGAACCGGGGGGTGCCCGGCTTCGCCGTGGAACCCGACGGCACCTTGCACACCTCGCTGATGCGGTCCTGTACCGGGTGGCCGTCGGGCACCTGGATCGACCCGCCGCGGCGCACCACCCCTGACGGCTCGAATTTCCAACTCCAGCACTGGACACACACCTTCGACTACGCCATCGTCGCCGACGAGGGCGACTGGCGCGACAGCGAGATCCCCAGCCGCAGTGCCGCGTTCTCGCACCCGCTGCTCGCGGTGCTCAACCGCCGGGCCGGAACCGACGGGCTGCCCTCGCACGGGGCGCTGCTCGATGTCGACTCCGCCGGCGGGGGAGTGCAACTCGGTGCGCTCAAGGCCGCGGGCAACCCCATCGCGGCGGGCAGCACCGCCACCGTCGATCCGGCCTCGGTGGCCCTGCGCATCGTCGAAACACACGGACGCACCACCCAATTCGTGGTCCGCTCCGGCCTGAGCGCGGTCGCCCCGCTGGTCCCGGCCGATCTGCTGGAGCGCCGCCTGGACCGCAGCGCCGGATTCACCCTGCACGGCTATCAGATCGCCACCATGCTGACCCACCTGGATGCGGTCAAGATCCTCAACGCCGACAACGAGCAACTCGCACCGGAAGCCGAAGCGGCACAACCGTTGTATGCCCGGTACTGGCTGCACAACCGCGGCCCCGCGCCGTTGGGCGGACTGCCCGCCGTCGCCCACCTGCATCCGCACCAGCTGCAGGCCGAAGCCGGCGAGCAGGTGCGCCTGCGACTCACCGTGGCCAGCGACTGCACCGATGCCCCGGTCCACGGTCTGGTCAGGCTGATCTGCCCGCCCGGCTGGAACGCCGCGACTGCGGAGCTGCCGTTCGTGCTGCCGCCGGGGGACTACCTGGACACCGACGCCACCGTCGCGATACCGGCCGGGCAGCCGCCGGGGCTGTATCCGATCCGGGTCGAACTGGCTCTCAACGGGCGCGGCGGGCTGCCGCCGTCCTGGCGCCAGGTCGTCGAGGATGTCTGCACCGTCCGGGTGGGGGACGCCGGGCATGCCGAGATACTGCGGCTGGTGGCCGGCCCGTCCGAGGTGCGGGTGCGCGCGGGCCAGACGGCTCGCCTCGGTGTCACCGTCGGCACCGATGCGCGCGCCGACCTGGCGGCCGAGGCCCACCTGATCAGCCCGTGGGGGACCTGGGAGTGGTTGGGCCCGGCGGCAACCGGGGCCGACCTGCCCGCCGGCGGGACCGCGCGGATCGACTTCGAGGTCGCGCCGCCGCCGTGGGTGCAGCCGGGAACGTGGTGGGCGCTGATCCGGGTGGCCTGCGCCGGGAACCTCGTCTACTCGCCGGCGGTGCCGGTGGTGGTCACGTGACCGCGGCACTGGTCGCCGGCCAGGTGGTGACCGTCGCCGAGATCGACGAACGGGAACGCCTGCTGCGGGCCGGCAACATGGCCTCGGCACTGCCGCGCCCGGGCACCAGTGAGGGCCGTCAGCTGCGGCGCTGGCTCACCCAGCTGGTGACCGCGGAACGGGTGGTGGCGCTGGAAAACTCTGGTGCCGAACAGATTCCGGATCTCCAGGACGTGCTGCCGGACATGGCCGCGCGGTTGGAGATCGGCAGCATCGCCGCGGCGGTGCTGGCCACCGAGGCGGGCCGGGCCGCGTTCGCCCGCGTCACCTCCGGGGTGGGCGTGACCGATATCGACATCGTCGCCTACCACCGCCGCAACCCCGGCCGGTTCGCGCCCCGCCGGACCGGCGTGGTGGACTTCGCCCGGGCGCGGCCGCTGATCGCCGCACATCTCGGTGCCGCGGCGCGGCGCCGGGCCTTCCGGCTGTGGCTCGACGCGCGGTGCGCCGAACTCGTCGAGCTCGCGCCCGGCTACGAGCATCCCGGTGATCCACGTCAGCCCGACAACACCCACAAGCACTGATGGCTGTTTTGGCGCTCGACATCGGCGGCACCAAGATCGCCGTGGGCATCGTCGACGACGAGGGCACCGTGCTGCAGCGGTTCCAGCTGCCCACCCCGCGGGACTCCGCCGAGGCCGCCTGGCGGGTGACCGCGGATCTGATCGGGCAGGCACGGTCGGTGGCGCCTGTGCGTGCGGTGGGCATCGCTTCGGCCGGTCCGGTGGCGCTTCATGCCGGCACCATCAGCCCGGTCAATATCGCTGTCTGGCAGGACTTTCCGATCGTCGCGCGGGTCGCGGAGCTGACCGGTCTGCCGGTGCGGCTCGGCGGTGACGGGCTGTGCATGGCGCTCGGCGAACACTGGCGCGGGGCCGGCCGGGGAGCGCAGTTCCTGCTCGGCATGGTGGTGTCCACCGGGATCGGCGGCGGACTGGTGCTCGACGGCGTCCCCTATGACGGGCGCACCGGCAACGCCGGGCACGTCGGTCACATGGTCGCCGACGCCGACGGAGAGCCCTGCGTGTGCGGCGGGCACGGCTGCGTGGAGACGCTCGCATCGGGTCCGCGGATGACGCGGTGGGCGCAGCAGCAGGGCTGGACCGGTGCAGACGCCAAGGACCTTGCGGCGTCAGCCACGGCCGGCGATGCGGTCGCGCTGGCGGCGTTCCGGCGGGGGACCACGGCGCTGGCCGCGGTGATCGCCTCCACGGCGGCGGTCTGCGATCTCGATCTGGTGGTGATCGGCGGCGGGGTGGCCAACGCCGGCGAGGTGCTGTTCGGCCCGCTGCGTGCGGCGCTGACGCGCCACACCGGGTTGACGTTCATCCGCGATCTGCGGGTGGTGCCCGCCGACCTCGGGGGCGACGCCGGACTGGTCGGCGCCGCCGCCCTGGTGCGGTGACCTACTTGGCGATGCGGATGAGTTTCTTGTTCACGAACTCGTCGATGCCGAAGCGGCCGAGTTCGCGGCCGAAGCCGGAACGCTTCACGCCACCGAAGGGCAGTTCCGCGCCCTCGGCGCCGACGGCGTTGACGAACACCATGCCGGCCTCGATCTTGTCGGCGACGCGTTTGGCCTGCTCGGGGTCGGTGGTGAAGACGTAGGAGCCCAGCCCGAACGGGGTGTCGTTGGCCAGCTCGACCGCGGCGTCCTCGTCGGCGACCTTGTAGACGGTGGCCACCGGTCCGAACAGTTCCTCCTTGGCCGCCGGCGAATCCGGGGACAACCCGGTCAGCACCCCGGGCGGGAAGAACGCCCCGTTGCGCTCACCCTCTGCGGTCAGTGAGGCGCCGGCATCCACGGCACGCTGGACCTGCTCGGCCAGGCGCTCGGCGGCGGCCACTGAGGACAGCGGGGCCAGCCCGTCGGCCTTGGCCAGCACCTTGGCGGTGAACTTGTCGAGGAACTCGTCGTACACGCCCTCGGCGACGATGATCCGCTTGGCCGCGTTGCAGGCCTGCCCGGTGTTCTCGAAGCGTCCGTCCACGGCCGCCTCGATCGCGGCGTCCAGGTCGTCGGAGGACAGCAGGATGAACGGATCGGAGCCGCCGAGTTCCAGCACGACCTTCTTCAGGTTGCGTCCGGCGATCTCGGCGACCGCGGCGCCGGCGCGCTCCGAACCGGTCAGCGACACCCCCTGGATGCGGGGGTCGGCGATGGCGTCGGCGATCTGCTCGTTGGTGGCGTAGACGTTGACGTAGGCGCCCTCGGGATAGCCGGCGTCGGTGAAGATCTGGGCCAGCGCCGCGGCGGATTCGGGGCACTGCGGTGCGTGTTTGAGCACGATGGTGTTGCCCAGCACCAGGTTCGGGCCGGCGAAGCGGGCCACCTGGTAGTAGGGGTAGTTCCACGGCATGATGCCCAGCAGCACCCCGACCGGGCCGCGCCGGATCAGTGCGCTGCCCTCGCCGTCGAGCAGGCCGATCGGCTCGTCGGCGAGAAATTTCTCGGCGTTGTCGGCGTAGAACTCATAGATCGAGGCGCTGAACTCGACCTCGCCGATCGACTGGTCCAGCGGCTTGCCCATCTCGCGCTGGATGATCTTGGCCAGTTCGTCCTTGCGCTCGTTGTGCAGGGCGGCGACCTTGCGGATCAACTCGGCACGCTGGGCGACCGTCGTGGTCTTCGACCACTCCTTGAACGCCTTGGCCGCCGCCGACACCGCCGCCTCGATCTGCTCGTCGGTGGCGGTGGGATACTCCTTCACCACATCGCCGGTCGCCGGATCAACTACCGCGTACAGACTCATCGATTTCGCTCCTCAACCAAGGTCACTGGGTGTCACCGTCGAACCTACGCGGTTCCGCGCGCGCCGCCTCGTTTTGGCCGATCGGGCTGCGGCAGGCTATTCTTTCCGCGTTCCACCGAAGACCGTCGGTCACCGAGCAATCGGTTGAAGGTCCCGGGATCACCCGGGCGGCCCACGCAGGAGGACGAGGTAGAGCATTATTGCGCGCCCCGACCTGTCTGTGTCGGGGCGTTCGTCGTTTCTCGGCCCTTTGCGCCCGATGGTTGGTGGACGTCCCAACCATTACGAGGAGGCAAGCATGGCCAAGGCTGAAAAGGCCACCGCGGTCGCCGACATCGCCGAGAAGTTCAAGGAGGCGACGGCCACCGTCGTCACCGAGTACCGCGGCCTGAAGGTGTCCAACCTTGCCGAGCTGCGCAGGTCGCTGGGTGACGGTGTGACCTACACCGTCGCCAAGAACACCCTGGTGAAGCGTGCAGCGGCCGAGGCCGGCGTGGAGGGTCTCGATGACCTGTTCACCGGTCCGACCGCCATCGCGTTCATCAGCGGTGAGCCCGTCGACGCCGCCAAGGCGATCAAGAAGTTCGCCAAGGACAACAAGGCGTTGGTCGTCAAGGGCGGCTACATGGACGGCCGTGCGCTGTCCGTGGGCGAAGTCGAGCGCATCGCCGATCTGGAATCGCGTGAGGTCCTGCTGTCCAAGCTGGCCGGCGCGATGAAGGCGAAGCAGTCCCAGGCCGCAGCGCTGTTCGTGGCGCCCGCGTCGCAGATCGCCCGCCTGGCTGCAGCTCTGCAAGAGAAGAAAGCCGGCTCGGAAAACACCGACGCCGCATAAGCAACCCACCACCCATTAGAGATAAGGAATCACCATGGCAAAGCTGTCCACCGACGAACTGCTCGACGCGTTCAAGGAAATGACCCTGCTCGAGCTCTCTGAGTTCGTGAAGCAGTTCGAAGAGACCTTCGACGTCACCGCCGCCGCTCCCGTCGCCGTTGCCGCCGGCCCCGCCGCCGGTGGCGCGCCCGCCGAGGCCGCCGAAGAGCAGAGCGAATTCGACGTCATCCTGGAAGGTGCCGGCGAGAAGAAGATCGGCGTCATCAAGGTCGTCCGCGAGATCGTTTCCGGCCTGGGCCTCAAGGAAGCCAAGGACCTCGTCGACAGCGCTCCCAAGCCGCTGCTGGAGAAGGTCAACAAGGAGGCCGCCGAGGAAGCCAAGGCCAAGCTCGAGGCCGCCGGCGCATCGGTCACCGTCAAGTAGTTCTCTGCGCACTGTGGGCCGGGTCGAATTCGACCCGGCCCACAGTCGTCTGCGGGGCCATCCAGTGTGCGGTTCGACGTTGCTGAAAACCTGTGTAGGTTACAGTGACTCAAGCCACAGGCGGGTGCAGCAGGTGGCGCGGTGGTGCTGTGAGCGGAAGGAACCTGTATGGGCGTCCAAATCGACGTGACCGGACTGAGTAAGTCTTTCGGGTCGTCGAAGATCTGGGAAGACGTCACGTTGACGGTTCCCGAGGGTGAAGTCAGCGTGTTGCTGGGCCCGTCGGGTACCGGTAAGTCGGTGTTCCTGAAGTCGCTGATCGGCCTGTTGCGGCCGGAGCGCGGCTCGATCGTCATCGACGGCACCAACATCCTGGAGTGCTCGGCCAAGGAGCTCTACGAGATCCGCACCCTGTTCGGTGTGCTGTTCCAGGACGGCGCCCTGTTCGGGTCGATGAACATTTACGACAACACGGCCTTCCCGCTGCGCGAGCACACCAAGAAGTCCGAGTCCGAGATCCGCAATATCGTGATGGAAAAGCTCGAGCTCGTCGGTATGCCCAATGACGGGCACAAGTTCCCCGGTGAGATCTCCGGCGGTATGCGCAAGCGCGCCGGCCTGGCCCGCGCCCTGGTGCTCGACCCCAAGATCATCCTGTGCGATGAGCCGGACTCCGGTCTGGATCCGGTGCGTACCGCGTACCTGTCGCAGCTGTTGATCGATATCAACGCCCAGATCGACGCGACGGTGCTGATCGTGACGCACAACATCAACATCGCCCGAACGGTGCCCGACAACATCGGCATGCTGTTCCGCAAGAAGCTGGTCATGTTCGGGCCCCGCGAGGTGCTGCTGACCAGCGAAGAGCCCGTCGTGAAGCAGTTCCTCAACGGTCGGCGTATCGGGCCGATCGGTATGTCGGAGGAGAAGGACGAGGCCACCGCCGCGGCCGAGCAGGCCATGATGGAGGCCGGTCAGCATGACGGTGGTGTCGAGGAGATCGAGGGTGTGCCGCCGCAGCTGATGGCCACTCCCGGTATGCCCGAGCGCAAGGCTGTGGGTCGTCGGCAGGCCCGGGTGCGCGAAATCCTGCACACCCTGCCCCCGGCCGCCCAGGAAGCCATCCGCGACGACCTCGAAGGCACGCACAAGTACCAGGCGCACGAGCCCGGTCACGTCGTGCGCCCGCACCACGAGGACGACACCCCGACGACGTCCATCCCCGTCGCCAATCAATAGCACTTCCAGCCCGCGAGAAACCGCCCGAGCCTCGGCTCGGGCGGTTTTTTGTTGCCTGCGGGCTGCCGAGCGATCGCAATGTCGCTCCGACAGCGCCGCCGTGCCTATATATCCATGGCGGCGCCGACAGAGTGACATTGCGTAGCCGCTAGCGCTGGATCACTGCTCGTGGGCGGAAAATCCACAGCCGACACGGCTCTATCTCTTGACGGAAGGCGGCAAACGGGCCAGTCTGTTTTTCAGCAATGTAGGAGGGGTTGAACAAGATCGAGTCGCCAGCCAGCGCCCGGTTCACCTCCCACATGCGGTGGTTGAGGAATGCGCCGTCTTGCGCTAGTATCGGACGTTGCGCTGGCTGCATCCTGCCCACCCTTCACTGCACCTGACATCGTGACCTAGCCTGAGCCCTGCTCAGCGATCTAGACGCGTGCCGTGGTTCATCGAAGACTCGGGCTTGAGAGCCAGCCAAACCGATGCAGATATAGCTGGAAGGGTGCATCTTGGCAGTCTCGAGCCAGAGCAAGTCAGATTCCACTAATAGCTCCGTTCCGGGAGCGCCGAACCGAATTTCCTTCGCCAAGCTCCGTGAGCCTCTCGAGGTTCCGGGGCTCCTTGACGTTCAGACCGACTCTTTCGAGTGGCTGGTCGGTTCGGACCGGTGGCGGACGAAGGCGGTCGACCGCGGCGACGTGAACCCGGTCGGAGGCTTGGAGGAAGTACTCGCCGAACTGTCCCCGATCGAGGATTTCTCCGGCTCGATGTCGCTGAGCTTCTCGGACCCGCGCTTCGACGAAGTCAAGGCGCCGGTGGACGAGTGCAAAGACAAGGACATGACGTACGCGGCGC
>JAXHOA010000039.1:0-7208 GCA_034520035.1 Mycobacterium sp. | reverse complement strand
CACAAGCAACACCCACTGCCGAGGGCACAGCAGCCGTGCCGCCCGCCCCGAACCGCGACGACGTCAAGGTCGATGCACGCGATTTCGAGCAAGCCGGCGGACAGTATTCTTCGGTCCCCCAGCGGGAACGTGTTCTGCGGATTCAACTCCTCCAATGCGCCCGGGACCATCGTGGGCTGCCAGGTGAGGTACTCGGTGCCGGGCAACACCGGCCGAGAGTGCCTCAACACCGAGAACAACACCTACGGGGTGCAGATTCGCCAGGACGGGACCGTCGAACAGATCTGCACCAATCAGGGCATCTTCGTCGGCGGACCTGAACGCCCTCGAAGTCTTGGAATACGGCCAGATCATCGGAGTGACGGGCACCTTCTGTCGCTCCACCGAAGCCGGCGTCACCTGCTACGACGGCGACCGGGGCTTCATGATCTCCCGCGACGTCAACCTCGCATTCTGATGAAGGAGTTCTCGATGGTCCGCACACTCGCGCTCGCCGCAGTACTCACCACAGCTGCGCTGACGGCCTGCGGAAACCAGGATCCACCCGCCGCCGACCCGGCTCCCACGACCAGCACGCCGCGCAGATACCCGCGCCTCCGCAGGTGACCATCGCGGCACCGTCCGCGACCGGTAGCGAGGCTTCTGTCGAATCAGCCGAAACCCCGGCCGGGACCCGTGCAACGGCTTCCAATCCCGCGAGCAACACCGCACCCATCACCCCTGTGGACCCAGCCCGATACAGCGCGTACGGCGACCAGGTCGGGTGGAAGTCGCCGTCGGGCAACATCTATTGCAAAATCGGCAACGGGTTATTCTCGTCCGGTTGCCAATCGGTCCAGCGCACCCGTTCCCGACGGTGCCGAGTGCCGACTGTGCCCCGAACCCGACCTTCACCGTGGACATGTTGTCCAACGGGCTTCTACCTCGAACCCGGCAAAGTGACTCCCACATGCTTCAACCAAGGAGTGTTCGGTGCCGAGGAATCGCACAACCGTTGGAATACAACACATCCATCACCTTCAATGGGTTCACGTGCTTTTCTCGCGTCGAGGCGATGATCTGCGACGCCGGTGGCGGACACGGGTTCGTGTTGTCGATGCAGCAAGCGACGTCGAACTGATGGCGCGCGAACAGGATTCTGCACCAGTATCATTTCCGCGGCCGCCGCGTGTGCCGGACTGCATCCTCGGTGGATGTAGCAATCCGTCCGCACCGACGGACGCGATGCCGTCGGTCATTCCCACGGTGGTCGTGGGTGTCCCAACGACATCCGCCGACGCAGCAGCACAACCGTCGCCAACCCAATCAACGAGCGGCACCGAGCCCCAATCCGGTTCTGCACCGACACCATCGATCGACTCCGCGCCGATCACTCCCGTCGACCCGGCACGATATGCCGCGATCAACAACGAAGTCGGCTGGAAGTCGCCGTCGGGCAACATCTACTGCAAGCTCGGCTCCACCGATTTCTCGTCCGGCTGCCAAGCCACGGACGCACCGGTACCCGACGGTGCCGACTGCGACAAACCGCCCTTCTCAGCGGACGAAATGAGCAAGGGCTTCTTCCTCGACCCGGGCAAGGTGACGCCGATGTGCTTCAACCAAGGCGCTTTCGGGGTCGAGAACGCGCAATCGCTGGACTACAACACATCCATTTCGCATCATCGGCTACACCTGCTACTCCCGAGTCGAGGCCATGATCTGCGATGCGGGCGACGGTCACGGATTCGTGCTGTCGATGCAGCAGGCGACCTCCAACTGATCAGCGAGCCTCATCCCGTCGAGGCTCCATGACGAAGTCGTCCAGATCGGCCCGCCGCGTCATCTCCCAGTAGTCGACGATGCGCCACGGCAACGTCGAGACCACGCGTCCGGCGTCGTTGCGGTACCAGTTGTCCATGCCGCCGTGCGACCAGATCATCTTCGCGTGCGCCTCGTCGTGCTTGCGGACGTACTCCGCTTCCACGTCGGCCTTGCACTCGATGGCTCCGATTCGCTTGTCCACCATGTCGATCAGCACATCGACGATGTAGCGCACCTGGCATTCGGCGATGGTGATGTAGCTACCCCCGTGGCCCAACACCGTTCCGGGACCGCAGGTGATGAAGAAGTTCGGGAAGTCGGGAACGGTGATACCGAGGTACGCGTGCGCATCCTCCGGGCCCCAGATATCGCGAATGGACTCACCCGATCGTCCGCGCACATCGATCGGCGTCAACAGCTTGTGGGTCTCGAAGCCCGTCGCGAGGATCACCACGTCGACCTCGGTCTCCGAACCATCGCGCGCAACAACCGAGTTCGAGGTGATGGACGAGACGGCGTCGGCGATGAGGGTGACGTTGTCGCGCTTGAGCGCGGCGTACCAGCCGTTGTCGAGCAGCATCCGCTTGCCGAAGGGTGGGTAATCGGGAAGAGACTTCTCGATCAGATCCGGCCTGCCGTCGAGCTCGGCTTCGATGTAGCGGGTGAACACGCGTCGATGCGCGTCGTTCATCGGGTTGATCGAGCGCGCCGGATGCTCCCATTCGGGATCGACCTGCAGCGAGCTGTGCACTCGATCGTTGAAGTTCCAGGCGAGCCTGGTCCGGTACCAAAGCCGATACAGCGGAACGACATCCATCAGGTAGTTGGCGTCGTCGCCCATCTCGGTGAAGTACACGTCACTCGACGACACCCACTGCGGCGAACGCTGAAAGACCGTCGCATGCCCCACCGTCGACGCGATGGCCGGCAGCACCTGCATGGCACTGGCTCCGGTTCCGACGATGGCGACGCGCTTGCCGGTCAGATCCAGATCGGCCGGCCAATTCGCGGTGGAAGATCGGGCCGTCGAACGACTCCAGCCCGGGAATGTGGGGCACCTTCGGCCGATTGAGCTGACCGGTAGCGGTGATCACCACGTCGGCGGTCAGCGATCTCGCCGCCGACCGTCGTGACGGTCCAGCCCTGTCGCTGCGCGTCGTACTCGGCGGTCGCCACCTCGGTGTCGAAGCGAATGCGTTGCCGCAGATCGTGTTCGGACGCGACATCGCTGAGGTACTCCCACACCTCGTCGCGCTTGCCGAAGTGCGTGCTCCAGGCCCGCGGCGCGAAGGAGTAGGAGTACAGGTGGCTCGGGGTGTCGACGCCGGCACCGGGGTAGGTGTTCTCGAACCAGCCACCGCCCACGTCGGAGTTCTTCTCCAGCACGGTGTGACTGATGCCCGCCTCGTGCAGCTTGATGGCGGCGAGCATCCCGGAGACGCCGGCACCGATCACGATGACCGACAGATCGTTCGGAGCAGCCACCGGAGTGTCCGCGGCGGTGAAGCCCATGTCCTCGGCAACCATGACCCCGAACTCGGGAGGAACCTGCTCGCCGACGGCCACGCTGATCATCTCGACCAGGTGCTCCGAATCGGGCGACGGCACCGCCATGGGCGTGCCCTCGTGGAACGCGCAGATCGCGTCGAGCGCCGCAGATCGGATGCGGTCGGCCACGGCGTCGTCGAATCCGCCCGTGTCGTTGTTGTCCATGCCCCGACTGCGGGTGGGGCGATATGGATCGGCGAGCCACGTGCGATCGCCGGTCAGCTGGTAGAGCACCGCCACCAGCGTGGGCAGGTTGGCTGCGGTGAGAGCCCGCGAGAGCCGATCTCGATCGATCCGACCCACGGTTTCCGCTGCCGTTGCTGCGTCTGTGGACACCGGTACCTCCTGTTGCGAGCTGCTCCATCCGACTCCGACAGCCCAACTAACCACGGTTAGGCAATATGACGCAAGGGTTTCGCGATCTTGAAATTCGCAGCATTGGAACCCTTGACAATGTGGCCCACGCCACACGATGCTTCATGGCACTACCTAACAGCGGACAGGCGAAGGGAAACACCCATGGAACTCACCGAGGCGATGCGCACCACCGGCACCTGCAGGCGGTACCTCAGCGATCCTGTTCCCGACGAGGTGTTCAAGGCCGCGTTCGACGTCGCCCGCTTCGGCCCGCAGGGCGGCAACCGTCAGCCCGTGCGGTGGATCGTCGTGCGCGACGCCGCCCGCAAGCAGGCCCTCGCCGACCTCTACCTGCCGATGTGGGACGCCTACTTCGCCGGCATCACCGGCGGAACGGTCGCCGTCGGCGCATTGCCCAAGACCGTGCAGGACGCCGACTACTTCGCCCGCCACCTCCACGAGGTGCCCGCCATCGTGGTCGTCTGCGCCGCGCTGGACGGACTGCACCCCACCGACCACGAACTCGGCCGACTCTCCGTCGTCGGCGGCGCATCCATCTACCCGACCGTGCAGAACCTGTGCCTGAGCCTGCGCGACCAGGGCGTCGCGACCGCGGTGACGACGCTGCTGTGCCATGAGGAACCCGCCATTCGCGAACTGCTCGGCATCCCCGACGACTACATCACCGCCGCGCACATCGCCGTCGGGTATCCCGAGAAGTCGTTCCCCCGCAGGCTCACTCGTGATCCGGTGGAGCAGATCGTTGCGGCAGAGACGTTCTCGCAGCCGATGTTCGACTCCGCTGCCCTCTCCCCCGCCCTCTGACCCAGTTCTGACCTCAGGAGTCCGCCGTGCCCGGTACCGCCATCCACCATCGCTCACCCATCGGCCGCGCCACCATCGGCGATCAGCTTCGTCGTCATGCGCGGACGCAGCCGAACAAGGTCGCGTTCATCAGCTACGCGGCGGACGGCACCCGTGAGGTCACGACCTACGGCGAACTCGATTCTCGCGCAAACCAGTTCGCCAACCTGCTGGTCGACCTCGGAGTGACC
This sequence comes from Mycobacterium sp., assembly GCA_034520035.1. Classification (GTDB taxonomy): domain Bacteria; phylum Actinomycetota; class Actinomycetes; order Mycobacteriales; family Mycobacteriaceae; genus Mycobacterium. The sequence goes on along the minus strand of JAXHOA010000039.1, from coordinate 2,445 downwards.
TCGGGTGACCGCGTCGCCTCTATGGCTCGCAACAGCGTCGACGTGGTGGTGGCGTACTACGGCACCCTCAAGGCCGGTGCGGCGTTCACCGGCATCAACGTGATGTATCGCGCGCCCGAGGTGAAGCACCAACTCGAACATGCGGAACCGACTGTGGTGGTGGCCGATCCGGGCTACGCCGAGATCATCTCCTCGGTGAAGCCGGACACCACCACCCTGGTGACCTTCGGCCCCGAATACGCCGCACTGACGGCGAACACCCCGTCCACCGAACCGGACGTCGACATGGACGAGAACGACGTCGCGATGGTCATCTACACCTCCGGTACCGAAGCGGCCCCCAAAGGCGTGATGATCCCGCACCGCAACTTCCTCATCTCCACCGCGCCCGCGTGGAGCTGGGGCCTGCGCACCGGACCGGAGGACACCTGGCTGTTCGTCATGCCGTTCCACACCATCGCCGGACTCGGCTCCATGACCACCCTCACGCTGATGGGTGCCACCCTCGTGCTGCCCGCGACGGTCGATCCTGCTCAATCGCTGCGCATCATCGCCGCCGAGAAGATCTCCGTCATCGCGCAGACTCCCACGTTCTACCTGGCCCTGGCCCGTGATGCGCAGTTCGGCCCCGAGACCGTGAGCCAGGTCAGGCGCTGCCTCACCTACGGTGGCCAGGTGTCACCGCACACGATCAGCGCCTGGGCCGCCGCGGCACCCGAGGCCATCTGGGGCACCTACTGGGGGCAGTCCGAACTCTCGCAGCTCGGCTCGGTCGGCTGGTTCTCGAGCCTCGACGACATTCCCGACGGCGACGCGTCGTGGATCGGCAAGCCCGTCACCCACCTCGAGATCAAGGTCGTCGACCCTGCGGGCAACGAGAGCGAGATCGGTGAATTGCTCTGCCGCACTCCGTCGGTGATGCTCGGCTACTTCAAGGACCCCGAGCGCACCGCCGAGGTGTTCCGAGACGGCTGGGTACACACGGGCGACATGGTACGAATCGACGCCGACGGCAACCTGTTCTTCTACGATCGGATGAAGGACATGATCAAGTCGGGAGGGATGAACGTGTCGTCGCAGGAAGTGGAACGCACCATCCACACGCACCCGGACGTGCTGCGAAGCCGCCGTCGTCGGAGCGTGCCTGGTCCCGCACTGGCCTGCCGAGGCCGTCGACTGAAGCCTTCGTCATCGCGCGCGACGGGGTGACCGCCGACCCGGCCGCGATCATCGAGTACTGCCGCACCGAGTTGGCGTCGTACAAGGCACCGAAGTCGGTGCACATCGTGGCCGAACTGCCCGTCGACCCGCAGGGCAAGATCCTCAAGCGTGAACTGCGGCTGCTGGCGGCGGTCGAGGAAACCGTATGACGCAGCCGTCCGAGGTCACGCGTTTACCCCGCCAGCTCCGCACGCGGCCAACGACGAGACGACATCGTCGCCAATGCCGCCAACATCTGCGCGTGAGCGCTACTCGACCGTCGGACATGCGCGACATCGCCGGACGCCGTCGGTATAAAGGGTGCCAGCCTCTACCACCACTTCCCTTCGAAGGAAGACATCCTGTTCGCGATCTGTCTGACGGTCACGCAGGAACCGGCCGAGGAGAACCTGCCACTGCTCGACGCGGCCGGAACCCCCACCTGAGCGCCTGTCCGTCTCTGGTGCGCGCGCACCTGGTGCATCTGAACCCAGTCGACGGGTCGAGTACATCGTCGGCCTGCACGAGCTCGCCTCGTTCACCCCTCGAGCACCGCACCGTCATCGAGGACTACCGCCGCCGATACCAACGACGCGTCCGCGACGTGATCACCGCCGGAATGCGCAGCGGCGAATTCACCGGGTCCCGGACGCGCCGATTGGCGTCGTTCGCCCTGACCGACATGCTCAACGGCATCAGCAACTGGTTCCACGACGGCGGCGAGCGCCTGAGCATCGAGGACGTCGCCGACGGCTACGTCGAGCTCGCCGTCCACCGCGTTCTGCGTGCATCGACATGGCGATTGACGGTCACCGCGACCCCGAGCCTTCGCAGCGGTGCGCGACACGCTGCGCCGCCAACCTCGACAGCGGCGCCGAACTCGGCGCGTCCATCGTGGTCGACATCGACGGCCATACCGCCGTCGACCTCTGTGGGCGGCTATCGCGACACCGAGCGCCGCCTGCCGTGGGAGTCGGACACCATCACCAACGTGTGGTCGACGACGAATGGTGGACACGTGCCTGGCCGCATTGATGCTGATCGACCGCGGGGCGCTCGATCCCGATGCGCCGGTCGCGACCGTACTGGCCCGAGCCCGCGGCCGCAGGCGAAGCGGGACGTGAGCCGGAACGGCGTCTGTCGCCGGCACACCTCCGGGGTCTCGGGCTGGGACCGCCCGTTCAGCGAAGAGGACTTCTCGCCAGACTGGGAACCCCGACCTCGCGGCTGGCGGCGCAGGCACCG
>JAXHOA010000029.1:0-56912 GCA_034520035.1 Mycobacterium sp. | reverse complement strand
GGTATGCTTCGTTCAGTTGCGTATTGCTGCGCCTTCAGCAAGGTCTGGGCCAGCGCGGCGCGGCGCTGCCGCCGGCGGCGCTCCACAAGCGAGCACGAGGCGGGCGCGCAGGCCCGGCTGGGCACGATCACCCCGCCCGCGCGCCAAGCGCTGCTGCTGACCACGCTGGAAGATTTCACCACGCGCAAGGCCGCCGAGATTCTGGACCGCACCCCGCTGAAATCGAGCGACTGGTCGCCGAAGCGCATCGCCGAGATCGAGCGTGAACAGACCACAAGCGTGCTCATCATCGAGGACGAGCCGCTGATCGCGATGCAGCTGGAAGACCTCGTCACCGGCCTTGGCCACACCGTCAGCGGCACCGCCGCCACCCGCACACAGGCCCGCGCTGCGCGTGGCCGAGGCGATGCCCGGGCTGGTGCTGGCCGATATCCAGCTGGCCGATGGCTCGTCAGGGCTGGATGCAGTCGACGATATTCTGGGCGTCGGGGCAATGCCGGTGATCTTCATCACCGCCTATCCCGAACGCCTGCTGACCGGCGACCGGCCCGAGCCGACCTATCTGGTGACCAAGCCGTTTCAGGAAGCCACCGTGCGCGCGGCGATCAGTCAGGCGCTGTTCTTCGGATCGACGCGGCCGCTTGTGATTCTGCCCCGCCCTTTTCGAAAAGGTAGTAGGCGCCGGCTCAAGAGGTGTCGCGCCAGCCGCCAGGCCTCCATTGCCGCCCACCCCCCCTCGCCCCAACGCAAGGCCACCTCCCCATTCCTGGCCGGACGGGGGGGCTTGGCGGCTGCACCACCACCCGCCGATCGCCTTACCTTCTCGCGGATGCTGGAAAATATCCGGCGGGACGGCGCGACTGGGCACGCGCAGCACGCAGCGCACGCCCGCAGGCGCGAAATCGAGCGTCACCGGCTGGCGCAATTCGTGGGCGACGACCTTTTCGATCAGTTCGGTGCCGAACCCGCGGCGGCGCTGGCTGGCGACGGGCGGCCCGCCGGTTTCCTGCCATTCGACCTCGGCCCAGCCGGCCTCCGCCGCAGCCTGATCTGCGCCGCGTTGCCAGTGGATCGTCACCTTGCCGCCCGGCACGCTGAGTGCGCCATACTTGGCCGCGTTGGTCGCAAGTTCGTGCACCGCGAGGCCAAAGGACAGCGCATCATTGGGGGCCAGCTCCAGCTCCGGCCCGTCGAGCAGGATCGCATCATCGAGCGCGCTGCGGAAGTGCTGCAACTTCCGCCTCGATCACCGCGCGGATCGGGGTGGTGCCCCAATCGGTCACGGTCAGCAGATCGTGGGTCGCCGAAAGCGCGCGGATGCGGCCTTCAAGGCTGTCGGCAAAGTCGTCGAGCCCGCTCGCCCGGCGGCGGGTCAGCGACAGGATCGACAGCACATTGGCCAGCGTGTTCTTGACCCGGTGATTGAGTTCGCGGGTCAGCGAATTGCGGATCGAGTGCTGTTCTTCAAAGAACGCGAGCCGCGCCTGATCCTCGAACGCCTGCTGGGTCAGCAGCCGCGCGAGCAGCATCAGCAGGCTGGCCAGCGCCAGGCCGAACACCAGCGTCACCATCGACAGCGAGGGACAGCACCTGACGATCAGCGTGTTCGATCACCAGCATCAGCTTGCGATCGGCGATGGTGACTTCCTGTTCCACCGTGTCGCTTGCGGCATCGCTGATCGAATGCGCGACCAGCAAGTGCCCGGTGCTAACCTCGCCATCATACAAAGCCGCACGCCAAACCCGCCCTGTCCCGCGCGGTCAATCGCCGCATCGAGGAATTCGCGCGCGCGAAATGGCGTGTAGACAAAGCCCGCGAGCCGGCGCTCGGTCGTGCCCGCCGCTCCCATGCGGAACACCGGCATATAGATCGCGAAAGCGGGCGCGGTGCCGCTGGTTTCCTGCACCAGAACGATCCGGCCCGATGCCGCCGGGCGCAGGGTCAGCTCCGCCTCCGCCATCGCCGCCGCGCGGTCGGGATCGGCATACATGTCATAGCCTAGCGTGCGGCGGTTCACCGCGGTCGCGGGCGCGAACATCGCCACTGGTGCGACGCGGCCGGCGCCGCTGGCGGGGCACGGGGAAGATATCGGGATAGGCCGGCTGAGCGATCGCGCGGGTGCGCGCAACGAAGGCGGGCACATCGCGCGCTTCGAGCACCGGGATCCAGCCAATCCCTTCGGCGCCTGAAAACTCGGTGTTCGAGCTTCAGCGCGCGCACGAAGTTGTCGAAGGTGTTCGGGGCTGACCTCCTCGACGCTCGCGAACAGCGCTGCGCCTGCGCGCAGGTAGGAGGTAAAGCCGCTGCCGCTCCGGTCGAGCGCAGCGGCAAGGCCTTGCGCATATTCGCGCATTTGCGCGCGCTCGCGGGCGCGGGCGTTGCTCTCGATCGCAGAACACGCTGAGCGCGGTGATCGCGGCGAGCGCCAGGAAGATCAGCCAACGGGATAGCGCGCGGATAGCAGCACCAGCCACCGCCCGCGCCCGACCGGGCGAACCCGGCGGCAGCGCCTGTCTGGCATCGGGATCGGGCTGAACGTAGGCTTGCGGGTCGGTGATGCGCGGTTCCTGTGGTGCCGAGGTGCCGGAACGGGACGTCGGGGGGCGGTGCCGGAACCAAACAGGTAGCGCATCGTTCCCAATTCGTCCAAACCCGGCCTTGCGGAATGCTGTCAGTGTGCGACACGGCGGTCTCGCGGTAGCCGCGAACGACCCCATGGTGGGGTCTGGACGGGATCAGGGATTAACCGAGAGCAGATGGCCTCGAACAAACAGACATGGCGGCAATGCGGGCGAGGCGGCAATGCGCGCGGGGGCGACCAGCGCCGCCCGCCCGAATGGGCCGACGGCCTCAAGCAGCTGTATGACCGGTGGTCGAGGAAGCCCTGCCCGACAGTTTCAAGGACCTGCATCGACCGGCTCGATGACAGACGACGCGGCCCCCGCCCGCAGCCGATAATGGCGCACGATCGCCCCCGCCGCACCAGGGCAGCCGCTGAGCGACGACGTCGTGGCGAACAAACAGTCCGGTGAAAAGCGCATCGCCTGCGGACAAAGCGATTTCAAGCGCGAGCTGACCGGAGTGGTGCCGCACCTGCGTGCTTTCGCTCGCGGGCTGTGCGGGCGGCCCGACCTGGCCGATGATCTGGTGCAGGAAACGATGCTGAAGGCGTGGGCGGCGCAGGACCGGTTTGAGCCGGGCACCTCGATGCGCGCATGGACCTTCGTGATCCTGCGCAACGCCTACCTCACCGACATGCGCCGCAACCGCTTCCGCGGCGAGTATGACGAGGGCGTGGCCGAACGCATCCTGACCGCGCCCGCCGGGCAGGAAGAGCCGATCCACCTGTCCGACCTGCACCGCGCGCTGCTGACGCTCCCGGCGGAACGGCGCGAGGCGCTGCTGCTGGTGGGCGCGGGCGGTTTTTCCTACGAGGAAGCCGCCGCCATCTGCGGCTGCGCGGTCGGCACGATCAAAAGCCGTGTGGGCCGTGCGCGCGCGGCGCTCACTGAAATGCTGGCGAACGGCAGCATCCCGCGCCGCTCCACCGATGATGATATGGCCCACAGCGCAATTCTCGAAGAGCTGGATAGGTTGCGGCTGGCAACGGGGTCAGCTCGCGGGGTTGATGCCGCGTTTCCCTTGGGAGGGAAGAGGGGCCAGTAACGGGTGTGGCAAGCCGTCGTACTTTTCCCCAGGCCATGACTCTGCGCGTCGCAAATCTTCAGAAAAGGGGATCCAAATGGCAAAGATTCTTTGGCAATCTGCATCTTGTGCTGGCCGCCGGGCTGGTGGCTGCGATTCTGGTGAATCGTCATCGGCTGTCCACACGGCTCGGACCGGGCGCGGATGCAAAATCGGTGGCGGAGTGATGTGTTCCGCTGGCTCCACACCTTCGTTGGCATTCTGTGGATCGGGCTGCTCTATTACCTCAATTTTGTGCAGGTACCAGACCATGCCCAAGACCCTGCCGAGCAGGTCAGCGCGGATCATCAATCTGCAGTTGCGCCCAGCGTGTTCGTCATCTTCCGGCTATGCCGCGCATGCTGACGCGTGCTCTTCGGCCTCGTCGATCGCCATTCCACAGCCGGTTCCATGGCTGCCGCTGACTTGCTGCACCTTCGGCTCCGGCGACGCAGGCGCCGATCGGCATCAGCATGATCGGCCTTGGCATGTGGCTGGGCCTGATCATGGCGTTCAACGTCTGGTTCAGGTCTGGCCGATGCTGCAACAAGATCCTGAACATTGTCCCCGGCGCGACCGATGAGGAAAAGGCCAAGCTGCGCCCGCGCGCTCTGGCCGCAAGCCGCGACCAAGGTCTGCTGATGCGCTGCCGAATGCTCTATTGCATGGTCGGCGGCCAACCTTGGGTGGGCTGATGATGTGCATTACCACGGTATCTTCGAGGGGAGGCGAATACACGTCTTTCGCGCTCGCTCGGGGCTAGACCCCGTTTCAGCCCGACTGTTCCGCCCGCGTGCCGCCGAGCGGTCAACCGCGCTGGTGACCGCGACGTTCATGGTGACATTGCCCAATGTGCGCATCAGATCGGGCAGCATCTCGACCGCGACCAGCAGCGCCAGCGGTTCAACCGGCACGCCCATCGCCAGCGCAATCGGGCCGATTGATACCACAAAACTGATCGATCCGGGCAGGCTTACGGCGGAAAGGCTGATGACGCTGGCGATCAGGATCCCGGCCAGCGCGATCGTCAGCGGCACCTCCACGCCCGCCAATGCGGCAACGTAATAGACCACCGCGAGGTTCATCGAAGCGCTGGTCGCGCGGAAGATCACCACCGCGAGTGGCAGGACGAACTCGGCGGTCGACGCGCGCAGGCCCAGCCGCCCTGCGGAATCCAGCATGGCGGGCAAGCTGGCCAGCGAGGACTGAGTGGAAAGCGCCACCGCCTGCGCGGGCAGGATCGCGGTGATGAAGCGCCCACCAGTGCGGCCCAGCCCGATCGCAACCACATAGGCGAGCGCGAAGACGAAGGTGCCCATCAGCGTCACGGTCAGCACATAATGCCCCAGCGCAGCGAACGCGCCGCCCCCGCTCTGCACGCCGACGCCGTAAGCCAGCGCGAACACGCCGATGGGCGCGATCGCTGAGCACCCAGCCGATGATCAGCAGCATGACATTGCCGAGCGCATGGAAGAACCCCAGCAGCCGCTCGCTCTGATCTGCGGGCAGGCGGGTGATCGCGACCGCGAACATCACGAAGAACAGCGTCAGCGGCAGCATCGCGGTTTCGGCCGCAGCGGCGATGATGTTGGGGCTCACCAGCGAAGCGAGGAAATCGAGCACGCGCGGCACCTCGCCCACATCTGGAAGGGCTGTCTGGGCGAGGAACGCGCGTCGCACCCTCGCGGCACCGGAAAGGCGCGTCAACAAGGGCGGGCATCGACCGAAGCGAGGTGAAGGCCGCCGCCCGCCAGTTGCACCGCACACCATCATCGCCAGCATCCGCCGCGCCGCCGTGCCGACCCGCGCGGCGAGGATCATCTGCACCAGCCCCAGCACCAGCAGCGCCGCCACCAGCGGGATGATCGTCATCTGCAAGGCGCGCAGCCACAGCCCGCCGATCAGCCCGGCGATGTCGGTCACGCCCTGCGGCGCGCCCGCCATGGCGCCGACAATCCCCGCGCCCAGCCCGCCCACCAGCGCGGCAAAGGTCAGTGCCACCGGCAGCCGGATCGAGACCAGTGCGAATTTCCCCTGACCGGCTGCGCCGGCGTTCTCGCTATCGTGCAATGCTCGTATCCTTATTGGCGGGCGCGCTGCCCTTCCTTTGCGCGATAACCGCGCCAGAAGCGCGAGACAATATTGGCGATGCGGGGCGCAGGGGAATTCATGACACGCAAGCTGTTCGGGACCGACGGGATCAGGGGCCGCACCAACGCGGGCGTGATGACTGCGGCGATCGCGATGAAGGTCGGGCAGGCCGCCGGACGCCACTTTGTGCGCGGCGGGCACCGCCACCGGGTGGTGATCGGCAAGGACACGCGCCTGTCGGGCTACATGATGGAAAGCGCGCTGGTGGCGGGGTTCACCAGCGTCGGGATCGACGTGATCATGACCGGGCCGCTGCCCACCCCCGCCATTGCCCTCCTCACCCGCGAGATGCGCGCCGACCTTGGCGTGATGATCTCGGCCAGCCACAATCTGTTTGCCGATAACGGCATCAAGCTGTTCGGCCCCGATGGCTTCAAGCTGTCGGACGAGGCCGAGGCCGAGATCGAACAGCTGATGGACGAACCGACAGTCCGCGCTGGTCCCCGCCGAAATGATCGGCCGCGCGCGCCGGATTGAGGATGCGCGCGGGCGCTATATCCATGCGGTCAAGACAATCGGTGCCCGCCGGATCTGCGCTTTGATGGCCTCAAGGTGGTGGTCGATTGCGCCAATGGCGCGGCCTATCAGGTCGCCCCGTCCGCCATCTGGGAGCTGGGCGCAGAGGTGGTCGCCATCGGCGTCACCCCCAACGGCACCAATATCAATGACGGCGTCGGATCGACCGCGATTGCCGCGCTTCAGGCCAAGGTGGTCGAGAAACCGGCGCCGATATTGGCATTGCGCTGGATGGCGACGCCGACCGGCTGATCGTGGTCGACGAGAAGGGCCGCGCGGTCGACGGCGACCAGATCATGGCGCTGATCGCCGAGCCTGGATGCAGGGCGCGGCGAGCTGAAGGGCGGCGGCATCGTCGCCACGGTGATGAGCAACCTCGGGCTGGAGCGTTACCTGCATGGCCGCGGGCTCACCCTCGAACGGGCCAAGGTCGGCGACCGCTATGTGCTCGAAGCGATGAAGGCGGGCGGCTACAACGTCGGCGGCGAGCAGTCGGGGCACATGATCCTGCTGGATCACGCCACCACCGGCGACGGCACGGTCGCCGCCTTGCGCGTGCTGGCCGAGCCTTGTGCGCTCGGGCAAGCCGGCGAGCGAGCTGCTCGCACGTGTTCGATCCGCGTGCCGCAGCTGCTGAAGAACGTGCGCTACGAGGGCGGCAAGCCGTTGGAGGCCAAGCGGTGCAAGGCGGTGATCGCCGAGGCCGAGGCGAGCTGAACGGCAGGGGCCGCCTCGTCATCCGCCCCTCGGGCACCGAGCCGCTGATCCGGGTGATGGCGGAAGGCGACGATGCCGCGCCAAGTCGAAGCGGTGGTTGACGCAATCTGCGACGCCGTACGCGCGGCGGTTTAGGAGCCAGCCAGGTACTCGAAAATGCGCCCCGATTGCGAGATGATGCGGCGCGGGCCTCCCCGCCGAAGCGCCCGGCGCGTTCATCTGTTCGTTCGAATGCACATTCTGCGCCGAGGCGCGCCGAGGATTTGGACGACCGCTGCCCCAGTTGCGGCGGCGAGGCCCTGATGGACCGACCGGCAGCGCCAAGGCGCTCCACGCCCAAGTTCCCGCCGAGCACGGGGCGCAAGTTCAAGGGCTGAGGCAAGAGCAGGCGCGGGTGCGCCCGTCCAGATGCGCCGAGAACCGCTCGAGATCCTTGATCTTGCCCGAGACGACCAGTTCATCATCGGGGAAGATGATCGTGTCGGGGACAGCATGGATGAACGCCTCGCCCTTGCGCTTCACGCCCACCACGGTCACGTTGTATTTCCGGCGGCACGCGCTGGTGACCAGCGGCAGGCCCAGGATCGGCTCGGGCGCGGCGAGGCGGGCGATGGCAAATTCATCATCGAAGGCGATGAAATCGAGCAGCCGTCTCGTTGAGCAGATGCGCCACGCGCTCCCCCATGCGTTCTTCGGGAAAGACCACATGGGTTGCGCCGATCCGTTCCAGAATGCGCGCGTGATTGGTGTTGCAGGCCTTCGCCCAGATGTTGGTGAGGCCCATGTCAGCCAGCGCCAGCACGGTCAGCACGCTGGCCTCGACATCACTGCCGATGCCGACCACCGCGGTTGCGAAATCGCCTGCGCCCAGCTGGCGCAGCACTTCCGGGTCGGTGCAATCGGCCTCGACCACCTTGGTCAGATGCTCGGCATGGTCCCTGCACCAGATCGGGGCTCCCTATCGACCCCCAGCACCTCGGTGCCCATGCTGGCGAGCCTGCGGGCGACCGCTCCGCCGAACCGGCCAAGCCCCACCACCAGAACGGGTTTGCGCGTGTCAGCCGACAATGAGGTTCTCCTTGGGATAGCGATAAAGCTGCGGGCGGTGACCAATGGCCAGAGCGGCGGCAAAGGTGATGGTGCCGACGCGGCCAATGAACATCAACAACACAATCACCACCTGCGCCGATGGCGGCAGATCGGCGGTGATCCCGGTCGACAAGCCGACGGTGGCGAAGGCCGAAATGCATTCGAACAACACCTCGGTCAGCGGCAGGGCAGTGATCGCAACGACGTAAGTGGTCGACGCAAAAACGAGCGCGGCAGATAACACGGTGACGGTCAGCGCCTGCCGTTCCACCTCATGACCGAACCGCCGACCGAACAGCCCGGCATCGCGGCGGCCCAGCACTTCAGTGAGCACGATGGCGAACAGCACGATGAAGGTCGTCACCTTGATCCCGCCCGCCGTGCTGGCGCTGCCGCCGCCGATGAACATCAGCAGGTAATTGACCATCAAAGTCGGTTCGCGAAACGCGCCGACATCAAGGCTGTTGAGTCCACCGCTACGCGGCATGACCGAATGGAACGCGGCGTTCAGCACCTTCCCGCCGAAAGCCATCGGGCCAAGCGTGGCGGCGTTGGTCCACTCCATGGCGAGGATGGTGACGAACCCGAGCACCAGCAATCCGCCTGAGCCATAAACGGTAACCTTGGAATGGAGCGACCAGTGTCGCCAGTCGAACCGCTTGTCGCGCAGGTCCTGCATCACCGGAAAGCCGACAGAGCCCAAGGTGATCGCGGCCATCATCGGGATCAGGATCAGCGGATCGCTCTGGTAACCCATCACGCTGTCGGCATGGGTGGAAAAGCCTGCATTGCTGAACGCGCTGACGGAGTGGAACACCCCGTTCCACAGCGCCATGCCAAGGCTCATGTCATAGGCTGCGGCCATGCGGATGGTCAGCATCGCGGCGATCACCGCCTCCACAGCCAGCGTCACACCCATCACGAGCTTGAGCACCGAGAGCGCATCGCCGCGCTCAAGCCGCCCGCGCTCGACCTGCGTGGCGAGGCGTTCACGCAGACCGAAACTGCGCCCGGCGATAATGCCCAGCAGCGTTGCCGCAGTCATGATCCCGAGGCCTCCGATCTGGAACATCAGCAGGATCGCCACTTGTCCGAAGGGCGACCAATAGGTGCCGGTATCGACCACCACCAGCCCGGTGACGGCCACAGCCGAGGTGGCGGTAAACAAGGCTGTCAGAACCGGCGCGCGGCGTGCCGTCTGCCGTAGCGATCGGCAGGCTGAGCAGCAGCAGTCCCGATCACGATGGCGAGCAGGAACAGGCTCGGCACGAGGCGGATCGGATGGCGCACAGCTTCACACGCGCGGATGTGCCCAGAATTGGTCATCCTGCAATCGCCGGGTGACGCTACGGCCCGAAATCTCGGGCTAACCGGAAGGCCCGCGACAAACGCCGTGACTGCGGCGGGACGGTCTTGCTATGGCCGATGCCATGACCTCCGCTCCTCCCCGTGTCCTCAGCATTGCCGGATCGGATTCGTCGGGCGGCGCAGGCATTCAGGCCGATATCAAGACCATCACCATGCTCGGCGGCTATGCGATGACCGCCGTCACCGCGATCACCGCGCAGAATACGGCTGGCGTGCAGGGGGTCGAGGCGATTTCGGCGGACATGGTAGCTCGCGCAGGTCGCGTCTTGTGTGGAGGATATCGGGGTCGACGCGGTCAAGATCGGGATGCTGGCTGACGAGGCGGTGATCCGCCACGTCGCTGCCGCAATGGTGCTGCTGCGGCGACCGCTGGTGGTCGTCGATCCCGTCATGATCGCGACCTCAGGCGCGGTGCTGGTGGTGGCCGAAGGCGCCGTGGCAGCCCTGCGCGCGCGGCTGTTCCCGCTCGCCACGGTGATCACCCCCAACCTGCCCGAGCTTGAGCACCTTGCGGGCCCGCCCTCACCAGGGCGAGGCGATGATCTGCGACCGGGCCGGGGAACTGGCCGAGGCGAGCGGAGCAGCGGTGCTGGCGAAAGGCGGCCATGCCGACGGCGACCAGATCATCGACGTGCTGGGCATCGCCCGGCGCAGGCACCGCATTTCTACGAGCACGCCCGCATCAACACCCGCCACACCCACGGCACCGGCTGCACGCTGTCATCCGCAATCGCGACGCTATTGGGGCGCGGCGAGACCTTGCCCGAAGCGGTGCGGCTGGCGCGTGAATTCGTGTTTTCCGCCATCGAAGCGGCCCCCGGTTACGGCGCGGGCCACGGTCCGCTCGGGCATCAGGCGGTGCGGCGGCCATGATGGAGCCGGTGATCCGGGTCGACGGCAGCGGGGCCGACCCCTGCGCCGGGCGCGTGCGGATCGATTGGCCCAAGGCGCTGTGGAACGGCGCGATGCTGGCAGGAACGCTTGCCGCGCTGGCGGTCGGCGAGTTGGCAGGCTGTGCTGCTGTTCCTCCCGTGCTGACCTATGCGACGCTGCTGATCGGTCATTCGGTCGGGATGCACCGGATGATGATCCGAGACCAGCACGTTCTGGGCACAGCGCTGGCTTGCAGGCGGACGCTGATCTGGCTCGGCATACCGACCAAGGATGGCCGGGCCAGCCAGTACACCAACTGTTCGTCGAACCGAAGGCGTACGCCGACGACGCGCGCCTGCACGAGGCGCTGGCCTATCTGCGTGCCCATGAACCGGTCGTCCGGGTCGAGTCCAAGCGCTACCGCCCGTTCTGGGCGATCACCAAACACGCCGACATCATGGCGATCGAGCGCGAGAACGACCTGTTCCTCAGCGAGCCCCGTCCGCTGCTGGCCACCGCCGCCGCCGACGATCTGGCCAAGGAGCAGCTGGAAGCGGGCATGGGTCTGCGCACGCTGATCCACATGGACGACCCGCACCATCGCAAGGTCCGCACCATCGGCGCCGACTGGTTCCGCCCCAAGGCCATGCGGGATCTCAAGGTCCGGGTCGACGAACTCGCCAAACGGTATGTCGACCGGATGCGCGATATCGGGCCGGAATGCGATTTCGTCACCGAGATCGCGGTGCACTTCCCGCTGTACGTCATCATGTCGCTGCTCGGGCTGCCCGAGGACGACTACGAGCGCATGCACATGCTGACCCAGGAGATGTTCGGCGGAGACGATGACGAGTACAAGCGCGACGGCGGCACGCTGGAGGACCAGCTCGCCGTCCTGCTCGATTTCTTCGCCTACTTCTCCAAGCTCACCGCGTCCCGTCGGGAGAACCCGACCGACGATCTGGCCTCGGCGATCGCCAACGGGCGCATCGACGGCGAGCCGCTGAGCGAGGTGGACACCGCGTCCTACTACGTGATCGTCGCCAGCGCCGGCCATGACACCACCAAGGACGCGATCTCCGGCGGCCTGCTGGCTCTCATCGAGAATCCCGATGAGCTGGCGCGGTTACGCGAGGATCCGTCGCTGATGGGCACCGCCGTCGAGGAGATGATCCGCTGGACGACGCCGGTCAAGGAGTTCATGCGGACCGCCGCCACCGACACCGAGGTGCGCGGTGTGCCGATCGCCGCGGGCGAATCCGTCTATCTGGCTTATGTTTCGGGCAATCGCGACGAGGACGTGTTCGCCGAGCCGTTTCGCTTCGACGTCAGCCGGGACCCCAACAAGCACGTCGCGTTCGGTTACGGCGTGCACTTCTGCCTCGGCGCCGCCCTGGCCCGGATGGAGATGAACAGCCTCTTCTCCGAACTGATTCCGCGCCTGGACGCGATCGAGCTCGCCGGCACGCCCGAGTTTTCCGCGACCACCTTCGTCGGCGGGCTCAAGCACCTGCCGGTCAGGTACTCGCTGCGGTAGTTCCACCGGACGCCCGGTGGGTGGCCAGGAAGCCGTCGACGGCCATTCGCGCGACGGTGCGGTAGTCGAAGTCGGTCAGGGTGCTGAGCTTGCCCAGCAGGATCGGGCCGGCCAGCAGCGCCACCGCCTGCATCCGATCGACGTCACCGAACGCCGCGCGGGCATCCGGGCTGTCGAAGATCGCGTCGAACGGCTCCGCGTACTGCTCGGCGACCCGCTCACGCAGCGTGCGCACCGCGTCGCTTTCGGTGTCGCGGCCCGCCTTGCTCCACCATGACGGATCCAGCCCGCCGCCCAACGCCAGCCAGGAGGTCGCGGCCAGGCTGATCGGCGCCTCGGCGATCAGGGCGGCGAAGCCGTCCAACGCGGCGATCAGCCGATCGCGCAGGGTGCCGTCCTCGGGCGGCAGCGGTGCGGGCGGGATCAGTGCGTGAAAGGCCGCTGCCAGCAGGTCATTCCCGCTCGGGAAGTGTCGGTAGAGCGTGGCGCGCGCGACATTGGAGGCGCGGATGACGGCGTCCACCGTCACCGCACTCGGCCCGCCCATGCGCAGCAGCGTGGTCGCGGCCTCCAGTAACCGGGCGCGCGAACGCGCCGGCCGCGGGTCGGTGTGTGTCGTCATCGTCCCAAATCCCTTCCCCACTGACGAACGAGACTGTTAGTCTCGAAACAAGACGGGCAGTATCAAAAATAACGCACTCGTCGAAGGAGGGGCAATGGTCGACACGCTCGCCGGGTCGGGCCGACCCACGGACCCCACCCTGGCCGGCCTTTCGACGAGGGCCCGCGTCTGGACGTTGCTCATCGCGTGTCTCGGTGTGCTGCTGGTGATCTCCTCGATGGTCGCACTGAACACCGCGCTCCCCGATCTGGCCAAGGCCACCTCGGCCACCCAGACCGAACTCACCTGGATCGTCGACAGCTACACCCTGGTGCTGGCCTGCCTGTTGCTGCCCGCCGGCGCACTGGGCGACCGCTACGGCCGCCGCGGCGCGCTGCTGCTGGGCCTGGCGGTGTTCACCGTGGCGTCGATCGCCCCGGTGATCTGGTCGGACCCGATGGACCTGATCATCGCGCGCGGAGCGGCGGGCGCGGGTGCCGCCTTCGTGATGCCCGCGACGCTGTCCCTGTTGACCTCCGCATACCCGAAAGACCAGCGCAACAAGGCGGTTGGCATCTGGGCGGGCACTGCGGGCTGCGGCGCGGTGGCCGGCATGCTGGGCTCGGGTGGGCTGCTGCACTTCTTCGGATGGCAGGCGATCTTCTGGGGGTTCGCGGGCGCCGGCGTGCTGCTGTTCGTGCTGACCTTCACCATCGCGACATCCAAGGAGTCGATCGCCAAACCACTGGACTGGCTCGGCGCCGTCGTCATCGGCGGCGGGGTGGCGGTGCTGGTGTTCGGCATCCTCGAGGCACCCGCCCGCGGCTGGTCCGATGCGCTGGTCATCGGTTGCATCGTTGTCGGCGCGCTGATGATGCTGGCGTTCGGCGTCATCGAACTTCGCCGGGAGCACCCCCTGCTCGACGTCCGCCTCTTCGCCAATCCCACCTTCGCGACGGGCGCCGCGGCCATCACCGTCTTCTTTCTCGCCATGTTCGGCTTCTTCTACGTGGTCATGCAGCACATGCAACTCATCCTGGGCTACAGCCCGATCAAGACCGCATTCGCGCTCACCCCGCTGATGGGTCCCGTCCTGCTGCTGTCCGCGACATCGTTCTGGTACCTGCCGCGGGCCGGGCTTCGACTGGTGGTCTTCACCGGGCTGACCCTGATCGCCGTGGGTTTTCTGCTACTGAGCACCATCACCGTGGACGACGGCTATGCGGCCGTGGGCTGGCCGCTGCTGGTGATGAGTATCGGCATCGGATTCCTCACCGCACCAACCACTTCCGCGATCATGAGCACCGCCCCCGATGACAAACAGGGGGTGGCCTCTGCCGTCAACGACACCACCCGCGAGGTCGGCGCCGCCCTGGGGATCGCCTTGGCCGGGTCACTGCTGGCCGCGCAGTACACCGACCTGCTGGCACCCAGACTCCCGGCCGACCTGCCGCCTCCGGTCCGTGACGCCGCGCTGGGGTCCCTCGGTCAGGCCCTGGAGGTCTCGGCAACACTGGGACCGGCGGGTGCACCCATCGCCGAACTCGGCAGGGCGGCGTTCGTCGAATCGATGAGTGCGTCGCTGCTGGGACTCGCGGTCATCGTGGGCATCAGCGCCGTCGTCATCGGCCTGTGGGCACCCGGCCGCGACGATCAGCAGTTGCGGTTCGTGCGCCGCCTCCGCAGCGCCGGCAGGCACCGCGCCTAGTCTGCGATCAGCTCCGCGGTCCGGTGCCCGATCATCGCGATCGTGGCATGCGGCCCACGCGACGTGGCCGTCGGCATGATCGCCCCGTCGGCCACCCAGAGCCCGTCGACACCGAACACCCGGCACCTGGGATCGAGCACCGTGCCCAGCGGGGCGGTACCGCACAGATGTTGCGTGGTGGACCAGTTCGCCTCGCGGCCAACGACTCCGGCGATCTCACGAGCCAGTTCGGTACCGCGCCGCAGCGCCTCGACATCCTCGGCGACCCCGTCGTAGTGATGCTCGATCATCGGCGCCACCGTGATATCCGGCGAGCAGACCGTCAGCCTGCCCCGCGCCGCGGGGCGCATGAGCGCCACCCCGATGTGCGGCGGATCCGACGGCGGCTCACCGGTCATCTGCGCGAAACCCGATGTATACAAACGGATTTCCAATCCATCGACCGACAGCGCCGCCTCGATCGGGGTGCACCCGCCGTCGGCAGGCCAGTCGACGGGCAGCACCCACTCCGGATGATCCTGGAATCGCGCTCCCACCGGTAGATCCGCCAGCACCGGAATTCCCGCGGCTCCAAGGACATCGGCGGGACCACAACCGGACACCAGCAGCAGCTGCGCAGTGCCGATCGCCCCCGCACACAGCACGACACGGTCCGCGGCGTAGTGCACCGGCCCGGATGGTCCGAGCGCATCGACCCCGACCGCCCGGGCTCCGGAGAACCGGATCCGGTGCGCCCTCGTCGCCGGGTGCACGACCAGGTTCGGCCGCCGCGCAGCCGGCCCCAGGAAGGCCACACCCGGTCCGACCCTGCTGCCGTCGCGCACATTGAGCGGCAACGCACCCACGCCGTCCGCGGTTCCGTCGCCGTTGAGGTCATCGATCCAGCGGTACCCCATTGCCAGCACCGACCGCACAAACAACTCAGTGCCCGAACTGAATTCCCTTGTCCTGTGGACCGGTATCGGCCCGGAATCACCGTGTAGCGGCCCGGCGAAGTCCAGGTCTGTCTCGATCGCCCGGAAGTGTGGCAGCACGTCGCCCCAGGACCAGCCGGGCGTCTGCCAGCCCGCGAAGTCCGCGGGCACGCCCCGGCAGAAATAGCCGCCGTTGATCGCACCTGACCCGCCCACGACCGCGCCGCGCACCAGGTCGACCTCCCGGCGTGGGCTGTCGGTCAGCGTTGCCGGGTAGCGGCTGATCACCGGACTGCCGGGCCCGATCGGCACCAGGTACGCGTCGCCGGCCCTGGATGGGACGGCCGGTGGACCCGCCTCCAGGACCGCGACGCCGCAACCCGGATCAGATGAAAGACGTTCGGCAAGAATCGAACCGGCACTGCCGGCACCGACGATCAGGACATCAGTCTGCAACGCGGCGCACTTCAGGTTCGGATCTGCGGCTTGAGTGCCCCGACGTGCCGTTCGCGGACCACGCCGGTCCACAGCCCCAGCCCGTAGGCGAGATCATCGAGACGCTTGAGCACCAGGTAGCTCAGCAGGCCCACCCGGTGGGTGTCCTCGGCGACGCTGTTGCGGCGGTCGGCCCAGTCGGCCAACCCATCGACGACGGCGGCGGCGAGCACGAGGTGCCGGCACCGCCGGAAGAACACCGCGGCCAGCAAGGCCACCGGCCAGTAGTGCCTGCAGATGGCCGATGCCACCTGCAGGCACGCGCCCCACATCCCACCGGCTGCGACCGCGGCCACGTCCTTTGGCCCGGTCTCGACCGATTCCAGTGAGGCAGAGATACGCCTGCCGAAGAACGCCGCGACCACCGCGGCGACGAGATAACCCGTGCAGGAACGGGTCGCCACCAGCAGCCAGAGCACCAGCATCCACCGCGACACCACCATCGGCGCCGTCTTGCCCGGATGCCGGACTGCCAGCGGTGCTGCGGACTGCCCGTAGAAAGCCTTGCGCTGGAACCATTCCCGCAGCTGTGTGCGGTGTTCGTGGCCGACCAACGCGATGGGTTCGTACCGCAACCGGGCGCCGGCCTCGATGAACCTCCAGCAGAGGTCGACATCCTCGCCCGACTCCATGGTCTCGTCGAAGCCACCCACCTCGGTCAGCGCGCTGCGCCGGCAGATGATGGCGGCGCTGGGCACATAGGACACCGTGCCGTAGGGCACCACCGGTGCCTCCCGCCTGCCCAGGTCCAACGAGGAGCGCATGGCCTCGTACCGGGCCACCACATTGTCCGGCTCGTTCAGACTGACGATCCGGGGGGCCACCAGGACCACCGCCGGGTCGCAGAAATGACCGAGCAGTGCTTCCATCCAGCCGCGCCGGGGCACCACGTCGGAGTCCAGGAACGCCACGAAGTCGGTGTTGCAGGCGCGCAGGCCGGTATTGCGGGCCGCCGCCGGGCCGCGACTGCGGGCATGCCGCAGCACCCGCACCTCACAGCGGGCGCCGTCGAAATCGGTGTCCTTCAACGGTTCGGCGGATCCGTCATCGACCACCACGACGTTCATCCCGCGCAGCGCCCGGACCAGCCTGCTGACCCCGAATACATTGTCACGCACCGGAATAACCACCGTCACATCGTGGTGCGACGGACCGCTGGGCGGACGCGGGTGTGCGACGGTGGCGTCGAGCAGAGTGCGCGCCAGCTGCGCGGACAGCGCGTCGTGGACCTCCAGGCGACCGTCGTCGATCATCGTCTGGGCCACCGGAGCCAGCCGCAGCAAACGCGTGGGCGAGCCCCCCAGCAATGCCGAACCCGCACCCAGCACCTTGACCCGGCGGTCCACCTGGACGGCGAACCCGTCGGGCAGGCGCGGGCCCGTCATGTCAGCATCCCGCGCCCGTTCGGTGTCCAGGCCAGGAGTTTGCGGGCGCACCCGTCGACCATATCGGCAAAGTACCGCTCCCCCTCGACCGCGGTGGCGGTGGTCGGGTCCCCGAGCACCCCGACCGCACTGACCGCGGCCACCCCACCGGCGCGCATGGCGGGCATCAACTCCGCCAGCGGTGCGCTGTTCCCCGGCACCACGTTCTCGGTCTGTACCGCCTCGGGCGAAATATGTAGCAATACAGATGTTTCGGTGTGTCCGGCGTGCGCGTCCGCACCGGGCACCATGCAGGAGCTCCAGCTGACGTCGCGACCCTCGGCCCGCAGCAGGCCCACCGCCCCGGCCAGCGCCTCGACATTGCCACCGTGGCCGTTGACGAAGACCAACCGGGAGGCCCAGATGCAGGCGGACCGGCCGAACTCGACCAGCAACAGGCGCAGCGCCTCGGTGCCGATCGAGACCGTGCCGGCGAAACCCTCGTGCTCGCCGCTCGCGCCGTAGCTCAGCGCCGGTGCCAGCAGCCATCCGCCGCCGAGCCGGGCGGCAGCGGCGCGTGCGACGGCGGACGCTATGCGGGTGTCGGTGTCCAGCGGCAGGTGCGGGCCGTGCTGTTCGGTGGAGCCGAGCGGCACGATGAGCGCCGGGTACCCATCGGATTGCTGATGACGCGAGGCGGAAAGCAGTCCGCTCGACGTCACACCGCCGAGCTCCCCGGGTACAGCCACCCGGTGATGGTAGGCCGAATTCACCTGGTATGCACCGATTGTTGGCGCATGCGCTGCAATTGATTTCCACGGCTGTCGGCCACTCGGCGGACAACCGGTCACGTCAGTCACGTCAGTCACGCCCGTATCAGGCTACCGGCGTGTCAGGGCTGCGGCACTCCGAGCGTGCGGGTGAAGCCCTCGGGGATCAGGATGTCCGCACGGGTCAGGTCGTGGATCGAGGACTTGCCCAGACCCCGCAACGCCGAGTCGATGCCTCCGGACAGGATGTCGAGCACGTTCTCCACCCCGGCCTGTCCATTGGCCGCCAGGCCCCACAGGTAGGCCCGCCCGATCAAGACTGCGCGGGCGCCGAGCGCGACGGCCTTGACGACGTCGCTGCCCCGGCGCACACCGCCGTCCAGCAAAACCTCGACCTGATCGCCGACGGCGTCGGCAATGGCCGGCAGGCAGCGAATCGCCGCCGGGGTGCCGTCCAGGTTGTTCCCGCCGTGGTTGGACACGGTGATAGCCGAAACCCCGGCATCCACAGCGCGTTTGGCGTCATCGACCCGGACCATGCCCTTGAGCAGGAACGGCCCGCCCCACTGCTCGCGCAGCCAGGCCACGTCCTCCCAGGTCGGCGGCGGGGTACCCATCCACTGACCGTAAGCCTCGAAGAACGTCGGCCCCGCCTCACCGCGGCGGCCCTGATTGGGAACCCGCAGGTCCGGCGGTCGCAGCGTCTTGGCGAAGCTGTAGAACCAGCGCGGCTTGGTGATGACCTCCGGCGCCATCTTCACCATGGTCTTGAGGTCCATCTGCTCCGGGATCTTGGGGCTGCCCCAGTCCCGGCCGTGGCTGAAGCTCCAGTCGGTGGTCAGGATCAGACCGACCGCGCCGGCCTCGCGGGCCCGCACCATCCGGGCCAGGATCTCGTCCCGGCTGCCCAGCCAGTAGATCTGGAAGAAGATCTTGCCGTTGACGGCGGTCACTTCCTCCATCGGCTTGCTCGCGAACGAGGACAATCCCATCGCGGTGCCACGAGCGGCTGCCGCGCGCGCCACGGCCACCTCGCCGTCGGGGTCGACCGCCTGCACACCGGTCGGCGAGATGACCACAGGCATCGAGATGTCCTGTCCCATCACCGTTGTCGCCATCTCACGCTTCTCGGTGGCACCGATGACATGCGGGGCGAAACCGAGCTGGGAGAACGCCTCGACATTATCGGAGACCGACACCCCCTTCTCGCTCGCCGAGATCAGCGAGGAGTAGGCGGAGCGGGGCAGCCGTTTCTTCGCACGCTGTTGGGCGATGGCAACGGTCTCGAACCAGGTATCGCGAGCCATGATCTCTACACAGGACTTTCGTTACAGAACTTCTTGGGCGGGACGGTGAGGAGGGTGAGCGGGATCGGGCCCTGGGCGGGGCGAGCGAAGCGACGGGAGGTGTTCGGGCCGCCTGCGCGGGAGTGGTCGACCGACGACTTGGGCTTGTCCCGCTCGGCGGCCAGGGCGGGTTCGCCGTACCCCTGCACGCACTCGGGGTCGGGTCCGTCCATCGGCAGGCCGGTGAAGAACTTGGCGGCCATGCAGCCACCCCGGCAGGAGTCGTAGTGCGCGCAGCCGCTGCACGCGCCGGCGGACTGCGGTTCGCGCAACTCCTGGAACAACGGTGATTTCTGCCAGACGTTCTTGAATCCGGTGCCGAATCCGGTGTCCTGCAGGATGTTTCCGGCATGGAACTTGTCGTGGATGGCGAACGGGCAGGCGTACACATCGCCGATCGGATCGATCAGACACACCACCCGGCCGGCGCCGCACAGGTTGAGCCCGGCCAGCGCTCCCGGCTCACCCAGACCCGACAGGTGAAAGAACGAGTCACCGGTCAGCACCCCCTCGCCATGGGCGACCAGCCACTCGTAGAGCTGGACCTGCTGCACCGGCGTGGGGTGCAGGTCGTCCCACACGTCGGCGCCGCGACCCGAGGGCCGCAGCCGGGTGATGCGCAGGGTGGCGCCGTAGGTGTCCGCCAGTGCCTTGAAATCGTCGAGCTGGTCGACGTTCTGACGCGTGACGACCACCGAGATCTTGGCGTCCTTGAAGCCGGCGTCCTTGAGGTTCTCCAGCGCCCGGATCGCCATCGCGAACGAACCCGGACCGCGCACCTCGTCATTGACCTCAGCGGTGGCGCCATCCAGCGAGATCTGCACATCCACGTAGTCACTGGCGGCGAGCTTGGCCGCCACCTCGCGGTTGATGCGCACCCCGTTGGTGGAGAACTTGACCCCCACATGATGCTCGGTCGCGTAGTCGACGAGCTCCCAGAAGTCCGACCGCACAGTCGGTTCCCCGCCGCCGATGTTCACATAGAACACCTGCATGCGCTCAAGCTCGTCGATGATGTCCTTGCACTGCGCAGTGCTCAGTTCGCGGGGATCCCGCTTGCCCGACGAGGACAGGCAGTGCACGCAGGACAGGTTGCAGGCGTAGGTCAGTTCCCAGGTCAAACAGATCGGGGCATCGAGCCCATGCTCGAACTGCTCGACCAGTTTCGGAACCCTGACGGGCGGTTCCACGGGCACCAGCGCCGGGGGCAGTACGGCGGTCATATGGTGTTCTCCTTGGCGACCAGCATGTTGGATTTCACCAGCACGCTCAGCGCATGTAGGTACGGGCCTTGGGCGTCGTCGTCGATTCCGGCGGCGCGACAAGCGGATCGGATGTCGGGATGCTCGGCCAGCGAGTTGACCACCGCGACGATCGTCCGGTTCTTCAGGAAGGACAGCTTGCGGGTACCGAAGTGGTACAGCAGCGCCCCGAACGGCTCCGGCCGCACCGCCACCTGGTGGTGCAGCCGCCAGCCGCGATCGGGGTCGAACGCCACTGCATCAGCAGTGGGTGCGCTCACGATCAGTAAACCCCGCACATTCCGTCGATCGAGACCTCTTCGACGAGGGACTCGGAGACGAGCTGCGCTTCGGCCTCAACCTGCTGATTCTGGTCCATGGGGGATCGCACCTTTCTTGGCTGTGATACGTCTAGGTCATCGACATTTGTGACCTGGGTCGCAAGAATATGGCATCGAGTGCAGAAATGGAAGGGTGGGTTTCATGGCCAAGTCGTCCGGACCTCGCGTCGGCCGCCGGCCGTCGACCACCCAGGACCACATCTCCTCGGTCGCGCTGGATCTGTTCGCCAGCCACGGCTTCGACGAGGTCAGCGTCGACGATGTCGCGCGGGCGGCCGGGATCGCCCGTCGCACCCTGTTCCGCTACTACCCGTCCAAGAACGCCATCCCCTGGGGCGACTTCGACGCACACCTGAACCTGATGCGCGAGCTGCTCGCCGAGGGTGACCAGCGCGGCGACATCGCCGTGGCCCTGCGCACCGCACTGCTCGCGTTCAACCGCTTCGACGACGAGGAGCGGCACCGACAGCGCATGCGCCTCATCCTGGGAACCGATGCGCTGCAGGCGCATTCGATGACCATGTACGCCGGCTGGCGCACCGTGGTGGCCGAGTACGTGGCCCGCCGCCGCGGCGAGAAACCGGACGGCCTGGTCCCCCAGACCGCCGCCTGGACGCTGCTCGGTGTCGCCCTGACCGCCTACGAGCAGTGGCTGGCCGACGAGTCGGTCTCCCTGGAACAACTACTCGGCGACTCCTTCGACGTCGTCGGCTGCGGCCTGCATACCCTCTGAGCGATTTGTGGAGTCCTCGTCGGAACCATTCCGACAAGAACTCCACAAACCGCGGGAAAGTGGGGGTGTCGGAGTTCGGGCCCGGGCGGCGACGATAGAGGTGTGAGCGTCGAATCGGGTCACCGCGATGCCCCTCGGGAGCTACTGGAGCTCTACGACGCGGCATTGCCCGCGGTGTACGGGTACTTCACCCGGCGCTGCGGTGACCGCGCGGCCGCCGAGGATCTGACGTCGGACACCTTCCTGGCGGCCATGGATGCGGCGCGCAAACCGTCGCCGCCGCCGATGACGGTGCCCTGGCTGATCGGGGTGGCCCGGCACAAGCTGGCCGACCACTATCGCCGACGGCACGCTCACGTCAGTGTGCCGGTGGCCGACCTGCCCGAACCGGCCCATCCCGTCGACGAATGGGACGCCGAGCTGGACCGCATCGTCGCCGAGGCGGTGTTGGCCCGGCTACCCGAGCAGCACCGCACCGTACTGGCGCTGCGCTATCTCGACGATTGCTCGGTGCCCGAGTGCGCCGCATTGATCGGACGCACCGTGCACGCCACCGAAACCCTGCTGGTGCGGGCCCGCCGCGCCTTCAGATCGCAATACCCGTCACCGGAAGGAGGGCCGTCGTGAACAACAACAGGGACATCAACAGCCAGGATCCACTGGCCGTGCTGCACGGCGACGAACTCCCGGTGGCGCCCGATCCGGCGTTCGCGGCACGGCTGCGGGCGCGACTGGAATCGGCCCTCACCCTGCCCGCCAACACGTCAGGAGTTGTCATGAGCGGCACCGATACCGCTATCGCAGAACTGAATTCCACCACCACCGCAACCACGCCTCCGAAGCCGGCGGCCATCCCCTACCTGGCGGTGCCGGATGCCCAGGCCGCCATCGCCTGGTACGTCGCGGCGCTGGGCGCCACCGTCATCGGCGAGCCGATCCTGATGGGCGATGGCCGGGTCGGTCATGCCGAGCTCGCCATCGGCGACGGCGTGCTCTACCTGGCCGACGAATTCCCCGAGATGGGTCTCAAAGCACCTGCCCCGCAGGCTGTTTCGGTGAGCCTGATGCTGCCGGTGGCCGACACCGATGCCACCCTGCAGCGGGCCCGCGACCACGGGGCCACCGTGCTGCGCGAGGTCTACGAGGACCACGGCTCCCGCGGTGCGACCATCGTCGACCCGTCCGGGCACCGCTGGATGCTGTCGGGCCCGATGACCGGCGCACGAGTGCAGATCAAGCACGGCGATGTCGGCTACGTGTCGCTGTCGACCCCGGATGCCGAACGGGCGGCCGCGTTCTACGGTCACGTGCTGGGCTGGACCTACGACCGGCAGACCAACCGGGTCACCAACACCACACTGCCGACCGGCATCGTCCAGGTCGACGGTCCGCAGACCATGTTGTGCTGCTACGCCGTCGACGACCTGGACGGCGCCCGACGGGCCATCACCGACGGCGGTGGCGCGCCCGGCCGGGAGATCGAGTTCGACTTCGGCACCGTACTGGACGCCGCCGACCCCGCGGGTGCCGCGTTCGCGGTGTTCAAGCCCGCCCCGGGCACCCCCCGTCCGGCGCTCAACGGCACTGGGCCGGGCGAACTTTCGTACATCACCTACTTCGCCGAGAACTCCGCCGATTTCCGGGCGTTCTACTCCCGGGTGTTGCACTGGACCTTCGAAACCGGGCGGGTCGAGGACGGTTGGGCTGTCCAGGGGGCACACCCGATGGCGGGCATGGCCGGTACCGCCACCACGGGCCGGCCCGCGCATCCGTCGACCGTGCCCATGTGGACCGTCGAGGACATCGAGGCCGCGGTGCAGCGGGTACGGGCGGCCGGCGGCACCGTCATCGAAGAACCCTCGACGCAGCCATACGGGAAATCCGCGCTGTGCACGGACGACCAGGGTGCCCGGTTCTACCTAGGTGAACACTAGGCGGGCAGCACGTCGGCGATGGGGGCGCCCGCGGCGATCTTGCCGCGGGCCTTCATCACCTTGCCCGGCATCCCGCCACCGACCACGGCGGTGACGACACCGTCGCGCTCGTAGTAGGCGAGGAACTTGCGGCCGTCGTCCTCGACGATGTGCACCACGTCGTCGGCCGCGGGCTCACCGAGGCACTGGATCTTGACGTCGTACTGGTCGCTCCAGAAGTACGGCACCGAGATCGCCGCGTTGCCCGGCTCCTGACCCAGGATCGCCGGCACCAGCACCCGGGCCTGCTCAGCCACGTTGCTCCAGTGCTCGACGCGTACCTGATGGCCCACCTCGGAACGCCAGGACGCCACATCGCCGATGGCCCAAACGTGTTCGGCGCTGGTCCGGCCGGCGGCATCGCACACCACGCCGTTGTCCACCGCGATACCGCTGCCGTCGAGCCATCCGGTCACCGGATGCGAACCGATGCCGACCACGACCACATCGGCGTCCAGTTCGGTGCCGTCGGAGAGCACGACCTTCTCGACCTTGTCGGTCCCGGCCACCGAGGCCACCCCGACACCGCAGCGCACGTCCACGCCCTCGGCCTCGTGCAGCCGGGTCACCAGCGACCCGATCTTCTCGCCGAGCACCGAGGCCAGCGGGGTCGGCTGCGGTTCCACGATCACGACGTCGACACCGAGCTGACGCAGGCTGGCGGCGACCTCACAACCGATGAAGCCGGCACCGATGATCACGGCGCGCCGGGCGGTCGCGGCGTGCTCACGCAGTTCCGCGCTCTCACCGATGGAGCGCAGCACCCGGATGCCCTGAAGATCGGGGAAGGACGGAATGCGCTTTGGGGCAAGGCCGGTGGCGATGACGAGCTCGTCGTATCCGAGCGTCGAGCCATCGGCCATGGTCAGCACCTTCGCAGCGGTGTCCACCGACTGCGCGGCCGAGGCCAGGCGCAGCGTGATGTCGCGCTCGTCGTAGAACTCCTGCGGCTTGAGCACCACATCGTGCTCGGGGTTGCGCAGGACTTCCTTGGACAGCGGCGGCCGGTCGTACGGCAGGTGCTGCTCGTCGCTGACGATGGTGATCGGTCCGGTGTATTCGGCGCGGCGCAATTGTTCGGCCGTGCGGACTGCGGCCAGCCCACCACCGACAATGACGATGCCCCCATTGGTTGCCACGTGGTGTTTCTTACACGATGGCGCGCTTCTGCAGTCCACCACCCCGGCGGTACCGCTCAGGACCGGGTGCGTTCGATGATGTTCGAGAGCACCACGATGCTCTCGCTGCGCTCGATATCAGCGCTGGCACGGATGCGCTCCAGGGCGTCTTCGAGGTGGCGCATATCGCGAGCCAGTACGTGCAGGATGGCATCCGCGGTACCCGTCACGGTGGCCGCGCTGACCACCTCCGGAATGTCCACCCAGGCCTGGCGCAACTCGCTGGGCGCGATGGTGCCGTGGCAGTACACCTGCACATAGGCCTCGGTGGTCCAGCCGAGCGCATTGCGGTCCACCACCGCGGTGAACCCGCGGATAACTCCGGTGTCGAGCATGCGGTCGACCCGTCTTTTCACCGCGGGCGCCGACAGGTTGACCCGCTGTCCGATCTCGGCGAAGGTCGCGCGCGCATCATCGGTCAACTCGGCGAGAATGCGTTCATCGGTCTCATCCACCGTCCATCACCTCCCGCGAACAACAAATCGCCGCCTACAGACCTCCAACACAATGAATCGATACTACAGACGCAATGCACGGCGATTGATTGCTTCAGATTAGGCGAATACCGTCATGATCATGACGGTCTCCGATCTCACCGCCACTGTGGTTTCTCCCGACCCCGGCCCCGCCCGCACACCTCTCCGCAAGGCCCGCACCCGCCACTTCGTGATGACGGCTCCGCGCCACTTCGCCGTCGAATACGCCATCAACCCCTGGATGGACACCAGTGTCACCGTCGATGTGGATCTCGCGCTGCGCCAGTGGGACACCCTGCGCGACACCTACACCCAGCTGGGCCATGTCGTCGATCTGGTGGACCCGGTCGCCGGGCTGCCGGACATGGTCTATGCCGCCAACGGCGGACTCCTTGTCAACGGCCGCGCGGTGGTCGCGAACTTCACCTTCCCGCAACGCGCCGCCGAGGCGGACGCGTACGCCGCCTGGATGACCGCATCCGGACATCGACCAGAGCGCACCCGGCACCACAACGAAGGCCAGGGCGATCTGCTGGTGGCCGGGACAACGGTGTTGGCCGGCTACGGTTTTCGCACCGACAGGCGGGCTCACGACGAGGTGGCCGCGATCACCGGACTGCCGGTGGTCAGCCTGGAACTCGTCGACCCGCGGTTCTACCACCTCGACACCGCACTCACGGTGCTCAACGACGGACCCGACGTCACCGTCGCCTACTACCCGCCGGCGTTCTCGGCCGCCGCCCTGACCCGTGTGCGCGAGCTGTTTCCCACCGCCATCGAGGTCGCCTCCGCGGACGCTTTCGTGCTCGGCCTCAACGCCGTCTCCGATGGCCGCCACGTCATCCTGCCGATCGGCGCGACCGGATTCGCCGACCAACTACGCGAGGGCGGATTCGAGCCGATCGGAGTGGATCTTTCCGAACTGCTCAAGGGCGGCGGATCGATCAAATGCTGCACACTGGAAGTACATTCGTGAGTGTCGTGAGCGATATCAGCGGCCGGACCCGAAACGCCATCGCCCTCGACGAGCGCTACGCCGCGCACAACTATTCGCCGCTGCCGGTCGTCGCGGCCTCCGCGGAGGGCGCCTGGATCACCGACGTGGACGGTCACCGCTACCTGGACTGCCTGGCCGCCTACTCGGCGGTGAACTTCGGGCACCGCAATCCGGTGATCACCGCCGCCGCGCATGCCCAACTCGACGCCGTCACGCTGGTGAGCCGGGCATTTCACTCCGACCGGCTGGGTCCGTTCTGCCAGGCGCTGGCCCGGTTGTGCGGCAAGGACATGGTGCTCCCGATGAACAGCGGCGCCGAGGCCGTCGAGAGCGCGATCAAGGTGGCCCGAAAATGGGGCGCCGACGTCAAAGGCGTTCCGGCCGGAGAAGCCAATATCATCGTGGCCCGCAACAACTTCCACGGACGTACCACCACCATCATCAGCTTCTCCGACGACGAGACGGCCCGCGGTGGGTTCGGCCCGTTCACACCCGGTTTCCGGGCGGTGCCGTTCGGCGATGCACAGGCCGTGGCGGCGGCGATCGACGAGAACACCGTCGCCGTCCTGTTGGAGCCCATCCAGGGTGAGGCCGGCATCATCGTGCCGCCCGCGGACTTCCTGCCCCGGGTGCGCCGGCTGTGCACCGACGCAGGCGTGTTGATGATCGCCGACGAGATCCAGTCCGGCCTGGCCCGCACCGGCCGTACCTTCGCCTGCGACCACTGGGGCGTGGTGCCCGATGTCTATCTACTGGGCAAGGCGCTCGGCGGCGGCGTGGTCCCGCTGTCGGCGATGGTGGCCGACCGTGATGTGTTGGGTGTGCTGCACCCCGGTGAACACGGCTCCACCTTCGGCGGTAACCCGCTGGCTGCCGCCATCGGTTCCACCGTCATCGGCATCCTGGAGAGCGGTGAATACCAGTCCCGGTCAACTGAACTGGGCACCCACCTGCACACCCGGCTGACCGGCGTGCCCGGCGTCACCGCCGTGCGCGGCATGGGATTGTGGGCGGGCGTCGACATCGACGCACGGTTCGGCACCGGCAAACAGCTGAGCCTGCGGTTGGCCGAACGTGGTGTGCTCGTGAAGGACACCCACGGTCACACCCTGCGCTTCGCCCCGCCGCTGGTCATCACCAGGGACGAGATCGACTGGGCCGTGGACCGACTCGCCGACGCGATGGCTTCTGGAACCTGAACCGGTTGGCCTAGTACTTCATCACGCCGCGGTCGACGGCGATCTGGCTGCCCGACAGGGTCGACGACGCATCACTGGCCAGCCAGGCCACCACATTGGCGACCTCTTCGGGCGGCATGAACGCCGCCAGGCCCTCGCTCTTGCCATCGGTCACCCGGTGATACGGCATCGGCGCGAAGCTGTGCAGGAAGCTGGGGTGCTTGCCGAACAGCGCGCCCATCGCCTCCGGTTCGATCATCGGGGTGTCGATGGAGTACGGGTGGATGGAGTTCACCCGGATGCCGAACTCGCCGACCTCCAGCGCCAGCGAGTTCGTCAACGCGGTGAGGCCGTGTTTGGACGCCGCGTAATGCCCGTTCCCGGGTGTGGCCTTCACTCCCGCAGACGAGCTGACGATGATGATCGACCCGCCGTTGCCGGCCTCGATCATGGCCGGCACGGTGGCCCGGATGGTCCGCCAGGTGCCGTTGAGGTTCACGTCGATGACGGTGTCCCACTGTTCCGGAGTGAGCTCCCAGAGCCGGCCCCAGCTGAGCACGCCCGCATTGGCCACCACGATGTCGAGCCGGCCGAACTGTTCTTGTCCGTCGGCCACCAGTTGTTGCTGGGCTTCCAGATCGCGGATGTCGACGGCGCGGGCCAGCACCTTGCGCCCGGTGGCCTCCACCGCGCGCACCGTCTCGGCCAGATCCTCGGCGGTGGCCGCCGGGTAGGTGACCGAGCTCGAGACCGGCGCGCAGATATCGGAGGCGACGATGTCGGCGCCCTCGTTGGCCAGCCGGATGGCGTGCGCCCGTCCCTGGCCGCGGGCGGCGCCGGTGATGAAGGCCACCCTGCCCTCGAGTGTCTCGCTTGCCGCCGTCATCTCCCGGTCCTTCCCACATAACCCCATCGGTCCCGCGTCAGGCTAGCAGTAGAACTGAAACGTGTTCTAGTAATTGCGCCGGTATCTAGAACACGACGGGGTCACGGATGATGGGGCAGGTCATACAGTGTCCACCGCCCCGGCCCCGGCCCAGTTCGGCGCCGACGATGGTGATGACCTCGATGCCCGCCTTACGCAGCAACGAATTGGTGTGGGTGTTGCGGTCGTAGGCGAAGACGACCCCGGGTTCGACCGCGACAAGGTTGTTGCCGCTGTCCCACTGCTGGCGTTCCGAGTCATAGCGGGTGCCACCGGTTTCGACGACGCGCAACTCCGGCAGGCCCAGCGCTTCGGCGACCACCTCGGTGAACGGCTTGTGCTCCTCGATCACCTCGACACCGGGATCGCGGCCGCTGGGCAGCAGCGTGAACGGGGCGATGTTGTCCACGATGTCCGGGTAGATGGTGACCACGTCGCGGTCGGCGAAGGTGAACACCGTGTCCAGGTGCATGGCCGCACGCAGCTTCGGCATCCCCGCCACGATCACCTTCTCGGCGGCCCCCTCGCGGAACAACCGGGCGGCCACCTGGGTGATGGCCTGCCGCGAGGTCCGCTCACTCATCCCGATGATCACCACCCCATTGCCGGGGATCATGACGTCACCGCCCTCGATGGTGGCCAGGCCCCACGACTTCTCCGGATCACCCCACCACACCGTCGAACCGACATAGTCGGGGTGGAACTCATAGATCGCCTTCATCAGCAGCGTCTCGTCGTGACGGGCCGGCCAGTACAGCGGGTTCAACGTCAGGCCACCGTAGATCCAGCAGGTGGTGTCGCGGGTGTAGAGCGTGTTGGGCAGCGGCGGCATCAGGTATTCGGTGACACCGGTGTCCTCGCGGGCCAGCGCGCGGTATCCGGTGCGCACGTCGGTGGGCAGGTCCCGGATGGACATCCCGCCGATCAGCAGTTCGGTGAGCCGCTGGGGTGCAAGGGAATCCAGATATGCCCTGGTGTCCTCGACGAGCCCGAGGCCCACCTCGTTGGCCACGATCTTGCGGTCGAGCAACCAGGCCTTGGCGTCGGCGATCTCCATGGTCTCGGTGAGCAATTCGTGCAATTCGACCACCTCGACATCGCGGTCGCGCATCTTGTCCATGAAGTCGAAGTGATCGCGGCGCGCGTTCTGCACCCACAGCACGTCGTCGAACAAGAGGTCATCGCAGTTCGTCGGCGTCAACCGCTCATGGGCCAGGCCCGGCGAGCACACCAGCACCTTGCGTAGCTTGCCCACTTCCGAGTGCACCCCGTACGCGTCGGATGGTTTGGCGGTCATGCGTTCTCCTTACAGGCTCGGGTGAAGACCGGATCTGGCACGGCTGGCCAATCAAGCCCGTTCACAGCTCCGCGATGATCTGCCGCCGCTTATCGGCGTACTCGTCGTCGGAGATCGCCCCGGTGGCCCGCAGGGTCTCCAGTTCCTGCAACCGTTGCGCGGTGCTGGGTTCGGGGATCGGCGGCGGGTACACCCCGGCCGGCGCGGGCGGGTACGCCGCGGCGGGCGGAGCCTGCGGGGCCGCCTGCTGGGCCGCGGCCCGGCGGACCACCGCCTGCACCTGGGCGCGCGCCCCGGGGTTGTTGCGCAGGTCGACCATGCTGTTCATGCCGATACCGTTGGCCTTGAGGATCTGCAGAATCTCCATCAGCGGCTCGGCCTGCCCGGACAGGTCGTAGGTTGCGTTGTCCTCGGCGATGGAAAACGTCGCGGGCACGTGTCCGTTGATCAATGCGCTGCGCTCCCAGTCGATCTGGAACTCGCTGGTGGCGGGATCGACGAGCACCGCCAACCGTCTGGCGGTGAGCATGGCCAGCCGGGTCACGTCGGCGATCACCCGGTCCTCGACGTCGAACGTCGTGATTCCGGGCCCGGCTACGCGCAGGTTGAGTTTCACCACCGGACGATCGTTGATCCGGGTGTTCGTCTCGGCCATCCCGATGATCTGCGCGAGTCCGAGTACGCCATGCGCCTCCAGCTGGTCGGACTTGGCCTGTGCGTTTGCCCCGTAGCCGGCGATGGCCAGCGCGGCGAGCACGTCGACCGCGGTCACCAACAGCCCCACCCAGAACATCCACCTCATCAGGTCGCTCTGGCCCGTCGCGAAGTACACCCCCAGAAAAATCGGGCCGACCAGTCCGCCGCACAGCAACACCATGCCCTGCGCTCTCAGGTAACGCCACAACATCGGCCACGCTCCTCGGGGCGAGCGAAGCGACGACGAATCCGGACGCCTCGACGCGCTCAGATTAGCTGCAGTCGGCCCAGGCCGTGCTCCGGTCGACGGTCTGGCGGCGGACCAGCTGGCAATGTCCGTCAATTGACTGACCTCGACACTGACATTCGGTACATAATGTTCTGTGCTCGAGCGCGGCCACGACCCGGCGGTCCATGTATCCGAGCAGCAGGTGATCGCCCACGCACAGGACCTCGCCGTCATTCTGTTGAACAGCGTCACGCTGGTGGCGTCGATCAGCGCACTGCTGCTGCCGAACACCCCGGAATCCAACATCGGCCTGGTTGCACTGGCGCTGCTGGTGTGCTGGTCGGGGTACCGGTTGATGACCCGGTCGCGATCGACGACGTTCCAGATACTTGATTTCAGCTACGTACTGGTGGTGTCGGCCTCGGTCCCCGTCTTCGGCACCGACCCCCAGCTGCTCTACACCAACTCGGTACCCCAGGTGATCGCGGGTGTCGCGGTGATCACCTTCGCCATCGCCCAGCCCCCGAGGATCAGTTTTCCTGTGGCACTGGCGATCACGGCGGCGTATTCGGCCGGGAGCGCGCAGGTCGTCGGCTGGGATCAGGTCCTGCACATCCCGATGCTCTACTACATGCTGGCCGTCGAGTGGGCCATCACCACGGTGCTGGTGCTGACCGCGCGCACCGTGGCCCGCCGCGTCGACCAGACGCGCGCCGCCAACCACGACGCCGCCCTGCGCGATGCGGTCGCCGCAGCGGTACGCGATCACGAACTCGAGCACATGGCGCTGGTGCACGACACCGCCGCCTCCACGCTGCATCTCGTCGGCGAGGGTGCCGAGGTCTCGCCGGAACGCGTCGCCGCCCAGGCCACGCGAGACCTCGCGCTGTTGGCCGGTGAACCGATCGGCCTCGGCGGCGGGTCGGCCACCGATGTCGCCGCCGCGATCGGCGTCGAGGTCCAGCATTCGACCACCCCGATAGAGATGACCGGGCTGAGCAGGCTGGTGCTGGACGGCCGCACCGCCAACGCCGTCGTCGCGGTGGTGCGCGAGGCGATCAACAACGCCAATCGGCATGCGCGGGCCCAGCGCATCGTCATCGATATCTCGCCGACGACGGTGACCGTGACCGACGACGGCATCGGGTTCGACCCGATCACCACCACGCTCGGACACGGTGTGGCCGAATCGATCGTGGCCCGGATGCGACGCGCCAACGGCAGCGCCTCGGTGCGTTCCACCCCGGGCGCCGGCACGGTCGTCACCGTCAACTGGCATCAATTGCAGCGCACCACACCCGGTGCGCCGCACATCGAGGACGTCGACCAGCTCACCGAACGCATCTTCGTGCGGTTCGGCCTGGGCATCGTGGCGTTCGCCTTCGTGCAACTGGCGCTCGCGGTCCCGTATGCGGCGACCAGTACCGACCACCCCGCGGCGCAATTCGTCCTGGGCGGGCTGGCTGCGCTGGTGGCGGTCGCAAGCATCCCCCGGGTGCTGGATCGGCGTCCCAACCTCACCGTGCCGGCGTTGATCCTGATGGCGGCCGTGGTCTGCCTGCAAGCCAGCCTGC
Organism: Mycobacterium sp.; assembly: GCA_034520035.1. Lineage (GTDB taxonomy): Bacteria > Actinomycetota > Actinomycetes > Mycobacteriales > Mycobacteriaceae > Mycobacterium. The sequence continues at coordinate 24,940 of JAXHOA010000029.1, read as the reverse complement.
TGCCCGTCGACATGCTCGGCGGGCCGGCCCAGTGGCCGCTGGTGGCGACCACGCTGTGCGTGCTGCCCTACCTGTTGCGCCTGCGGATGGCTCCGGCCGCGGCCGTCATGATCGCTTTCTGGCTGGGCACCGGCCATCCTGAACTTCGTCCGCTACCCGGGCATGGCCGCCGCCTACAACCTGGCGCTGTACACCGCGGGCATCTTTGTGGTGCAGATCTTCGCGCTGTCATTCCCGGTACTTCTGCGCAACGCGAATGCCGCTGCCGCCGAAGAGATCCGGGACCGCTGGGCCAACGACGCACAGCGGCGGATCACCGAGGCGCTGCATGACGACTACGTGCGGCGCACCTCGAAACTGATCCGCGGGGTGTTCCCGCTACTGCAGACCCTGAGCACCGGCGCGATGGACGCCGACATCCGGTGGCGGGCCCGCATCGAATCACGCCGGCTGCGGCTCTACATCTTCCAGGCCCGCACCTTCGGCCATCCGTTGGTGGCCGAGTTGCGTACGGCGATCGAGGAGGCCGATGCCCGTGGGGTGGTGGTGTCCCTGAACGCCGACAACGACCTGCCGAGACTGGACCGCGCGCAGCGCCGCCGGTTGCTCGAGCCGATCGAAACGGCCCTCGCCCGCGCCGTCGAGCACGCCCGGCTGGGGTTGACCGTGGTACCGGGGGAACTGATCGCCAGCATCCTGTGCGACGACGAGGGTTCAGGGGTCGAGGCGCGGCCCGGCACCGCCGAGCATCCGCGCATCGAGGTCACCGAGATCGGTGGCACGGTGTGGATCAGCGTGCATCACGCGCTGTCGGATACCGTGATTGATGTCGAGGAACGTGCCGACATCGCCTAAAATCTACCGTGGCGACAATTCTGTTAGCCAAGATGTGAAGTTGGGGCTTCATATGGAGTTGGCTGGGGGTACAGTCTGTGTACTGCAATGTGCTGGGGGCTCACCAATGACCCCCTCATTGTCGGGCGAAGTGCATGACTAGGACCGTGAATCGCGGGGTGGACAACACGACGGACGCCATCACGGTCGCACTGATCGACGATCACGATGTTATTCACGCCGGCGTCCGCGCCTGGTTTGCCGGCTGCAATCCGCCCATCGATCTGGTCGCCGATTACCCGAACCCCACCTCCTTCCTCGCCGACCACCCCAAGGGCGGCGAGGACATCGAAGTGGTCATGTTCGACCTGCAGTACGACCGCTTCCAACCCGAGTTCGAGACGCTGCGGCAGGTGTGCGAGGCCGGGCACCGCGTCATCGTCTACTCGCACATGGCCACCGATGAGGTGATCCTGTCCAGCCTGGACGCCGGCGCCACCACCTTCCTGGCCAAGGGCGAGGACAAGGAGCATCTGTTCGACGCCGTGTACGCCGCGCATGCCAACACCCCGTACGTGGGGCCGCGAATGGCCAAGGCGCTGTTCAACGACCGCACGGTCGGGCGGCCCGGGCTGAGCACCCGCGAGCGCGAGGTGCTCATCGCCTGGTTCCAGACCGAGAACAAGGAGTTCGTCGCCAAGCGGCTGTTCATCGAGCCGTCGACGGTGCGCACCCATCTGCAGCGGGCCCGCGCGAAGTATGCCGCCGTCGGCAGACCGGCGCCCACCAAGGCGGCGCTGATCGCCCGGGCCGTGCAGGACGGCATTCTCAGCATCGAAGACCTCTAACCCCAAGCGCGGCGAAACTCGCGTACCCGGGGTTCCGCCGGCCCGAACCACCCCGGGTACGCGAGTTTCGCGCAGGATGCGGACAGCAAAGCGGCGCCCACCCTCTCGGGTGAGCGCCGCCTTGTTGTGAAGCGAACTTACTTGTTGATCTTGGTCACGCGGCCGGCGCCGACGGTACGTCCACCCTCACGGATGGCGAACCGCAGACCCTCGTCCATGGCGACGGGCTGGATCAGCTTGACGGCGATGTCGGTGTTGTCACCGGGCATCACCATCTCGGTGCCCTCGGGCAGGGTCACCACGCCGGTCACGTCCGTGGTCCGGAAGTAGAACTGCGGGCGGTAGTTGTTGAAGAACGGCGTGTGGCGGCCACCCTCGTCCTTGGACAGGATGTAGACGCTGCCCTCGAACTCGGTGTGCGGGGTGGTGGTGCCGGGCTTGACGACGACCTGGCCACGCTCGACGTCTTCGCGCTTGATGCCACGAACCAGCAGACCGACGTTGTCGCCGGCCTGGCCCTGGTCGAGCAGCTTGCGGAACATCTCGACACCGGTGACCGTGGTCTTGGTGGTGGTGGTCTTGATGCCGACGATCTCGACATCCTCGTTGACGTTGATCACGCCACGCTCGACGCGACCGGTCACCACGGTGCCACGACCGGTGATGGTGAACACGTCCTCGACGGGCATCAGGAACGGCTTGTCGGTCTCACGCACCGGGTCCGGGATGGACTCGTCGACGGCCTCCATCAGCTTCTGCGACGGACTCGACCCACTTCGGGTCACCCTCCAGCGCCTTGAGCGCCGAGACCTGGACGACGGGGGCGTCCTCGTCGAAGTCCTGGGCGGCCAGCAGTTCGCGGACCTCCAGCTCGACGAGCTCGAGGAGCTCCTCGTCGTCGACCATGTCGGACTTGTTCAGCGCGACCAGGATGTAGGGCACGCCGACCTGGCGGGCCAGCAGCACGTGCTCACGCGTCTGCGGCATCGGGCCGTCGGTGGCGGCGACCACGAGGATGGCGCCGTCCATCTGGGCCGCACCGGTGATCATGTTCTTGATGTAGTCCGCGTGACCGGGGGCGTCGACGTGCGCGTAGTGACGCTTCTCGGTCTGGTACTCCACGTGCGAGATGTTGATCGTGATGCCGCGCTGCACGCTCTTCGGGCGCATTGTCGATCTGGTCGAATGCGCGCGACTCGTTCAAATCGGGGAACTGGTCGTGCAGAACCTTGGTGATCGCTGCGGTCAGCGTGGTCTTGCCGTGGTCAACGTGACCGATGGTCCCGATGTTGACGTGCGGCTTCGTCCGCTCGAACTTCGCCTTCGCCACTGTGGTGTCCTCCTGGACTTGTTGGTGCTTTTACGTAAAGCAGGTGTGTTGATGTGTTCAGTTGTGTGGTCCGCCGAGGCGGACCGAGCCAGAGGCTACTGACCCGTCGCCTTCGCGATGATCTCCTTCGAGACGTTCGCCGGAACTTCAGCGTACGAATCGAACACCATGGAGTAGTTGGCCCGGCCCTGGGTCTTCGACCGCAGGTCGCCGACGTAGCCGAACATCTCCGACAGCGGAACCTGCGCCTTGACGACGCGCGCACCGCTGCGCTCCTCCATGGCCTGGATCTGACCACGGCGGGAGTTCAGGTCGCCGATCACATCGCCCATGTAATCCTCGGGCGTGGTGACCTCGACGGCCATGATCGGTTCCAGGATCGCCGGCTGAGCTGCCTGCGCAGCCTTCTTCAGCGCCTGGGAGCCGGCCACCTTGAAGGCCATTTCCGACGAGTCGACGTCGTGGTAGGCGCCGTCGAGCAGCGTGACCTTCACGTTCACCAGCGGGTAGCCGGCGAGCACGCCGTACCGCATGGCGTCCTGCGCACCGGCATCCACCGACGGGATGTACTCGCGCGGGATGCGGCCACCGGTGACCTTGTTCTCGAACTCGTAGGTCGCACCGTCCTCGCCGCTGAACGGCTCCAGGCTGATGATGACCTTGGCGAACTGGCCGGAGCCACCCGTCTGCTTCTTGTGGGTGTACTCGACCTTTTCGACGGTGCGCCGGATGGTCTCGCGGTAGGCCACCTGCGGCTTGCCGACGTTGGCCTCGACCTTGAACTCGCGACGCATACGGTCCACGAGGATGTCCAGGTGCAGCTCGCCCATGCCGCCGATGACGGTCTGGCCGGTCTCGTCGTCCTGATGGACCTTGAAGGTCGGGTCCTCTTCGGCGAGCTTCTGGATCGCGGTGCCCAGCTTTTCCTGGTCACTCTTGGTCTTGGGCTCGATGGCGACCTCGATGACCGGATCCGGGAACGTCATCGACTCGAGCACGATCTGGTTGTTCGGGTCGCTCAGGGTGTCACCGGTGGTGGTGTCCTTGAGGCCGATGACCGCGTAGATGTGGCCGGCGCTGGCCGTCTCGACCGGGTTCTCCTTGTTGGAGTGCATCTGGAACAGCTTGCCCAGGCGCTCCTTCTTGCCCTTGGTCGAGTTGATGACCTGAGCACCGGAGTCGACCTTGCCCGAGTACACCCGGACGTAGGTCAGCTTGCCGAAGAACGGGTGGGTCGCGACCTTGAACGCCAGCCCGGAGAAGGGCTCGTCTGCCGAAGGCTTACGAGAGATGATCTCGTCTTCCTTGTTCGGCGGGTGGCCCTCGGCCGCGGCAACGTCCAGCGGGGTCGGCAGGTAGTCGATGACGGCGTCGAGCATGGGCTGCACGCCCTTGTTCTTGAACGCGCTACCGCACAGCACCGGGTACGCCGCGCTGGACACGGTCAGCTTGCGCAGACCGGCCTTGATCTCCTCGATCGTGAGATCCTCGCCGCCCAGGTACTTCTCCATCAGGTCGTCGTCGGTCTCGGCGACGGCCTCGATCATGGCGGTGCGGTACTCGGTGGCCTTGTCCTGCAGGTCCGCCGGGATGTCGATGGTCTCGTAGGTTTCGCCCAGCTTCGTCTCGCCGCGCCACACCTTGGCCTTCATCTCGACCAGGTCGACGATGCCCTCGAAGTCGCCTTCGGAGCCGATCGGCAGCTGGATCGGGATGACGTTGGCGCCGAGGCGGTCCTTCATCGTCTGCACCGAGAAGTAGAAATCGGCGCCCAGCTTGTCCATCTTGTTGACGAAGCAGATACGCGGCACGTCGTACTTGTCGGCCTGACGCCACACCTGCTCGGACTGCGGCTCCACGCCTTCTTTGCCGTCGAAAACGGCAACGGCGCCGTCGAGCACGCGCAGCGAACGCTCCACCTCGACGGTGAAGTCGACGTGGCCGGGGGTGTCGATGATGTTGATCTGGTTGTCGTTCCAGAAGCAGGTGGTGGCAGCCGAGGTGATGGTGATACCCCGCTCCTGCTCCTGCTCCATCCAGTCCATCGTCGCGGCGCCGTCGTGCACCTCACCGATCTTGTACGAGATACCGGTGTAGAAGAGGATGCGCTCGGTCGTCGTCGTCTTGCCGGCGTCGATGTGCGCCATGATGCCGATGTTGCGGACCTTCGTGAGGTCGGTCAGCACGTCCTGTGCCACGGCTAGATTCCCACTCTTTCGCTTGCTTGATTGCTGTCCGGTGTAAAGCCCCGAGGGGCCGAAATCACCAGCGGTAGTGCGCGAAGGCCCGGTTTGCCTCGGCCATCTTGTGCGTGTCCTCGCGACGCTTCACAGCGGCGCCGAGTCCATTGCTGGCGTCGAGGATCTCGTTGGCGAGACGCTCGACCATGGTCTTCTCGCGGCGGGCCTTGGAGAAGCTGACCAGCCAGCGCAGTGCCAGTGTGGTCGACCGCTCGGGACGGACCTCGACCGGCACCTGGTAGGTGGCGCCACCGACGCGGCGGCTGCGCACCTCGAGGGCGGGCTTGACGTTGTCCAGCGCGCGCTTGAGGGTGACGACCGGATCGGTGCCGGTCTTGTCACGGGCCTGCTCCAGCGCGCCGTAGACGATGCGCTCGGCCAGTGACTTCTTGCCGTCCAGCAGCACCTTGTTGACCAGCTGGGTGACCAGCTGCGACCCGTAGACCGGGTCGTTGACCAACGGGCGCTTCGGCGCGGGACCCTTGCGCGGCATTAGCTCTTCTCCTTCTTCGCGCCGTAACGGCTGCGTGCCTGCTTGCGGTTCTTGACACCCTGGGTGTCCAGCGAGCCGCGGATGATCTTGTAGCGCACACCGGGAAGGTCCTTCACACGACCGCCGCGCACCAGCACCATCGAGTGCTCCTGCAGGTTGTGGCCTTCGCCGGGGATGTAGGCGGTGACCTCAACCCCGGTGGTCAGCTTCACGCGAGCAACCTTCCGAAGCGCCGAGTTCGGCTTCTTCGGGGTGGTGGTGTACACGCGAGTGCACACGCCGCGACGCTGCGGGCTGCCCTTGAGGGCCGCGGTCTTGATCTTCGCGACCTTGTCGCGGCGACCCTTGCGGACCAGCTGGTTGATGGTTGGCATGTACCGGCTTTCTGTGTTGCTACTTCTACTTCTGGTGGCTCGGTGGTACTTCAGTCGAACTTTTAAGTCTCTGTACTGCTGCTTTCGCCTGATCGCCTACCCCGCGACCGGGCGTGTCGCACGCGCCCGACACCGAACCTTCCGATGCATTCGGGGACACGAAGACACACGAATTCGCCCGACCTGCGAGCGTACGGGCCATTTTCAACAGCCGCGCACGCCCCTGACAGCCAGGCACGAGGCTCCACAATACCAGGGGTGGCCGTGCCGAACCAAACCCGTCTGTAGGGCCCTTATCGCAGGTCAGACGCTACAGCCGTACTGGGGCGCCTGCCAACAGGCTACAGACGGCGCTATCTGCGCTCCATGCCGGCGGCCAACCGCAGCACCATGTCGGTGAACACCGCGTCGGTCTCGACGTCATCCATCACCCCGGTCATTTCCAGCAACACGAACCCGTGCAGCGCGGACCAGAACTCCAGGGCCGCGTAGAACGCGTTATCGCCGACCAGTCCGTAGGAGGCCAGCGCCGCCAGCACCGGCCCGGCGGCCTCCCGGGCGGCCGCGGTGTATTCGGGGTCGTCCCCGCCCAGCGGCATCCGGGTGAACGCGGAGTACCGGCCCGGATGGTGATGCGCGTAGCTGCGGTAGGCGCTGGCCATGGTGACCACCGCATCGTCGCGGGTCCGTCCGTCACCCACCGCGTTCAGCATGCCGATGATGTCCCGGATGACCCGCATACGCACCGTTCGGCGCAGGTCTTCCAGGCTCTGGACGTGGTTGTAGAGCGACGGGCCCTTGGTGCCCAGTTGGGTGGCCAGCGCGTTGATGGTGAGCGCGTCCCAGCCCTCGCGATCGAGGAAGGCCAGTGCGGCGTTCACGATTGCGTCGCGGCTCAGTTTGGTCGCCCGCGCTGCCATTCGCCCACCCTCCGGTTCGTCGAGATCCCCCGAAGCCGGGTTGACTAATGACTCTAGTTCACCCGGTCCTGGCTGAGTTTGGCCAGTTCGTCGGTGATGGCACACAGCGCGGGCAGGGTGGCCGGGTTCATCGTCTGGATCGACCAGGTGATGAGGTCATCGCCCTTCGCGACGTAGATGCTGCAGGCATTCGCGTCGTAGGCCTTGAAACCCTTGTTGCCGTCCATCGATATCTCGGTGAGGGTGCGGCCGGCCTTCTTCTCCAGTTCCCGCTCGACGTCCATATCGCTGCCCCGGTACCACCAGGTCGAGATGCCCATGCCCGCACCGAACGTGCCGATCACGGTGTTCTCCTGCCAGAAACACCCGGTGTCGTTGACGAGAACCTTGGTGAACATCGCCGCGCCGGTGGCCCGGGCGATATCGGCGTCGGTGATGCCGTGGCAGTCCCCGCCGTCGAACCCACCGCCGGCGCGCTGCTCTCCGGTGGCCGGGGCCGCCTGCTCGGTCGCCTCGGCACCACAACCGGGCAGCAGGGCCAGCACCGCGGCGTACGCGGTGATCAGCACGGGACGACGCATGTCACATATCCGATCTCAGCGTCGCCGACAGCAGTTTCTGGGCGTCCGGGCAGGCGTCGGCACCGGCGGTGTCGCGCACCTGCACCCACCAACTCAGCACGCCTCCGCCGGCGGCCGCGGTCGCCGCGCAGCCCGAACCCGTGGTGTCGCGACGGGCCAGGAAGGCGGTTCTGCGCTCGACCACGGTGTCACTGACCTCGGCACCACGCTCCACCGCGAGCGCGCGTTCACGATCCAGGTCGCCGGTGTCGAACCAGGCGAAGGTCGCGTCGAGCATGTCGCCGTCGCGGGTCAGCACGTACTGGCAGACCGCACCGCTGTAGGGCCGGACCACATCCTCGGCGGCCAACACGGACTGCACGGAACTGTCCGACAGCAGCCCGCAGCGGTTGTCGGCGTAGCCGTAACTGTGCTCGGCGTCGGCGTCCGCGGATTGGGCCGACTGGGCGACTCCGTCGACCTGCTGCACGCAGCCCGCAGCGGCCATGACGGTGGCTGCCACGGCAAGAGTCCGGAGAATCGTCCGGAAGCCACGCCCATACATCGGTGCCCACGCTACCCAGCGGCAACGCAGTCGGCGACCGGACGGGAAACCCGGCCAAGCGGTGCCACCAGAGGGGTCCGGCACCGTACTCTGTTGACCCATGGCGACCCTGAGTGTGAAAAGTCGGAGCCGGTCCATCGCGGCGGGCGCGCTGGTCACCCCGCTGCTGCTGGCGAGCATGGCCGCACCGTCGGCACACGCCAAGAACGGCGACACCCACATCACCGGTCAGGGCGTCGTGCAGACGCTGGACTGCAACAACGCCACGCTGCTCGTCAACGGGACAAGCAACACCATCAACGCCAAGGGCACCTGCTGGGCGGTGACGCTGCAGGGATCGTCGAACATCGTCATCGCCGACAACATCATCAATGACGTCACCGTGTACGGCTATGACCAGACGGTGATCTATCACAACGGTGCGCCCGCGGTGATCGACCGCGGCCGGGAACTCGGCATGACCAACCGCGTCAACTGGGCCCCGGCCTGACCCTGTGCGCCGGCTCATCGCACTGTTCGCCCTGCTGGGCGGAATCGGCGGCGCCGCAATGACTCCCGAGGTGGCCACGGTGGCGAACAGCGAGCCGTCGATCGCCCCGGTATCGGCGGCGGCCCGGGCGGTGGGGTTCATCGACGTCCGCACCGCGGTGCCCGACGCCGTGATCGACCTGCGCTACGCCACCGCGAACAACTTCGTCGGGACACCGCTGTATCCGCCCGCGGCGCGCTGCCTGGTCCATGAATCGCTGGCTGCCGGGCTGGCCACCGCCGCGGCGCAGTTGCGCACCCGGGGTCTGCGACTGGTGTTCTGGGACTGCTACCGGCCCCACGATGTGCAGGTCGCAATGTTCGAGGTGGTGTCCAACCCGGCCTGGGTGGCGCAGCCCGGCCCGTACTCGAAGAGCCACGAATCGGGCCGGTCGGTGGATGTCACCACCGCCGGCGCGACCAGCCTCTCGGAGATGGGCACCGGTTTCGACGATTTCACCGCCGCCTCGCACGCCTACGCCACCGACGGGGTGAGCGCCGCGGCGCAATACAACCGCGCCGTGCTGCGCGAGGCGATGGCCGCCGGCGGGCTGAGCGTCTACTCCGGCGAGTGGTGGCATTTCGACGGCCCGGGCGCCGGTGAGCGACGGCCCATCATCAACGTTCCGCTCACCTAGGCTGGGAAGACCGGCTACGAATCGAGGAAGCATGCGCACGCACATCGCAGGAACCATCGCCGCCGTGGCGCTCGCGCTCGGTCTGGCCGGGTGCGGATCGAGTGGGGATTCCGACGCCCCGACCGTCACCGCCGGCACCTCGGGCGCACAGGTCGAGATCGGCAACACCATCAACTACGGGTCGTTCGGCACCACCGCCGATATCGACTGCGCGCAGGGCAAGGCGCTCAACGTGGGCGGCTCCAACAACACGCTCACCATCAAGGGCACCTGCTCCAGCGTGAACATCGGTGGCGCCGACAACAAGGTGACGCTGGACAACGTCGAGACCGAGATCAGCGTGGTCGGCATCGACAACACCGTGGTCTACAAGGCCGGTGACCCGAAGGTCGAGGACCTCGGCAGCGGCAACAAGGTCAGCAAGGGTTAACTGCCTGCCCCGTGCCGTCCGGCCCCGTCGACGAACCGTTTGGCTCCCGCCAACAGCTCCGTGGACACCTTGGCCAGGCTGCCGAACTCGAAGTCCATTGCCGCCTCTTCGGTTTCGCCCCACTGACGCAGGGCGGAAAGCCGGTCGGCGCGCAGGCACAGCTGCGGTAGCGCGGCCAATTGGGCCGCCAGTTCCTCGGCAGCCGCGCGGGCCTGCCCCTTCGGCACCACCCGGTTGGCCAGCCCGATCTGCATGGCCTCCTGGGCCCCGACGGCCCGGCCGGTGAGGATGAGGTCCATCGCGCGGCTGTGCCCGATCAGGCGCGGCAGCCGCACCGTGCCGCCGTCGATCAGCGGGACACCCCAGCGCCGGCAGAACACCCCGAACGTGGCGTCCTCCTCGACCACCCGCAGGTCGCACCACAGCGCGAGTTCCAGGCCACCGGCCACGGCGTAACCGCTGACCGCGGCAATCACCGGTTTGGACAGGATCATCCGCGACGGACCCATCGGCCCCGGACCGTCGGGTCGCACTTGATTGCCCTCGGCGGTGCCCATTGCCTTGAGATCGGCACCGGCGCAGAAGGTTCCGTTGTCCCCGCAGAGCACCGCGACCGACGCACCGTCGTCATGATCGAACTCGTCGAAGGCCGCGTAGAGCTCCGCGGCGGCCGGTCCGTTGACCGCATTGCGGGCCTCCGGCCGGTTCATGATGATCGTCGTCACCGCTCCGTTGCGCTCCACCCGCACACCTGCCGAGTCACTCATACTGCCTCCACTCGGTCGTCGCGCCGCGCGACCAGTTCGGCGGCGAAATCCCGGTAGGCCAGCCGAAGCCGTTCGCCGGGCCAACGCGGCGGCAACAGTTCAGCCGGCAGCACCGGGTCGGTCAGCAGGTGTCGCACGATGGCGGCGGCCACCACGAAACGCCCTGGCACGTCGGCGGCTTCGGCCATCTCGGCGAGCAACCGCTCACCTTCGCGGGCCCAGGCCGACAGATCCCACAACTGCCCCACCAGGCCGGCGGGGTCGTCGTCGCGGCTGTGCAGCACCCGCACCTTGGTCCGGATGTCCTCGGGCAATTCCACCGCGAGGTTGTCCGGCCGCAGCCACGCACCTTCGCGGAGCTCCCCGAACCGGCTCTGCAGCAGGGTGTTCCGCAACTCGGCACGGGTACGGGCATCGGCGCCGACGCTGGTGATCAGCAGCGTCGTCCACATGCCGCCCCACGGTTGTTCGTGCGGTTCGATGGCGCCGTCCTGGCGGCGCTGCCGGGCCAGCAGCCGGTCGGCGAGCCGGTAACCGTCCGCCGACCGCACCAGATCACCCGCACCCACCATCCGGGTCAGCGCGACCCGCAGCGTCGACTCGCGGATACCGAAATCGGCTGTCAGCAGCACAAGTTCGGCCGCCGATGCCCAGGCGGGGTGCGCACCGAGCAGAACGCTCAGCACCACTGAACGGGCGGTCAGGCGCACCGGTCAGACTCCGGAGGCGCGGCGGCCGTGATCGCCCAGTGGTTCGTCGCGGTGCCGGACGGCCTCCCGGAAACCGTGTTCGCGCGCGTCGGCGACGAACGCGTGCCCCTCCGGGGTGTGCCGGGCGATCCCGTCGAAGACGGTGCTGACCATCCGACTGGTGGCCACGCCCTGTTGCAGCAGTGCGGTGTTGCAGGCCAGCTTGGCCATGATGAGCTGGTTCACCGGCATGGCGGCGATGCGGGCCACCAGGCGCTCGGTGCGCTCGTCGAGATCCTGCGGTTCGGGAGCTTCCACCGCCAGACCCCATTCCGCGGCTTGCGCGCCTGTGAGGCAATCACCAGTCAGCAGTAGGCGTTTCGCGCGTTGATCACCCAGTCGGTGTGCCCACAAGCCGGCCGCGGGCACACCCCACACCCGCATCGGCGGGTAGCCGATCTTGGCGTCCGATGCGGTGATCACCTGGTCGGCGTGCAGCGCGATATCGGTGCCACCGGCGATGCAGTAGCCGTGGATCTTGACCACCGTGGGCTTGTCGCAGTGCATCAGGCTGGAGAAGCCGCGCACGAACCGGCTCATCATCTGGTAGTCGATCATCGGATCCCACGGCTGATCGGGCAGGTGGTTGACGGCCTGGGTGCGGCCGTCGAGCACGGTGCCACGGCGATCAGCACCGGCCGAGGAGCTGCCGTCGGCGTAGGCCCCGAGGTCGAAGCCCGCGCAGAAGCCCTCTCCGGCACCGGAAACCAGGATGACGTGGACGCCAGGGTCCAGATCGGCGCGCTCCACCAGTTCCGCCAGTTCGACGGGGGTGGCGGCGATGATGGCGTTGCCCTTGTCGGGGCGGTTGAAGGTGATCCGCGCGATCCGGCCGGTCACCTCGTAGGTCATGGTCTTACATGTGTCGACGCTCATCCCTTGACCAACGCGCGCTCGATGATGGGCGCCAGGTCCAGGCCGGTCGGTAGCGTGCCGAACGCGCCGCCCCACTGCCCGCCGAGCCGGCTGGCCAGGAACGCCTCGGCGACCGCGGGATGTCCGTGGCGCACCAGCAGCGCCCCCTGCAGCGCCAGCGAGATGTCCTCGGCGACCTGCCGTCCGCGGTACTCGATATCGCCGAGGCTGCGCAGCGACGTCTTCAGCACGGCGATGTGCGCGTCCAGCCGTGGGTCCTGCGCCTGGGCAAGTTCGTCGAACAGCACGTCGACACATTCCGGGCGGGTTACCATGGCGCGCAACGTATCCAGCGCGCTGACATTGCCCGACCCCTCCCAGATGCCCATCAGCGGCGCCTCCCGGTACAGCCGCGGCATCCCGGAGTCCTCGACGTAGCCGTTGCCACCCAGACATTCCATCGCCTCGGCAGCATGCGGTGTCGCCCGCTTGCACACCCAGTACTTCCCGGCCGCCAGACCGATCCGGCGCAACAGCGACTCGCGTTCGTCACCGCGCACCGCGCGATCGGTCGCCCCGGCCATCCGCATGGCCAGCATGGTGGCGGCCTCGGCCTCGACGGCCAGGTCGGCCAGCACGTTGCGCATCAGCGGCTGGTCGATCAGGTAGGCGCCGAACGCCTTTCGATGCTGGGCATGATGCACCGCCCGGTTGAGCCCGGTGCGCATGCTGGTGGCGCTGCCCAGCGTGCAGTCCAGCCGGGTCAGGTTGACCATCTCGATGATGGTCTTCACCCCGCGGCCCTCCTCGCCGACCAGCCAGGCCGTCGCCCCGTCGTACTCGACCTCGCTGGAGGCATTGGCGTGGTTGCCGAGCTTGTCCTTGAGACGCTGCAAGAACATCCGGTTGCGGGTGCCGTCGGGCAGCACCCGAGGCAGGAAGAAGCAGCTCAACCCGCCGGGTGCCTGGGCGAGGACCAGGAACACGTCGCACATCGGTGCCGAGGTGAACCACTTGTGCCCGGTCAGCGTGTAGGTGCCGTCGGCATTGGCCACCGCCTCGGTGGTGCCGGCCCGCACATCGGAGCCGCCCTGTTTCTCGGTCATCGACATGCCCGCGGTGAGACCGGCCTTGGTGGTGGGCACCTTGAGCTCCGGGTCATAGACCCGGCTGGTCAGCAGCGGTTCGTAGGCCGCGGCCAGTTCGGGGTTGAAGCGCAGCGCGGGAACCACCGCGTAGGTCATCGAGATCGGGCAGATGTGGCCCGCTTCGGGCGTCCAGACCGAGGTCTTGGCGGCCCGGACCACATGGGATCCGGTGCGGTCATCGGCCCACGGTGCGCCGTGCAGTCCGTGCGTGACGGCCACATTCATCAGTTCGTGATAGGCCGGGTCGAATTCGACCTCGTCGACGCGGTGACCGTAGCGATCGTGGGTGTGCAGCACCGGGCGGTGGCGGTCGGCGAGTTCGCCCCAGCGCTGCGCCTGATCCGACCCGCTCAGGGCGCCGAGTTCGGTGACCTCGTCGGCACCCCAGCCGCCGCCCTCGCGGGCCAGCGCCTCCATGAGCACCGGTGAGGCGGCCAGATTGTGGTCGAGCAGCGGGGGAACCTGGTTGGTGACGACGTGAGTGGCCATGCCCCACTGTTACATTTTCTCGACAGCTGCACAAGATACGTAACACAGTGCATACTCGTGCGGTGCAGCCCAATACCGCCGTCCACGCCGCCTCGCTGGCGCTCACCCACGAGCCGGTGCCCGCCGACCAGTCCGTCGCGGGCGACCCGAGCACGGCAGCCTCGAGGCTCACCCAGTTCGGCGGTCTGGAGATCGGCGTCTGGGAGATGTCGGTCGGCACCATGACCGATGTCGAGGCCGACGAGGTTTTCGTCGTGCTCGCCGGAGCCGCCACCGTCGAGTTCGCCGACGGCACTCCCCCACTACACCTGCGCGCCGGCGATATCGGACGCCTGGCCGCCGGCGCCGAGACCACCTGGACGGTCACCGACACCCTGCGCAAGATCTACCTGACCTGAGCCACCTGAGGTCCTACGCCGTGACTCGTAGGCGTGCCCGGCGTAGATCACCACCGCGGCCAGCGCCCAGCCCAGCAGGATATCGATGACGTAATGCTCGGCGGTGTACACCAGCGTGAACGCCATGACCAGCGGGTAGGCCACCAGCACCGGACGCCACCCGCGGTTGAGCCGGTTCCACAGGAACGCGGCCAGCGCCGCCGACATCCCCGCGTGCAGGGATGGGATCGCGGCCACCAGGTTGACGCTGGCCTGGCCCTGGTCCAGCAGTGCGGTCGCGGTGTGCAGGTTCAGATTTCCCCAGCCCCGCGTCACGATGCGCTCGATCCAGTCGTTGGCGCCGTCCCGCACGCTTTCCATACCGCCGAGCACACCACCGTCGGGGACACCGCGCGCGGACCTGAACATGCAGCGCGGGCCCGACGGGCCGCCGGCGACGTCCTCGGGGGTGCAGCGCGCGGCCGCCCACGGCGGCGCGGCGGGCACCAGCGCGTAGATCACCAGTCCGGCGAAGTTCAATCCGACGAAGAGCTTGACGAACCGCTTCCATTCCTCGCGGTCGCGCAGCCAGAGCACCCCGGCGATGACGTACGGGAGCACGAAGAACGACATGTAGACGGTGCTGATCCCGACTTCCCACCAGGGCGGATGCGGTAACTTCAGGCGCTCCTGCAGCCAGACGGTCGGCATGGTGCCGCCGAACAGCCAGCGGTCTGCGTCGGCCTGCCAGTGCCACAGCGTCGGACGACCGACGAAATCGGCCGCTCCCCGGCTGAGGTCGTATGCGATCAGCAGCAGTGCGAAGGGCAGCCAGTCGCGCAGGACATAGAACATGCGCCGGCCCTGGCCGATGCTGGCCGCGATGAGTCCGGTGCTGATGTAGAGCAGCACCAGTTCCCGGTTGAACGCGAAACCGTCGGTCACCGTGCGCCACAGCACGACGGCGGCCCAGACGGTGATCGCGGTGTAGCGCAGATAGCGCAGGCGCTGGGCGCGACGGCCGGGCGTCACGACGCGATGGACGACGATCGATTGTTCCTCGTCAATCGTCGCCACGAGTGGTGAGCCTAGTTCACCCGCGCGTCGCCCGCCGTTTGCCGAAAATTCCGGTGCACCGTCAGAGGTTGTCGCGCAGGAAGGCGATATCGTCCTTGCGGCCCTCTTCCGAGGTCTCGCAGATCACCGGGGCGCCGGCGGCCTTGACCACGGCGACCAGCAGGTCGGGGTCGATCTGCCCGGTGCCGAAGTTGGCGTGCCGGTCGGCACCCGAGCCCGCGGCGTCCCGCGAATCGTTGCAGTGCACCAGGTCGATGCGGCCGGTGATGGACTTGATCCGGTCGACGGCGTCGATCAACGCCTCGCCGGCCGCCCAGGCATGGCAGGTGTCCAGGCAGAAGCCGATCCCCTTGTCACCGATGTGATCCCACAACCGGGCGATGGTGTCGAAATGCCGCGCCATGGCGTGGTCACCGCCGGCGGTGTTCTCCAGATACACCGGCACCTCGGTGTTCAGGCTGGCCAGCGCCTTCACCCAGCGCTCGAAACCGGCGTCCATATCGTTGTCGTCGGCGTGCCCGCCGTGCACGATGACCGCGGTGGCGCCGATCTCGGCGGCCGCATCGCAGGTGTCCTGCAGGATCTTGCGCGACGGGATACGCACCCGGTTGTTCGCCGAGGCGACGTTGATCAGGTACGGCGCATGCACGTACAGCGGCACGCTGGAGGCCTTGAGCACCTCGGCATCCTCGCGCGGCGTGGGTTTCTTCCAGCTCTGCGGGTTGCCGAGGAAGAACTGGACGACGTCAGCGTCTTCGGCGGTGGCCGCGGCGATCGGGTCTTCGGGATTCACATGGGAACCTATGAGCACGGGGCCCAGTTTAGGCGCGGGGTCCGAGCCTGGTGGACCCCGCCGAGTGTGAATCCTCGCCGGAGTTTCGGCCCGGATCCCGACGAGGACGCACAAAACCGCCGCGGAAAGTCTCAGAGGTCCCACACACTGCGCGGCGTGAGACTTGTTGTCATGCATGGTCGGTTCATCGGTTGGGACACCGTCGCTGCGGGGAAACTGACCGGGCACGCGCTTCGTACTCGTTACCGGGCCGTCTACCCGGGCATCTATCTGTGCCGCGACATCGAGCTCACAGCGGCGCTTCGGGCCGAGGCGGCCTGGCTGTGGTCGAAGAAGCGTGCCGTCATCGCCGGCAATTCAGCCGCCGCACTGCACGGTGCGAAATGGGTCGACGCGCGCCACGCGGCCGAGGTGATCCACCACAACCGCAGACCGCCAGTCGGCATTCACGTGTGGTCCGACGAGATCGATGACGACGAGATCGTCGACATCAGCGGTATGCGCGTGTGCAGGCCTGCCCGAGCCTCGTTCGATCTGGCCCGTCGGTATCCCCTGGACCGCGCGGTGGCCGCCATCGACGCGCTGGTCAATGCCACTCGACTCGACATGGCCGCCGTGGAGAAGCTGATGAGCGGCCACCCGGCCCGGCGCGGCACCCCGACAGCACGCAAGGTGTTGCAGCTCGTCGACGGCGGGGCGGAATCGCCCCGTGAAACCTGGCTGCGCCTGCTCGTCATGAGGGCCGGATATCCCCGCCCACAAACCCAGATCCGCGTCCGCGACCGCTACCACTACGAGTTCGCGCGCATCGACCTGGGCTGGGAGGACCGGAAGATCGGCATGGAGTACGAGGGCAAACATCACCAGACCGACCGGTTCACCTACGAGCGCGACATCCGGCGGTTGGATGAGTTGTCGCGGCTCGACTGGATCATCATCCGCGTCACGGCCGCGGACACCGAGGACAGTGCCCTGATCCGACTCGCCGACGCCTGGCGCCGTCGAATGTGAATCCTCGTCGGGAAACTCGCTCCGATACCGACGAGGACGCACCCGCGATGACATTTCGGACCCGGGTGGGTCTGCACGACATGAGCAATGACCTATGGCCCCTCGTGCACGCCGAGCGCCAGGCCCTCATCGCCGACCTCGAAGGCCTCACTCCCGATCAGTGGGTGCAACCGTCGCGGTGCGCGGGATGGACCGTGCACGATGTCGTCGCCCATCTCGTCGACGTCGCCGAGTCCACCCGGCTCGGCTTCGCCCGCGACATGCTCACGGCGCGCTTCGACTTCGACCTCCAGAACGAGCGCGGTCTCGCGCGGGCCAAGGGCGTGACACCCGCCCAGACGCTGCAGCGTCTGAAGAAGGCCGCCGCCCGCACGACGACACCGCTCGCCCCGATGGACACCCGCATCGTCGAAGAGGTCGTGCACGGCGAGGACATCCGCGGCCCGCTGGGTCTGCAGCGCAGCTATCCGGTCCAGTCCATCGAGCGGTCGCTACGCCAGCAACTCCGCACCTCGACAACGTTCGGCGGGGCCAGGGAACTGGTCGCCGGGGTACGGCTCGTCGCCACCGACACGGATCTGACCATCGGGACCGGGCCCGAGATCCGCGGCACCGCACTCGAATTGCTGCTGGCCTGCGCGGGCCGCAACGACCTGCTCGCCGGCTGACACGAAAAAGCCCCCGGGAGGAAATCCCGGGGGCTTTGTCGTACTGAGTTAGCGGTAGTCGCTGTATCCGTAATCGTCCAGCGGCACCGCAGCACCGGTGGCCTGGCCGAAGTCCGGGCTGTAGTACTGATCCTCGTAGGACGGGATCGTGTACGCCGCAGCGCGGGCCTCTTCGGTCGGCTGCACCTGGATGTCCCGGTACCGGGCGATACCGGTACCGGCCGGGATCAGCTTGCCGATGATCACGTTCTCCTTCAGACCCATCAGCTTGTCGCTGCGGCAGTTGATCGCCGCATCGGTCAGCACGCGAGTGGTCTCCTGGAACGACGCCGCCGACAGCCACGAATCCGTGGCCAGCGATGCCTTCGTGATACCCATCAGCACCGGACGGCCGGCCGCGGGCTCGTTGCCCTCGGCGACGACCCGACGGTTCTCCGACTCGAACTCGCTGCGCTCGGTCAGCGATCCGGGCAGGAACTCCGTGGCACCGGAATCGATGATCGTCACGCGGCGCAGCATCTGCCGCACGATGACCTCGATGTGCTTGTCGTGGATCGACACACCCTGAGCCCGGTAGACCTCCTGGACCTCCCGGACAAGGTGGATCTGCACCTCACGGGGGCCCTGGACACGCAGCACCTCGTGCGGGTCGGCAGCACCCTCCATGAGCTGCTGACCCACGGTGACGTGGTCACCGTCGGAGAGCAGACGCTCGGAACCGTCGTCGTGCTTGAACACCTTCAGGCGCTGGCGACGGGTCAGCTTGTCGTAGACGACTTCCTCGCCACCATCGTCGGGAACGATGGTGATCTTGTAGAACTTGTCGGTCTCCTCCAGCTGCACCCGGCCGGTGACATCGGCGATCGGGGCACGGTTCTTCGGCACGCGGGCCTCGAACAGTTCCTGCACACGCGGCAGACCACCGACGATGTCGGCGCCACCGGTGACACCACCCTGGTGGAAGGTACGCATGGTCAGCTGCGTACCGGGCTCACCGATGGACTGCGCGGCGACGATACCGACGGCCTCGCCGATGTCGACGAGCTTGCCGGTGGCCATCGAGCGGCCGTAGCACATGGCGCAGACGCCGGTGCCCGTGGTGCAGGTCAGCACGGAGCGGACCTTCACCTCGGTGATGCCGGCGGCCAGCAGCGCGTCGATGGCCGGGTCACCCAGGTCATGGCCGCGTGCGACGACGACGTTGCCGCTTGCGTCCACCGCGTCGGTGGCCAGCGTGCGGGCGTACGCCGACGTCTCGATGTGCTGATCGCGGACCAGCGAGCCGTCTTCCTGCTTCTCGGCGAGGGTGACGTTGATACCGCGCTCGGTCTGGCAGTCGGTCTCGCGCACGATGACGTCCTGGCTGACGTCCACCAGACGGCGGGTCAGGTAACCCGAGTCGGCGGTACGCAGCGCGGTGTCGGCCAGACCCTTACGGGCACCGTGGGTGTTGATGAAGTACTCCAGCACGGTCAGGCCCTCGCGGAACGAGGACTTGATCGGACGCGGGATGTACTCACCCTTCGGGTTGGTCACCAGACCCTTCATGCCCGCGAGCGTGCGGGTCTGGGTCAGGTTGCCCGTGGCGCCGGACTTCACGATCGTGATGATCGGGTTGTCCTCGGGGTAGTAGGCCTCCAGGGCCTTACCGACCTCTTCGGTGGCCTGCTGCCAGATCTTGACCAGTTCGCCGTTGCGCTCGACATGGTTGAGCTTGCCGCGCTGGTACTGCTTCTCGATCGAGTCGGCTTCGCCCTCGTAGCGCTCCAGGATCTCCGCCTTCTGCGGCGGAACGAGCACGTCGGACATGGAGATGGTCACACCCGAGCGCGTCGCCCAGTGGAAACCGGCGTCCTTGAGCTTGTCCACCGTCTGCGCGACGACGATCATCGGGTAACGCTCGGCGAGATCGTTGATGATCGCGGCCTGCGCCTTCTTGAACATCTGCGCGTTGACGAACGGGTAGCCCTTGGGCAGCAGCTCGTTGAAGAGCACGCGACCCAGCGTGGTGTCGGCAATCCAGGCGTCGCCGTGGTTCCAGCCACCCGTTTTCCCGTCGCTGCGCTCGCCCGTGGCGGGGAACAGCTGTGCCTCGACGTCGGCGGGCGGACGCTGGTTGGTCAGCCGCACCTTGATCTTGGCGCGCACCGACAGCGACCCGCGGTCCAGGGCCATGATGGCCTCGGCCGGGGAGCTGTACACACCGGTCTCCGGGACGTCCGTCGCCGCCGGGGTGTACTCGCCGGTGTCACCGGGGATCTCGGTGGTCAGGAAGTACAGACCGGTCACCATGTCCAGACGCGGCATGGCCAGCGGGCGGCCCGACGCGGGAGACAGGATGTTGTTGCTGGACAGCATCAGGATGCGGGCCTCGGCCTGCGCCTCCGCGGACAGCGGAAGGTGCACGGCCATCTGGTCACCGTCGAAGTCGGCGTTGAAGGCCTCACACACCAGCGGGTGCAGCTGGATGGCCTTGCCCTCGACCAGCTGCGGCTCGAAGGCCTGGATACCGAGGCGGTGCAGCGTGGGTGCACGGTTCAGCAGCACCGGGTGCTCGGCGATGACCTCTTCGAGGACATCCCACACCTGGGGACGCTGACGTTCCACCATGCGCTTGGCGCTCTTGATGTTCTGCGCGTGGTTCAGGTCGACGAGACGCTTCATCACGAACGGCTTGAACAGCTCGAGTGCCATCAGCTTGGGCAGACCGCACTGGTGCAGCTTGAGCTGCGGGCCGACCACGATGACCGAACGGCCCGAGTAGTCGACGCGCTTGCCGAGCAGGTTCTGACGGAACCGGCCCTGCTTGCCCTTGAGCAGGTCGGACAGCGACTTGAGCGGACGGTTGCCCGGCCCGGTGACCGGACGTCCACGACGGCCGTTGTCGAACAGCGCGTCCACCGACTCCTGAAGCATGCGCTTCTCGTTGTTGACGATGATCTCGGGCGCACCGAGGTCGATCAGTCGCTTGAGCCGGTTGTTGCGGTTGATCACGCGGCGGTACAGGTCGTTGAGGTCGGAGGTCGCGAAGCGGCCACCGTCCAGCTGCACCATCGGGCGAAGCTCCGGCGGGATCACCGGCACGGCGTCGAGCACCATGCCCATCGGCGAGTTGCGGTTCATCTGGAACGCCGCGACGACCTTGAGCCGCTTCAGCGCACGCAGCTTCTTCTGGCCCTTGCCGTTCTTGATGGTGTCGCGCAGGCTCTCGGCCTCGGCGTCGATGTCGAAGGTCTCGATGAGCTTCTTGATCGACTCCGCGCCCATGGCGCCCTCGAAGTACTCGCCGTAGCGGTCGATGAGCTCGCGGTAGAGCACCTCGTCCACGATGAGCTGCTTGGGAGCCAGCTTGGTGAAGGTGGTCCAGATCTCGTCGAGACGCTCCAGCTCACGGCCGGCACGGTCGCGCAGCTGGCGCATCTCACGCTCGCCACCGTCGCGCACCTTGCGGCGCACGTCGGACTTGGCGCCGTCGCGCTCCAGCTCGGCCAGGTCGGCTTCGAGCTTCTGGGCCCGGGCCTCCAGGTCGGCGTCACGCTGATCCTCGACGGCCTTCTTCTCGACGACCATCTCGGCCTCGAGGGTCGAGAGCTCGTTGTGGCGCATCTCGGTGTCGACCGCGGTGATGACGTAGGCCGCGAAGTAGATGATCTTTTCCAGATCCTTCGGGGCCAGGTCCAGCAGGTAGCCCAAGCGCGACGGAACGCCCTTGAAGTACCAGATGTGCGTGACGGGTGCGGCCAGCTCGATATGGCCCATCCGCTCACGGCGCACCTTGGCGCGGGTCACCTCGACGCCGCAGCGCTCACAGATGATGCCCTTGAAGCGCACGCGCTTGTACTTGCCGCAGTAGCACTCCCAGTCGCGAGTAGGTCCGAAGATCTTCTCGCAGAACAGGCCGTCCTTCTCGGGCTTGAGCGTGCGGTAGTTGATGGTCTCCGGCTTCTTGACCTCGCCGAAGGACCAGTTACGGATGTCGTCCGCGGTCGCGAGACCGATGCGGAGTTCATCGAAGAAGTTGACGTCTAGCACGTAACTCCCTTTCCCCTTGCGGGACTAGTAATGCTGTGTTCCATTGACCGACTCGCGCAAGCGCTCGCCGATCAGGCCAGATCTTCGACAGAGGCAGATTCGTTGCGCGACAGGTTGATTCCGAGGTTGGCAGCAGCGCGCTCCAGGTCCTCGTCGTCGCCGTCTCGCATCTCGATCGCCGCGCCGTCCGAAGACAGCACCTCGACGTTCAGGCAGAGCGACTGCAGCTCCTTGAGAAGCACCTTGAACGACTCCGGGATACCGGGTTCGGGGATGTTCTCGCCCTTGACGATGGCCTCGTACACCTTGACGCGACCCACCGTGTCGTCGGACTTGATGGTGAGCAGCTCCTGCAGCGTGTAGGCCGCGCCGTAGGCCTGCATGGCCCAGCACTCCATCTCGCCGAACCGCTGACCACCGAACTGCGCCTTACCACCGAGCGGCTGCTGGGTGATCATCGAGTACGGACCGGTCGAGCGGGCGTGGATCTTGTCGTCCACCAGGTGGTGCAGCTTCAGGATGTACATGTAGCCGACCGTCACCGGGTACGGGAACGGCTCGCCGGAACGACCGTCGAACAGCTCGGCCTTGCCCTGCGCGTTGACCATGACGTCGCCGTCGCGGTTGGGCAGCGTCGAGCCGAGCAGGCCCTCCAGCTCCCCTTCCTGGGCACCGTCGAACACCGGGGTGGCCACGATGCTGTCGGCCGGAGCGGACAGCATGCCCTCGGGCAGTTTGCCTGCCCATGGCGGCATGCCCTCTGCAACATCAATGTTCCAGCCGGCCTTGGCCACCCACCCGAGGTGGGTTTCCAGGATCTGGCCGATGTTCATACGACGCGGCACACCGTGGGTGTTCAGGATGATGTCCACCGGGGTGCCATCGGGCATGAACGGCATGTCCTCGATCGGCAGGATCTTGCCGATGACGCCCTTGTTGCCGTGGCGTCCGGCGAGCTTGTCGCCGTCGGAGATCTTGCGCTTCTGGGCCACGTAGACGCGGACCAGTTCGTTGACGCCGGCGGGCAGCTCGTCGTCATCCTCGCGGGAGAACACGCGGATGCCGATGACCTTGCCGGACTCGCCGTGGGGCACCTTGAGCGACGTGTCGCGGACCTCGCGGGCCTTCTCACCGAAGATGGCACGCAGCAGGCGCTCCTCCGGGGTCAGCTCGGTCTCGCCCTTCGGGGTGACCTTGCCGACCAGGATGTCGCCGTCGCGGACCTCGGCGCCGATGCGGATGATGCCGCGCTCGTCGAGATCGGCCAGCACCTCATCGGAGACGTTCGGGATGTCCCGGGTGATCTCCTCGGCGCCCAGCTTGGTGTCGCGGGCGTCGATCTCGTGCTCCTCGATGTGAATCGAGGTGAGCACGTCCTCTTCGACCAGACGGCTGGAGAGGATGATCGCGTCTTCGTAGTTGTGACCCTCCCACGGCATGACGGCGACGAGCAGGTTCTTGCCCAGCGCCATCTCACCGTTCTCGGTGCACGGACCGTCGGCCAGCACCTGGCCGGCCTCGACACGCTGTCCGGTGTCCACGATCGGGCGCTGGTTGGCGCACGTGCCGTGGTTGGACCGGGCGAACTTGCGCATCCGGTAGGTCTGGCGCGAGCCGTCGTCGGCCATCACGGTGATGTAGTCGGCCGAAACCTCTTCGATCACACCGGTCTTGTCGGCGACAACCACGTCACCGGCATCGATGGCGGCACGCAACTCCATACCGGTACCGACCAACGGGGCCTCGCTGCGGACCAGCGGAACCGCCTGGCGCTGCATGTTGGCACCCATCAGGGCACGGTTGGCGTCGTCGTGCTCGAGGAACGGGATCATCGCCGTCGCGACCGACACCATCTGGCGCGGCGAGACGTCCATGTAGTCCACGTCGGTGGCGGAGACGAACTCGACCTCGCCGCCCTTACGGCGGACCAGGATCTTCTCGTCGGTGAACCGGCCGTCGCCATCCAGCGGCGAGTTGGCCTGCGCCACGATGTGGCGGTCCTCCTCGTCAGCGGTCAGGTAGTCGATCTTGTCGGTGACCTGGCCGTCGACCACCTTGCGGTACGGCGTCTCGATGAAACCGAACGGGTTGACCCGTGCGTACACCGACAGCGAACCGATCAGGCCGATGTTCGGGCCCTCCGGGGTCTCGATCGGGCACATCCGGCCGTAGTGGCTGGAGTGCACGTCGCGGACCTCGAGGCCGGCACGCTCACGGGACAGACCGCCGGGGCCCAGCGCCGACAGACGACGCTTGTGGGTCAGACCCGACAGCGGGTTGTTCTGGTCCATGAACTGCGACAGCTGGCTGGTGCCGAAGAACTCCTTGATCGCCGCCACGACGGGACGGATGTTGATCAGGGTCTGCGGCGTGATCGCCTCGACGTCCTGGGTCGTCATGCGCTCACGCACGACACGCTCCATACGCGACAGGCCGACCCGGATCTGGTTCTGGATCAGCTCGCCCACGGTACGCAGACGACGGTTGCCGAAGTGGTCGATGTCGTCGACCTCGACGGGCACCTCGACGCCACCGGGGGCGGTCATCGAGGTCTGGCCCTCGTGCAGACGCACCAGGTACTCGATCGTCGCGACGACGTCCTCTTCGGTCAGCGTCGAGTTGGTGATCGGCTGGCCGGCGTTCAGGCCCAGCTTCTTGTTGACCTTGTAGCGGCCGACGCGAGCCAGGTCGTAGCGCTTCTCCTTGAAGAACAGGTTCTCCAGCAGGGTCTGCGCGGACTCCTTGGTCGGCGGCTCGCCCGGGCGCAGCTTCCGGTAGATGTCCAGCAGCGCCTCATCGGTGCCGGCGGTGTTGTCCTTCTCCAGCGTGCCCATCATGATCTCGGAGAAGCCGAAGCGCTCGGTGATCTGCTCGTTGGTCCAGCCGAGCGCCTTCAGCAGCACGGTGACCGGCTGGCGGCGCTTGCGGTCGATGCGCACGCCGACGGTGTCGCGCTTGTCGACGTCGAACTCCAGCCACGCACCGCGGCCCGGGATGACCTTGACGCTGTGCAGGTCCTTCTCGGTGGCCTTGTCGATCGACGAGTCGAAGTACACGCCCGGCGAACGCACCAGCTGGGACACCACGACACGCTCGGTGCCGTTGATGATGAAGGTGCCCTTCTCGGTCATCATCGGGAAGTCACCCATGAAGACCGTCTGGCTCTTGATCTCGCCGGTGTTGTTGTTGATGAACTCGGCCGTGACGAACAGCG
>JAXHOA010000100.1:0-242330 GCA_034520035.1 Mycobacterium sp. | reverse complement strand
CAAGGCATCGAAAATTGAAACAGCCGCCCCAGCGCGCCGGGACTAAGCAGGCCATGCTGATCGCGATGCTGCAGCGGCCCGAGGGCGCGACCATCGCCGAAATCGTCGCAGCGACTTCGTGGCAATCACACACTGCGAGGGGTTCTATTTCCGGAGTTCTGAGGAAGAAGTTGGGGTTCTCCATCACTTCGGAGAAGATCGAAAGTAGGGGATCGGTCTATCGGATCGGGGTGAAGAGCCCGTTGCGACCAGACCAGCCTTGGCTAAGGTTGCACGAAAGGTAGTATTCTGGAGCAAGTTCATGTCTCTTTCTGTGCCAAGGCCGCCAACGCGACAGTATGGTGGAAAAATCGCAGCCCCTGAACGATGGGAAATGGGTCACGTCCGTCAAGGTGGTGTAAATTGCGAGATGGCCGGAGGTCATGATCAGGCGGCTTTTGTGGCAATGCTGAGAATGGGGTCGATCTCCTCCTTGTCGATCTGGGCGAAGGCTTCGACCATCATGTAACGGCTCGAGGTCTGCCATTCGTCGTTCTGTTCGAACAGCACGGCACCGATCAGGCGCATGATGGAAGCCTCGTTGGGGAAGATCCCGACAACATCAGCGCGGCGTTTGACCTCCTTGTTCAGGCGCTCGATCGGGTTGGTGCTGTGCAACTTTGTCCGGTGCTGGCGCGGGAAGGCCATGTAGGCCAGCACATCATGCTCGCTGGCATCCATCAGCTCGGCGAGCTTGGGCCAGCGGGGGCGGACCTGATCCGCCACGCGATGCCATGTCTCAGCGGCATGGCTGCGGTCCGGCTGTTCGAAGGCCTGGCGGATCGCGGCGGCCACGACGGTGTGCTGGCCCTTCGAGACGTGGGCGAGCGCGTTGCGCATCCAGTGGACGCGGCAACGCTGCCAGGTCGCCTCAAACACGCGGGTGATGGCGGCCTTGAGGCCGGTGTGAGCGTCACTGATTACCAGCTTCACCCCGTCGAGCCCGCGACCGCGCAAGGATCTGAGAAAGTCCGTCCAGAAGGTCTCGGCTTCCGATGGGCCGATGCCCAATCCGATGATTTCCCTGCGGCCTTCGGTATTGGCTGCCACGGCGATTATGGCCGCAACTGAGACGATCCGCCCGCCCTGACGTTGCTTGAGATAGGTGGCATCGAGCCAGACATAGGGCCAGTCGCCTGTCAGGGGGCGGTTCAGGAACTCGCCGACCCGTTCGTCGATATCTTTGCACAGCTTCGAGACCGTGCTCTTCGAAATGCCGCTCAGCCCCATGGCCTGCACCAGGTCGTCAACCTTGCGGGTCGAGACGCCGCTGATCCACGCCTCCTGTATCACCGCCACCAAGGCCTGCTCGGAGGTCTTGCGGGCTTCGAGAAAGCTCGGAAAGTAGCTGCCCTGCCGCAGCTTGGGCACTTTCAGGTTCAGCGTGCCAAGCCGAGTGTCGAGAGTGCGGTCGCGGTGCCCGTTGCGCCACGTCGTGCGCCCATCGGCCCGTTCGTGTCGCCCGGCACCGATCAAGCCGTCGACATCGGCCTCCATCATCAGCTGAAGGACAGCCTCGGCGATGCTGCGCAGTAAGTCTCCCTGATCGTGCTTGGCCAGAAGCTCGGACAGGTCCATGTTGGTCTTGGTCATCGGGGGTCTCCGTGTGGTTCGTGGTTGAAGCGTCGAAACTCCACCTCGATCATACACCTCGATGGCCACCTCGCCCTACACCGGCAGCGCCGATGAAATTACACCACGTCCGTAGACGCTACCCGGGAAATGTTCACCCCGCGCGAAGGAGATATCGTCGTCTGCACACCTCCGCAAGTCCGGATCAACGCGGGTTCAGGGCATTCTGGCATTGCTGATTTCCGGAAATCCCGCCGTTGACGCAGATGTTTCAAACAATGCCCTTTGGCTCGATATCGGGGTTCCCGATGCTGCAGAGGTATTCAACCGGCTTGAAGCGCAGACACAGCGCCGACAAATCAAAACGCATACTCCATTTGACGGCATCCCGATCTGGGACGAACTGCGGTACGTTTCGACATACCGCCATCCGATAGACAGTCACTTTTTCCTTTCGCCGTCATGTGGAAAACATGACCGCAGAGTTGACAGACGTGTTTCCAACAGACATTTCAACAGGCTTTCGGATATTTCTGGAAGGAAAGCACTTCGATGCCACTGGGGCCGGCCCCGCCGAGCAGGGTCGACGGGCAGCAGGCTGGCTTGCAGGCGGACCACGGCCGCCATCAGGATCAACGCCGGCACGGTGAGGTTGGGGCGCCGATCCAGCACCCGGGGGATGCTTGCGACCGCCACCAGCGCAGCCAGCCCGCCCAGGACGAATTGCGCGGCGGGGTGGTCGGTGCTGGACGCCGCATACGGCACCGCGAGCGCCAGTTGCACGAAGGCGAACGCCACGATGCCCAGGCCGAACCGCACGAAGACGCGTTCGGTGAGCTGGTCGACGTCCTCGATCTGCGGCGCACCGGGTGTCGTCCGCTGCAATCGATGCCAGTTGACGGTGACGACCGTGCCCGCGCCCGGGGCGGAACGCACCGAGGCGGTGCCGTTGGCGCGCCGCATCCGGGCCACGATCGATTCGGCCACACCGTGTCCGAGCGTGGTGGTGATCGGGTCGAACCCGATGCCGTCGTCGGTGACGGTGACCGTCGTCGGCGAGATGTCGATGACGATGCGCTGGGCCCGCGCGTGCCGATTGGCGTTGTTGATCGCCTCGCGCACCACCGCGACGATGGCGTTGGCGGTGTGGCCGTCCAGCACCAGCCTGCTCAGCCCGGTCATCTCGATCGGGGTGGTCGAGTGCTTGACCTCGACGCCGATCGCGGCCGCGACATCGGTAGCCGACCCGCCGCCGAGGCCGATCGGTTCACCGGCCAACAGGGCGAGGTCTCGCGTGGCCTGCGCGGCGATGCGTTCCGGCGAGACCTCGGCACCCTCGCCGACGAGGTGCAGGGTGCAAGCGGCGGTGTCGTGCACCAGTGCCATGTGCTCGAGTTCGTGATCGCGCACTGCCGCGGCGACGGCATCACGTAGGGCGGCATCGTGGTTGGCGGCGCGCGTCTGGTCGACGCGGCGGGCCACGGTCCGCGCGGTCAGCACCAGGACCGTGGTGATGGCCCACTCGACGGCCAGCATGTAGTAGAGCATCGGGATGTGCAGGACCTGATCCCAGCCGACGACCTGCGCGCTGCCGGCCGAATAGGCCGCCGTGATCGCCAGTGCCACAGGAAAACTGATCCTCGGGGGCTGGGCGATGGCGCAGGTGATCACCGCGACACCCGCGATCACCTGGGGTACCGAGTTGGTGTAAAGCAGCTGCGGGTCGGTGCCGAAGACGGGGACCGACGCCGACACCACCAGCACGTAGCAGAGGTCGAGGATCTGGAACGTCGTCGACCGCGACCGGGTCATCAACCGGTAGACCGACCAGCACACCAGCAGCGCCAGCGCGATCAGGCCGATGTTCGATTCCGGGGTTTTCGGCAGCAGTAGTGCGCTTATCGATGCCACCAGCGTGACGCTGTTCAGCAGAATGACGGCGAGGTGTTGTGCGTGGGCGATCACCTGCTGCTCGGATACATGGACCGCCGGGTCGTGGCCGCGCTCGAGCACAGAACATTATGTACCGAATGTCAGTGTCGAGGTCAGTCAATTGACGGACATTGCCAGATGGCCCGCCGCCGGCCCGTCGACCGGACCACGGCCTCAGCCGACTGCAGCTAATCTGAGCGCGTCGAGGCGTCCGGATTCCCCCGTCGCTTCGCTCGCCCCGAGGAGGGTGGCCGATGTTGTGGCGTTACGTAAAAGCGCAGGGCATGGTGTTGCTGTGCGGCGGACTGGTCGGCCCGATTTTTCTGGGCGTGTACTTCGCCACGGGCCAGAGCGACCTGATGAGGTGGATGTTCTGGGTGGGGCTGCTGGTGACGGCGGTCGACGTGCTCGCCGCGCTGGCCATCGTCGGCTACGGAGCAAAGGCACAGGCGAAGTCCGATCAGCTGGAGGCGCATGGCGTACTCGGACTCGCGCAGATCATCGGGATGGCCGAGACGAACACGCGGATCAACGATCGTCCGGTGGTGAAACTCAACCTGCGCATATCGGGGCCCGGAATCGCGACGTTCGACGCCGAGGACCGGGTGATCGCCGATGTGACCCGGTTGGCCATGCTGACCGCCCGGCGGTTGGCGGTGCTCGTCGATCCCGCTACCAGCGAGTTCCAGATCGACTGGGAGCGCACCGCATTGATCAACGGGCAAGTGCCCGCGACGTTTTCGATCGCCGAGGACAACACGACCTACGACCTGTCCGGGCAGGCCGAGCCGCTGATGGAGATTCTGCAGATCCTCAAGGCCAACGGTATCGGCATGAACAGCATGGTCGACCTGCGCAACAACCCCGGAGCGCGCGCCCAGGTGCAGGCGGTGGTCCGCCGGGCCGCGGCCCAGCGGGCGGCCCCGCAGGCCCCGCCCGCCGCGGCGTACCCGCCCCCGCAGGCCGGGGTGTACCCGCCGCCGATCCCCGAACCCAGCACCGCGCAACGGTTGCAGGAACTGGAGACCCTGCGGGCCACCGGGGCGATCTCCGATGACGAGTACGCCGACAAGCGGCGGCAGATCATCGCGGAGCTGTGAACTGTGCGCCCACCCTGGCGGCCCGGGCGATCGCCGGTGTCGGAATGCCCATGCGCCTTCGTCTTTCATCGTCTCCACCCGAGCCAGTAAGGAGAACCTATGACCGTCAAACCATCCGATGCCTATGGGGTGCACTCGGAAGTGGGCAAGCTGCGCAAGGTGGTGGTGTGCTCGCCGGGCCTTGCCCATGAGCGGTTGACGCCGACGAACTGCGATGACCTCTTGTTCGACGACGTGCTGTGGGTGCAGAACGCGCGCCGCGATCACTTCGACTTCATGGACAAGATGCGCGACCGCGATGTCGAGGTCGTCGAGCTGCACGAACTGCTCACCGAGACCATGGAGATCGCCGACGCCAAGTCCTGGTTGCTCGACCGCAAGATCGTGGCCAACGAGGTGGGCCTCGGGCTCGTCGACGACACCAGGGGTTATCTGGATTCCCTTGCGCCCCAACGGCTCACTGAACTGCTGATCGGCGGGATGTCCATCCGGGACCTGCCCACCGATGTGCGGACCGGATACCGCGCGCTGGCCCGCGAGGACACCGGTGTCACCGAATACCTGATGCCGCCGCTGCCCAACACGCTCTACACCCGCGACACCACCTGCTGGATCTACGGTGGCCTGACCCTGAACCCGCTGTACTGGCCGGCCCGTCACGACGAGACGCTGCTGATGAAGGCGATCTACGAATTCCACCCCGACTATGTCGGTTCGACGGTGTGGTGGGGTGATCCGGAGAAGTCGTGGGGCCTGGCCACCATCGAGGGCGGTGACGTCATGATCCCCGGCAATGGGGTCGTGCTCATCGGGATGAGTGAGCGGACCTCGCGGCAGGCCATCACCCAGGTGGCCGCCCGGTTGTTCCGCGAGGGGGCCGCCGAGAAGGTGATCGTGGCGGGAATGCCGAAACTGCGTGCGGCCATGCACCTGGACACGGTGTTCACCTTCGCCGAC
This sequence comes from Mycobacterium sp., assembly GCA_034520035.1. Classification (GTDB taxonomy): domain Bacteria; phylum Actinomycetota; class Actinomycetes; order Mycobacteriales; family Mycobacteriaceae; genus Mycobacterium. The sequence goes on along the minus strand of JAXHOA010000100.1, from coordinate 236,730 downwards.
CGCGACGTGGTCACCATCTACCCGGGCATCGTGGACAACATCGCCCCGTTCACGCTGCTGCCCTGCGACCGCGATCCCGGTGTCGAGGTGATCGAGGAGCACAAGCCGTTCACCGAGGTGGTCGCCGAAGCGCTGGGCCTGCCGGAGTTACGCGTCGTCGAAACCGGTGGCACCCGCTACGACTCGGAACGCCAGCAGTGGGACAGCGGCAACAACCTTGTCGCGGTCGAACCCGGGGTCGTCTTCGCCTACGACCGCAACACCCACACCAATTCGTTGCTGCGTAAGGCGGGCGTCGAGGTCATCACCATCGTCGGCGCCGAACTGGGCCGGGGCCGGGGCGGCGGACACTGTATGACCTGCCCGATCATCCGTGATCCCGTCGTGTTCTAGATACCGGCGCAATCACTAGAACACGTTTCAGTTCTACTGCTAGCCTGACGCGGGACCGACGGGGTTATTTGGGAAGGACCGGGGAGATGACGGCGGCAAGCGAGACACTCGAGGGCCGGGTGGCCTTTATCACCGGGGCCGCCCGCGGCCAGGGACGGGCGCACGCCATCCGGCTGGCCAACGAGGGCGCCGACATCATCGCCTCCGATATCTGCGCGCCGGTCTCGAGCTCGGTCACCTACCCGGCGGCCACCGCCGAGGACCTCGCCGAGACGGTGCGCGCGGTGGAGGCCACCGGACGCAAGGTGCTGGCCCGCGCCGTCGACATCCGCGATCTGGAAGCCCAGCAGCAACTGGTGGCCGACGCGGTCGAACAGTTCGGCCGCCTCGACATCGTGGTCGCCAATGCGGGCGTGCTGAGCTGGGGCCGGCTCTGGGAACTCACTCCGGAACAGTGGGACACCGTCATCGACGTGAACCTCAACGGCACCTGGCGGACCATCCGGGCCACCGTCCCGGCGATGATCGACGCCGGCAACGGCGGGTCGATCATCATTGTCAGCTCCTCGGCGGGGGTGAAGGCCACACCCGGCAACGGGCACTACGCGGCGTCCAAACACGGCCTTACCGCGTTGACCAACTCGCTGGCGCTGGAGGTCGGTGAGTACGGCATCCGGGTGAACTCCATCCACCCGTACTCCATCGACACCCCGATGATCGAACCGGAGGCGATGGGCGCGCTGTTCGGCAAGCATCCCAGCTTCCTGCACAGTTTCGCGCCGATGCCGTACCACCGGGTGACCGATGGCAAGAGCGAGGGCCTGGCGGCGTTCATGCCGCCAGAAGAGGTCGCCAATGTGGTGGCCTGGTTGGCCAGTGATGCGTCATCGACCCTGTCGGGCAGCCAGATCGCCGTCGACCGCGGCGTGATGAAGTACTAGACGGTCCGATTCAGGTACCGGAAGCCATCGCGTCGGCGAATCGGTCCACCGCCCAGTCGATCTCGTCCCGGGTGATGACCAGCGGCGGGGCGAAGCGCAGGGTGTGACCGTGGGTGTCCTTCACCAGCACGCCGCGTTCGGCCAACCGCAGGCTCACCTGCTTGCCGGTGCCGAATCGTGCGGCGATGTCGACGCCCGCCCACAATCCCATGCCGCGCACCGCGGTGACGCCGGGCACGCCGGCCAGCCGGGTGTGCAGGTGGGTGCCCAGTTCAGCTGAGCGGGACTGGTATTCACCGCTCTCCAGGATGCCGATGACGGTCGAACCGATGGCGGCGGCCAGCGGGTTACCACCGAAGGTGGAGCCGTGTTCACCGGGGTGCAGCACACCCAGCACGTCACGGTCGGCCACCATCGCCGACAGCGGGACCACGCCGCCGCCAAGTGCCTTGCCGAGTAGGTAGACATCGGGCACCACACCCCAGTGGTCGCAGGCGAAGGTGCGGCCGGTGCGGGCCAGGCCGGACTGGATCTCGTCGGCGATCATCAACACGTTGTTGTCGGTGCACAGCCGGCGCACCCGGGGCAGGAAGTCCGCGGGCGGCACGATGATGCCGGCCTCACCCTGGATCGGCTCCAACAGGACGGCGACGGTGTGCTCGTCGATGGCCGCCGCCACGGCCTCGGCGTCGCCGAAGGGCACCGCCCGGAAACCGGGTGTGAACGGTCCGAACCCGCCGCGGGCCGTCTCGTCGTCGGAGAAGCTGATGATGGTGGTGGTGCGGCCGTGGAAGTTGTTGCGGGCCACGATGATATTGGCTTGTCCGGCCGGAACGCCCTTGGCATCGGCGCCCCACTTGCGGGCCACCTTGATCGCGCTCTCGACGGCTTCGGCGCCACTGTTCATCGGCAGCACCATGTCCTTGCCGCACAACCGGGCCAGCGCCTCGCAGAACGGGCCGAGCCGGTCGGAGTGAAATGCCCGGCTCACCAGCGTGACGGCGTCGAGCTGGGCGTGCGCGGCCGCGGTGATCACCGGATTGCGGTGGCCGAAGTTCACCGCCGAGTAGGCGGCCAGGCAGTCCAGATAGCGGTGACCGTCCACGTCGGTGATCCAGGCGCCCTCGGCGGATGCCGCGACGACCGGCAGCGGGGAGTAGTTGTGCGCGGCGTAGCGTTCGTCGAGGGCGATGGCTGCGGTCGTCCTGCTGCTGCCGGCATCCACGACGGTCACGGGTGTACTTCCAGCGTGCAGCATTTGATCGATCCGCCGCCCTTGAGTAGTTCGGAAAGATCGACGCCGATCGGCTCGAATCCGGCCTCGTGCAGTTGGTCGGCGAATCCGGTCGCGCCGATCGGCAGGATGACGTGGCGGCCATCGGAGACCGCGTTGAGGCCGAGCACGAAGGCGTCCGCGGAGGCGACCTCGATGGCGGTGGGGAACAGTTCGCGCAGACGGGCCAGGGCGGCGGCAGAGAATGCCGGCGGGTAGTAGGCGACGGTGACGTCGGGTCCGTCGCTGAGCACCGTGAGTGCGGTATCGAGGTGGTAGAACCGCGGGTCGACGAGTTCCAGGCCGATCACCGGCAGTCCGGTGATCGCGGCCACCTCGTCGTGGGCCCGCCTGTCGGTGCGAAAACCATAGCCGGCCAACACCGTTGTCCCGGCCACCAGCAGATCGCCCTGGCCTTCGTTGTGGTGGCGGGTGCGCTCTGGTCGATGTCCGGATGCGGTCATCCATGCGGCATACGCGTCGGCCTCCGCGGCGCGCTGCGGGAAGGTGAAGTTCGCGACCACCGCGCGGCCGTTGACCACGAGTCCGCCGTTGGCGGCATAGACCATGTCCGGCAGCCCGGCGACCGGGTCAACCAGATCGACGACATGGCCGAGCTGGGTATAGGTGTCGCGCAGGGTGTCCCACTGGCGCAGCGCGAGATCCACGTCGACGGCGACGCTGGTGTCCATCCAGGGGTTGATGGCGTACTCGACGGCGAAGTGGCGCGGTGCCGTCATCACGAAGTGGCGGGTGCGGGCCTTGCGGAGAGATGTACGGGCGGGTTTGGGGTCGGGAGAAGCCACAGTGGCGGTGAGATCGGAGACCGTCATGATCATGACGGTATTCGTCTTATCTGAAGCAATCAATCGCCGTGTATTGCGTCTGTAGTATCGATTCATTGTGTCGAAGAGCTGTAGGCGGCGATTTGTTGTTGACAGGAGGTGATGGACGGTGGATGAGACCGACGAACGCATTCTCGCCGAGTTGACCGATGATGCGCGCGCGACCTTCGCCGAGATCGGGCAGCGGGTGAACCTGTCGGCGCCCGCGGTGAAAAGACGGGTCGACCGCATGCTCGACACCGGAGTGATCCGCGGGTTCACCGCGGTGGTGGATCGCAATGCGCTCGGCTGGACCACCGAGGCCTATGTGCAGGTGTACTGCCACGGCACGATCGCGCCCAGCGAGTTGCGCCAGGCCTGGGTGGACATCCCGGAAGTGGTCAGCGCGGCCACCGTGACGGGTACCGCGGATGCCATCCTGCACGTACTGGCTCGCGACATGCGCCACCTCGAGGACGCCCTGGAGCGCATCCGGGCCAGCGCCGATATCGAGCGCAGCGAGAGCATCGTGGTGCTCTCGAACATCATCGAGCGCACCCGGTCCTGAGCGGTACCGCCGGGGTGGTGAACTAGAGAAGCGCGCCATCGTGTAAGAAACACCACGTGGCAACCAATGGGGGCATCGTCATTGTCGGTGGTGGGCTGGCTGCAGCCCGCACGGCCGAACAATTGCGCCGCGCCGAATACACCGGACCGATCACCATCGTCAGCGACGAGCAGCACCTGCCGTACGACCGGCCGCCGCTGTCCAAGGAAGTTCTGCGCAACCCTGAGCACGATGTGGTGCTCAAGCCGCAGGAGTTCTACGACGAGCGCAACATCACGCTGCGCCTCGGCTCGGCCGCGCAGTCGGTGGACACCGCGGCGAAGGTGCTCACCCTGGCCGATGGCTCGACGCTCGGATACGACGAGCTGGTCATCGCCACCGGTCTTGCACCCAAGCGCATTCCGTCCTTCCCGGACCTTCAGGGCATCCGGGTGCTGCGCTCCATCGGTGAGAGCGCGGAACTGCGTGAGCACGCCGCGACCGCCCGGCGCGCCGTCATCATCGGTGCCGGCTTCATCGGTTGTGAGGTCGCCGCCAGCCTGCGTCAGCTCGGTGTCGACGTGGTGATCGTGGAACCGCAGCCGACCCCGCTGGCCTCGGTGCTCGGCGAGAAGATCGGGTCGCTGGTGACCCGGCTGCACGAGGCCGAGGGCGTGGATGTGCGCTGCGGTGTCGGGGTGGCCTCGGTGGCCGGCACCGACAAGGTCGAGAAGGTCGTGCTCTCCGACGGCACCGAACTGGACGCCGATATGGTCGTGGTCGGCATCGGTTCGCATCCGGTGACCGGGTGGCTGGACGGCAGCGGTATCGCGGTGGACAACGGCGTGGTGTGCGATGCCGCCGGCCGAACCAGCGCCGAAAATGTATGGGCCATCGGCGATGTGGCGTCCTGGCGTTCTGAGGTGGGCCATCAGGTGCGCGTCGAGCACTGGAGCAACGTGGCCGAGCAGGCCCGGGTGCTGGTGCCGGCGATCCTGGGTCAGGAGCCGGGCAACGCGGCGATCTCGGTGCCGTACTTCTGGAGCGACCAGTACGACGTCAAGATCCAGTGCCTCGGTGAGCCCGCGGCCGACGACGTGGTGCATATCGTCGAGGACGACGGCCGCAAGTTCCTGGCCTATTACGAGCGTGACGGTGTCGTCACCGCCGTGGTCGGTGGCGGGATGCCGGGCAAGGTGATGAAGGCCCGCGGCAAGATCGCCGCGGGCGCCCCCATCGCCGACGTGCTTCCTGCCTAGAGTTCGCCCAGGTAGAAACGGGCGCCCTGGTCATCGGTGCACAGCGCGGACCTACCGTATGACTGCGTCGAGGGCTCCTCGATGACGGTGCCGCCGGCCGCCCGGACCCGCTCGACCGCGGCGTCGATGTCCTCGACGGTCCACATCGGCACGGTCGACGGCTGTGCGGGCCTGCCCGTGGTGGCGGTACCGGCCATGCCCGCCATCGGGTGCGACTCCTGGACCGCCCACCCGTCCTCGACCCGCCCTGACTCGAAGGTCCAGTGCAACACCCGGGAGTAGAACACCCGAAAATCGTCTGAGTTCTCGGCGAAGTAGGTGATGTATGAAAGTTCGCCCGGCCCAGTACCGTTGAGCGCGGGACGCGGGGTGCCCGGGGCGGGTTTGAACACCGCGAACGCGACACCCGCGGGATCGACGGCATCCAGGACGGTGCCGAAGTCGAACGCGATCTCCCCGCCGAGCTCGCCTCCGCCGTCGGTGATGGCCTGCCGGGCGTCGTCCAGGTCGTCGACGGCGTAGCAGCACAACATGGTCTGCGGACCGTCGACCTGGAAGATCCCGGTCGGCAGTGTGGTGTTGGTGACCCGGTTGGTCTGCCGGTCGTAGGTCCAGCCCAGCACCCGACGGTAGAACGTGGCCGCCCGTTCGGCATCCGGAGTCCACAGCGACACGTAGCCGACATCGCCGTGCTTGATCTGCACCTGCGCGCCGGTCATCGGGCCCGACAGCATCCAGCGGTGCCCGGACGGGTCGACGATGGTCGCACCGCGGGAGCCGTGGTCCTCGTAGACCTCGCGCAGCACGGTGGCTCCGTGGTCGCGGACTCGCTGCAGTGTGGCATCGGTGTCGGCCACCGGCAGTATCAGGCTCACCGAAACGGCCTGCGGAGCAGGTGCTTTGAGACCCATCTCGGGGAATTCGTCGGCCAGGTAGAGCACCCCGTCGCCGATGGCGACTTCGGCATGACCGACCCGGCCGTCGTCCATCAGGATCGGCTCGCCGATAACTGTGGCGCCCAGCGCCGCGACGTACCAGGCGATGGCGGCCCGGGCATCCGGCACCGTCAGGTAGGGGATGGCCGCCGGCTTCGTAGGCATGGTTGCGGTGGTCGAATTCAGTTCTGCGATAGCGGTATCGGTGCCGCTCATGACAACTCCTGACGTGTTGGCGGGCAGGGTGAGGGCCGATTCCAGCCGCGCCCGCAGCCGTGCCGCGAACGCCGGATCGGGCGCCACCGGGAGTTCGTCGCCGTGCAGCACGGCCAAGGGATCCCTGTTGTTGTTCACGACGGCCCTCCTTCCGGTGACGGGTATTGCGATCTGAAGGCGCGGCGGGCCCGCACCAGCAGGGTTTCGGTGGCGTGCACGGTGCGCCCGATCAACTCGGCGCACTCACCCACCGAGCAGTCGTCGAGATACCGCAGCGCCAGCACGGTGCGGTGCTGCTCGGGCAGTCGGGCCAACACCGCCTCGGCGGCGATGCGGTCCAGCTCGGCGTCCCATTCGTCGACGGGATCGGCCGGTTCGGGCAGGTCGGCCACCGGCACGTGGAACCTGTCGTGCCTGCGGCGGTAGTGGTCGGCCAGCTTGTGCCGGGCCACCCCGATCAGCCAGGGCACCGTCATCGGCGGCGGCGCCGGTTTGCGCGCCGCATCCATGGCCGCCAGGAAGGTGTCCGACGTCAGATCCTCGGCGGCCGCGCGGTCACCGCAGCGCCGGGTGAAGTACCCGTACACCGCGGGCAATGCCTCATCGTAGAGCTCCAGTAGCTCCCGAGGGGCATCGCGGTGACCCGATTCGACGCTCACATCTCTATCGTCGCCGTCCGGGGTGAAACTCCGACACCCCAGTTTCCAGCGATTTGTGGAGTCCTCGTCGGAATGGTTCCGACGAGGACTCCACAAATCACAGAGAAGTGAGGCCGCGGCCGACGACGTCGAAGGAATCGCCGAGCAGTTGTTCCAGGGAGACCGACTCGTCGGCCAGCCACTGCTCGTAGGCGGTCAGCGCGACACCGAGCAGCGTCCAGGCGGCGGTCTGGGGGACCAGGCCGTCCGGTTTCTCGCCGCGGCGGCGGGCCACATACTCGGCCACCACGGTGCGCCACCCGGCGTACATGGTCATCGAATGTGCCTGCAGCGCATCGGTTCCCAGAATCAGGCGCATGCGCTGCCGGTGCCGCTCCTCGTCGTCGAAGCGGTTGAACGCGAGCAGTGCGGTGCGCAGGGCCACGGCGATGTCGCCGCGCTGGTCACCCTCGGCGAGCAGCTCGCGCATCAGGTTCAGGTGCGCGTCGAAGTTGCCCCAGGGGATGGCGTTCTTGGACGGGTAGTAGCGGAACAGGGTACGGCGGGCGATTCCGGCCGCCCGCGCGACATCGTCGACGCTGACCTCGTCGAAGCCGTGGCTGGCGAACAGATCCAGCGCGACCGAGGAGATGTGGTCCTGGGTGGTCGACGGCCGGCGACCGACGCGAGGTCCGGACGACTTGGCCATGAAACCCACCCTTCCATTTCTGCACTCGATGCCATATTCTTGCGACCCAGGTCACAAATGTCGATGACCTAGACGTATCACAGCCAAGAAAGGTGCGATCCCCCATGGACCAGAATCAGCAGGTTGAGGCCGAAGCACAGCTCGTCACCGAGTCCCTCGTCGAAGAGGTCTCGATCGACGGTATGTGCGGGGTTTACCGATCGTGAGCGCACCCACTGCTGATGCAGTGGCGTTCGACCCCGATCGCGGCTGGCGGCTGCACCACCAGGTGGCGGTGCGGCCGGAGCCGTTCGGGGCGCTGCTGTACCACTTCGGTACCCGCAAGCTGTCCTTCCTGAAGAACCGGACGATCGTCGCGGTGGTCGACTCGCTCGAAGAGCACCCCGACATCCGATCCGCTTGTCGCGCCGCCGGAATCGACGACGACACCCAAGGCCCGTACCTACATGCGCTGAGTGTGCTGGTGAAATCCAACATGCTGGTCGCCAAGGAGAACACCACATGACCGCCGTACTGCCCCCGGCGTTGGTGCCCGTGGAACCGCCCGTCAGGGTTCCGAAACTGGTCGAGCAGTTCGAGCACGGGCTCGATGCCCCGATCTGCCTGACCTGGGAACTGACCTATGCCTGCAACCTGTCCTGTGTGCACTGCCTGTCCTCATCGGGCAAGCGTGACCCCCGTGAGCTGAGCACCGAGCAGTGCAAGGACATCATCGACGAACTGCAGCGCATGCAGGTGTTCTACGTGAACATCGGCGGCGGGGAACCCACTGTCCGGTCGGACTTCTGGGAACTCGTCGACTATGCGACCGAGCACAACGTCGGGGTGAAGTTCTCCACCAACGGCGTCCGGATCGACGAGAAGGTCGCCGCCAAGCTGGCTGCCTCCGATTACGTCGATGTGCAGATCTCCCTGGACGGAGCGACCGCGGAGGTCAACGACGAGGTCCGTGGCCCCGGATCGTTCGCGATGGCGATCCGCGCGCTGGAGAACCTCAAGGCCGCCGGCTTCAAGGACGCCAAGATCTCTGTCGTGGTCACCCGGCAGAACGTCGACCAACTCGATGAATTCAAGGCGCTGGCAGACACTTACGGCGCCACGCTGCGCATCACGCGGCTCCGTCCGTCCGGTCGTGGCGCCGATGTGTGGGATGACCTGCATCCCACTCCGGTGCAGCAGGTCCAGCTCTACGAATGGCTGGTCGCGCACGGTGAGGGAGTCCTCACCGGAGACTCGTTCTTCCATCTGTCCGGTCTCGGCGAGCCGGGCGCGTTGGCCGGGCTCAACCTGTGCGGCGCCGGCCGGGTGGTCTGCTTGATCGACCCGATCGGCGACGTCTATGCCTGTCCGTTCGCCATCCACGAGAAGTTCCATGCCGGAAACCTCCTGCAGGACACCGGTTTCGGAACGGGGTTCAAGAACGTCTGGCAGAAATCGCCGTTGTTCCAAGAACTGCGCGAACCGCAGTCCGCCGGAGCGTGCAGTGGCTGCGCGCACTACGACTCCTGCCGGGGTGGCTGCATGGCGGCCAAGTTCTTCACCGGCCTGCCCATGGACGGGCCCGACCCCGAATGCGTGCAGGGGTACGGCGAACCCGCCCTGGCCGCCGAGCGCGACAAGCCCAAGTCCAGTGTCGATCACTCCCGGGCGGGTGGGCGAAAGGGTCCGATCCCGCTCAAACTGCTCACCGTCCCGCCCAAGAAGTTCTGTAACGAAAGTCCTGTGTAGAGATCATGGCTCGCGATACCTGGTTCGAGACCGTTGCCATCGCCCAACAGCGTGCGAAGAAACGGCTGCCCCGCTCCGCCTACTCCTCGCTGATCTCGGCGAGCGAGAAGGGGGTGTCGGTCTCCGATAACGTCGAGGCGTTCTCCCAGCTCGGTTTCGCCCCGCATGTCATCGGTGCCACCGAGAAGCGTGAGATGGCGACAACGGTGATGGGACAGGACATCTCGATGCCTGTGGTCATCTCGCCGACCGGTGTGCAGGCGGTCGACCCCGACGGCGAGGTGGCCGTGGCCCGCGCCGCGGCCGCTCGTGGCACCGCGATGGGGTTGTCATCGTTCGCGAGCAAGCCGATGGAGGAAGTGACCGCCGTCAACGGCAAGATCTTCTTCCAGATCTACTGGCTGGGCAGCCGGGACGAGATCCTGGCCCGCATGGTGCGAGCGCGGGAGGCCGGTGCGGTCGGTCTGATCCTGACCACCGACTGGAGCTTCAGCCACGGCCGGGACTGGGGCAGCCCCAAGATCCCGGAGCAGATGGATCTCAAGACCATGGTGAAGATGGCGCCGGAGGTCATCACCAAACCGCGCTGGTTCTACAGCTTCGCCAAGACGCTGCGACCGCCGGACCTGCGGGTTCCCAATCAGGGCCGCCGCGGCGAGGCGGGGCCGACGTTCTTCGAGGCCTACGGTCAGTGGATGGGCACCCCGCCGCCGACCTGGGAGGATGTGGCCTGGCTGCGCGAGCAGTGGGGCGGGCCGTTCCTGCTCAAGGGCATGGTCCGGGTCGATGACGCCAAACGCGCTGTGGACGCCGGGGTTTCGGCCATCACCGTGTCCAACCACGGCGGTAACAACCTGGACGGCACTCCGGCGGCGATCCGCTGCCTGCCGGCCATTGCCGACGCCGTCGGCGATCAGGTCGAAGTTTTGCTGGACGGCGGGGTGCGCCGGGGCAGCGACGTCGTCAAGGCCGTCGCGCTCGGCGCCCGCGCAGTCCTGATCGGCCGGGCCTACCTGTGGGGCCTGGCGGCCAACGGACAGGCCGGTGTGGAGAACGTGCTCGACATCCTGAGCGGAGGCATCGACTCCGCGTTGCGGGGTCTGGGCAAGTCCTCGATCCACGACCTGACCCGTGAGGACATCCTGATCCCCGAGGGCTTCACCCGCACGCTCGGAGTGCCGCAGCCCTGACGACGCCGGTAGCCTGATACGGGCGTGACTGACGTGACTGACGTGACCGGTTGTCCGCCGAGTGGCCGACAGCCGTGGAAATCAATTGCAGCGCATGCGCCAACAATCGGTGCATACCAGGTGAATTCGGCCTACCATCACCGGGTGGCTGTACCCGGGGAGCTCGGTGGTGTGACGTCGAGCGGACTGCTTTCCACCTCGCGTCATCAGCAATCCGACGGGTACCCGGCGCTCGTCGTGCCGCTCGGTTCCACCGAACAGCACGGACCGCACCTGCCGCTGGACACCGACACCCGCATAGCGACCGCCGTCGCACGAGCTGCAGCCGCCCGGCTCGGCGGCGGATGGCTGCTGGCACCGGCGCTGAGCTACGGCGCGAGCGGCGAGCACGAGGGTTTCGCCGGCACGGTCTCGATCGGCACCGAGGCGCTGCGACTGGTGCTCGTCGAGTTCGGCCGGTCTGCCTGCATCTGGGCCTCCCGATTGGTCTTCGTCAATGGCCACGGTGGCAATATCGAGGCGCTGGCCGGGGCGGTGGGCCTGCTGCGGGCCGAGGGGCGCGACGTCAGCTGGAGCTCATGCATGGTGCCCGGCGCGGACGCGCACGCCGGGCACACCGAAACATCTGTATTGCTACATATTTCGCCCGAGGCGGTACAGACCGAGAACGTGGTGCCGGGGAACAGCGCACCGCTGGCGGAGTTGATGCCCGCCATGCGCGCCGGTGGCGTGGCCGCGGTCAGTGCGGTCGGGGTGCTCGGGGACCCGACCACCGCGACCGCGGTCGAGGGGGAGCGGTACTTTGCCGATATGGTCGACGGGTGCGCCCGCAAACTCCTGGCCTGGACACCGAACGGGCACGGGATGCTGACATGACGGGCCCGCGCCTGCCCGACGGGTTCGCCGTCCAGGTGGACCGCCGGGTCAAGGTGCTGGGAGCAGGTTCGGCATTGCTGGGTGGCTCGCCCACGCGTTTGCTGCGGCTGGCTCCAGTGGCCCAGACGATGATCGACGACGGTCGCCTGGAGGTCCACGATGCGCTGTCCGCGCAGCTGGCACGCACTCTGCTCGACGCCACCGTCGCACACCCGCGTCCGCCCAGTGGCCCGTCGCACCACGATGTGACCGTGGTTATTCCCGTGCGCGACAATATCTTCGGGGTCAGCAGGCTGGTCCGGGCGCTGCGCGGGATGAATGTCGTGGTGGTCGACGACGGATCCGCCGAACCGCTGAAGGACACCGATTTCGCCGGCGCGCGCTGTGAGGTGCGGGTGCTGCGGCATGCCCGCAGTCGCGGCCCGGCGGCGGCCCGCAATACCGGCCTGCGCGCCTGCAACACCGACTTCGTGGCGTTCCTGGACTCCGACGTGGTGCCCCGGCGCGGCTGGATGGAAGCGCTGCTCGGTCATTTCTGCGACCCGGCGGTGGCCCTGGTGGCCCCCCGCATCGTCAGTCTGAACGAGCCGGACAATGTGGTGGCCCGATACGAGGCCGTGCGCTCCTCGTTGGACCTGGGCAGGCGGGAGGCGCCGGTGGTGCCCTACGGCACCGTGTCCTATGTGCCCAGCGCCGCCATCATCTGCCGACGCAGTGCGCTGACCGAGGTGGGTGGCTTCGACGAGACCATGGAGTCGGGTGAGGATGTCGACCTCTGCTGGAGGTTCATCGAGGCCGGCGCGCGATTGCGGTACGAACCCATCGCGCTGGTCGGCCACGAACACCGCACCCAGCTGCGGGAATGGTTCCAGCGCAAGGCTTTCTACGGGCAGTCCGCAGCCCCGCTGGCAGTCCGGCATCCGGGCAAGACCGCGCCGATGGTGGTGTCGCGGTGGATGCTGGTGCTCTGGCTGCTGGTGGCGACCCGGTCCTGCTCGGGCTATCTCGTCGCCGTGGTGGTCGCGGCGTTCTTCGGCAGGCGTATCTCTGCCTCACTGGAGGCAGTCGAGACCGGGCCCAAGGACGTGGCCGCGGTCGCAGCGGGTGGGATGTGGGGCGCGTGCCTGCAGGTGGCATCGGCCATCTGCAGGCACTACTGGCCGGTGGCCTTGCTGGCCGCGGTGTTCTTCCGGCGGTGCCGGCACCTGGTGCTCGCCGCCGCCGTCGTCGATGGGTTGGCCGACTGGGCCGACCGCCGCAACAGCGTCGCCGAGGACACCCATCGGGTGGGCCTGCTGAGCTACCTGGTGCTCAAGCGACTCGATGATGTCGCTTACGGGCTGGGGCTGTGGACCGGCGTGGTCCGCGAACGGCACGTCGGCGCACTCAAGCCGCAGATCCGAACCTGAAATGCGCTGCGTTGCAGACTGATGTCCTGATCGTGGGTGCCGGCAGCGCTGGTTCGATTCTTGCCGAACGTCTTTCATCCGATCCCGGTTGTGGCGTCGTGGTGCTGGAGGCGGGCCCGCCGGCCGTCCCACCCAGGGCCGGCGATGCGCACCTGGTGCCGATCGGGCCCGGCAGTCCGGTGATCAGCCGCTACCCGGCAACGCTGACCGACACCCCACGCCGGGAGGTGGACCTGGTGCGCGGCGCAGTCGTCGGCGGGTCCGGTGCGATCAATGGCGGCTACTTCTGCCGGGGCGTGCCCGCGGACTTCGCGGGCTGGCAGACGCCCGGGTGGTCCTGGGACGACGTGCTGCCACACTTCCGGGCGATCGAGACAGATCTGGACTTCGCCGGGCCGCTTCACGGTGACTCCGGGCCGATACCGATCCGCAGGACACGCGAATTCAGTTCGGGCACTGAGCTGTTTGTGCGGTCGGCGCTGGCAATGGGGTTCCGCTGGATCGATGACCTGAACGGCGACGCACCCGCGGAGGGCGTGGGCGCGCTACCGCTCAACGTGCGCGACGGCACCAGGGTCGGACCGGGCGCGGCCTTCCTCGGTCCGGCTGCGCGGCGGCCGAACCTGGCCGTGCACCCGGAGACCAAGGCGCAGCGGATCCGGTTCTCCGGAACCCGGGCGGTCGGGGTCGATGCGCTCGGACCGTCCGGTCCTGTGCACTACGCCGCGGACCGTGTCGTGCTGTGCGCGGGGGCGATCGGCACCGCACACCTGCTGCTGGTGTCCGGTTGCGGTCCCGCCGATGTCCTTGGCGCCGCCGGGATCCCGGTGCTGGCGAATCTGCCCGTCGGAGCGCGATTCCACGATCACCCGGAGTGGGTGCTGCCCGTCGACTGGCCCGCAGAGTGCGGGCGCACCCCGATCGAGGCTGCGCTGTCGGTCGACGGGTTGGAGATCCGTTTGTACACATCGGGTTTCGCGCAGATGACCGGCGAGCCGCCGTCGGATCCGCCGCACATCGGGGTGGCGCTCATGCGCCCCGCGGCGCGGGGCCGGCTGACGGTCTCCTCGCCGGATATCGCGGTGGCGCCGGTGATCGAGCATCACTACGATGGCGTCGCCGAGGATGTCGAGGCGCTGCGGCGCGGCGCCGACCTGGCTCGCGAGATCGCCGGAGTCGTTGACCGCGAAGCGAACTGGTCCACCACACAGCATCTGTGCGGTACCGCCCCGCTGGGCACGGTGCTCGATCCGAGGTGTCGGGTGTTCGGTGTGGACGGGCTCTGGGTGGCCGACGGGTCGATCATGCCGACGGCCACATCGCGTGGGCCGCATGCCACGATCGCGATGATCGGGCACCGGACTGCGGAGCTGATCGCAGACTAGGCGCGGTGCCTGCCGGCGCTGCAGAGGCGGCGCACGACCCGCAACTGCTGATCGTCGCGGCCGGGTGCCCACAGGCCGATGACGACGGCGCTGATGCCCACGATGACCGCGAGTCCCAACAGCGACGCACTCATCGATTCGACGAACGCCGCCCTGCCGAGTTCGGCGATGGGTGCACCCGCCGGTCCCAGTGTCGCCGAGACCTCCAGCGCCTGACCAAGGGACCCCAGCGCGGCGTCGCGGGCCGGAGGTGGCAGGTCGGCCGGGAGTCTGGGTGCGAGCAGGTCGGTGTACTGCGCGGCCAGCAGTGATCCGGCCAGCGCGATGCCCAGGGCGGCGCCGACCTCGCGGGTGGTGTCGTTGACGGCCGAGGCCACCCCCTGTTTGTCATCGGGAGCGGTGTTCATGATCGCGGAAGTGGTTGGTGCGGTGAGGAATCCGATGCCGATACTCATCACCAGCAGCGGCCAGCCCACGGCCGCATAGCCGTCGTCGACGGTGATGGTGCTCAGCAGCAGAAAACCCACGGCAATCAAGGTCAGCCCGGTGAAGACCACCAGTCGAAGCCCGGCCCTCGGCAGATACCAGAACGATGTCGCGGACAGCAGCAGGACGGGACCCATCAGCGGGGTGAGGGCGAACGCCGTCTTGATCGGGCTGTAGCCGAGGATCAGTTGCATGTGCTGCATGACGACGTAGAAGAAGCCGAACATGGCGAGAAAGAACACGGTGATGGCCGCGGCGCCGGTGGCGAAGGCGGGGTTGGCGAACAGGCGGACGTCGAGCAGGGGGTGCTCCCGGCGAAGTTCGATGCCGCCGAACGCCAGCATCATCAGCGCGCCGACGACGATGCAACCGATGACCAGTGCATCGGACCAGCCCCGGGCGGGTGCCTCGAGGATGCCGAACACCAGCACCGCCACCCCGCCGCCGATCACGACGGCGCCGAGCCAGTCCAGTGGTGTGGCGATCGACTCCTTGGATGTCGCGATGGTGAAGGTCAGCGCGAACAGCAGCACGCCGGCGCCCGCGAATCCCCAGAAGATCGCCTGCCATCCGAAGAAGTGCAGCAGCCCACCCGAGCCCAGCATGCCGGCCACCGCGCCGCAGCCCGCAGTGCCAGCCCAGATACCAACCGCCTTGTTGCGCTGGTCTTTCGGGTATGCGGAGGTCAACAGGGACAGCGTCGCGGGCATCACGAAGGCGGCACCCGCGCCCGCCGCTCCGCGCGCGATGATCAGGTCCATCGGGTCCGACCAGATCACCGGGGCGATCGACGCCACGGTGAACACCGCCAGGCCCAGCAGCAGGGCGCCGCGGCGGCCGTAGCGGTCACCCAGTGCACCGGCGGGCAGCAACAGGCACGCCAGCACCAGGGTGTAGCTGTCGACGATCCAGGTGAGTTCGGTCTGGGTGGCCGAGGTGGCCTTGGCGAGATCGGGGAGCGCGGTGTTCAGCGCGACCATCGAGGAAATCACCAGCAGCACGCCGAGACACGCTATGAGCAACGTCCAGACGCGGGCCCTCGTCGAGAGGCCGGCCAGGGTCGGGTCCGTGGGCCGCCCCGACCCGGCGAGTGTGTCGACCATTGCCCCTCCATCGACGAGTGCGTTATTTTTGATACCGCCCGTCTTGTTTCGAGACTAACAGTCTCGTTCGTCGGTGGGGAAGGGAGTTCGACGATGACGACACACACCGACCCGCGGCCGGCGCGTTCGCGTGCCCGGTTACTGGAGGCCGCGACGGCGTTGCTGCGCACGGGCGGGCCGAGCGCGGTGACGGTGGACGCCGTCATCCGCGCCTCCAATGTCGCGCGCGCCACGCTCTACCGACACTTCCCGAGCGGGAATGACCTGCTGGCGGCGGCCTTTCACGCACTGATCCCGCCCGCACCGCTGCCGCCCGAGGGTGGCACCCTGCGCGATCGGCTGATCGCCGCGCTGGACGGCTTCGCCGCCCTGATCGCCGAGGCGCCGGTCAGCCTGGCCGCAACCTCCTGGCTGGCGCTGGGCGGCGGGCTGGATCCGTCATGGTGGAACAAGGGGGGCCGCGACACCGAGAGCGACGCGGTGCGCACCCTGCGTGAGCGGGTCGCCGAGCAGTACGCGGAGCCGTTCGGCGCGATCTTCGACAGCCCGGATGCCGTTGCGGCGTTCGGTGACGTCGATCGGATGCAGGCGGTGGCGCTGTTGGCCGGTCCGATCCTGCTGGGCAAGCTCAGCACCCTGACCGACTTCGACTACCGCACGGTTGCGCGGATGGCCGTCGACGGCTTCCTGGCCACCCACCAGACGTCCGGTGGAACTACCGCAGCGAGTACCTGATCGGCAGGTGCTTGAGCCCGCCGACGAAGGTGGTCGCGGACAGCTCCGGCGTGCCGGCGAGCTCTATCGAGTCCAGGCGCGGAATCAGTTCGGAGAACAGGCTGTTCATCTCCATCCGGGCCAGGGCGGCGCCGAGGCAGAAGTGCACGCCGTAACCGAACGCGACGTGCTTGTTGGGGTCCCGGCTGACGTCGAAGCGGAACGGCTCGGCGAACACCTCCTCGTCGCGATTGCCCGAAACGTAAGCCAGATAGACGGATTCGCCCGCGGCGATCGGCACACCGCGCACCTCGGTGTCGGCGGCGGCGGTCCGCATGAACTCCTTGACCGGCGTCGTCCAGCGGATCATCTCCTCGACGGCGGTGCCCATCAGTGACGGATCCTTGCGTAACCGCGCCAGCTCGTCGGGATTCTCGATGAGAGCCAGCAGCCCGCCGGAGATCGCGTCCTTGGTGGTGTCGTGGCCGGCGCTGGCCACGATCACGTAGTAGGACGCGGTGTCCACCTCGCTCAGCGGCTCACCGTCGATGCGCCCGTTGGCGATCGCCGAGGCCAGATCGTCGGTCGGGTTCTCCCGACGGGACGCGGTGAGTTGGGAGAAGTAGGCGAAGAAGTCGAGCAGCACCTGGAGCTGGTCCTCCAGGGATCCGCCCTCGCGCTTGTACTCGTCATCGTCACCGCCGAACATCTCCTGGGTCAGCATGTGCATGCGCTCGTAGTCGTCCTCGGGCAGTCCGAGCAGCGACATGATGACGTAGAGCGGGAAGTGCACCGCGATCTCGGTGACGAAATCGCATTCGGGGCCGATATCGCGCATCCGGTCGACATACCGTTTGGCGAGTTCGTCAACCCGGACCTTCAGGTCGCGCATCGCCTTGGGCCGGAACCAGTCGGCGCCGATGGTGCGGACCTTGCGATGGTGCGGGTCGTCCATGTGGATCAGCGTGCGCAGGCCCATGCCCGCTTCGAGCTGTTCCTTGGCCAGATCGTCGGCGGCCGCGGTGGCCAGCAGCGGTCGGGGTTCGCTGAGGAACAGGTCGTTCTCGCGTTCGATGGCCATGATGTCGGCGTGTTTGGTGATCGCCCAGAACGGGCGGTAGAGCTTGGACTCGACGCGCACGACGGGTTCATGAGCACGCAGATAGGCCAGGGCCTCGTGCAGGCGCGCGTCGTCGGCGTAGGCCTTCGGCTCGACGAACACGTTGGCGTACTGGCTGGCCCGGCCATCCTTGGTCGGAGTGCTCATCACACGGCTCCTCATGCTGTCTTGACGGGTGTCAAGTTGACAGTCTAGGGGGACGCCGCGGCTCGCACCCACGTAATGCGGGAATCGTCGTCAGTAGGCTCGGGCGGTGCCTGGCATGTCCCGACTCGTCCGCTGTGCGTTGGCATTACTGACCGTCGGGGCGCTCACGCTCGGCTGTGCGGGCAATGAAGCGGATGCCCCGGCGTCCCTGCCGCCCGACCCGTCCGTGGTCAAGACGACGGCGGGCCTGGTGCAGGGCGTCGCCACCCTGGACAAGCGACATTTCGCCGGGATTCCCTATGCGGCCCCGCCGGTCGGGCCGCTGCGCTGGCAGCCGCCGCAGCCGGTGGCGCCCTGGGCAGGGGTGCGCGATGCGACCAAGGTCGGCCCGCGCTGCCTGCAGGACGAGGGCAGCGATCTGGAGATGGGCAGGCAGACCGATGAGGACTGTCTCACCCTGAACGTCTGGACGCCGCCGCCGTCGCAAGATCCACGGCCGGTGATGGTGTGGATCCATGGTGGCGCGTTCATCAACGGAAACGGCGGGATGTACGACTCGCGCTGGCTGGTCGACCGGGGCGACATCGTCGTGGTCACGCTGAACTACCGACTCGGGGCGCTCGGCTTCCTGGCGCACCCGGCGCTCGGCCCGAAGGGCGCGGTCGGCAACTACGGATTGCAGGACCAGCAGGCGGCGCTGCGCTGGGTGCACGACAACATCTCGGCCTTCGGAGGCGATCCGGACAAGGTGACCATCGCCGGCGAATCGGCGGGCGGGATGTCGGTATGCGATCACATGGTCGCGCCCGAGTCGAAGGGACTGTTCCGGGCCGCGATCATCCAGAGCGGACCGTGTCAGGCCCAGCTGGCGCTGCCGGAGGCCGAGCGGATCAGCGAGGACTACGCGCGGGACGCGGGCTGCGGTGATCCCGCGACCGCCGCTGCCTGCCTGCGCGCATTGCCGGATTCCGCACTGCGAAAGCCGGTGTGGTTCGCCCGGATCGGCGAGGACACCCTCAGTGGGCCGGTGTATGGGACCACTGTCCTGCCCGAAGATCCGATGGTCGCGTTCCGCGACGGCCGGGCGGCCGATGTGCCCGTGCTGATCGGCAGCAACAGGGACGAATTCACCCTCTTCGTCGCGCTGCAGTACCTGCGTGGGAGCAGGCAGTACACGCCGGACGAGTATCCCGGTCTGCTCGACAACACCTTCGGGCCGCAGGCGGCGGCGGTCGGTGCGCGGTACTCGCTGGACCGGTACGGGGGCAGCGCGGCGCGCGCGTACTCGGCGGCGGTCACCGACGGTGTGTTCGCGTGCGTCACCGAGCGGATGGCCGACGAACTGTCCGGCGACAGCCAGGTGTACGCCTACGAGTTCAACGATCCGAACCCGCCGACCCCGGAACCCATGCGCACCTTGCCGTTTCCGGTCGGTGCCAGCCACTCGCTGGAACTGCGCTACCTGTTCGACGTCGGCGGCGCCCCGCCGCTGGACCCGGCCCAACGGGAGCTGTCGAATCAGATGATCGACTACTGGGCCGAGTTCATCAGGACCGGTGTGCCTGCGGCCGACGCTGCGCCGGACTGGCCGGCGGTCACCGGGGACGGCCCGTGGATGTCACTGCAACCCGACGGTTCGCGTGTGGTCACGGACTTCGACGACGTCCACCAGTGCGAGTTCTGGGCGGGCCTCACACGCTGAGCGGTGTCACCCAGGTGGTGATGTCGGCGTGGACGACCTCGGTACCGGCACGGTCGGTGATGCGCACCGGCACGACGAGTTCGATGCCCTCGGTGATGGCGTCGAAGTCCGGCGGCGTGAACTCGGCCTGCGCCCGCAGCGACGTCGTCGCCTTGGCCAGGTACTGCACCGTCATCGCCTTGGGGATCCAACGGTGCGTACTGGGCACCGTCGCCTCCATCGCCATGCCCATCGCCACCTCGGCGGCATTGCACGAGGCGATGGCGTGCACGGTGTGCAGATGGTTGTAGACGTAGAACCATTTCGGCACCTGCACCTCGGCACAGCCGGGTTCCATCCGGACGATGTGGGGGAGCACCGAGGCGAAGTAGGGCACCCGGACCATCGCGGCCGCCGAGAACAGCCGGCTGCCCAGCGGTTTGTTCGACAGTTGTTGCCAGGCGCGGTAGGTGGGACTCTCGGTCATCGGGCATACCTTACTCGCGAGTAAGATTTACACACGGTGTGCTCCGGCCTGCGGTCTCTACCTGATTTCAGCGAGGACCGAAGGAGACCGCCCCCGGCTGAGACGAGGTAGGAGATAGGGCCGTTCTGTCTACCTGGTGTCAGCGAAGTAGAGGCCGACGTGCGGCTGGCTGACGTGAGGTAGGCGGTCGGGCGGTTTGTGTGCCTCCACAGCGTCTCGACGAGCCTCCAAGCTGCTCAAATGGGGATTTGGAGGACGCCGGGATCTGAGGCATACTGTTCGGGTTGCCTTCTGCCGGGTTCGCCCGGTTGAGAGCATCCGACCCGCGTCCTTCACGGACGCACCCGGTTCCCCACCTCGATTGCGACAGATTATCGACGCGAAAGAGTGTGCGTAAGGGCGACACACCCGAGCGCGGGGGTCGGTGAACCAGAGACAGGTAAACAGCGGCGGCATAGCCAGCGCGCTGTCGTGCGGGGAAACCCGTCCGGCAGAGCGCACGAAGACAGAGTTTTTCGCGCCCTAAGCGCGGAAGCCCTTAATAGTGAGGTAGGAAAGCGTGGCGGGACAGAAGATCCGCATCAGGCTGAAGGCCTACGACCACGAGGCGATTGACGCCTCGGCGCGCAAGATCGTTGAGACGGTCACCCGTACGGGAGCAAGCGTGGTCGGCCCGGTGCCGCTGCCGACCGAGAAGAACGTGTACTGCGTCATCCGGTCCCCCCATAAGTACAAGGACTCGCGGGAGCATTTCGAAATGCGGACCCACAAGCGCCTTATCGACATCCTCGACCCCACGCCGAAGACCGTTGACGCCTTGATGCGCATCGATCTGCCGGCCAGTGTCGACGTCAACATCCAGTAGGAGAACCCAGAAAAATGGCTAGAAAAGGCATTTTGGGCACCAAGCTGGGCATGACGCAGGTGTTCGACGAGAACAACAAGGTCGTCCCGGTCACGGTCGTCAAGGCCGGCCCGAACGTCGTGACGCGCATCCGCACCCCGGAGCGCGACGGCTACAGCGCAGTGCAGTTGGCGTACGGCGAGATCAGCCCGCGCAAGGTGAACAAGCCGGTCACCGGCCAGTTCGCCGCCGCAGGTGTGAACCCGCGCCGTCACCTCGCCGAGTTCCGGCTCGAGAACGAGGCCGCCGCTGCCGATTACGAGGTCGGCCAGGAGCTGACCGCCGAGATCTTCGCCGACGGCGCGTACGTCGACGTGACCGGCACCAGCAAGGGCAAGGGCTTCGCCGGAACCATGAAGCGCCACGGTTTCTCGGGTCAGGGTGCCTCGCACGGCGCCCAGGCCGTGCACCGCCGCCCCGGCTCGATCGGTGGCTGTGCCACCCCGGGCCGCGTCTTCAAGGGCACCCGCATGTCGGGCCGCATGGGTAGTGACCGCGTCACCACCCAGAACCTGAAGGTGCACAAGGTCGATGCCGAGAACGGTGTGCTGCTGATCAAGGGCGCCGTCCCCGGGCGCAACGGTGGACTCGTCGTGGTCCGCACCGCGATCAAACGAGGTGAGAAGTAATGTCTCTCAAGATTGACGTCCACACCCCGGACGGCAAGAAGGACGGCTCCGTCGAGCTGCCTGCCGCGCTGTTCGATGTTGAGCCCAACATCGCGCTGCTGCACCAGGTCGTGACCGCGCAGCTGGCCGCCAAGCGTCAGGGCACGCACTCGGCGAAGACTCGTGCCGAGGTGTCCGGCGGTGGCAAGAAGCCGTACCGCCAGAAGGGCACCGGCCGCGCCCGCCAGGGTTCGACCCGCGCACCGCAGTTCACCGGTGGTGGCGTGGTGCACGGCCCGAAGCCGCGTGACTACAGCCAGCGCACCCCGAAGAAGATGATCGCCTCCGCCACCCGCGGGGCGCTCTCGGACCGGGCGCGCAACGAGCGCATCCATGCGATCACCGAACTGATCAGCGGGCAGACCCCGTCGACCAAGGCGGCCAAGGCGTTCCTGGAGAGCCTGACCACCAACAAGAAGGTTCTGATCGTCATCGGTCGCAGTGACGAGGTCGGCGCCAAGAGCGTGCGCAACCTGCCGAACATCCACGTGATCTCGGCAGACCAGCTCAACGCGTACGACGTGCTGCACGCCGACGACGTGATCTTCAGCGTCGAGGCGCTGGATGCCTACATCAGCTCCAACACGAAGCAGGAGGCGTCGGTCTGATGGCAACGATCACTGACCCCCGCGACATCATCCTGGCCCCGGTCATCTCGGAGAAGTCGTACTCGCTGATCGAGGACAACGTGTACACGTTCGTCGTGCACCCGGACTCGAACAAGACGCAGATCAAGATCGCGATCGAGAAGATCTTCTCCGTCAAGGTCGATTCGGTGAACACGTTGAACCGCAACGGCAAGCGCAAGCGGACCCGCAGTGGCTACGGACAGCGCAAGAGCACCAAGCGCGCCATCGTGACCCTGGCCGCGGGCAGCAAGCCGATCGACTTGTTCGGAGCGCCGGCCTAACGGCGGGCAGAGAGACTCAGGAACCAAGAAATGGCAATTCGCAAGTACAAGCCGACGACCCCGGGTCGTCGCGGTGCCAGCGTCTCCGATTTCGCCGAGATCACTCGCGACCATCCGGAGAAGTCGCTGGTTCGTCCGCTGCACGGCAAGGGTGGACGTAACGCACACGGCCGCATCACCACTCGGCACAAGGGCGGTGGCCACAAGCGTGCCTACCGCGTGATCGATTTCCGTCGCCACGACAAGGACGGCGTCGACGCCAAGGTCGCTCACATCGAGTACGACCCCAACCGCACCGCGAACATCGCGCTGCTGCACTACCTGGACGGCGAGAAGCGCTACATCATCGCGCCGCAGGGACTGAAGCAGGGCACCGTCGTGGAGTCGGGCGCCAACGCCGACATCAAGCCGGGCAACAACCTGCCGCTGCGCAACATCCCGGCGGGCACGGTCATCCACGCTGTGGAGATGCGTCCCGGTGGCGGCGCGAAGCTGGCCCGTTCGGCCGGTGTGAGCGTCCAGTTGCTCGGTAAGGAAGGCGCCTACGCCACGCTGCGTATGCCCTCCGGTGAGATCCGTCGCGTCGACGTGCGCTGCCGCGCCACCGTCGGCGAGGTCGGCAACGCCGAGCAGGCCAACATCAACTGGGGTAAAGCCGGCCGTATGCGGTGGAAGGGCAAGCGCCCCACCGTCCGTGGTGTCGTGATGAACCCGGTCGACCACCCGCACGGCGGTGGTGAGGGTAAGACCTCCGGTGGCCGCCACCCGGTGAGCCCGTGGGGCAAGCCCGAGGGCCGTACCCGCAAGCCGAACAAGGCGAGCGACAAGCTCATCGTCCGTCGCCGGCGCACCGGCAAGAATAAGCGCTAGGGAGTAAAGCGATGCCACGCAGCCTGAAGAAGGGCCCGTTCGTCGACGACCATCTCTTGAAGAAGGTCGACGTCCAGAACGAGAAGAACAGCAAGCAGGTCATCAAGACCTGGTCGCGTCGTTCGACGATCATTCCTGACTTCATCGGTCACACCTTCGCCGTCCACGACGGTCGCAAGCACGTGCCGGTGTTCGTCTCCGAGGCGATGGTCGGGCACAAGCTCGGCGAGTTCGCCCCCACCCGCACGTTCAAGGGTCACATCAAGGATGACCGGAAAGCGAAGCGCCGGTAATGACTACTGCAATTGAGTATCCGTCCGCGACGGCGGTTGCCCGCTTCGTGCCGTTCTCGCCGACCAAGGCGCGCCGGGTCATCGACCTGGTCCGCGGCAAGTCGGTGGCCGAGGCGCTCGACATCCTGCGGTGGGCACCCCAGGACGCCAGCACCACGGTCGCCAAGGTGATCGCCAGTGCGGCCGCCAACGCGCAGAACAACAACGGACTGGATCCGTCGACCCTCGTGGTTGCGACCATCCACGCCGACGGTGGCCCGACCGCCAAGCGCATCCGGCCGCGCGCCCAGGGGCGTGCGTTCCGTATCCGCAAGCGCACCAGCCACATCACCGTGATCGTCGAGAGCCGTCCGCCCAAGAAGAGTGGACAGCAGGGCGCCTCGGCGAGTGCGGCACGCGCACGTCGTGCGCAGGGCAGCAAGGCTGCTTCGACCAAGGCCACCGGAGCCGCTTCAGCGGCGACATCTACCAAGGCTTCCGCAGAAGCGAAGGAGGGCTCGGAGTAGTGGGCCAGAAGATCAATCCGCACGGCTTCCGGCTCGGTATCACCACCGACTGGAAGTCCCGGTGGTATGCCGACAAGCAGTACGCGGACTACGTGAAGGAAGACGTCGCGATCCGCCGTCTGCTGGCCACCGGCCTGGAGCGGGCCGGTATCGCCGATGTGGAGATCGAGCGGACCCGTGACCGGGTGCGCGTGGACATCCACACCGCGCGTCCCGGCATCGTCATCGGTCGCCGCGGCACCGAGGCCGACCGCATCCGGACCGACCTGGAGAAGCTGACCAAGAAGCAGGTTCAGCTCAACATCCTCGAGGTCAAGAACCCCGAGTCTGTTGCGCAGTTGGTCGCCCAGGGCGTCGCCGAGCAGCTGTCCAACCGGGTGGCGTTCCGCCGCGCGATGCGTAAGGCCATCCAGTCGGCCATGCGCCAGCCCAACGTCAAGGGGATCCGGGTGCAGTGCTCGGGCCGCCTCGGCGGTGCTGAGATGAGCCGCTCGGAGTTCTACCGCGAAGGTCGAGTCCCGCTGCACACGCTGCGTGCCGACATCGACTACGGCCTCTACGAGGCCAAGACCACCTTCGGCCGGATCGGCGTGAAGGTCTGGATCTACAAGGGCGACATCGTCGGTGGCAAGCGTGAGCTGACCGCCGCAGCGCCGGCCGCCGACCGTCCGCGTCGTGAGCGTCCGTCCGGTGCCACCCGCCCGCGCCGCAGTGGCGCGTCGGGTACCACCGCGACGAGCACCGAGGCCGGCCGGGCCGCCACCGGAGAAGAGTCGGCCGCACCGACCGCTGACGCGGCTGTCGAGGCGCCCGCCGCGAGCACTACAGAAAACTCAGGGAGCTGAAATGCTTATCCCCCGCAGGGTCAAGCACCGCAAGCAGCACCACCCGAGGCAGCGTGGTACCGCCAGTGGCGGCACCACGGTGAGCTTCGGCGATTACGGCATCCAGGCACTGGAGCACGCCTACATCACCAACCGGCAGATCGAGTCCGCTCGTATCGCCATCAACCGGCACATCAAGCGTGGCGGCAAGGTGTGGATCAACATCTTCCCGGACCGCCCGCTGACCAAGAAGCCCGCCGAGACCCGCATGGGTTCCGGTAAGGGTTCGCCCGAGTGGTGGGTGGCCAACGTCAAGCCCGGCCGCGTGCTGTTCGAGCTCAGCTACCCGGACGAGAAGATCGCACGCGATGCGCTCACCCGCGCCATCCACAAGCTGCCGATCAAGGCACGCATCGTCACCCGAGAGGAGCAGTTCTGATGGCAGTGGGAGTATCGCCTGGCGAACTGCGTGAGCTCACCGAAGAAGAGCTCACCACTCGCCTGCGCGAATCGAAGGAAGAGCTGTTCAACCTGCGCTTCCAGATGGCTACCGGTCAGCTGACCAATAACCGGCGCCTGCGTGTTGTGCGCCACGAGATTGCACGGGTGTACACCGTGCTGCGTGAACGTGAACTGGGTCTGGCCTCCGGACCCGTTGGTGAGGATTCGTAATGGCAGAAACCAAAGGCCCCAACCACACGCCGACCACTGAGAAGGTGCGGGGTCGTCGCAAGACGGCCATCGGCTACGTGGTGAGCGACAAGATGCAGAAGACCATCGTGGTCGAGCTGGAATCCCGCAAGAGCCACCCGCTCTACGGCAAGATCATCCGGACCACCACCAAGGTCAAGGCGCACGACGAGAACGGCGACGCCGGTATCGGCGACCGCGTCTCGCTGATGGAGACCCGTCCGACCTCGGCGACCAAGCGCTGGCGTCTGGTCGAGATCCTCGAAAAGGCGAAGTAGAGCACTCCTTCGGGAACAGCTTCCCAGACCCCCGGTACCGCGTGCGCGGGCCGGGGGTTTGTGCGTTGTGTGGCCGATTCGGGTTTGTCGGCTCCAATGATTAGCCAGCGTTGGGTCCACGGCGCACATCTTCCGCCACGCCACCAATTGGGCGCCGACCTGTCAGCTTTGCTGAAACCCGTCGACACCGACCAGTCCCTGCCAGTTCAGGGATTACGCGCGTGCTCCCTCCTGCGGTGACCTAGCATCGCGCAAATGGGGCCGGGAATTGTGGTGCGAGACCGGCAGGTTCGTGCACGGTGCGGCCGTCGTCGTCCTCCGTCGGTGCGCGCGCCGCTGCCACCACCCGTGTGACTACTCACATGGCCACCGCAACGACAGCAGACCCGCCGGCGCGGACGCCGATTCTTGAGCGGTACTACGGCGTCCACCCGCTCTACCGGCTGGGCATCCGCTGGTTACTGATCATCGCGCTGACGGCAATCGCCTTCGGCGACACCTTCGTCAGTCTGGCGGACACCACTCGCGAGGGTGGTCTCGGCGGCTACGTGTGGACGGTACCGCTGGTGGCGACCCTGGTGTCGATCGGTGTCGCGCGACGCAAGCGCACCAACTCCATTCCGACCGGCACCGACACATCGTCGCGAGGCCGACGCGGCCTACCGCCGAGGCGACGGACACGCGTACTCCACCCCGACTGACGTGACGCCGCCGTTCGTCTACCATCGCCCCTCCCCGGCCCCCCTGGCGGCCACCTTCTCCTTCCCTCACCCCCTGGCGGCTACGTCGCCCCGCCCGCCACCCTCTGATCGCCGCGGCCGGCACCCGGGGGCGACCTCAAGCCGGCACGGCTCGCTGGGCCTGGGCGCGGGTCGCCGTGCTGATCACGACTCCACGGTCTTCCCCGACGCCCCGAGGGGCTACCAGCGGCCCGCGGGCGGCGACAGCGCGCGGCCTCTTCATTTCTTCCGCCCGTCGGCGCCCCCAACGAACTCGACCGCAGGCGAACCCTCTCCGTTTGGCCATTCCCTCGTGTTCGTGACACCATTTCTCGCCTTCAGCCCCGACCCGCCGCCCCCATCGCCCCACCCCGCGACCCGCTGCCGCCCCCATCGGGGGCGGCACCGAGCAGCTAGACCCGCAGTGCACCGCCCTCGGCGCGCAGTCTATTCGCCAGCACTCGCCATCGACCTGACACTTCCCGGCCGCGCACCATCGTCGTCATCGTCAGCCGCCCCCTCTCCTTCGGTCCCTCCGCTCCGCTACCGATCCCCATCAGCCCCACCCATCGATCTCGCTGGGTCGGCCGACGGGTCGCGACCGCCTCTGCACCTAATTCATCGTTCGCTGCCACAACCGCCCGTCGACTCGCCCGACAACCATATCCCACCCTTCCCGCCCGTCGGTCAGCCTGCATCCAACTTCCCCCTATCCTTTTTTCCCGCCCGCTCCGACCCCCGTCTCGCCTATTCGACCTTCAGCCCCTGGGCCCCATCATACACACACTCCGACACGCGCTCCGCACCGACCCTCTCGGCGCGCCACCCCCCTCGCCCCGCTGGCGCCGCCCGTGCTCCGGTCCGTCAGCCCAACCATCCTGCATCACCCACCTAGCTCGCGTCGGCATCGACCCCGACTCCTACGCATCGCCACACGCTTCGATTCCTTCCCCGGCTGTACCCACCGACTCGTCGCACCCTGCCTCCCGCACCCTGGCGCCTGGCGCGCGACGCATCATCTCGCGTCCCGTTCCCCCGACCGCGCCATCACCATCCCCTCCGGCGCGACGGCAACCCGCCGTCCTCCCTCGCGCCCCCGTATTCGTGTTCGCCGCGTCCGCTCGGCGGGGGAACCAGGCAGGTACCCGGCAGGAACTGGCGCCGGCCACCGTCGCCGACTTCCTGCCGCCGGTGCTGCAGCGGCTGACGCTGGCCGTCCCGCCGAACCCCTCGCGTGCCGAATCCGATGCCGCGGTGCGCCTGGCCGCGGCGACGGTCGCGCGCTACGGCCCGCAGCGCACCGAGATCGATCTCATCTCGACCGACGGTGCGCTGCGGCCACCGGTTCCACTGGAACGTCAGATCGTGATCCGTGAAGGCGAGGCGCCCGGTGTGAGGCTGGAGGGCCCCAATGCGGTACCGGCCCTGCTGGTGACCGGATCGCCGACGGATCTGGGGAATCAGGCCCGGCTGCTGTCCAGTGACCTGTCGAAGCTGGCTGTCGCGTCGAGCGCGGTCGCGGGCCCACTGGCGACGGTTCCGCAGCTGCCCAGCGACCGCACCACCATCCGCAAGCTGGGCCAGCCCGGAGTCAACGCCACCAGTCTGGTCAATCCGCGGGTCACCGTTCCGCTCGACCAGACCCGGATCGGACGGCCGGTGCGCGACGTCAGGGTCCACCTGCAGGGGTCCTACACGCCGTTGCCCGAGGGCCTCGCCGGGCAGGTGACGGTGAGTGTGGCGGGTGAGATGCTGGCCCGCTGGGCGACCGAACCGAGCGGGCAGATCGACCGCTGGATCGACGTGCCCGAACGGGTGCTGGAGCGCTACACCAACCTCGACATCGCGGTGAACGCGGCGGGAAACACCGGTCGATGTGGGGAGTTTCAGCCCATCACGCTGACCATCGACGGTGAGTCGGCGGTCGAGACCACACTGGCCGAACCGCCCTCCCCGGTCGGCTTCCAGTCCTTGCCGCGCGCAGCCGCGCGCGCGGCGACGGCTGGACACTGCGCCGCGCGCCCATCGTCACCGGTCTGCAGCGGCTGAGCGGTCTGCCGTTCGACACCGTGGTGGTGTCCCCATCCGACGCCATCGCGTCCGCGGAACCGGCGATCGTGGTGAGCCCGCAAGGCTGGAACGACGACCGTATCGCGCTGCCCGTCATGGTCGACGCCGACGGCTTCATCACGGTCGAAAGTGTGGATGGCAGCGGCAATTCCAGCACACTGGCGCTGGATCCGGAGGTCGGCTTCGGTTCGCTGCAGACCGTGTACTCCGGGGGCCGGACGGTGCTGGTCGCCACCTCCAGCAATGCACCCGCCGAACTGGACCGGTTGCTCACCTGGCTGGACTCCGATGTCAATCGGTGGTCGGGGCTCACCGGTAACGCGGTGGTCTCGATGCCGGGACGCGAACCCATCCAGCTGACGACGCCGGCCGCCGAGGAGCCGGCGGCCACCGCCGACCGCACAAGCCCGTACCTGGCCCTCGGGGTGGGCGCGCTGGCGCTGGCGGTGCTCGGCGCGGCACTGATCGTGCTGCGCGGCAGGCGGTCCCGGGGCCGGCGGAGCACACGAGACTTCGACGCCCACACCGGACGGCCCGCGCAGCAGGAATACGCGCTGGACCGGGCCATCAACGGCCTGCGCGACGACGATCCCAAAAGGTCGGCCTCCACACCGTTGCTTGGTTGGCAGAAACCGGTGCTGCTGAGTCTGCTGGCCATCGTGATCGCCGTCGCGGTATGGCAGCCCATGGCGACGGCGATCGCGCTCATCGGGTTGTGCACCCTGGCGTACCTGCTGACCCTGGGCGACCGGGTCCTGATCTTCCGTCGCGGACTCGCCTCGCGGCCCATCGTCATCCCCGACGAGGTGGCCAGGTCCATCCCGGATGACGAACTGCCGGCGTACACGATCCTGGTTCCGGCCTACAACGAGCCCGAAGTGGTGGCCGATCTCATCGGTGCGATGGATTCCCTGGAGTACCCCCGAGAGCGGCTGCAGGTGCTGCTGCTGCTGGAAGCCGACGATCAGGGCACCATCGACGCGGCGAGGGCCTGCGGCGAGTCCGACGTGATCACCATCCTGCTCGTGCCGCCGGCCGAGCCGCGGACGAAACCCAAGGCGTGCAACTACGGTCTGCACTTCGCCACCGGGGAGATCGTCACCATCTTCGATGCCGAGGATCTGCCCGAACCGCTGCAGCTGCGCCGGGTGGTGGCCGCCTTCCGGGACCTCCCCGATGACGTGGCATGTGTTCAGGCCAAACTCGTCTACCACAACGGGCATCAAAACCTGCTGACCGCGTGGTTCACCGCGGAGTACGGACTCTGGTTCGGTTTCCTGTTGCCCGGGATGATGGCCAGCACATCACCGATCCCGTTGGGCGGCACCTCGAACCATCTCGCAGGACATGCTGCAGCGGACGGCGGATGGGATCCGTTCAACGTCACCGAGGATGCCGATCTCGGATTGCGGATCGCCGCCAACGGCTACCGCACGGCCGTCATCGACTCCTACACGCTGGAAGAGGCCAACAGCGACCCGATCAACTGGATCCGTCAGCGATCCCGGTGGTACAAGGGCTATCTGCAGACCTGGCTCGTGCACATCCGGACACCGGTCAAGTTGTACCGCACCCTCGGCCTGCGCAGCTTCATCCGGTTCACCCTGGTGCTGGCGGGCACTCCGATCATCGCCGTCCTCAACCTGCTCTTCTGGTTCATCACGCTGCTGTGGTTTCTCGGTCAACCCGCGGTCGTGGGCGAGGTGTTCCCGGACTACATCTACTTTCCCGCGCTGGTGGCCATGATCATCGGCAACTTCACGGTGATGTACATGAACATGATCGCGCTGCGCGAGGACGACAGGTCCGACCTGCTGGTGGCCGGCCTGACGGTCGCGCTGTTCTGGCTGATGATGAGTGTCGCCGCGGCCAAGGGCTGCTACCAGATGATCCGCCAGCCATCGTTCTGGGAGAAGACGTATCACGGACTGGCCGAGCGGCCCGATGACAGCACCGTGCACCAGTCGACCGGCCAGCCATGACGGCGGTGCTGGGCGGGTCGGACCGCAGAGTCAAGGTCTCGATCTTCTGCGTAGGCCTGGCGGTGTACATCGCCGTCGGGTATTGGCTGCAGATCCAGAACGGGTTCATCATGGGCGACACCCTGTCCCGGGTGTCGTCCACCCGGTCGGTGCTGTTCAGCCGCGATCCGCATCTGGCCGCTCTCGGCTTCATCTTCACACCGGTCGCGGCGATGGTGCAGATCCCCGCGGTCTGGCTCAGCCCGCTCTTTCCCGAGATCACCGCCCGTGCGTTCTCGGGCACGCTGATGTCGGCGCTGTTCATGTCGGGTGCGGCCGTGCAGATCTTCAGCATGGGCGCCGATCGCGGGCTGCCCCGCGCGTATTCGCTGACGGTCACCGCACTGTTCGCGCTGAACCCGATGATCGTCTTCTACGGTTCCAACGGTATGAGCGAGGGCCCGTTCATCTTCTTCATGACCTGGGCGGTGCGCAGGCTCATCATGTGGATGGTCGACGATGACGTGCATCACCTGGTCGCCGCCGGTGGTGTGGCCATGGGACTGGCGTACCTGACCCGCTACGACGCTCTGGCGACGGTCGGGGCGGCCGGGTTGGTCGTCGGCATCACCACCTACCTGCGGGCCAGGCCGGCGCCGCGAGTGCACCGCGCGGTGATGGACATGCTGATCGTGAGCGGACCGGGGGTCGCGGCCTTCCTGGGCTGGGCCGCCGCGGGCTGGCTGATCACCGGTGAAGCCTTTGCGCAGTTCACATCCCAGTACGGGAACGCCGCGATCCTTGAGCAGTCGGGGATGACGGCGCCGAACACCGCCGAAGCGGTCGGTTTCGCCGCGGCGTGCACCATGTTTCTCGCGCCGACGCTGCTTCCCCTGACGCTGTGGGCGCTGATGCAGCGCTGGGGCCGGCCGAACTGGCAGATGCTGGTGGTCCCGCTGGCGATGTTCGGAGCGGTGCTGGCGTTCCAGGCGCTCAGCTATGCGCAGGGATCGACCTTCCCGTTCCTGCGGTTCTTCATCATCGCGTACCGATGGCGGCGACGCTGGCGCTGCTCGGGGTGCCCGACGGTGTGTTCGCCCGCCCCAAGCGTCGTGGCAAGTTCGCGCCCGTGGTCACCGAAACGGCGCAGCGCCGTTCGGCGGCAACCTATGTGGCCGTGGCCGCGACTCTGGCGATCGGGATTCCGGTCACCGTGCTGGGTATGTCGCTGCCGGATTATGCCCCGCAGGAGTACGGCCTTGCCGCGGTGCTCGCCCCGGATCCCGACGATGTGACCGAGCGCGCCGCCACCGAACAGCGCATCGCGCGGACCTTCGGCACCGAGCGCAGGATCGCCGACTATCTGGAAACCCTCGACCTGCCGGACAGTTCGGTCATCACCGACACCGTGTACGGATTCGGCATCCTCGCCGCCTCACCACGGCCCAGGGTCTTCGTGATCCCGTCCGATCCGGACTTCACCGAGTTGCTCAACGATCCCGCCGGCAACGACGTCCGCTACCTGCTGTCGGTGCCCCCCAGAGGTCGGGGCACCTCTGATGCGCTCAACCTGCGGTATCCGACGCTGTACGACACGGGCGCCGAGATCGCCGCGCTGGAACTTGAGATCCCCAATGACGGCGACGGTCAACCTGATTGGCGGCTGTACCGAATAGCGGAATTTGGCGAGTCCGGTTAGCCGGCGCGGCACGCATCGATGTCCGCGCCAATTTGCCCGGCGCTCGTCATTGCGTGGGTGTATGGTCCGGGCGTCCGTCAAACCGGGAGGTCCGATGACCGCAGAGTTCCAGGGCAAGATCGCGCTCGACATCCGTGATTCCGAGCCGGACTGGGCGCCTTATGCCGCTCCGGTGGCGCCTGCCGATGCGCCCAATGTGCTGTACCTGGTCTGGGACGACATCGGCATCGCCACCTGGGACTGCTTTGGCGGGCTCGTCGAGATGCCGGCCATGAGCCGCATCGCCGAAAAGGGCGTGCGACTCTCGCAGTTCCACACCACCGCGCTGTGCTCGCCGACCAGGGCCGCGCTGCTCACCGGCCGTAACCCCACCACCGTCGGGATGGCGACCATCGAAGAGTTCACCGACGGATTCCCGAACAGCAACGGGCGGATTCCCTACGACACCGCGCTGCTGCCCGAGGTGCTGGCCGAACACGGTTACAACACCTACTGCATCGGCAAGTGGCACCTGACGCCGCTGGAGGAGTCCAGCCTGGCGGCCACCAAACGGCACTGGCCGCTGGGCCGCGGCTTCGAACGGTTCTACGGTTTCCTGGGCGGGGAGACCGACCAGTGGTACCCGGACCTGGTGTACGACAACCATCCGGTGGCGCCGCCGGCCACCCCGGAGGACGGCTACCACCTGTCGAAGGATCTGGCGGACAAGACAATCGAGTTCATCAAGGACTCGAAGGTGATCGCACCCGACAAGCCGTGGTTCTCCTACCTGTGCCCGGGCGCCGGGCATGCGCCCCATCACGTGTTCAAGGAGTGGGCCGACAGGTACGCGGGCACGTTCGACATGGGCTACGAGCGTTACCGGGAGGTCGTGCTGGAAAACCAGAAACGCCTCGGCATCGTGCCGGCCGATACCGAGCTGTCGCCGATCAATCCCGTACCTCGATGTCACAGGCCCGGGTGGCGAGCCCTGGCCGGCCCAGGACACGGTCCGTCCGTGGGACACCCTCGACGACGAGGAGAAGAAACTGTTCACCCGGATGGCCGAGGTGTTCGCCGGATTCCTGTCCTACACCGACGCCCAGATCGGGCGCATCCTCGACTATCTGGAGGAGTCGGGGCAGCTGGACAACACCGTCATCGTGGTCATCTCCGACAACGGCGCCAGTGGCGAGGGCGGACCCAACGGGTCGGTCAACGAGAGCAAGTTCTTCAACGGCTACATCGACACCGTGGAAGACAGCATGCGCTTCTTCGACGAACTCGGCTCGCCGCAGACCTTCAACCACTACCCGATCGGGTGGGCCATGGCGTTCAACACGCCGTACAAGCTGTTCAAGCGCTACGCCTCGCATGAGGGCGGTATCGCCGACAGCGCGATCATCTCCTGGCCCGGCGGGATCGACGCGCACGGCGAGGTCCGGGACCACTACGTCAACGTCGCCGACATCACCCCGACGGTGTACGACCTGCTCGGCATCACCCCGCCCGATGAGGTCCGCGGCATCGCCCAGAAGCCGCTGGATGGAACAAGTTTCGCGGCCACTCTGAAGGACGCGGAGGTGCCGTCGGACAAGCAGACCCAGTACTACGCGATGCTCGGCACCCGAGGTATCTGGCACGACGGCTGGTTCGCCAACACCGTGCACGCGGCGTCGCCGGCGGGGTGGGGTCATTTCGATGCCGATCGCTGGGAGCTGTTCCACATCGAATCCGACCGCAGTCAATGCCACGACCTGGCCGCCGAGAACCCGGAGAAGCTGGAGGAACTCAAGGCGCTGTGGTTCGCGGAGGCGGCCAAGTACAACGGATTGCCGTTGGGCGACCTCAACATCTTCGAGACGCTCGGCCGGTGGCGGCCCTACCTGAGTGGGGAGCGCACGAGCTACACCTACTATCCCGACAACGCCGAAGTCGGCAGTGGCGCAACGCCGGAGATCCGGGGCCGGTCGTTCTCGGTGTTCGTCGAGGTGGATGTGGACGCGGCCGGTGCCGAAGGCGTCCTGTACAAACACGGCGCCGGTCACGGCGGGCATGTGCTGTTCGTCCAGGACGGGCGCCTGCATCACGTCTACAACTTCATGGGTGAGGACGAGCAGCGGGCGTCCTCCGGCGACGTGGTGCCGTTGGGGCGCCACATCCTCGGTGTCCGGTATGAGCGCACCGGAACCGTCGCGAACAGCCACACCCCGCTCGGGGACGTGTCGCTGTACGTGGACGGCACCGTGGTCGGAACCCGCAGCGGGGTGCGTGCCCATCCGGGCAGCTTCGGTCTGGCCGGTGCGGGCATCAAGGTGGGCAGCAATCCCGGCCAGGCGGTGTGCAGCTCCTACCGGGCGCCCTTCCCGTTCACCGGTGGAACAATCGCCAAAGCGGTGGTCGACATCTCGGGCGCGCCCTACCTTGATGGCGAACGGGAATTGGCACGGGCGTTCGCGAAGGACTGATGACAGCCATCCGAGAGGCAGCAGCCGCAGCGGCGGTGACGCTGTGTCTGGCTGCGCCGATACTGGTCGCGTGCACCACGTCGAGCGACGGCGCGGCGGTGGCCGACGACGGCCCCGCGGTGACAACCGGCGCCACCACGCCGCCGGCCGTCAGTCCCACCACCGATCCCGGCGGGCCGAGCACCGATATCGGGCACCCGGATTTCGGTGTCGTCCCGACCAGCACCACGCCGATCACGGCGGGCACGGTGACCTGCGAACCCGAGCAGCGCCCGCCGGTCGGCATGGTGGCCCAGGTCGCCGACTCGGTGGCCCCGGTGATCACCATCGCGGTCCCCGAAGGCTGGTCGATGCAGGGCGGGACGGGTGACGTGGGCGCCCAACTGTCGGGCCCGGACGGGATGTCGGCAACGGTGACGATCATGCCGACGACGCTGGATCCGCAGGCGGCGTTCGCCGAGTACGCCGAGGAGCTGACCGCCGACGCCGCGGTGAGCTCGCTGAGCGTACTGCCCGCCGAACTGTGCGATTACAGCGGACAGAAGCTGCTCGGCGCGGTGTCCGACACCCCCCAGGAGGCGATCGAGTTCGTCGACCGCATCGTGCACGTGTGGACCAACAGTCGTGACTACCTGATCTCGGTGCACACCGAGGCGCCCACCGGGACCAGTGGATTCGACCCGGCCGCAACACAATTGACGGAAGACTTCGAGGTGAGAATCCCGTGATCCCTGGCCAGGCCTGAGCGGCTACCTCGCGCCGGCCGGTTCGGAACGCTGCGGGGACAACCGCAGGTGTCCGAGCATCGCGACCCCGGCGGTGAGGACCGCGGACAGCGCGAACGGCACGGCGATGTGCCACCGCAGCAGCAGCGCCCCGACGACCGCACCGGCGAAGATCACGGCGATGGCGCCGAATCGGCGGTTGAGCAGCACGCCGCCACCCCTGCGTGTCCAGGTTTCACCCGCCAGCGACGCCAGTGTCGAGGTCACCACGACGGTGGTCATATCGGCGACCGCCACGGCCCGGGCGACCATCGCCTGCGAACCCATCACCGCGGCCGTCGCGGCGGCCATCACGACCTGGATGGCCGGCGCGGAGTGGTCACCGACCAGGGCGGCCACCCCGGTCAGGGCGGCCAATGTCAGCGCGCCGAGCGTCAACAGGACGGTGACGCGGTGCTGCCACCCTTTTGTGCCCGCGCGCAACACCAGGCCGGCGACGAAGGCCGCCGCGGTGAACGCGGCCAGCGCGATCGCCGGACCCAGCACCGGCAGCTCGTCGGCGCCGGCCACGCCCATGCCCAGGATCACGATGTTGCCGGTCATGTTGCCGGTGAACACCCGGTCCAGGGCCAGGAAGCCGACCGCGTCGACGACTCCGGTGACGAAGGTCAACGTGACCGTCGCGGCCAGGGCGAGCTTCTGTTCGGTGTCGGTCAGCGCCATCAGAAGACGAGAATGGCGAAGACGGTGGACAGCACCAGACCGGCCATCACCGGCACGAAGCACTTCCGGGCGAGGGTGAGTACCGGAATCCGGGCGAAACCCGCGACGGCGATGAGCGATGACCACGCCACCAGCGTGCCGCCGCCGGACCAGATGTTGCCCATCTGACCGATGGCGGCCAGGGTGGCGGGATCCATGTTGGCGGCGGGGCCGAGCGCACCGGCCAGCGAGCCCGTGAGCGGCAGTCCGCTGAACCCCGAACCATCGAGTCCGGCAACGATTCCCACGAAGAGCACGCCGAAACCGAGGACGAACGGACTCGGTGTCACATGCGCCATGGCGGAGCTGATCAGATCGAAGAGGAAGGCCGGCCCGGTGGCGTCGGCACCCATTCCGAGCACCCGGGCCGAGAAATCACCGCTGCCGATGAAGAAGAACCCGGCGATGGGCAACACGACACCCATGGCCTTGAAGGCGAAGACCAGGCCGTCGATGATGTGCGTGGACGAGCTCTCCAGGAAGTCGCGCTTGTCGTTGGTCAGACAGGCCGCGAACAGGAGGATCGCCGCGATGCCGCCGACGATGCCCGCCGCGTCGCCGCCCTGCAGCGGCGGCACCAGCGAGGTGAA
Source organism: Mycobacterium sp. (assembly GCA_034520035.1). Lineage (GTDB taxonomy): Bacteria > Actinomycetota > Actinomycetes > Mycobacteriales > Mycobacteriaceae > Mycobacterium. Next base: position 199,753 of record JAXHOA010000100.1, on the reverse strand, counting down.
CTTGCCCAGCAACAGGTAGACGATGAACGCCAGGTAGGCGGTGGGCACCAACGCGGCAAATATTTTGGCGGCCAACGATTTCGGCAACACCGGCTCGGTCACCGTGGTGGCGGGCGCCAACGTTGCGGTGGCCGACGTCCCACCGGAGCCGGTCGGCACCGGGGGCCGCGGATCCGTTCCTTGCGGGGCCGCTGCGCTGCCACCGGCACCGTCGCTCGTGCCGCCTTCGGGCAGCCCGAACTTGTCGGCCTTGTTCTCCCAGGCGACCAGCAGATCCGGTGACGGTTTCTGCCACGTCCGGCGCTGCATGACGTAGGTGATGAGCAGCGCGGCGATGCCGGTGATCAGTGAAAGGACCAGCGCCTTGTCGGCCACGCTGTCGGCACCGACGCCGGCCGAGGTCGCCGAGATGCCGGGCGCAACCTTGATGATGTAGTCCGAGGACAGGGCCATGCCCTGCCCGGCGATGGCGATCACCATGCCCACCGACAGTGGGCTCAGGCCGGCACGGATGGCCACCGGGATGAGCACCGCGCCGACCAGGGGGACGGCGGGCGTGGGCCAGAAGAACAGCGAGATCACGTACGTGACGATCGCGAGGGTGATGAAGCTGCTGGTTCCGGCGCGCATCACCCGCCGGAACGGGGCCACCATCAGTTTGTCGGCACCCATCTCACGCAGGGCGCCCAGCATCGCGGTGATGAAGGCGATGATCAGGAAGATGTTGAACAGCTCCTGGGCGGCGACCAGGCTGGCATTGAAGATCGACGAGAGCCCGGTCACGATGCTGCCCGAAAACACCCACGCGGTAAGCAATGTCGCGACGACCGCGGGCACCACGATGTTCTTGCGCAACCCCATCGTGATGAGGATGACGACGATTCCGGCCAGATAGATCCAATGGGCCGCGCTGAGTTGTATATCCATCGACGGGTCTTTTCGCTCACAACTGCTCGTGGGCTGTGCAGTCTGATGGGGGAATGCTCGGCCCGTTGCCCGAACGGGTCAACGCACACTGTGCACAACGCTGTGCGCACGGCCCTGTGCAACGTGTTCCGACCTTGTCATCCTGATGTCGCGGTGTTTCGCACACGTTAAAATCCGCGCCGGCGTGCGTGTTGTCACGATGCGGGCGTCCGCGCGGGCTGTGCACAATGACCGATTCCGTTCGCCTGGTCTGTGCGCCTTGGTCCACATGGGCGGCGCCTTCGCCGCGCGCGGGGTGAGACAGTGGCTGTGCGGGCGTGATTGCAGCCCGCGCAGACACCACCACCGCACATCGGCCACGGAAGTCCCGCCATGACTGACACAGACAGCCGCGCCCCCGCGGGCCCGGCGGTCCCCGACGGCGCCGGCACGCCCTTGGCGCTCGCCGCGCTGCTCTCGGGGACCCTGGTCGGCACGGTGAGCAACAACGTGGTGAATGTGCCGATGCCGGCGATCCTCGCCGAATTCGGTGCGCCGCTGAGCAGCGGCGTATTCGTGGTGGTCGGCTTCCTGATGACCTTCACCGCCACGATGCCGCTCGTCGGCTGGATCGGTGACCGGTTCGGCAGACGCCGGATGTACTGCACATCGATGATCGCCACCGCGGTGTGCGCCGTCGGCGCGGCGACCGCGCCCACGCTGGAACTGCTGATCCTGTGGCGCTGCCTGGGCGGCGCGGCCGCCTCCGCCCTCGGGCCTGCCGTCCTCGGCCTGCTGACCTGGCTGTTCGCCGGGGAGCGCCGGGGCAGAGCGGTGGGTCTGTGGGCCTCGGTGAACGGCATCGGCCAGGCCATCGGCCCCACCATGGGCGGATTCATCGCCGACGGCTGGGGGTGGCGCTGGGTATTCGTACCGCTGGTGCCGGTCGCGCTGGCCGGGCTGATCGGCACCCTGCTGCACATCCCGCGCCATCCCGGCACCGCGATGCGGTTCGACACCATCGGCGCCACCGCGCTGACGTTCGGGTCGGGGCTGCTGATCCTCGGCATCGCGCTCGTTCCACAGCAAGGTCTGTCGGCGGTCGTCGCCATCGCTGTGACGGTGGCCGTGGCCATCCTGGTCTTCTTCGTCGGGCACTGCCTGCGGGTACCGGAGCCGTTCGTCGACGTGCGACTGGTGGCGGAGGCCCGGTTCGTGCGCAGCACCCTGGGCGCCTTCGCGTTCATGTTCAGCCTCGGGGCCACGCTGCTGGCGGTGCCGCTCTACCTCGTCGGCAGCGGCCGGACCGGGACGCTGGCCGGCGTGGTGCTGCTGGCGATCCCGGCCTCGATGGTGATCCTGGGCCCACTGGTCGGGCGGTACCTGGACCGGATCGGGGCCCGCCGGGTGCTCCGCACCGGGTTGTTGCTGCTGATCCTCGGCCAGGCGCTGCTGGCCGCGGCCGTCGGCGCGCATCTGGTCGAGAAGAGTGGGGGACTGGCCGCTTTCGTGGCGATTCTGGTTCTGATCGGCATCGGAACCGCCTTCGTTCAGACGCCGGCGGCCACCGGTGCCACCCGCTCGCCTGCCGGGGCGCAGGGCACCGGGCTCGGCTTGTTCAACCTGGTGCGGTTCGGCGGCTCGGCGATGGGCGCCGCGTGGGTCGCGATCGCGCTGGGCTTCGGCGGCACCATCGGCTTCACGCTGGCGTTCGCGATGGTCTCCGGTGTCGCGGTGCTCGGTCTGCTGGGCTCGTTCATCGGACCCGACCCGGCGCCCGAACGGTAGCGGCGGCGTACCTCAGCGGAAACTGGCCTCCCGGTCGACGGCGGCGTGTACCTCACTGAGCAGGTCCAGCCGGATCGCCAGCCAGACGGTGAACTGGTTGTCGGGCAACCGGATATCGAGACCGATCGCCCGCGACACCCGATCCAACTTGGTCAACATGGTGTTGCGGTGCACATTGAGCACCCGGGCGGTGGCGTTGACGTTCCCGCCGTTGGCCAGATATCCGGTCAGGAAGTCGCGCAGATCGGGAGTGCCGCGCAGGGGTCCGAGAACGTCGTTGACCAGCGACTTGCTCTGGTCGGTCTCGGCGATCTCGGCGAGCACGGTGAAACTCCGCAGATCCTGATAGGACACCGCGCCGGTGAGACCCAGCCTGCGCGCGATGCCCAGGGCGATGCGGGCTTCGCGGTAGCTCGCCGAGACGGCTTGTGCACCACTGGCCGGCCTGCTGTAGGACACCGCGACCGCCGCACCGCGGCGGTTCTCCAGTTCGCCCGCCATGGCCTCGCCGTAGTGCACCATCTCGCGGTGCCGTGCGGTGTCGTCACCGCCACAGAGTGAACGCACCACCACCAGGACGTCACCCAGCACGGTGACGTAGGAGCGGACCGCGGGATCCGGTGCCACATTGGCGGCGTACCGGGCCAGCCGCACCATGCTGGCGGCGGGGTTGTCCACACCATGAGGAATCGCGCCCGGCGCGACGAAAACACCGAACTGCGAATCGATGTCGACATCGTGGTACTCGGCCCGCGCACGCATGTCGTGCTCGCTGGAGAAATGTCCGTGCACCAGGGCCTGGACGAAATCGCCGCGGGCGCGCTCCTCGGCCTCGTCGACGCTGTGCTGGCGCAACATCTCCGAACCGATGATCGCGGTCGCCTGTTCGGTGACGACGATGTGCCGCGCCAGGTCGTGGGCACCGGGTTCGGAATTCGGGCACCAGGACCAGCACCCAGCCCTCGAACGCCTTGCCGAGCCGGATGGCGGTGGAGATCGCGGTCCACGCATTGCCGTGCGGGTCCGTGAGCTGCTCGACGCGGGTGTCGTGATGACCCGGGAGCCTGGCGCCGGCCGGTAGGTCGACGGTCAGCCTCGGGACGATGACCTCGGTGAGAACTGCCGCGGCCTCGGCGGCCAAGCCGTTGTGGGCCACGATCTGGCCGCGGGCATCCAGTGCCACCGCCGGGTTGCGGGCCAGGTTGGACACCTCGCGGATCAGTATCTGCAGCCCGGCCCCGCGGTGGAAGAGCCCGGCCAAGGACGCGTGCACGTGCGTGGCATACCGCATCACGTGCACTTCCTGGCTCAGCGCCCGCTCCGCCAGCAGCCGGTTCAGTGCGGTGAACCCGACCGGGAACGCCATCTCGATCACCACCAGCCCGGCGGGCAGTGCCGCCGGGAAATCGGCGGGGACCGCACCGTCGACGACCAGCGTGGTGGCACCGCGGGCGGCGAGCGCGGCCAGTGCGCCCGCGGTGCCCAGCAGTGCCTCCGGGCGCGCGTAGACCGCGACGCCGTCCAGCGGCTCATGACGGGAAAGCACCTCGGAAAGTGGTAACACCCAATGTAATTCGCGATCGGTGTGATCCTGGCCGGCGATCACCCGGGCGCCCGACATGAGGGATTCGTCGAGCAGTCCGGCGACCGTCATCCGGTCACCGTGCGGGTGCTCTGCGGCCATGTGCTCACCTGCTCTGTGCGGTGCGTTCGTCGATGCGGTGGCGGATCGAACCACCACGATCACACTGTCGAGTGCCCACAGCCTATGTGCAGTTTGACCATGATGCGGCCGATAAAGCGGACATTGTGACCAAGGCGGGCGTCCGCTCGCCCCGGTAGACATTCACCAGGCGAACAGCCCGGGGCGGAATTGCCGCCCCGCACGACACCCGCAATTCTCAGGAGGTCAGCAGATATGCACCAGATCTACCGGATCACCCTCGACGACGCCCTGCCACTGCTCGCGGCCGGCCGGGCCAAGGCCGAAGAGATCGGCGTCAAGCAAACTCTGTGCATCTGCGATGACGGCGGCAATGTTCTTGCCCTGCACCGCCTTCCAGGCGCCAGGTTGACCGGCGTCGATATCTCCATCGCCAAGGCGTTCACCGCCGCAGGTCACGAGCGGGCCACCCACCTGTTCAACGAGGCGCCGGACGGGCCGGCGCTGCCGGGCAACGAGGCCTTCGGGATCAGCCACATGCTGCCGGGCAAGTTCGCGGTCTTCGTCGGCGGATTTCCGCTCGTCTTCAACGGCCAGATCATCGGCGGCGTCGGGATCAGTGGCGGCAACGGCGCTCAAGACAAGGCGGTCGGTGCGGCGATCCTGGCCGAGTTCGAGGCGCTGACCGCTGCGGTCGGCAGTCACTGAGCAGGTGTGCACCATGCCTCCTCGCCGCGGGCATCCGGGGTGATGTTGTCCATGTCGCAACGCCGGTCTGCTGGCTAACGTCGCTGGTGCAGAGGCGACTTCGCAACGCCGCGTCGTCTCGCAGCCCCCATCAATTGCGAAACACCCTCTGTTGCTCATCGTTTCGCGAAATCAACTGATCGAAGGGATCTGATCCATGACTGAACTACTGGGCCGCGACGAGTTCCGCGCCGAGCTGGAGAACGCCATCAAGGGCCGTGAGGCCAAGAACGCATCGTTTTCCAAGGCGTGGGCCGAGGGACAGTTGGAGCGCCATCACTTCGCCCGCTGGGCCGAGAACCACTTCCACTACGTCGGGCCGTTCGCCGACTACCTGGCCAACATCTACGCCAACACCCCCGACGAGTTCACCGGCGCGAAGGATTTCACGCTGCAGAACATGTACGAGGAAGAGCTCGCCGACATCCGGCACACCGACCTGTTGATCAAGTTCGGCGAGGCCTGCGGGACCACCAAGGAACGCATCGAAGACCCGAACAACATGAATGCCATCACCCGCGGTCTGCAGTCCTGGTGCTACGCGGTGTCGCAGCGCGAGCACTTCGTGGTGGCCACCGCCGCGCTGGTGGTGGGCCTGGAGTCGCAGGTGCCCAGCATCTACACCAAGCAGATCGTGCCCCTGCGCGAGGTCTACAAGTTCACCGAGGACGAGATCGAGTTCTTCGATCTGCACATCACCTCCGATGTGGTGCACGGCGAACGCGGCTACCAGATCGTGCTGGACCACGCCGACACCGTGGCGCTGCAGCAGCGTTGCCTGCAGATGGTGCGCTGGGGAGCCGAGATGCGGTTCTCCTACACCAAGGGGCTGTATGACACCTATGTCGCACCCGAGCTGGAGCCCGCCGGCGTCTGAGTGACTTCGGCGCGCCCACAACCGCCGCGCGAGCGTGGGCGCGCCGAAATCGGACAGGAGAATCATGGAGTGGACCGCGGTCGCCACCGCACGAGAACTGGGCAGACGCCGCAAGCTGCGGGTCGAGATCGACGGCACCGCCATCGCCCTGTTCCAGACCGAAGGGCGGGTGTATGCCTTCGCCGATCTCTGTGTGCACCAGGATCGTTCGCTGTTCAAGGGGACGCTGCTGCACGGCAAGGTGATCTGTCCGGGCCACCAGTGGCAGTTCGACCTGGAGACCGGTTACGAGGCCGATCAGGATCTGTGCCAGCCCACCTACCCGGTGCGCGTCGACGACGACGGCACCATCTATGTCAACCTCGCGCCGGAAGGCAGTGTGCCGGCCCGCACCGAAGAGGAGGCGCGGACATGACACCGCGCACCATCGTCACCGTCGGCGCCGGCCAGGCCGCCGCCGTGGCCGCCCGCAACCTGCGCAGGCAGGGGTTCGACGGCCGCATCATGCTCATCGGGGACGAACCCCATGCGCCCTATCAGCGTCCGCCGCTGTCCAAGGAATTCCTGGCAGGTACCGACAGCGAGGCCGCCCTCTGGATTCTGCGTCCCAGCTGGGTCGCCGACAACGACGTGGACATCGTCACCGGAACCGGCGTGCTGCGGGTGGATCCGGTCGCGCGGACCGTCGCGCTGGACAGCGGTTCCGAGATCGGCGCCGACGCCGTGCTTTTTGCCACCGGTGGCACACCGCGAACGCTGCCCGTGCCCGGCCCGCGCCCCGATCTCGTGCACTACCTGCGCACCCTCGACGACGCCCTGGCGCTGGCTCCGGTGCTGGTGCCGGGTCGGCGGTTGGCCATCATCGGCGCGGGATTCATCGGCCTGGAGATCGCGGCCACCGCGGCCGCCGCGGGGGTGGCGGTCACCATGTTCGAGTCGGTGCCGGTGCCGCTGGCCCGCATCCTCGGAGCGGAGATGGGCCAGGCCGTCAGCCTGCTGCACCGCGACAACGGCGTGGATCTGCGCACCGGAGTACGGTTGGCCGGCATCCGGACCACCGCCGACGGTGTGCTCATCGACATGGCCGACGCCGCAGAACCTTTCGAGGCCGACGCCGTCGTGATCGGCATCGGCATCACACCGAACACCGCCGCCGCCGAGGCTTCCGGGCTGCGTATCGAGGACGGGATCGTGGTGGACGCCCTGGGGCGCAGCACCATCCCGAACATCTACGCCGCCGGCGACGTGGCGCGCCGGTACTCCGAGCGGGCCGGCCGCCACGTTCGCCTGGAACACTTCGACAATGCCAGCAGGCAGGGCGTCGCGGTGTCCAACGCGATGCTGGGCCGTGACGCACCCTGCGATGACGCACCGTGGTTCTGGTCGGACCAGCACGGGCGCAACCTCCAATTCGTCGGTGCGGCAACCGGCGAACCGGTGATCCGCGGTGATCTCGGTGCGCTGGACTTCACCGGCTTCTACCTGGAAGGCAGCACGGTTCGCGGCGCCTTCACCATCGACCGCGGCGAGGACATCATGGCCGTGCGGGAGCTGCTGGGCCGCGAGGTCGACATCGCGGCCCTGCGCGATGAGGACACCGATCTGTGGGATCTCGCCTACGCAGACATCGACGAAGAATCGCAGGTACAGCAATGACCACCGGTCCCAACTTCATCGGCGGGGCCTGGGTGCCCGCCCTGTCCGGGGACACCTTCACCCGGACCAACCCCGCCGACCCGGCCGACCTCATCGGAACCTTCCCCGCCTCGGGGCCCGCCGACGTCGCCAACGCGGTGGACGGGCTGACGAAGTCCGCACCGGACTGGGCGGCGACCGCACCCGAGCGCCGCGCGGCGATCCTGGAATCGGCTGCCGCCGAACTGCAGAAGCGCGGTCCCGAACTGATCGCGGAGTTGGTCCGCGAAGAAGGCAAGACCCGGGCCGAGGCGACCATGGAGGTCAGTCGCACACCGGCGAATCTGCGGTTCTACGCCGCCGAGGCGACCCGCGGTGGGGGCGTGACGCTGCCCGCGGCGGGCGACACCCTGCTGTACACGCTGCGTGAACCGGTGGGTGTCGTCGGTGCGATCACCCCGTGGAACTTCCCGCTCAACATTCCCTCGCGCAAGCTCGGACCGGCCCTGGCGGTCGGAAACCCGGTGCTGTTCAAGCCCTCCGAGCTCACCCCACTGATGGGGCAGCGCCTTGTCGAGGCACTGCTGGCCGGCGGGTTGCCGCCCTCGGTGATCGCACTCGTCCAGGGCGACGGGGTGGCCGGTGCCGCGGTGGCCGCCGACGAGCGGATCGCGGCCGTCACCTTCACCGGCTCCACCGAGGTGGGCCGCGCGATCCACGCCCGGGTCGGGCCACACCGGCGGGTCCAGCTGGAAATGGGCGGCAAGAATCCGGTGCTCGTCGCCGACGACGCCGACCTGGACCGCGCGGCGGCGTTGATCGTCAAGGGCGCTTTCGGGTTGTCCGGTCAGGCGTGCACCGGCACCAGCCGGGTGATCGCCACCGATGCGGTGCACGACGAACTGGTCGAGCGGGTCATCCGGCGCACCGACGCCTTGGTGGTCGGCCCCGGCGCCGGTGACGGTGTGGACATGGGCGCGCTGGCCAGCACGCACCAACTCGACAAGTTCGCGCACTACGTGGCGGTCGGGGTCGCCGAGGGCGCCCGGTTGCGGTGTGGGGGCACCACCGTGGACGTGGTGGGAAGCCCGGGTGGCCATTTCGTGCGGCCCGCCGTGTTCACCGATACCGAACCCACGATGCGCATCGTCACCGAAGAGGTGTTCGGCCCGCTGCTGGCCTTCCAGCGGGCGAGCTCGCTGAACGAGGGGATCGAGCTGGCCAACGCCACCGAGTTCGGGCTGTCGGCGGCGATCGTCACCTCGAATCTGGCCACCGCCCAGCGGTTCGCCCGTGAGTCGCGGACCGGTCTGGTCAAGATCAACCAGCCGACCACCGGGATGGCGATGAACGCGCCGTTCGGCGGATACAAGGCATCGTCGACCGCCACGTTCAAGGAACAGGCCGGTGCATCGATGATGGAGTTCTACCTGGCCGAGAAGACCGTCTACCTCGACGCCTGACACCCACACAGAAACACGGAGAACAACAATGGATTTCGTTCGGGTAGCACGATCAGGGCAGGTGCCCGAGGGTATCGTCCGGCGGTTCTACTCCGGCGATCACGAGTTTGCCGTGGCGCGGCTCAACGGCAAGGCCTACGCCACCTCCAACTACTGCACGCACCTGGACTGCCTGCTGTCCTCGGGCAAGCTGCGCGACGACGGCATCGGATGCTCCTGCCACGGCAGCGCGTTCGACCTGGAGACCGGTGAACCGATCAGCCCGCCGGCCACCGAGCCCATCAAGACCTTCCCGTGCCAGGAACGGGACGGTGAGATCTTCGTCGGCGTGGAGCCGGGGGAGATGCCCGCAGGCCCGACCCGCCGGGCCCGCCGGGGCGCCTGATGAGCGCGGCGCAACGCCCACCGGCGCTGTCGGCGGGCGGCATGGTCAGCAGCAGTCATCCGGCGGCCAGCCTGGCCGGTGCGCGGGTGCTGGCAGACGGTGGCAACGCCATCGACGCCACGCTGGCGATGGCCGGCCTGACCTGGCTGACCCTGCCCGGGCAGTGCGGGATCGGCGGCGACGCCTTCGCTGTGGTGCGCGAACCCGACGGGCGGGTGTGGACCGTCAACGGATCCGGCTTCGGACCCGACGGCGGAACCCCGGAATTCTATGCCGCGCAAGGCCTCGGCGCGATACCGATGGACGGGCCGCTGGCGGTGGCGGTGCCCGGTGCACCCGCCGCGCTGCTGGCACTGCACGGCGGCGGCGCCACCAGGTCGCTGCCCGAACTCTGGGAACCCGCCGCCCGCATCGCCGAGAACGGGCTGCCCTGCTCGGCGCGCACCGCAGGCGATGTCGGCGTGGCGGCAGCGGCGATCGCGGCCGACCCCGGGCTCGCCGAGATCTATGCGCCCCAAGGTGTTCCGCCGGTGGTCGGGTGTAGGCTCCCGCAGCCCGCGCTGGCGGCAACCATCCGGATGCTGGCACAGCACCCCGGGCAGCTTCTACACCGGGGAGTTCGCCGAACGTGCCGTCGCGGCGTTGCGGGCCGGTGGCGCACCGTTCAGCGGCGACGAATGGGCCGCGGGGGCGCAGGTGACTCCCGAGCCCGCGCTCACCGGGCGCTACGCCGGCGCGGTGCTGCACCAGACGCCCCTGCCGACGCCCGGGTGGATGGTGCTGCAGCAGGCGGCCCTGTGCGACGGTGCCCTCGGCGCGACCGAGTGGCTGTCGGCGTCCGCCATCGACCGGCTGGCCCGAGCTGCCCGGCTGTCGTTCGCTGACCGATTTGCGTTGTGCGGCAGCGACAATCGTCGCGACGGTGCCGACTACATCCTGAACTCCGAACGCCTGGACGCGCAACGGCGCGATCTCGACGGCCGCATCGAAGTCCGCGGCCCGATGGCGGTCGCGGCGGGGGACACCACCTCGACGGTGGCGGTGGACGCCGACGGCCGCGCGGTGAGCTTCATCCACTCGCTGGCGTTCACCTTCGGCGCGAAGTTCACCGTGCCCGGCACCGGAGTGGTGCTCAACAACCGGCTGGGCCGGGGTGCCTACCTGCTGCCCGGACACCCCAACGAGGTCAAACCACGCCGCAAGCCACTGCACACGCTCAACGCCTGGATCGTCACCGACGAGCGCGGGCGCCCTGCAAACACGTCGGCAACACCCCGGGCGGTGACGGCCAGGTGCAGTGGAACATGCAGCTGATCTCCCACGTCCTGGACCACGGCCGCGATGCCGCCGAGGCGGTGGCGGCATCGCGATTCACCGTGTTCCCGGGTTCGGACGCCGACGTCGTCGGCGCACCCGACGAACTGCGCGTCGAGCCCAGCCTGCCCGGTGCCGTGCGCGACGAACTGGCCGCGCTCGGGCACCGCATCGTCGTGCAACCCGACCTCGGTGCCGGCGGGAGTGCCCAGCTGATCTCCGTCGACGACCGGGGTGTACTGATCGGTGCCGCCGACCCCCGCCAGGAGGGAGTGGCGCTCGGTGTCGAATGAGCGAACCGAAGCCCCTGCGCCGCAGGGTGATTACATCCCCGCGACGCTGCACGCCGGGCTCATCTTCAGCGCCGGGATGACGCCACGCCGCAACGGGGCGCTCACCGTCACCGGTATCGTCGGCCGCCAGGTCGACCTGTCCACGGCCCGCGCCGCGGCGATGCTGGCCGCCACCAATGCACTGGCCGCGGTGCGGTCGGTACTTCCTCCGGATGCGGTGGGGATGCGGTGCCTGCACATGACCGTGTATGTGGCGTGCACATCGGATTTCACCGCGGCATCCGCCGTTGCCGACGGTGCGTCCGCAGCGATCACTGCGGAACTCGGGGCAGACGCCTTGCCGGCGCGCAGCGCGATCGGGGTGTGTGCCCTGCCCTCGGGCGCTCCGGTCGAGGTGCAATTGGTGGCGGCAGCGCTGTGAGGACGCGGTGGCGCGGGACACAGTGCACAGTCGCCGACGAGCCGATGTGTGCGGTGTCGGCATTGCCGAGAGTTTGCTCATGGGACAAACTCTCGACACTCGCGATTCACGTCAGCCAAGGCACTCGCGAACCGTTCGGCCCCATGTAGAACCCACCCCCGGCCGCTACCTTCTCTGCTCCACCCGGCGACCGCAGTCCCGATTGGATGGTGACGTCAGTGTCCATTGCGCACTGGGTGTACCTGCTCGGCCTCGTCGTCCTGATCGTCACGGTCATCGCCAAGAAGAACGTCATCGCCCCGGCGATGATCGCGACCTTTCTGACCGGCACTGGCGTTCTCCGGCAGCATCACCTCCGGACTCGGAGCAGTGTTCAACGCCGCGATCATCGGTACCCGCGAGCTGCTGCCCATCTTCATCATCATCGCGCTGGTGACCGCAATGCTCGGAGCGGTGCGCGATGCCGGCGCGGACTCGGTGATGATCCGGCCCCTGCGTGGGCTCTTCCGCAATGGCCACATCTCGTACGTGGTCCTGGCTGTCGTCACCTTTCTCCTCTCGGTGTCGTTCTGGCCAACCCCGGTGTTGCCGTTGATCGCCGCCATCCTGCTGCCTGCGGCGGTCAGAGTGGGACTACCGCCCTTCGGGGCGGCCCTGGCGATCGCCATCGCCGGGCAGGGGATGGCGCTCAGCTCGGATCTGGTCATGGGGGTGGCACCGGCGTTGTCCGCCGAGGGGGCCGACGTCTCCGCGAGCGTCATCGCGGTGCGGGCGACCATCATTGCGCTGATCGCCGGTGTGGTGGCGCTGTCGATCGCCTACCTCCGCGACGTGCGTCTGAAGATGCTCGACCCGGTGGCAGCCGCCGCGGTGACACTGCCCGTCGCAGAGGCTGCGGCCGGGTCCGAGCCTTCCGCAAGCAGCGCCCGCGCAGGGGGTGCCGACACGGCTGGTGCCCGGGCCCGCGCAACGACCCTGAGCCCCACAGGCGCCGGGGCCGACGCTCTCGATGGCGAGAATGCGTCGCCGTCGACGAAGGCGCGCCTCATCGCGATCGGGGTGCCCACCCTGTTCGCCGCCCTGCTGGCCTTCATGCTGCTGGGCCGGTTCACTCCCTGGGTGCCCGATATCGATGACGGATTGGGGGCACCCCTGGTCGGTGGAGCCGCGGCGCTGGCGCTGGTCACCATCGCCGTCCTGGTGAGCCGACGGACCTGGCTTGGTGATGTCGGGCAGCATTTCACCGACGGCATCACGTTCTCGTTCCGCTCGATGGGCATGGTCATTCCAGTGGCGGGTTTCGTCTACATCGGGCTGTCGGACTATTCCGGCGCCATCCTGGGCTTGGACCCGGAGATGCCCGCGCCGGCCTTCCTGCTGGACGCCGTGGCGTCGGTGGAGCCCTATATTCCGGAGGTGCCGGTGTTCGCGGCCTTCGCGATGCTGCTGATCGGCATGGTGATCGGCCTCGACGGCAGCGGCTGGCCCGGGCTGCCGTTCACCGGGTCGCTGGCAGCCTCGCTGGGTGAGAGTTCGGGTGCTGATGTCGCCACTCTGGCGGCGATCGCGCAGAACGGTGCCAGCTGGACCGGCGGGGGCACCCTGGTGATCTGGTCATCGCTGATCGTGGTGGCGAGCCTGACCGGGGTATCGGTGATGGATCTGGCCCGTCGACTCTTCGTCCCGGTGATGTGTGGCCTGGTGGCGGCCACGTCGGTGGCGGCGGTACTGCTGCTGTGAGAATCGCAGGGGTGAACACCCGCCGTGCGGCAACCGTGATCGAGACGGCAGATCTGGTCCGTTCGGGTCAGGTGAGCGCGCAGGACACGGTGGCCCAGGCTCTGGAGGCCGTCGAGCAGACCAACGGTGCGCTCAACGCCTTCATCCACGTCGATGGTGACCGGGCCCTGGATTGGGCTCGCCAGGTCGACCGTGTGGTGGCTCGCGGCGGCGATCCGGGTGCGCTGGCCGGGGTTCCGATGGGTGTCAAGGAGCTGCAACCGGTGCAAGGCTGGCCATTCGCCATGGGCAGCACGCTGCATGCCGACCGGATCGCCGACCACACCTGCACCCTGGTGTCCCGCGCGGTCGCTGCGGGTGCGGTGCCGATCGGGGTGACCGCCTCACCGGAGTTCGGCCGAGCGTCCTATACCGCGTCGGTACTGCACGGCATCACCCGCAACCCCTGGAACACCGACCTGACACCGGGTGGGTCAAGTGGCGGGTCGGCGGCCGCGGTCGCGTCGGGCATGGTGCCCGTGGCCACCGGCACCGACGGTGCCGGCTCACTGCGCATTCCGGCGTCGTACTGCGGACTCGTGGGCTTCAAGGCGACCTACGGGTTGATTCCACGCGGGCCACGGCACCGGGGAGTCGCCGACAACGACCACTACGGGGTGCTCACCCGTACCGTCGCCGACACCGCGCGGCTGCTCGACATCATCTGCGGCATCGATCACCATGACCGGGCCTCCCTGCCCGCGCCTGCGGGATCCTTCGAAAAAGGCTTGTACGCAACGGATTTGAGCTCTTTGCGAGTGGCATTCACGGCGACGCTCGGTGACGCCCCGTGTGATCCGGAGGTGGCCGCAGCAGCCGAATCGGCCGCCGATGAACTCATCGGGACTCTCGGTGCGCGGCGGGTGAGTGCCGCTGCGGTGCGCCTCGACCCCGCGTGCAGCACCGCGTTTCGCACGCTGTCGGCGCCGGACGTCTATGCCCAGGTCGGCTCGCCGGTGAGTTTCGGGGACGTGCATCCGGCGGTGCGTCGCTACTTCGATGCCGCCGCCGAGCTCGACGCCACGACGCTGCTCGACGCGCACGAGGCGCGGTCCCGGCTGGTGGCGGACATGGCGGCGGCGTTCCAGACGTTCGATCTGCTGCTCACACCGGCCACCGCGGTGCCGTGCTTTGCGGCCGAAGGGCCCATGCCCACCGAGATCGACGGTCGCCCGGTGGACCACTGGGGCGCGTTGGCCCTGACCTATCCGTTCAACCTCACCGGCCAGCCGGCGATCTCCGTGCCGGCGGCCCTCGTGGGAGGTGCGCCCATGGGTCTGCAGATCGTCGGCCGCAGGCACGCCGACGCAACCGTGTTGGCGGCTGCAGCGGCGTGCGAGCGGATCGGCCTTTCCTCGCAGGCCACGTGCGTTTTGTGTGGTGTCGGTGAGCAATTTGGCTCTGCGCAGGTCGTCCCCTAGACTCTAGGGGTTGCCTGGGGCAGACCTCGGTTCTCTCATGTGAGAAAACCCTGCGTGCTCTCGGGGCAACAAAGACCGCGCACGTCAGGTCGGTATCTGCCGTGCACACATAACCAGGTCAGGAGATCGAGTGATTCAGCAGGAATCGCGCGTGAAGGTGGCCGACAACACGGGTGCCAAGGAAATCTTGTGCATCCGCGTTCTCGGTGGCTCGGCGCGACGTTATGCCGGCATCGGCGACATCATCGTGGCGACCGTGAAGGACGCCATCCCCGGCGGCAACGTCAAGAAGGGCGACGTCGTCAAGGCCGTGATCGTGCGCACCGTGAAGGAACGTCGTCGCGCAGACGGCAGCTACATCCGATTCGACGAGAACGCCGCCGTCATCATCAAGCCGGACAACGACCCGCGCGGCACCCGCATCTTCGGCCCGGTGGGCCGCGAGCTGCGTGAGAAGAAGTTCATGAAGATCGTTTCGCTCGCCCCGGAGGTGCTGTAAATGAAGGTGCACAAGGGTGACACCGTGCTCGTGATCTCCGGTAAGGACAAGGGCGCCAAGGGCAAGGTCATCGAGGCCTACCCGACCCGCGAGAAGGTCCTCGTCGAGGGCGTCAACCGGATCAAGAAGCACACCGCGCAGTCGCAGAACGAGCGCGGCGCCTCCTCCGGCGGCATCGTCACGCAGGAGGCTGCCATCCACGTCTCCAACGTGATGGTCATCGACTCCGACGGCAACCCCACCCGCATCGGCTATCGCGTCGACGAGGAGTCGGGCAAGAAGGTCCGGGTCTCCAAGCGCAACGGCAAGGACATCTGAGAATGACCACAGTAGAGAACGCCGCCAAGGTGCAGCCGCGGCTGAAGCAGCGCTACCGCGAGGAAATCAAGGACGCGCTCAACAAAGAGTTCAACTACGCCAACGTGATGCAGATCCCGGGCGTGGTGAAGGTCGTCGTGAACATGGGTGTCGGTGACGCCGCCCGTGACGCGAAGCTGATCAACGGAGCGGTCAACGACCTCGCCCTGATCACCGGCCAGAAGCCCGAGATCCGCAAGGCGCGCAAGTCCATCGCCCAGTTCAAGCTTCGCGAGGGCATGCCGATCGGCGCCCGGGTGACGCTGCGCGGAGACCGCATGTGGGAGTTCCTGGACCGCCTGGTCTCGATCGCGCTTCCCCGTATCCGCGACTTCCGTGGCCTGAGCCCCAAGCAGTTCGACGGCAGCGGTAACTACACCTTCGGGCTCTCCGAGCAGTCGGTGTTCCACGAGATCGACGTGGATTCCATCGATCGCCCCCGCGGCATGGACATCACCGTCGTCACCACGGCGACCAACGACGACGAAGGACGAGTGCTGCTGCGGGCCCTCGGCTTTCCGTTCAAGGAGAACTGAGCATGGCAAAGAAGGCTCTGGTCAACAAGGCCAACAAGAAGCCGAAGTTCGCGGTTCGCGGGTACACCCGGTGCAACCGGTGCGGCCGTCCGCACGCGGTGTTCCGCAAATTCGGCCTGTGCCGGATCTGCTTGCGCGAAATGGCGCACGCGGGCGAACTGCCCGGTGTCCAGAAGTCCAGCTGGTAACCAGCATTCATTCGAATTCAAATTTCGGAAGGCCCAGAGTGTCGATTGACCGAATGGGAACCGCCGCAAGGAAGGTGAACCGGCTGTCATGACGATGACCGATCCCATCGCAGACTTCTTGACGCGTCTGCGTAACGCCAACTCGGCGTACCACGATGAGGTGACCCTGCCCCACTCGAAGATCAAGGCGAACATCGCCGAGATCCTCAAGAAAGAGGGCTACATCTCCGATTACCGCACCGAGGACGCCCGCGTGGGCAAAGCCCTCGTGGTGCAGCTGAAGTACGGCCCCAGCCGTGAGCGCAGCATCGCCGGCCTGCGCCGGGTGAGCAAGCCCGGTCTGCGGGTCTACGCAAAGTCCACCAATCTGCCTCGGGTGCTCGGCGGCCTGGGCGTGGCGATCATCTCCACGTCCTCCGGTCTGCTCACCGATCGCCAGGCAACTCGACAAGGCGTGGGCGGCGAAGTCCTCGCCTACGTCTGGTAGGGGAACGAAAAACATGTCGCGTATTGGAAAGCAGCCGGTCCTGGTTCCCGCCGGGGTCGATGTGGCCATCGATGGCCAGAACGTGTCGGTCAAGGGCCCCAAAGGCACCCTGACCCTGGATGTCGCCGAGCCGATCGTGGTCTCGCGCAACGACGAAGGCGCCATCGTGGTGAGCCGTCCCGACGACGAGCGGCGTAGTCGCTCGCTGCACGGGCTGTCACGCACCCTGGTGGCCAACCTGGTCACCGGTGTCACCGAGGGCTACACCACCAAGATGGAGATCTTCGGCGTCGGTTACCGCGTCGCGCTCAAGGGTGCAAACCTGGAGTTCGCGCTCGGCTACAGCCACCCGGTCCTCATCGAAGCGCCCGAGGGCATCACGTTCGCGGTCGAGACACCCACGAAGTTCTCGATCACGGGCATCGACAAGCAGAAGGTCGGCCAGATCGCTGCGGTCATCCGCCGCCTGCGCCGCCCCGACCCGTACAAGGGCAAGGGCGTGCGGTACGAGGGTGAGCAGATCCGCCGCAAGGTCGGAAAGACAGGTAAGTAACCATGGCTTCCACGAAAACTGATGCAGCCGCCGGCACCAAGCACAAGCCGGTGGGGCAGAACATCTCCGAGACCCGTCGGGTTGCGCGGATCCGTCGTCACGCCCGGTTGCGCAAGAAGGTCTCCGGTACCGCCGACGCTCCGCGTCTGATGGTCAACCGGTCGTCCCGGCACATCCACGTCCAGCTCATCGATGATCTCGCCGGCGTCACCGTCGCCGCGGCCTCGTCCATCGAGCCCGATGTGCGTGCCGTCGACGGCGACAAGAAGGCACAGAGCGTGCGGGTCGGTCAGCTGATCGCCGAGCGCGCCAAGGCAGCCGGTGTCGAGACGGTCGTGTTCGACCGTGGCGGCTACACCTACGGCGGCCGGATCGCCGCGCTGGCCGATGCCGCGCGCGAGGGCGGGCTGAAATTCTGATGACTGACAACGAGAGGACTGCATGATGGCCGACCAGGCTGGCGCCGGTTCGGCGCAGGACAATCGCGGCGGCCGCGGAGATCGCGGCGGCCGAGGCCGTGACGATCGTGGCGGCCGTGGCCGCGGCGACGACCGCGGTGAGAAGAGCAACTACATCGAGCGCGTCGTCACCATCAACCGCGTCTCCAAGGTGGTCAAGGGTGGTCGGCGTTTCAGCTTCACCGCTCTGGTCATCGTCGGTGACGGCAACGGCATGGTCGGCGTCGGCTACGGCAAGGCCAAGGAAGTTCCGGCCGCCATCGCCAAGGGCGTCGAGGAAGCTCGCAAGAACTTCTTCCGCGTGCCGCTGATCGGTAGCACCATCGTGCACCCGGTCCAGGGCGAGGCTGCGGCCGGTGTCGTGATGCTGCGTCCGGCCAGCCCCGGTACCGGTGTCATCGCCGGCGGTGCCTGCCGCGCCGTGCTCGAATGCGCTGGGGTGCACGATGTCCTGGCCAAGTCGCTGGGTAGCGATAACGCGATCAACGTGGTGCACGCCACCGTCGCCGCACTCAAGATGATCCAGCGGCCCGAAGAGGTGGCGGCCCGACGTGGGCTCGCCATCGAGGATGTGGCGCCGGCCGGCATGCTCAAGGCCCGGCGCGAAAGCGAGGCGCTGGCCGCCAGTGCCGCGCGTGAGGGGTCGGCATAGTCATGGCAGAGCTCAAGATCACCCAGGTGCGCGGAACCGTCGGCGCACGCTGGAAGCAGCGCGAAAGCCTGCGCACGCTGGGGCTGCGGAAGATCCGCCAGTCCGTGGTCCGTGAGGACAACGCTCAGACCCGTGGTCTGATCAAGACCGTGCATCACCTCATCACGGTCGAGGAGGTCTAGGAATCATGAGTGTCATCAAGCTTCACGACCTGAAGCCGGCCCCCGGGTCGAAGACGAAGAAGACCCGCGTCGGACGCGGCGAGGGCTCCAAGGGTAAGACCGCGGGTCGCGGCACCAAGGGCACCAAGGCGCGCAAGAACGTCCCCTCGACCTTCGAGGGTGGCCAGATGCCGATCCACATGCGGCTCCCGAAGCTCAAGGGCTTCACGAACCGCTTCCGGGTGGCCTACGAGATCGTCAACATCGGCGATATCACCAAGGCGTTCCCGGAGGGTGGCACCATCGGTGTCGCCGAGCTGGTGGACAAGGGCCTGGTTCGCAAGAAGAGCCTGGTGAAGGTCCTCGCCGACGGCAAGCTGACCGTCAAGGTCGACATCACCGCCAACAAGTTCAGTGCCACCGCGCGGGAGGCCATCACGGCCGCCGGCGGTTCGGCCACCGAACTGTAAAAGTCTCTGACCGCGAAGGCCCCTGCTCCGGCAGGGGCCTTTTGCGTTGTCGGGACATGCGCGATGCCGTGCGTGGGCGAGATGTCTACACGAGTTCAGTCTCGACGCCCGGATGGTTCTGAACACTGACACCAGGTATGGCTCAGCGCCGGCTCAGCTACACCACTTCAGCCAACGGCGCCCGGCCCCTACCCCGGCTGAAACCACGTAGGTGTCGGTGATCGGTCGCCGGGGTTTCACGATCGGCGAAAGGGCCCGCCGCGGTGGCGCCGGTAGGCTCGGAAGATGTTCGGATTCCTCCCCAGCCTGCCCGGTCCCGACGACCTGAAGTCCCTGGTGCGCAAGGTCGACACGGCCCGCCACAACGGTGTGCCCGACGGCTGTGTGCTCGAACTCGATCTGCAGTCCGCGCCACCGGAATCGCTCGGGTTCGACCCCTTCGCGCTCATCTCGCTCGGTGGCCGGCCGTTGACGCTGCGCCAGGCTGTCGATGCGCTGCACCGTGCCGCCGAGGACGACCGGGTCGCCGGGCTGATCGCCAGGATCCAGCTGCCGGCCGCCGCTCCCGGCCCGGTGCAGGAACTGCGGGACGCCATCGCCGCCTTCGGCACGAGCAAGCCCACCCTGGCCTGGGCGGAAACCTACCCGGGCACGCTGTCCTACTACCTGGCCTCGGCATTCCGCGAGGTCTGGATGCAGCCGTCGGGCACGGTCGGGCTGATCGGATTCGCCACCAGTGCGCTGTTCTTGCGCGGAGCCCTGGACAAGGCCGGTATCGAGGCGCAGTTCGTGGCACGCGGCGAATACAAGTCGGCGGCAAACCTCTTCACCCAGAACGGCTACACCGACGCACACCGGGAGGCCGACACCGCGCTGATCGGCAGCCTGCACACACAGGTGCTGGCCGCGGTGGCGCAGTCCCGCCACCTCGATGCCGCCGAGGTGGACGCACTGGCCGACAAGGCGCCGCTGCTGCGCGATGCCGCGGTGTCCGCAAAGTTGGTCGACCGCATCGGTTTCCGCGATGAGGCCTACGCCCGGATCGCCGAACTCACCGGCGCCCCGGCGGCTGCCGACGGCGAGGACGCTCCGCCGCGACTGTTCCTGTCGCGGTACGCGAAGGCCAATGCGTTCAAGCCCGCGCCGTCGATGCCGGGCCGCAAGCCCAAACCC
The DNA here is from genome assembly GCA_034520035.1 of Mycobacterium sp. GTDB lineage: Bacteria > Actinomycetota > Actinomycetes > Mycobacteriales > Mycobacteriaceae > Mycobacterium. The sequence goes on along the minus strand of JAXHOA010000100.1, from coordinate 179,527 downwards.
GGGATCGCCGTGGTGACCTTGGACGGGCCGATCGTCAGCGGGCGTGGGGGCCCGCAGATGCTGCCGTTCGGGAACTCCAACGCCGGCGGTGACACCATCGCGGCGGCGCTGCGGGAAGCCGTCGCCGATGACGATGTGGCGGCCATCGTCCTTCGGGTCAACAGCCCGGGCGGGTCGGTCACCGGATCGGAAACCATTTGGCGCGAGGTGGTTCGGGCCACCGAGGCCGGCAAACCGGTGATCGCCTCGATGGGCGCGGTGGCGGCATCTGGTGGTTACTACGTGTCGATGGCCGCCGACGAGATCATCGCCAACGCGGGCACCATCACCGGATCGATCGGGGTGGTGACCGGAAAGCTGGTGTCCCGCCAACTCAAGGACAAGCTCGGTGTCGGCGCGGATTCGGTGCGCACCAATGCAAATGCTGATGCCTGGTCCAGCAACGAGCGCTTCACCGACGAACAGCAGGCGCATGTGGAGGCCGAGGCCGACCTGTTCTACGCCGATTTCGTGGAGCGGGTCGCCGACGGGCGCAACCTCACGGTGGCCGCGGTCGAAGAGGTCGCGCGTGGCCGGGTGTGGACGGGCTCTGATGCCAAGGATCGTGGTCTGGTCGATGAACTCGGCGGATTGCGCACCGCGGTCGGCCGGGCGAAGGTGCGCGCCGGCCACGCGCCGGATACCGAGGTGCGGATCGTCAACTACCCGGGTTCGTCCATGCTGGACGTGTTGCGGCCCAAGGCCTCCTCGCAGCCCGCGGCGGCGTCGCTGCCGCAGGCCGTCGGTGCGCTGCTGGGCAGCTCGGTTGCGGGCGTGTTCGAGCAGGTGGAACGCTCGGTCAGCGGTGCTCACGCACTATGGCTGGGAGACTTCAGGTTCTGATGTCGACGGTGCCTGCGGCGATTGTGGCGGATCTGAGTGCGGTGGACTTCCTTGCCTCGTGGTGGTGGCCGATCGCCCCGCCACCAGCCGCCCGCTGACGCTGATCGGCATCGCCGATATCGTGGGTGTGTTCGCCGAACTCGACGAGGCCTTGGCGGCGTTCCGGGACTGACCGGCCCGGCGAGGATCGGTTACGGCAAGGCGCCGCTGATGTAGATGATCTCGCCGAGCACATCCCGGTCACCGAACTCCGGTGTGGGCAGACCGTATCTGGCGAACAGCTCGGTACGGGGAACGCCGGTCATCTGCCAGCCCTTCGCGCTCAGATAGTCCGCGGCAGAGGTGCGCTCACCGTGGTAGATCAGCGACGGCATATCCATCTCAAGACCCAGCCGGGCGAAGGTGTCGGCCGCGGCGCGCGCCTTCTCCGGGTCGAAATCCCGCATACCCGGCACGAATTCGGTGGCGACAGTGCTCCCCGGCGCGCTGAGTTCGTGGATGTTGTCGAACAACCGGTCCTGCGCCTCCTGCGGCAGATAGATCAGCAGGCCCTCGGCGCACCACGCCGTCGGACGCTCGGGGTCCAGGCCCGCTGCGCGCATGGCCGCCGGCCAATCCTCGCGTAGATCGATCGGCACAGTCCTGCGTTCGGCGGTGGGGGAGGCGCCCAGATCTGCCAGTGTCCTGGTCTTGAATTCGATGACCTCGGGCTGGTCGACCTCGTAGACGGCCGTGCCGTCCGCCCACGGTAGCCGGTAGGCGCGGGCATCGAGCCCGGCGGCCAGGATCACGGCCTGACGGACCCCGGATTCGCCTGCGTTGACGAAGTAGTCGTCGAAAAACTTCGTCCGCACCGCCATCTCGTCGATATTGGACTTGACCTGCGCCGCGCCCTCGGGAGCGATGGCCGCGATATCGATGGTGCCGTCGACCATCATGGTGAAGGCCTCGATGCCCACCGCGCGCACCAGCGGCGCGGCGAACGGATCGTCGAACAGCGGGTGCTCGGCGTTGGTGGCGATGGCCCGACCCGCAGCCACCATCGTCGCCGTCGCACCGACACTGGAAGCCAGGTCCCAGCTGTCACCCTCGGAGCGTGCCATCGCAATACCTCACTTGTTCGCCGTCAGATAGCCGGAGTCTCCCACCATCGCCGACAGTTCGTCGTGGGGACGCTCGAATCCCTGGGCGGTGTAGGCCTTGTCGTTGGGCAGCACGGTCACCTGCCAGCCGGCCGCGCTCAGGTGATCGCCGGCAGGGGTGCGCGGGCCGCTGTAGAACAGCTCGTTCAGATCGATATCGCTGCCGTATCGGCGGCCGCGCTCGCTGAGCTCCTTGGCCCAGTCCCCGGTGAGGGCCTTGGCGTCCATGTGCTCGGTGGCCAGTGCGCTGCCGGGGGCGCTGAGTGCGGTGATGTTGTCCAACAGCCGGTCCTGCGCGTCCGGGGGCAGATAGATCAGCAGCCCTTCGGCGATCCACGCCGTCGGTGCCGACGGATCGAAACCGGCGCCCCGCAGCGCGGCCGGCCAGTCCTCGCGCAGGTCGATGCCGACGGTACGGCGATCCGCACCGGGCGTGGCGCCGGTGCCGGCGAGCACCCGGGTCTTGAACTCGATGACCGCCGGTTGGTCGATCTCGAACACGACGGTCCCGTCGGGCCAGCCCAGGCGGTAGGCGCGGGTGTCGAGCCCGGAGGCCAGGATGACCGCTTGACGTACGCCTGCCGCTGCCGCTGATGCGAAGAAGTCATCGAAGTATCGGGTACGCACCGCGATGTGCGCGCGCATCTGGTCCCGTCCGAAGAGCGGATCGTGGCTGTCGTCGAACTCGCCGTTGGCCATCTTCACGAAGTGCGGGACGCCGACGGCCTCGACGAGCGTCGCGGCGTAGGGGTCGTCGATCAGCGGGTCGGGCCCACGGCTGGCCAGCGCCCGGGAGGCGGCCACCGACGTGGCGGTGGCGCCCACGCTGGAGGCCAGGTTCCAGCTGTCGCCCTCGGAGCGTGCCATCACTTGACCGCGGTGAGGTAGGACGCCTGCCCGAACTGTTGATCTTCTTCGATGAGGGGCAGTCCGTAGAGCGCCAGCAGGCCATTGGTCGGGATCGCCGAGGTCTGCCAGCCGAGTTCGGTGAGGTGGGTCGTCGCCTCCGTGCGATCACCGAGATAGATCAGCTCGCTGAAGTCCAGATCGAACCCGTGTGAGGACCACTTCTCGGTCACCGCCTGCATCCGTTCCCGGACCGCCTCCGGATCGACGTCCATGGTGGCGGGCACCGCCTCGGCGGCGACCCGGCTGCCGGGCGCGCTGTTCTCGGTGATCAGGCCGAGCAGCCGGTCCTGCGCCTCGGGTGGCAGGTAACCGAACAGTCCCTCGGCGATCCAGGCGGTCGGTGCCGCCGGATCGAAGCCTGCCGACCGCAGTGCCGACACCCAGTCGTCGCGCAGGTCGGCCGCGACGGCGCGGCGGACCGCGGTGGGTTGGGCGCCCAGTTCGGCAAGCGTCCGGGATTTGAAGGCGATCACCTCGGGCTGGTCGATCTCGTACACCACCGTGCCGGCGGGCCAGGTCAGCCGGTAGGCGCGCGAGTCCAGGCCGGCGGCCAGGATGACGGCCTGCCGCACGCCCGCCGCACCGGCGTCGGCGAAGAAGTCGTCGAAGAATCGGGTGCGCGCGGCCATCCCATTGGCGAAGCGCGCGATGTTCAGCTGCGGATCGTCGCCCAGATCGGCATCGGTGAGCTCGCCGTCGACGAGCTTGGTGAAGAAGTCGACGCCCACCGCGCGCACCAGAGGGGCGGCGAACTGATCGTTGATCACGGGGTCGGGGGCGGCGCTCGCCATCGCGCGGGCCGCCGCGACCATCGTCGCGGTGGCGCCCACGCTGGACGCCAGGTCCCAGCTGTCTCCGTCGGTGCGTGCCATGGCGATCTCCTCCACACGAAATTAATTAGCTGATGTAATGAACACCACCGACTGTACGCTTCGATGCTGTTTGACCCCGGCATCGCGCTCGCCCCGTGGACAAGGGCGGTGCGGGGCACAGCTGTTACTCTCGTAGACTGTTTGACGCGCGACTATGCAGGCGTTAAACCTGCAGCTAGAGCGCATGAGACTTTAACCAGACGCTGGAATTTCCAGCCCCATTGCACGCCGCGCGATTGAAGTCGGCTGCGCAGGAGGAAGAGTGCTTTCGGCTTTCATCTCGTCGATGCGGACTGCCGACCTCAGGCGCAAGATCCTGTTCACCCTCGGGTTGGTCATTCTGTACCGCGTCGGCGCGACCATTCCGTCGCCGGGCGTCAACTACCCGAACGTGCAGCAGTGCATCGAGCAGGTCAGCGGCGGTGACTCGGCGCAGATCTACTCGCTGATCAACCTGTTCTCCGGTGGCGCACTGCTGCAGCTGTCGGTGTTCGCGGTCGGCGTCATGCCCTACATCACCGCCAGCATCATCGTGCAGCTGCTGACCGTGGTCATCCCGCGCTTCGAGCAGCTCAAGAAGGAGGGTCAGGCCGGCCAGGCCAAGATGACCCAGTACACCCGGTACCTGTCGATCGCACTGGCGATCCTGCAGGCCACCAGCATCGTGGCGCTGGCCGCCAACGGTGGCCTGATGCAGGGTTGCAGCCTGGACATCATCGAGGACTCGTCGATCTTCGGCCTGGTCATCATCGTGCTGGTCATGACCGCCGGTGCCGCCCTGGTGATGTGGATGGGCGAGCTGGTCACCGAGCGCGGCGTCGGCAACGGCATGTCGCTGCTGATCTTCGCGGGTATCGCGGCCCGCATCCCGGCCGAGGGCAAGGCCATCCTGGATGCCCGCGGCGGCATGGTGTTCACCTTCGTCTGCATCGGCGCGCTGGCCGTCCTGGTCGGCGTGGTGTTCGTCGAGCAGGGGCAGCGCCGCATCCCGGTGCAGTACGCCAAGCGCATGGTGGGCCGGCGCATGTACGGCGGCACCTCGACCTACCTGCCGCTCAAGGTCAACCAGGCCGGCGTCATCCCGGTGATCTTCGCGTCCTCGCTGATCTACATCCCGCAGCTGGTCACCCAGCTCATCGACAGTGGTCGCGACAACCCGGGCACCGGGTGGTGGAGCTCGTTCGTGGCCAACCACCTGTCCAACCCGACCGCACCGGTCCATATCGCCTTCTACTTCGGCCTGATCATCTTCTTCACGTACTTCTACGTCTCCATCACGTTCAACCCGGAGGAACGGGCCGACGAGATGAAGAAGTTCGGCGGGTTCATCCCGGGTATCCGGCCGGGCAAGCCCACCGCTGACTATCTGCGTTTCGTGCTGAGCCGCATCACCCTGCCGGGCTCGATCTACCTCGGCGTGATCGCGGTGCTCCCGAACGTCGTTCTGCAGGCCGGCAGTGGCGGCGCTACCCTGCAGAATCTGCCCTTCGGCGGCGTTGCGGTGCTGATCATGATCGGCGTGGGGTTGGATACCGTGAAGCAGATCGAGAGCCAGCTCATGCAGCGCAACTACGAAGGTTTCTTGAAGTGAGAGAGGTTTCGCCAAAAGTGAGAATCGTATTGCTCGGACCTCCCGGTGCCGGAAAAGGAACCCAGGCGGAGAAGCTCGCCGCCCAGCTGGGCATCCCGCAGATCTCCACCGGCGACCTGTTCCGCCACAACATCGGTGCCGGCACCCCGCTCGGTGTGGAAGCCAAGAAGTACCTGGACGCCGGTGACCTGGTGCCCGCCACGCTCACCAACGCACTCGTCGACGACCGCATCGACCACGAGGACGCGGCCGCCGGGTTCATCCTCGACGGATACCCGCGCTCGGTCGAGCAGGCCGAGGCGCTCAAGGAGATGCTGGCCAAGCGCGGCCTGAAGCTGGACGCGGTGCTGGAGTTCCGGGTGTCCGAGGACGAGTTGCTCGAGCGTCTCAAGGGTCGCGGCCGCGCCGACGACACCGAAGAGGTCATCCGCAACCGGATGGCGGTCTACAACGCCGAGACCGCACCGCTGCTGGACTACTACGCAGACGAACTGAAGACTGTCGAGGCCGTCGGCACCCTGGACGAGGTGTTCGCCCGGGCGTTGCAGGCGCTCGGCCAGTAACCACGAGCACCCCTTGATCGGCCAATCATGATCAATGTGCCCGGCCTGCGTCGCAAGGTCGTTCCACAGCGCAGCCCCGGCGAACTCGACGCGATGGCCGCCGCGGGCGCGCTGGTGGCCGCGGCGCTCAAAGCCGTCCGCCACGCCGCCGCCCCCGGCGTTTCCACCGGTGAACTGGACCGGATCGCCGAATCGGTGATCCGCGACGGCGGCGGTGTGCCGTCGTTCCTCGGCTATCACGGGTTCCCGGCCACCGTCTGCGCATCGGTCAACGACCGCGTCGTGCACGGCATCCCTTCGGATGCCGAGAAACTCGTCGCCGGGGACCTGGTGTCGATCGACTGCGGGGCCATCCTCGACGACTGGCACGGCGATTCCGCCGTGACGTTCGGCGTCGGGGCACTCATCCCGGCCGACGAACTGCTGTCCGAGGCCACCAGGGCGTCCATGGAGGCGGGTATTGCCGCGATGGTGCCCGGCAACCGGTTGACCGACGTGTCCCACGCCATCGAGGTCGGCACGCACGCCGCCGAGGCGCGCGACGACCGGAAGTACGGCATCGTCGCCGGCTACGGCGGGCACGGCATCGGGCGCGAAATGCACATGGACCCGTTCCTGCCCAATGAGGGCGCGCCCGGAAAGGGCCCGTACCTCGAGGTCGGATCGGTGCTGGCGATCGAGCCGATGCTGACACTGGGCACGGCGGACACCAAGGTGCTCGACGACGACTGGACGGTGGTGACCACCGACGGTTCACGTGCCGCGCATTGGGAGCACACCGTGGCCGTCACCGCGGACGGCCCGCGCATCCTGACGCTCTGACCCGGCAGGTTCAGTGCACATCCTGGTCACTGGCCAGGAGGGTGAGGGTCTCCCAGTTCTGTTGCGTCGCGGCGGCTGCCGCATCGGCATCGCCGTGGCGGCACAGTTCGATGATCCGTTCGTGTTGGGCGATCGACTGGCGCCCGGACAACGACGAAAAGCGCTGGTATTCCAGCCGCCTGAGTACCGGAGTCACCGACTCCAGCGCCACCGCGATGGCCTGGTTCGCACTCGCCTCCACGGCGACGTGGTGAAACCGGTCGTCCGCCTGCAAGGCCGCCGCGGGGTCGCCCGCGGTGAGCGCGTCCGCGAACTCCTTGTTGGCCGCCGCCATCGCGGCATACTCACCGGTGCTCATCAGCGGGACCGCGGTGCGGACGGCGAGCGCATGCATGGCCGCGGCGACGGCCTGCGCGTCGAGCACCGCCTTGCGTTCGATGGTCGACACGACGGTGGACCGTCCGGGCATGGTGTGCACCAGGCCGGCCGTCTCCAGGCGGGCCATGGCCTCCCGGATCGGTGTGCGACTGATGCCGAGCCACTTCTCCAGTTCCGGGTCGCGCAGTTTCTCCCCGGGAGCCAACGTGCCGTTGACGATGGCGTCCCGCAGTGACAGGTAGGCCTGCTCGCGCAGCAGCGACCGCTTGTGTTTGCCCTGCTCACCCGGTACCGGCATGCAGATGATCTTAGTTTGCGTGCTGATGGACACCGACTCCTGCAACGCCGGCCAGACCCCGGTCGGGCCGGATCAGGTCGGCGGCCTTCTCGCCGATCATGATGGTGGCCGCGTTGGTGTTGACCGACACGATCCTGGGAATCACCGACGCATCGGCCACCCGCAGGCCGGTCAGGCCGTGCACGCGGAGCTGGGGGTCGACGACCGCGTCGGGACCGGTGCCCATCGCACAGCTGCCGACCGGGTGGAAGTAGGTACTGGTCGCGCGTGCGATGAACGCGCGCAGCGCCGCCTCGTCGGTGACGTCGGGCCCGGGCAGCACCTCGCGGCCCCGCCACGGCGCGAACGCCCGGGTGGCCGCAATGTCTCGCGCCACCGTCAACCCATGGATCATCCGCCGCATATCGGACTCCGCTCCGAGATAGTTCGGGTCGATCAACGGAGCCAGCGCCGGATCTGGTCCCGCCAGCCGTATGGAGCCGCGGGCCTCGGGCACGGTCGTGAACCCGATGGTGAAGCTGTTCGGGGGTGCGCAGAGATGCGGCGGATGGAACGGCACGTGGATGAACATCAGCTGCATATCGGGGCCGGCGAGTGCTTGGTCACTGCGCCAGAGCATCGACGTCTCGGCCAGATTGGTGCGCCCGGCGGGGATCGGCCGCGACGCCTCGTAGACGAGCCCGCACAGCGGATGGTCGTGTAGGTTGCGACCCACACCGGGCAGGTCGTGGAGCACGCGGACCCCGGCGGCCTCGAGTTCACCGGCCGGGCCGACGCCGGACAGCAGCAGCAGACGAGGGGTGTCCACCGTGCCCGCGCTGAGCACCACCTCAGCACGGGCCCGGGCGACCACGGCCGCGCCGGACCGATCGAATTCCACACCGATACAGTGGTTTCCGTCGAACAGGAGCTTGTGTGCCCGTGCTTCGGTGGCCACGTCGAGGTTCGGCCGTGCGGCGCGCGCCGGGTGCAGATAGGCGGCGGCGGTGCTCTGCCGGGCACCGCCGGAAATCGACAGATCGTGCCAGCCGGCCCCTTCGGGGTGGGCGCCGTTGAAGTCGTCGGTCAGTGGGAAGCCTGCCTCCGCGGCGCCGTCGAGGAACACCTGCGACAGGACGTTGGCCGCTTCGGCCGCGGCCGGAGCGGGCAACATCGGTCCGTCCGAACCGCGGTAGCGGGGGTCCCGCCCGCCGACGGTTTCCATCCGCCGAAAGTAGGGCAGAAGCGACTCGTAATCCCATCCCGTGCAACCATGTTCGGACCAAGCGTCGAAGTCGTTCGGGTGTCCGCGCAGATACACCATGGCGTTGATGGCGCTGCTGCCGCCGAGGGTGCGTCCGCGCGGCCAATTGTGGGAGAGCCCATCGGTGCCCGGTTGCGGGACCGTGTGATACCGGTGGTCGACATCGCTGCCCCACAGTGTGGGCCATGCCGGGGGTTCGGTGATCGCGGGGTGCGAGTCGGCAGGCCCGGATTCCAGGAGCAGCACCTCGATTTCCGGATCTTCGGAGAGTCTGGCAGCCACCACGCAGCCTGCCGAACCCGCTCCGACGACGATGTAGTCGTAGTCTCTCGCCGTGGTACCGGCCTCGGATGCGCTCAGCATGATGGTGTTTCCTCTGCTATCAGTGTTGTGTACCAGGGTTTTTCGCATCAGGACTGGGTGGCGGCTGCGGCCTGGCTGATCAGGTCGGCGACGGCGCCGGGCTGGGAGACGGTGACGGCGTGGGAGGCGTCGACCTCGACGGTGTGCGATCTGGCGCGCTCGCCCATGTACCGCATGGAGTCGGCGGGGATGGCAAGGTCCTTGGTGGTGACCATGTTCCAGGACGGGATGGTCTTCCAGGCGGCCTTGGTCGCGGGGTCTTCCAGCGCGGCCGCAGTGATGGGCCGTTGGGTGGCTGCCATCAGCGTGGCGATGTCGGTGGGCACGTCGGCTGCGAACACCGCGGCGAACTGGTCCTGCTTGATGTAGAGCTCATCGGCGGTGCCGCCCTCGGGCAGGGGATAGGGCACGGCGTGCAGCGCGGGCCCGAGTTCGGCGCCGGGGAACTTGGCGGCCAACTGCCCGGTGCTCTCGCCCACCTCGAGGATGAAGCTCGCCACGTACACCAGAGCCTTGACGTTCGGGCTGGCCTCCGCGGCTTCGCTGATCACCGAACCGCCGTAGGAATGGCCGGCGAGGACCACCGGGCCGGCCACACTGTCGACCACGCTGCGCACGTATGCGGCGTCGGCGGCGAGGCCGCGCAGCGGATTGGCCGCCGCGATGACCGGGTAGCCGTCGGATTCCAGCTGTTCGATGACGCCGTTCCAGCTGGAGGAGTCGGCGAAAGCCCCGTGCACGAGCACCACGGTGGGCCGGTCGGCCGGGGCGGGTGGCGCCGCTGCTGCGCCGGTGCAACCGGCGCTCAGGGCTGCCACAGAGATCGCGGCGGTCACGGTGATGAGGGCGGTGCGGATGTTCATCGATCGTCTCCGGGTAGATGGGGTAAATGCAATATATTGCATATCGGATGGCTCGTCCAGGGGGAATCGGCAGCCGGTTGCGTCCAGCGTCGGGCCTCCCGTGGGGGGAGGGTCAAGCGGTATCGACTGTGGGCAATCTCCCAGCTACCGGCGTTAGGTTGAACTCGGCGGCCACCCACGTCGTGTCAGAGACGGAGGTTGGGAGTGGACGATCCGGAGGCCGCGATGATGCGGGTCTTGTACGACGAGCACGCGGCAGCGCTGTGGCGCTACGCCCTGCGCCTGACCGGCGATGCCGGCAGGGCGGAGGACGTGGTGCAGGAGACGCTGTTGCGGGCCTGGCGCCATCCCGAGGTCAGCGCCGACCCGAATCGGCCCGCTCGGGCCTGGCTGTACACCGTGGCGCGTAATCTCGTCATCGACGAACGGCGCAGTGCGCGGTTCCGCAACGAGGCAGGAACGCCCGATGTCGAAACGGTCGCCGGCAACACCGCCCCTGTCGGCCCCGACGAAGTGGACACCGCGTTGGACCGACTGCTGATCAGCACCGCGCTGAGCGAACTCTCCGAGGACCACCGTGCGGTGATCCGGCGGGCCTACTACCAAGGCTGGAGTACCGCGCAGATCGCCGCCGACCTCGGCATCGCCGAGGGAACGGTGAAATCGCGCCTGCATTACGCGGTGCGCGCGCTGAGGTTGAACCTGCAGGAAATGGGGGTGACCCGATGACCGACTCGACCCAGACCGCCGCGGGCGACCCGTACCTCACCTGGGACGCCAGTTACGTGCTCGGCGCGTTGACTCCGGGCGAGCGCCGAGACTTCGAGGCACACCTGCAGACGTGCGCACGCTGCCGCGACGCGGTCGCCGAGCTGACCGGGATGCCGGCGCTGCTGGCGATGGTGGGCCTCGACGAGGTGACGGCGCTCGACAACCGGCTGCCCGACCCACCGTTGCGTCCGGAACTGCGCGAGCACGTGCTGGAACGGGTGCGAGCCCGGCGCCGCAGGTCCCGCTGGCTGACCACCGTCGCGATGGGTGTGGCGGCTGCGCTGCTCGCCGTCGGTCTGGTCGTGGTCATCGCGCCGGAAACAGTGGGTTTGCAACAGGGTTCACCGGCCGTCGCGATGCTGGAGATGGACAAGGTCAACGAGACGCCGATCAATGCGAGTGTCGCCCTGTCCAGCTACAGCTGGGGCACTCGCATCGACATGGCGTGCAGCTACGGGGACTGGGGTCAACGCGACGGCACGGCGCAGAATCTCGGAATGGTCGTCGTAGGACACGACGGCAGCCGGACCCAGGTCGCGACCTGGCTCGGCCTGTCCGGCGCCACCGCGCTGCCCAGCGGCAACGTCGCGCTGCCACAGAGCGGAATCGCCGCTGTGCAACTGGTTTCCGTCGACGATGGCAAGGTTCTGCTGGAACGGAAGCTGTGAGGTCCGCGAGATCCGTCGGCGCCTCGATACCGGAAAAGCCGCGCCGGTGCGGTAAGAAAGGTCATGCCCTCACCTGCAGGCAAACGTGACCCGATCACGCTGGCGCGCGCGAACTGGGAGCGGGCCGGCTGGGGTGAGGTCGCCGACGGCATGGTGGCGGTGACCTCGGTGATGCGGGCCCACCAGATTCTGCTGGCCCGGGTGGAGACCGCGCTGCGGCCCTACGACCTCAGTTTCTCCCGGTTCGAACTGCTGCGTCTGCTGGCTTTCAGCCGCCACGGCGAGCTGCCCATCACCAAAGCCTCTGACCGCCTGCAGGTTCACGTCACCAGCGTCACGCACGCCATCCGGCGGTTGGAGAGCGACGGGCTGGTGGAACGTCTGCCGCACCCGACAGACGGGCGCACCACCCTGGTGCGGCTGACCGAGTTGGGCCGCTCCACGGTCGAGGACGCGACCGAAACGCTCAACAAGGACGTCTTCGCCGATATCGGTATATCCACCGATGAGTCCAAGTCGCTGGCGACCTCGATCGAGACGCTGCGCCGGCACGCCGGCGATTTCTGAGGCGGCTACGCCGACGGCAGCGGGATGGTGGCGGTGACGGTGGTGCCCACGTCCGGCCGGGACCGGATGTGCAGCCTGCCACCCACGATCTCGGCGCGTTCGGCCATCGACAGCAACCCGTAGCCGCCCATCTCGTCGCTGCCCAGCGGATGCTCGAACGTATCGAATCCGACTCCGTCGTCGACGATTTCGAGGCGTGCCAGGTCGTCTTGCACGCTATAGGTCAGCTTCGCGCGGGTGGCGTGGGCGTGCTTGACGACGTTCTGCAGGCATTCCTGGGCGATCCGGTACAGCGCCAACTCGATGTGATCGGGCAGCCGGTCCTGTGCGAGGTCGACATCGATGGCGGGTTGCGGTATCGAACGGGCCAGACTGGCAAGTCCGCCGGCCAGCCCGAGATCGTCGAGGACAGGTGGACGCAGCCCGCCGATGGCGGCGCGGGCCTCCTGCAGCGTCAGGTCCACCAGTTCGCGGGCCTTGGCGAGATGATCGGCGGCGACCTTCGAGGGTGCACCCGCCTCGTCGGCCACCGCCCGGGTTGCCGCGTCCAGCCAGTAGGACAGCGTCACGAGGCGCTGGGAGATGCCGTCGTGGATATCGCCGGCGAGGCGCCGCCGTTCCAGTTCCTGGGCCTGGATGACCTGCTCGACGAAGTTCTCGTGGGCCCGCTCACGGGCCACGAGCTGGCGGTGCAGCCGGGCCTGATGCAGCGCGCCGGCGATCAACCGTCCGATCACCAGCAACAGTTCGACATCACGCGCGGTGAACTCGCGCCGGTGCACGGTGTGCACGTTGAGCACCCCGACCAGTCCGCCCGGGTCGGTCTCCATCGGCACCGACACCATCGAGGTGAAATCCGAGCCGCGCAGCGACTCGAACGGCAGATAGCGCGGGTCGGATTCCTTGTCGTGGCTGATCACCACCGGCTGCCGGTTGCTGGCCACCCAGCCGGAGATGCCACTGCCCAGCGGCAACCGGATCTTGCCGACCTCGCTGTCGAAGGGCGGGGTCGCGCCGGTGAGGGTCAGCGAACGGTCGGTGTCGTCGAGAACGTGCACGAAGCAGACGTCTGTCGCGGTGGCATCGGTGATCATCCGGGCGGCGGCCGCGGCCAGCGGCTCCACGCCCGGACCGCTGGAGGTCGCCTGGATCAGCTCGCGCAACAGTGCCAGCTCACGGTCGGAGGTCAGCACGTTGCGGCGGGCAGGGGCGAAGTGACCGGGCGGCCTCTCGGCGTGGGTCATTGATATATCCCCTCGCGCAGCGCGGTGGCCACCGCTCCCGTGCGGTCGCTCACGCCGAGCTTGCGGTAAATGGAGCTCAGGTGGGTCTTGACGGTTTCGTCGCCGATCACCAGCTTGTTGGCGATCCCGCGGTTGGACAGCCCACTGACCACGTAGGACAGGATCTCGCTCTCGCGCTGCGTCAGACCCTGCCGGACGCCGGGCCAGAACTCGTCGCGCTGCAGGCGGGCCGCGGTGTCGGCGGCGCGGGCGGCCATGGTCGGGTCGATCGCGGTCTGCCCCCGGTGTGCGAACTCCAGCTGGCGCACCAGTTCGTCGCTGCTGATGCTCTTGAGCAGATAACCCGACGCCCCGACCCGCAGCGCCTGGAAGAGGTACTGCTCGTCGTCGTAGACCGACAGCATCACGACCTTGCGGTCGGGGTCCCGTTCCCGCAGTGTGACGCACAGATCCAGGCCGCTGGAGCCCTGCATGCGGACGTCGCACAGCACGATGTCGGGTTGCAGCTCCTGCACGACGAGGACGGCCTGCTCGGCGCCGATGGCCTGACCGACGACCTGGACCCGGTCGCCGAAGGTGGTCAGCATGGCCTTGAGGCCCTCGATCACCATCTCGTGGTCATCGACCAGCACAAGGCGCAGCGGGCTGGAGGGCGCCATGGCAACACCTTAGGCGTGGCGACCCGCACTTCTTCCCAACTTGGCCTGCCCAATCCCCCTTATGGGGGACGCGGCCGGTATGTGACGTGGGCCACTGTTGGGGGCATGTCCACGCATGAGGCAAAAGCATGGCCCGCGGCCGGTCAGTTCTGGTGGCACGGCGACGAGCCCGACGACCCTGCTGCCTACCCGCTGCATGCGGTGGTATTCGACCTCGACGCCTTGTCCGATCTGGACCTGGACGGCCATCGCGTGGTCTACAACGCCGCATTCGCCTCGCTGGGGCTGGACCTGCAGTGGAGCGTCGGGCGCTATCAGCGGCTGATGGCGCTGCCGGACGAACGCCAGCGGGTCACCGCCGAGGTGCGCAAACGATGCGTGGGTACGGAATGCGATGTGCTGGTCAAGGTGCTCGTCGACGAGATCTGCGCGACCAAGGACATGATGTTCGAGGAGATGATCCTCGACGCCGGTCTCACCCCGCGTCCGGGCCTGGTGGACCTGGTGATGGATGCCTTCGTGGCGCATATCCCGGTCAGCGTCGTCACCACCGGCCGGCGCAGCTGGGCCGAGCCGCTGGTGCGTCAGCTGGTCGGGGAGGGCCTGGTCGAATCCGTCGTGACCGCCGACGACGTCAGCGGGCCGAATCTGTTCGCTCATGCGCTCGCCGAACTCGGGGTCGCGCCCCATGATGCGCTGGCGGTGGCCGGTTCGCCCGCGGGGTTGCGCGGCGCGAACGCGGCCGGCCTGGCCACGGTGCTCATCGATGCCGACGCCGGGCGAGGGCGGGCGGCCGCCGCGGTGCGTGCCGGCTACAGCGGCACCGGGGAGGCGTTGCGGCTGGCCAACTGTCGTCGGCTGCACGCGCGTTGGTGGGACCAGCACAGCCCGTCGGCGGCCTAGCGGATCCGGCTATCCGTTGCGGATGTACTCGATGACCGCGCTGAAGTCCTTGTCGGCGTGGTCGCGGGCAAAGTTGGCGTAGATCTCGGCGGCGTGGCTGCCCAGCGGCGCCGCGGACCCGGTCGAGGTGACGGCGTCCATCGCCAGGCCGAGGTCCTTGTTCATCAGCGCTGTCGCGAAGCCCGGCTTGAAATCGTGGTTGGCCGGCGAGGTGGGAACGGGCCCGGGCACCGGGCAATTCGTGTGTACCGACCAGCAGTTGCCGGTGGCGCCGGTGATGACGTCGAACAAGGACTGCTTGTCCAGTCCGAGCTTCTCGGCGAGCACGAATGCCTCCCCGACGGCGATCTGCTGGACCGCGAGCACCATGTTGTTGCACACCTTGGCCGCCTGGCCGGCGCCGGAGTCGCCGCAGTGGATGATCTTGCCCGCCATGGCCTCCAGCACTGGGCGACCGCGCTCGACGGCCTCGGTGTCGCCGCCGACCATGAACGCCAGCGTGCCGGCCACCGCGCCCTTGACGCCGCCGGACACCGGTGCGTCGAGTTGGGCGAAGCCATGGTCGGCGGCCAGCTTGTGCACTTCCCGGGCGTCATCGACGGAGATGGTGGAGCTGTCGATGAACAGGGCGCCCGCAGCGGCCCTGGGCAGGATGTCGGCGTAGCAGTTCTTCACCAGCGCCCCGCTGGGCAACATGGTGATCACGATATCGGCACCGGCAACCGCTTCGGCGCCGCTGTCGAAAACGCTGGCGCCGTTGGCCTTTGCGGCATCCTTGGCCGCGGTGACCGGGTCGAAGCCCTGCACGGCATGTCCGGCCGCCAGCAGGTTGGCGGCCATCGGGCCGCCCATGTTGCCCAGACCCAGAAAAGCAACGGTGCTCATCTTCTGCCTTACCTCTCGTTATCCGGCGGTCCTGGCGCGGGCGGATTCCGCCCGGCCGATGACCACGCGCATGATCTCGTTGGTCCCCTCAAGGATGCGGTGTACCCGCAGATCCCGGACGATTTTCTCCAAGCCGTATTCCTTGAGGTAGCCGTAGCCACCGTGCAGCTGCAGGGCCTGGTCGGCGACCTCGTAACAGGTATCGGTGACGTAGCGCTTGGCCATCGCGCACAGCGTCACCTTGTCGGGGTGGTTGCTGTCGAGGGCGGATGCCGCCCGCCACAACATGTTCCGCGAGGTCTCCAGGCCGGTGGCCATATCGGCGAGTGTAAAACGGATGGTCGGCTCGTCGAGCAGTGCTCCGCCGAACGCCTGCCGGTCGGCCAGGTAGGCCACCGTCTTGTCGTAGGCGGCCTGCGCGCCACCCAGCGAGCACGCCGCGATATTGATGCGGCCGCCGTTGAGGCCGTTCATCGCGATCCCGAACCCGGTGCCCTCGGTACCGCCCAGAAGCGCGTCGGCCGGCACCCGGGCGCCCTCGAACACGACCTGAGCGGTGGGCTGGGCGTTCCAGCCCATCTTCTGCTCATCGGCGCCGAAACTGACACCGGGGGTGTCCTTTTCGACGACGAACGCCGAGATGCCGCGTGGTCCGTCGGCGCCGGTGCGGGCCATCACCACATAGAGGTCCGAGACACCCGCCCCGGAGATGAACTGCTTCACCCCGTCCAGGACGTAGTGGTCACCGTCACGAACGGCCCTGGTGCGCAACGCCGCCGCATCCGATCCCGCTCCTGGCTCGGTGAGGCAGTAGCTGGCGATGGACTCCATCGACGCGAGCTTGGGCACCAGGGTCTTGCGCTGCTCGTCGGTGCCGAAGCTGTCCACCATCCAGGCGCACATGTTGTGGATGGACAGGAACGCGGCGATCGTGGGGTCGGCGGCGGCGAGTGCGGTGAAGATGCGCACCGCGTCCAGTCGGCGGAAGCCACTGCCGCCGGCATCCTCGGCACAATAGATCCCCGCCATGCCCAGTTCGGCGGCCGCCCGCAGCACATCGGTCGGGAAGTGATGGGACTCATCCCAATCCAGCGCGAACGGCGCGATGCGTTTCTCGGCGAAGGCGGCCGCCGTCTCGGTGATGACGCGCTCGTCGTCATCCAACTCGAACACCGGCACCTACTTCATGGTGGGGATGACGAATTCGGCGCCATCCTTGATGCCCGACGGCCAGCGCTCGGTGACGGTCTTGACCTTGGTGTAGAACTGGATCGAGGCGGGGCCGTGCTGGTTGAGGTCGCCGAAACCGGACCGCTTCCAGCCACCGAAGGTGTGATAGGCCACCGGAACCGGGATCGGCACGTTGACTCCGACCATGCCGACCTGCACGCGGGAGACGAAGTCGCGTGCGGCGTCGCCGTCGCGGGTGAAGATCGCCACACCGTTGCCGTATTCGTGCTTGGTGGGCAGTTCGAGTGCGGCTTCGTAGTCCTCGGCGCGCACGATGCACAGCACGGGCCCGAAGATCTCGTCGGTGTAGATCGACATGTCGGTGGTGACGTGGTCGAACAGGGTGGGCCCGATGAAGTAGCCCTTCGACAGATCCTGATCATCGAAGGTGAGTTCGTCGGTGGCACGTTCGCGGCCGTCGATCACGATTTCGGCGCCGGCCTCCACGCCCTGGCCGATGTAGTCGCGAACCCGTTCCAGGGCCGCACCGGTGACCAGCGGGCCGTAGTCGGCCTTGGGGTCCAGGCTGTGTCCGACGCGCAGCTGGTTGACCCGCTCGACGAGCTTGGCGCGCAAGCGGTTTGCGGTTTCTTCGCCGACGGGTACCGCGACGCTGATGGCCATGCAGCGCTCACCGGCGCTGCCGTAGCCGGCGCCGATCAGGGCGTCGACGGCCTGGTCCAGATCGGCGTCGGGCAGCACGATCATGTGGTTCTTGGCGCCACCGAAGCACTGCGAGCGCTTCCCGTGTGCGGCCGCGGTGGAGTAGATGTACTGCGCGATGTCGGAGGACCCGACGAAGCCGACGGCCTGGACGTCGGGGTGGGTGAGGATGGCGTCGACTGCTTCCTTGTCGCCCTGGACCACCTGGAACACGCCCGGGGGCAGACCGGCCTCGATGAACAGCTCGGCCAACCGCAGTGGGACCGAGGGGTCACGCTCGGAAGGCTTGAGAATGAACGCGTTTCCGCATGCGAGGGCCGGTCCGGCCTTCCACAGCGGGATCATGGCCGGGAAGTTGAACGGGGTGATACCGGCGACGACGCCGAGCGGCTGGCGGATCGAGTACACGTCGATTCCGGTGCCCGCGCCCTCGGTGAACTCACCCTTGAGCAGGTGGGGAATGCCGATCGCGAACTCGATGACCTCGATGCCGCGCTGGATGTCGCCCAGCGAGTCGGGCACAGTTTTGCCGTGCTCGATGGACAGCAGCTGGGCGAGTTCGTCGGCGTTCTGGTTGACCAGGTCGACGAATTTCATGAAGACCCGTGCCCGGCGCTGCGGGTTGTAGGCGGCCCACACCTTCTGAGCCTCGACGGCGTTGGCGACGGCGGTGCTGACATCGGCGGTCGAGGCGAGCAACACCTGGGCCTGGACCTCGCCGGTGCTGGGGTTGAGCACATCGGCGGTGCGGGTGGATGCGAGGGAGCTGCGCTCGCCGTTGATGAAGTGCGGAATCTGTGTGGTCATGACGTCCGTCCAAAGGGGTGAGCAGAATTCAGGGGCCCGGCGCACGGCCGAGATACTTGCATATCCTAGTAATTGGTCCCGGAGTTTGGCAAGGGTCGACGCGAGACCCTTTTATTTACGATACGGTGCCGTTAAAATAATCGGATGACTGCGCCCGATATCGACATCGACGTGCTGGTGGTGGGAGCCGGGCCCACCGGTCTGACACTGGCGTGTGCGCTGCGCCTGCACGGATTGTCGGTGCGGGTCGTCGATCGCGCCGGCGGCCCGGCCACGACATCGCGGGCGAATTTCCTGCACGCCCGCGGTTCGGAGGTGCTGGGCCGCATCGGCGGCCTCGGGACCCTTCCCGAAGAGTCGTTGCGCGCCATGCGGATCACCAGCTATCTGGGCGGACGTCCGCTGATGACGCTGGAGTTCGGTGACCCGGGTCTGGGCACCGCCGCGCCACCGATGGTGGTGTCGCAAGCCAGGGTCGAGGGTGCGTTGCGAGACCGGTTGGCCGCACTCGGTCCCGTACCGGAGTGGGGCAAGGCCCTGGTCGGTCTGTGGCAGGAACCCGGGCGCGCGCTGGCCGAACTCGATGGCGGCGAGACGGTCCGGGCCCGTTGGGTCGTCGGGTGCGACGGTACTTCCAGCAGCACAAGGCAATTGGCGGGTATCGGGTTTCCCGGGGTAAAGCTCACCGAACGCTTCCTGCTGGCGGACGTGCATCTGGATTGGGACGTCGACAGGGGAGGTACGTCCGGGTGGATACATCCCGATGGCGTGATCGGTGTGATGCCGATGCCCGACTCGCAGGGCGGCGACGATCTATGGCGGGTCTTCGCCTACGACCCGGACCAGGGTCAAAAGCCCACTGACGGTGAGATTCTCCAGCGAATCCGAACGGTGCTGCCCGAGCGCACCGGGCTCGACGTTCGTGTCGGTGATCCGCAATGGCTGTCGGTGTTCACCGTGCACCGCAGGCTGGCCCACACCTACCGGCGCGGCCGGATCCTGATCGCCGGCGATGCGGCTCATGCCCATTCACCGTTCGGTGGGCAGGGGATGCTCACCGGGATCGGGGATGCCGAGAATCTGGCATTCAAACTCGCGTTGGTGGTGCGCGGCCTGGCCGCCGACGCGCTGCTCGACACCTACGAGGCCGAACGGCGACCCTTGGCCAAGGGGGTGCTGCGGGGTACCAGCGCGGTGACCAGGGTCAACATCGCGAGCAACCCGGTCGGGCGCTTCCTGCGAGATCGGGTGGCCCCGCGGATCTTCAGCGTCGGTGCCGTGCAACGCTGGACGACCTTCACCGCGTCGCAACTGTGGGTGAGCTATCGCAAGGGACCGCTCGGTGGGCGCGGACCCAGGCCGCGGCCGGGGGACCGGATCGCCGACCTTGCCTGCACGCTGGCCGACGGCACACCCGCGCGGTTGCACGGCGAGCTCGGCGGCCGATGGGCGTTGTTGCGGCCATCCGGCACAACGCTCGGAGCGGACGCCATCGCAGCGCTGCGCAGGCTCGGCGACTTCGTCGGCTGCCTTGATCACGACGGTGCAGAGTTGGTGCTCATCCGCCCGGACGGACACCTGGCGTGGCGGGGTAGCCCCGGCGAGGAGGCCGACCTGAACCGCTGGCTCGCTTCAGCTCTGGAGACCGGCACCGTCCGATGACTCGGCGGGTGGGCCGGGGGCGACCGCGTGATGCCAGCACCGATCTGGCCATCCTGCAGGCCGCCCTGGCGTTGTTCATCGACAGGGGCGTCGAGGGGACCAGCATGGAGCAGATCGCCAAGCGGGCGGGCGTCGGCAAGCCGACGATCTATCGCCGCTGGTCGAGCAAGGAAGAGGTGATCGCCGCGGCAATGGAGACCCTGGTGGCCGAGGAGGTCGGGTGGGCGGCACCGGATGCCGTCGAGACACAGTCGCCGTATGCGTTGGTGGAGGCGGCGATCGACGGGGCGGCGGCCATGGCGGCCACCGCTGAGTACCGCGCCCTGGTGGCCAGGGTGTTCGGCTCGGCGGTCAGTCACCCGGAGTTGATGGCCCGCTACTGGGAGCGCTATATCCTGCCGCGTCGCCAACTGGCCGCGCAGCTGTTGGAGCGGGCCCGCCAGCAAGGAACCGTGGCCGCCGACACCGACGTCGACGTCACCATCGACATGATGGTGGGTGCGATCACCTACCGTGTGCTGCAACCGAATCCACCCGATGTCACCGAGATGCGGCGGTACCTGCGGCAGGTCTACCGCCAGGTCGGGCTGCTGCCGAGTCGGGGGGATCGAGACTAGGCCTGGCGTTCCTGATGCCACCGGTCCAGTAGGGCCGGGATCTCCGCCATCAGGAAGGCGTAGAAGTCGCGCATCTGACTCAGCCGCGCACGGGCCGCACTGTCGTCCTCGGTGGCCTCGATGCCGGCGTCGGCTGCGGCCTGCATGGCCGAAAGGGTCTCGTTCTGGTTGGTGAACAGGACGGCCCAGGCATCATCGCGCAGCCGGAAGTGGTCGCGCCTGCTGGCCGGTGCCGGAACCCGTTCGGTAAGGCCGACAGAGGTGAGCATCTTGAGCGCGCCCGAGATCGAACCCGCACTCGCCTGCAGGTCATCGGCGAGCTCGCCCATGGTCATGCTGGGGCGCTCGGTGAACAGCAGCGTTGCGAGCACCCGCGCCGTCATGCGCTGCAGCCCGTGGCTGGACAGCACCAGCGCGAGTTGTTCGGCGGCGTGCTGCCGTTCTGGCGACGTGGACACCTGAAAACCCTCCCCTGACAGAAACCTTCAATAATTACTGAAAGTTCAGTATAGTAATCCGCGGTGTTCCGGGAAGTCTGGTCGGAGATGGTATCCAGCTGCGTACCGCCGGGTCCGGCGGTACGCCCGACCGAAGGGTGACCGTGTCCCCCGTGCTGTCCCCGTCCGCTCCGGCTGCCACGCCGGAGGTCATCCGCGTCCACGATCTGACGTTCAGCTATCCCAAGGCCGTCGAACCCGCCATCCGCGGAATGGATTTCGCCGTCGGGCAGGGTGAGATCTTCGGGTTCCTCGGCCCCAGCGGCGCCGGGAAGTCGACCACCCAGAAACTGCTCATCGGGCTGCTCCGCGGCCACGGCGGCAGTGCCACGGTGTTCGGCCGAGACCCACTCGACTGGGGCCCGGACTACTACCAGCGGGTGGGCGTCTCCTTCGAGTTGCCCAACCACTATCAGAAGCTCACCGGACTGGAAAACCTCCGGTTCTTCGCATCCTTGTACGACGGCCCCACCGTGGACCCGATGGAACTGCTGGATTCGGTGGATCTGGCCGATGCAGCCAAGGTCCGGGTTGGCAAGTACTCCAAGGGCATGCAGATGCGGCTGACCTTCGCCCGATCGCTGATCAACAATCCCGAACTGCTGTTCCTCGACGAGCCGACCTCCGGGCTGGACCCGGTCAGCGCGCGCAAGGTCAAGGACATCATCCTGGCGCTGAAGGCACGCGGTGCGACGATATTCCTCACCACCCACGACATGTCGACGGCCGACGAACTGTGCGACCGCGTCGCGTTCGTGGTCGATGGGCAGATCGTGGCACTCGACACCCCGGCCGAGCTGAAAATCGCGCGCAGTCAACGTCGGATACGGGTGCAGTATCGATCGGGCAAGGCGCTCGAATCCGCCGAATTCGGACTGGACGGCCTGGCGGACGACCCGGAATTCCATGCCGTGCTGCGTGATCACCACATCGAAACCATCCACAGCCGGGAAGCCAGCCTCGACGACGTCTTCGTCGAGGTGACCGGAAGGCGTCTGACATGACCCGGCTACGGACGGCGATCCGACTCGAACTGACCTTGCAGTACCGGCAGAAGTTCCTGCACGCGGGTGTGTTCTCCGGGCTCATCTGGCTCGCCGTACTGCTACCGATGCCACCTGATCTGCGTCCGGTCGCCGAGCCCTACGTGCTGGCCGGCGATATCGCGATCATCGGCTTCTTCTTCATCGGCGGGTCGGTCTTCTTTGACAAGCAGGAGCGCACACTGGGCGCACTCCTGTCGACGCCGTTACGGTTCTGGGAGTATCTGAGCGCCAAACTCGCTGTACTGAGTGCGATTTCACTGCTGGTTGCGGTGATCGTGGTGACCGCCGCAGACGGGCTCGCCTATCGGCCGGTGCCGTTGCTCGGCGGCGTGCTGCTCGGCACCCTGCTGATGCTGATCGTCGGGTTCATCACCTCGCTGCCCTTCGCCGCGGTCACCGACTGGTTCCTGGCCGCCACCATCCCGCTGGCGATCATGCTGGTCCCGCCGGTCGTCCACTATTCGGGTCTGTGGCCCAACCCGGTGCTCTACGTGTTCCCGATGCAGGGGCCGCTGCTGCTGCTGGGTGCCGCGTTCGACCAAGTGGACCTGACCGGCTGGCAGCTGCTCTACGCGGTGCTCTATCCCGTGCTGTGCGTGGTCGTGCTGTGGCGTGCCGCTCACACGTTGTTCGATCGCTACGCGGTGCAGAGGGCGGGAGTGCTGTGACGGTCCCATCTGCGCGTGCACTGGCGGCCTTCGGCCACGTCCGTACGCTGGCGGCCTTCGGCCACGTCCGTACGCTGGCGGCCTTCGGCCACGTCCGTACGCTGGCGGCCTTCGGCCGCAACGACCTTCGCGGCACCTACCGCGATCCCCTGCTGGTCATGCTGGTGCTCGCTCCGGTCATCTGGACAACGTGCGTTGCGGTTCTGACACCGATGTTCACCGAGATGCTCGCCGCGCGCCAGCAGTTCGACCTGGTGCCCTACTACCCGTTGATTCTCACGGGATTTCTGCTGCTCACCAGCATCATCATCGCCGGCGGAATGGCAGCGTTCCTGGTGCTCGAGGAGATGGACGCCGGCACCCTGACAGCGCTTCGGGTGGCGCCGGTGTCGTTGTCGACGTTCTTCGGGTACCGCGCCGCCACGGTCATGCTGGTCACCACCGCCTACGTGGTGGCCACGATGTCGTTGAGCGGAATTCTGGAACCGGGCCTGGTCCCGGTGCTCATACCGATCGGGATGCTCGCCGGATTGTCCGCGGTGGTGACCTTGCTGCTGATCGTGGCAGTGGCGGGCAACAAGATTCAGGGTATCGCGATGATGCGAGCGCTCGGCATGCTGATCGCCGGTCTGCCGTGTCTGCCCTGGTTCATCGACTCGGCCTGGAACCTGGCTTTCGGCGTGCTGCCGCCCTACTGGGCGGCCAAGGCGTTCTGGGTCGCGAGCGAGCAGGGTACCTGGTGGCCGTACGTCATCGTCGGCGCGTTGTACAACCTGGCGGTCGCGTGGCCGTTGTTCCGTCGCTTCATCGCCAAGAACACCTGAGAACCGGCAGAGATCACGGCATTCGGGCGCGCAGGCCTGCGACGAAAGCCCGGGTGTCCGCCCACGACGGCAATAACCCGGCGGCCTGCACCTCGTCCAGCGTGGGCGCGGCGGCATCGCGCTCGGACAGGATCAGTGGGCGGTCCGCTGGCCAGTCGATACCCAGGGAAGTGGCCAGGATGGTGTGCTCACGCTGGGGCGCGTAACCGGCCGAGCACAGGTACATCACCGTCGAATCATCCTCCAGGGCAAGGAAAGCGTGGCCCAGCCCCTCGGAGAGGTAGACCGACTTGCGTTCGCGATCATCGAGCAGGACGCCGTCCCACTGCCCGAAGGTGGGGGAGCCGACCCGGAGGTCGACCACCACGTCGAACACTGCGCCGCGCACACATGTCACGTACTTGGCCTGACTCGGCGGCAGCTCGGAGAAATGCACACCGCGCAGCACGCCGGCCGCCGACACCGAGCAGTTGGCCTGAGCCATGTCGAAGTGATGCCCGGTCATCGCGGCGAACGCAGGATCGCTGAACCACTCGAAGAACAGGCCGCGGCCGTCGGCGTGCAGCGCCGGCGTGATCTCCCAGGCGCCCGGAACCGCCAGTTCCCGGGCGGTCACTGGCCGCGCTCCGCGTACCGGGCCTCGACGCCGGCTTTCACAGGGCCCCACCAGGATTCATTGTTGCGGTACCAGTCGACGGTGGCGGCCAGTCCGGCCTCGAGATCGGTGTGCTCCGGGCGCCAGCCGAGTTCGTCGCGCAGCGCCGAGGCGTCGATGGCGTAGCGCAGGTCATGGCCGGCGCGGTCGGGGACGCGGTCGAAATCGTCGGGATCACGGTCGAGCAGCTGCAGTAGCGTGCGCAGCACCGACAGATTGTCGCGTTCCCCGTCGGCGCCGATCAGGTAGGTGCGGCCGATGGCGCCGTCGCGCAGGATCCGCCACACCGCCGCATTGTGGTCGTCGACGTGGATCCAGTCCCGCACATTGGCACCGGCGCCGTACAGCTTCGCGCGCCGCCCGGTCAGCAGGTTGGTGATCTGGCGTGGGATGAACTTCTCCACGTGCTGGTAGGGGCCGTAGTTGTTGGAGCAGTTCGAGATCGTGGCGCGCACACCGTACGAGCGCACCCAGGCGCGTACCAGCAGATCGGCTGCGGCCTTCGTCGACGAGTACGGGCTCGACGGGTTGTAGGGGGTGGATTCGGCGAACCGCGCCGGATCGTCGAGTGCGAGGTCGCCGTACACCTCGTCGGTCGACACGTGGTGCAGGCGCACGCCGTGCCGGCGCACCGCCTCCAGCACGGTGAAGGTACCGATGACATTGGAGTGCAGGAACGGCGTCGGGTCGGCCAGGCCGTTGTCGACGTGGGTCTCCGCCGCGAAGTGCACCACCGCGTCGGTCTCGGCGACCAGCCCGGTGACCAGCTCGCCGTCGGTGATGTCACCTTCGACGAGCCGGATCCGGTCGGCCACCGGTGCCAGCGACTCCCGGCTGCCGGCGTAGGTGAGGGCATCGAGCACCGTCACCTCGGCGTCCGGGTTCTCGCGCAGCGTCAGGTGCACGAAATTGGCGCCGATGAACCCGGCGCCACCGGTGACCAGCAGGCGCATGGGTGAAACCCTATCGGGCTACCCCTTGAGGCCCAGCGGACCCGCCAGTTCGGCCAGCGTCGGGATCAGCTTGTCCCAGCCGCCCAGTACCTGGATGGCCACATGATCCGCGCCGGCCTCCAGATGCTGATGCAGTCGCGCCGCGACGGCATCGGCGTCGCCGTGCGCCACCACCGCATCGATCAGCCGGTCGCTGCCCGGCTTGGCGATATCGTCCTCGGTGAAACCGAGCCGGCGCCAGTTGTTCAGGTAGTTGCTCAGGTTCAGGTAGAAGTCGACAGCGCCGCGTCCGACCTCGCGGGCCTCGTCAGCGGCAGCATCAGGGTCCTCGCGCAAGCGCTCGTCCGGCGTGAGCACCACCTTGTGCTCGGGGGCCAGGAAGACGGTGTTGCCGATGAGATTGTGGGCCTGGCCGGTGTGCTGGGGGGTCGTCAGGTACGGATGGGCACCCGCGCTGCGGGCGGCCGCCAGCGCGAGCACCTTGGGCCCGAGCGCGGCGATCACCCGGCGGCTGGTCGGCACCTTCTTCGCGTCGAGTGCGTCGAGATACTCCACCAGCACGTCATAGGGCTTGCGGTACTCCTCGGTGTGCTCGGGGTGCCCGATCCCGATGCCGAGCAGGAATCGGCCGGGGAACGCCTTCTCCACCCGGTGATAGGCCTCGGCGACCTCCTCGGCGTCGGCCGTCCACACGTTGACGATGCCGGTGGCCACCTGCAGATTCTCGGTGGCCTCCAGTATCGGCTCGACATAGTTGAGGTCGCCCTTGGGCGAGCCGCCGATCCACAGCGCGCCGTAGCCGAGCTTTTCGATCTCGGCAGCCTGCGCGGGCTTGGGGACACCGAACGTCCAGACGCCGTAGCGGCCGAGGTCGGGCTTGAGCGTGACAGCGTCGGTCATGTGTTGTCCTTAATTCCGAATTCCGGGTCTCGTTACTGCAGGCCGAGCGGGCCGGCCAGTTCTGCGAGCGCAGGCACCAGCTTGTCAGTACCCGTCAACACCTGAACCGGAACGTGGTCGGCACCGGCGCTGAGGTGTTCGCGCAGGCGTGCGGCGACGGCCTCGGTGGTGCCGTGGGCGACGACCGCGTCGACCAGCGCGTCGCTGCCGGGCTTGGCCACATCGGCATCGGTGAAGCCGAGCCGCTTCCAGTTGTTGAGATAGTTCGCGAGGTTCAGATAGATCTCCAGCGCGTTGCGCCCCACCTGGCGTGCCCTGGCTGCGTCCGTCGTGAGAACCACCTTGTGCTCGGGGGCGAGGAAGGCGTCGGGTCCGATGAGCTCGCGGGCTCCACGGGTGTGCTCCGGGGTGGTCAGATACGGGTGGGCGCCGGCGCTGCGCCGTGCCGAGAGCTTGAGGACCTGCGGGCCGAGGGCGGCCACCACGATGCGGTCCTTGGGCACACCGTGCCGATCCAGCTCGTCGAGGTAGTCGTTGAGCGCGTCGTAGGGCTTCTGGTATTCGGTGTGCGCCTCGGGGTGGCCCACGCCGATGCCGAGCAGGAACCGGCCCGGGTATTCCTTCTCGATGCGGTGGAAGGAGTCGGCCACCGGGGCGGCCGCGGCGGTCCAGACGTTGACGATGCCGGTCGCGAGCTGGAGGGAGTCGGTGGCGCCGAGGATCGGGTCGACCCACTCGAGCTCGGCGGGCGGCGAGCCGCCGGCCCAGATCGCGCCGTAACCCAGGCCCTCGATATCGCGGAGCTGCTCCGGCGAAAGCTGCTGCCACTGGCTGTAGTGGCCGAATACCCCGAATGTGCCCAAGTCTGGTTTGCTCATGGTCAGGTCAACCGCGGCCGAAACCGTGCGCATTCCGATCCGCGCAGATTGGTCGCAAATTATTCGGTGCCGGCCGCCGAGAGTTCACCAGGAGTCGGTGTGACCGGTGCCGGTGCCACCAGCGGCAGGCACACGGCGAACCGGGTGTCACCGGGCTTGCTCTGCACCGAGATGTTGCCGCCGTGCTTTTCCACCACGATGCGCCAGGCCAGATCCAGGCCGAGGCCGGTGCCCTCACCGAAGGGCTTGGTGGTGAAGAACGGGGTGAAGATGCGCTCGATGACATCCTCCGGGATACCCGGGCCGTCATCGCAGATCTCCACCCGGATCATCTGTTCGTTCTCCCGCGCGGTGCGGATCGTCAGCGTCCCGCGCCCCTGCATCGCCTGGATCGCGTTGTCGATGATGTTGGTCCACACCTGGTTGAGATCACCTGGGTAGCACTGCAATTCGGGCAGTGTCTTGTCCAGGTCCTTGACGATGGACACCGGCCTGCCCTTGCCGGGCCCGCCGATCTTGTCGCCGAACATCATGATGGTGCTGCGCAGCAGCTCGTGTACGTCGGCGCTGCCGTAGGCACCACGGTCCATCTGCGAGTACTGCTTGGCGCCGGCCAGCAGCGCCGAGGTCCGCTTGCTGGCCTCGGCGATCTCGTTCATCCGCAGCTCGTTGTCGATGGTGTATTTCAGCCAACCGATGGCACCTTGCAGCGACGCGGTGGCGTCGACATCGTCGACGGAGGTGAGGACCTTTTCCAGCCAGTCGGTGTCCAGGCCCGCCTCGACGAAAGTCGGCGCGTAATCCCAGGCGCCGATGATGTCGTGGTCCTCCAGCCAATCGCCGATCGCATCCTCGCGATCCGAGGCCTCCAGGGCCGAGAGCTCGACGTCCCGGTTCTTGGCGACCTGCTCGGCCACGTCGTCCTGGATGCGGACCAGGACCCGCAGCGCCTCTGGGCTGAACTTTCCATCCGCGAGCATCGACAGCTTGTGCCGCATCTTGCCGACCGTCTCGCGCAGATCCGAGACGGCGCGCGCCGTTGCGGCGGCCGGGTTGTTGAGCTGGTGGGTCAGGCCCGCCGTGATGGTGCCCAGCGCCAGTAATTTCTCGCGCTGCCCGATGATCTGGCTCTGGCGCCGGCCGCCGACCAGCTGGCCCTCCATCAGGTGCACCGCCATCGGGAACTGTTGGCGCATGAACTCGGCGAAGGTGTCTGCCTGCAGCACGAACACCCGTGACTTGGTGACCAGCCGCACCGAGGCCTGGTAGAGCTGTTCCTCGCCGGGGATGTAGGCCGACCACGCACCGAAGTACACGCCGCGCTGGGAGGTGCGGTTGGTCTGGATGTCGACGCCGCCGGAGCGCTTCGACATGACCAGCTCACCGTCGATCAACACGTAGAAGCAGGTCGCCGATTCGCCCTCGACCACGAGCGGGCCCGCCGGGAAATACTGGATATGGCCGGCCTCGCACAGGATGTCCAGCTGCTCATCGGAGAGCTGCTCGAAGAGGAACAGGGTGCGCAACTCGTCACGCACACACTCTTCACCGTTCTGTGCGCCCATTGCTCGCGTCCTCTCAGGCTTCCGCCAGATACCTGTGCACCAACATCACTGCCATCGAACCCTCACCGACGGCGGCGGCCACCCGCTTGGCGGACTCCGAACGCACGTCACCGGCGACGAATACGCCGGGAACGCTCGTCTCCAGGTGATGCGGCGGCCGGTCCAGCGTCCAGCCGACCTTGTCGCGGAGATCCGGCCCCGACAATATGAAGCCGTTATCGTCGCGAGCTATTCCCGCTTCCTCCAGCCATTCCGTGCGGGGCGTGGCCCCGATGAAACAACACATCCGGTTGCACGGAACGGGTTCGGTTTCGCCGGTCCGCTTGTCGAGGAGAACCAGCCCGGACAGGAAACCGTCGCCCGGGGTGATGTCGACGACCTCGGTACATGTCCTGACCGTGATGTTGTCGGTCCGGTTGATGCGATCGACGAGGTACTGCGACATCCCGGCCTCCAGCGACGAGCCGCGGATCAGCATGGTGACCGACTTGGCCGTCTGCGACATGTACATCGCGGCCTGGCCCGCCGAGTTGGCGCCGCCGACGATGTAGACGTCCTCGCCCGCACATTCGTTGTTGTCGGCCACGGACGCGCCGTAGTAGACGCCACGGCCGATGTAGTTGTCCCCGGGGGAGTCGGGGTTTTCCCAGCATCCGGTGATCTCGAGCTGGCGGTAATCGACGCCGGTGGCCAGGATCACCGCGCGGGCGCCGATGGTCTGGTCATCGTTGAGGTGGACGGTGTGGGCCGCACCGATACCGCCGGTCTTGAGCCGGCCGGCCTCCTGCGTCGTGATGACCTCGGCGCCGAAGCGCTCGGCCTGCCGCCGGGCGGTCGTTGTCAGCACGGCGCCCGCGACGCCGTTCTCGAAGCCGAGATAGTTCTCGATCTTCGAGCTGCGGCCGGCCTGCCCGCCGGTGGTGGCCTTCTCGATGAGGACGGTCTTGAGGCCTTCGGAAGCGCCGTATACCGCGGCGGCCAGGCCGGCGGGACCGCCGCCGATCACCGCGAGGTCGTACATGTCCAGCTGCGGACTGGTGGACAACCCGAGCAGCGCGGCCAGTTCCGCGTCGCTGGGTGCGACCATCGTGTGGCCCTTCTCGGTGATGACCACCGGAAGAACGCTGTCATCGAGGCCGGCGGCCTGGAGCAGTTGCTGGCCCTTGGGCTCGTCGGCGTTCACGCTGCGGAACGAGTACTCGTTGCGGGCCAGGAACTGGCGCACCTCCCAGGAACGGTCGTTGTACCGGTGACCGATGACCTTGGTGTAGGGCATGCCGCGGTCTCCGACCGAGCGCCACTCCTCGAGCAGGCCGTCGATGACGGGATAGAGCTTCTCCTCCGGCGGATCCCACGGCTTGAGCAGATAGTGGTCCAGGTCGACGACATTGATCGCGTCGATCGCGGCGTGGGTGTCGGCGTAGGCCGTGAGCAGCACGCGGCGGGCCATCGGGAAGAACTCCATCGCCTTCTCGAGGAATTCGATACCGCTCATCTGCGGCATCCGGTAGTCCGCGACGAACACGGCGACGGTGTCGCCGCGCAACTTGAGTTCCTTGAGGGCCTCCAGGGCGTCGGCGCCGGATTCCGCACGGATGATGCGGTAGCGCTCGCCATAGTGGCGGCGCAGGTCGCGGGCCACCGCACGGGAGACGGCCGGGTCGTCATCGACCGTCAGGATTGCGGGTAAACGGGGTTGGTTCTCAGATCCGGGCATTGCCTATAAGTATGCGCCGCTGGTCTGACGAAATTCTCCCCCGGATGTCCGGTTCGGGGACGGCATCGCCGAGGGCGAACACGGCATCCGTCCCGGGGTTCCTAGACTCCGAGGATGACCGTCCTCGAATTCTCCGACTCCGTTGCCGTCGCGCGCGCCCCGGCTGCGGTCTACGCGCTGGTCTCAGATGTCACCCGGATCGGGGAGTGGAGTCCGGTGTGCAAGGCCTGCTGGTGGGACGAACCCGGCGCCGGTGCCGTGGTGGGGGCGTGGTTCACCGGCCGTAACGTCCTTCCCGAAAGAACCTGGGAGACGCGCAGCCAGGTGGTCGTTGCCGAACCCGGACGCGAGTTCGCGTGGGAGGTCAACAACGGCTGGGTGCGCTGGGGTTTCAGTGTCGAGCCGCAGGAAGCCGGATCACGACTCACCCAGTACTGGCGATTCCTGCCCAAGGGCCTTGAGGGGTTTCGCGAGCGGTTCGGTGACGACGCCGATGCGCAGATCGCTCAGCGATCCGCGTTGGCGCTCAGCGGTATTCCCGCCACGCTCGCCGCGATCAAGGCCACCGCAGAAGCGCAGCAGTAGACCCCCCGATCAGGACGAGCGCGCAACGATGACGGGAGTGCGGGCGGCCTGCGCGACGGCGGCCCCGACCGATCCGAGCAACATCCCGGCGAACCCGCCGCGGCCGTGACTTCCGACGACCACAAGTTGCGCCGACTCCGCGTGCACGAGCAGCTGGTGAGCGGGATGGTCCCGGACCACCACCCGTCGGACCGCGACGTCGGGATAGCGCTCCTGCCAGCCGGCCAGCCGCTCGGCCAGTATCTCTTCGGCCCGCGGCCGTAGCGTCATCCACTCGTCGTTGGGGTACGCGTACACCGTCAGGTCGCTCCACGCGTGTACCGCGATCAGCTCGACCCCGCGCAGCGAGGCTTCCTCGAAGGCCACCGCGACCGCCGCCTCCGAGGCGGGCGAGCCGTCGATACCCACCACGATGGGGCCCCGCCCGGACCGCGGCTGCGCATCCGTCGTGGCGTGAATCATCGCGACCGGGCAATGAGCGTGCCGGAGCAGCCCGGCGCTGACCGACCCGAGCACAGCACGACCGACGCGGCCGAGCCCCCGACTGCCCACCACCACCAGCTGCGCGCCCTTGGACAGGTCCGACATCGTCGACACGGCATTGCCCTCGACGAGGTGTTCGGTGATCGGTAGCGGGCCTGAGGCGGCGGCAGCCTGCTCGGCGATCGCCGTCGCCCGGGCCAGGATCTCGCGACTGCGCTGCGTGGCGATCCGTTCCAGCTGGTCCCCGATCGAAATCTCGTACCAGGTGCGTAGTCGATCGTCGGGCAGGACGTGTGCCAGGGTGAGCCCGACCTTGTGCAGGGCAGCCTCGCGCGCGGCCCAATCGACAGCTGATTCGCTCTCCTTCGAACCGTCGACTCCCACCACGATCCCTCGGTGTGACGTCATCTCAAACTCCTCGAATCGGCGATCCGGCGTGGCACGGACCGCAATGGTGCCGCCCCGTTTCGAACGTAGAGCGCGTCGCCGCCCGCCGGACGGAGGCTTTGGTCACCGCCGGCAGGGGACAATGGCCCCTGCCGGCGCAGCGACATGCGTGACGGTCCTGGTGCCCGAGCTCGCCCGCCGCGCGATACCGCGCAGCATCTTCTGTTCCATCACGAAATGCGCGATGTCGAACCAGAAGTGGCCGGCCGCGCCGCCGTTGCCGCGTGCCAGCAATCGGGTAGCGCCGATTTCCTGCCGGAGGACGAAGGCCCACGATCCCGAGGCCTTCTGGCCGCGTCGAACACGCTCGAAGTCGGCAGGGGACATCAGCACCAGATGCGAGTGACGCTGCACCGCGGCCACCATCTGGCGGGCCGCCGGACCATATCGGCGGGCCAACCAGACCGTGTCGCCGACGTGCACGTGTTGCCATTCGGGATGGATGGCATCGGCGTTGTGAACGTCGGCGCCGACCGCGCGCTCCAGCAGCGAGTAGCTGTAGAACCCGCCCCGGTCTTCGCCGATCTGGGCCAACCACGGCCAGATGTCGGCGCTGGAAGCGTCAACGCTCACCGCGCGGGTCGTTCGCGGGCCGGGCGCTTGGACCAGTTCGTCTCCCGGCAGCGTGGCTCGAACCTCGTCGGCGCGTGCTCCCCAGGTGTAGAGCCACGGTCTCAGGTGCACGCGATACAACGCGGTGAGGCCCACCACGGCCGAGAGCGCTGCCAGTGCGGGGCGCTGCTTTGCCACCATGACCTCCGTTCGGCGGTTGCTGTGGTGCCGGGCGATGTGCTTCCCGGGAGCCGCCGACTCCCTGGGAGTTACCAGTCATCTGAGCACCCGTCCGCCGTCGCCGGCTAGGGACCGAAGTCCCCGCCGATCGGGGTCGTTGGTCCGGGAAGGCCAGAGGCCGTCCACAACTGGGCGGGGTGGCGGGAAGCCGATGACTTTGGGCCCTTACCGACCGAACCGCGCGGGGGTACCAAGAGAGACATGTCCAACGGAGTAGATGCGGTACCAGCCTTCGACCTCGATATCACGATTCACGGAGTCTTCCCCGGCGCCGTGGAGTACGGGCGAATCAAGATCGGCGGTCTCGGGCGATTCACCCGTCACCCGATCACCCACGCGCGCCTCAGACTGACCCGGGGCCGTCGCGATGTCGATGCGCATGCGGTGATCGCACAGGCCAACATGGATGTGCGGGGACGTGCTGTTCGCGCCCAGGTCGAGGCCGCCACCGCCCATGAAGCGATCGACAAACTGGAGGCGCTGATGCGGCGGCGTCTCGAGCACGTGTGCGAGCTGTGGGAACCGCACCGCGGACCAGATGCGGCGCCCCCCTGGCGTCACGCCGCGGAGTCCGGCGCGCAGCGCCCGCCGATATCCGGTGCGGCCCGGATCAGCAGGCACAAAAGCTACGCCATGGCCCCGTGCACCGTCGACGAAGCCGTCGTCGAAATGGAGATGCTGGGTTATGACTTCCACCTCTTCAACGAGATCGGCAGTGCTGCAGCGGCTGTCGTATACCGCAGTGCACCGATGGGGCTGCGCCTCGCCCTGGTGGCCCCCGCGCTCGCCGACCAGGTGGCGCCATTTCAGCTGCCGGTCAGCATCAGCCCGCATCCGGTGCCTTGCCTGCGTGAGGAGGCAGCGGTGGAGCGCATGGGCCTGATGAATCTGCCCTTCCTGTTCTATATCGACGCGGCGGCGGGGCGTGCCAGCGTGCTCTACCGGCGCCTTGACGGCGACCTCGCCGTGATTACGCCCGCGGGGTAGGTCGGGCAGCCGCCGCGACCCCGCCCTCGTGCCATTCGGCAGTGCGGGCGTACGGCTCGCAACGTTGGGACTTTTGCCCCCGAGATCGTTCGAGGCCACCGCGACGGCCGACAGTCGCGCAGTGCCACAGATGTATGGAGATCTCATCTCACCGAGATCGCCACCGACAATTCCGCGTGAGTGCCGCTCAGGCGCGGACCACCGCCACGGGCGCCGACGCGGATTCGGCAACAGCGGTGCTGACCGAACCCAGCAACATTCCGGAAATCCCGCCCCGACCCCGGCTTCCGACCACCACCAGTTGAGCATGCCTGGACTCGTCGATCAGCCAGCGCGCCGGCTTGTCGCACACGATGCGCCGGTGGACCGTGACGTCGGGATACTGCTCCTGCCAGCCGGCCAGCCGCTCTCCGAGGATCTCGTGGCCCTGGTCTTCGAACTTGTGCCAATCCATGCCCAGAAATGGAAACAGCGCGACGTCGCTCCAGGCATGCAACGCGACGAGGTCGACTCCGCGGCGTGAGGCCTCGGCGAAGGCGAACCCGATTGCTGCCTCCGACGACGGTGAGCCATCGATTCCGAGCAAGACCGGCAGATCACCGTCGGTGCTTCTGACCACGCCGTCTTTGGCAACGACCAATGGACACCGTGCGTGGTGCAGCAGGCCGCGACTCACCGAGCCCAGTACGGCTCCACCGACCGGGCCGAGTCCGCGACTGCCGATGACGATCAGATCGGCGCTGCCCGAGGCCTCGGTGAGCTCCGTCATCACACCGTCGTGACGACGTTCGACCAGGACCTCCGGTGCCGGTGAACCGTCCACTACGGCAGACAGAGCCTGCTGCGCGAGTTTGATGACGGCGTCGGCGTTGTCTTCCTGCCACCCTTGATAGTCCGACAGCACAGCCTCTATCGACCAGCTGACGATGATCGGCGAAACGACATGCATCAGGGTGACGGGGCGGCGACGCAGAACCGCTTCACGGCCCGCCCAGCGCACCGCTGCCAGTGATTCAGGGGAGCCGTCGATGCCGACGAGTATTCCGAATCGAGTTGACGATGGCGACATTTGGTACTCCTGTGAACGGGTTGATCTGACGTTAGGGCAGCGTCGGCGCCCGTTCATGAGTCCTTGGTGTGTCGAACAAGGGACTTTGTACCTCAGACGGGGAGGGGGTGAGCTGCCTACAGTCGACACATGACCGACGATGACCACTCGATGACGATCCTGTCCGTGACCGAGTGCTGGAATCTGCTGGCGGGCGCAGCGCTTGGCCGGTTGGTGACCACCACCGACGGCAACCCGGCGATCTTCCCGGTGAACTACGCCGTGCAGGATCGGACCATCGTGTTCCGTACGGCACCAGGCACCAAGCTGGTCAGTGCGGCGGTCAACAACAATGTCCTGTTCGAAGCGGACGGGCATGGTTCGAGCGAAGGCTGGAGCGTCATCGTGGCGGGAGTTGCACGCTCGATACGCAGCGACGAGGACATCGCCGAGGCCGAACGGGCCGGGGTGGTTCCCTGGACAGCTTCGGAGAAGCCGCATTTTGTCCGGGTCCGGCCGCGCAACGTCACGGGCAGACGATTTCGGTTCAGTGTCACCCCGGCGTCGGCTCTGCCCGTCGAAGATCCAGTGCTGGGATGACGAAAAATACGGCGCAGCAAGGCAGCAATGGCATCGGTAGCACCCATCGTGGCCGCGGCGGCCCGTGACCCTGCCGTCGATCGTCACCCTGACGATGAACCCTGCGCTCGACATCACCGTCGATGCCGACGAGGTGCGGCCCACCGAGAAAGTTCGTTGTCGGGGCGAAAGATACGACGCGGGCGGCGGCGGCATCAACGTGGCGCGCTTCGCACGGGTACTCGGGGCGTCGGTGTCGGCGGTCTTCACCGCGGGTGGCCACACCGGGGCGCGCCTCGCCGACCTGGTGACGGCTTCCGGTGTCGACTCCAGCCCGGTCGGTATCCGGGGCACGACGCGCGAGAGCTTCACGGTCAACGACCGTGGCTCGGGCATGCAGTTCCGTTTCGTGCTGCCCGGGCCGTCGGTCGATGACGACGAGCAGGCCCGCTGCCTCGACGTCCTGCAACGCGACGCCGCGTCGGCTCGGTTCGTGGTCGCCAGTGGCAGTCTGCCGCTCGGCGCGCCGCCGGACTTCTATCAGCGCGTCGCGCGCGTCTGCGCGCGCGCCGGTGTGCCGTTGATCCTGGACACCTCCGGGGGTGGGTTGGCGCACGTCACGTCGGGTGTGTTTCTGCTGAAACCGAGTGTGCGGGAGCTTCGTGAATGCAGTGGCCGGGCGCTGGAGACCGAGCAGGAACAGACGCAGGCCGCCCGTGAACTGATCGACAACGGTGTCGCAGCAGCCGTTCTGGTGTCTCTCGGCGCGCAGGGCTCGCTTCTGGTGACACCGTCGGAGTGCACCCGGTTCCCGGCGATCCCGGTGGTGGCCGCCAGTGGTGTCGGAGCCGGAGACGCGATGGTTGCCGGCCTCACCGTCGGTCTGGTGCGCGGCTGGACGTTGGACCGGTCGGTGCGCTACGGCGTCGCCGCCGCGACCGCAAAGCTGCAGACGCCGGGGACCTCGGTGTTCGACCGCGGGCAGGTGGAGCGATTTTTCGAGTCCGTGCCGATACAGTCGGTGTCCGACGTCAGGAGCTGACGCCGGGGCCGTGGGTCACTCGGGTTCGGGCTGCGGCCGGCGTCGCGGGCCGGCCGGACCCGGTATGCGCCACGACGACAGCGAGCTCCGCGGGAGTCGCATGACCGATCCTGTTGACGGCTGCGGGCACGTCCGGGGCGCTGTCACCGTCGATGATGACCACTCCGCCGAGTTCCTCACTGGTACCGAGGAACTCGGCCAATCCGGAACTGGTCGCCACGGGGTAGATGTGCACATCCGGGAACCGTTGCCTGCAGCGCGACGTCAGTTGGTTCACCGCGTCCACGCGGCTCTCGTCGTTTCCGGAGTCGGTCCACACCGCCAGTACCGGCCATCCCCGGTGTCGCGACTCGGTAACGGCTTCAGCGATCGCCGAGCCGTCGTCGCGGGAGCTCGCGCCGACCGGCACGATGACCCATTTCGGTGGGGCCTCGCCGGTGCCGGCGTCGGATGGGGTGCGCACGATTGCCACCGGGCACGTGGCCCCGGCGGCGACCGAAGTCGCCGTCGAACCCATCAGGGCCGCGGCCATCCGGTTCATGCCCGACCATCCGAGGCAGACCATTTCGGCATCACCGGACTCGGCGAGCAGAACTCCCGCCGGTGAGCCATGGGCGATCTTCGTGCCGACCGTCACCGCGCTGTCGCGTTCGGCGATGCGTTCCCGTGCGGCGCCCAGGGCGTGCTTCGCTGTTGCGACGGCAGTGACGTACTCGGCGGCCATCAACGTGCCCGACAGGTCGGTGCGGACCACGTAGATCAGCCGCAGCGTGGCATTGCGGGATACCGCTTCGTCGATCGCCCACAGCGCGGCCCGCCCGGCTTGTGCGGATCCGTCGATCCCGACGATGATCTTGGCGCCAGACATGTTGGCATCCTCCCTCATTGCTGGATATGCGACTCATGGTATGGAGCCGGACCCATGGGCCGGCGGAGCCGAAAGTCACCACCATGGCGGCAAAGGTCCATC
This sequence comes from Mycobacterium sp., assembly GCA_034520035.1. Classification (GTDB taxonomy): domain Bacteria; phylum Actinomycetota; class Actinomycetes; order Mycobacteriales; family Mycobacteriaceae; genus Mycobacterium. The sequence continues at coordinate 142,289 of JAXHOA010000100.1, read as the reverse complement.
TCGTGAACCTCGGTCCAGGTGGGTGGTAGTCATCGCGAAGAACGATCTGCATCAGCGACTTTCGGCCCTAGTGTGAGCTCACTTGTCGTGGATAGCGTCTGGGCGGGACTACCGAGGCAAGGAGCAGGCCGATGGACGGTACGGGGAAGACAGAGATCGGCCGGTGGCGACATCGGTCGATGGGCGCGACGAACACGTATCGATGTTGGGCTGAATCATGAACGCGCCGAACACAAAACACACTCCCCGGGCGTTGGCCGCCGTACTGGTGCTCATGGTCACCTTCGCCCTGCTCATCGTTTCGGTGATACTCATGACCGACCGGGCCGACGACGCCACCGGCGTACCGGATGTCGAGGACAGCCGGCGTGCGGCGTTCTCGCAATGGTGGAACGCGGCTGAGCCGGACGTTGCTGCGCTGCAGGCCGTTCTCGACGAGACGCAAAGAGCGTTGCGCCGCGGGGAACCCGTCGCGCTCTCGTCGGCATGTCAGGTGATGCACGATGTTGCCGCCGTGCAGGTTCCGGCGCATTTGCCCGCACCCGTGGGGGATCTGAGCGCAGAGTTGGGTGCCGCGGCGGCGGATGCGCATGCTGCCGCGCACATGTGCCTGTCGGTGATCGAGCAGACACCGAACAACTATGACGCGGAGTTCCTGTCCAACCTCGAACAGGCCGGCCGACAGGTGAAGGCGGCGATGGCGACTGCCAACAAGTATCTGGCGGGATCTTCCACCGGGCCTGCGGCACCGTGAGTCTGAAGGGTCTTTGTGCCCTTCAGAGCGAGGACCATTGCTACCCGGCCGGGGCCGCTCGGCCGTTTCCGGCACCCTCGGCCGGAAACGACGATGGTGGGTATGAATGCACCGCCCGATCGGCTCGCGGAGACCTTCGAGTCGGTCGGTGCCCCCGAGATCCGGGAAACCCACACCGGTCTGGTCGTACTCATCGGCGATCGCGCGTACAAGGTCAAGAAGCCGGTGGTCACCGACTTCCTGGACTTCAGCACCACCGAAGTACGCGAAAGAGTCTGTCGGCGCGAGGTGAGCCTGAACCGGCGCCTGGCACCCGCGAGTTATCTCGGCGTGGCGCACCTGGTCGGAATGTCCGACGGTCCTGGCGAACCGGTCATCGTGATGCGCCGCCACCCGGACTCACGGTGCCTGGCGAGGTTGGTCACCGATGGCACATCTGTCGAGACCGAGCTGGAACAGATCGCCACCCTGTTGGCCCATTTCCATCGGACCGCCGAGCGCAATCACCTCATCGACACCTGCGCGACGGTGGACGCCGTCACCGCCCGCTGGCGCGAGAACCTGGCCGAACTGCGCAGCTACGCGCCCGATATCCTCGCCGTCGACGGGGTCGTCGAACTGGAACGGCTGCTCACCGCATTCGTCTCCAGCCGACGGGCCCTGTTCGGGCGGCGCATCGAGGAACACCGGATCGTCGACGGCCATGGTGACCTGTTGGCCGCCGACGTCTACTGTCTGCCCGAGGGCCCCGCGCTGCTGGACTGCCTGGAGTTCGACGATCACCTGCGCTATGTCGACGGTATCGACGATGCCGCGTTCCTCGCGATGGACCTGGAGTTCCTGGGGCACAAAGACCTCGGCGCGTACTTCCTGGATCAGTATGAGCGTCGGGCCGACGATCAGGCCCCACCGGCGCTGGTCCACTTCTACATCGCCTACCGCGCGGTGGTCCGCGCCAAAGTCGACTGCATCCGTGTGCTGCAGGGGCACGCCGAAGTTCGCGACGATGCCCGCAGGCACCTCTGCATCGCACGAGAACATCTCCGGATGGCAGCGGTCCGGCTGATCATCATCGGAGGCGGCCCCGGCACGGGGAAGTCGACCTTGTCCCGATCATTGGCCGCCGACATCGGGGCACAGGTGATCTCGACCGATGACACCCGGCGCGAGTTGCAGCAGGGCGGTCGAATCAGTGGGTCCGCCGGTACATTGCGAGCGGGCCTGTACACCCCGGAGAACGTAGATCTCGTCTATGACGAGGTCTGCCGGCGAGCGCAACGGCTACTGGCCGGTGGCCAGACGGTGATCTTGGACGGGACCTGGCGTGATCCCCGGCACCGCCGTGCGGCGCATGCCATCGCCGATGATCTTTCGCTGCCGGTCGTCGAGTTCGTATGCAGGACGGGTCTCGAGGATGCCAAGGCACGCATCGCGACACGGGACGACTCTTCCTCCGATGTGACGGTGGAGATGGCCGCCCCGCTCACCCCCGACCCGGATGACTGGGTGAGCGCCCATCGGTTGGATACCAGCCGCCCGCTGCATGTGAGCACCGCCGAAGCGCGGCAAATCTGTTGCACCGGAATTTGATCGACGCGGCCGGCATATCAAACTCCAGAACAGAAGGGACCCGTTGTGAAAGCTCTCGTCTACCTAGGACCAGGACGGCCATCATGGCAAGAGGTGCCCGACCCTGCGCTCCAGCATCCCGCTGACGTGATCGTGCGCGTCGACGCCGTCACGATCTGCGGCACCGATCTGCACATCCTGAAAGGTGATGTGCCCGAGGTAACCCCGGGTCGGGTTCTGGGCCACGAGGCCGTCGGCACCGTGACCGCCGTCGGAACGGCGGTCGAGACCCTCGATATCGGGGACCGTGTGCTGGTGTCCTGTATCAGTTCGTGCGGAAAATGTCGTTACTGCCGCGAGGCGCATTACGGCCAGTGCCTCGGCGGCGGCGGGTGGATTCTCGGGCACCACATCGACGGGACACAGGCCGAGTACGTGCGGGTTCCGTTCGCCGACAACTCGACCCACAAGGTGCCCGAGGGAGTCAGCGACGAACAGATGGTCATGCTGGCCGATATCCTGCCCACCTCCTACGAGGTGGGTGTGCTCAACGGCGCTGTCCGGCCGGGTGACGTGGTGGCCATCGTGGGCGCCGGACCGATAGGCCTGGCAGCGATACTCACCGCCCGGCTGCACAGCCCGCGAACCATCGTCGCCATCGACGTGGCCGACTCCCGACTCGAGGCCGCACGCACTTTCGGTGCCGATGTGGTGGTCAATCCCGGCGCGGAGTCGGCGCGGGCGGTGATCGACCGGTTGACCGGCGGCCTCGGTGCCGACTGCGTCATGGAGGCCGTCGGCACACCGGGCACCTTCGAGGACGCCGTTCGGCTGACCCGGGCCGGCGGCCACGTCGCCAATATCGGGGTGCACGGCGCACCGGCGACACTGCACCTCGAAGACATCTGGATCAAGAATCTCACCATCACCACCGGGCTGGTCGACACGTACTGCACACCGACACTGATCGATCTGGTGGCGGGCGGGCGCCTGGACACCACGGCGATGACCACGCACCGCTTCACCTTCGACGAATTCGAAGCCGCGTATGACGTCTTCAGCCGGCCGACCGCGACGGGGGCACTCAAGGTCTTGCTGACGGTGCCGAAATGACCGGTATCGCAACACCGGTGCTACGCAGTCTTGCCGATATCCGGGTGAGCGACGCCGACAGCGTGGGGGGTAAAGGCGCAAATCTGGGCGAGCTCATCGCAGCCGGCTTACCGGTCCCGCCCGGCTTCGTGCTGTCCTGCGGCGCCTATCGCGCCTCGATGCGGTCCGGCGGCGTCGACGCGGACCTCGCGGCGCTGCATCGCGAAGCACTCGCACACGTCGAGGACAACGCGCGTCTCGACGAACTCTGCACACGCATGCGCCACCTGGTGCTGTCGTCGGGTATGACCGACGATCTGCGGGCCGAAGTACTCGCGGCCTACCGTGAGCTCGGCGCGGATCCGGTGCTGGCCGTGCGGTCTTCCGCCGCGGGAGAAGACGGCAGCGACGCCTCCTTTGCGGGCATGAACCGGACCATCACCAACATCACCGGTGAATCGGAACTCCTGGGAGCCGTGGTGGCCTGTTGGGCCTCACTGTTCACGCCGCGGGTTCTCACCTATCGGGCCAGCCGCGGGTTCACCGGCGACCCAGAGATGGCCGTGGTGGTTCAGCGGATGGTCCCCGCGGACCGCGCGGGCGTCGCGTTCACCGCCGACCCCAGCACCGGAGACCGCAGCCACATCGTGGTCGAAGCCGCGTACGGACAGGGGGAGGTGGTGGTGTCCGGCAAGGTCCAACCGGATACCTATGTCATCGACAAGGCATCCGGGCGAGTGATCGACGTCAACATCGGGACCAAACCGTTCAAGATCGTTCGCGGTGCCGACGGACGCGACGCGATCGTCGAACTGGAAGCAGCGCAAGCCACCGCGCGGGTGCTCTCCGACACGGACCTCGCCGGTCTCACCGAACTGGCACTGGCCGTCGAGCGTCACTATGCGGAACCCCAGGACATCGAATGGGCCATCGAGGGCAACACCACATGGCTGGTGCAGGCCAGGCCGATCACCACCCTCGGCGTCGAGGTGGCGCCGGATTCCGGCTCCGATCGGGCCGGCACCGGGGTGCTGCTGCGTGGCCTGGCCGCCGCTCCCGGCACAGCGACCGGCCGTGTGCGGGTGCTGCAAAATCCGCATGAGGGTAAAGAACTGCGCGACGGCGAGATCCTGGTGGCACCGATGACGAACCCGGACTGGCTGCCGACGATCCGAAGAGCGGGTGCACTGGTCACCGAGAGCGGCGGCATGACGTGCCACGCCGCGATCGTCGCACGTGAACTCGCGGTCCCCTGCGTGGTGGGTGCCCGCTCGGCCACCACCATCCTGGAGCCCGGCTCCATGGTCACCGTGGACGGCACGCGAGGCCAGATCCAGACCGCGGCGGCGACACCGGCATCGGTGTCGGTGCGCGAGATTCGCTCCGGCATCACCGAGCGGCCCGCCGCGCCGGTCACCGCGACCCGGATCTACGTGAACATGGCGCTACCGGATCAGGTCGAGGCCGTTGCGGCCACCGATGTCGACGGTGTGGGGCTGCTGCGCGCCGAACTCATGCTCACCGATGCGCTCGGTGGGCAGCATCCACACGCATTGATCGGGCGCGGTGAACAGCGCACCATCATCGCGGCGATGGTCACGGCCATCACCCGCATTGCCGCGGCGTTCCACCCACGGCCGGTCATCTATCGGGCCACCGACTTCCGCAGCAACGAGTTCCGCGATCTCGTCGGCGGACCCGACTACGAACCGGTCGAACACAATCCGATGATCGGGTATCGGGGGTGCTACCGCTACATCAAGGACCCGGCCCTGTTCGCACTGGAACTGGCGGCGCTGGCCGAGGTGCGCGACCAGTACCCGAATGTCCATCTGATGATCCCGTTCGTGCGCACCCGGTGGGAACTCGAAGAGTGCCTGGGACTCGTGGACGCCAGCCGGCTCGGCGGGCAACGTGGGCTGCACCGTTGGGTCATGGCCGAGGTGCCGTCGGTGGTGCACTGGTTGCCGGCGTATATCGCCATGGGTATCGACGGTGTGTCGATCGGCAGCAACGACCTCACCCAGCTGATGCTCGGGGTGGACCGCGACTCGGAGCTCTGCGCCGAGGTCTTCGATGAGTCCGACGCCGCCGTCCTGGACGCCATCGGGAGCATCATCGCCACGGCCCGCAGACACGGTGTGCCTTCCTCGCTGTGTGGGCAAGCGCCCTCGGCGAACCCGGCATTCGCCGAACAGCTTGTTCGCCTGGGCATCTCGTCCATCTCGGTGAACCCCGATGCCGCCGTCGCCACCCGCCGGGTGGTGGCCGCCGCCGAACAGCGGCTGCTCTTGGAGTCCGTCAACCCATCGAGGATCACGGAAGGACCGTCGCACCATGGATGACAACGCAGCGCCGATCATTGTCGGCGTGGACGGCACGATCGTCGCCCAGCACGCGGCCCGCTGGGCGGGTGCGCTCGCACATCACCTGGGAACACCACTGCAGATCGTGCATGCCATGTCCCACGACCGGCATCAATTCAGTGATGTGATGGCCGCTGTCGCCGCGGCCAGCGTCAGCGCCCAACGTGAGGCGGCGCCGATGATCCTCAAGACCGCGGAAGAGGCGGTCCGACGTGACCACCCAGACCTGGAGATCAGCACCGTCGCCCTCGATGAGCCCGTCGAGGATGCGTTGCAGGCCCTCAGCCGGAACGCCCGGCTGCTGGTACTGGGCTGCGACGACGTATCACCCGGTGCGGCACTGCTGGTCGGATCGCTCACGCTTGACCTGTGCGGCCACGCGGATTGCCCGGTGGTCGCCTGGCGTGGGGAAATCCTCAGACCGACAACACAACCCATCGTGGTCGGAGTGGATGGCTCCAGCGACGCCGCGCTGGATCTGGCCTTCGAACTGGCTGCGGCGCTCGGGGCTCCGGTGCAGGCGGTGCACGCATGGTCGATGCGGGTGCCTGCCGGTGAGGTCTCGATTCCCTTCTTGATCGACTGGGGAGCTGTCGAGTTGGAGCAGGTGAACGCCCTGAATCGGGCCGTCGAACCCTACCGCCGGGCACACCCGGAGGTCAGCGTGAATGTGCTCGTCGATGCCCTCGGGCCCCGTCGCGCACTGCTGCAACAGCTGTCCGACGCGCAGCTGGTCATCGTCGGCAGCCGTGGGCGCGCGCCGCTGGCGGCGACCGTCCTGGGGTCGACAAGCCTGAACATGCTGCATCATTCGCCGGTGCCCGTGGCGGTGTGTCGCTCGAAGCGCGGCACGGGGTGAGCGTGCCGGCCGTCGGCCGCTACTGTCGCGCGACGATGACCGGCACCGTTGCCGCCTGAACCACTGCGTTGCTCACCGACCCCAGCAGCGCGCTGCCCACTGCGCCGTGCCCGTGACTTCCCACCACGATCAACTGACACGAGCTCGAATGCTCGATGATCCGCGCGGCGGGCTGGTCGGCGACCACGACGCGCTCCACGGGCACGTCGGGGAAGCGCTGCTGCCAGGCCGTGAGCATGTCCCGGATCTGCCGGTTCACCTCTGGACGCAGTGTCTCCCAATCGAAGCCGGGCATCTCGAAAGCGCCGGGGGACCACCATGCATGCATGGCGACCAATCCCACCCGGCGTCGGGACGCCTCGTCGAAAGCCAGCGCGATCGCCGACTGCGAGGAGGGCGATCCGTCGAACCCGAGTAACACCGGCGCGTCGGCAACGGGCGGGGGTTGCTCCCCGGGGACCACAACGACCGGGCATTGTGCGCGATGCAGTAGGCCCGCGCTGACGCTGCCCAACACCAACCGTGAAAGTGCGCCCTTGCCTCGTGATCCCACGACGACCATGCCGGCGGTGCGGGAGGCATCCACCAGCGCTGCGGTCGGAGTGGCCACGATCAGGTCGGTCGTCGCCGAGACGGCGCCGCCGGTGGTCTGCTCCACCAGGCGAGCGGTGTCATCGAGAAGTTCTCGCCCGGCTTTCATCTGCCATTCCAGGTACCCCACCGGTACCGGTGCGATCGGCCAGGCCCCGATGGGTAACGTGCTCGCGTGGAGCAGGACCAAGGGCACACCGCGGAGCTCGGCCTCCCGGGCGGCCCATTCGACGGCGGCTCGCGATGATGGCGAATCGGCCACTCCGGCAACGATCTTTCCGACCTCGACGGGGTCAATCATCGTGTTCCTTTCACTGCTGATGGGGTTTCGTGTGATACGTCGGCCGTTCCCGAGTCGAGCAGCGCCAACGCGGGCCGGCCCGGGTGCGGGTGCCGAGCGACGGCGGTGAGGTGGGCGATGGCCCGGCCGATACCGCCGGCGAGGTCCTCCACATCGGGAAACGCATCGAAATCGGTGGTGATTCCGAAGAACAGGTCCTCGCCGTAGCTCAAGATGGCCACCGCGGCACGAAGCCGCAGCGCCACCGGTGGAACAGGAAGCATGCGAACAACTTCGCGCCCCAACACCTGAAGATGGTGCTGCGGTCCGGGCACGTTGGTCGCCAGCGTGACGATGCCCCGTTGCGGCAGTGCGGTCAGCATGCGGATGGCCCGCGACGCGACGGCGAACGGCACCAGGCTCAGCGCGGACACCGCGGAGCTGCCGGCCTGGCGTTGACCGCCGGATTTGGCTCGCGCCATCCGCCGGTGCACGGTGTGCAGCTGTTCCACCAGGTCGGGTTCGTCAACCGGCAAGTAGGGCAACATTATCGAAACCCGGTTGTCGACCTGGTCCATGGCGTCGCTCGCGCGCACCGAGACGGGTACCAGGGTGCGCAGCGCCCGGTGATGCGGCACTTCGCCGCGACGCTTCAACGCGGATCGGAAACTGTCGGTGATGGCGGACAGGGCGACATCGTTGAGCGTGACGTCAAACGCCTGGCTGACCGATGCCACGTCGACCAGGGGTACTTGGACGGCGCTGTAGCGCCGCATCGTCGTCACCGGTCCGTTCAGCGTGGACCTGGGTCCGGTACGCAGCAGGCTGTCGATGATCTGCGCCGTGCCGCCGACGGTCAGTGCGGCGGCCGCGGTCACCGCCGCGGCGGTGTCCCACGCGCTGCGTGCCCATCGGAGCGGATTGAGCGTGAGTGCCGGCGGTGCGGGCGCCACGGGGGTGTCCGCGTGGGCGGCGCGGATGGCGCTGACGAACGTCTCGCCCTCCCCGCCGTCGCTGAGCCCGGCGAGCATGTGCATGGTCGCGATGCCGTCGCCGATGCAGTGATGCACCTTCATCAACAACGCCCAGCGGCCGTCGGCGAGGCCCTCGATGATCCAGCACTGCCAGAGCGGTCGCTCCCGGTCGAGGCGGGGCTCCATCGCCTCCGCGGTGAACCGGAACAGGGCCGCGTCGTCACCCGGGTGTGGCAGTGCGGCACGGCGGATGTGGTGTGCCACGTCGGGTGCCGGGTCATCCACCCACTCCGGCGCCAGCAGGTCGAGCGGTTGCCTGCGCACGACTTGCCGCAGCCGAGGAATCGCAGAGATCCGGTCACTGATGGCAGCCACGAGCTGGTCGTGGTCCGGTATCGGCCCGTTCAGCACGGATACCGCCCCGACCGCCAGGCTGACATGGGGATCGGCGTCCTCGGCGTCCAGGAATCCGGCATCGAGGGTGTTGAGACGGGCCACCCCTATGACTATCGGCGTGGGGGCGGGCCAGGGTCAGAGTCACAGGTCCCTGCTCAGCGGGACCTGCGGCCCTTCCTCGCCGAGAGCACGGTCACGACAGTGCGCGGGTCCGGGCTGATGCGCCGCCCCGTGTCATCCCCGTGGGTTGATCGCCATCGCCGGCGGTCGAATCCGGAGATCGGTTCAGGAGCGCGGCCACGTCGATTCCGGACGTTTTCAGGGCCTCGACGATCTTGGCGACGGCCAGCGGACTCACGCCGAGCAGGCCGCCTACGGCGTCCTGGGCATCGGCGGATCCGCCGATGATGGACAACCGCTCGATCTCGGCCAGCGGCATGGCGGCCGCCTCGGTCGCCTTCACCACCGAGGCCAGCACGTCGGGCAGCATGAGCAGCCGGGCTCCCTCGGCGTTGTAGCTGTTCAACGCCGCGGCGATCTCCTTCTTGCCGGTCGCCTCGGCGACCAGCTTGGCCTCGATGCCGGCGGCCTCGGCTTGTTGCTCGACGCGCAGGGCGTCGGCGGCGGCCTTGCGGGCGTCGGCCTCGGCTTCACCGGCCTGCCGCGCCGCTTCGGCTTTGGCCTGAGCGGCCAGGATCGCCGCCTGCCGCTGTCCTTCGGCGAGTGCGATATCGGCTTGGCGCTGGGCTTCCGCCGGGGCGATGACATCGGCCTGCAGTGCCGCCTGCGCCTGCTCGGCGCGACGCTGCTCCACCTCGATGCGGGCCTGCACCCGGGCGGCCTCGGCCTGCTCGGTGGCGATGCCGACATCCTTCTGCGCGCGGGCGTTGGCCAGCGGCCCGGCCTGGTCGGCCTGGGCATTCTCGGCCTCGGTCTGCGCGCGCAGCCGCGCCAGTTCGACATCGCGGCGCTGGTTGGCCGTCGCGATCGCGGTGTCGGCCTCCGCCTGGGCCACCGAGCCCTCCTGACGGGCCTTGGCGGACCGGATCTGGGCGTCACGTTCGGCCTCGGCGGTACCGACCGCGGCATCGCGTTTCACCTCGGCGATGCGGCGCTGACCGAGTGACTTGAGGTAGTCGTTGGCATCGGAGATGCCGGCGATCTTGAGGACATCGACCTCCATACCGATGCGGGCGAGGTCGCTGCCGGCCTCCTCGACGACGCTGCGGGCCAGGGTGTCGCGGTTGGAGTTGAGGTCCTCGACGGTCATGGTGGCGGTGATACCGCGCAGGCTGCCGGCCAGGATTTCGTTGATCTGACGCTGCAACTCGTTGAGATCGGAGGTGAGGAAGCGTTGTACCGCGGTCTGCACGGCCTCATCGGCCGAACCGATCCGGACCAGTCCCACCGCCTCCACGTTGACCGGCACCCCGTTGTTGGACAGCGCGTTCTGCAGGTTGATGCTGACGTTGAACGGTTCCAGGCTCATGATGTCGACGCGTTCGATACCGGGCATCCGGAACCGGGCTCCGCCCCGCACGACCTTCGGGGTGCCGCGGCCGGTGAACACGGCAACCTCGTTGGGCGGCACCTTGATGTAGTTCTTGACGTACACCAGTGGCAGCACCACCAGGATCAGGATGGCGGCGACGGCGGCCAGGATGACGATGAGCAGCGGGGACACGTGTGGCCTCTCTCAGGGTTGTCAGTGCTCGGGAACTGCCAGGTCTGGCGGGACTGCGACGACGTGGACGAAATCGGCGTCGACATCGGCGATGTAGATCTGGGTCGCCTTGGGCAGGACATCGGTTTCGTCGCTCTTGGCGCGGGAGAAGACCCGGTTGCCCTCGGCGTCGACGAAGGACACCTCGCCCCAGCCGCCGGCCGGAACCTCGAGGCTGACGGTGCCCAGCAGGCCGATGTAGGACGAGCGCCCGCGGTGGGAGTTGGACTGCTGGCGACGCAGGTAGGGCAACAGCAGCCCATGTGACACCACGATCAGCACGACGGCGGTGCCCGCCGCGCCCAGCGCAGCGACCACCGGCCCGACGCCGATCCAGGTGGCCACCAGACCGCCGGTCCCGGCACCCAGTAGCGCCACCGACAGGCCGGTCAGACTCAGGAACGGCATACCGTCGCCGGGTCCGACATCGGCCAGCAGCAGCGCGGCGATCACCGCGACGGCACCGACGATGAAGGCGGCGAGGTACACAGCGGTCACTGACGGACCTCCGTTGGGTTCGGTGGGCAGGAGCGGAGCGACCCGGGGGTCGGGGTTCGGTGGGCAGGAGCGGAGCGACCCGGGGGTCGGGGTTCGGTGGGCAGGAGCGGAGCGACCCGGGGGTCGGGGTTCGGTGGGCAGGATGCGGGTTCCCGCGTCCATTGTCGTACGGATGGACCCCGGCGGGAGCACTGGTTTCGCGATTTTGAAGCACACCCGACAGCGGGTATCGTGGAACAACGGTGCGGCTTCCGCGCCGACTCTTTGCGTGCCTGTCTTGGAACCTTAACGATTTCGGTGATCCGGCCCACGTTCTCAGTCGGTGCTGCTGGCGTGCCACGCCGAGGGTGCACAAGATACGAAAACGAAGGCAAGGATCGCTAACACAGTATGGCCAAGAAAGACGGTGCCATCGAGGTCGAGGGCCGTGTCGTCGAACCTCTGCCCAATGCGATGTTCCGCATTGAGCTGGAGAACGGACACAAGGTTCTGGCCCACATCAGCGGCAAGATGCGGCAGCACTACATCCGCATCCTGCCCGAGGACCGCGTAGTGGTGGAGCTTTCGCCCTACGACCTGTCCCGGGGCCGCATCGTGTACCGGTACAAGTAACACGCCCCTCAACTGCAACAACCACTACCTGTGGTGGGCACTCCGGTGTCTGCCGCAACCGACCTAGAAGGATCGCGAAGCCGTGAAGGTGAACCCGAGCGTCAAGCCGATCTGCGACAAGTGCAGGGTGATCCGCCGGCATGGGCGGGTCATGGTGATCTGCTCGGATCCGCGGCACAAGCAGCGGCAGGGTTAGTCCCAGTCCAAGCACGCAGAACCACCCACAACTGAATGCAGACCTCCCAGTACCAGTGAGCGGATTCGCTGCTCACTACACGCCCGGCACGGAGGCCGGGCCCCGCCAAGACGGGGAACGGACTGGGAACAGACCTCCGCATAGAGAAGGAATCACTGCCTGATGGCACGTCTCATGGGCGTCGATCTCCCGCGTGACAAGCGCATGGAGATCGCGCTGACCTATATCTACGGCATCGGCCGTACCCGCTCCCAGGAAATCCTGGAAGGCACCGGCATCAGCCGGGACCTGCGCACCAAGGACCTCACCGACGATCAGGTGAGCCAGCTGCGCGAATACATCGAAGGCAACCTCAAGGTCGAGGGTGACCTGCGCCGCGAGGTCCAGGCCGATATCCGTCGCAAGATCGAGATCGGCTGCTACCAGGGACTGCGCCACCGTCGTGGCCTGCCCGTGCGTGGACAGCGCACCAAGACCAACGCGCGCACCCGCAAGGGCCCGAAGCGCACCATCGCCGGCAAGAAGAAGGCCAGGTAACCCCGGATGGCACAGGCAAAGAAGGGCGGCACCGCCGCCAAGAAGGGTCAGAAGACCCGCCGCAGGGAAAAGAAGAACGTCCCGCACGGCGCTGCTCACATCAAGAGCACCTTCAACAACACCATCGTCTCGATCACCGATCCCCAGGGCAACGTCATCGCCTGGGCCTCGTCGGGTCACGTCGGCTTCAAGGGTTCGCGTAAGTCGACCCCGTTCGCCGCGCAGCTCGCCGCCGAGAACGCTGCCCGCAAGGCGCAGGAGCATGGTGTCAAGAAGGTCGATGTCTTCGTGAAGGGCCCGGGTTCGGGCCGCGAGACCGCGATCCGTTCGCTTCAGGCCGCAGGCCTCGAAGTCGGCGCGATCTCCGACGTCACTCCGCAGCCGCACAACGGCTGCCGTCCGCCCAAGCGGCGCCGGGTCTAGGGAAGAGGATTTAGACAATGGCTCGTTATACCGGCCCCGCGACCCGCAAGTCGCGTCGCCTCGGCGTCGACCTCGTCGGCGGCGATCAGTCGTTCGAAAAGCGCCCCTACCCGCCCGGCCAGCACGGCCGTGCGCGGATCAAGGAGAGCGAATACCGCACCCAGCTGCAGGAGAAGCAGAAGGCTCGCTTCACCTACGGCGTCATGGAGAAGCAGTTCCGCCGCTACTACGAAGAGGCCAACCGCCTCTCGGGCAAGACCGGCGAGAACCTGCTGCGGATCCTGGAAAGCCGCCTGGACAACGTCGTGTACCGCGCCGGCCTGGCGCGTACCCGTCGGATGGCTCGCCAGCTGGTCAGCCACGGCCACTTCACCGTCAATGGTGTGAAGGTCGACATCCCCAGCTACCGCGTGTCGCAGTACGACATCATCGATGTCAAGGACAAGTCGATCAACACCCTGCCGTTCGAAGCTGCACGCCAGGCCGCGGGCGAGCGCCCGATCCCGGGTTGGCTGCAGGTCGTCGGCGAGCGTCAGCGCATCCTGGTTCACCAGCTGCCCGAGCGGGCACAGATCCAGGTGCCGCTCACCGAGCAGCTCATCGTCGAGTTCTACTCGAAGTAGACGTGTGACCGTCCCAGGCCACGGTGGTCTGGGACGCCCAGACGGCATCAAATAGCGGGTGCCGAGAAGGAGATAGAGAAACATGCTGATTTCACAGCGACCCACACTGTCCGAAGAGACGTTGGCCGACAACCGGTCCCGGTTCACCATCGAACCGCTGGAGCCCGGTTTCGGCTACACCCTCGGCAACTCGCTGCGGCGCACGCTGCTGTCGTCCATCCCGGGCGCGGCGGTCACCAGCATCCGCATCGATGGTGTGCTGCACGAGTTCACCACCGTCCCCGGTGTGAAGGAAGACGTCACCGACATCATCCTGAACCTCAAGGGCCTGGTCGTGTCCTCGGAAGAGGACGAGCCGGTCACCATGTACCTGCGCAAGCAGGGCCCGGGCGCGGTCACCGCCGGTGACATCGTGCCGCCGGCCGGCGTGACGGTGCACAACCCGGATCTGCACATCGCGGCCCTGAACGACAAGGGCAAGCTCGAGGTCGAGCTGGTCGTCGAGCGTGGCCGCGGCTATGTGCCCGCCGTGCAGAACAAGGCCTCCGGTGCCGAGATCGGCCGTATCCCGGTCGATTCCATCTACTCGCCCGTGCTCAAGGTGACCTACAAGGTGGAGGCCACCCGCGTCGAGCAGCGCACCGACTTCGACAAGCTGATCCTCGATGTCGAGACCAAGAACTCGATCACCCCGCGTGACGCGCTGGCGTCGGCCGGCAAGACCCTGGTCGAACTCTTCGGTCTGGCACGGGAACTCAACGTCGAGGCCGAGGGCATCGAGATCGGGCCGTCGCCGGCCGAGGCCGACCACATCGCCAGCTTCGCGCTGCCGATCGACGATCTCGACCTGACGGTGCGCTCGTACAACTGCCTCAAGCGCGAGGGCGTGCACACCGTCGGCGAGCTGGTGTCGCGCACCGAGTCCGATCTGCTCGACATCCGTAACTTCGGCCAGAAGTCCATCGACGAGGTGAAGATCAAGCTGCATCAGCTGGGTCTCTCGCTCAAGGACAGCCCGGCCACCTTCGATCCGTCCGAGGTTGCCGGCTACGACGTGGCCACCGGCACCTGGACCGGTGACGCCGGCTATGACCTGGACACCGACCAGGACTTTGCCGAAACCGAACAGCTCTAGGCGCGAAACCGAACAGCTCTGAACCCAGCAGAACCGTCCCGGTCCTACCTGATACGGGGATCGGCCACATTAGGAGATAGTCGCAATGCCCAAGCCCACCAAGGGTCCTCGCCTCGGCGGGTCGTCCTCGCACCAGGCCGCGCTGCTGGCCAACCTGGCCACCTCGCTCTTCGAGCACGGCCGCATCAAGACGACCGAGCCGAAAGCACGGGCGTTGCGTCCGTACGCGGAGAAGCTGATCACCCACGCCAAGAAGGGCACGCTGCACAACCGGCGTGAGGTGATGAAGAAGATCCGCGACAAGGATGTGGTGCACACCCTGTTCGCCGAGATCGGTCCCTTCTTCGCCGATCGCGAGGGTGGCTACACCCGGATCATCAAGGTGGAGGCACGCAAGGGCGACAATGCCCCGATGGCCGTCATCGAACTGGTCCGGGAGAAGACCGCGACCTCTGAGGCCAACCGTGCACGCCGCGCGGACGCATCGCAGAAGGTTGCGGCTGCCGCTGCCCCGCAGGCCGCTGTCGAGCCCGAGGCCACCGAAGGCCCGACGGCCGACGAGGCTGCCGAGGAGACCACCGAAGCTCCGGCCGCAGAGGCCGTCGCCGAGGAGGCCACCGAGGAAGCCAAGCAGGACGAGGCCGGCTCCGAGGATGAAGCCAAGTAGCAATGCCATGGACAAGCCCGCCATCGACTCCGATGGCGGGCTTGCTCGTTTTCCCGACGCCACGCCTGCCCCGGTTCGGCTACGGCTGGATGTCGCCTACGACGGCACCGACTTCGCGGGCTGGGCCACCCAGGAAGGGCAGCGCACCGTCGCCGGTGTCCTGGAGGATGCCCTGTCGACGGTGTTCCGCACCCCGGTCATCCTGCGGGCGGCCGGACGCACCGATGCCGGTGTGCACGCCAGCGGCCAGGTGGTGCATGTCGATGTGCCCGAAGCTGCGCTGCGACACGCGTACCCGCGCGCCGCACGCCCGGCGGGCGAGCCCGAATTCTTGCCGCTGACACGGCGTCTGGCGCGGTTCGTGCCCGAGGACGTCCGGGTGCTCGGCATCGTGCGCGCCCCGGAGGGTTTCGATGCGCGGTTCTCCGCGTTGCGCAGGCATTACGAATACCGGTTCGCCACGGCGCCGTACGGTGCCACCCCAGAGCAGGCCCGGTTCGTCACGCCGTGGCCACGCCCGCTCGACGTGGCCGCCATGAGGGACGCGTCGCGCCACCTGATCGGCCTGCACGATTTCGCCGCCTTCTGTAAGCACCGCGAGGGCGCCACCACGATCCGCGAGATGCAACGCCTGGACTGGACGCGGGACGGCGATCTGATCACCGCCCATGTCAGCGCCGACGCGTTCTGCTGGTCGATGGTGCGGTCACTGGTGGGCGCCCTGCTGGCCGTGGGGGAGGGCCGCCGGGAGCCGGCGTGGTGCGCGTCGCTGCTCGGGGCGTCGAAGCGCTCCAGCGATTTCGCCGCGGCGCCGGCCCGTGGGCTGACGTTGGTGGCGGTGGACTATCCGGCCGACGACCAGCTGGCGGCGCGCATCAGCGTGACCCGCGATCTGCGCACCCTCTGAGGCGGCCTCAGAGCCGCGGCGCCACGAAATCGGCGGCCTGATTCACCATGCCCGCCTTGATGTACGCCGGTGCCAGGTGGTCGGCCCAATACGATTCCCAGTTTTCCGGGTCGGTCGGATTGCAGATCGGGTCATCGCCGTGGCACAGCTCGATCGTGCGTTCCCGGTAGGCCGGGCTGAAGTTCGAGAGCGGACCCACCCAGGCGATCCCGTTGCCGAACAGCGCCACCGCGGCGACCTTCTGATCGATGCCGGGCGGAAGCGGATTCTTGAAGCCGAAGGCCGCGAAGGGGACGGCGAGCACCACATCGGTCACCGCCGCACCGAGTGAATAGCCACCCAGGACGAGTCGGGTGTCCGGGCAGTTGGACGACATGTACTGCGCCCGGGCGCTCATATCGTTGGCGCCGATGTCGATCTGGGTGTCCGCGGGGTATTTCACCGCATAGAGTGCGACGTTCTTGCCCGTCTTGGAGCGCAGCGCGCTCGCGAGGGCGTTGCCGATGGGACCGGCACCGGCGGATTCCATGCGACCGCGCGCGAAGATCAGCTCGGCGTCGGGACAGGACACCGCCCCCGCGGTGGGCAGCAGGGCGGGCGTCGTCAGCGTGGGTGCGGTCAGTGCGGCCAGCACGACGAGCACCGCAGACGCCAGCACGGTGAAGCGGCGTACCGGACCTCTCGGCGTCAAGATCACCGCACCGAGTGTAGCGGCCGGAATTGACGTGTGCGTTGCGAAGAGCGCCGTCTACCGCACCCGGGCGGCGGCGAAGTCGGCGGCCTGGTCGATCAGCCCGGAACCGATGTAGCCGTCCTGCAGGTGGTCACCCCACACCCGCTGCAGATCGTTGAGATCGTTGGGCAGACCGCCTGAACAGACCGGGTCTTCGGCGTTGCAGACGTCGATGGTCCGGTCCAGGTACTGCCCGGCGATCTGGTGCCCGGGGAGCTGCTTGGAGAAGTTGCCGACCAGTACGACGGCGGCCACGTGGCTGTCCATCCCGGGCGGCAGCGGGCGGTTGAAGCCCATGCCCGGCTGGGTGGCCGACAGCGCCAGGACGGCCGATGCGGCGCCCAGCGAGTAGCCGCCCACGATCAGCCGGGTGTCCGGGCAGGCGCCCGCCATGTACTGGATGCGGTTGCTGATGTCGTTGGCGCCCTGCGGTATCTCGGTATTGGCCGGGTAGTTCACTCCGTACACGCCGACCGGCTGGGGCAGCCGGGCATTCAGTGCGGCCACCAGCGCATTGCCGAGCCTGCCGACGCCGGGGGCCTCGTTGCGCCCACGCGCGAAGATCAGCTCCACGGGCGCGCACGGCTCGGCCGACGCGCGGGGTACCTGCGCGGCCGGCCCGGCCGTCGTCGTGGCCACGAACCCGCCGGCGATGGACGCTACCGCGGCGACGGTGGCGGCGAACTTACGCGCACGGCGCTTTGCTGGGAGCGTTCGGAGGGACACCTGATGCAGTGTACCGGGGTGCGCTCAGAGCAGACCGGCCGCGAAGCTCGCGGCCTGCTCCGCCGGGTCCGCCGTCGTAGGCGCGGTGGGCGGCAACGTCCTCGCCGGGGCCGCACACCGGGTCACCGAAGTTGCACAGATCGATGGACCTGGCGCCCCAGACCGGGCTCACGGTCAGCGGCAGTCCCACCTTTGTCGACGGGTTGCCGAACACCGCGAGCGCGGCGACGTGCTCGGGGGTGTTCGGCGGCAACGGGGCGTTGAACCCGATGCCGGGCACCGGCACCGCGGCAATGACGTCGATGACGGCCGCACCCTGTGAGTAGCCGCCCAGCACCAATCGCGTGTTCGGGCAGTTGTTGATCATCCATTGGATGTGGCCGCTGGCGTCGTTGG
This sequence comes from Mycobacterium sp., assembly GCA_034520035.1. Taxonomy (GTDB): domain Bacteria; phylum Actinomycetota; class Actinomycetes; order Mycobacteriales; family Mycobacteriaceae; genus Mycobacterium. The sequence goes on along the minus strand of JAXHOA010000100.1, from coordinate 124,232 downwards.
CGCCCCCGGCGGCGGCCAGGAAGTCGAAGCTAGCCGGGTAGTTCACCGCGTAGGTGCCCACCGAGCGTCCGCCCACCTTGTTGCGCAGTGAGTTCACGAAGGCAGTCCCGATCCGGCCGAGGCCCGGATCCTCGTTGGTTCCGCGGGCGAACACGACTTCGATGTCGGGGCATCCCTCGGCCTGTGCCGGTGACGCCGGCGTCAGGATCAGCGCGCCGGCTGCGGTGGCAGCGGCGGCGAGGAATACGGAACAACGGCGTACAAGATCAATGGCCACGCCAAAGCATAACGCGGAGACGTGCTAAACAAGTCCCGGATCAGACGCGGCCGGCGATGAACCCGGCGGCCTGTGGGATGAATCCCGATGATTCGTAGTGGGTGTGTGCGAAGGGGTTGCGCCCGCGCGAGCAGATCGGATCACCGTCGGCGCACAGGTCGATACCGCGGCCGCTGAACGGCGGTGGGGCCACCGACACCGGGTTGCTGAACTTGGCGCCGGGGTTGCCGAAGACCGCCATCGCGGCGACATTTCCGGCCAGGTTGCCGGGCAGTGGCGGCGCCGAACCGAATTCGCCGATCTTTTCGCCGACCGGCGGCAGTCCGACGAGCATCGACACGATGGCGGCGCCCTGCGAATACCCGCCGAGCACGACCTGCGTTCCCGGGCAGTTCTGCGCCAGGTAGGAGATGCGGCCGGTCGCGTCATAGGCGCCGTCGGCGGCGGTGAAGAAGTCGTAGGTGGCGGGATAGTTGATCCCGTAGGTGCTCAGGGTGCGGCCACCGAGTTGCGGGCGCAGCGAATCCGCGAGTGCCTGTCCGACGCGGCCGATGCCGGGCGGCTCGCTGGTGCCGCGGGCGAAGATCAGTTCGACATCGGAGCAGGGCTCGGCGGACGCCACCGGTGCGGGACCGGCCAGAACGGCAATTGTGGATACCAGGGCGGATCCCAGTGCGGCCGACCGGGCAGCCATCGTGCGCAGCTTCACGATCAACATCTTCACATTCAAAGGTTAGCTACGGCTAATCGGTTGCCCGGCCGACGGTTGCACGGGCGGGACGTCGGGCCAATTGGCCTGTGCCACCTGTTCGGTGCGGTCGCCCTGACGGGCCAGTGCCAGGCCGAGCAGGACCACCGCGCCGCCGATGGTCTGGGTGACGGTGATCGCCTCACCGAGCAGCGCCCAGGCGGCGAGCACCGCGAACAACACTTCGGAGAGGCCCACCAGGGAGGCGAACCGCGGTCGCAGCCGGGCCACACCCATGATGCCCAGCGTGTAGGCGATGGCGGTCGGGATGACGGCGAGCGCGATGACGGGGACGAACCAGGGCAGGGTCAGGCCGGCCACCGCGGCATTCTCGGTGCTGAAGCGCATCGGCATCACCCCGGAGACGCCGAGTGCGGCAACGGCCACGGCGCCGACGATCAGACCCGCCGCGGCCAATGTGATCGGACTCAGCCCGGTGCCGTCGGAACTGGCCTTCTCCGACATCATGAAGTAGCAGGCCGCGCAGACCGCGGCGGCGAGTCCCCACAGCACTCCGGTCGAGTTGATGTGCGCGCCCGAGAACACGTCGAGCACCAGCGTGATGCCGGTGATCGCGATGGCGACGCCGGCCAGGGTGAGGTGGCCCGGCCGGCGGCGGGTCCGTGCCCACAGCCAGCCCACCACCAGGATCGGGGCGGTGTATTCGAGCAGCAGTGCCACGCCCACCGAGAGGTGGGAGACGGCGTTGTAGTAGCAGAACTGGGCGCCCGCGACGGGGACCACGCCGTAGGCGATGATCGTGCGGCGATGCTCCAGCGCCTCGCGGACCCACCCCGGCTTGGCGAGACTGGCGAACACGGCCATGGCCAGCGCCCCGCCCGCCAGTCGTGCGGTCACCGCGGCGGTCGGGGTCCAGCCAGCCTCCATGAGCGATTTCGCCAGCGGACCGGAGAGGCCGAACGCGAAGGCGGACGTGATCGCGAACATCAGGCCGAGCCGGAACCGGTTCGTGGACCGCGCGTCGGTCACCGTCATGGGGCGCTCCAAGGTGTAATGAGTAAAATGAACGTTGCTCATGACAATATCGGTGACGGGAGTCATGCGTCAAATGATTTTCACTCATGACACGGAGCTCACAATGCGGGCCGCGTGCGTGCTGATCAACAGCGACCGAGGTTCATCGGACGGCAACGTCGACACGATCGGCGATATCGCCGGACTGGACGACTACCTGGCCGAGTTCGGCTGGACCGGGCGTCGTGACCGGGACGCCGCCGAACTCGCCGACGTGCACCGGTTGCGGGAGCGCATCGGCCGGCTCTGGGCGGCCGCCGACGACGAGGAACGCGCGGTCGGTCAGGTGAACGCGCTGCTCTCCGACACCAAGGCCTCGCCCTGGCTGACCCGGCACGCCGAGATGCCGGAATGGCATCTGCACCTGGCCTCGATCCACGACCCGCTGGCGCGCAGAATGGGCGCCGAGATGGCGATGGCGCTGGCCGACCTCATCCGCGGCGGTGAACTGCGCCGGCTCAAGACGTGTGCCGCCCCGGATTGTGACGCTGTGCTCTTTGACGTGTCCCGCAACCGCTCGAAGATCTTCTGCGACACCGGAAACTGCGGCAACCGGCAGCACGTGGCGGCCTACCGGCAACGACGCGGCAAGGAGTAGCAGCGCTCCGGAAAGTGGTGCGTGGCGCCGTGCGGCAGGCCGGTTAGGGTCGAAGCCGGGGGGCACATGGTTCGGCGTTCGGTGACACGGCTTCAGGTCAGCGGTTACCGCTTCCTGACGCGCAGAATGGAATACGCGTTGGTGTACCGGGATATCCGCATGCTCGACGACCCGATCCGCAGCCAGTCGATGGCCCTGGCCGCCGGCCTGGTGCTGGCCGCGATCGCGGTCGCGGTGTGTGCGGTGCTGGCGCTGCTGCGGCCGCACGGAAGTCTGGGAAACGATCCCATCGTCATGGTGCGGGAGTCCGGTGCGATGTACGTGCGAGTCGGTGACGTCATACACCCGGTGCCCAACCTGGTATCCGCTCGGCTGATCGCCGGAACCCCGGCGGTACCTCGGCTGGTGAGCGCGGCCATGATCGCCGCCGCCGAACGCGGTCCGCTGATGGGCATCCCGGGCGCGCCGGGCGATCTTGCGCCGGCACTCGCGGACGAACAGCAGGCCTGGACGGTGTGCGACGACAGCGACGGCTCGAGCACGACGATGATCATCGGACCGCCCGTGCAGTATCCGATCGCTCCGCCGGTCCTGGTCACCTCGGTGCAGGAACGCGCGCGGGGCACCTTCGTGTTACACGCCGGGCGGCGCGCCGCAGTGGACCTGCGCGACCGGGCAGCGATACGGGCGCTGCGTCTCGACGACATTGTCCCGCTGAGGGTTTCGGCCGCACTGCTGGATCCCCTCCCGGAGGCGACGCCGATCGCCGCGCCCCGGGTGCCCGGTGCCGGAGGCCCCGGACCTGTCGGGCTCGCCGATTTCCGGGTCGGCGAGGTGCTGCGGGTGCCGCGGGCCGGTGACGCCGCCGACCACTATGTGGTGCTCGCCGGCGGAGTGCAGCGGGTGGGGCGGGTGGCGGCCGACCTGATCCGCTTCACGGACTCACATGGCGCCGGCGAGATACCCGACGTGCCGGCCGACCGGATCACCGCGGTGCCGGTGCTGGACACCCTGGCGGTGACCGATCTGGCCGATCCGGCGGTGGCCGGTGCGGATCTGGTTGGTCCGCTCTGCACGCGCTGGCAGTGGCGGCGAAACGGCGCTGTGCCGGACACCACCGTGCTGACGCCCGGCAGCCGGCCGGAGTCGGAACACGCGCTCGAGCTGGTCCAGGCCGATGGCGCCGGCCCCGGGATCGACGCCGTCGCGGTCCCGGCCGGCCACAGCATCTACACCCGGGCGGCGGGTGTCACCGGGGAGGGCCTGTCGACCGGCCCGCGGTACCTGGTCACCGGATCTGGTGTGGCATTCGGTGTCGGTGACGCCGAAGCGGCCGAAGCCCTCGGGCTGCCGCCGACACCGGGCGCCGCGCCGTGGCCGCTGCTCGCGCTGCTACCGCGCGGACCCGAACTCGGTGTCGCCCGTGCCACCGTCGTGCGGGACAGCGTCGGCGCCCCGTCGTGACCTCAGCGCCGCCGATGCCGCCGCAAGCACCGCGCACACCGCGGCACCGACCAGGGCGAACCGTCGCGGCTCGGCCTCGGTGACCACCGGGGACGGCTGCGCGAGGGGGCGCGCCGGTATCGCCGGTACCGGACCGGCGATACCGCGCATGGCGGCCAGCACGTCCACCACACCGTGGCCCACCCACGGATTCCAGCCCGATGCGGGACGCCGCGCCGTGCTCTCGATGCGGTGCATCACCTGCCGGGCGGTCAGGTTCGGGGCCACCGCGCGGAGCAGCGCGGCAACCCCCGATACCACCGGGGCGGCATAGCTGGTCCCCGAAATCGGCTGTGGTTCCGGGTATCCCGGCATGGTGTCCACCAGGCCCTCCCCGGTCGGGTTCAGCGATATCACGGCCTCGGCGGGGGCGGCGACGTCCACCCACGGACCAGCCAAGGTGAAGTCGGACGGTGCCCCGTCGGGGTCCACCGACCCGACCGTCAGGACGTAGTCGTCATACCAACTGGGACTGGCCACCACCTCGACGCGATCCCAGTCCGGCCCGCCGCCGGCGGCGGGCAGTGGGTTCTGTTGCGGGCACGTGCCCTGTCCGCCCACATTCCCGGCCGCGGCAACGACCACCACGTTGCGGGTGTCCACCGCGTACGCCAGGGCCGCACCCAACGCGCGGTCATCGAGTGCGTCGGCGGCCGCGAGGCAGGCCACCGACGAGATGTTGATGACCGTTGCGCCCTGGTCGGCGGCGGCCCGCACCGCCGCCGCGAGGGATTCGACATCGCCGACGCCGTCCCCACCGCCGGTGTGCTCGGAAGCGCGGAACTTGATGCTGGACTGCCGGATTGCCAGAACGGCGGCATCCGGGGCGATACCGCTGAACCCGCCGGCCGGGTCGGGAGCCGCACCGATGATCCCGGCGACGATGGTGCCGTGGCCGTCACAGTCTGCGGTGCCGTCACCGTCGCCGACATAATCCCCACCCGGCACCAGATGCGGGAGCAGCCGGTGCCGCGCCACGCCGGTGTCGATGACCGCCACCAGCTGCCCGGCACCGCGGGTGCGAACCCACGCGGTGCGCAGTTCGGGCTTGTCCCGTGGTGGGCCGGCCACCACCACCGGTGCGGTGGCGCAGGCCGCGAATTGTTCGGTGGGATAACGCGACGCGGCCGGTCCGGCCGGCGGCAACAACCGATGCTCGATCGGCGGCGGACCGACCGCGGCGGCAGGGACCGCAGTGAGAACCGGCACAACCGTCAGCAGCACGGCCGCGATCATCGGCGCCGTCCGGCCGGTCATCCGACACTCATCGATCGCACCAACTCGTACACATCGGCGACCCAACATGCCAGCGGCACCACCCCGGCAAGCAGGATGTATTCGGCCACGTCGGCGCCGCGTGCCCATGACGACGCGCGCTTGTCCTGGCCTGACCGGCACCAGCCCGCCAGCGCCACGGTCAGCACCACCGCCGCACCCGCGTACCGCGGCGCCGATACTGTCGCCAGTGCGACCGCTGTCATGGCGCAGATGAGGCCGCACCAACCCAGGGCGGTGCGGCACCGCGGGTCGGCGTAGCACCGGGTCCGCAACAGCAGCAGGGCCGCCAGCACCGCGGCCAACGCGAATCCGGGCAGCCACGTCGCGGCGCCCAGGCAGCCGGTGGCGACCGCACCGACGGCCAGCGCGGTCGCCGCGGCGCTTCCGGTGACCAGCCCGGCGAAGACTTCACGGCCACCGGCGGCAGCCGCGGCCGATATCGGGTCGGCGCCGATGCCCTCACCGGGAAACGGTGGCCGAAGACCGCTGAGCACCAACGTAACCCGTCCGGCTACGGTGAGTACCCCCAGGGACAGCACGCCGAGCAACGCACCCCATGCCGCCAGGTCCACCGACACCATGAGCGAGAACGCCGCCACCGTCGCCACCGCCGCGGACGCGGTCGCCGCCGCGGTGAGCGAGCAGACATCGCCGCCTGCCGTGCGCAGCAACCACAGCGAGGCGACACAGCCGGCGGCCGCACCGAGCGTCACCCCCGGTGCGCCGCCGTCACCGGGTACCACCAGAAATCCTGCAACGCAGACGAAACCGACCGCCAGACCGTGCAGGGTCGAGCGCATGGCGTGCCGTCGCCAGGCGGCGATCAGGCACACCGCCGCGCTGATCGAGGCGGTCCCCGCGGCCGGCATCGGCGCGTCACCGTGGATGCCCGAGTAACCGAGCGCGACCACCGCGGCCAGACCGGCACACGTCCAGAACCCGGCAGAGATCGCGGGACGGGATTCGGGACCGGGCTCGGCCCCGGACACGGTGCGGAAGGCATCTTCGGGTAGCGGGCCGGGCGCCGGGGCGCCGACGAGTGAGAGCACCATGACGTCGCCGTCGGATACTCCGCTCTCGTGCAGGGTCATCGACTCATCACAGTGCCCGCCGCGCAGACGGTCCAGTCGCCAGCCCTGCGGCGCGGCATCCGACGCCTCGTCGCCGGCGACCAGGCCGACGATATCGGGCAGCAGCAGGCCCAGTTCGGCATGTCGTGGCAACACGAGGTCGACCACGTCGGGCCGTCGGGCATCCTGAATCGACACCCGGCACAACGGATCATCCATCATCCATCACCCATCCCCCCGAACACTCCCCGATGTCACGGTAGCCGGGCACCGAGCACCCACCGCGCACCAAAATTCGGGGGAACCGGCGGGGCGCGCGCTGCGTCGAAACAGGAATGGAGTTCCTCAGGGAGAAGCGTCTGCCCGCTCCGCCCGTGCCGGACGGTGCAGGTGCCGCTGCGGCGACCACCGGAGGTACCCGCCGCTGAGCAGGCGAGTCCACTGGCGCGCCTGTTGCCGGTGCTGATGCTCGTCGCGGTCGGCGGCATGGTGGTGCTGTATCTGAACGCATCGAGCGGGCCGGGTGCATCGGCTCCGCGCAACCCGATGTACCTGATCTTCCCGGTCATGATGGTGCTTTCGGTGCTCGGCACACTGGCGCACACCGCCCGCGGGCGGACAGCCGAACTGAACGCCGGCCGGCGAGACTACCTGCGGTACCTGGACACTGTGGCGGCGGAAGCCCGCGAAACCGCGCGGCGACAGCATGTTTCGGCGCACTGGAGACATCCCGACCCCGCGGTGCTGTGGACGCTGGCCGGCGGCCGGCGAATGTGGGAGCGCAGGCCCGCTGACCCGGACTTCTGCCGGATCCGGGTCGGTCTGGGCGCTGGACCGCTGGTGACGCCGCTGGTCGCCGGCCCGGCCGACCCGGTCGCCGAACCGGACCCGGTGACCACGGCCGCGCTGGAGGAACTCCTCGCCGGCCGATCCGTGGTGGCGGGCCTGCCCGTCACGCTCGACGTCACCGGGCACATCGGTTTCGACGGTGAGCCGACCGCAGCGCGAGCCCTGGTGCGTGCCATCGTCTGCCAACTTGCGGTATTGCACAGCCCGGGGGACGTCCGCGTGACGGGACCCGTTGGTCCGCAGTGGGACTGGCTGAAATGGCTGCCCCACCACGGGTCGGGGACGGGCGTGGGCGGGCCGTCCCGCGCCGTGGCGATCCTGGACGGGGAGGTGCCGACCCCGGCCGGCCCCGATGCCACGGTGCTCGATCTCAACGGAGGCGGTGACACCGTCGTCGAACTCGCCGGCCTCGACCACGTGGACGGTCTGTCGCCGGCGCAGGCGCACATGTGTGCGCGCCGGCTGGCCCGGTGGCGCACCGCACCGGATGCCGGCGCGGCCGGGACGACATGGACGAGTCTGATCGGCGTCGACACCGCGACGGATGTCGATCCGGCCGTGCTGTGGCGCTCCCGTGCGGATTCGGACCGGCTGCGGGTGCCCATCGGTATCGCCGATGGCGTGGATGCCCGGGGCGAACCGGTGCTCCTCGACATCAAGGAGGCCGCCGAGGGTGGGATGGGCCCGCACGGGCTGTGCGTCGGGGCCACCGGATCGGGGAAGTCAGAGTTCCTGCGCACGCTGATCCTCGGTTTGGTGGCTGTGCATTCGCCCGACGATCTCAATCTCGCGCTCATCGATTTCAAGGGCGGCGCGACGTTTCTCGGCTTCGAGAAGCTCGCCCACGTGTCGGCGGTCATCACCAATCTGGACGATGAGGCATACCTGGTCAGCAGGATGCACGATGCGCTCTCCGGGGAGATGAACCGCCGGCAGCAGGTGCTGCGAGCGGCGGGCAATCTCGCGAACATCGCCGAGTATCGGCGGGCGCGGTCGTCCGGCGCCGATCTGCCCGCGCTACCCGCGCTGTTCATCGTCATCGACGAGTTCTCCGAGTTGCTCAGCCAGCGCCCCGAGCTCGCCGAGCTGTTCGTGGCGATCGGTCGGCTGGGTAGGTCACTGGGGATGCACCTGTTGCTGGCCAGCCAGCGCCTCGATGAGGGCAGACTGCGCGGCCTGGAGACCCACCTGTCCTACCGGGTGTGTCTGAAGACGTTCTCGGCCGGTGAATCCCGGGCAGTTCTCGGAGTGCCCGACGCCTACGAGCTGCCTGCCGCGCCGGGTGCGGCCTACCTGAAGACCACCGACGGCCGGTTGGTGCGGCTGCGGACGGCGTATGTATCCGGCCGGGATGATTCCCGGGCCGCACCGGACCTGCGTCCACGCCGGTTCACCGCGGCGTCCGATGACGCTGCCGACCCCGCTGCGGGGCCTCTCGACACCGGCGCAACGGTGCTGGAGACCGCGCTGCACCGGCTGGCCGGCCGGGGCAGTCCGGCGCACACGCTGTGGCTGCCCGCGCTGCCGGCGTGTCCGGCTGTGGAAGAACTGCTCGCCCGGCACGACGGCACCCGCCTGACCGCGCCGATCGGCCTGGTGGACAACGCCTTCGCGCAGCGTCGCGACCTGCTCACCGCCGACCTGAACGGGGCCGGAGGACACGTCGCCGTGGTGGGTGCGACGCGATCCGGTAAGTCCACCTCGTTGTGCACGCTGCTGCTGGCGCTGGCTGCCACGCACGGCCCCGCCGATGTCCAGTTCTACTGCCTGGACTTCGGTGGCGGCACATTGGCTGCGCTACAGCACCTTCCGCACACCGGCGTCATCGCAGGACCCGGCGACGGCGAGCTGGTGCGGCGGACCGTGGCGCAGCTGCAGGCGCTGATCCGACGCCGGGCGGACGCCGGTCGTGCCGCGGCACCCGATGGTTACGGCGAGGTGTTCCTGGTGGTGGACGGGTGGGGTGCACTCCGCGAGAGCGACGACGCCACGGTGGAGGCCATCACCGCCATGGCCGCCCAGGGCCTCGCCCACGGAATCCACGTCGTCATCACGGCCTCCCGCTGGGCAGAACTGCGGCCCGCGCTCAAGGACCAACTCGGCACCCGGATCGAACTGCGCCTGGGTGAGCCCGCGGAATCCGAGATGGACCGTAAGGCGGCCCGCCATCTCATCGACAGTCCGCCGGGCACCGGGATCACCCGCGACGGCCGGGTCTGGGTCATCGCGCAGTCTCGACCGGACACCATCGAGGCCATCGGACAGGAGCTGCGCACGCGTCACGCCGGCCGCTCGGCGGTCCCGGTCCGGCTGTTGCCCGCCCTGGTGGAGCGCCGATCGGTGCCCGCCCGCAACGCGGGTCCGACGAACGTCATCATCGGCATCGGAGAATCCGAATTGAAAGCCATGGCCGTCGATTTCGCCGAGACCGCTCATCTGATCGTGCTGGGCGACAGCGGTTGCGGTAAGACCGCGGCGCTGCGGACGGTGTGCACCCAACTGACCCGTAGCTGCACGCCCGAACAGGTGCAGATCCATCTCGTCGATGTGCGCAGGACACAGCTCGGTGTGGTGGACACCGGGTACCTGGCCGGTTACCTGATGTCCACCGGGATGCTGCAGACACACCTCGCCGGGCTGGCCGATGAGCTGCGTGGGCGCCTGCCCGGTGCCTCGGCCACCCCGCAGCAACTGCGCGAACGGTCGTGGTGGTCGGGTCCGGAAATATACGTGATCGTCGACGACTACGAGTTGGTCGCGGGTGCCGGCATGGACCCACTGGCACCGCTGCTGGAATTCCTCCCGCACGCCCGCGACATCGGACTGCACGTGGTCATCGCGCGCCGCGCCGGCGGTGCGGCGCGGGCCATGTTCAACCCGGTGCCCGCCACCATGCGTGAGCTCGGCTGCGCTGGGCTGCTGATGAGCGCGGGTGCGGACGAGGGCGCCCTGCTCGGCCTCGTGCGGCCCACACCGCTGCCCCCGGGGCGGGCCATGTTCACCCGCAGGGGGCACACCGACGAGCGGGTGCAGATCGCGTGGACCCCCGAACCGTGAGCGCCACCGTACTGGTCATCGGACCGGGCACCCTCAGCGGGCCGAACCCGGTGCCGACCGAAATCATCTCTGCGGCAATTGATGCCATCGACGACGAGTATGTGCTCGTCGGTGAACGGCCGGTCGCCCTCGACGAGCTGTGGGCGCGGGTCATCGCCGCGGCGGCCGGAGAGCCGGCCGACGGACTGCTGCTCGTGTGTCCCGGCTGGTGGAGTGCGGCCCGGGTGAATCGCATCCGGCGCGCCGCGGGTGAGCACTGCGAGGAGCCGGTCATCCTGCGCAGGCACGACACGCTGCGATCACCGGCCGCGAGTGTCGTCGAGATCGCACCGGAGTTCGTGATCTGCCGTGGCCCGGCCCTGCCCGTCGCGGTGACGCCTCGCCTGGGCGCGCCGGTCCGGGTCGCCGAAACCGTCGCGCACGGCGTCCTAGGAGCAGGACCGGTGGTGATCGACGCGCCGGTGGGCGTGGCCGGCGCGGCGGAGATCGCGGCCGCCCTCGCCGAGATGCTGCACGGCCACGAGGTGCAGATCGTCGACGACGCCACGGTGGCCGCCGCCCTCGGGGAACGCCAACTGCCGGGGCCGGTACCGCGCCGGCGCACGTCGGGGTGGGCGGTGTCGGCGGGCGTGCTGCTAGCCCTCGGAGTGCTGCTCGGTCTGCCCAGGACGGGCGAGCCCGCCGAGCGGCCCATGACGCTGCTCACCGAGGGCCGCGTCACGATCAAGATCCCTGCCGGATGGGTGGTCCGCCGGATCACCGGCGGCGCGGGTTCGCCACGCGTACAAGCATTTTCGCCAACCGAAGAAGCCGCCGCGATCCTGCTCACGCAGTCGGTGGCCGGACCGGATACGGCCCGCACCGCCGAGGTCCTGGAGGCTGCGCTGGCACTGCAGCCGCCGGGGGTCTTCACCGGATTGCGCGTCGACGACCACCGGGGTGGGCGTGCCGTGCTCAGCTATGTCGAGACGCGCACCGACCGCGAGATCGCCTGGGCGGTCTTCCTCGAAGGACACGTGCGGATCGCGATCGGATGCCAGCAGCCGCCCTCCGGGTCCGACATCGGGCAGTACTGCGATGAGGCCATCCGGTCGGCACACGCGGCACCGTGAAACGAATTCGGGGAACACGGAACCGAATCGGACGCCGCTGCGTCCTATTCACAACAGCATTTCCGCAAGGGAAGTCATTCACCGGGGGAGGACCACCATGCCCGCACTCAACACCGACCTGGAGCTGATGCACTCGGTCTCCGGTCAGATCGATGCCCGCAATCAGGAGATCCGGGCCATGCTCGGCACCTTCATCGGACGCATGTGCAGTGTGCCGGCATCGGTGTGGGGCGGTGCGGCGGCCATCCGGTTCCGGGAGGTCGTCGACCGTTGGAATGCCGAGTCGATGGCGCTGCACAACGCGCTGGAGCGCATCGCGGAGACCATTCGGCTGAACGAACGCACGCTGCGCGAGGCCGCCGACGACCACTCGCACCGGATCGGCGCCGTCAGCAATCAGCTCTAGGGACACACGAGCTGCAGAAACCAGGAGTCAGGCACATGGACATGATGTTGACGTACAACTTCGACGAGATCGAGTACACGGTGCGCCAGGAGATCCACAGCACCTCGGCCCGGTTCAATGCGGCGCTGGAGGAGTTGCGGGCCCAGATCGCGCCGCTGCAGCAGACCTGGACCGCCGAGGCCGCCGAGGCCTACCGCACCGAACAGCTGCGCTGGAACCAGTCGGCCGCCGCGCTCAACGACATCCTGTTCCGGCTGGGCAACGCGGTACGCGACGGGGCCGACGATGTCTCGGCGACCGACCGCCGCGCCGCGAGCGCCTGGGGTCGCTGACCGGCGTCGGGCACCCATGACCCTGTGCGGTCCCGCTTCGGGGGAGAGACCGGCGGGACCGCACAGTCATGGCGTAGCTCCCCCAGGAGGTCGAATTCGATTCAGACTGTCAACCGTCAACTATCCTGGTGTGATGCGCTGGTGTCGGCTCTTCGGCTGTGCGCGGGGAGTGTGAGCTTGGTGGCGATATCGAGGACAACCGGCGGCCGCGTGCCACCGGCGCAGGTGCGCGCCGTCCATGACCTCTTCGTCGCAGGTGAGGTCGACGCGTCCTATCTCGATTCGGTGCCGCTGCGCAGGGTCGTCGCCGAGAGCTGGCAACGCAGCCTGGCCACCGGCGTGGACCCCGACAGCATGGGCCGCACGGCGGAGGCCGTGAACGCGCTCGACGAACTGCGCAAGACCCATCCGCTGGCGCCGACGCTGCCGCTGATCCGTCGCCTCCTTGTCGAGGACGCCGTGGATGCGGGCGTCGTCGTCGCCATCACCGCCGCCGACGGCACCCTGCTCTGGGTGGAGGGCGACCGGCTGGCCATCCGCAAGGCCGAGGCGATGAACTTCGTCCCCGGCACCGACTGGAGCGAGAACATCGCGGGGACGAACGCACCCGGCACCGCCCTCGCGCTGGACCGGGAGGTGCAGATCCGCGGGTCCGAGCATTACTCCCGCATCGTGCATCCCTGGAACTGCACCGCGGTACCCGTGCACGACCCGAGCACCGGGGTGTTGCTGGGCGCCATCGACCTCACCGGCGGATCCCGCGTCGCTGCGCCGGAGACGTTGGCGCTGGTCCGGGCCACCGCCGTCGCAGTGGAGAATCAGCTCGCGCTGCTGCGCCTGACCACCCCGGCGCCCAGCCGCCCGGAGCCCGTGGCGATTGCCGCCCCCAGGCTGTCCGTGCTCGGCGCCGACCGGCCGAAATGGCAGGCGGGCTCCGGTTCTGCCACGCTGACGGGCAGGCATGCCGACATCCTGGTCTTGCTGATCCGTCACCCGGAGGGACTGAGCGCCGACCATCTGGCGATGCTGCTCGATGACAAGGACCTCGACGTGGTGACCATCCGCGCCGAGATGTCCCGGCTGCGCCGGGTGATCGGGAACAGCTACATCGCGTCGCGGCCGTACCGGCTGCTCGGTCCGGTGGCCAGCGATATGGGCGACGTGCTCGACGCATTGGCGGCCGGTGACGTCTCGGCCGCGCTCACGGCGTACTCCGGTGCGCTGCTCCCGCAGTCGGTGTCCCCGGCGATCGGGCGGCTGCGTACCGAACTGATGACCAGCCTGCGCGGTGCGGTCTTGGCCGGCGCGGATCTCGGCCTGCTGCGGCGCTGGCTGGAACTGCCCGACGGCCGCGATGACCGGCGCGGGTGGACCCTGCTGCACGACCACGCCGAAACCGATCCGGTGGCTCGTGCCGGGGCCCGCGGTCACCTGGCCGGGCTCGATTCCGAACTCGGCTGAGCGCAAAAGCTGAGCAGTACCCGCTGCGGCCCCGCTGACCTGCGCCGACGGTGCCGCCGTACGCGAGTTGTCAGCCGCCCCGCGGCAGCCGACGATCGTTATATGGACATCGATCGCTATGCCGCGTTCCTGCCCGCCGACCGTCGAGGGCGCATCGCCGCGCCACGGCAGACCTGGATGGACTGGCGCGGGCGCCGGGTGCACATCGCGCGCGGCGGTGACCCGAACACGGCGAAAGCCCGCGGGATCCTGGTGCACGGCGGCGGCGGGTACTCCGGGGCCCTGTGGCCACTGGCCGGTCTGCTCGCCGGCACCCGGGACGGCATCGGTGTGGAGATCCTGGCGCCGGATATGCCGCTGTACGGCTACACGGAGGAACCCGACCCGGGCCGGGTGCGCTACGCCGATTGGATCGACCTGCTGTGCGACATCATCGCCGCCGAACGGGCCCGCGACGACCTGCCGATCATCCTGTTCGGCGCGAGCATGGGCGGGATGATGGCCTACGAGGCGGCGCATCGCACCGGCGCCGCCGATGCGGTGCTGGCGACCTGCCTGCTCGATCTGACCGATCCGGCCGCGCTGGCGGCGGTATCCCGGATCAAGATCGCGGGTGCGCTCACGGGGCCGATCCTGCGGGCGGCCGGCTCGGTGCTCGGCTCGGTGCGCGTGCCCATCCGCCTGCTCGCCGACATGTCGGCGATGAGTCGAGATCCGGGCCTGTCGACGCTGTGCGCCTCCGACCCACGCGGTGGTGGGGTCAGCGTGCCGCTCGGTTTCCTGTCGAGCTGGCTGAACTACGAACACACCCCGCCGGAGCGCTATCGCGGCGCGCCGGTCACCCTGGTCGCGCCCGCGGCCGACACCTGGACGCCCCCGGCGCTCAGCGTGCGGTTTCTTCAGCGGATCGCCGGCCCGACGCGGGTGGAACTGCTGGAGAACTGTGGCCACTATCCGATCGAGGAGCCGGGCCTGAGCCGGCTGGAGGCCGTCAGCGGGGAGGTGCTGCAGGCGCTGGTGACGTAAGTGCGCGTTGCAACCGTGATGCAACCTCTGCGCGCCTAAGTTGAGTGACGACCGACACACCTCGGTGTCACAACGCAGGAGAAGCCATGACTGTTTATGCACGTCCGGGCGCCGACGGCGCCCTGATGTCGTTCGACGCGCGATATGACAACTTCATCGGCGGCCAGTGGGTCGCACCGACCGCCGGTCGCTACTTCGAGAACCCCACCCCGATCACCGGCCAGGTGTTCTGTGAGATCGCCCGATCCGACGAGTCCGATATCGACAAGGCGCTCGATGCCGCGCACGCCGCCGCACCGGCCTGGGGCAAGACCTCGGCCGCCGAGCGTGCGCTGATCCTGAACAAGATCGCCGACCGCATCGAGGAGAACCTCGAGTCCATTGCACTCGCCGAGTCCTGGGACAACGGCAAGCCGATCCGCGAAACGCTGAACGCCGACATCCCGCTGGCCGTCGACCACTTCCGGTACTTCGCCGGATGCATTCGTGCGCAGGAGGGTTCGCTCTCGGAGGTCGACGAAGACACCGTCGCCTACCACTTCCACGAGCCGCTCGGCGTCGTCGGCCAGATCATCCCGTGGAACTTCCCGATCCTGATGGCGGTCTGGAAGCTGGCACCGGCGCTGGCCGCGGGCAATGCGGTGGTGCTCAAGCCGGCCGAGCAGACCCCGGCCTCGATCCTGTACCTGGTGTCGCTGATCGGCGACCTGCTGCCCGCCGGTGTGCTCAACGTGGTCAACGGCTTCGGCGTCGAGGCCGGCAAGCCGTTGGCCTCGAGCAACCGGATCGCCAAGATCGCCTTCACTGGTGAGACCACCACCGGCCGGCTGATCATGCAGTACGCCAGCCAGAACCTGATTCCGGTCACCCTGGAGCTCGGTGGCAAGAGCCCCAATATCTTCTTCAACGATGTGCTCGGCGTCCAACGACGCCTACCAGGACAAGGCGCTGGAGGGCTTCACCATGTTCGCCCTCAACCAGGGCGAGGTGTGCACCTGCCCGTCGCGCAGCCTGGTGCAGGCCGACATCTATGACGAGTTCCTGGCGATGGCCGCGATCCGCACCAAGGCCGTGCGCCAGGGCGACCCGCTGGACACCGAGACGATGATCGGCGCGCAGGCTTCCAACGATCAGCTGGAGAAGATCCTGTCCTACATCGAGATCGGCAAGAACGAGGGCGCACAGGTGGTCACCGGCGGCGAGCGTGCAGAGCTCGGCGGGGATCTGAACGGCGGCTTCTACGTCGCACCGACCATCTTCACCGGCCACAACAAGATGCGGGTGTTCCAGGAGGAGATCTTCGGTCCGGTGGTGGCGGTGACCTCGTTCTCCGATTACGACGAGGCCATCAGCATCGCCAACGACACCCTGTACGGGCTGGGTGCCGGCGTGTGGTCGCGCAACGGCAACACCGCCTACCGGGCCGGGCGTGACATCAAGGCAGGCCGGGTGTGGACCAACTGCTACCACCAGTACCCGGCGCACGCCGCGTTCGGTGGGTACAAGCAGTCCGGGATCGGACGCGAGAACCACAAGATGATGCTGGATCACTACCAGCAGACCAAGAACCTGCTCGTCAGCTACAGCGACAACGCGCAGGGATTCTTCTGATGAGCGCTCGCGCGAAGAGCGGGCGACTCTGATGGACTCCCCGGCAGCCCGGGTGTTGATCACCCGGGCTGCTGCAGGGCTGGTGGTGCATCTTCAGAACCGGAACGGCGCGTTGATGTTTCGCCAGTCCGGTGGCTTCGGTGTGAGCGCCACGCTCATGTGTCACCCCGTCGGCGAGTTCTCGATCGAGGACAGCGATGTCCTGCTCGGCATGCTCGACGTCGTCTCGGATCGCCAGCCATACGGCGTTCCGGTGTGGGTCTCAGGCCCACAGGTGCCGGTATGGGAGCACAGTCAATTGGTGATCGATGTGGAACCCGGCCGCGGTACCGGGTTCAGCCTCGAGGAATCAGAAGGTTTGCGGTTCGTATCGCTGGCCCGGGTGGTCCCGGCGCACGCCACATCGATGCGGTCCGCCCAGCTACCGTAGAACCCACCAGGTACCACCCTTTCGACGTCAGGAGCAGCGTTGCCCGATTTCGTCGCAGCCATCGATCAGGGCACCACCAGCACCCGAGCCATGATCTTCGATCATGCCGGTGCCGAGGTGGGCCGTCACCAGCTCGAACACGAACAGATCATGCCGCAGCCCGGCTGGGTGGAGCACAACCCGGTGGAGATCTGGGAACGCACCGCCTCGGTGCTGACCTCCGTGCTCAACAACACCAACCTGCAGCCCGAAGACATTGCCGCGCTGGGGATCACCAATCAGCGGGAAACCACCCTGGTGTGGAACCGCAAGACCGGGCGCCCGTACTACAACGCAATCGTCTGGCAGGACACCCGCACCGACCGGATCGCCACGGCGCTGGACCGGGACGGGCGCGGTGATGTGATCCGGCAGAAGGCGGGCCTGCCGCCCGCCACCTACTTCTCCGGCGGAAAGATCCAGTGGATCCTGGAGAACGTGGCCGGGGTGCGGGAAGCCGCGGAGAGCGGTGACGCGATCTTCGGCAACAGCGACAGCTGGGTGGTGTGGAATCTGACCGGCGGGTCACGCGGCGGCGTGCACGTCACCGATGTGACCAATGCCAGCCGCACCATGCTGATGAATCTGGAAACCCTGGACTGGGACGATGAGTTGTTGTCGTTCTTCGGAATTCCGCGCCAGATGCTGCCGGAGATCCGGCCGTCGTCCTCACCGGAACCCTACGGGGTGACCCTGAGCACCGGACCCATGGGCGGCGAGGTCCCGGTGACGGGGATTCTGGGCGACCAGCAGGCCGCGATGGTGGGCCAGGTGTGCCTGAAGGCGGGCGAAGCCAAGAACACCTACGGCACAGGTAATTTCCTGCTGCTGAACACCGGTGAGAAGATCGTCCGTTCCACCAACGGCCTGTTGACGACGGTGTGCTACCAGTTCGGGGACGCGAAACCGGTGTATGCGCTGGAGGGTTCCATCGCGGTGACGGGTTCGGCGGTGCAGTGGTTGCGAGATCAGCTGGGCATCATCAGTGGTGCGGCGCAGAGCGAGTCGCTGGCCAAGCAGGTCGAGGACAACGGCGGGGTCTACTTCGTACCCGCATTCTCCGGGCTGTTCGCGCCGTACTGGCGTTCGGATGCCCGTGGCGCGATCGTCGGGTTGAGCCGGTTCAACACCAATGCCCACGTGGCGCGGGCGACGCTGGAGGCGATCTGCTATCAGAGCCGTGACGTGGTGGACGCAATGGAGGCCGATTCCGGTGTGCACCTTGAGGTTCTGAAGGTCGACGGCGGTATCACGGCGAACAGCCTGTGCATGCAGATCCAGGCCGATGTCATCGGCGTGGACGTGGTGAAGCCGGTTGTCGCCGAGACCACGGCGCTGGGCGCGGCGTATGCGGCCGGGTTGGCCGTCGGCTTCTGGGAGAGCCCGGACGACCTGCGTGCCAACTGGCAGGAAGGTCAGCGCTGGAGCCCGCACTGGTCGGAGGAACAGCGCAGCTCCGGTTATGCGGGCTGGCAGAAGGCCGTGCAGCGCACGCTGGACTGGGTGGACGTGTCCTAACCCGTGCCGATCGGTGTCATCTGCGCGATACCGCAAGAGCTGACGCATCTTCTCGATCAGCTCGACGCCGAGCGTCGGGTCCAGATCGCCGGCACCGAGTTCGCCTGCGGACGGATCGACGATGTACCGGTGGTGCTTGTCGGAGCCGGTATGGGAAAGGTGAACGCCGCGCTGGTCACCTCGCTATTGGTGGACCGCTTCGGCTGTTCGTCGGTGTTGTTCTCCGGTGTCGCCGGCGGCTTGGATCCGGGACTGGCGATCGGTGACATCGTGATCGCCGACCGGGTGGTGCAGATCGACGCGGGCACGATCGCCGGTGAGAGGCTGTCGGTGTATCAGGCCGGCCACGTCGAGTCGATCAATCCCACCGCAGAACTCGGGTACTCGGTGGATGCGGAGTTGATGGACCGCGTGCGGATGACCTTCTCCGGATTCGGATTACCGGGGGCGTCCCGGCTGGTGTACGGGTTGATACTCACCGGGGATCAGTACCTGCACTGCGAGGTGACCAGGGAGCGCCTCTACCGCGAACACGGCGGACGGGCCATCGAGATGGAAGGTGGCGCGGTCGCGCAGGTGTGCGAGCGTTTCTCGGTGCCGTGGTTGATCGTGCGGGCACTTTCCGATCTGGCCGGAAGCGACGCCTTGCAGGATTTCGCGGCCTTCGCCGAGCAGGTCGCCGGATCGTCGGCCGCGGTGGTGCGTCGGTTGTTGCCCCAGTTGCATCGATGAAAGCCGGGCGGGTGCCGGCTACAGTGCCGCGACACCCGCCTCGGCCACCGCAACATCCTGCTCGACGCTGCCCGCACTGACCCCGATGGCGCCGACCACCACGCCGTCCTGCTCCAGCAGCAGTCCGCCGCCGAAGATGACCAACCCTCCGGAGAGTTGTTCGAGGCCATAGAGTTCGGCGCCGGGCTGGACAAGCCCCATCAATGCGCTCGTGGGTGCATTCATCAGGATCGACGTCCGCGCCTTGCGCGTCGAGATATCGATGCTGGCCTTGATCGCTCCGTCCATCCGGGCGAACGCCACCAGATGCCCGCCGTCGTCGACCACGGCGATGTTCATCGGCTGGCCGATCTCATCGGCCTTGACGATCGCGGCGTCGACGATGGCCTGTGCCTTGGTCAGGGGGAGCGATGTCATGGAGGACCCTTTCGGCTGGATGCAGCGGCGTGTGCTTTCGGCCACTTCTGCAGTGGCCCCAAGTTCAGGCGCGATGTTAGTGCCTCGGAGCCGTGCGTCGCGGCGATTCGTCGCGGAGGCCGCCGGACCCTAGCCGAAAGCACAGCCCAATGGACAGTAAACCGGTTGGGACGCAGCAATAGTGATCACCGAAGTCGACCATCGGTAGCGCAGACTTCAGCTGTCACATTCGGTGCAGTGCACACGTCAGGAGGATCGCGGCCAGTGTCGAACATCGACATCTTCGTCTGGGAGTTCATCGGGACGGCGATTCTCTGCCTCATCGGAAACGGGGCTGTTGCGGCCGTCGTGCTGAAGAACTCGTTCTCGCACGGTGGTGGCGGCGACTGGGTGGTCATCGTGCTCGGCTGGGGCTTCGGGGTGTTCACCGCGGCCAGCATCGCCAGCCCATCCGGTGCGCACATCAATCCCGCGGTCACCCTGGCGGTCGCCATGTCGGGTGACATCGCGTGGTCGACGGTGCCGGTCTACTGGGCCGCGCAGCTGTCCGGTGGATTCATCGGCGCGGTACTCGGATGGGCCGCCTTCAAACTCCAGTACGACAACAACGACGACAACAGCGGGACTCGCGGCATCTTCTGCACCTCCCCGGCCATTCGCGGGATCCCGTGGAACCTGGTCACCGAGGTCATCGCGACGTTCGTGCTGATCTTCTGGATCATGACCAACCCGGAGATCAACAGCGGCCTCGGGTACGGGGCGGTGACCTTCGTGATCATGGCGATCGGATTCGGTCTCGGTGGCCCGACCGGCTATGCGATCAACCCGGCCCGCGACCTGGGCCCCCGTCTGGCCTACGCGATCCTGCCGATCAAGGGCAAAGCCGACGCCGGGTGGGGGTACGCCTGGGTGCCGATCGTCGGACCGCTTCTGGGCTCCGCTGCCGCTGCCGGCCTGGCGCTCGCACTCATCTAGACGGGTGGATTACTGACAATGGCAGTGCATTTGACACGCATCTACACCAGAACCGGAGATGCCGGGACCACCGCGCTGGGCGACATGTCACGAGTGCCCAAGGCCGATGCGCGTGTCGGGGCCTACGCCGACTGCGACGAGACGAACGCCGTCATCGGGGTCGCCATCGCCTGCGGCGGTGCAAGCGAGCGCACGAGCGCAGTACTGCAACACATCCAGAACGATCTGTTCGATGTGGGGGCGGACCTGTGCACCCCCATCGTGGACGACCCGGAGTACCCGCCGCTGCGGGTCACCGACGAGCAGGTGAGTCGCCTGGAATCGTGGTGCGACGAGTTCAACGCGGACCTGCCCAAACTCGCCAGCTTCATCCTGCCGGGCGGCAGCACGGCGTCGGCGTACCTGCATCAGGCCCGCACGGTGGCTCGGCGCGCGGAGCGTAGCGGGTGGATTCTGGCCGGGTCCGCCCCGGTCAACGAGTGCGCGTTGCGCTATCTGAACAGGCTCTCGGATCTGCTCTTCATTCTGGCCAGGGTCGAGAATCCGGGAGGGGACGTGCTGTGGCGCCCCGGCGGCGATCGTGGTTGACAACGAAAACCTCTAGCAACAGCCATATCTGATGAGTGCACGGACGGCGGCGGCAGGGGGGGGCGGGGAACGGGGGGGGACCATCCCATTACATATTCCGGACACGGATTTTATTACCTGGGCATGGGCGGCCGCGACGGCGACGACGACCTCACCCGAGGAGTTGCTCGCGGCGGCCTCCCGTCCTGTTACGCATACCTCTCGCCACTCTGATCCCCACCCCCCCGGGGCCCCGCCCTCATTTTAGCCCCGTGTCCCACAGCGCGCCCCGGGGCCGCCTTGGGATTCTTCGCATCCCCCCTGACGGTGCGCGCCCGCAGCATCACATTGACGGCGGCGGCATTCGAGGGTCTTGCCGACCAGGCGGCCGCGGACGCTTTGTCGGAGGGGGGCGACGCCGCGGTTCAGGGCTGAGAGCCGCCACCCGCGCCGCGCAGGTGCGCTATCGGCATCGGTACCACCGCGCCGTTGGGAACCGACAAGCCGTCGCCCCAGTGCGCGGTATCGGCGTTGCGGGCAGCCAGCATATCCAGCAGCGCGCACACGATATCGCCGTGCGTCACCACGGCTGAGTCAGCCCCGAGGCCGACCAGTGCGCAGAGCGCCTCGGCCACCCGCGGCCTGGGGTCCTCGAGCCTTTGCGGTGCGCAGGAGCCGACCGGGGCGGGCCCGGGGGTGGCGAGCCAGTCGCGCTCGCGAAACCGGGGGTCGACGATGACCGGCACCTCCAGGACGGTGGCAATTGCCGCGGCGGTCTGACGGGCACGCACCGCATCCGAGGTCACGATCTGACCGATGTCGCGGTACTGCAATGAAAAGCCCGCCGCGTAGGCTTGCTCGATACCTTTTGCCGTCAACGGCGGGTGGGCGACCTGTCGCTGCATGAGGCCTCTGGCGTTCCAGGTGGACTCGCCATGGCGGATCACCCAGATCCGGCGGCCGGGTGGGCGTGCCGAACCGAGCAGTCGCATCAGACGCTCGATCGTTGCGCCTGCCGGAGCGTGGAGGTGCCGGGCACGAAGCCCGCGACCGCGCCGATCACCGTCGTGGCCGGCGGTCCGATCCCGGCATCACGCGCCAGGTCGGCGATGGTGCTTACCGTGCCGCGGATTTCGAACTGGCTGGACAGGCTGCCGTCCGCGATGACGGCGGCCGGGGTGTCCGGATGAAGTCCGGCGTCGGTGAGCGTCCGGGTGATGGCCGCGAGGTTGGCGACGGCCATCATCAACACCAGCGTGGTGTTGGCGCGCGCCAGCGCCGCGTAGTCGATGGTGCATTCCGGATGTCCGGGTGGGACGTGGCCGGACACCACGGTGAATCCCTGGGTGAGACCCCGATGGGTGACCGGGATCAGCGCGGATGCCGGAGCCGCTATCGCGGAGCTGACGCCGGGGATCACCTCCACGGGTACACCGGCCCGCACGCAGCAGTCCAGTTCCTCGCCGCCGCGCCCGAACACGAACCCGTCACCGCCCTTGAGCCGCACCACGATCTGACCGGCCTGAGCCCGAGAGATCAAGGCGCAGTTGATCTCGCTCTGTTCGGTGCGGCGGCCACCGGGAATCTTGGAGACATCGATGATGTCGGCGTACGGTGCCAGCTGGCGCAGCACTCCGACGGGCGCGAGGCGGTCGGTGACGACGACATCTGCGCCCACGATCGCGTCGCGGCCGGCGATGGTGAGCAGGCGAGGGTCACCGGGCCCGCCGCCGACCAAGATGACACGCCCGCCGGCGCGGTGACCTTTCTCCGGACTCGGCGGATCGGGGTCCACCGAACACAGCACCGCACGCCGCTGGGCTTCCTCGGCGATCTTCCGATTCTGCAGGTGGTCACCAGTGAGGGCGAAAACCAAGGTCGCCGAATCGAAGTCCCCGGACTGAATTCCGCGGTGGGCGACGGTGGCCAACCCGCGGGCCGCCAGGTCGCACAGATAGGCGGTGGGTTGCTCGCTGATGACCGTCACGATTGCACCGGCGTCGAGCATGGCCGCGGCGGTGGCCATCGCGCGCGGTGTCGCACCGGCAATGGTGACCCGCTGACCGCGCACTGCCAGATCGACGGAGACGGCCGGTGGCAGGTCGACAGGGATTGGGTGAGTGGACATTCGGTGCTTTCCGTGGTCTGCGGTCATGACCTGTTTCCGTAGAGCTCGCGGTGGACGACCTTCGACAGCGGTCGGCGGTCTTGCCAACCATGCCGTTCCAGGTCGGGGATCTGCTGCAGGGCCGTCACCGGTCCGAGGCACAGCCACGCGATCGGCCGGACGGGATCCGGGATGCCGAGGAGCCCCCGCAGGTACTCCTCGCGGAAGAAGGACACCCATCCGACGCCGAGTCCTTCGGCAGTGGCGGCCAGCCAGAGGTTCTCGATCGCCAGGCACACCGAGTACAGACCGGCATCCGGGCTGGCATGCCTGCCCAGCACCGCGGTCCCACCGCGGGCGTCATCGTAGGTGACCACGATGCTCACGGTGGACTCGCGGATACCCTCGATTTTGATCCGGTCGAAGGTCGCGGCTCGTGCGGGCGGCAGACTGTCGTGGAAACGTTGTCGCTCACTCATCACATGGTCGTGGAATGCCGCCTTGGTCAGTGGGTTCTCGATGACCACGAAGTCCCACGGCTGGCTCATTCCGACGCTGGGCGCGGTATGGGCGGCCTGCAGTATCCGGGTCAGCACCGCGTCGCCGACGGCCGCTCCGGTGAACTCCGCGCGGACATCGCGCCGACGGCGGATCACGTCATACAGTGCGGTCGCGGGCACCGTGGTCATGGGTTCAGCTGCCGGCTCTGGCCGCGCAGCGCGACCGAGATCAGTGCCGCGCGTTTGTGCACCCCGAGCTTCTTCATGATGTTCTGCAGGTGGAACTTGACGGTGGCTTCCGAGACGAACAACTGGGCGGCGATCGTCCGGTTGTCGAGGCCTTCGACGAGCAGGTCGAGGACTTCGCGTTCGCGGGCGGTGAGCACCGCAACGAGATCGTCGCGAAAGTCCTTACGAGGACATCGCAGTTCGGCGATCACGGCGTTCACGCTGTGACTGTCGAGCGCGGATTGGCCGTTGATGACGCGGTTGAACGTATTGCGCAATTCGGTGGCGTTCGAACGCCGATCCACCAGGGCGTCGGCGCCGGCCCGCAGCAGGTCCAAGGTGTTGGCCCCCTCGTCCTGGCTGTCCATCACAACGACGACCCGCGGTGTGACGTCCAGCTCCGCCAGCAAATCCGACAACACCAAGGTGCGGTCCATTCCGAGCACCAGCAGTTCCGGGCGCAGCTCCCTGACCCGCCCGGCAAGCCCTTCGCCGTATCGCAGGTCGCCGACGAGCCGGATTCTCTCGATATGCGAGACCACGTGCACGAGTCCGTGACGGAGAAGTTCGTCGTTGGCGACGATCGTGGTGCGGAGGCTGGACGGATATCCCAAAAATGGCTGCTGGTAGTCAATTTGGGGCATCTGGGCAATCTCGGGGCGAGGCCTGCTGGTTGGCGTCTGGGCGTATCCGGTTGGTGACAAACTCATGGTTGACTCCGTCCTGCCATATGGCGGGCGAATGGTAGCTCCGGCACCGTTGCACCGAGGTTGCAATATGACCGACCAGTCACCGGGCAGGGTGTTGTGACCGGCGCTACCGGGAGAGCACGCAGTCGCCGCAGAGCCCCGCGCCGGGCACTTTGTAGAAGAGACAGCAACTGTGCCTGGTGAAGTCGTCCCGGTCGAGTCGGCCCGCATCGATCAGTGGCGTGTCGGCCAGCAGGGCCTCGACCAGTGCGCGGCCGGCGCGCTCGAGCTCGGGGTGCGTCAGCGCCAGGACGGTCACCGCGCCGTTTGCTGCAGAGGCCACGTTGCCGGTGCTGACCAGTGGGGACAGCGCCGCCACGCCCCGCAGGGTCAGGTTCAACGGCTCGAACAATGTCGGCAGTGATGCCGAGATTGCGCGCGCCGCGGACGCGGTATCGCGCGCAGTCCGAATTCCGACATCTCCCACCGAGAACACCGGCGCGTGATTGTGGGCGCTGAAGAACACATTGTCCGGAGTGAGGACCGGGATCGCCTGACGGCACAGCGCCCCCGCGATCATCGGCGACAGCAGTCGGGCGGCCACCCCGAGTTGGAACGACGACGCGGCCACCCGGGCCGCTACGGTGTGCACGGGAATCCGTACCGATGTAGCGATGGCCGTTCGGGTGGCGTCGACGAACCGGGTGGCAACCTCCGGGGTCGCCAGTCGGGGGTACCGCACCGCACCCGGTCCCACCGGGGGCAGAGCGAAGTAGCCGCCCATGCGGGACAGCTCCTCCAGGACATCGGTGGCGGTGCTCATCACCGTCTGACGGTAGTCACCGGACCCGGTCGCGACTGCCTGCCTTCCCGGCGGGACAGGCCGAAAACTGGCCAGACGGATAGGTGCACCGGCTGCGTTGAGTGACCACATCGACGTCGGTGAACCTGCCCGACCGGCAGCCGAGTCGGCGACCAACGGCCAGGTCGGAGGGGTTGAGGTGGTTGACGACGGGTGAGTGTGACCGCGCGCGGCGCCGCCGACCTCCTGTTTCGCCGCCGCGGAGCGTGCAACCCCGGTGCAACGTGACGACCGCCACAATGTGAACACGTGACGGCGCCCCGTCACGCGGATGACATCCCGGGCGGGCTGTGCCCGCCCCGAATCTCTGGAGCAGTGCATGACGGAACCGAATCTCGACCCGGCGGTGGACTACCCGCTGAGCGTGCATCGCAGGGACCTGCTGTTCACTCCGACCGGAAAGCCGATCGACGCCATCACCATGGATGCGGTGATGGCCGGGGACGTGGAGGCAGCCGATCTGCGCATCACCCCGGAGGCGCTGAGGTTGCAGGCCCAGATCGCCGAGAAGTCCGGCCGGACCCAGATCGGCGCCAACCTTCGTCGCGCCGCGGAGATGACCGTGATCTCGGATGAACGTGTCCTGGAGATCTACAACGCGCTGCGCCCCAACGCGTCCACCAAAGCGGAATTGGACGCCATTGCCGACGAATTGTCGACACAGTACCGGGCCGAACATCTCGCGCAATTGGTGCGGGAAGCGGCTGATGTCTATGAACGCCGCGATGTTCTCGCGGCCGGCGAATAGGAGATCGGACCAGTGACAGCATCGGCAGTTCCGCAGAATCCTGCGATGGGCAAGGACGGTGTCCGGCACTCACATCGCACGATGTTGCTGGAGGATCGTCCGGTCAACCTCGACGGTTTCGTCGAGGAGTGGCCGGAAGTCGGCATGGTCGCGATGGACAGCGCCTATGACCCGGCACCGAGCGTCCGCGTCGAGAACGGTGTCATCGTCGAGATGGACGGGACCGCCCGCGCCGACTTCGACTTCATCGACCAGTTCATCGCGGACAAGGCGATCGATGTGGAAACCACCGTGGCATCGATGGCCATCGACGCCGCCGAGATCGCGACAATGATGGTGGATCCCAAGGTGACTCGGGCTCAGGTCATTGCGGTCACCAAGGGGCTGACCCCGGCCAAGCTGCTCGAGGTGGCCAAGACGATGAACATCGTCGAGATCATGATGGCGATGCAGAAGATGCGGGCCCGGCGCACCCCGGCCAACCAGGCACACTGCACCAGTGCACGGGACAACCCGGTGCAGGTGGTCTGTGAGGCAGCCGAAGCATCGATCCGTGGATTCGCGGAAGTCGA
This sequence comes from Mycobacterium sp., assembly GCA_034520035.1. Lineage (GTDB taxonomy): Bacteria > Actinomycetota > Actinomycetes > Mycobacteriales > Mycobacteriaceae > Mycobacterium. Next base: position 97,485 of record JAXHOA010000100.1, on the reverse strand, counting down.
GACCACCCTGGGCGTGGTGCGTTATGCACCGTTGGTGGCGATGGCCCAGCAGATCGGCAGCCAGGTCGGTACCGGCGGACCGCTGACCCAGTGCGCCCTGGAGGAGGCCACCGAGCTCGATCTGGGTATGCGCGGGATCACCGGCTACGCCGAGACCATCTCGGTGTACGGCACCGAACCGGTGTTCGTCGACGGTGACGACACCCCGTACTCCAAGGCGTTCCTGGCGTCGGCCTACGCGTCGCGCGGTATCAAGATGCGCTTCACCTCGGGCACCGGATCAGAGGTGCAGATGGGCAATGCGCAGGGTAAGTCGATGCTGTACTTGGAGATTCGCTGCATACTGATCGCCAAGGGTGCCGGTGTGCAGGGCCTGCAGAACGGCTCGATCTCGTGCATCGGTGTACCCGGTGCGGTGCCGGCAGGCATCCGTGCGGTGGCGGCGGAGAACCTGATCGCCTCGGCGGTGGACCTGGAGTGTGCCTCCGGCAACGACCAGTCCTTCTCCCACTCGGCCATGCGGCGCACCGCGCGGTTGATGCCACAGATGATGCCCGGTACCGACTTCGTCTGTTCGGGCTACTCCGCGGTGCCCAACTACGACAACATGTTCGCCGGGTCCAATGTGGACAGCGACGATTTCGACGACTTCAACACGATCCAGCGGGATCTGCAGATCGACGGCGGCCTGCGCCATGTCAAGGAGTCCGAGATCCTGGCGGTACGGACCCGTGCGGCCAAGGCCTTGCAGGCAGTCTTCGCGCACCTCGACCTGCCACCCATCAGCGATGCCGAGATCGATGCGGCTGTCTATGCCAACGGGAGCCGGGAGTGCATCCCGCGCGATGTGCTGGAGGATCTCAAGGGCGCCCAGCAGGTGATGGACCGCAATGTGACCGGACTCGACCTGGTCAAGGCGCTGGAGGCCACCGGATTCTCCGATGTCGCATCCAACCTGTTGACCGTTCTGCGGCAACGTGTTTCGGGCGATCTCTTACAAACATCTGCGATCATGACCCGTGATCTGGAGCCGTTGTCGGCGGTCAACGACGCCAATGACTACAACGGGCCCAACACCGGTTACCGGCCGTCGGGCGCGCGCTGGGAAGAGATGAAACGGCTGCGCCACGTCACCAGCGCATCGAACCCGGAACTGGAGGTGGAATGACCATGTCGCCCACACTGAACGACGCGCCGCGAACGCTGGCATTCGAGGAGATCGGTCCGGCGCAGCGCGGCACGCGCAGCGATGAGGTGGTGCTGGCCATCTCACCGGCCTTCGCCGACTTCTTCAGCCAGACCATCGTGGACATCCCGCACGCGGAGGTGGTGCGTCAGATCTTGGCGGGCATCGAGGAGCAGGAGGTCTCTGCTCGCTGTATCCGGGTCACCCACAGCGCCGATCTGGCCGTGTTGGCGCACACCGCGGCCAAGCTGTCGGGGTCGGGGATCGGGATCGGGATCCTGTCCCGTGGCACCTCGATGATTCACCAGCGGGACCTGCCGAGGCTGTCCAGCCTGGAACTGTTTCCGCAGTGTCCACTGCTGACGCTGGAGACCTATCGCAATATCGGCGCCAACGCCGCTCAGTACGCGAAAGGGGAGTCCCCGGAGCCGGTTCCGACACTCAACGACCAGATGGCGCGGCCGCGGTGGCAGGCCAAAGCGGCGCTGTTGCATCTCAAGGAAACCGAACAGATCCGTAAGGGTGCCAAGCCCGTCGAGGTGGTCGCCACGTTCTCTGCCGCCGCCGTCTGAACTCGGCGGCCTTCGGCGCCGGACAATGTGGAGCAGGTCAAGGAAAGAGGTTCGATCGGTGAATGTGACGGTGGTCGGAGTCGATATCGGCAACTCCACGACCGAGGCCAGCGTCGCCCTCATCGACCAGGACGGGTCGGTGCGCTATGTCGGCGTCGCCCTGACCCGGACGACCGGGATCAAGGGCACTGTCAAGAACGTCGACGGTGTGGTCAAGGCGGTGACCCGCGCCGCCCAGGACGCCGGGATTCGGCTGCCCGATCTGGATCTGATTCTGCTCAACGAGGCGACACCGGTGATCAGCGGATTGGCGATGGAGACCATCACCGAGACGATCATCACCGAGTCGACGATGATCGGGCACGATCCCCGCACGCCGGGAGGCCGGGGTCTCGGCGTCGGCACCATCGTCGCCTTCGAGTCCCTTGCGGACGCGGAGCCGGGGGATCGGGTGATCGTGGTGGTACCGCGGGGCGTCGACTTCGATCTCACCGCGAGCACCCTCAACGCCGCGGTGGAACGCGGCGTCGATGTCACCGCGGCGATTCTGGGCAACGACGATGCGGTGTTGGTGGCGAACAGGCTGAACGGTCCGATCCCGATCATCGACGAGGTGTCGCGGGTCGACGCGGTGCCGGTGGGTATGTTGGCGGCGGTGGAGGTGGCCGGACCGGGTCAGTCGATTCGCACCTTGTCGAATGCCTATGGCCTGGCGACCATTTTCGAGCTCGACCCCGATCAGACCCGGGTGGTCTCCCCGGTGGCGCGGGCGCTGACCGGTAATCGTTCGGCCGTCGTGATCCGCACGCCCTCCGGTGATGTCGAGGATCGGACGATTCCGGCCGGGTCCCTGCAGTTCATCGGTGCCTCCAAACGCGGGAGCATCGACGTCTCGCGTGGCGCAACGGAGATCATGGCCGAGGTGGAGCGGGTCAGCCCGCTGCGCGATGTGCTGGGGGAGTCCGGGACCAATACCGGCGGCATGATCTCCAATGTCCGTCAGAGCATGGCAGATCTGTCCAAGCACGCGTTGGCCGATGTGCACATCCAGGACCTGCTGGCCATCGACACCCTGGTGCCGCAGGAGGTGCGCGGCGGGGTGGCCGGCGAGGTCGCCCTGGAGAACGCCGTTGCGCTGGCGGCCATGGTGCGGACCAAGGAGAGCGGTATGCAGGCGGTGGCCGACGCGGTGGCGGCTGCGCTCGCCGACGCCGGTTGCCGGCGGATCGCCGCGGTGGTGGGTGGGGTGGAGGCCGAGATGGCGGTTCTCGGTGCGCTCACCACGCCGGGCACCGACAAGCCACTCGTCGTGCTCGATATGGGGGGTGGCTCCACCGATGCCGCGGTGATCGACGGCGACGGTGCCACCCAGGCGGTGCATCTGGCCGGTGCCGGAGACCTGGTGACCAAACTGATCGATGCCGAGTTGGGTCTGGACAACCTCGAACTGGCCGAGGAAATCAAACAGTTCCCGCTCGGCAAGGCGGAGAGCTTCTTTCATGTGCGGCTGGAGAACGGTACCGTTCAGTTCTTCGATAAGCCTTTGTCGCCCAATGCATTTGCACGCGTGGTGACGCTGACGGCAACGGGCATGAATCCGATCCCGACCCGGCATTCGCTGGACCGGATCCGCGCGGTGCGCCGCACAGCCAAGGAGCGCGTGTTTGTCGTCAACGCGCTGCGGGCGCTGCGCGGTATTGCGCCGCACGGTGATCTGCGCCGGATCGGTTTCGTGGTGCTGCTGGGGGGATGCGCGCTGGATTTCGAGATTCCAGATCTCATCGCAGATGCTGTCGCCCCCTATGGAATCGTCTGTGGCACAGGAAATGTGCGAGGTACCGAAGGGCCGCGAAACGCGGTCGCCTCGGGTCTGGTCGCCGCGTATGCCGCGACCCACGGGGCTCCAGACAGGATCTCGGTCGATGCTTGAGGGTGGTCAGCCCGAAAAGCCCGCCATCTTGGTGATCAGCGCCGCTGCATCGGCCACCGAGATCGAGGTGCTGGCAGGAATCGAGGAGGAGGGGGTGCCCTACGTCCTGGAGCGGACAACCGGCGATGGGTCGGCCGTCGAAATGGCGCGCCGCGCCGCGGAGAGGTCCTCGTTGGAGGTCGGTGTCGGGGCCGACCGCACGGGCCGGGTGGCCATCATGCATGCCAAACTGCCGGAATCGGTTGCCGGATTGTTCAGCGAAACCCCCGCGACGGCTGCGGTGGCGCGGGTTGCGGGCCACAACGCGGCACGCATCGTTGTAGGAATCCCGCTCCGGTCGGCTCCCCGGTGAGCGTCGCCCCGGTCGACAACCCGCAACTGCGGGCGCAGATCCTGGAGTCCCTGCGCACCATCGACGATTCGGTCAAGGCGCAGAGCGCTCTGCTGAACAGCTGTTGCGACGCCGAATGGCTCGATGACGATTCCCGGACTTCGGTGCGGTGGCTGCTGTCGGCGCTGCGCGAGCATCGTCGAAATCTTCGCAAGATGTCGCGGGTGTGGCGCGCGCTGGGCATCGACGACCACATCGACGGCCAGCTGGTCGCGGCCACCGCGGATCTGCTCGACGAGCATCGTTCCTTCCGGCCCCATATCGAGCACTGGCGTGCTGCCGCGGTGGCGGGTATCCGTTCGGACCGGTCGCGGTTCTGGCGCGACATGCGCGATCTCGCCGAGTCGAATCTGCGCAGCGCGAGCTGATCCCGCGTATCTGACCGTCGGGATGCGGTTCCGGTGAATCGCCTGTGGACGGCCGGCGACGTGCGCCCGATCGCGGTGCCGGCGGTCGCGGCCACGCGCGGGGCGGAAATGGGCATTCTGGGGTGGACACGGCAGCGATTACGGACGATACTGCTGTATCAAAGGTTGGGAAACAGACCTTTAGGTTGTCTCGCGGTGAGCAGCCGGACGCGTGAACGTATGACGCCGGTTTCGCGACCGGGTCCAGATCGGCGCACAAGCGCACGGAATGTCAAGAGCCCCACAAGAATCTGTTTGCACTGCGAACGAAGGAGTTCCAAGTGGCCGGTGTTGAAGAACACCTCGAGAGTGCGGATTATCTGCAAAAGCGTCAGCTCAAGTCGGGCACCGCGGGCTGGGTGCTGTTGGCCGGTCTCGGCATCAGCTATGTCATCTCCGGCGATTACTCGGGCTGGAACTTCGGCCTGGCGGAGGGTGGTTTCGGTGGGCTGGCCATCGCGGCCGTCATCATCGCCGGCATGTACCTGGCGCTGGTGTTGGGCATGGCGGAGCTGTCCTCGGCGTTGCCGGCCGCCGGTGGCGGCTACACCTTCGCTCGGCGGGCACTCGGTCCTTGGGGTGGTTTCGCCACCGGCACAGCCATTCTCATCGAGTACGCCATCGCGCCGGCGGCCATCGCCACCTTCATCGGGGCCTACGTCGAGTCGCTGGGGCTGTTCGGCATCACCGACGGCTGGTGGGTGTACCTGGCCGCCTACCTGATCTTCATCGGTATCCACCTCGCGGGGGTGGGGGAAGCGCTCAAGGTGATGTTCGTGATCACCGCGATCGCGCTGGTCGGCCTGCTGGTGTTCGCGATCGCCGCCATCGGACACTTCGACGTCGCCAACCTCACCGACATGGCCGTCGACGACACTGCCGCCGGAGCGTCCGAGTGGCTGCCCAACGGCTACCTGGGCATCTGGGCGGCCTTCCCGTTCGCCATCTGGTTCTTCCTCGCGATCGAAGGTGTGCCGCTGGCGGCCGAAGAGACCGCCAACCCCGAGAAGAACGTGCCGCGCGGCATCATCGCCGGTATGGCCGTGCTGCTGGTCACCTGCGCGACGGTGCTGATCCTCACCACGGGCGCCGGCGGTGCCGACGCGATGTCGAGTTCGGGTAACCCGCTCGTGGAGGCGCTGGGCGACGGGACCGCCGCGAAGGTCGTCAACTACATCGGCCTCGCCGGCCTGATCGCCAGTTTCTTCTCCATCATCTACGCGTATTCGCGGCAGTTGTTCGCGCTGTCCCGGGCCGGGTACCTGCCCAAGACGCTGTCGGTGACCAACGCACGCAAGGCGCCGTTCCTCGCCTTGCTGGTGCCCGGGATCATCGGGTTCGTGCTGTCCCTGACGGGCCAGGGCGCGATGCTGCTGAACATGGCGGTCTTCGGGGCCGCACTGAGCTACGTGTTGATGATGATCAGCCATATCGTGCTGCGCCGCCGTGAGCCGGAGATGCCGCGCCCCTACCGCACCCCGGGCGGTGTCGTGACCACCGGCTTCGCCCTCGTCATCGGCGTGTTCGCCGTCATCGCGACCTTCCTGGTCGACCCCGTCGCCGCAGGGTGGTGCCTGGGTGTGTTCGCCGCGTTCATGCTCTATTTCGCGGTGTACAGCCGGCACAAGCTGGTGTCGAATTCCCCCGATGAGGAGTTCGCGATGCTCGCGAGAGCGGAGAGCGAGCTCAAGTGATCTACCGGCAGCAGGTCTCGGGCGTCAGCTACGCCTTCGATGGACTCGTGGAGGTGATGGCCAAGGCGACACCGCTGCGCTCGGGCGACCAGCTCGCCGGGTGCGCCGCCGAACACGACGCAGAACGCGCGGCCGCCGCGTGGGTGCTCGCAGACCTGCCGCTGGACACCTTCCTCAATCAGGACATTGTCGACTACGACACCGACGAGGTCACCCGGCTGATCATGGACACCCATGACCGGCAAGCCTTTTCGCCCGTATCGGGACTGACGGTGGGCGGCCTGCGGGACTGGCTGCTGGAGACCTCCTCGCATGACGACAGCGCCACCCGGATCGCGGCCATCGCCGGTGGCCTGACCCCGGAGATGGTGGCCGCGGTCAGCAAGATCATGCGCAATCAGGATCTCATCGCGGTCGCGGCGGCCACCCGGGTCACCGCGTCGTTCCGCACCACCGTCGGGCTGCCCGGCACGCTGGCGACCCGGCTGCAGCCCAACCATCCGACCGATGACCCGCGCGGTATCGCGGCCGCCGTGCTGGATGGGCTGCTGCTGGGCTGCGGGGACGCGGTGATCGGCATCAACCCGGCAACGGATTCCCCGCAGGCCACCGCCGACCTGCTGGTGCTGCTCGATTCCATCCGCACCCGTTACGACATCCCGGTGCAGTCCTGCGTCCTGTCGCACATCACCACCACCATCGGGCTGATCGAGAGCGGCGCACCCGTCGACCTGGTGTTTCAGTCCATCGCCGGCACCGAGGGCGCCAATTCCGCCTTCGGGGTGGATATCGCGCTGCTGCGGGAGGGCCGCGATGCCGCCATGAGCCTGGGGCGGGGGACCGTCGGCGACAACGTGATGTACCTGGAAACCGGGCAGGGATCGGCGCTCAGCTCACATACCCACCTGGGTGTCGGCGGAAAGCCGGTCGATCAGCAGACCCTGGAGACGCGGGCCTACGCGGTCGCGCGTGATCTGAACCCGCTGCTGGTCAACACCGTCGTCGGCTTCATCGGTCCGGAGTATCTGTACGACGGCAAGCAGATCATCCGGGCCGGGCTCGAAGACCACTTCTGCGGCAAGCTGCTCGGTCTGCCGATGGGCGTCGACGTCTGTTACACCAACCACGCCGAGGCCGACCAGAACGATATGGACACCCTGCTGACGCTGCTGGCGGCGGCCGGGGCGGCATTCGTGATCACCGTCCCGGGCGCCGATGACGTGATGCTCGGCTATCAGAGCCTGTCCTTCCACGATGTGCTGACCACCCGCCGCACCCTGGGACTGCGGCCGGCGCCGGAGTTCGAGGACTGGCTGCGAAAGGTCGGGATGGTCGACGACACCGGCCGGCTGACACCGTTCGATCTGACGCACTCACCGTTGCGTGCGCTCACCTCTGCCACCTGAGGAGCGCCGTGACATCTGACCCCGCGGTCCAGGAGTTCTGGGCCGAACTGCGCAAGACCACCCAGGCCAGGATCGGTTTGGGCCGGGCGGGTACCGCCCTGCCCACCCGTGAGGTCCTGGAACTGGCGGCCGCGCACGCCGCGGCCCGCGATGCCGTGCACATCCCGTTGGACGCCGATGCGCTCGCCGCTGCGATGCGTGCGATCGGCATCGGCGATCCGGTGGTGGTGACCAGCCGGGCCACCACCCGCGACGAGTACCTGCGCCGCCCGGATCTGGGCCGGATGCCCTCAGCCGACATGGACGTATCGCCCAGCCCGGCCGATATCGGCTTCGTGTTGGCCGACGGACTGTCGCCGACCGCGCTGAGCCATCATGGGGCCGCGCTGCTGCAGGCTCTGGTGGATCGGTTGGGCGATCGGTACACCCTGGCGCCGCCGGTGATCGCCACCCAGGCCCGCGTCGCACTCGGCGATCACATCGCGGCTGCGCAGGGGGTGCGCACGCTGGTGCTGATCATCGGGGAACGTCCCGGTCTGAGCGTCGCCGACAGCCTCGGCATCTACCTGACGCACCTGCCGCGGCCCGGCCGCACCGACGCCGATCGCAACTGCATCTCCAATATCCACCCGCCCGACGGACTGGGATACGCCGAGGCGGCACGGGTGGCCGCCGGCCTGATCGGCGGGGCGGTGGCGCTCGGGCGTTCCGGCGTCGACCTCAAGGACACCTCCCGGTCCCTGGAATCCCTCGAGCGTGACGTCGATCGCGAGATTTCCTAGATTTGTCGCACTCGTCTTCCCGTCGGGCCGTGGTTTGGGCGTTTTGACCTGGGATGACGGCGGCCGGTAAGCTGCTGCGTTGGCGTGTGCTGCCCCACCGGGCATACGGGTCCCGGGTCAACGTCGGTCGCCGGGTAACCCTGAGCGCGTCCGCCTGACCGGCACCGTAACCCGAGAGTAGAAGGTAAGCACTGTGCCTACTTACACGCCGAAGGCGGGTGACACCACGCGTTCGTGGTACGTCATCGACGCCCAAGACGTGGTGCTCGGCCGTCTCGCCGTCGAAGCAGCAAAGCTGCTGCGCGGCAAGCACAAGCCGACATTCACGCCCAACGTTGACGGCGGCGACTTCGTCATCGTCATCAATGCCGAGAAGATCGCCGTCAGCGGCGACAAGCTCACCAACAAGTTCGCTTACAGCCACTCGGGTTACCCGGGCGGTCTGCGCAAGCGCACCATCGGCGAGCTGCTGGAGAAGCACCCCACCCGGGTCGTGGAGAACGCGATCATCGGGATGCTGCCGCACAACAAGCTGAGCCGCCAGGTGCAGAAGAAGCTGAAGGTGTACGCCGGCCCGGAGCATCCCCATGCCGCGCAGCAGCCGATTCCGTTCGAGATCAAGCAGGTGGCCCAGTGACCGAAGTGAACGAGACCGAGGTTGTCGAGGTGGACGTGACCGAAGACGCCGCGCAGGCGCCTGAGGCGACCGAAACCGCCGACGAGAGCGTCGCCGTGGAAACCGCAGTCGAAGAGGCCGCTCCGCGCGAGCCGATCTACATCGACCGCCCCATCCAGACCGTCGGCCGCCGCAAGGAAGCCGTCGTCCGGGTGCGCCTGGTGCCCGGCACCGGCAAGTTCCACCTCGACGGACGCAGCCTGGAGGCCTACTTCCCGAACAAGGTGCACCAGCAGCTGATCAAGGCCCCGCTGGTGACCGTGGACCGGGTGGACAGCTTCGACATCTACGCCCACCTCGACGGTGGCGGCCCGTCCGGGCAGGCCGGCGCTCTGCGTCTGGCCATCGCGCGTGCACTGATCATCGTGCAGCCCGAGGACCGTCCGGCCCTGAAGAAGGCCGGCTTCCTCACGCGTGACCCGCGGGCCATCGAGCGCAAGAAGTACGGCCTCAAGAAGGCCCGTAAGGCTCCGCAGTACAGCAAGCGCTGATCTGTTCAGTCTGGGCACCGCCGGGTGTGGATTCCGATCCACACCCGGCGGTTTCTTTTTATCGTGACCTTGTTTGCTCTCCTTTGCCCGGCAGGGTTTGGGTAACGAGGTCGCGGGTGCCGCCGTGGCCGGGCCCAGCACTGTTCATCACGGCGTTTTCGCGTGCCAAGCTGTCGTCGGCAGCGAATTACTGGGGCCCGTCGACATGTTGGCCGTGACGGCGATGTTTGCGGGGCAGGTTTGACACTGCGCGCAACGGTGAATCACCTTGGGTGTGGAAGCGGGGGCGCTGAACGATGCGCCCGGGCAGAGAATCTGCCGTCGGTACGAGATCAGTCAGCTCGTGGGGGACCGGCGCCGCTCCGCTGACTGAAAGGATGCACATGAAGAAGACAACCGTGACGCGAGTGACCGCCGGTGCCGCCCTTGGTAGCGCACTTCTCCTGTTCGGAGGGGCCGCAGCGGCCAACGCCGAGCCCGGCGACGGCCGCGTGGACCTTGCCATCGGCACGGCCGGTGTTCTCACCGGTGTGCCGATCGAGACGGCCACCCAGATCGCCGCAGGCGTCTGCGACAGCGATGCCACCACGATCTCCACCGTCGCCGAGAGTGTCGACGCCAGTGGCACGCAGCAGAGCGTGTGCAACAACGACATCGGCGCCGTCGACTTCCGGCAGAACACCGCGACCGTCGAGGACGGCACCTCCGGTGCGATCGATGCGCCCGGTACCGCCGAGGGAGCTTCCTTCTCCGAGGAGCCTGTGACGGAGACCGAGGTGCCCACACCGGATGACGTGACCGGTGACGAGGAGCCCGCCACCACCACTACGACCCATGCTCCCGCACCCGTCGGGTAGCGAGATCAGGTCGAACAGCAGCACTCCCCACCGCCCGCACCCACCAGGGTGCGGGCGGTGGTCCGTTCGGGGCACGATCGGGTATCGGTTGGGCGCCGAGGCGGCCACAGGGGTTGTCAGTTGGCTCTTTGGGCGTCCTGTGTGAGAAATTTGTGGGCATGGCTCGACTGTTCGGCACCGATGGCGTGCGCGGAGTCGCCAACCTCGACCTGACCGCCGAGTTGGCGCTCGCTCTGGGCGCAGCCGCTGCGCGGCGGCTGGGCTCGTCGGGCGGCGCCCGGCGCAGGTTCGCCGTGGTGGGCCGAGATCCACGCGCCAGCGGTGAGATGCTGGAGGCCGCGGTCATCGCGGGGCTGACCAGTGAGGGCATTGATGCGCTGCGCGTCGGGGTGCTCCCCACTCCCGCAGTGGCGTACTTGACCAGCGCCTATGACGCCGATTTCGGCATCATGATCTCCGCGTCACACAATCCGATGCCCGATAATGGCATCAAGATCTTCGGCCCGGGCGGGCGCAAGCTCGACGACGCCACCGAGGACCGCATCGATGAGCTGTTGACCTCTGGTCCGGGTGTTCGGCCCCTCGGTGGCGGCATCGGGCGGGTCGTGGACGCCGAGGACGCCCTGGACCGCTATCTGCGCCATGTCGCCAAGGCCGTTACCGCCCGGCTGGACGGCATCAAGGTTGTGGTCGACTGTGCCAATGGTGCGGCCCATGCCGCCGCGCCGCTGGCCTACCGCGCGGCGGGTGCCGAGGTCATCACCCTGAACGCGGAGCCCAACGGTCTCAACATCAACGACGGCTGCGGTTCCACCCATATGGAGGGGCTGCAGCTGGCCGTGCTCGCCCATGGCGCCGACCTGGGTCTGGCTCATGACGGTGACGCCGACCGGTGCCTGGCCGTGGACGCGCGCGGTGAGCTCATCGACGGGGACGCCATCATGGTGATGATGGCGCTGGCGATGCAGGAAGCCGGCGAACTGGCTTCCAACACCCTGGTCGCCACCGTGATGAGCAATCTGGGGCTACACCTGGCGATGCGGGCGGCCGGTATCGAGGTCCGCACCACGGCGGTCGGCGACCGGTATGTGCTCGAGGAACTGCGGGCCGGCGAGTTCTCGCTGGGTGGGGAGCAGTCCGGCCATATCGTGCTGCCGAGCTTCGGCACCACCGGTGACGGGATCGTCACCGGACTGCGGCTGATGTCGCGGATGGCGCACACCGGTTCGACGCTGGCCCAGCTGTGTGAGCCGATGCAGACGTTGCCGCAGGTCCTGATCAATGTCGCGGTCGCGGACAAGACGACCGTCGCCCAGGCGGCCACGGTACGGACCGCGGTCGCCGCGGCCGAGGCCGAGCTCGGCGATACCGGCCGGATCCTGCTGCGCCCGTCGGGAACCGAGCAGGTGGTCCGGGTCATGGTGGAAGCCGCCGACGCGGACACCGCCCGTCAGCTCGCGGTGCGGGTCGCCGAATCGGTCAGCCGGCAGAACTAGTTTCGCCGGGAGGGAACCGAACCGGGCGCCGCTGCGTCCAATCTGGGTATGGGACTCACCGATTCAGCCCGGATGGATGTCGCCGCGGTACTCGATATCGCGCACCGCTTCGACAACGCCGCCGATCAGGTGGACGGCGCGTGGCAACGCTGTCAGGCAGCGCTGGCCTTCACCGGTGCGCGCGCCGGACGGGAGTACGCGGATGCGGGAGCCCAGGTGCGCCGGTCTGTCGAGCACGCGATCGGCGTACTGCGTGGCTGGTCGCGTAGCTCTCGTGAGATTGCTTCGCAACTCCGGGTTTCCGCCGAGGATTATGCGCAGATCGATGACCGCGCGGCCCGCCGGATCGGGTGAACGGCATGCTTGCAGCGGGAGTACCCGCGGCCGAGGTGATGACCGAGTATGTACGGGCCTGTCGCCGGCTCGGGCATTCGGTGCCGGAACCGGCAGACCTGTACGCCGCCTACACCGCTGAGGAGGGTCTGGACCTGCAGGCGCTCGATGAGGACCACCGCACGCTGTCGGAAGCGCTCGACGCGGTCCGGGCGGCACTGGTGCTCCAGGAACAGGCCCACCGCGCGCTGGCGGCGGCGTGGCGGGGCGCCGGGGCCGTGGCGGCGGTCGATCACCTTGTGCGCCATGCCGACACGGCGGCTATCGTCGTCGACGGGCTACACGTCAGCGTGGCCGCGCTGGGTGAGTTGCGAAACCGCCTGTGGCAGTTGGTCGATGCCAAGGTCGACAGCACCCAGGACATCGAGGCACGCGGGACGAGAGCCGAGTGGCTGAGCGCGGCCCGCACCGTCACGACGGGGGCAGGAGATCGTGCCGCCGCCAGCGAGCTGGTGGACATGCAGGTCGCGCCGTTCGTGGCCAACGATGTCGCCCTCGACTGGGTCTCCGCGATGCGCGACACCGAGTCGGCGATCCGGCAGGCGTACCGAGATGCGGCCGGCGCCATCGCATCGCAGGCATCGGTTGTTTTTGAGCGTCCCGGCCTGTCCGGGGTGATACCTGTTGCCGCCGAGACGGTTTCCGTGACGTCTGCGCCGGCGGCTGTTGTTCCGGCGCCGTTTGTTGCCGGCCAGGCGGCTGCGGGCACGATGCCCGCTCATTCGGCTGTCGCGATGGAGACTGCGCCGGCTTCGGTTGCCCCGACCACACCGGTCGGGGCGGATCCGATGGCCGCCGCGCCGGTCGGGGCGGATCCGATGGCCGCCGCGCCGATGCCTGCCGCGGCGGCACCGTTCGCTTCGGGCATGTCGGGTCTGTCCGGGCTCGGGCAGACCTTCGCCGACATGCTGGGCGGATTGTTGGGTTCCGGCGGTGGTCGCGGTGAAACTATGGGCGATGTAAGCGATCTGGAGCCGTTCTCGGACGACCGCGCGGAGGGCACCGAACTGGACGACCTGCCCGATCCGGAGCCCGACGAGGACGAGGTAGACCCGGACGAGGGCGAGCCGCCGGAGGGCGAGACCCCTGCCGAGGAATCGGCGGGGCCGGCGGAGGCGGAGGCACCGGCGGAACCCGTTGCGGTGCCGCCGGAACCGGCGGTGCCGACACCGGTCCCCGAGCCGTTGGCCGATCTGGCTGTGGCGGCACCCGCCGAGCCGGTACCGGCCGAGACACCGTGCGAGATCGCGGCCGACGAGCTGCCGCAGGCCGGTCCCTGAGCTAGGGGCTGCGGGTGAAACGCAAAATCGACGAAATGGTCGTTGCCAAGAGGTCTGGCGTGACCATTTCGTCGATTTCGAGCGAAGGACTGTTAGCGCGAGCCGGTGCGCGCCGTTCCGGAACCGCTGCGACGCTGTCCGCCGCGACTGCCACTGGAGCGACCGCCGCCGGTGTGGCCCGAACCCGCCGAACCGCTACCGCCGGCACCGTTGTGACGCTGCGGGCGGCGACGGCGTCCGGGCTGCTGCGAAGTGCGTGCAGGTGGTTCCGGGGTGGTGATCGCGAGACCGCCGGTGAAGGACCGCTCGCCGGGGGCGATCTCCAGCAGCACCGGGTGCGAGGCGCCGCTGAACTTGGTGATGGTCGGCTTGACGCCGGCCTTGCGGGTCAGCACCCGCACATCGGCGACCTGGTCGTCGACCATGAGGGTCACCACGGTGCCGTCGTTGCCGGCACGCGCGGTACGCCCGGACCGGTGCAGGTAGGCCTTGTGCTCGACCGGCGGGTCGGCGTGCACCACCAGGTTGACGTCGTCGACGTGGATACCGCGCGCGGCAATGTCGGTGGCGACCAGCACCGAGGCGGAGCCATCGGAGAATGCCCCGAGATTGCGGGTACGGGCGTTCTGGGAAAGGTTGCCGTGCAGTTCGACTGCCGGCACGCCGCGTGAATTCAGCTTGCGGGCAAGGCCTTTTGCACCGTACTTGGTGCGGGCGAACACGATGGTGCGCCCGGGTGAGGCGGCCAGGTCGGCCAGCACATCGAATCGCGCTGCGCCGTCGACGTGCAGCACGTGGTGGACCAGTGTGGAGACCGGGGAATTCTCGGAGTCCACGCTGTGCACGATCGGGTTGCGCAGGTAGCGCTGGACCAGCACGTCGACGCCGCCGTCGAGGGTGGCCGAGAACAGCAGCCGCTGGCAGTCGCGCGGGGTGCGGTCGAGCAGGCGCTTCACCGGGGGCAGGAAGCCCAGGTCGGCCATGTGGTCGGCCTCGTCGAGCACGGTGATCTGCACTGCGGACAGATCGGCGTGACCGGACTTCACGTGGTCTTCCAGGCGGCCGGGGCAGGCGATGACGATGTCGACACCGTCACGCAGCTTCTGGATCTGCGGCCCGGCGCTGACGCCACCGAAGACGGTCACCGAACGCAGGCCGGTGGCCTTGGCCAACGGTTGCAGCGACGCGTCGATCTGGGTGGCCAGTTCGCGGGTCGGGGCGAGGATCAGCGCGCGCGGCTGACCGGAACGCCGCGGCGTGGCCGAGGCGGCCAGGCGGGCGACCACCGGAAGCAGGAATGCGTAGGTCTTGCCGGATCCGGTGCGACCGCGGCCGAGCACATCGCGGCCGGCCAGCGAATCGGGAAGTGTCGCGGACTGGATGGGGAAGGGGGACTCGATGCCAGCGGCAGTGAGTGTGGTGACAACGGCTTCGGGCAGGCCGAAGTCGGCAAACGTAGACAAGAATGCTCCATGGATAGGAATGGTCGTCCTGCCCGGCGCGGATGGTTCCCGCGGCTCTCGGTGTGACGATCGAGCAGGGCTCAAGAAATGGCCCTGGCGAAGCGGCAAAAGGCAGAACAGACGATGCCGCTGTGGTCCACGATACCCAAGGAAGCCGTTTGGCCCTAACTATGAGGTGAGCGTCACCAATTCCTCGGTGAATCGCACAGCCTCGGCGTCATCGGTGGCCAGCGGATGGACCAGCATCGTCGTCACGCCGGCCTCCTTGTAGGCGGCCAGACGTTCCTTGACGAACCCGCGTGGGCCGACCAGCGACACGTGCCGCACCAATTCGTCGGGCACCGCGGCGATCGCCTCGTCCTTCTTGCCCGCCAGGAACAGCTCCTGGATGTGGTCGGCCACCTCACCGAACCCGTACCGGGTGGCCAGATTGTGGTAGAAGTTCTTGCCCTTGGCGCCCATGCCGCCGATGTACAGCGCCAGTTGGGGTTTGGCCCAGGCCAGCCGGTCCTCGACGTCATCGCCGATCGCGAGGCTGGCACTGACCATGATGTCCAGCGGGCCCCGGGCGGGATCGCGCTTGGCGTAACCGGCCCGCAGTGCGTCGCCCCACACGTCGTCGGCCTTCTCCGGGTAGAAGAACACCGGCTGCCAGCCCTCGGCGATTTCTGCGGTCAGCTCAACGTTTTTCGGACCCAGTGCCGCGATGGTGATCGGGATATTCTCCCGCACAGGGTGATTGATGAGGCGCAGCGGTTTGCCGAGGCCGGTGCCTCTGCCCTCGGGCAGCGGGATCTGGTAGTGCTTGCCGTCGTGGTTCACCTTCTCGCGGCGCCAGACCTGACGGCAGATGTCGACGACCTCGCGGGTGCGGCCCATCGGGGCGTCGAACGGGACGCCGTGGAAGCCTTCCATGACCTGGGGGCCCGAGGTGCCGATGCCGAGCCGGAAGCGCCCGTCGGAGACGTAGTCCAGGCCGGCCGCGGTCATCGCCAGCAGGGTCGGGGTGCGCACGTAGATCGGTACGACGCCGGATCCGAGTTCGATCGTCGAGGTCTTCGCCGCCAGATACCCGAGCTGGCTGATGGCGTCATAGGAATAGGCCTCGGCCACCAGCGCAATGTCGACGCCGACCTTTTCCAGTTCGACGACCTGCTCGACGGCCTGTTTGAAGCCGCCCGCGTAGCTGAGGAAGATTCCTGTGCGCATACAAAAGTTATATCACCAACCGGTTGGTTGGGAATACCGCGAGGGGATCACCCCTTCAACAGCGCGACGACCTTGTCCTCCAACGACGGCTGCACGGCCTCGGGGTCGGGTGCGACCGTCTTGGGCAACACCGCCTCCGGGTCGGCGAAATCACGGTAGTCCTTGTCGCCGGTCAGGACGTACAACAGATAGCCGGTCAACAGCGCGCGGGTCGCCTTCTGGGTGCCCTTGTCGGCGCCGGGCAGGCCGACCGCCTTGGCCAACCGGCGGCCCTCGATGAGCCCGCCGGCCTCGGCCTTGGCCACGGTGCGCAGAATCGCGCCCGGCCAGGCGCGCGCCAGCGCGTCGGCATTGGATTTCAGCGCCGTGGTGTCGGCCGGCGCCCGCAGGATCAGACCGGGCAGCGTCAGCGCGGCGGCCGGCTGCTCGGCGGGTGGGCTGGTGACCGCGGGGTAGAGCGCCGCAGCGGCCCGCAGCCGGGACCCCAGGCCGGCGGCGGTGAACACCGCGGCCGATCCACCGAAGCCGTGACCGACGACGCCCAGCTTGGTGGGGTGCACGCTGATCTTGCCCGGTCCCAGTCGCACCCCGGCGATGATGTCCAAGGTGGTGCCCAGATCGACGGCGAGATTGAGCGCCGACGGCGCCAGCGAGCGTTCCGTGTCGGGAGCCGCCGCGACGATGCCCCAGGACGCCAGGTGCTCCAGGGTGCCCGCATAGCGGTCGGCGGCGGCCAGCCAGTCGTGGCCGAATGCCACGCCGGGCAGGCTCAGGCCCGACTCGGGGGTGTAGACGACGCCGGGCTGACCGGCGAAAGCGAGGTCTCCGCGCAGGACGCGGTGCGGTCCGCGCCGGGTCAGAGCAGCGAAGAGTTTCTTCGTCTTGGCCACGGATAGACCCTAGTCGACGCCGACCGCCCGGCGTGCCGACCGGGTGCTTCGGCCCCGGCGACTGTGTCGATGAGCACGGCGGCGCCGCACGAGGCGGGGCTCGGACGGCCGCTGCACTACCCTGGGGCCCTATGTGTGGAATCGTCGGCTATGTCGGGCAGCGCCCTGCCTGCGAGGTCGTCGTCGATGCGCTGCGGCGGATGGAATACCGCGGCTACGACTCCTCCGGAGTGGCCCTGCTCGACGGTGCCGGTGGGCTCACCGTGCAGCGGCGGGCGGGCCGGTTGGCCAATCTGGAAGAGGCGCTCAAGGACGCCGGTCCCGGTGACCTGGGCGGGACGACCGGTATGGGGCACACCCGGTGGGCCACGCACGGACGTCCCACCGACCGCAACGCGCACCCGCACCGCGACGGCAGCGGCAAGTTCGCCGTCGTGCACAACGGGATCATCGAGAACTTCGCGGTCCTGCGCGGTGAGTTGGAGACCGCGGGCGTCGAGTTCGCCAGCGACACCGACTCCGAGGTCGCGGTGCATCTGGTCGCGCAGGCCTACCGCGCCGGGAACACCGCCGGCGATTTCGTTGCCTCCGTGCTGTCGGTGCTGCGACGGTTGGAGGGCCATTTCACCCTGGTGTTCGCCTTCGCCGACGAACCGGGCACCATCGTGGCCGCGCGTCGCTCCACCCCGCTGGTGGTCGGTGTCGGGGACGGCGAGATGTTCATCGGCTCCGATGTGGCGGCGTTCATCGAATACACCCGTGAGGCAGTCGAGCTCGGCCAGGATCAGGCCGTGGTCATCACCGCCGGCGGGTACGAGATCTACAACTTCGCCGGCGCCCGTGACGACGTCCATGCCCGGCCTTTTCATATCGACTGGGACCTCTCGGCCGCCGAAAAGGGTGGCTACGAGTACTTCATGCTCAAGGAGATCGCCGAGCAGCCCGCCGCCGTGGCCGACACCCTGCTCGGCCATTTCGTGGACGGCCGGATCGTGCTCGACGAACAGCGGCTCTCCGACCAGGAACTACGTGAGGTCGACAAGGTCTTCATCGTCGCCTGCGGCACCGCCTACCACTCCGGCATGCTGGCCAAGTACGCGATCGAGCACTGGACGCGGCTGCCCGTCGAGGTGGAGCTCGCCAGCGAATTCCGGTACCGCGACCCGGTTCTGGACCGCAGCACACTGGTGATCGCCATCTCGCAGTCCGGGGAGACCGCCGACACCCTGGAGGCCGTGCGGCACGCCAAGGAGCAGAAGGCCAAGGTGCTGGCCATCTGCAACACCAACGGCAGCCAGATACCCCGTGAGGCCGACGCAGTGCTCTACACCCGCGCCGGACCGGAGATCGGCGTGGCGTCGACCAAGACGTTCCTGGCGCAGCTGACCGCGAACTATCTGGTCGGGCTGGCGCTGGCGCAGGCCCGCGGCACCAAGTACGCCGACGAGGTGGCCCGCGAATACCACGACCTCGAGGCCATGGCCGACCAGGTGGCACGCGTGCTGACCTGCATGGAGCCGGTGACCGCGCTGGCGCGGCGTTTCGCGCACGCCTCCGCGGTGCTGTTCCTGGGCCGCCACGTCGGCTACCCGGTGGCCCTGGAGGGTGCGCTCAAGCTCAAGGAACTGGCCTACATGCACGCCGAGGGGTTCGCCGCCGGCGAACTCAAGCACGGGCCGATCGCGCTGATCGAGGACGACCTGCCGGTCATCGTGGTGATGCCCTCGCCCAAGAGTGCGGCCATGCTGCATTCCAAGCTGCTGAGCAACATCCGTGAGATCCAGGCCCGCGGAGCGGTCACCATCGTCATCGCCGAGGAGGGTGACGACACCGTCGCGCCCTACGCCGATCACCTGATCGAGATACCGGCAGTGTCAACGCTTTTCCAGCCGCTGCTCTCGACGATCCCCATGCAGGTGTTCGCCGCCGGCGTGGCGCAGGCACGGGGCTACGACGTGGACAAGCCGCGCAACCTGGCCAAGTCGGTCACCGTCGAGTAGCCGCTCAGCCGGCCCGCCTGGCCCATTCGCTCGGCGGGACACCGAACTGACGGCGGAAGGCGCGGTTGAAGGTGCCCGCGTCGGCGAAGCCGCTGGCGCGGGCGGCGTGGCTCACCGAGGAGCCCTGGGAGATCAGCGCACTCGCGAGTTCCAGCCGCTGCGTGCGGATCTCCATGGCCGGCGAGCGACCGTCCGCTGCCAACACCTGTTGGACGGCGCGCAACGAGAGATGGAACTCGGCGGCCAGCCTGGCCGCCGTGAAATCAGGGTCACGGAATCGGGTGCGCACATGCTCGAGCAGTCGCGCCCGTAACTCGGTGCGGGATGGCGCGGCCTCGCTGATGATGCTGTGCGGCCGGGCCGCCAGTCGTTCTGTCGCATCGGCGAATGCGAGCAGTCGGGTGCCGTCGGTCCCCAGTGGTTTCGCCGACCAGGTGACCGGGATGGGCTGCCCGGCCCGGGAGATGAACCACTCGTGCGCGGTCACCCCGGGGGAGCCGCAGCCATCGAGGATCGGACAGGTTTGCGACGGGTAGCGCGAACCGTCGGGATGCCACTCGTGCAGGGTGTCGTGGCTGGGCGCGCCGATCACGTCATCGTCGGACCGGTAGCCGAGCATGCTCAGTGCTGCCTGATTCGCCAACGCCACAGTGCCGTCGGGGCCGATCACCCACAGCGGGGTGGGCGCGACATCGAGCGCCGCCGACAACGTCCCGGCATCGAGCGGTGTCGCGCTGAGATTCGTCTGGTTGACCATGCTCCCACCTGGCTTCCGATGATGAGCCGAGGTTAGGCGCAAGGCGTTTCGAGGTGTTTCTCCGTTCGTTACGGCGCGGTTAAACGACGGCCGGGTAAGGCCGCGGTGCGCGAAACGCCGGATTTCGTGCGTCTTCTGCCATGGGCACGACGCCGCCGACGCGGTGATAGTGAAGCCACCGCACAATCCACCGCCGAGCTTCATGGAAGGAACCTGCACATGGGCTACGACCCCGCCGCACCCGTCATCACCGAGATCGAACAACGACGTTC
Organism: Mycobacterium sp.; assembly: GCA_034520035.1. Classification (GTDB taxonomy): domain Bacteria; phylum Actinomycetota; class Actinomycetes; order Mycobacteriales; family Mycobacteriaceae; genus Mycobacterium. The sequence continues at coordinate 77,333 of JAXHOA010000100.1, read as the reverse complement.
GGCAACCGGGATCAGCTGGCAGAAGCTGGCCGAACACATCGACCGGCCGCTGGTGTGGACGGTGGCGGCCCTGCTGGGCAGCCATCCGATGCCGGCCAAGGAAGCCGCCGCGGCCGGCGACCTGCTCGACCTCAGCCCGGAAACCGTTGCCGCACTGCAGCGGCAGCCCTACCGGACAGCCGACCCGGCGCTGCAGACCGACCCGACGATCTACCGGTTCGTGGAGCTCATCAACGTCTACGGACCGGCCTTCAAAGCGTTGATCCATGAGGAGTTCGGCGACGGCATCATGAGCGCGATCAACTGCAACGTCTCCTTCGAGCGGCGCGCGGATCCCGGGGGAGACCGCGTCGTCGTGACCATCGACGGCAAGTTCCTGCCCTACCAGTGGTGACTCCGACCGAAAGGAATCAGCCCATGTCCTATGTCAAACCCGCCGAGCTCGCCACCCGCATCATCGATGCCGGCGAGTCCAAGGTGTTCATGTCCACCCGTGACACGCTCATCCGGTCCTTCATGGCCGGCGCGATCCTCGCCCTCGCCGCGGCCTTCGCGGTGACGATCTCGGTCAAGACGGGGGAGCCGCTGCTGGGCGCGGTGCTCTTCCCGGTCGGCTTCTGCATGCTGCACCTCCTCGGATTTGATCTCCTCACAGCGGTTTTCACGCTGGTGCCGCTGGCCTGGCTGGACAAGCGCCCGGGTGTGACGCTCAAGCCCATGCTGCGCAACTGGGGTCTGGTATTCGTCGGCAACCTGCTCGGTGCGCTCACCGTCGCGGTGTTCATGGCGGTCTACTTCACCTACGGGTTCAGTATCGAACCGGATGCCGTCGGTCAGGCGATCGGGGACATCGGTGCGGGGCGCACGGTCGGCTACGCCGAGCACGGCGCCGCCGGGATGCTGACGTTGTTCCTGCGCGGCGTCATGTGCAACTGGATGGTGTCGATGGGTGTGGTCGGAGCGATGATGTCGGACAGCTTGCCCGGCAAGGTGATCGCGATGTGGATGCCCATCATGGTCTTCTTCTATCTCGGATTCGAGCATTCGATCGTGAACATGTTCCTGTTCCCGTCGGGTCTGCTGCTCGGCGGTGAGTTCACCGTCGTCGACTATCTGGTGTGGAACGAGATCCCCACCGTACTGGGCAATCTGGTGGGCGGGCTGGCGTTCGTCGGGCTGGTCATCTACGCGACGCACGGGCGGACTGCGCCGTCGCGGCCGCGACCGGGAGATCTTGTCTCGGTGGACCAGGTTCCGGTGCCGAGCAAGATCTGATCGCCGGCGGACTCGCGGTCGCGGGGCACCTACCGGCCGCGAGTCCGGCACCGATCAACCACAGCCGAGTTCTGCAGGGTCGGGATGTGTTTTCACGGCAGTTTTTCTCGGTCGCAATCTCACCATGGTCATCACCTGGTGTCGCCGGCGGTGGCCACATCATCTCCGAACCATTTTTCCCTGATCAAGTTGTAGCTTCCGTCTTCCCGCATGCGAAAGAGCGCCTGATTGATAGGCTTTCGCAGCGGACTGTCGATAGCTCAGCACGAATCCTTGGTCCTCTTCCTGAAAGACCGGACCGGCCATGACGGCGACCCCTTCGCCTCGATGGGCTACGTAGTAGCGCAGGACGGGTGCATCGAAAACGACGGCGTCGTATCCCTCTTCGCGCAGCAGGTGATAGGACTCCTCGATGGTGGCGGTCTCGGTGGCTGTGATGCCCATTCCGCGCAGGAATTCCGAAGCGGTGGTGTCGCCGACGGTGGCAACGGACTTCTCGTACAGGTCGGCCGGCCCGGTGATCTTGGCGTCCAGTTTGGCCACCGTCAGGGTGGCACTGAGGTTGGCGGAGTAGAACGAGACGAACACGATGCCCGCGAATCCCCACAGAATTGCCAGCGACTGCGTGATTGTCTTTGTCGCCGCGGTGCTGTTCTTGCCGACCAGCGACCCGATGCCCCAGCTGAACGACTGCAGGATCCCCGGGAAGTACGACCGTGACACGACCGGGTTTTCGGTCCTCCGCTCGATCAGCCAGAAGATGTGTGCGGGAATCACGCTGACCACCACCGCGGCACTGAGCCAGATCAGCATGGTCCGCGACAACAGCAGATCGAGGTAGCCGCCGAGGCCGGGCACCGAGGCGCGGGTGTCTTGTACCGGCACGATGATCTGCAACCCGGCGTCGAGGGTCGGCTGCGAGAAATCGAAGGTGCGCTCGCGATCAGCGGTCAACGATATCGCCCCCGCTGCCACATCGGCGCGCCCATCGCTCACCGCCGCCAACTGGGCACGAACTCCCTCGGTTTCCAGGTATTCGGTCGTCGATCCGAGTCGCCGCGCGACCTCATTCCAGAGATCGATGGTGAAGCCTGTCAGGGTATCGTTGTTGGTCTGCATGACGAACGGCTCAAGATCGTGGACCGCTACGGTGATCTGTGAGTCGTCGGACTGCGTCGTCGGTTCGGCACCGGCCTGCGGGATGACTGCCGGCGCCGCCCCGAACAGGGCGACCAGGAACATCACTGCAGTCACCGCATAGCACCGCAAACCCACTGACAAACACCCCTCTGCTTTGTCTATGTCGTCTCGCGCACGGTCACCGGTCCGCACCCCGAAGCAGCGACCGTGCCACCACCTGGGTATCCCGCGGACCAGATCGTCGGTCAGGCGGGACCGGAATCGATTCGGGCGCAGGATCACCGTCGCATTGCACGGTCAACACCGTACTGGACGTCCGGTGGGGTTGGGTAACGTGCATCACCGCTGCGAGGTGATCCGGACAGGTCATCAGGCTCGAATGACGCTGGGCCCCAGCGCTTCATAACGGTGTGCCTGCGCGATCGGAAACTCGGTGCCGGTCACGACGGTCTGAAGATCGGACACCTCGGCGAACCGGCAGAAGCTGGTCTGCCCGAACTTGGAATGCGCGGCGACCAGCACCCGGCGGGTGGCCACCCGCACCGCGGTGTGCTTCACCGCCGCCACCGCCGGGTCGGGGGTGGTCAGGCCGTGCTCGAGGTCGATGCCGTTGGTGCCCAGGAATGCCAGGTCGATGACCAGCGAGCGCAGCCGTTCCAGCGCCCATTCATCGACCGTGGCAAGGGTTCGGCCCCGCATCCGTCCGCCCAGCAGCAGCACGGTGACGGTACTGCTGTGGGCCAGTGCTTCGGCGGCCAGCAGTGAGGCGGTCACCACCGTCAGGTTCTGCTCGGCGAGTAGTTCGGCGATCAGCCGCGGCGTGAAACCCTCATCGAGATAAACGGTTTCGGCGCCACGGAGTTCATTGGCGGCCGCCCCGGCGATCCGGTGCTTCTGCGCCAGATCCACCTGGCTGCGGTACTCGACGCCGGACTCGAACGCCACCGTCTCCAGCGGCACCGCCCCGCCGTGCACCCGTTTGAGCAGCCGCCGGCCCGCCAGCACCTTCAGGTCGCGACGGATGGTCTCCGTCGCGACCTGAAGCTCCTCGGCCAGGGCGGGGACCTCGACGCGCCCCCGGTGGCGGGCGAACTCGACGATCTGGCGCTGGCGGCTGTCCGAATCCACGGTCACATTCTCCGTCGGTGTCAGTCCCCGGCGTTCAGCACGCCCTGGATTTCCTCGGCCGTGGTCGCGGCGCGCAGTTGGGCGACGCGGTCCTTGTCCAGGAACACGTGCGCGATCCGGGTGAGCAGCGCCATGTGGTCGTCCCCGGCACCGGCGATTCCGACGACGAACTCGGCGGGTTTGCCGTTCCAGTCGATGGGCTCGGGGTAGCGGACGAACGAGATCCCGGTGCGGCGGATGGCGGTCTTCGCCTCGTTGGTGCCGTGCGGGATGGCCAGGCCGTTGCCCATATAGGTGGACACCGACTTCTCCCGCTCGTGCATGGCGCCGACATAGGACGGCTCGACCGCTCCGGCGGCGACCAGCAGGGCACCCGCCTCATCGATGGCCTGCGCGGCGCTGGTGCCGCTACCGTTCAGCACGATCGAACCCACCGGCAGTGCATCACCGCCGGCCGCGGCAGCCGGTTCGGCGGCCGGGGCTGCGACGTCGGTGCTTCCACCGCCGTTGGCCTGTTTGAGTTGTTCGACGATCTCGTCGTAGCGCGGGCTGCTCATGAAGTCGTCGACGGACACGTGCACCGCCGACCCGGTCTTCTGGGTGGCCCGGGCAGTCAGATTGCGGTGGCTCACCACCAGGTCATAGGTGTCGGTCAGATTGGAGATCGCCGAGTTGGTGACCGACACGTCACCGAAGCCTGCCTGCTTGATCTTCTTGCGCAGCACCGAGGCGCCCATCGCCGAGGAGCCCATGCCGGCGTCACAGGCGAACACGATGGTCTTGATCGGTCCGTTGGCCCCGCCGATCAATGCCGAGGCGACGCTGGACTTCTTGCCCTTCATCGACTCCATGGACGCAGTGGCCGCGGCCAGATCAGGCTCCTCGGTTGCCTTGTCGGTCTTGAGCAGGAAGGCCGCCACCGCAAAGGACACCGCGGCCGCGCCGAAGACCGACAATGTCACGCCCAGGAAGCTGCCGCTGGCGGTCTGCGCGTAGACCGCGATGATGGAGCCCGGTGCCGCGGGCGCGCGCAATCCGGATCCGAACAGCACGTTGATGAACACGCCCGTCATGCCGCCCAGGATGGTGGCGATGATCAGCTTGGGCTTCATCAACACGTAGGGGAAGTAGATCTCGTGGATGCCGCCGAAGAACTGGATGATCGCCGCGCCGGGCGCCGAGGCGCGGGCGATACCGCGGCCGAAGAACGTGTAGGCCAGCAGCAGCCCGAGTCCGGGCCCGGGGTTGGCTTCGAGCAGGAACAGGATGGACTTGCCGGTCTCCAACGCCTGTGTGGTGCCCAGCGGCGTCAGCACGCCGTGGTTGATGGCGTTGTTGAGGAACAGCACCTTGGCGGGCTCGATCAGGATCGAGGTCAGTGGCAACAGATTGTTCTCGACCAGGAAATCCACCGCGTTGCCGGCCACCCGGGTGAAGGAGGAGACGATCGGGCCGATGCCGAAGAAGCCGAAGAGCGCCAGGAACATTCCGAGGATGCCCGCGGAGAAGTTGTCCACCAGCATCTCGAAGCCGGGCCGGATCTTGCCCTCCCACAGCGCGTCCAGCTTCTTCATGGCCCAGCCGCCCAGCGGGCCCATGATCATGGCGCCCATGAACATCGGCACGTCGGCGCCGGCGACCACGCCCATGGTGGCGATCGCGCCGACCACTGCGCCGCGGTTGCCGTGGATCATCCGGCCGCCGGTGTAGCCGATCAGGATGGGCAACAGGTAGGTGATCATCGGGCCGACGATCCCGGCGCCGTCGTAGGCGCCCCAGCCACCGAGCTTGGCCACCCAGCCGTCGGGATCGCGCAAGCTCGAGAAGATGGCCTGCAGCCAGCCCTGCTCGATGAACAAGGCGGTGATCAGGCCCCAGGCGATGAACGCGCCGATATTGGGCATGACCATGTTCGACAACGCGGTGCCGAACTTCTGCACCCGCACCCGCATGCCGGTCTGCGGGGCGGCAGACGCTTCGACAGTGGACATCCGATGACCTCCGGTTTTTGCGCCGGCCACTCGGGTGATGCCGGTCACATGCACATCTAGTAATACGCACACATGGGCAGAAATGCAAGCGATTCGGGCAAAAACGGGCAGTCGATTTTGTGGTTTTATGACCGTATTGCGATTAGAGTGCTGACTCAGCAGCTCCCTGGGACTGGCCGACGACCGAAAGGACCGCCCATGAAAGCCCTGCGTTTCTACGCCCCCGAGGATGTCCGGCTCGAAGACGTCCCGGAGCCGCAATGCGGCCCCGATGAGGTCAAGCTGCGGGTGCGCAACTGCTCCACCTGTGGCACCGACGTGAAGATCTTCCACAACGGGCACCAGAACCTGACGCCGCCACGGACCATCGGCCATGAGATCGCCGGCGAGGTCGTCGAGGTCGGCGCGGAGGTCAATGCGACCTACGGCAGTGACTGGTCGGTGGGTGACCGCGTCCAGGTGATCGCGGCCGTCCCGTGCGGCGAGTGCCATGAATGCCGCAAGGGGTGGATGGCGGTCTGCCAGAACCAGACCTCCATGGGCTACCAGTACGACGGCGGCTTCGCCGAGTTCATGATCGTGCCCAGGCAGGTCCTCAAGGTCGACGGGCTCAACAAGATCCCGGACAACGTCGGTTTCGACGAGGCCTCGGCCGCAGAACCGTTCGCCTGCGCCATCAACGCCCAGGAGCTGCTCGGTATCGAGGAGGGCGACACCGTCGTGGTCTTCGGTGCGGGCCCCATCGGTTGCATGCACATCCGCATCGCGCGCGGCGTCCACAAGTGCGGCCCGATCTACCTCGTCGACGTCAACGACGCCCGGCTCAAGATGTCGGCCGACGCCGTCAACCCCGACGGTGTCATCAACGCCGCCGATGTCGACGTGGTGGAGAAGGTCATGGAACTCACCGGCGGTCGAGGCGCGGACATCGTGATCACCGCAACCGCAGCCAATGTCGCCCAGGAGCAGGCCATCGCGATGGCCGCCCGCAACGGTCGCATCTCGTTCTTCGGCGGGCTGCCCAAGACCGATCCCACCATCACCTGCGACTCCAACGTCGTGCACTATCGCCAGTTGCACATCCACGGTGCCAACGGATCCGCGCCCGAGCACAACAAGCGCGCCCTGCAGTACATCTCCACCGGGCAGGTCCCGGTCAAGGACCTCATCACCCGCCGCATCCCGCTGGAGAATGTGCTCGATGCCTTCGACATCGTCAAGAAGGGCGAGGCCATCAAGGTGACCGTCGAGCCCTGATCCCGGACCTGCGTTTCGGCGGAAGTCCGCGCGTTATCCGCCGACCGCGACGAGATAGCCACCGATGCCCGCGACGCACGCCGCCGCGCACAGCGCCAGCGTGCCGATCGCGAACGTCCATGCGGTGGCCCGCCGTATCAGCCGCACAGTGGTCAGCACCGTGCCGGCGATCCACAACAGCGCGGCCGTGGTGAAGCCGGTGAACATGGCGGCCACGCCGGCGTCGATGTTGCAGCTCTCGGGTGGGCAGTGGTCGGTGAACGCCATGAAGAAGAGTCCGAAGAAGGCCTGCCGCGGCGCCGCCGGCGACGGTGAGTACCAGCGCCGTGATCGACACCGCGAGGTCGACGCCGGAGATCGGGCGCTTGGCCGGCACCGGCGGCGGGTAGCCGTAGGTCATGGACGGCCACTCTAACCAGGGCGGGCCCGCCGATCTGCCCGGTATCGAACGTGTCGTCCCCGCGGTGAACATCGCGTCCCGGCAGCGCATCGGACATTTCGTCAGCCGAACCGCGTTCGCGCGCTACCTGGACGCCTATCGCGCCGCTGCACCCGCCTGCGGCGCCCAGTTCGATGTGCCCACCAGTCTGGGTACCGTCCGCGTCTACCGGTACGACGGCCCGGCCGGCCCGATCCCGGTGCTTTTGCTGCCCGGGCGCGGCTCGGGCAGCCCGATGTGGCGCACCAACCTCGCCCCGCTGGTCGCGCAGCGAACCGTGTTCAGCCTGGACCTGCTCGGAGACGCCGGGCTGTCGGTGCAGTCCGGGCCGATCACCGATGCGGCTGACCAGGCCCGCTGGCTGGATGAGGTGATCGCGGGGCTGGGGCTGGCGCGGGTGCATCTGCTCGGGGTGTCGATGGGTGGGTGGCTGGCCGTCAATGCTGCGCTGCGGACGCCGGACCGCATCGCCTCGATCATGGTGGTGGACCCCGCGATGACCTTCGGGCGCATTCCCGCGAAAGCGGTGATCGCGTCGATCGCACTGGTGGTGCCGAGGTTTCCGGCCGGGCTGCGCCGCCGCGTGATGAGCTGGCTGGCGGGCGGCGCCCCGGTCGACGAGTCGCTGCCCGAGGCCGAGCTGTTGGACGCCGCAGCAACGGGATTCGTGGTGCGCCAGCCGGCGCCACGGATGTTCGATGATGACGCACTGCGCTCGCTGGCGCTGCCGGTGCTGGCGATCATTGCCGGCCGCAGCGTGATTCACCACCCTGCCCGGGCGGCGGCCAGAGCCCGGCGGCTGCTGGTGGCGGGTCGGGTCGAGCTGTGGCCGGATGCCTCCCATGCCGTCAGCGGCGAGTTCCCGGACCGGATCGCGGACCGTTCACTGGACTTCTTCGACCGGGTGGACGGGCGGATCGGCGACCCATGACATGTCTAACCTCTCTCCATGGTTGGCCGGTTAGTTGCATCGCGTCACCGGCGATCGGCCCCACAGATTGTCGAGTGCGCGTAACCTGTTGGCGCGCGCGCACATCGAATCGGAACGGGAGCTGATGCGGCACTACCACACCGCCGACGCGATCCGTGCCGCCGAAGCCCCGCTGCTGGCGTCTCAGCCCGACGGAGCATTGATGCGCCGGGCCGCCTACGGGCTCGCCACCGTCATCGCCCGTGAACTCGGTACCGTCGCCGGCCGGCGGATCTGTGCGGTGGTCGGCTCCGGGGACAACGGCGGCGACGCACTGTGGGCGGCGACCTTCCTGCGACGCCGCGGCGTGCACGCCACCGCGGTGCTGCTCGCCCCGGATCATACCCATCCCGCGGCGCTGGCCGCCTTCGGAAAGGCCGGTGGCCGACTGGTGCAGAACATCCCGGCGGCAACCGATCTGGTGATCGACGGCGTCGTCGGCATCTCCGGCCGGGGCGGGTTGCGTCCCGATGCCGCGGCCGTCTTCGAAGGCTGCCGAGCACCCGTCGTGGCCGTCGACATTCCGAGCGGGATCGACGTGCACACCGGCGCCGCGGACGGTCCGCATGTGCAGGCGGCCGTCACCGTGACCTTCGGCGGGTGGAAACCCGTACACGCACTGGCAGATTGCGGGCGGATCGAACTCATCGACATCGGGCTGAATCTCGCGCCGTCGGATCTCCGCGGGTTCGAGGCCGCCGACGTGGCCGCCCGTTGGCCCATCCCCGGACCGCGCGACGACAAGTACACCCAGGGTGTCACCGGTGTGCTGGCCGGTTCGGCGACCTATCCCGGTGCCGCCATCCTCAGCACCGGTGCCGCGGTCGCCGCCACCTCGGGCATGGTCCGCTACGCCGGCAGCGCCGCACATGACGTGGTGAACCACTGGCCCGAAGTCATCGCCACCCCCGACACCGACACGGTGGGCCGGGTGCAGGCCTGGGTGGTCGGGCCCGGGCTCGGAACCGACGAAAGCGCGGCTGCCACATTGCGTTTCGCGCTGTCCTCAGACCTCCCGGTGATCGTCGACGCCGATGCGCTGACCCTGCTGGCCGCCGCGCCCGAGCTGGTGGCCGGCCGGTCCGCGCCGACGGTGCTGACCCCGCACGCGGGCGAGTACAAGCGGTTGGCGGTCGCCTGTGCCGGTTTCGCGGACGGAGTCGGGACAGACCGGGTCGGCGCCGCCCGCACCCTGGCCCACACCCTCGGCGCCACCGTCCTGCTCAAGGGCAATGTCACCGTCATCGCATCCCCGACCGGACCGTCGTACCTGAACCCCGCCGGACAATCCTGGGCCGCCACCGCCGGATCCGGTGACGTCCTGTCCGGGGTCATCGGCGCGCTGCTGGCCGCGGGCGTCCCGGCCACCGAGGCCGCCGCGATGGCTGCGTTCGTGCACGCCCGGGCGGCCGCGCTGGCCGCCGCCGATCCCGGCCCGAACCCCGCCCCGACATCCGCGGGGGGCATCCTCGCCCACCTGCGCGCCGCCATCGCATCAACGATCGGAAAAGGATGAACACATGAGCCGCAGGCACCACCCGCGCCCGCCGCATATCGCCCCCGCATACACCGGACGGCTCTCGACCGACCCGGTGCCCGCGCTGCGGCTGCCGGGCGAATCGATGGACCCGCAGGCGGCCTATCGCTACATCCACGACGAGCTGATGCTCGACGGCAGCTCACGGCTGAACCTCGCCACCTTCGTCACCACGTGGATGGACCCCGAGGCCGAGAAGCTGATGGCCGAGACCTTCGACAAGAACATGATCGACAAGGACGAGTACCCGGCGACCGCCGCCATCGAGGCGCGCTGCGTGGCGATGGTGGCCGACCTGTTCCACGCCGAGGACCTGGTCGACGATGACGCCGCCACCGCGGTCGGGGTGTCCACCATCGGATCCAGCGAGGCCGTGATGCTGGCCGGGCTGGCCTTGAAATGGCGGTGGCGCGCGAAAGTGGGGGACGACTGGAAGGGCCGCACGCCCAACCTGGTGATGGGCTCCAACGTGCAGGTGGTGTGGGAGAAGTTCACCCGCTACTTCGACGTCGAGCCGCGCTATCTGCCGATGGCGGAGGGCCGCTACGTGATCACCCCCGAGCAGGTGCTCGACGCCGTCGACGAGGACACCATCGGCGTGGTGGGCATCCTGGGCACCACCTTCACCGGGGAGCTGGAGCCGATCGCCGAGATCTGCGCCGCGCTGGACAAGCTGGCCGCCGACGGCGGCGTGGATGTGCCGGTGCACGTGGACGCGGCCAGCGGCGGGTTCGTCGTCCCGTTCCTGCATCCGGACCTGCAATGGGACTTCCGGCTGCCGCGGGTGGTGTCCATCAACGTCAGCGGCCACAAGTACGGGCTCACCTACCCGGGTATCGGGTTCGTGGTCTGGCGCAGCGCCGAGCATCTGCCCGAGGAACTGGTGTTCCGGGTCAACTACCTGGGCGGCGACATGCCGACCTTCACGCTCAACTTCTCCCGGCCGGGCAACCAGGTGATCGGGCAGTACTACAACTTCCTGCGCCTGGGCCGGGCGGGATACTCCCAGGTCATGCATTGTCTGGCCGAGACCGCGCGGTGGTTCGGAGATCAGCTGCGCGACAGTGAGCACTTCGAGCTGATCACCGACGGTTCGGCCATCCCGGTGGTCAGCTTCCGGCTCAAGGGCGATCCGGGTTACACCGAGTTCGACGTCTCCCAGGCCCTGCGCGCCTCCGGCTGGCAGGTACCGGCCTACACGATGCCCGAGGGCGCCGAGGACGTCACGGTGCTGCGGGTGGTGGTCCGCGAGGGATTCTCCGCCGATCTGGCCCGGGCGTTGCGGGATGACACCATCACCGCGCTTGAGCACCTCGACCAGCTCAAACCGGACGGTCACTTCGACACCGAGCAGCCCTTCGCGCACTGATCGGCCTCCGAACTCGGGCCCGCGCGGGTGCGACGGAGGCGGGCGATCCTCGTCGGCATGACAAAATCGAGTCAATGCACCCCACCGACCCGCCCGCCCCGCCCGGCCCCACGGCCGAGGTGGATCTCGGCGCCATCGCGCACAACGTGCGGGTCCTGCGGGAGCGCGCGGGCTCGGCGGCGGTCATGGCGGTGGTCAAGGCCGACGGTTACGGCCACGGCGCCACCCCCGTGGCGCGCACCGCGCTGGCCGCCGGCGCCGCCGAAGTGGGCGTGGCGACCGTCGGCGAGGCCCTGGCCCTGCGCAGGGACGGCATCACCGCACCGGTGCTGGCGTGGCTGCACGCCCCGGGCACCGACTTCTCCCCGGCGCTGGCCGCCGACGTGCAGATCGCGGTGTCTTCGGCCGGACAGCTCGACGACCTGGTCGATGCGGCCCGGCGCACCGGGGTCACCGCCGTCGCGACCCTCAAGGTCGACACCGGCCTGAGCCGCAACGGGGTGGCCGCCGCCGACCTGCCCAAGGTGCTGGTTGCCCTGGCGCATGCGGTAGCCGAGGGCACGGTGCATGCCCGGGGCATCATGAGCCACCTGGCGTGCGGCGACGAACCGGGCAACCCGATGAACGATCGTCAGGCCGCCCGTCTGCGGGAGATGCGTGAGCTGGCCCGCGAGTACGACGTCGACTTCGAGATCGCGCACCTGAGCAACTCGCCCGCGGCGATGACCCGCCGGGATCTGGCCTTCGACATGATCCGTCCCGGAATCGCGATCTACGGTCAGACCCCGATTCCGGCCCTGGGCAATATGGGCCTGCGCCCGGCGATGACGCTGAAAGCTCCGGTGGCGATGGTCCGCTCGATCAAGGCGGGGGACGGAGTGTCCTACGGGCACACCTGGATCGCCGAGCGGGACACCACGGTGGCGCTGATCCCGCTCGGTTACGCGGACGGGATCCTCCGCACGCTGAGCGGTCGACTCCAGGTGTCCATCAACGGTCGCCGCCATCCCGGCGTGGGCCGCATCTGTATGGACCAGTTCGTGGTGGACCTCGGGCCCGGGCCCGTCGATGTCGGCGTCGGCGATGAGGCAATCCTGTTCGGCCCCGGTGATTCCGGTGAGCCGACCACCCAGGACTGGGCCGATCTGATCGGCACGATCAACTACGAGGTGGTCACCGCTGTGCGGGGCCGGATCGCCCGTGTCTACCGCGGCGAGATGGGCTGACACCGTTGGCCGACGACGATATCCGCCCGCCCGAGCGCTGGGCCGTGGCGCGCTGGCTGGCCGGGCTGGCCGGGCTGAGCGCTGTCGGCTCGGTGGCCGGGGTCTCGGTGGCCCGCTCCCTGGCCCGTAGGGTCAGCGTGGAGGATCCCTACGCACACGAGGATTTCGAACTGCTGCACGACGACCGCAGCGTGGTCGTCACCACCGGAGACGGGGTGCCGCTGGCGGTCCGCGAATGCGGGCCGGAGAACGCACCGCTGACCGTGGTCTTCGCCCACGGGTTCTGTCTGCGGATGGGCGCCTTCCACTTTCAGCGTGACCGGTTGGCCCAACAGTGGGGCGATCAGGTCCGGATGGTGTTCTACGACCAGCGTGGGCACGGTCTGTCCGGAGACGCCTCGCCGGACACCTTCACCGTTCCCCAACTCGGCCAGGATCTGGAGTCGGTGCTGGCGGTGATGGCGCCGCGCGGCCCGGTCGTGCTGGTCGGGCACTCCATGGGCGGGATGACCGTGTTGTCCCACGCCCGCCAGTACCCGCAGCGCTATCCGACCCGAGTCGTCGGCGCCGCACTGATATCCTCTGCTGCCGAAGGAATTTCGCGCTCCCCGCTGGGAGAGATACTGCGCAACCCGGCGCTGGAGGCGGCCCGGTTCGTCGTCCGCTATGCGCCCGGATTGGTGCACCGCGGCCGCGGGGTGGCCCGCTCGATCATCGGACCGGTGCTGCGGGCGGCCTCCTACGGTGACGAGAGCGTCAGCCCGAGCGTGGTCGCCTTCAGTGAGCGGATGATGCACGACACCCCGGTGCACACCCTGGTCGGCTTCCTGCACGCCCTGGAGGTGCACGACGAAACCGGCGGACTCACGGCGCTGGCGAAGATCCCGACCCTGATCGCGTGCGGCGACCGTGACCTGCTCACCCCGCTGGAGTACTCACAGGACATGGCCGCGGCGCTACCCAAGTCCGAGTTGGTGATCGCCGAGGGCGCGGGACACCTCGTGCAGCTGGAGCAGCCGGAGCTGATCGACGACGCGCTGGTCCGCCTGGTCGAACGAGCCACCCCGTCCAAGCTGGTGGCGCTGACCCGCCGGCTCAGGGAACGGGCCCGCAACCATGGCTGAGCGGACCGGCGGCACCGCCGAACTGCCCACCCCGCAGGACACCGTCGCGCTCGGCGCGCGCCTCGGCGCCGACCTGCGCGCCGGTGACGTGGTGGTGCTGTCCGGGCCGCTCGGAGCCGGTAAGACCATGTTCACCAAGGGAATTGCGGTGGCCATGGATGTCGAAGGGCCGGTCACCTCGCCCACCTATGTGCTGGCGCGGGTGCACCCTGCCCGTCGCGCCGGGGCGCCTGCCCTGGTGCACGTGGACATCTACCGACTGCTCGATCACGGCGGTGACCTGCTCGGCGAACTCGACTCGCTGGACCTCGACACCGACCTCGCCGACGCCGTCGTCGTCGTCGAGTGGGGCGAGGGCCTCGCCGAGCGGCTCTCGGAGAACCACCTGGACATCCACCTCGACCGTGCCGACGAATCCGAGATGCGCACCGCGACATGGCAATGGAGCAGTTCATGATCGTACTGGCCCTCGACACCGCCACCCCCGCCGTCACCGCCGCCATCGTCGAGGTGGGTGCGACGATCGTCACCCTGGCCGAGCGGACCATCGTCGACGCCCGCGCCCACGCCGAACGTCTGACACCGAATGTGATTGCCGCACTTGCCGAGGGCGGGAAGGACATGGCGGATCTGGACGCCGTCGTGGTCGGTTGCGGGCCCGGCCCGTTCACCGGGCTACGGGTGGGCATGGCCACCGCCGCCGCCTACGGCCAGGCGCTGGGCATCCCGGTGCGCGGGGTGTGCACGCTCGATGCCATCGCCCGCGCCACCCGCGGTGAGGTCCTCGTGGTCACCGACGCCCGCCGCCGCGAGGTGTACTGGGCGCGCTACCGCGACGGGCTGCGGGTCGCCGGACCGGCGGTCAACGCCGCGGCCGAGGTGAATGTTGACGGTGTGCAGTTGGTGGCAGGGTCGCCGGCGCTGGCCGCGTCGTTCGGACTTCCCGTCATCGGGCCGCAGTACCCGACCGCCGCCGAACTCGTGGCGGCCGTGCCGGATTGGAACCGGGAACCAGAGCCCCTGATCCCGCTGTACCTGCGGCGCCCGGACGCCAAGACGCTGGCCGAACGAGGCCTGGCGTGACCGCACCGGACAACACCACGATCGACGCGCTGACCCGCGCCGATGCGGCCCGCTGCGCCGAGTTGGAGTCCCAGCTGTTCGCCGGTGACGACCCCTGGCCGCCGGCGGCGTTCCTGCACGCCCTGGACGGCAGGCACAACCACTATGTGGCGGCCCGCGACGAGGGCAGGCTGATCGGCTACGCCGGCATCTCGCGGTTGGGCCGGATCCCACCCTATGAATACGAGGTGCACACCATCGGCGTCGACCCGGCCTACCAGGGCCGCGGCATCGGTCGCAGGCTGCTCGATGACCTGCTGGGATTCGCCACCCGCGGTGAGGTGTTCCTGGAGGTCCGCGTCGACAACGAGGCGGCCATCAACCTGTACAAGAGCGTCGGTTTCGCCACGGTGGGCGTGCGCAAGCGGTACTACAAGGTCAGCGGGGCCGACGCCTACACCATGAAGCGAGACCCGGCATGATCATCCTGGCCATCGAAAGTTCCTGTGACGAAACCGGAGTCGGTATCGCACGGCTCGACGACGACGGCACGGTCACCCTGCTGGCCGACGAGGTGGCCTCCAGCGTCGATGAGCATGCGCGCTTCGGCGGCGTGGTGCCCGAGATCGCGTCCCGGGCCCACCTGGAGGCACTCGGTCCGACCATGCGCCGTGCCCTGGACACCGCCGGCATCGCCCGCCCCGATGTCGTGGCCGCCACCATCGGGCCCGGTCTGGCCGGCGCCCTGCTGGTGGGAGTCGCTGCCGCCAAGGCGTATTCGGCCGCCTGGGAAGTGCCGTTCTACGCGGTCAACCATCTCGGCGGGCACCTGGCTGCCGATGTCTACGACCACGGCCCGCTGCCCGAATGCGTGGGGTTGCTGGTGTCGGGTGGGCACACCAACCTGCTGCATGTGCGCTCACTCGGCCAGCCCATCGTCGAACTGGGCAGCACCGTCGATGACGCGGCGGGGGAGGCCTACGACAAGGTGGCCCGCCTGCTCGGCCTCGGCTATCCCGGTGGTAAGCCGCTGGATGACCTGGCCCGCACCGGTGATCGCGAGGCGATCGTGTTCCCGCGCGGGATGACCGGGCCGCGCGATGCGCCGTATGTGTTCAGCTTCTCCGGACTCAAGACCGCCGTGGCCCGCCATCTGGAGCGGCATCCCGATGCGGCGCGCGCCGATGTGGCCGCCGGGTTCCAGGAGGCCGTCGCCGATGTGCTGACCGCCAAGGCCGTGCGTGCCGCCACCGACCTGGGGGTGTCGACCCTGCTGATCGCCGGCGGGGTGGCCGCCAACTCGCGGGTGCGTGAACTCGCCGAGCAGCGCTGCGCCGCGGCGGGGTTGACACTGCGGGTGCCGCGGCCGCGGTTGTGCACCGACAACGGCGCGATGATCGCGTCGTTCGCGGCGCACCTGATCGCTGCCGGGGCGCCGGCCTCGGGGCTGGATTCGGCCACCGATCCGGGGTTGCCGGTGGTCACGGGGCAGGTGGCATGAGCAGCGAGGACAGGTCCCCGTCGCGATGGCCGGGGATGTCACCGATCACCGGATGATCGGTTCGCACACGACGGGCAGCGGGCGCGGATCAGGATCTGCACAACCCAACCTTGAGTGCTAGCACTCTCATGTATAGAGTGCTAGGTGGCACGCGACCAACCGCAGCACCGGCACCCGCGACGACGGAGCATAGGTACGGACGCAGGCCGAACACCTGAAAACCATGAGGACCCGGATCCGATCCGGACTCCTATACCCAACAAAGTGGAGGGCTCCCATCGTGGCAGTCAACATCAAGCCACTCGAGGACAAGATCCTCGTACAGGCCAACGAGGCCGAGACCACGACCGCTTCCGGTCTGGTCATCCCCGACACCGCCAAGGAAAAGCCGCAGGAAGGCACCGTCGTCGCAGTTGGCCCCGGCCGCTGGGACGAGGATGGCGAGAAGCGGATCCCCCTGGACGTTGCCGAAGGTGACACCGTCATCTACAGCAAGTACGGCGGCACCGAGATCAAGTACGGCGGCGAGGAGTACCTGATCCTCTCCGCGCGTGACGTGCTGGCTGTCGTCAACAAGTAAGCACTCGTGTACCGCCCCGGATGTCCCCGCCTTTGAGCGGGTGACGTCCGGGGCGGTATGCATTGCCCCCCGGCGCACGGGGGTTCGGCACATCAAAGGACATTTATGAGCAAGCAGATCGAATTCAATGAAACTGCGCGTCGCGCCCTGGAGGCCGGCGTCGACAAGCTCGCCGATGCCGTCCGCGTCACGCTCGGCCCGCGTGGCCGCCATGTGGTGCTGGCCAAGGCCTTCGGCGGACCCGTGGTGACCAACGACGGTGTCACCATCGCCCGCGAGATCGACCTGGAGGACCCGTTCGAGAACATGGGTGCCCAGCTGGTCAAGTCGGTGGCCACCAAGACCAACGACGTCGCCGGTGACGGCACCACCACCGCCACCGTGCTCGCCCAGGCCATCGTGAAGGCCGGCCTGCGCAACGTGGCGGCCGGGGCCAACCCGATCGCCCTGGGCGCCGGTATCAGCAAGGCCGCCGACGCCGTGTCGGAGGCGCTGTTGGCCGCCGCCACGCCGGTCAGCGACAAGAAGGCCATCGCTCAGGTCGCCACCGTCTCGTCCCGCGACGAGGTCGTCGGCGATCTGGTCGGCGAGGCCATGACCAAGGTCGGCGCCGACGGCGTCGTCACGGTCGAGGAGTCGTCCACGTTGGAGACCGCACTCGAGGTCACCGAGGGTGTCGGCTTCGACAAGGGCTTCACCTCGGCGTACTTCATCACCGATTTCGATTCGCAGGAAGCGGTGCTGGAGGACGCGCTGGTGCTGCTGCACCGCGACAAGATCAGCTCCCTGCCGGACCTGCTGCCGCTGCTGGAGAAGGTCGCCGAGTCGGGTAAGCCGCTGCTGATCATCGCCGAGGATGTCGAGGGAGAGGCGCTGTCCACACTCGTGGTCAACGCCATCCGCAAGACGCTCAAGGCCGTCGCCGTCAAGGCGCCGTTCTTCGGCGATCGCCGCAAGGCGTTCCTGGATGACCTCGCCGTCGTCACCGCCGCGCAGGTCGTCAACCCCGACGTGGGTCTGGTGCTGCGCGAGGCCGGACTCGACGTGCTGGGTTCGGCACGACGGGTGGTGGTGACCAAGGACAGCACCGTCATCGTCGACGGCGCCGGCACCCAGGAGGCCATCGAGGGTCGCAAGTCGCAGCTGCGCTCGGAGATCGAGGCCACCGATTCGGACTGGGACCGCGAGAAGCTCGAGGAGCGCCTCGCCAAGCTGTCCGGCGGCGTCGCGGTCATCAAGGTCGGCGCGGCCACCGAGACCGACCTGAAGAAGCGCAAGGAAGCGGTCGAGGACGCCGTCGCGGCGGCCAAGGCTGCTGTCGAAGAGGGCATCGTCACCGGTGGTGGCGCGGCACTCGTGCAGGCCCGCAAGGAACTGGACGCGCTGCGCGGATCGCTGACCGGCGACGAGCTGCTCGGCCTCGAGGTGTTCTCCTCGGCGCTGTCGGCCCCGCTGTTCTGGATCGCCACCAACGCCGGGCTCGATGGCGCTGTCGTGGTGAACAACGTCGGCGAGCTGCCCAACGGACAGGGCTTCAACGC
Source organism: Mycobacterium sp. (assembly GCA_034520035.1). Classification (GTDB taxonomy): domain Bacteria; phylum Actinomycetota; class Actinomycetes; order Mycobacteriales; family Mycobacteriaceae; genus Mycobacterium. The sequence goes on along the minus strand of JAXHOA010000100.1, from coordinate 59,193 downwards.
CGCCACGCTGACCTACGGCGATCTGCTCGCCGAGGGCATCGTGGACCCGGTCAAGGTCACCCGCTCGGCGGTTCTGAACGCCGCGTCGGTGGCGCGGATGATCCTGACCACCGAGACGGCTGTTGTCGAGAAGCCGGTCGAGGAAGAAGATCACGGCCACGGCCATCACGGCCACGCCCACTAGGTGTCGCTCTACGGAACACCCCCGGCCCTGTTGGGCCGGGGGTGTTTTCGTCACCGCACCCGCGAGCCCTCCCGCCGCATGACCGCGGCGGCCAGGCGGCAGCCCGCATGCACATCGCGCCAGGCGGCGGTCACCGGGTCCGAGGCGTCGAGTGCGTGCCGGCTGCTGGCCATCAGGCGGTCCGCCGCGCCGCGGGCCCGGGCGATCGCCTGTACGTACGGCGCGGTGCCTCCGGCCAGTCCCGCCGTCGCGATCTGCAGCCGCGACGCGTCGAGATCCGATGCGCTGCGGGCGATCTGGGCGGCGGCCTCATCGGTGATCTCGTCGCCGCCGTAGGAGATCGCCAGCCGGGCCCGCACCTGATCGACGTGCCGGCGCCACCCACCCAGAGCCGATCCCACCACGACGGACGCCGCTGCTGCCGCGGCCACCACGGGGTCGGCCGCAGCGGTGTCGTGGTCGTCGACCGCGACGGCGGTGACCGTCACGTCGCCGATCCCCGCACCGGGAAGGGCGGTGGGAAGGGCGCGGACGGCGACATCGACGCGTCTGCGCGGGAGCAGTACATAGGTGGCCTCGCAGGAGAGCAGAAACCAATCCGCATGCTCCGCGCCGACGACCGACCCCCAGCGCCCGGTGAGTCGGCCGCCTGCCACCAGGGCTGACCCGCGCTGCCCGACGGTCACCACCGCATCCGGACGGGCGCCCCACACGTCGTCGGCCACCGCGGGCGCCAGCGCCAGCGCGGCGATACCGTAGCTGCCGGCCAGCCAGCCGAGCGATCCATCGGTGGCGGCGATTTCACCCACCGCCCGGACGAATTCGTCTGGTCCCAGCCCGAGGCCGTCGTGTGCCGAGGGTTGCGTCAAGCGGTATGCGCGCGACCCGTCGACGCTGTCGCGAACGGCCGATTGCGACATACCCACCTCCAGCGGTGACGGGGACTGATATACACACGATCGTTGCACGCCGACACGAGGACGAGGGGGAGTACGTCGCAGTCTGTACTCAGTTCCGTCCGGGATCTGCTCCCCGAGGTCGCCGCGGCCGCCGCTGAGGTCGACCACACGGGTGTGGTCGACCGCGCGGTGATCACACGGTTGCACGACGCCGGTTACTTTGCGCTGCTGCAGCCGCCGGACTTCGGTGGTCTGGACGCCGACCCCGATATCTACCTGACCGCCACCAGGGAGCTGTCCTCGGCGTGCATGTCGACGGGCTGGCTGGCCGGTTGGCTCGCGGTCAACAACTGGGGGCTGTCGGTGCGTGACGTGCGGGTGCTCCGGGAGATCTGGGGCGCGGACCCGCGGGCCCTGCTGTGCTCGTCCTATGCGCCCACCGGACGGTTGGAGCGGGTGCCCGGGGGCTTTCGGCTCAGCGGCCGCTGGGCACGGTGCACGGGAGCGCCCTACGCGTCCTGGTTGAGCGTGGCGGCGCTGAAGGTCGGCGCCGACGGCGCGGCACAGGACTTCATGGCGGTGCTGCTCCCGCGCAGTGACTACACCGTGCAAGCCACCTGGAATGGACTGGGGCTCAGAGGAATCGGTGCAGACGATGTCATCGTCACCGATGCCTTCGTCCCGGAGTACCGGGCGTTCAGCTGGCTCGACATGGTGCCCGACGCGGCGCTGCCCGCGCTGCAGCGGTTGCCGCAGCCGACGCTCTATACCCTGGCCGGGACGATGCCGTTGCTCGGCGCGGCCCGTCGTGCGCTCCACGGAACGCCGGATGCGCATGTGGCGGCAACGCGCCGATGTCGAGCTGTCGATGATGCAGATCCGGCGCAATGTCGCCGAACAACTCGATTGTGTTCGCGGCGAACGGTATCCGGATGCCGAGTTGATGCTGCGGACCAGGCGCGATCAGGTGATGGCCGCCGATCGTGCGTTGCACGCCGTCGAGGTGGTGGTCGATGACCCCGGTATCGAGCCAGACGAGCCACTGCTGGAACGGATCTGGCGGGACGTCCAGACCGCGCGCATGCACGTGGCCAGTAACGTCGAGCAGGTGCTGACGGTGGTGGGCCGGCACTCGGTGGGCATCGCCGTCGATGATCTGATCTGGTGAGCGCCGCTCACACCCACGCGTCGGAGGCCAGCGTGCGCAGCACCCGCGACAGCATGTCGTCGGTCACGGTCTCGATATCGGCGTGTTCGGTGCCGGCGCTGCCGAGCCGCCCGGAGATGCCGTTAGCGGAGCGCGACAGAAATGGCGCGACCCGCACCAGATGCTGCGCGGGCATCGCCCCGGTGAGGGAGAGCCCGGCGACCTCGGTGCCCGACATCGTGATCGGGGCGGCGACGCTGGACAGGCCCGCTGCGAGTTCCTGTTCGTCGTAGGCGATTCCACGCCGCGACCTGATCCTGGCCAGTTCCTGATGCAGGGTGGGCAGGTCGGCAATCGTCGATGGGGTGCACTTGCGCAGCTGCTTGTCCAGGGTCTTGTCGATGTCCTCGGCGCGCAGGCGCGCAAGCATCGTCTTGCCCAGCGCGCTGGCGTGTGCGGGTGTCCGGCCGCCGACCCGGGTCGGTACCGCGGCGCCACCGCCACCGGCCACCTTGTCGAGATAGACCACATCGGCGCCGGCCAGCACGCCGAGGTGCACGACGAGCGCGGTATCGGCGTGCAGGCGTTCCAGCACCGGCGAGGCGATGCTGCGCAGCTGCGCATGGTCGATGGCTCCCGCGGCAGGCAGTGTCGATGCGGCCAAGGAATATCCGTCGGGGGTGTGCTGCAGTAGGCCGGCGTCGTGCAGCTGGTTGAGGATGCGGTGTGTGGAGGAGCGCGGCAGACCGGTGCGCTCGGCCACCTGGTCCAGCCGCAGCACGGCGCCCGCCCGGTCGAAAGCGTTCACGATCAGGGCGACCCGCGCGACCATCGAGGCGGGAGCGCCGGTCGTACTGTCACCCCGCGGCACGGTGTCACTGTAACGAATCGCCCCTTTCTGACATGGAGATTCCCTGTCGTCGATATCGACGACAGGGAATCTCATCGCGTCGGGAACGGTCAGCCGGCGCTGTTCGCGCCCGCCTTGGCCCGTGGGTTGCCGGCCTTCTTGGCGGTGGTCGCACCGCTCAACGCCGACTTGGCCGTCCGCGGCGCCTTGGCCGGTGTGGCCGTCGTGGGCACCTCGACCGCTTCGATCTCCGGGGCTTCGGGGGCGACGGCATCGGCCGGGGTCTCCGATACGGTGCCGGGGGTGACCTCGTCGGTGACCGACTCCGTGGCGACGGCCGTTGCCTTCGGTGACTGCTCGACGGACGAGGAACTATCGCTCGGGACAGTCATTCTCGACGTCTGCCGATCCGCCACGACCGTCTTGGCCTCGCTCGCCGGAGCGGCCTCCTCGGCCGCAGGTGCGATGGCGGCCGTCGCGAGGCTCTGCACCGTCGGGCTCGGTTCGGTCTTGTTGGCCCACTCGGTGGCGAGCTTGTTGTTCACCGCCCCGGCGAACTTGGCGATGGAGACGACGGTGTCGGAGAAGCTCGCGGCGATCGCGGTGAGCACCTTCGCCGGGTTCAGCGTCGCGAACGACGCCACCACCTGGGTCACGGCACCGGACAGCTGGCGCTGCAGGGTCCGCAGCTGCAGGCGTACCTCGGCGGCCAGCGTGGCCTCGGGCGCGAACTTCTGTCCGTTCCAGTCCACCAGCTTCCATCCGTCCACCGGATTGCCCTCGACGACAACGTAATTCGTATTGCTCAGCGGGGCGTAGCGCAGCAGGTCCAGCTTCTGTTCCATCGTCAGGTTTGTCGCGTTCATCATGGTCCAGAACATGATGGCCCCGCCGTGGGAGAAGACGACGGCGTTGCGGTCGCCGTTGTCGTAGATCTCCTGCAGCGAACCGTCCATGCGGGCGTCGAACTCGTTGCCGTCGATGGAACCGGGGATGCGCAGATCACGGTTGCCCTGCAACGCCCATGCCAGCGGATATCGGCCGTATCCGTTGGCGGCCTCGCTCTCCGGGGTGCCCTCGAAGATGCCCGCCTCGATCTCGTGGACGCCGGGCAGCACCCGGATCGGCAGGTGCAGGTACTTCGAGAGCGGCCCGGCGGTGAGCTGGGTTCGCTGCATGGTCGAGGCGTAGACGCCGTCGTAGTTGTGGACGCCGAGCCTGCCGACCACGGCCTCGGACTGGGCCTGGCCCGTCGGTGTGAGAACGGGGCCGGGGGTCGAGGTGTCGATCAGGCCGGAGGCGTTGCCCGCGGACTGGCCGTGGCGCACGAACGTCACCCGCATCAGTTCGGCGGCCGCCGCCGGGATTGCGGCGCCGATGAGCATGGCCGAGGCGAGCAGGGCGATGCCGAGCAGCTTGCCGAGGCGTGACCAGTGACCGCGGGCGGTGACTGGTCCGGACGCATCCTTCATGGAGTACTTCTTCCTGCCGGTGGACTAGACAGCACACGGTGGCCCGCGGGGCGGAGGGCCAACAAGATGTGATCTCACTCACCGAGACCCCAGGAGTGGTCCGGCGGAACTACCGCAGCGTCGGCTGAATGGACACCAACTGGAACGCGCCCGGCTGTGCCTCGTCGGCGGTGAACCGGACGAGCAGGCTGCCGGGTGGGAAGTGGGTGGCCAGATCATTGAGTGTCCTGGGCAGGAACACCCTGGCCTTGGCGTTGCCGTACCAATTGGGGTCGGTGGGGGAGACGTCGAGACCGCTCACCTGCGTGAGCGTGGTGTCCCAGTTCGCAATGGGTTCCGGCGGGGTGTCGCCGAATCCGTCGGACTCCAGATATGCGTCGGCTTGTCCGGTGAGGGTGACCGCCTCGGTGCCGCCGACCGGTGTGCCGGTGATCGTCCCGTTGACGACGTCGGCCGTCACCGAGGCCAACCGTGTGGTGCACATGCCGTCGACGACGACGTCCTGCGCGCAGAAGCGCGGTAGCGGCGCGGCGTGGGCCGAGGCGGCGGTCAGGAGGGCGCCGGCCACCAACGCGGCGGAGCCTGCGAGCCGGAAGGAGTTCACATGAGTGTGATCGGCGCTGGGCGCGCGCGAGTTACACGAGCAGACACGGATGGCCCCTCACACGGGTGTATGAGAGGCCATTCGTGTCTGCTCGCGCAGAGCAGAATCAGGCGCTGCGGCGCATCCCGCGCTTGAGCAGCAGTTCGCGTTCGGACTCGGACAGGCCGCCCCAGATGCCGTAGGGCTCGCCGACCGAGAGGGCGTGCGAACGGCACTGGGTGATCACCGGGCAGGACCGGCACAGCTCCTTGGCGCGCATCTCGCGTTGGGCGCGAGCGCGGCCGCGCTCGCCGTCGGGATGGAAGAACATCGACGAATCGACGCCCCGGCAATGACCCGCCATTTGCCAATCCCAGATGTCGGCGTTGGGTCCGGGCAGTTGCTGCGGCTGTGGCATGTGAAAACCCCTCTCGTCGCACTCATTTCGCGAAACGCGTGAAGTGCGTGAGTCGCGGAACTGAACCGAGCACATGTCGCCGATGACATCTCGTGCTCACAACGTAGAAGGGCTACCGAAAAGCCGTCAATACCCAGGTTCACCGGGAAAAGGCACCAATGCGGGCTGTGAATTTACGTCACGTTCATCGTGTTCACGTGCGGGCAATGCGGCAGGTGGTGTGCATCGCGTCGGGGGTGCTCTCCGGGGCGCATTTCCCCTGCTCGCGCCGATTCGGCAATTTCCCCGATCGGCAGCCCGTTGATCCATTCGTAACGTGCCGACCATCAATTGTTAACCGAGGTCGAATTGGTCACTTTTTTCAGGCCGGTACCCCGGCATTGATAGCGTCCGGTGCGATGGCCAGCCCGAAATCCACCGTGAACGCCCGCTTGGCCGATGCCGCATTCGGCGCGCAACCGCAGCTCTGGCCGCTGCCGGCGGCCACCACCCCGCGCGAGCGCTGGCTGCGGGCCGTCGCCGCCGGTGGTCAGGGCCGCTACGCCTGCGCACTGCACGAACTCGACCAGATCATCCGCACCGGAGCGCACGGGTCGGCACTCTCGCTGGCCCACAGCACGCGGGCCTCATTTCTGCGTCAGCTCGGCGGGCACGATCTGGCGCGCGGCTGGGACGGCCGGGCCTGGGTGGTCGCCGACGATCCCGAAGCCGGTGTGGATGCACTCGTCGGTCTTGCCGCCGACGCTCTGGGGGTGGGGCGGCTGTCGGCGTCGGCCCGGCTGCTGGCGAGGGCGGGAGGGCTGCTCGACTCCGCGGCCCCGCCGCGGCTGCCGGTCCGGCTGGGCTGGGTGGCCGCGGAACTCGCGATGGCCGGCGGTGACGGCGTCGCCGCCGTCGCGCACGCCGAACACACCGTCGCGCGCGCCGACACGCTGGGCTCGGCGCGTCACACCGTCAAGTCTCAGGTGGTGCTGTCGGCAGCCCTGTGTTGTGCCGGCCGCCTCGATGCCGCGCGCAAGGTTGCCGACGCGGCGTTCGCTGAGACGGACCGATTCGGCCTGATCCCGCTGCGCTGGGCGCTGGGATGCCTGCTCGCCGATATCGGCAGTACCTCGCATTCTGCCGCGCAGGTCGTCGCCATCCGCGACGCCGCCGCCGATACAGTGCGACGCGGAGGCGGCGTGTGGTCGCGTCGCTGAGCCGATTCACCCCATCTCGATCGTTAGTGTTTGTCTGACGCAAACGTCCGCGCACGCCCCAATCCGTAACGCTGGAGAGATCAACCACGATGACAATTTCGGGAGAACGTCTCGATGCTGTCGTCGCCGATGCTGTGGCGGGGGATCGTGAGGCTCTCCGGGTGGTCTTGGAGACCATCCGCCCGATCATCGTCCGGTACTGCCGGGCGCGGATCGGGTCAGCCGAACGAAGTGGTCTGTCCGCAGACGACATTGCGCAGGAGGTGTGCTTGGCCGCCATCACGGCGTTGCCGCGCTACAAGGATCAGGGGCGTCCGTTCCTGGCCTTTGTGTACGGCATTGCTGCGCACAAGCTTGCCGATGCCCACCGGGCTTCGGCGCGCAACCGTGCCGAGCCCACCGAAAACGTGCCGGAGCGGTTCTCCGGCGAGGCCGGCCCCGAACAGCTGGCCATCGACGCGGACGCGTCGGCCCGGATGGAAAGACTGCTGTCGATCCTTCCGGACAAGCAGCGCGAAATCCTCATCCTGCGCGTCGTCGTCGGGATGAGTGCAGAGGAAACCGCGGAAGCGGTCGGAAGTACGCCAGGAGCGGTGCGGGTCGCCCAGCACCGGGCGCTGGCCCGGCTCAAGTCGCAGATCACAACGGGAGGTGAACATGCCTGATTTCGGTCGCTGGACCGCCAACGGCGGTGACCCCTCCCTCAACGACATCAACCGCGCCGACAAGTTCCTGGACGCGCTGGCCTCCGAACAGCCGGTGTTCTCCACCGACCGCGGCGACGCCGACCTCGCGTTCCTGCTCTCGGGTTGGCGTGACGAGGTCCGCCAGGTCCCGATGGATCATGTGGTGTCCCCGGCCGAGGCCACTGCGGCACTGGTCGACGCCACCGCCGGGCCATCCCGGCGCAACCGGCTCTCGCTGGCTGTCGTCGGATCGGCGGCCGCCGCCGTGCTCTGCCTCGGCGGGTTCGGGACCGCCGTCTTCGCGGCCGCCCCCGGTGACGGGCTCTACGGCGTGCGGAGCATGCTCTTCGGCGACGAGCGGGCCACCCGCGATGACGCGGTGGTGCTGGCCGCGCAGACCGAGCTCGCCCAGGTGCAGCAACTGGTGGACGAGGGCCAGTGGGATCAGGCCCAGGACAAGCTGGCCGCGCTGTCGGCGACGGTACAGAGCGTCGACCGGGTCGAACAGAAGCAAGAGCTGATCCAGCAGTGGAATGCGTTGACCTACAAGGTCGTCGAGCAGGATCCGGCCGCGACGCTGCCCCCCGCGGGTGAGCCGCTGCCGGAAATGCCGGCCTCGCCGCTGACGCTGCTGCCCGTGCCGGTGATCGAGGATTCCGTCACGGTCACCACGACCCCGGGCCCCGAAGTGCTCTCGACGACGGGACCGTCGGAGACGACCGCATCCGAGACCGCGACCTCGGAGACCAGCGGCTCGGAGACGACCGCGTCGACCAGTCCGGTCATCGAGACCTCGACATCGCCGACCTCCACTTCGCAGACGTCGACGTCGGAAACGACGACCACCACCCAGCCGACGACCACGACGACGGCACCGTCGAGCACCACCACGACGGCACCGACGACCACGACGCCGCCGACGACCACGACGCCGCCGACGACGGTGACCACCACCACCGCGCCGACCACCACGACCACCACGACGGTGACGCCGTCGACATCAGTTGCTCCGCCGCGGGCCGGCGCGCCGTCCTCGGCGCCGGCAGCGTCGCCGAGCACTCAGGCGCCGGTCGTCCAAGAGGCTCCGGTGGTGGAACAGCCGACCCTCGAGGAGCCGGTGCAGACCGCGGATGAGCCGGCCGCGACGGTGCCGACCGTCACCACCACGACGACACTGCCGTCAAGCGGAGAATGAGCGCAGATCAGCGGTAGCCGTCGGGCTCCGACGTGGCCTCATTGAGTGAGGCGTCGGCGTACCCGCGGCAGTAATCCCAGGTCACGTAGGCATCGGGCTCGGGATCGTAGGCCGGCTCGTGCGGGCGGACCGTACCGTCGACGAGCAGCTGCAGCAGGTTCGCGCGCAGCATGTCCCAGTCGTGATAGTGGTCCTGCTGGCATTCGTCACAGCACACCACGAGGCCGCGGATTCCCCTGTGCGCCAACAACGCCTCGTATACCGCCAGGTCAGCCAGGTCCGCTTCCACGGCACTGCGTTCCTGCGCATCGAGTGGCAGGCCAGGCTCGATCGCGTCGAGAGCCGCCGATGGATCGGACGGGTCATCGGCGAAGGGGTCGGGTGGCAGGCCAGGCGGGAGGTCATCTCGCACGGATCTAGCCTACGCAGCCCCGCTGCTTTCGCGCCACCGGTTCACCCCGCGCGCCGCCCGCACGTACAGATCCGGACCCACCTCGCGGCGTGGCCGCGAGCGTCGAGGTCAGTGCCGATAGAATGGCCTCTTAGATTCGCGACTGTTGCTAGTGGAGGCTCCACCCATGTCGATCGCTGAAAGCAGCGTCCCGCTCGCCATCCCGGTACCCACCGGCGGTGATGATCCGACCAAGATCGCGATGCTCGGGCTGACCTTCGACGATGTCCTGCTGCTGCCGGCCGCGTCGGACGTGGTGCCCGCCAACGTCGACACCTCCAGCCAGCTCACCAAACGGATCCGGCTGCGGGTGCCGCTGGTCAGTTCGGCGATGGACACCGTCACCGAGTCGCGGATGGCCATCGCGATGGCCCGGGCCGGCGGGATGGGTGTGCTGCACCGCAACCTGTCGGTCGCCGAGCAGGCCGGTCAGGTCGAGACCGTGAAGCGGTCCGAGGCCGGCATGGTCACCGATCCGGTGACCTGCTCGCCGGAGAACACGCTGGCCGAGGTCGACGCCATGTGCGCGCGGTTCCGGATCTCCGGGCTGCCCGTGGTGGACGCGGCCGGTGCGCTCGTGGGCATCATCACCAACCGCGACATGCGCTTCGAGGTGGACCAGTCCAGGCCGGTCTCCGAGGTGATGACCAAGGCCCCGCTGATCACCGCGCAGGCCGGCGTCTCGGCCGAAGCGGCGCTGGGACTGCTGCGCAGGCACAAGATCGAGAAGCTGCCCATCGTCGACGGTCACGGCAAGCTCACCGGACTGATCACCGTCAAGGACTTCGTCAAGACCGAGCAGTTCCCGTTGTCCACCAAGGACAGCGACGGACGCCTGTTGGTCGGGGCCGCCGTCGGAATCGGCGATGACGCCTGGACCCGGGCGATGACGTTGGCGGACGCCGGGGTGGACGTGCTCATCGTCGACACCGCACACGCCCACAACCGGCTGGTTCTCGACATGGTGAGCCGGCTGAAGGCAACCGTCGGCGACCGCGTCGATGTGGTGGGCGGCAATGTCGCCACTCGGGCGGCCGCCGCAGCGCTCGTCGATGCGGGAGCCGATGCCGTCAAGGTCGGCGTGGGCCCCGGCTCCATCTGCACCACCCGCGTCGTCGCCGGTGTCGGCGCCCCGCAGATCACCGCCATCCTGGAGGCCGTCGCCGCCTGCTCGCGCAAGGGGGTCCCGGTGATCGCCGATGGTGGCCTGCAGTACTCCGGCGATATCGCCAAGGCGCTGGCCGCCGGCGCCTCGACCGCCATGCTCGGCTCGCTGCTGGCCGGCACCGCCGAGTCGCCCGGCGAACTGATCTTCGTCAACGGCAAGCAGTTCAAGAGCTACCGCGGCATGGGGTCGCTGGGTGCCATGCAGGGCCGCGGCGCCGCCAAGAGCTACTCCAAGGACCGCTACTTCCAGGACGATGTGCTCTCCGAGGACAAGCTGGTGCCCGAGGGCATCGAGGGCCGGGTGCCGTTCCGCGGGCCGCTGTCGACGGTGATCCACCAGCTGACCGGCGGCCTGCGTGCCGCGATGGGCTACACCGGCTCGGACACCATCGAGCATCTGCAGCAGGCGCAGTTCGTGCAGATCACCGCCGCGGGCTTGAAGGAAAGCCACCCGCACGACGTCGCCATGACCGTCGAAGCCCCGAACTACTACGCCCGTTAAAGCCCGAAAGGGGCTGCATCACACATGCGTGACATGGTTGAAATCGGCATGGGCAGAACAGCTCGCCGCACCTATGAGCTCGACGACATCAACATCGTCCCGGCCCGCCGGACCCGGTCCTCGAAGGATGTCTCGACGGCCTGGCAGCTGGATGCCTACCGCTTCGAGATCCCGGTGCTGGCGCATCCCACCGACGCCCTGGTGTCGGTGGAGTTCGCCATCGAGATGGGCAGGCTCGGCGGTCTCGGTGTGCTCAACGGTGAAGGGCTGATCGGCCGTCATGCCGATGTCGAGGCCAAGATCGCGGCGGTCATCGAGACCGCGGCCACCTCGGACGACGAGTCGGCGCCGATCCGGCTGCTGCAACAGTTGCACGCCGCGCCGCTGGTCCCCGAACTGTTGGGTGCCGCCGTCGCCCGGATCCGGGAAGCCGGTGTCACCACCGCGGTGCGGGTGAGCCCGCAGAACGCCGCTGCGCTGACCCCGGCGCTGGTGGCCGCGGGGATCGACCTGCTGGTCATCCAGGGCACGCTGATCTCCGCCGAGCGGGTGGCCAACGACGGTGAACCGCTGAACCTGAAGACCTTCATCTCCGAACTGGACGTCCCCGTGGTGGCCGGCGGCGTGCTCGATCACCGCACCGCCCTGCACCTGATGCGCACCGGTGCGGCCGGCGTCATCGTCGGCTACGGCTCCACGTCCGGGGTGACGACCTCCGATGAGGTGCTGGGCATCAGCGTGCCGATGGCCACCGCGATCGCCGATGCGGCCGCCGCGCGGCGCGAATACCTCGACGAGACCGGCGGCCGGTACGTGCACGTGCTCGCCGACGGTGACATCCAGACCTCCGGCGATCTGGCCAAGGCGATCGCCTGTGGCGCCGACGCCGTGCTGCTGGGCCCGCCGCTGTCGGTGGCCGCCGAGGCCCAGGGCGACGGCTGGTTCTGGCCGTCGGCCGCGGCGCACCCGTCGTTGCCGCGCGGTGCCCTGCTGCAGGTGGCGATCGGTGCGCGTCCGCCGCTGGAGCAGGTGCTCAACGGCCCGTCGGACGACCCGTTCGGTTCGCTGAACCTGGTGGGTGGCCTGCGCCGGTCGATGGCCAAGGCCGGCTACTGCGACCTCAAGGAATTCCAGAAGGTCGGGCTGACCGTCGGGTCCTGAACGGCTGCGGGTGGAGCCGCTCAGTTTTACAAGTTAGGCCCTCCTGTCTAGAAAGTTACCTGCCGGTAGGGCCATACTGTTGCGATGCAGCCTGACTACGACGTCTTGATCATCGGCTCGGGATTCGGCGGCAGCGTCAGCGCCCTGCGGCTCACCGAAAAGGGCTACCGCGTAGGGGTGCTGGAGGCCGGCCGAAGGTTTGCCGACGCGGAGTTCGCGAAGACCTCCTGGAACCTGCGCAAGTTCCTGTGGGCACCGCAGTTCGGGATGTACGGCATCCAGCGCATCCATCTGTTGCGCAATTGCATGATCCTGGCCGGTGCCGGGGTCGGCGGCGGTTCGCTGAACTACGCCAACACCCTCTACGTGCCGCCGGAGCCGTTCTTCGCCGACGCGCAGTGGAAGGACATCACCGACTGGCGCGAAGAGCTCATGCCGCATTACGACCAGGCCAAGCGCATGCTCGGGGTCGTCACCAATCCCACCTTCACCGATGCCGACCGGATCATGAAAGAGGTCGCCGAGGACATGGGCGTGGGACACACCTTCGTCCCCACTCCCGTCGGCGTGTTCTTCGGCGAGGACGGCCAGAAGACGCCCGGGCGGACCGTCCCCGATCCGTACTTCGGCGGGGCGGGACCGGCGCGCACCGGATGCATCGAATGCGGTGAGTGCATGACGGGCTGCCGGCACGGCGCCAAGAACACCCTGCTGAAGAACTACCTGGGTCTGGCGGAATCCGCGGGCGCTCACGTCCATCCGCTCACCTCGGTGCGGGAATTCGAGCAGCGCCCCGACGGGCTGTGGGAGGTGCACACGGAGCGCACCGGCGGCAAACTGCGCCGCCGCAAGAAGACCTTCACGGCCAACCACCTGATACTGGCCGCCGGCACCTACGGCACCCAGAAACTGCTGTTCCGGATGCGGGACAAGGGCAAGCTGCCCGGTCTGTCCGACCGCCTCGGCGTGCTGACCCGGACCAACTCCGAGTCCATCGTCGGTGCGGGACGACTCACCGTCGGCGATGACCTCAACCTCACCCAGGGCGTCGCGATCACCTCGTCGATCCACCCGACGAGTGACACCCACGTCGAACCGTGCCGCTACGGCAAGGGGTCCAACGCGATGGGTCTGCTGCAGACCCTGATGACCGACGGCACCGGTCCGGAGGGCACCGACGTGCCCCGCTGGAAGCAACTCGTCCGGACGGCCAGGTCCGACCGGCGCGGAACGCTGCGGCTGCTCAACCCGCGCCGCTGGAGCGAGCGGACCATGATCGCGCTCGTCATGCAGCATCTGGACAACTCGATCACGACATTCACCCGCAAGACCTGGTTCGGGTACCGGATGCTGGACAGCAAGCAGGGCCACGGCCTACCCAACCCGTCCTGGATCCCGGCCGGCAACGAGGTCACCCGCCGCATCGCGGAGAAGATCGACGGGGTGGCCGGCGGCACCTGGGGTGAACTGTTCAACATCCCGCTCACCGCGCACTTCCTGGGTGGCGCGGCCATCGGGGACAGCGTCGAGACCGGCGTCATCGACCCCTACCAGCGGGTGTACCGCTACCCCACGCTGTATGTGGCCGACGGAGCGTCGATCTCGGCCAACCTCGGGGTCAACCCGTCGCTGTCGATCACCGCGCAGGCAGAGCGGGCCGCGGCGCTGTGGCCGAACAAGGGCGAGGCCGATCTGCGTCCGGCCCAGGGCGAGCCCTACCGCCGGCTGGACCCGATCGCGCCGGTGCGCCCGGTGGTACCCGCCGAGGCGCCCGCCGCGCTGCGCAGACTGCCGATCGAGCCGGTCAGCACGCCCCGGGTGAGCTGACCCGCGACGGTGCACTCAGAGCGTGATATCGGCGATCTTCACGATCTGAGTGCACCACCGAGTGCGAGCTATCTGACCTCGGCGGCGACTCTGTCGCCGAGATCCTTGTCCACGTTGCGCCAGTATTCGAAGGCGCGCGCCAACACGGCATCGGACACCCCGTCGGAGAGGTGACCGGCAATGTTGGAGACCAGCCGGTCACGCGCCGCGTCGTCGAGCACGTCGCGCACCAGCGTGCCGGCCTGACCCCAGTCGTCATCCTCGGCGTGCAGCGAGTACGCCGACCGCACCATGTCGCCGTCGGCATGCCACAGCGGCTCGCCGGTGCGCGCCGGGTCGGCCTTCGGCCCGCCGTAGGAATTCGGTGCGTACACCGGGTCGGTGACGTTGGTGACCCGCATCGCCCCGTCCTTCGAGTAGCTGTTGACCTCGGTCTTGGGGGTGTTCACCGGGATCTGGCGATAGTTCACCCCGAGCCGGGCGCGGTGCGCGTCGGAGTAGGAGAAGTCACGCGCCAGCAGCATCTTGTCCGGGCTCAGCCCGGTACCCGGTACCGCGTTGTTCGGCTCGAACGCCGCCTGTTCCATCTCGGTGTGATAGTCGGTGACATTGCGGTCCAGCGTCAGCTTGCCGACATCGATCAGCGGGTAGTCGCTGTGCGGCCACACCTTCGTCAGGTCGAACGGATTGAACCGGTAGTTCTTGGCGTCCTCGAACGGCATGATCTGCATCTTCAACGTCCAGCTGGGGAACTCGCCGCGCTCGATCGAGTCGAACAGGTCGCGTTGGTGAGCGTCACCGTCCTGGCCGGCCATCTGGTCGCCCTCGTCCTGGGTGAGGAAATCGATTCCTTGGTCGGACTTGAAGTGGTACTTCACCCAGAAGATCTCGCCGGCGTTGTTGATCCAGCTGTAGGTGTGGCTGGAGTAGCCGTTCATGTGCCGCCAGGTGCGCGGGATGCCGCGATCGCCCATCAGCCAGGTCACCTGGTGTGCGGACTCCGGGGACAACGTCCAGAAATCCCACTGCATGTCGTGATCGCGCAGGTTGTTGGCGGCCCGGCGCTTCTGGGACCGGATGAAATGCTGGAACTTCATCGGATCGCGGATGAAGAACACCGGGGTGTTGTTGCCGACCATGTCGAAGTTGCCGTCGGGCGTATAGAACTTGGTGGCGAACCCGCGGGGATCGCGCCAGGTGTCCGGGCTGCCGCGCTCACCGGCGACGGTCGAGAACCTGGTCAGCGTCTCGGTCTTGGCTCCGGGCTGTAGGAAGGCGGCCTTGGTGTAGGCGCTGACATCGTGGGTCACCTCGAAATGGCCGAACGCGCCGCCGCCCTTGGCGTGTGGCTGCCGCTCCGGGATCCGTTCCCGGTTGAAGTTGGCCATCTGCTCGATCAGGTAGTGATCCTGCAGCAGGATGGGGCCGTCGGGGCCGATGGTCAGGGAGTGCTCATCGCTGTAGACCGGGATGCCGGTGTCGGTGGTGGTCGGTTTGGGCTGTGAAATTGTCACAATGTGCTCCTTTCGTGCCTGCGGGCAGGCCGCAGCGGGCGTATACCCCGGCGCGTGAGTTTCGACACCTCGGTGCGAAAAGTGTTCTGAGACTGCGCCATTCGTATGCCCGGTGCGGCGCGGACCACGCTGATACGCTGCGGGTGACAATGCAGTCGTCCGAGGTGTTGCGCGATCGTGTGTGAGGAGGGCGGCGTGGGGACTGGAACAGATCGCACCGGCGCGCGTCATATCCGGCTGACGTCGCACAGCGCTGGCGCCACCGCGCCGGCCATCCGGTGGGGCGCGGCGACGCCGGCAGAGCGCGCCCCGGTGGTCGGCACCACCGGGACCCGGGCGCATCGCAACGTGATCGGCACCCACAGCGGCTCCTATGGGGTCTACCGCGCGCTGGCGGTGGCCGCCGGCGCACTGTCGCCACAACACCGTGCGGACCTCACGAACACCGCCCCGACCGATGTGATCGGCCCCTACCCGCAGTGGCAGGATCCGGCCGCCATCGTCAGCCTCGACCCGTGGGGGGCCGCCGTCGCCGACGTCTTCGCCGCCGAACTGCAGGCCGGCCAGGACATCCGGCCGACCATCGCCGTCACCAAGGCGCACGTGATGTTGCCGGAGGTCGCGGTGGCCATCCAGCAGGGCCGGCTGCAGCCCGACGGCCGGGTGTTGATGCCCAGCGGCGCCGCAGTGGTGACCAAGGTGGCCGTCGAACCGGTCTGGTATCTCCCCGGTGTCGCCGCGCGATTCGGCTGCACCGAGTCGGCCCTGCGCCGGGCGCTGTTCGAAGAGACCGGCGGCATGTACCCCGAACTCGTCACCCGCGGCGACCTCGAGGTGTTCCTGCCGCCGATCGGTGGGCAGACCGTCTACATCTTCGGTGACCCACGGGATCTCGCCGATCCGGACGTGGAGCTGACCGCACGCGTGCACGACGAGTGCAACGGCTCGGACGTGTTCGGCTCCGATATCTGCACGTGCCGCCCGTACCTGACCCACGCGATCGAGGAGTGCATCGCCGGCACCCAGCGCGGCGGTGTCGGATTGGTGGCGTACTCCCGCAAGGAAGGCCGTGCGCTCGGTGAGGTCACCAAGTTCCTGGTGTACAACGCGCGCAAGCGGCAGGTTGGTGGCGATACCGCCGATCAGTACTTCGCGCGCACCGAATGTGTTGCCGGCGTGCAGGATATGCGTTTCCAGGAGCTGATGCCCGATGTGCTGCATTGGCTGGGTGTCACCCGCATCCACCGGTTGGTGTCGATGAGCAACATGAAATACGACGCCATCACCGGTTCGGGCATCACCGTCGGCGAGCGGGTCAACATCCCCGATGACCTCATTCCCGCGGACGCCCGGGTCGAGATGGACGCCAAGATGGCCGCCGGCTACTTCACCCCGGGCCCGGTCCCCGACGCCGACGACCTGAAGAACACGGTGGGCCGGGGTCTGGTGTGAACCCCGCGGCGACACTGCGCAGCACCGCCGAGATCCGGACCCGTTCGCAATTCCTGCTGACCCGGGCGCGGGCCGGTGACTCGGCCTGGTTCACCGTCCACGATGACGTCATGGGTGTTGCGGCCGCCGAGGTGGCCGACCTCACCGCGGCGCGGTTTCCCGATCTCGTCATCCCGTTTCACAGCCGGTGGCGGCATTTCGAGGCCGGTGGCGTGGACCGCACCCTGGACCTCGACGGACTGGACGGCCCGGGGCGTGCCCGCGCGATGATCGACCTGACCGTGGTCAGTGTGCTGCTCGACGCCGGTGCCGGTCCGGACTGGAGCTACCGGGAAGCCGATACCGGCCTGGAATTCACCCGCTCCGAGGGTTTGGGCGTGGCGAGCTGGCATGCGTTCACCGCGGGTGTCTTCTCCTCGGACCCCGCGCGCCCGCTGCAGGCCGATGCCGCGGGGCTGACCGGCCTGGACGCCGACACCTTGGCCACGGCATTTCAGCTGGGCCCGGACAACCCGCTCGTCGGCTTCGACGGCCGGGTCGACCTGCTGCGCCGGCTCGGTGCCGCCCTGGCCGATCAGCCGGCCGCCTTCGGCACCCCGGCCCGCCCCGGTGGACTGTTCGATCTCCTGGTGCCCGATCCTGCTGCACCGACGGTGGCCGCGCACGACATCCTGTCCGCACTGCTCTCGACGATGTCGCGAATCTGGCTTGCCGACAATGTCATCGACGGTG
Source organism: Mycobacterium sp. (assembly GCA_034520035.1). GTDB lineage: Bacteria > Actinomycetota > Actinomycetes > Mycobacteriales > Mycobacteriaceae > Mycobacterium. The sequence goes on along the minus strand of JAXHOA010000100.1, from coordinate 41,754 downwards.
AACCGCTCGGCGACTGCTGGCGTCACGGTGCGGTGCCGGGCCCGGGCGCCACCGTGGGCTGGGTGCCCTTCCACAAACTCTCCCAGTGGCTGACGTATTCACTGCTGGAGCCGTTCGGCTGGGCCGGAGCACCGGTGACCGGGCTCGACGCACTGACCGGGCTCCCCGAATACCGAAACGGTGGACTGTTCCTGGACACCGGTGTGCTGGCGCTGCGCGATCCCGGCTGGACCGCACGCGGATGGACGCCCGCCGACGAGCTGGTGGTGGAATGGCGCGCGCTCACCGTCGCGCTGCTCGACGAGCTCGCCGTCCTGGTGCGGGATCGACTGGGCGTCACCGCCGAGCAACTTCCGCTGGCCTGCGTCCTCGAGGGCGGCAGCTGGGCGGCCGGGCGGGCCCTGGCCCAGCGGTTGCGCGGCGGACTGCCACCGCTCACCGTCATCAGCGACGGCACCGTCTTCTGAAACGCCGAAAGGAGTCCCATGTCCGAGGTAACCGTCGTCGACCACCCGTTGGTCACCCACAAGCTGAACACGCTTCGCCGTAAGGACGTCTCCACCAACAGTTTCCGGCGTCTGGTCAGCGAGGTGTCGGCCTTGATGGCCTACGAGGTGCTGCACGATATCCCGCTGCACGAAGAGCAGATCGAGACGCCGCTGGAGACCATGACCGCCAAGGTCATCGACGGTAAGAAGTTGGTCTTCGTGTCCATCCTGCGTGCCGGCGGCGGCATCCTCGACGGCATGCTGAGCCTGGTGCCCAGCGCCCGGGTGGGGCACATCGGGCTGTACCGCGACCCGAAGACGCATATTGCGGTCGAGTACTACTTCAAGGTGCCCAACGATCTGCACGAACGCGATGTCGTGGTCGTCGATCCGATGCTGGCCACCGGCCACACCGCGATCGCCGCCATCGACCGGCTCAAGGAGCACCGTCCGCGGTCCATCAAGTTCGTCTGCCTGCTGAGCTGTCCGGAGGGGCTGGCGACCCTGCACGAGGCCCACCCCGACATCCCGGTGTACACCGCCGCCATCGACCGCCAACTCGACGAACACGGCTATATCGTCCCCGGCCTCGGCGATGCCGGGGACCGGCTGTTCGGTACCTGACCACTACACTGTCCGGGTGGAAGCACCTTCTTCAGACGCTCTTCGCGCAAGCGCGTCATCGCAGACCCGCCCCGTTCTCGTCATCGATTTCGGCGCGCAGTACGCCCAGCTGATCGCGCGCCGCGTCCGCGAGGCGCGGGTGTTCTCCGAGGTCATCCCGCACACCGCGACGGTCGAGGAGATCAAGGCCCGCGATCCGCAGGCCATCGTGCTCTCCGGCGGCCCGGCCAGCGTGTACGCCGAGGGTGCGCCGAAGCTGGATCCGGCACTGTTCGACCTGGACCTTCCGGTGTTCGGTATCTGCTACGGCTTCCAGGCCATGGCCCAGGCACTCGGCGGCACCGTCGCCCACACCGGCACCAGCGAATACGGCCGTACCGAATTGAATGTCACTGGCGGCCAGCTGCATTCAGACCTGCCCGACAATCAGCCGGTGTGGATGAGCCACGGTGACGCGGTCACCGAGGCCCCCGACGGCTTCGACGTGGTGGCGGTCAGCGCGGGGGCGCCGGTGGCGGCCTTCGAGAACCGGGCCCGTCGCCTCGCCGGGGTGCAGTACCACCCCGAAGTCCTGCATTCCCCACACGGTCAGCAGGTGCTGAGCCGCTTCCTGCACGAGTTCGCCGGGATCGGACCGGCCTGGACGCCGGCGAATATCGCCGAGCAGCTGGTCGCGCAGGTCCGCGAGCAGATCGGCGACGGACAGGCGATCTGCGGGCTGTCCGGCGGCGTGGACTCCGCGGTCGCCGCGGCGCTGGTGCAGCGGGCCATCGGAGACCGGCTGACCTGTGTGTTCGTCGATCACGGTCTGCTGCGGGCCGGGGAGCGGGCCCAGGTGCAGCGCGACTTCGTCGCCGCCACCGGCGCCAAGCTGGTGACCGTCGACGTCGCCGACCGCTTCCTGGAGGCGCTGTCCGGGGTGACCAACCCGGAGGGCAAGCGCAAGATCATCGGGCGGGAGTTCATCCGCGCTTTCGAGGGCGCGGTCCGCGATGTCGTCGAGGGCGGAGGGCCCGAGGTCGATTTCCTGGTGCAGGGCACCCTGTACCCGGACGTCGTGGAGTCCGGCGGCGGTGCGGGCACCGCGAACATCAAGAGCCACCACAATGTGGGCGGCCTGCCCGACGACCTGAAGTTCAAGCTCGTCGAGCCGCTGCGCCTGCTGTTCAAGGACGAGGTGCGCGCCGTCGGACGTGAACTCGGCCTGCCCGAGGAAATCGTTGGCCGCCAACCGTTCCCGGGCCCCGGGCTGGGCATCCGCATCGTCGGCGAGGTGACCGCGTCCCGGCTGGACACGCTGCGCCGCGCCGACTCGATCGCCCGCGAGGAACTCACGTCGGCGGGGCTGGATCAGCAGATCTGGCAGTGTCCGGTGGTGTTGCTGGCCGACGTGCGCTCGGTGGGTGTGCAGGGCGACGGGCGTACCTACGGCCACCCGATCGTGCTGCGCCCGGTGTCCAGTGAGGATGCCATGACCGCGGACTGGACCCGGGTGCCCTATGAAGTGCTGGAACGGATCTCGACCCGGATCACCAATGAGGTACCCGAGGTCAACCGGGTGGTGCTGGACGTGACCAGCAAGCCGCCCGGCACCATCGAGTGGGAGTGAGATTCCCTCCGACCTGACGGCCCGAATCTGCTAATTTGCCGGCATGGTTAATATTTCCGTGCGCACGGGGTTGTCCTGCTTGGTCGCCCTGGCGTGTCTGGGGGCTGGCTGTTCCTCACCCACCCCGGCGGTGCCGTCTGCATCCGAAACAGCAGATCCGATTGCCGCGGAATCGAACTGGGGATGCAGCGGGCGGGCGGGCCGACCGTCCAAGGTCAAGGAGGAGCAGGCACCCGCACCGGAAACGGTCGCCAAACCTGAACCGGCCGCCGGCGTCTACGGAGACCCCGAGTCCGCGACACCGGAGGGCGCACTCCGGTCTACCTGGCTTCAGTCTCGTGCGAGGCGGACCGCTCACGGAGACTGAAGGCGACCGGACTACGCGTGATCACCGTGCCGCCGTAGGACGTACCTCAGACGGCCGCGGGCCACCCGGCGCGTCCCGGCGAAGATGACGAATAGATCCGATCGTCGACCGAAGGCAGGCCTGGAGCACGGGCGACCATGAACTGCTGGTCACGCGCTGATCAGGGGTCCGGCTCGGTTTCCTTGTCGATGAGGTCGCCGAGGATCTGACCGACCGCCGACTCGATGGTCGACTCGATCGAGAACGCCAGCGTCGAGGAGACCGCCGAGACGGCCTGGGTGCGGAAGCGCACCAGCATCGTGAGCAGTTCGGCGATCTCGGTGTCGGGCGGCAGCGCGGCACCGGGATTGATGCGGTGCAGCGCCTCCTCGATCCCCGCCTGCACCAGCAGGCCGCTGATCTGATCGACCAGCGGTGCGATCTGCTCGTGCAGGCCGATGAGCTTGTCGGTGGCGACCCCGTACTGCCGGATCTCGTTGAACGCCTCGATCAGCTTGGGGCGCACCACAATCGCTGTTTGTTCTTCCCGTCGCTCCGCTCGCCCCGGATCCGCATCCTCGAACTTGATCACGCCCAAACCGACCATGCGGTCGAACCCCGGGTCGTCGTCGACCAGTCGCTTGGCGTCGGCGACGCTCATCCGTTCGGGCTTCTCGGTCGACCAGCTCCCGGCGATCGCGGATTCCAGACCGAGCAACTCACCGACACCCTTGCCCTGTTCCCAGGCCGAGAGCATCTCGTGCACGTGGGCGATGTTGTAGCCGCGATCCAGCAGTGAGGTGATCAGCCGCAGCCGGGTGAGGTGGGTGTCGTTGAACAACGCGATGCGGCCCACCCGCAGCGGGGGATGCAACAGACCGCGGTCCCGGTAGACCCGGATGTTGCGGGTGGTGGTTCCGGCCAGCTGCGCCAGCTCGTCGATCCGGTACTCGCCCGAGGCGGCGACACCGTGCGGTTGCACCGCCGCATCGAAGAGCTGGGTGACCGCGTTCTCGATGACGTCACGCGAGCTGCGCCGGATCTGGCGGGGGGCCCGGCGCAGTCCGGTGAGGATCGTCGAGATCGCGCCGGCGGACTGCCGGGGCTGCTTGGGCGTTCCCATCAGATCTCAGCCATCAGATGGCCGCCATCAGGCCGACGACAACGCCGTCACACGTGCGTCGTGCGCCACCGCCGTGTAGTCACCGAATCGGAACTCCCGCATCTGTCGAAGATACTGGGTGGCGAACCCGGGGTACATCGACGCGTTGAATCCGTCCGCGGTGAGGTACCAGCTGCTGCACCCGCTCATCCAGGTGGTCTTGCGTAGCCGGCGCTGTAGAACCGCGTTGTGACGTTGCTGGACGTCCGCGCGGACGTCCAGATAGCGCAGGTCATCGCGCAGGATCGTGCCGATCGCGTGCACCGCGTAGTCGATCTGACCCTCGGAATACACCAGCAGCGAATTGTGGCCGGGCCCGGAGTTCGGGCCGGTCATCAGGAACAGGTTCGGGTAGCCGTGGGCCTGGATGCTCTTGTAGGCCTGGGCGCCTCCGGACCATTCGTCGGCGAGCACCCGACCGTCCAGGCCGGTGACCGGGAACGGCGGACCGGACAGGTGGACGTCGTACCCGGTGGCGAACACGATGGCATCCAGGTGGTGCTCGATACCGTCGCTGGTGCGGATGCCGACCGGGCTGATGGTGGCGATGGGCCAGTCGATGAGCTTGCAGTTGTCCTGCTGGAGAGCCGGGTAGTAGTCGCTGGAGACCAGCATGCGCTTGCAGCCGGGGGTGAAGTCCGGGGTGAGCTGGCGGCGCAGCCACGGATCCTTGACCTGCCTGCGCAGATGCGCCTTGCCCAGCCGCGAGACGAGACCGGTCAGCGGGGTGTCCCAGACCAGTGCGGTGGCGGTGACCTCGTGGCCCCAGTACAGCACCTGCCGGGCCAGCTCCTGGGCGGCGGGCACCTTGGCGAACAGCGTCTTGGCGGCCTCCGGGGTGGCGACGTCCATCCGCGGCACCACCCAGCCGGGGGTGCGCTGGAACACCTTCACGAAATCGGCCTGCTTGACCAGTTCGGGCACGATCTGCACGGCGCTGGCGCCGGTGCCGATGACCGCGACCCGCTTGCCGGTGAAATCGTAGTCGTGATCCCAACGGGCACTGTGGATCTTGTGGCCCTGATAGGTGTCCAGCCCGCGGATGTCGGGGAACTTGTGGTCGGTCAGCGGCCCGGAGGCCAGCACCACGGTGCGGGCCTGCAGGCGTGGGCGTCCGGTCGTCTTGACCGTCCAGATACCGGCCGCCTCGTCGAAGGACAGTCCGTTGACCTCGACGCCGAACTGGATGCGCCGACGCAGGTCGAAGTCATCGACCATCGCCTCGATGTGTGCGCAGATCTCACCGGCCGGCGAGTAGGCCCGTGACCAGTCCGGGTTCTTGGCGAACGAGTACGAGTAGAGCAGCGACGGGATGTCGCAGGCCGCACCGGGATAGGTGTTGTCGCGCCAGGTGCCGCCGACCCGGTCACCGCGTTCGATGATGACGAAATCCTCGACACCGGACTCGGCGAGTTTGATCGCGGTACCGATACCGCTGAACCCGGCGCCGACGATGACGGTGTCGTGAATGTGCGCCGCCATATCAGGCCGCCGGCTTGTAGGTGAGTTCCTTGAACCAGGACGGGATCGGCTTCAGGATCGCCTTCGGTAGGTAGTCCGAGGCCGCCACCATCGGGTTGGCCACCCAGTGATAGGGGTTGCGGGAGTTGACCACCCAGCGTGAGTGCAGCTTCAGGATCTGATAGGTCGGAACCCGCCAGGTGTACTCGCTGCGGCCGCCGATGTCCTTGAAGCGCATCATCGCCTTGTAGAGACGCTCGGGCTCCAGGCCCATGTCGACGATGTTGTTGCGCATCCGGTTGAGCAGCGGAACGTAGATGATCATCCCGATGATCAGCCCGGGGGAGGCGACGCTGCCGACGAAATCGATGGCCAGCTTGCGCGCCTTGGCGTTCCCGATCATGTTGAGCACCTCGAAATCGACGGCGATATGCCGTGATTCGTCGCTGTTGATCTTCTCGAAGACCTGATGGCAGACGGGGTCGTCCACCTCGTCGAGCAGGAACTTCAGCAGCGCGCCGTCCAGTGCGACCTCGAGCATCGGGATGACGGTGCCCAGCACCGCCAGCGACATGTCGTCGGCGTAGGTGTCCAGCCAGTCGATGGCCAGCCGGATGTTGACGTTGGGCTCGGGCATCTCGCCGTCTTCGAGCATGCCCCACCGCTTCATCAGTGCCAGTTCGGCATTGGCGTGCCGCTGCTCTTCGGCGTGGAAGTAGCGGTAGATCTCGGCCAGCGTCGGGGTGGGGGCCTTCTTGGCCAGCGCGGCGAAACCGCGTGCGCCGACATTCTCGATCCAGCACAGGTCGGCCATGAACGCCTTGAGCTTGGGCCGGAATTCGTCACTGATGGTTTCGGCGCCCGGTGCGTCCCAGTCGATATCGGCCAGCGCCCATTGCCGATCCTTGATCTTCGCGAGCATGACGTCCATGTCGACAGCCATTGTCGAGACCTCCTACGGTGCGGTGATGCGAGTGGTGAGACCGACGGCGCGGGTATACACCGTCGGTGTGAAACGTTTGATGCCCCAGCCGATCCGGGCGTCCGGTTGCGGCATGCAGTAGAGGCCGCCGCGGTCATTGGTGTCCAGGCACATCCGGGCGACCTTCTGCGGGGAGAACCCGGTCCAGCGCATCAGGGTGTCGGCCAGCTGGCTGGAACCGGCGGTGATGCGGTCGGTGTCGAGGATATTGGTCTTGACGAAGGTGGGGCACAACGCGGTGACGTTGATCCCGGTGCCGGCGAGTTCAGCGGCCAGCGTTTCCGAAAGGGACAGGGTTCCGGCCTTGCTCACGTTGTAGGCGGCCATTCCCGGTGCGGCGCCGAACGCCGCCGCCGAGGCGACGTTGATGATGCCGCGGGGCTGATCGGTCGGTGCGGCACGCAGGATGGGGGTGAACACATGGCAGCCGTGGATGGGCCCCCACAGGTTGACACCGAGCACCCAGTGCCAATCGTCCAGGCTGGCTTCGCCGATCGGGGTGCCGCCCGCGCCCACCCCGGCGTTGTTGATCACCAGCGTGGGCGGACCACCGAACCAGGCCACCGCGGTGTCGGCCAGCGCCTGCACATCCTCGATCTTGGAGACATCGCAGCGCAGTGCTGTCGCCTCGCCACCTGCGGTGGTGATCTGCGCGGCGGTGGCGCGGGCGGCGTTGTCGTTGATATCGCTGCACACCACCCGGCCACCGCGGGCGGCGAGTTCGACTGCGAAGGCGGCGCCGATCCCGCTGCCGGCCCCGGTCACGACGGCGTCGGCATTGCGGCTGCGTTTGGCGCCACCAAGGATTCCGAAGAGGTTCATCCGGCAACCCGGGCGCGGCCCCGCTGCAGCGAGTCCGTGATGAAGGTGGTGACGATGCGCATGGCCGGTGCGGCCTCGGGGGTGAGCCGGGGCAGTGCCTGGAAGACATGGACCTGATCCGGCCAGACCTGCAACTCGCTGGTGCCGCCGGCGGCGCGGATGTCCGCGTTCAGGGTGCGGGCGTCGGCCTGCAGCATTTCCGCGCCACCGGCCTGGATCAGGGTGGGCGGCATGCGTCGGCCGCCGGCGATATCGAGGGTGAGCCGGTGGTGGCGCGGATCGGTTCCGGTGCAATACAACCCGATGAGGCGGGCGGCATCCGAGGCGCGGATCGCCGGATCGTCGCGCAGCGCTTCGCGGGCACGAGCCAGCCCGAAGGTGAGATCCACGAGCGGGGAGAACAGGGCCATCGCGGCGGGATGCGGGACACCGGGCTGCAGCAGCAGGTCGACCGCCAGGTGGCCGCCCGCGGAATCGCCGGCGATGACCAGGCGTTCGGGGTCGAAGCCGGCTTCGGTGTGCAGATAGTCCCAGCCCGCGCGGACATCGTCGGCGGCGGTGGGGAAGCGGTACTTCGGTGCCAGCCGGTAATCGACGCAGAACACCGGGAGTCCGGTCAGCCGGGACAGCCACGCGGTCAGCCTGCGGTGGGTGCGCGGCGAACAGAGCGCGTATCCGCTGCCGTGCACGTAGTAGAGGGCCGCGGTCCGGTCGGTCACCCGGCTGCTGCACACCCACTCGCCGACGACCCGGCGGCCGTCGGGCAGGCGGACGTCCACCGGCTCGACCTCGGTGCCCGCCAGCGAGGGCCCGAAAGTATCCATGACCCGCGCGATGATCTGTCGGGAGGCCCACAGGCCCCAGGCTCGTTCGGGCGGTAGCACCGCGCTGATCTGCCGCAAGGTCACGCTGCTGACCGTGGCGGCGCCGCGGGAACGCCACGATCCGCGGGTGGGAAGGGACTGCTCGGGCATTCGGACCTCCGTCAATCGAGCGTCCGACGAGTACACCTTCAATTGGTGACATTTGTCAATGTCACCATTTGATATTGTGTGACCCAGGTCCCTGACGAGCGCCTGACTACCGGCGTGGGTCGCCGCGCCAGCTGAAGCTGTTGACGTACTTGCCCATGTCCAGCGCCAGCTGCAGGTTGGCCGCTGACGGCTTACCGGAACCGAAATCCGGCCCGAAGGCACGGTACGGCCCGACCGCGCCGGCGATCAGGGCCAGATCGTTCTTCACGGCGACCATCACGATGATCCGCATCCGGCTGGAACTGCTCATCGCGCCCTGCGGCCACATATCGGCGGCCAGCCCGTATCCGTGCTGGTAACCGACCATGGTGTTGGGGATCTCGTAGGCCGTCTTGGTATCGGGGAACGTCTCGTTCACCAGGTCGACCGCGATCTGCTTCGGGGTGCGCCCGGCTGCGGGCCGACTGAACAGCTGCATGGTGCCGCCGTCGCCGGCCTGCAGCACCGCGGTGATCCCGTTGTCCTGCTTGGAGACCTCATAGGCCGCACCCTCCACCGGATAGGACACCGAGAACGACCCGTCTGCGGAGGTGAATCGGGGGTTGATCTCCACCGCGCGATTCATCGGCGGGCTCCCGCAATCCGGCGGGCAGACGTACTTGGCGGCGGGTTCGGTGATCAGCCCGGACAGCCCGACCAGGCCGCCGGCCACCACGACGACCGCGATGCCCAATACCAGCGCCACGTTGCGGAAGGACGTCTTCGGCGGTTGCAGGGTTTCGAAGGTGCCGGAGTGCAGCGAATAGCCGGGTTTCAGTCCGACCACGATCTCCCCGGCCGCAGGTTCCTCGGCGAGCCGAATCGGGCGGTCGTCGCGCCGGGTCCGGCGCGACCCGCGCGAGGATGCGTGCATGGCCGCCCCGCAGTTCGCGCAGAACGGCGCATCGGGCACGACGTGATCGCACTCGACGCACAGGATCGGTTCGTCGGTGCGGATCTCGTCCTGTGCCTCGTGCAGCAGGGCCAGGTGCAGACCGACCCGCAGTGCGAACAGCGCGAGCGCCGTGAGGGTCAGGTGTCCGGCCAGTTGCAACCACTGCGGGAAGCGGGCCACGTCGAGCAGGCCCAGTCCGGCGTAGACGGAGATCACCACCAACGCGATGGCGACGAGGGTGCCGCGGACGACGCCACGGTTCTTGGTGACCTTGGTGGGCGGCCGGGTGAACCAGAGCGCGGTGCCGATCAGACCGCCGACGGCGGCGGCGGTGAGCGGCATGGCGATGCCGCGGATGCCGGCCTCGACGAGCAACCCGTCCAGCGGGCGGACCCGGTTGATCATCCCGGTGGTGAACTGCGGCGCGAGCCGGGTCAGGGTGGCCGCCGCGGTGAACGTCAGTGCCCCCAACGCCCCGATGGCGTAGCCGTCCAGGGATTCCCGGTTGCCGCGCCACCCGACCCGGGCCACCAGCGCGGGCACCAGCATGAGCAGCATGCTGCCCACCGGAACCCCGATCCCGTCACGCAGAATCCGGCCGCCGGCGATACCCGCGCCCAAGGGGACGCCGTAGGCGCGGGCCAGCGCGACTCCGGTCAACAGCACCCAGCCGACGCCGAGCACGATGCCCAGGGTCGCGGTCAGTATCAGCGTGCTGCGTGGGATATCGCGGGACACACCGGATTCGCGGAGGTAGAGGGCGAACAGCAGGGGGATGCCCAGTGACGCGACGGCGATCAGAGCGGCGGGCATGCGCAGCACGGTGCCGACGGTCAGCGCCACCGCCAGCAGCACCAGGCCCATCAGGAACACCTTGCGTGACCGCGGCGACAGGTGCGGGAACAGCGAACTGGTCAGCGACGGTGTGAGCAGACGCTGTCCGGGCGCGGCGCTGAAGGCGCGGGCGCGCAGCCAGTGCGGGCCGTCACCGCGTTTGTGGTCGGCCAGTGGAACGCCACAGAGCCCGCAGTAGACGCCAGCGGGAACATCGATCTGGCAGACCTGGCATTCGACCATGCCGGGAGCGCTCATCAGGCACCCACCCGCTGCGCGATCTGCAGGTTGCGCACGAGGTTGTCGATATCGGGCGTGCCCAGTCCGGTGACCAGGTCATAGCCGGGACCGGCATTGTCGACGGCGTTGCCGCCCAAGGTCACATCGCGGAAGGCGGGCCGTGGAGCGCCCTGGGCGATGCGGTACAGCAACGGGTTGATGTCACCGATCAGGGAGCCGTTGTTCTCCAGCAGCCACTGGTTCATCACCGCGGTGAGGCCGGCCCAGATGGGGGCGGACTGTGACGTTCCGCCACCGACGACGGTCTGATCGTTGATCACGATCTTCACGCCGGTGAACGGGTCGGCGACTGCGGCGATGTCCGGTGTCATGCGCCTGCCGTCGTGGCGATCGGGTGCGACCGCGGCCGCGGCATCGCGCTGCCAGGACGGCATGTCGAACAGCGCCGATACGCCGCCGCCGGTGCCCTGGGACAGCGGGACGTCGAACCAGGTCTGCTCGGATACCCACCTGCCGTCGGCATCCGTGGACAGCGTGGTGCCGCCGACGCTGGTCATCTCGGGCAACGAGGCGATCGAGTCGAGGCCGACATCCTGTTCACTCGGGGGCGACGACCAGTCTTGTCCACCACGGCATTCCATCCCGGCGAGGTCGCCGCTGGCGTTGTAGGCGGTGGTGCCGTGGGACTGGGCGGTGCGCAGCGCGGACCGGACCGGGGCCAGATCGGCGGCGGTGATCAGCTTGTCGCAACCCCAGCCGATCGAGAAACTCCATACCGCACCGGGGAACTGGCGATCGGTCTCCTCGAGCATCTCGCCGATCTTGCGGTATCCGCCGCCACCTTCGACGGTGGGGCGGGCATTCACCACGACCTTGCGGGCATCGGGTGCAACGGCATGTGCCACCTGAAGATCCATTGACAGTTCGCCGCGTGGCTCGCCGGGCGATCCGCCGACGACCTCCGGGGTGAACTGCGGCAGACCGAACGTGCTGGTGTAGGTGTCCAGGTCGGATTGGTGGAATCCGTCGAAGGCGAAGATCACGATGGTGATTCCCCTGCCGGTGAAGCCGCCCCTGTTCAGATCGTCGGCGTTGTAGGTGTTCAGCAGCGCCTGGGGAGCCAGCCCCTGGTCGGGCACATCGAGTGGGATGTGATCGGGGCGGGACATGTGATGCGGTGTGTAGCTGAGGATTCGGCCGATCTCGGACACTTCGTCGCGCAGGTGTTCGGGGACCGCGGGCTGGTGTGGTGAGGCGTAGAAGAGTTGTCCTCTCCTGCCGCGGTAGTCGCGTACAGAGACGTCGAAAGCCTGCTCGATGGCGGCCGGGGGTCCCTCGACGATCACCCAGTCATCGCCGGGGCGCCACTGCACCGACAGTGATTGCTCGCGGGCCCAGTCCATCAGCGCGGTGGGTGGGGATTCGCCGGTGAGGGTGGCGGTGAGTTCGATGCTCTGCTCGCGGGCGGGCCCGAGGTCGGTCGACGCCTCCAGCAGGGACGCGTAGGGGCCCTCGATGCGCAAGGCATCGGGGCGTTCCCTGCCGACGTACAGATCGACGGCGACCACCAGGGCTCCGATGAGCAGCAGGGCGGTCAGTGAGCGAGCGAGCACCGTTCTCATGGTCCCAGAAGAACTGAGGGCGGGTCCGAAAATTCCGGACCCGCCCCGTTCAGAGTTGTCGCTCAGTCGTTCTGCTGCGGGTCGAAGGTCGGCTGCGGGGCCGTCACGGGGGGAGTGAACACGCCACCACCGGGGTTGAGCGACTTCTCGGTCGGGGTGACCGAGGGCTCGGTGGTGGTCGTGGTGGTCGACTCTTCGGGCGTGTCGCTGTCACTGCTGCACGCCGCGGTGAAGCCGATCATCGCGATGATGGCGGCACCGCCAACCGCTGCCGAAATCCGACGACGAGCCAGACGATTTGATGCCATGTTCGGTCCTTTACTTGTTCTCGGTGTGGTGAATCGCTGGTCGGCGCGAGGGTCCGCGAAAACCGGGTGCAGCAGTCCCGTTCGGGGGCCGGGATCTGGTGTCAGAAACTGTAACGCAGGGCCTGTATCAGTGCATTCCCTTACTCGAGCGTTGTCGGTGACCGATTCGTGACGCTGATCTGGGCGTCCATTCCACCGCTTGACTGTCACACCCGGCGAGTGTTTACTCGAGATATCGAACATGCGTTCGAACAATGCCCGTTTCGGATGATGCTGGAGGTGCTGCTGTGGCGGTGGCGATGGACCTGGAGCAGCACCGAAAAGAGCGCGCTGAACAGGTAGAACAGTTACGCCACAGGATAGCCGAAGTCTCCGGGAGGATGGGTATCCAGGGTGCGCGGAGGGTCGCCGGCGATGACCTGAATTCCGCCCCGGAAACTTTGCTGAAAGCCCCGGATCCGCCGATCGAGCCGTCTGACGATGCGTTGCCGGCGCCACCGGTGTCCGGGCCTCTTTCTCCGCTGCTGCCCAGGGGGACGGTGGCGGTGCTGTCCGGGGCCAGATCGCTGGCACTGCGGATGGTGGCCGCGGCCACCGCGGCGGGCGGGCATGCGGCCATCGTCGGGCAGCCCGATGTCGGTCTGTTGGCGGCCGTGGAGATGGGTGCCGACCTGAGCCGGGTCGCGGTGATTCCCTATCCCGGCAGCGATCCGGTGGAGGTGGCCGCGGTCCTGCTGGACGGCCTGGACCTGGTGGTGCTGGCGCTGGCCGGGCGATCGGTGCCGATGAGCAGAGCGCGGGCGGTGACCGCGCGCGCCCGGCAGAAGGGGTGCACGCTGCTGGTCACCGGGGGTGATTGGCACGGTGCCTCGGCTCGGCTGGATGCCAGGGTCTGCGGCTACGAGATGGTCGGTGCCGGTGGTGCCGCGATTCCCGGCCGGGGACGGATCGGGCGGGTGCGGTTGGACACTCGGACCAGGAGCCGGATTCCCGGGCAATCGCGCCTCGCGGTCGGTGGCTGACGGTGCCGCGGGTTCTTGCGCTCTGGTGCATGGACTGGCCTGCGGTGGCCGCCGCCGCGGCGGCCGGGCTCGCCGCCACCGACCCGGTGGCGGTCACCCTGGCCAACCGGGTCATCGCCTGTTCGGCCGCGGCCCGGGCGGTCGGGGTGCGGCGCGGGCTGCGCCGCCGTGAGGCGCAGTCCCGGTGTCCGCGGCTGCACGTCGTCACCGCGGACCCGGCGCGCGATGCTCGTCACTTCGAGGGCGTGACGGCGGCGGTCGACGAGGTGGTTCCCCGGGCAGAGGTGCTGCGCCCCGGTCTGCTGGTGCTGTCGGTCCGGGGCGCATCCCGTTATTTCGGATCAGAACAGGAGGCCGCCGAACGGCTGGTCGACGCGGTGGCCGCGGCGGGCGCGGAATGTCAGACCGGTATCGCCGATCAGTTGTCCACCGCGGTGTTCGCGGCCAGGGCGGGGCGCATCGTCGAGCCGGGCCGGGACGCGGCATTCCTGTCCGGGCTGTCCATCCGGCAGCTGGCCACCGAACCCAGCCTCTCCGGGGCGGGCCGGGAAGACCTGGCAGATCTGCTGTGGCGGATGGGAATCCGCACCATCGGTCAGTTCGCCGAGTTGTCGCGTACCGATGTGGCCTCCCGGTTCGGCGCGGACGCTCTTCTAGCCCACCGATTCGCCTGCGGGGAGTCCGACCGCGGACCGTCGGGGCGTGATCTTCCCGCGGAGCTCGATGCGGTGATGAACTGCGATCCACCCATCGACCGGGTGGACGCGGCGGCCTTCGCCGGTCGATCGCTGGCCGGCGAACTGCACCGCAGCCTGGAAGGTGCCGGGGTGGGCTGCACCCGGCTGGCCATCCAGGCCGTCACCGCCAATGGTGAAGAGCTGAACCGGGTCTGGCGTTGCGCGGAACCGCTGACCGAGGATGCCACCGCGGATCGGGTGCGGTGGCAACTGGATGGCTGGCTGGCTCGGCGGGCAGGAGCGCAGCGACACGGGGAATCAGGCAGCCGCCGTGATGACCGGCCGACCGCCCCGGTGGTGATGCTGCGTCTGCATCCGGTGGAGGTGGTCTCGGCCGGGGCGCTGCAGCTCCCGCTGTGGGGGTCATCCGGTGACGACGACCGGTTACGTGCCCGGCGGGCGCTGGTGCGGGTGCAGGGTCTGCTGGGTCTCGAAGCGGTACAGGTGCCGGTGCTCAGCGGTGGCCGCGGGCCGGCCGAGCGCATCACCCTCACCCCGTTGGGCGACGAGCCGGTTCCGCGGGCCGACCCGACCCAGCCCTGGCCGGGCCAGCTGCCCGAGCCCTCGCCGGCGGTGTTGCTCGATGATCCGGTGGAAGTGCTTGATGCAGAAGGCAAACCGGTGCGGGTGACGAGTCGGGGGTTGTTCTCCTCGGATCCGGTGCGGCTGGAGTCCCCGGGCCGCGGCGGGGATCTGAGGGGCGAGCGAAGCGACGGGAGAGACATCAGCTGGTGGACCGGGCCTTGGCCGGTCGACGAACGCTGGTGGGATCCCGATCGCACATCGGTGGGCCGGACCGCGCGAGCCCAGGTGGTGGTCGACACCCGCGATGCCGGCGTCGGGGTGGCGATGCTGCTGTGCTACCGCCAACGGCAGTGGCATGTGGAGGGCATCTATGAATGACCGAGGCGCCGGGCGAACGGGCCGACCCGCTCGATGAAGCGCTCGAAGAACGCGGCGGGGTCCACCTCGACGCCGATGTGCGCGTTGTGCTCCCGCCCCCAGTGACCACGCCAGTCGGCCACCGTCATCCCGCGGGTCAGGGTGCCGGTCAGTTCCACGTCGACGGTCGCGGACTGGCAGCGCACCAGGTCGGGGTCCAGCGCGACCGCGGCGGCCAGCGGATCGTGCAGGTGCGCCAGGTAGCCCTCGCCCTGGTCGAAGTGGAACTCGAAGTAGAAGCGCATGGCATCTTCGAGCACCCGGATCAGTGGATTGGCCGCCGTGGACCGGGTACCCCGATCGTCGAGCACACTGAGTTGCGCCGACGGCGAACCGGCGGCAGCGGCCAGCCGGCCCAGGATGGACGGCGTCATCGCCACGTTCTCGGTGAGGTTGAGGCCCAACACAATCGGTAGATGTGTGGGCGTGCTCAGGCCCCACGCCGCGCCCCATACCGCGAACACCTCGGCGGCGGCCTCCGGGTCGACGCTGATGTTCCACTCCGAGACGGGGGTCGTGTTGCCGCGGTAGTCGAAGGCGCCGCCCATGATCACCAGCCGGCGCAGTAGCCGGGGCAGTGCGGGCTCCAGGCGCAGCGCCAGCGCGAGGTTGGTCAGCGGGCCGGTGACCAATCCGAGGAGTTCACCGGGGTGTTCGCGGGCCGCGGCGACCCAGGCCTGGGCGGCGTCGTACGGGGTGAGTGATCGGTCGGTCTGCGGCAGTAGCGCGTAGCCGAGCCCTTCGGGACCGTGGGTGTCCTCGGCGGTGCGCAGCGGAATGCTCAGCGGCGCCGGGGCGCCTTCGGAGACGGGAACGTCGTCGATCCCGAACAGTTCGAGCAGCCCGAGATTGTTGACCGACACCTGCGCGACGGGCACATTGCCCGCCGTCGACGCGATGCCCACCACCCGCGCATCCGGGCTGGCGAACAGATAGGCCAGCGCCATCGCATCGTCGACTCCGGTGTCGACGTCGGCGAACACCGGTAGCGGCGCATCGGTTTCAGACCCGGTCACGCTCCCACGATAGGTGGGGGCCGTTACCAGTGCACACCCGGAATGGCCCGCACCGCGCGCTTGACCGGTCGGGGCACCCGCACGGGCCGCGCCGCGTGGGACGGCTTCCTGGGCCGACGCTCCGGGGCGGGCTCGTCGCCGGACTGCCCACGGGCGGCGGGGGAGTCCGGATAGCCCAGGTAGAGCTGGTGCAGTACCCGTCGCGACAGCCGGGGCGTGAAGTAGGTACCCAGGTCGGCCAGCGTGCCCAGCGGGGTGTCGATCCGCGCGGGCTTCTCGATCAGCCCGCGCACCACCATCGCCGCGGCATGCTCGGCGGTGATCGGGGGCACCGGATTCAGCCGGCGCGACGGCGCGATCATCGGGGTGCTCACCAGTGGCATATGGATATTGGTGAAGGTGATGTGGTCCGACAGGGTCTCGGTGCCGACCACCTCGGAGAACGCGTCCAGCGCCGCCTTGGTGGGCAGGTACGCGCTGTACTTGGGGCTGTTGGCCTGCACGCCGGCACTCGACACGTTCACCACGTGACCGAACCGGCGCTCGCGCCAGTGCGGCAGCAGTGCGAGCACCATCCGCACCGCGCCGAAGTAGTTGACGGCCATCACCCGTTCGTAGTCGTGCAGTCGGTCGGTGGAGGCCGACACCGACCGGCGGATGGACCGGCCGGCGTTGTTGACCAGATAGTCGACGTGACCGAAGCGTCCCAGGATGTCCTTCACCGTGTGGTCCACGGAACCGGAATCGGTGACGTCACAGGTGAATGCGTGCGCATCGCCACCCTCGGCGCGGATCTCGGCAATCAGATCATCGAGGGCGTCGGCATTGCGGGCCAACGCGAACACCGTGGCTCCGCGTTGGGCGGCCGCGATGGCCGAGGCGCGACCGATACCGCTGGAGGCGCCGGTGATGATGACGTGCCTGCCCACCAGCGCACCGGACGGATCGTCGCGGCGGGCCCGGTCGGGGTCCAGATGCTCGGCCCAGTATCGCCACAATTTTCCTGCGTAGGAACCGAATTCGGGCACCTCGATTCCGCTGCCGGCCAGCGCCGCTGCGGTCCGTTCCGCGGTGAACGTCGGCGCCAGGTCGACGACGTCGAGGATCTCGGCGGGCATACCCAGCTGGGTGGCGGCCATGTTGCGCAGCACCCGGGCCCGGCCGGTGGCCTTGAGCACCGGTGCGACGGCCGCGCCCGGCAACCCGAAGCGTAGCGCCGGAAGCCCGGCCTCCTTGGCCACGCCGCGGTAAATGCCGCGCAGGCCAATCGCTTTCGGTGCCGTCAGATGGAAGGTCTGTCCGTCGGCACCGTCGATGTGCATCAGGTGTACCAACGCGTCGGCCACGAAGTCGACCGGCACGATATTGGTGCGGCCGGCGTCGGGCACCGCCATGGGCGTGATACTGGGCAGCACCGCCAGCTTGGACAGGACGCCGAAGAAGTAATAGGGCCCGTCGATCTTGTCCATCTCACCGGTCCGCGAATCTCCGACGACGACCGCCGGTCGGTAGATCCTCATGCGCGGCCCGGCATCGGAGCGCACCAGCTGTTCGGCCTCGAACTTGGTGCGGTGATACGGGGTCGGCAGGTTCTGCGCGACGTCGAAATCGTCCTCGGTGTACTCGCCGTGGAAGTCCCCGGCCACCGCGATCGAGGACAGATGGTGCAGGGTCGCGCCCAGGCGCCGGGTCAGTCCGATGACCGCGCGGGTGCCCTCGACGTTGGCGGCGCGTTGGACGTCCTCGGCGGCGGTCATGTCGTAGATGGCGGCGCTGTGCACCACGTGCGCGATGGTCCCGAGCTCGGTGATGGCGTCATCGCTCAGCCCGAGATCGTCGGCGTTCAGGTCACCGACCAGGGGTTTCGCGCGCGGGCCCCACGTGTCGGCGAGTCGCTCGAAGCGTTCCAGCGATGAGCGCCGCACCAGCACGTGTACCTGGGCGTCCGGGTCACCGGCCAGCAGCCGGGCCACCACGCGACTGCCAATAAACCCGGTACCGCCGGTAACGACATAATTCATGCGGTCATGGTCGTCCTCGGACCGGCATCCGTCAACTGTAGATTCTCAGAACCGGCGTCATATTCTCGTGATGGCTGTCATGTCGATGTCATATGACACGAATATGAGGCAGTCGGCCCGTCTGTCGAAACCCCCGAATGTCCTTGGGCTTAGCCGGAATGCCCTACTAGTAGGGCCACGATGATGTGGCGAATGCGGTCAACGGGGGCGACTCGAATCGATCGAAGCGAACCTCCGGTGAATTCATGTGGGAGCAGCGGCGCCGCTATGTCGGCGCGCGAATCTCAGTTCTTCGAGACCGCCGTGGACTGAGCGTGGAACAACTGGCAGGTCATCGGACAACGGCGGAGCCGCGGGATGCGCGTTGGCGCGAACGTCGAGCAGGTCAGCGAAGTGCATCAAGGCTCCTCAGCAGCGATAACGCGCGGACGTGTTAACGCTAGGGGTTGAGGTGTGACGCGCGCCATATGCGGACGGGCCGAAGTTGCCGACGTCGATCGTGCTCACCGCACAACGCGCAGCTACCTGAAGAAGGCCGAAGCGGGATGATTGAAAATCCCGGCGTGCTCAGGGTGGGGAGTCAACACCGGTCGGCCCAGCAGCCGGAACGCAAGTAGCGCGATCTGCACCATTACCGCTCCTTCGGTGACAGCGACGGTCACCCGCGCCGCGTCGTCGACAACCCCGCTAGCCCGCCGCGGCGAAACGTTCGGCGTACGCAGGCAGGCGCAGCACGCGCGGACTACCCAGACCGTGAGCCGTCACGATGACGGGCGCGCTGGCCACTGCGCCGCTCGGCCGGTAAACCCATGCCGCGCAGCGCACCCCGTGAGAAGTGACGCTCTCGTCGAACCTCTGGAACGGTGGGGTGGGTGTCGGCATCACAGGCTCCTCGTTGGCGGTACCGCGAAATCGAACCAGTCGGTTGAATGAGAACCCACCAGCAAAGTTACGAAGCGTCGGTTCAACCTAGTTACGCGAAGGTATCGAGCGCCATGGGCACGTTGGCCGAAGCTGCCCCCGCTTATCGTGCGCTCCGCACAACTGATACGGCCGGCGAAGCGCGAAGAGGCAGGGCTGCCGGGGGCTGCGCCTCAGGGGGCCTTCGTGCCCGGTTGTCCAGAATCCACCAAATCTGCAAGCAGTATGATCGAATACGATACTGGTAGCTTGATCAAGACGCGGAGTCGGCGCTGGAAGCAGGCATAATCTCGGATGCTGGCTCTCACATACTGAAGGCAGAAACTCACCCGGGTCGGCCCGGCCGCGCTTGCGTCGATCGGCCCGTCGTGAGCCACAAACAAGAAAGGACATGGCCTCGATGACCATCGCCCCACCCTCGCCCGAGGTGTTTCGCTCGGTGCTCGGACATTTCGCGTCCGGAATCACCGTCATCACCGGCATGCGCGACTCGCAGCCGGTCGGCTTCACGTGTCAATCGTTCTCGGCGCTGTCCCTTGATCCGCCGATGGTGGTCATCGTGCCGGCGCTCACATCGCAGAGTTGGCCACCAATTGCTCAGAGCGGCCATTTCTGCGTGAGCGTGCTGGCGCACGACCAGCAGAGCGTCTGCGGGAGTTTCGCAAGAAGCGGCACCGACAAGTTCACCGGGGTGGACTGGAAACCGTCGCCGCTGGGATCGCCGATGATCATCGGCGCGTGCGCGTGGATTGACTGCCGCATCGAGGCGACGCACGCCGGGGGTGACCACGAAATAGTCGTAGGGGCAGTGCATCACTTGGAGGCTGACGCCGAGCGTGAGCCGCTGCTGTTCCATCGGGGTGGCTTCGCGCATGCTGTGCCGCAACCGCGTCAGTGATGGTGTGAGGCAACAGAGAGGTTCGGTTGGATGAGTTCGGTTGCGTTGGAGCGCACCATTTTTGACGATGAGCACGTGGCGTTTCGCGATACCGCGCGTGCTTTCGCTGAGCGCGAGGTCGCCCCTCGGTTGGCTGAGTGGGCGCAGGCCGGGCGAATCGACCGCGACCTGTTTCGCAAGGCAGGCGAACTCGGCCTGATCGGGACAAACGCGCCCGAGGAATACAACGGGGGCGGCGCGGATGACTTCCGGTTCAACGCCATCGTCAACGAGGAACTCTGCCGGGTGGGTGCGTTGTCGGTGGCCATGCTCGTGTTCGGTATGAACGACCTGGTGCTGCCCTACCTGACGGCGTTCGGCAATCACGAACAGAAGCAACGCTGGCTTGCTCCGCTGTGCGTCGGCGAGAAGGTCGGTGCCATTGCGTTCACCGAACCCAACACCGGAAGCGACCTGCCGGCGATGAATACCTCGGCGCGCGCCGAAGGCAATGGCAACTTCGTGGTCAACGGAAGCAAAGTCTTCATCAGCAACGGCATGCTCGCCGATTTCGTCGTTACCGCGGTGCGGACCGATCCCGACGCGGGCAGGCAAGGCTTCAGCGTGCTCGTCATCGAGACCGACACACCGGGCTTCACCCGCAGCCAGGTGAAGAAGATCGGCCTGGCTGCGCAGGACACGGCCGAACTCGTCTTCGAGGATGTGGTCGTCCCCGCGGGCAACGTCCTGGGCCAGGTCGGCGAGGGCTTGAAGTACCTGCGGCACAACCTGCCCCAAGAGCGGCTCGGAGTGGCGGTGTCGTCGATGGCCGCTGCGCGGCGCACTTTCGATCGTGCCCTCGCCTACGCTTGTGAGCGGACGGCGTTCGGGCAGCCTATCGCCGACTTCCAGGCCAACCGGTTCTACCTGGCCGAGCTGGCCACCGAACTCGAGATCGGACAGTGCTTCGTCGATCGGTGCATCCTGGATGCATCACACGGCACGCTCGACGCGGTGACCGCGGCCATGGCGAAGTGGTGGATCACCGAAATGCAGCAACGCGTCGTACAGCGTGCAGTACAACTGCACGGCG
The DNA here is from genome assembly GCA_034520035.1 of Mycobacterium sp. GTDB lineage: Bacteria > Actinomycetota > Actinomycetes > Mycobacteriales > Mycobacteriaceae > Mycobacterium. The sequence goes on along the minus strand of JAXHOA010000100.1, from coordinate 20,719 downwards.
GCTACGGCTTCATGTCTGAATACGACGTCGCACAGGACTATCTGGACTGCCGCGCCGCCCCCATCTACGCAGGCACCACAGAGATCATGAAAGAGATCATCGGGCGCAAACTGACCGCCGCGCCACGGTGATCCTGGATGTGGTCGTTCGAGGCTGCGGAAAGCATGTCGATCGGTTGACCGCACCGTAGCCGTGGCCGAGCGGGGCTACCGATATGCCGTCGGCCGATGGAGAGGTCGAACCGCTCGCAAGTCCAAAAATGTAAGCAGTATTGGCCCGGCGTAGAGCTCGCAGATCGTCGGCACGTCCATCGAATCTAGTGTCTACGAGCACTGATATTGCGAAATCGCACGATAATTCGGTTTTTGCCGGCATCGAAGACTCAACACCATTGCCGCTTGACAAACAGCATCTGCTTACAGTGTGCTTACGTCTAGTGCGGTGACGATTTGATCAGCGACGAAGCCGAGGCGAGGAGATTCCTGTGCGCGCAGTCGTAGTACCCCATCACGGGGGCCCAGAGGTCTTGGAGCTGCGTGACCTCCCGGAGCCACGACCCTCTGCCGGGGAGATTCTCGTCGCGGTCGGCGCCGTCGGGGTGAACTATCACGACTCACTGGCTCGCCGAGGAGCAATAGAAACGCACCCACCCTTCACCGTCGGCGTCGAGGGCGCCGGCACAATCGTGGAAGTAGGGGACAACGTCAGCGACCTCGTGGTCGGTCAACGCGTGGCGTGGCCCTTCACCGAGGGCAGCTACGCCGAACTCGCGGTCATACCCGCCGCCTCGGCCTTGCCACTACCCGATTCCGTGACCTTCGAGTCCGCTGCGGCGTTGACCGCGCAAGGGCTGACCGCTCACTACCTCACCTTCGACACGTACCCGGTGCAGCCTGGTGACGATGTGCTCGTCCATGCCGCAGCAGGTGGCGTCGGAAATCTGATCGTTCAAATGGCCAAGCATCGCGGCGCTCGAGTGCTGGCCACCACGTCCAATCCGGACAAGGGCGATGCTGCCCGTTCCGCCGGAGCTGACGACGTCATCGGCTACGACGACTTCGCCACTCGGGTAAGGGAACTCACCGGCAGCAAAGGTGTCGAGGTGATCTACGACGGGGTGGGGGCGAGCACCTTCGAGCAGGGTCTCGAGGCCGTCGCTCGCCGCGGATACGTTGTGCTCTACGGAGCCGCCAGTGGCCCGGTGCCGCCGTTCGACCTTCGGCGACTGTCCCGATACGGCTCACCGTATGTCTCTCGACCGTCGTTGGTTGACTACATCGAGAACCGAGGCGCACTGCTGGCGCGTGGAGCGGCGCTCTTCGACTTGGCGGCCCGCGGTGCGATCGCCGTATCGGTCACCGGACGGTTCTCCCTCGACGAATCGAGCGCCGCACAGCGCCTGCTGGAGGATCGCTCGCGAAGCGGCAAAATCGTCATCTTCCCTGCAGGGGTGCCGATTCCATCGGGCAACGGCACTACCTCCGTGCCCCCTCGGCTGCCCTGAATCCATGCACCGACCAACTGTGAAGCACAGAAAAGGAGCACCGCGGTGCGCGTAGGCAACCTGTCAGGACGGCTGACGATCTTCACTGACGGCGGCGCCGTCGACGTCGAGAAGGCCAGCAACGGGGCATTCGGGCCCGACCCCCAAGCCGTTTACGAGGTGTGGTCGGACTTCCGAGCCTGGGCGGCGCAAGCGAGTCTCACCGAGGCCCGGGCCTTCGATGCGGTCGACCTGGGCTGCCCCGCTCCGAGGCCCGGCCAGGTGTTCGCCGTGGGACTCAACTACCACTCGCACGCCGCGGAGGCTGGTATCGCCGACCCGGGTACGGCGCCGCTCGTCTTCACCAAGTTCCGCAGCAGCTTCGATAACCCGATCAGCACCGTCACGTTACCGGAGGGCGACGTCGACTGGGAGACCGAGCTCGTGGTCGTCATCGGCCGTGCGGCCCACAATGTCACCGACGACGGGTGGTCGTATGTCGCAGGACTCGCCGTTGGTCAGGACATCACCGAGCGCAAGGCTCAGATGGCAGGCGCAGCACCGCAATTCAGTCTGAGCAAGTCATTCCCGGGCTTCTCACCATTTGGACCATGGCTCGTGACCACCGACGAGGTCGATGACCCGGACGATGTCACACTCGAATGCATCCTGAATGGTGCGGTGATGCAGCGCGAGAGCACCAGGGACATGGTCTTCTCGGTCCCCGGGGTGATCGAGTACCTGTCGTCGATCACGCCGCTGAGCGCCGGTGACGTCATCTTCACCGGGACGCCGTCCGGGGTGGCGCTGTTCCGTGAGCCGCCGCCGTTCCTGAAGGCCGGCGATGAATTGGTGAGCCGCATCGAAGGTATCGGGGATTTGCGGCAGACCTTCGTCTAGAGGCCCGAAGCCTCCAGCGGGAGGTTGGCCACCGACGTGACCATCTAGCGGGGATCGACGAAGATATCGTACTCCAGCGGTGCCTCGCCGCCGTAGCGGCTGAGGTCGGTGACGCCGTGCTCGGTGAGGACGTCGGCGTCGATGAGGCATTGCCCGGTCAGGCTGGGCGGTGAGGTCTGCAGGATGAGGGCGGCCGCATCGGCCATGATCTGCGGCTGCCGCGAATGCGCCACCATCTGATCACCCCCCAAGATGTTGGTGACGGCCGCGGTGGCGATGGTGGTCTCGGGCCACAGGCAGTTGCTGGCGATGCCGAACGGTGCGAACTCGGCGGCGAAGCCCAACGCCAGGGTGGTCATGCCGTACTTGCTGACGGTGTAGGCGGGGTGTGCTCCCAGCCAGCGGGCGGACAGGTTCAGCGGCGGGGACAGGGTCAGCACGTGCGCGTGGTCGGACTTCTTGAGGTGTGGCAGGCAAGCCTGGGTCAACGCGAACGTGCCTCGAATGTTGATGTCCATCATCAGGTCGAACCGTTTGAGTGGCAATTGCCCAGTCGGACTGACGTTGAGTGCGCTGGCGTTGTTGATGCAGATATCGACGCCGCCGAACCGATCCACCGCGGTGTGCACGGCGCGGGCGACATCGTCGTCCTCGCGGACGTCGCCGACGACGGCGACCGCCGCGGCGCCGGTCGCCTCGATATCAGCGACCGCCGTGTGAACGGTACCGGGCAACTTGGGGTGGGGTTCGGAGGTCTTGGCCAGGAGTACGACGTTGGCACCCAACCTTCCCAGGGCCAGACCGATCTCCAAGCCAATTCCACGACTGCCACCGGAAATCACGGCGGTCCACCCCGACAGTGACACGTTGCGCCCAACCTCTCGTACGAGCTTGCCAGAGACGCGCCGCGGCCCGGCGTACTTTCGGTCTGCCGCGCGGTGCAATCACCTGCTCGACACCATTATGTAAGCAGCTTTGCACTCCTTTAGGCAAGGCCCGGAACTAGTCCAGGTTGTTCGGAGACCCTCGATGACCGTCAGAATTAGTAAAATGTGCTGATAAGGGCGGGTTCGCGCCGAGCCCGGCTGCGTCAAAGAAATCCGAGCACGCTTCGCGGTTGACATCTAATTCTGCTTACACTTTACTGGGGTGATTACCTTCACTCAGTTGTTGCGACACGGGAGAAATCACGAATGCCTCGCCTGCCTTACCATGCGGTTCTCAGCGATCTGCCCACCGACGCGTTGTTGGACGGCGCTTTCCGGCGCACGGCCGTCGTGGGCGACGACGTCCTGGTGCAGGCCATCTGGCTCAAGCCCGGTCATCCGACGGTGCCGGTCGACCAGCACCCGTACGACCAGACCATGTACGTCATTCGTGGAACGCTTGAGCTCGTCATGAACGGCGACCAGCGCTTCGAGGTCAGTGCCGGCGAGATGCTGTACATCCCCGGTGGTGTCCCGCATCAGGCTGCGGCCATCGGCGTCGAGGAGCTGCACGCGCTGGATATCTTCGCGCCCGTGCCGCCGGACAAGCTGGGGTTGGCAGCCCATCAGCTCGAGCAAGCGGCGGCATCGACCGACTGACGCCCTCCCGTTCTCGGCACCTCATCCACCGCGCAACAGAATTGGAAACGCATTTCAATGACACACACACTGGTCAGCCAGTCGACCGGCGCAGCCGACGCCCACCAGAAGCTGTTGGCGGCAGCGAAGGAGATGAAGCCGCGGCTCATGGAGCGCGCCCAGAGGGCGGACGCCGAGCGCCGCGTTCCCGACGAAACTATCAACGAGATGGTCGAGTCCGGATTCTTCAAATTCCTCATCCCGAAGCGGTTCGGGGGGGACGGTGGGGGCGTCATCGGCCAGATCGAGATCGCCGCGGAGCTGGCGCGCGGCTGCCCCTCCACTGCGTGGGTTTACACCCTTGTCGGCGATGTCACCGGCTTTGCCGGAGCATTTCTGCCGCGAGAGGGTGCCGACACCGTCTATGCCAGTCATCCGAACACGCTGGTATGCGGTGTCGCGGCGTTCAATGGAACGGCGAAGAAGTCGCCGGGCGGCTACCGCGTGACCGGATCGTGGGGCTTCGCGAGCGGGTGTTTGTACTCGCACTGGTTCATGGGCGGGACGGTCGTCCTCGACGACACCGGCCAGGTAACTGACCAGATCATGGCGTTCATGCCAATGGAGCAATTGAAGATCAAAGACACCTGGCACGTGATGGGCATGTGTGGCACCGGTTCCAACACAATCGTCGCCGACGACCTCTTCGTACCGGAGGCGCAGGTATTCAGCCTGCCGGAGCGTTTGGCACGCGAACAGGAATTCGACGCTGATGCCGATCCAGCGGACCGGATGCCCATCGCTCCGCTGTTCAGCATCGGCCTGATGGGTCCGACGTTGGGCGCGGCCCAGGAACTGCACGCGATGGTCTCCGAGAAGGCGCACACCCGAAACATCTCCTACTTCGATTTCCCCACCCAGGCCGATTCGGCGGTGGCAGTGGCCACGCTCGGCGAGACGGGCATGATGATCGACACTGCGAAGCTACACGTCGCTCGTGGTGCCGCCGACCTCGAAATGACGACGGCGCATCACGTGCTCGACCGGGTGACCCGTGCACGGTGCCGCGCCGACGCGGGCCATGCCAGCGAGAACCTGCGGCGCGCGGCGGACATGCTGATGTCGATTGGTGGCGCCGGCGGCTTTGCTACGGCGAGCCGAAACCAGCAGTTCTATCGCGATATTCAAGTGGGCTCCCGCCACGCATTCGTGAACTCGCGGCCCCTTTACGAGGCCTACGGCCGCGAGGCCATGGGCCTTTCCCCCAACATCACCTCCTACATCTAGCTTAGCTAGTCATCGGGGCCGACCAGATATCGACCGCCGTGGATCGTGAACGTCGTCTAGCTCTGGGTGCCGCCGGTCGGTCGCCCTTCGACGGTCACGCGACGGCACCGACGAGAAAACGGCGGGCGGCCCCGACGGCATCGGGAGCGGTCTCGAATCCCATCTCCGCGAGGGGCCCGAGTAGTCCGTCGATGACGTGCACCGTCGAGGCGGGCATGTTCAGCGGCAGCAGTGCTACACCATCAGCGATGTCGAGCGCGTGAATGTCGGCGATGAAACCGGCCAGCCCGCGCGGTGATCCGACGTACCGAACCGACGACGTCTGGTCGATCATTCCGTCCAGCCGAGCGAGCGTGCGAAGTGCTCGGCTGGGCTCGGGATCGATAAGCACACCGACTTCAAGGAAGACGAGGGGGTCGGCCATCTCCTTGGCCGCATCGGCACGGAGTGCCCGGGCCTGCCGAGCTGCGTCACGAAGGTCTGAGGCGGCGACGCGAATGACGGGGCCACTCGCCGCAGGACCGGCGTCCAGTTCTATCCAGCGCTCGGCGGCGTCTTCGATCGCCACCGCGGGATGATGGCCCGACGAGTTGAGCACCAGGGCGACGCGGAGCGACCGACGGGGGCCGCTTGCGCCCGCCGTTCCCGTGAAGTCGTGTTGAGACACGCGACGCTCCTGAAGTAACCGTTAACCGCGGTGCCGTCAATTCAGAGCCCCGCGCAGTCTCTGAGTCATTGGGCCTGATGCCTTCGAATCTAACCCATCCCGACCCGCAGGTCCATCAAGTTCTGCAAGCAGTTTTGAATCGGACCTGCCACGTGATGCATCCATTGCTGAGGAAAGAGCGGCCAGATGGCGGCAAACTCGTCACCCTGGCCATAAACTGATATCAGTTAGCCCACTCCCGGGCAGTCTGGGGTGCGTCGACACCGACCGCACCTGGGCAGCTCACGCGCGTTGCGCTCAGATCTTCTGCTCTGAAGCAGCCCAATAGCGGGCTCGTACCTCGCGTCGCAACACCTTGCCAACCGAGCTGCGAGGCAAGCTGTCCACGACGTCGACCGCCTTGGGGGTACGGACGGGGCCCAGCGAGGCCTTGCACATGGCGATCAACTCGTCGGCCGACACTTCCCGACCGGGGACCAGTTCGATGACGGCAGTGACCGCCTCGCCCCAATCGGGATCGGGTGCACCCACGACGGCACAATCCTGAACGGCTGGGTGGCCGAGCACGACGTTCTCCACCTCCGCGGGGTAGACGTTGTACCCGCCGGTGATGATGAGGTCCTTCTTGCGGTCGGTGATGAAGAGGTAGCCGTCATCGTCGACATGCCCGATGTCACCGGTGAGCAACCAGCCATCGACCAATGTGGACGCGGTCGCGTCGGCATTGCCGTAATAGCCGGCCATGACGTTGTCACCCTTGACGCATATTTCGCCGGATTCGCCGACGGGCAGTTCGCGGCCTGCGTCGAAGATCCCGACCCGCAACAAGGGGAAGGGGCGCCCTACGGATGACAGACGTGCGTCGGACGCGATCTCTCTGTCCTCGAAGTGTTCCTCGGGTCGAAGGTAGGCGATGGAGCCGAACGCCTCGGTCTGGCCGTATCCACCCATCATCACCGGCCCGAACACCTGCAGGGCGCGTCGCAGCTTGGCGACGGATATGGGCGCAGCTCCATAGAGCAGGTAACGCAGGCTCGAGAGGTCCCGCTGCGATAGGTCGTCGAGTTCGAGTATCCGGTAGATGACGGTCGGCGGCAGGAACACCTCGGTCACGCGGTAGCGCTCGATGGCGTCGACGACCCCGTCCGGTGTCGCTCTCGGTATCAAGACGACGGTCCCGCCGCGGGTGAGTGCGGGCATGGCGAGGAACCCGGCGGTATGGGTCAGCGGTGCCGCTGCCAGGTTGACGATCGGCGTGCCCTCGGCATAGTGAAACGCCAACAGCATGTGCGCGAAGGCCGCCGACATACTGCGGTGGGTGATCATCACACCCTTCGACGGGCCCGTCGTACCGCCGGTCGCCATGATGGCGATGACGTCGTCCGGCTGGTACGGCGGTTCAGGGTCGGTGGCGGGATGGTCGGCCAGCCAGGACTCCATGCCCACGTCGAAGCAAATGATCTCGCGAATGGATGGAGTGACGGCAGCCATCTGCTGGGCCACTTCGCGCTGACTGCTGTGGAAGAGAATCAGCTCGCAGTCGAAACGGCTCAGCAGATCGATGGATTCAGCGGCGGGAATGTCTGCCTTGAGTGGCACCCAGGTGCACCCGGCACGCCACAGACCCAACACGCAGATCATGCCGAGTGGGTCGTTGGGGGAGAGCACAGCGACCTTGGTGGCGACGTTGAATCCGTTTGCGGACAACGCCTGCGCGATCCGACACGACATCTCGTGCACTTGCGTGTAGCTGTAGGTGCGCTCGTCCATCACGAACGCGGCCCCATTGCGGTTCATGCGCCAGCCGCGGTCGAAGAAGTCGGTGATGCGCACGTCAGCCGCCCAGCACCGTCACGACGGCGACGGCTTCCTCGCCGCGCTGGTACCCGCCGCCGTTCTCCACGACCCCGATGCGTGCACCCGGCACCTGACGCTGACCAGCCTCACCGCGTAGCTGGGACACGATCTCGAAGATCTGCCCGAGCCCGGTGGCGCCCAACGGATGGCCCTTCGACTCCAGGCCACCCGATGGATTGATGGGAATGCGGCCACCGAGCGAAGTGGCACCTGCCAGGGCCATCGGTCCGCCCTTGCCCATGGGAGCCAGCCCGACCAGCTCGCTGACCAGTAGTTCGCCGAAGGCAGTCGCGTCATGCACCTCTGCGACGTCGACTTCGCCGGGTTCGACGCCGGCCTTGTCATAGGCCCGGTCGGCGGCGCGCTTGGTGACGTGCTGGGAGTAGTCGTCCCAGCGACGGTCCAACCCGGTCGCGATACCGTTGGCCCGGATACGTACCGATCGAGGGGGGATCCGGCCCCCCTTGGGGCGGTAGACGATTGCCGCAGCGGCGCCGTCGGTCACAGGCGCGCACATCGGGACGGTGAGAGGGTGGGCGAGCTTGCGCGCACCCACGATCTCCTCGATCGACATCGGCTTGCGGTAGTGGGCACGTTCGTTGTGCACGGAGTGGCCGTGATTCTTCGACGCTACCGCGGCCAGCTGCTCGACGGTGGTGCCGAACGTCTTCATGTGCAGCCGCGCAAACGCCGCGTAGACGTCCATCAACGGGCTGCGGGTACCGAGCTCTGAGCCGTCGATGGCCCCGCCGATATCGTCGATCTCATCGAACACCCGCTGGGGATTGTTCACGTCGGCGACACCGTCGAACACCGACATGGTCTTGACCCGGTCGCCGACGTTCATGCGCTCGACGCCGACGGCGAGGACGACGTCGCACGCGCCGGACAGCACTTGGTTGACCGCGAGGGTGAACGCCGTCGTGCCGGTGGCACAGGCGTTCTCGACGTTGACGATGGGAATTCCGGCGATTCCCGAGGGGCGCAACGCTATTTGTCCACCAGTCATCAGCTGGCCTTCCAGCAAGCTCTGGGTGGTGTTGCCGAAGAATGCCCAGCCGACCTCGGCGGCGGTCAACCCCGCGTCGGCGAGCGCATCATTGACGACCGAGGTCGTCATATCGACGATCGAACGATCCGGGAAGACCCCGAACTGCGTCATCGCCACACCGGCGACGTAGACATCTTCACCCATAGCTTCTCCTACCTCTTCCCACCCAGACAACTGTAAGCAGATTGTGTTTGTCAAGCAATGGTTTGAGCGATCGACCTGTCGGGCCCCATGGCATCGGGTGTCAACGGCCAACTGCCATTTGATCTCGATCTCGTCAAGCCTGATGCCCCGTCCGTCCTTGTGGGTAGGCTGCAAATCTGCTTACATTCTGAGCACTGGGATATGCGATCTCGGCACGGCATTGAGGAGTGAAACAGTGGGTTCGATTCGGGTGGCCATCGTTGGCGGAGGAATCGGCGGGCTTTCGGCGGCACTGGCTTTGACGTCCGTTGGGGTGGATGTGAAGGTGTACGAGCAGGCCCCCGCGCTGGGTGAACTCGGTGCCGGAATCGGGTTGTTTCCCAACAGCGTGCGCGTCCTACGCAGAGCTGGGTGTTGCAGATCGAGTGGCAGAGCACGCGGTTCCGATTGACGAATTCCAGTTCAATCGGCCAGACGGTTCGACGGCATCACACCAGGCTTCGACGCCCGATAGTCACATCACGATGTGGGGAATGTATCGCCCGGACATCATCGATGCACTGGCGCAGTCTCTGCCCGACGGCGTGCTTCACACCGGCCACCGCTGCTCGTCGTTCCGGCAAGACGGCCACTCTGCGGAGGTCACCTTCGACAACGGCGTCGTCGTCGATGCCGACCTCGTCGTCGGTGCCGACGGTATCCACTCCGCATTGCAGCCTTACGTCGTGGACCCGCTTCCGCCGGTCTTCTCCGGCGTGGTTGCCTACCGTGGGGTTGTATCCGCGTCTCATGTCGCCGACTGGCCGTGGAAGCAGGAGTTCGTCGAATGGGCCGGGGCCGGCAAACACCTTCTGGTGTTCCCAGTCAGTTCGGGCAGATTGCTCAACTTCGTCGGGTTCGTTCCGGCTGACGATCAAATGCGCGAATCATGGTCGGCGCCAGGAGATCCTGATGTCCTCGCCGCTGAATTCGGCGGCTGGGATCCGTGGGTACAGACGCTGCTCGGCCGGGTCGACAGCACGTTCAAGTGGGGGCTCTACGATCGCGACCCGTTGGCGCGATGGTCGAACGGCCGACTGGTACTGCTCGGCGACGCCGCGCACGCGATGCTTCCGCATATGGGGCAGGGCGCGAATCAGGCGATCGAGGACGGTATGGCCCTGGCAACGCTGATCGAGGGCCTGGGCAGCGGGGATCTGCCTGACGCGGTCGTCCGTTATCAGCAGCTACGTCGCGCACGCACATCGTTCATTCAGCAGAACTCGCGGCGGGACGGAGTGAAGGCGGACTCAGGTGAGCGGACCACACCCATCGCTCGTCCCGGCTTGCAGGACTACGACGTCGAAGCCGAGGCAAGAGCGCTCCGCTAAGTTGTCCAGATCGCGGCGCCCCAGAGTCGACGTCGATTACGCGACGTTACGTCAGGACGCCGGATCGGTGATGCGCTCCGGGACGAAGTACGCGATCTCCTCGGCGATCTTGCCGTCGCGAATCTTGAAGTCGTGTAGCAGTCGACCGTGCATCGTGCGGCCTTCGGGCAGCATGTCCGAGGCCAAGAGACCTTCCTTGGGCACACCGTCGGGGATCACGGTGGTGTAGTGGATGTGCTGGTCGATGAAGACCGCCTCGGGGCTGGCATGGCGCCATATGACTGGCCCGCCCAGATCCGGCATCACTGCCAGCAGGCCGCGATAGTTGTTCAGCACCGCGTCCTTGCCGACGAATCGCGGTGTCTCGTAAGGGAAGTGCATCTCCCAGATGATGTCATCGGTGTAGAGCTCGGCGAGTTGTTCGAGCTGATGGCTTTCCTCGTAGGCGAAGTGCCAGTGAGCGAGCCACAACGCGTGCTCGCTGGTGCCGACCGCCGGCTCGTTGGCGGGGTCGTCGCACACCTGCAACTCTGTGAGGCCGGTCTTCTCTTGGACGCTCATCGGGTGGTCCCTTCCATCGTTTCCGGGGGACTGGGAAGTGACCCCTCGGGCAGCTCGGCACATGCGCGAACCGAGCTTTCACGATTGCTCGCGAGTGCAGGCCCGGCTTATGACGCGCTTATGGGAAGTAAACTGTAAGCAGTTATTCTTGTCAATAATCCGGGTCGGTAGACCGATGCTGCCGGCCTGCCGGCGACCACCGGCCCCTTTGCCGCCGACTTCTGGTCTGAGGCGCCCGGCGTCGGAGGCCTACTCAATGTGTTGTTCGATGTCCTGAGCACGACGTCCAAACCGGTCCCTCACATGACGCGAACTCGCGGAACATGTGAAGTCATGGTGCGGCAGCCCAGAGAACTGTGCCGTCCTGAGCGCGACCTGAAGCGGCAGTCTGCTTACATTTTGGAACGTGCGAACTCTTGCAGTCTCCGAGTCGCCTCGTGACCGCGCGTGACGGACATTGGATAGCCAGCTTGTGACTGCCGTCATAGCGTGCATCGAACGTGAACGTGAACACGCCGGCCCATGACGCGTGATTGCAATCGAAGGAGATCGAAGTGGTCGAGTTAGCGCATCCGCTCAGCAAGAGCACGTACCACAAGAACGACGACGCCACCGTCCGTGTGGTCGGCAAGGGCGTCGAGGGAAATTTCGACAGGGACGGTAAGTGGCTGTCCGGACAACGACGCACCTGCGATCCGGCCATGGCCCAGTGGGTGGCCGACGGACGCGCGAACGGGCCCGTCGAAGTCATGGAGCTCTCATCCGACGGTGAACTCGGTACGGCCTCGCCCGACGCAACGCCCGCCGGCCATTCCGATATCTGATCACAGACCGACCCGAGGAGAATCATGACTACGACTCAGCCCCCCAGGCCTTTTGGGCGACACCTGCACGAAGGCACGTTTCAGAGCTACGACGAGGTGCTGGCCGGCGAGCAGAATCTGGTGCCCGACTTCATCAGAGACACCGGTGTCACCGATATCGGACCCACGGAGATTCCGTCGCGCTGGTACCTCGACCGCGCAGTGCATGACCTGGAAGTCGAACGCATCTGGAAGACGCAGCACCCGGACTGGGCCTATTGCCCAGCTCTGCGGCCGTATTCCGCGCCGATTCGCGACGACCTGGGTCAATGTGCCAAGTGCAAACTCGTCTGTAAACTGAACAACTCACCAAACAAGCCCGCGCAATGCGGGCTTTCTCATGTGCGGTGGGGGTGGACTGCCCGCAACGGGCAGGTTATGGCGTGAATCACCAAAACGAAAGGTTTAAGCATCGATTTTTCAGGCAGGGGTTCAACGTCGTGGTCGGATTCGTTTCGATCATTTTCGGATGGTTGCTCAACTCTCCTTTACACGACTATTCGAGATGTGCGGATGGCGGACTCGGATCTTGCGGACAAGGTTAACAGGATCGAAGTTCTCGTCGCGGGGCATTACCCAACACGAACCGAGTTCGACGCGAAGGTGGATGCCCTGTCTGGCGAAGTTGGATAGCATCGATGCCAAGCTGGATCCGCAAAGCTGATAAATAGTGTGCTGGTTTGCCGCCTGGATGGGATTGGCAATCGGGGACAGGGTTAGGGTTTATGTTGTGCGCGTGGTTGGGGGCCAATAGCGGTGAAGTGACGAGCGCGGACAGGTCAACGACCGCATCCACATGTCATTATATGGCTTGCAAAGGCCGTCGTGAATTGGGCATTCGCTCCGCATCATCGCCTCTCCACTGTGCGAAGTCCGGATGGCGCAGGTCGGGTGTTCTGTTCTGACGAGTGCCTGACCGACCACAGGCCTGACGCCGAGCACAGGAAGGCGATTGGACGATGATGAGTGGCAGGACTAGAGATCGATTCCGTGCTGGACCGCGAGGGCTGTAACAATCGGCTCGACCGCGGCGGCTGCAACCAATCACGGCGTCACGCAGCGCACCTATACGACGTGGCGCAACAGCAAGGGGCATCGGCTACCAGGACGTGCGCGGCCTGACAGTCTCAAGAGGCGCGCGAAATCTACCGCGATGAATACTGGTCAAGGCGCAGTGCGACAAGGTTCCGGAGTCGGTGCGAGACGTGCATTTCTGATGCAGCCGTAAACCACGGCGTTACACGGGCCTGGGCGAAGATGTTGCAAGAAGTTGTCGGCGCAAAGCGAGACGGGGACATTGGGCCAATGGCGCTCGGAGGCGTGGCGGCTATGTCGCCTGAACTGCTGGCGCGCACGCTACATCGCTGCGCGATACAGGTTCTACGGCGAAATTATCCTGCGTGACCCGTACGCAGCTTGAGTTTATTGCCGGATGGATGGGCCGGATGGCCGGCTTTTTCAACCACCTTCACTGAAGGAGTTCAAATGAGTACAACCAAAAAACTTTCCTGCGGCTGCTATCGGCGGCCCGCTGGGTGTTGTAGCGGTGTGGGGCGTCGGTGCCATGTCGGGTATTACCGTCCCGGCCGAGGTTGGCGCAGCGTTGGGTGCAGTGCTGACCTTCATCGCGTCTGTACTCATTCCTGATGACATGGAAGACTAATGGGTCCAGCATTCGATGGCCGTTGCACTCGTAACAGAGTGCCGTGCAAAACCATTTTGTGTATGGTCGTGCTCGTTTTTGGCATGACAGGCTGCGCCAATCTTGAGGCAGTCAAGCACATGATTGCCGTCAACGGTGCTGAAGCCAACGACGAGGCTATCGAAACAGCAATCTGGACGTTGTGTGCTGGAGCACTCTACCGGGTCGATAGAGCGCAAGTTCAACACCAGAGAACTGCGCGCTGCGCGCCAGAGCATTTGCCACCCGCCAGTCGTGGAGGACACGCCATGAAAGCATCCTGATCGTTGCGGCGATGCTGCTTCTCCCCGGATGCTCACTATTCGGCAGCAACGCATCGAACTACCAGCAGTACCTAAACGCCCAGGCAGCCGCCAACCCAGGCCGCGGCAAAGATGCATGAAGCCAATGGTCGAGATCATCGCAATGGACGAGTATGCAGATAACCGGGCTGAAATCCCATCACGCCATGGGCACCACAGGCATACCCGACCATCCAGCAAGAGGCTTCGCCCGAACGAATGGCCCAGCGTGGGTGCAGTCCGGTGTCAATGTGCTCGGCGTTGCCGGTGGCGTTTATCTCGCGTGTCAGGCAGGCGACAAACCTCGTCTAGTACCGGAGTGGGCATCAACAGGCGCTTATGATGCGGCCTCCGCCTACGGTGGTAAACCAACCTCCGCCGATTATTGTCGATCCGGTGCTGATTCCGCCATCCGAGCCGATCATCATCGACCATTACCTGCCCGCGCCATAATGCTGACATATTTCTCCAGCCAGGAACAGGCCGGCCAATTACTGGAGTTCGAGCATCGCCGGGAAAGCGGCGAGCCGGTGCGCATCATGTTGGCCGAAGGAGATAGCTGGTTTTCCATTGGCCAGGAGCAACATCGAACCTGCTGATGGCGCTGGACGACAGCGACACGCTATTCTTGAGCTGCGCAAGCCCTGGCGACACGATGCGAAACATGGCCCGGTTGGGAAATGAGTCGTTCCTGATGATGCTGTCACCGAGTTTCGGCTCCAGGTGGGATGCCGTGTTACTGTCTGCTGGCGGCAACGACCTGTTGCTGGATGTTGCGTGATGTGCTGATACACTGGAACGCTCGATAAATCCCTGCTCGCAGAAGCACTGGACGAAATTGAGCACTTCCCGGATACCGCTTGCCATGGTATCCGATGTGCGCAAAACACCACGTCTGTCCGATCCATGCCCACACATACGATTACCCTACCGTCAGGACTCCTACGGGGGACGGTTCAGGGGCCGGGTATCCGGAGCAAGGACAACCTTGCTGTCCTACGGAGTACACCAATCGCCACGATGGAATTATCACCGACATCATCGACGCGCGGCCGAACGATTGCGCAACAGTACCTGGGTTGATTCTGCGACGACACGCGCGGAACGCTGGAGCCAGGTAAGTTGGCGCAGAAGATGGTGGGGGCAGAAGCACTGGACAAACTGAAATTCATCCGTCACCGTAGGTTACGGACTTCTAGCCAACAAATGGCCATCGCGGAGCGATTTATCAACCAGGAAACCCAAGGAGTAACCCCATGAAAATTGAAGCACTTCGAGACATTCCTCGACGGCGCTGACCAAAACGGATCAGATACGGTCAACTTCCCGGCGTGGGATATTGAATTCGCCGACCCACGACGCGATCGTCTGCTGATCCTGGCGCGCGTGGTGCATCAGCCTGTCGCGCCCACCTGCAGTTGAGCTGATGCCGTTTCACATTCACTGGACAGCAGATGACTACGCCTATTTTATCTGCGCGCTTCGTTAGCATCACAGCAACCACGGCAACGCCTAAAGTCACCCTGACGTTCCTGTTATCTGATGGCCTAGACCTTGAAACCGGCGACAGCCTGCTTGAATCCGGCGATCGCTTACTATTGGAGGCCGCATAATGGCTGACGCAAAAGATTTCGCACTTACCGCGCTGACTGGCGCAGCTCTACGATGACCTGCTGGCTATCGTTGACGCAACGTAACAACCACCAAGTCCATCACCGGCAGGGTGCAGACCTACAACGCCGGGACGCTGACGACTGACGTTAAGACGCTGGATTTGTCGGCAACCGGAACAATGCCGGTGTGACATTTACTGGGCTGAAGTTCAACGCCACGGATACTGCGAGTGCTTCGGGTAGCTTACTGATGGATTTGCAGGTGGGTGGCGTAAATTAAGGTGCCTTTAATAGGGGCGGAAGAGTAACGAGTATTGAGGTTTATGCGGCTAGCGCTATTCGCACAAGACGATGTTGGGTTAGGCGGCGGCGTATCATCAGCTGCCCAACAGGGCGTGTGTATAGGGATTACTCAATTCAATGGTCGTCAGACACGACAAGATACGGAACGAAAGAAGACTTGATGTTGGGCCGTGACGCCGCAGATACCCTAGCCCAACGCCGCACCACAAACGCCCAAACATTCCGCCTCTATAACACCTATACAGACGCCAGCGCCTTTGACGTTTGGTTATCTTGGGGATCAAATCTCATCCTGCGGGCCTGAATCCGCCGGTACTGGTACACAACGCCAATTAGCAATCCCGCTTTAGGAACCGTTACAGCTGACACGCCATTAAAATATCACCCAGACGTGGAATAATTCCGGGGTTACGTTTACTGGGATAAAGTTCAACGCCACGGATTTGGCAGGTGCTGCTGGTAGCTTATTGATGGATTTGCAGGTTGGTGGAACTTCAGCTCTCAGTGTAAAAATCAGGGCCTGCGGATCAATAACCGCACCAACAGTTAGCGTCACATCGTCTGTTAACTTCGGTGCCGGACTAGACACTTCGATAGTATTGGACGCGCCGGCTATATATCTCTCCGCCGCACGTCTGTCGCCCAAAACTTCCGCGTTTTACGGCACCACAGACTCCAGCAACTATCAGCGCCTGGCTCAAACATGGAACACCAGCACCGCGCTAATCCATAACCAAGGCGCTGGAACCGGGGCCGATGGCTCTATCGTTCAATGATGCCGCACTCGCTACGGATGCCGCAAGGGATTTATCATGATCCCATCTTGTGCGGGCGCGCCTACTGGAGTCCCTGCCGACATTCCTACGGGCAAATTCCGATTGTTTTCGACAGCACGAACAACAAGATTTACGCCTATGACGGCGGCTGGATTTCAACCGCAGCACTAACCTAAGGAGAACGCAATGGCAACTTTCGATCTAACTATCACTTACCCTGCCGGGCAAAGCAACCCGCATCATGGATGCACTCAAAGCCCACTGGACGACCCTGGCGGATGCAAACGGCGATCCAGTTGTGCCGGACAATGCCGAAGCAATCGAACACCTGCGCCTTGCCATCGTGGCGAGTGTGAAGGACATCGTCTACCGCGTCGAACGCGATGCAGCAGTCAAAGCTGCTGCCGAAGGCAATCACTAACGTGGATGCAACCTAATGGTACCCGCCTGAAGAACTCAACGCCATCCAGTCATGATGGTGGCGAAACGCACCTATTGCTGGCAAGGACGCGAAGTTCATCGCTGCCCTGCTGAACAAGATTGAGCGCATGATGAACGCCAAACCTGAGCCGCTGGACATCGGTATGGCAACACTCTATTACGTCATCATGCCTCGTCCCTGTCTGCTTTCGTGCGGCGCAGATAAAAGGCTGGCGTAAACGGTTGGCTGCGGTGCATCCGGGTAGCGAGACAAGCCCGGTTATCGGCGGCAGTTCCGTTTACAGTGCAGCGACCGGATTAACCCCAAGCACTAGCTACCGTGATGCGATTGTCTGGTCTGCCGACGGGTCGGATGACAGCAACGTCGTGGTCAGCGACGCATGGAGCACGACCGCTCTGGCAAGCACGCCGGGATGGAAGATCGACGCCGAAACGAAATTGGCTGATCGAGCGCCGAAACGAAATTGGCTGATCGACGCGCCGAAACGAAATTGGAGGATTGCATCATGAGCGCACCAAAAGTCAAATATCCCGTCGAGTCAGTTGCTTTGGAGTTTGATTTCTCCAGCGAGTTGTCATCTGGCGTGGACAGCGCAACGATGGCAATTTCAGTGTCAGGGTCGAAGCCGGATACTGGCGCATCAGCCGTACTCGATGGCGCGCATCAAGTCATCGGAACATCGGTATTCCAGCGCATCTCTGGCGGAGTGAGCGGAGTCGAACGTACAGGTTCACTCCGTCGGCACAAGGCGGCAGCGATATCATCGTGCGAGAGGGTTACGTCAAGGTACGCTGATGCGAATTCGCGCAAGGCAAGACCGAGAGGAATGGAATTGGTAGCGAGAGTAAAGCGTCGGCTGGGTGAAGGCCAGGATTCCAGCCATCCAGAAAGAAAACAAGAAGCAGGCCATTCTGGATGATCTACGCGCCGGCCTGCTTACCATCGCGCAGATACCGACAAGCAAGGGAGTCAATTACCACATGGTCTACGCTGCGGAGCATGGTTGGCGGCGAGCAGGACTCGCACGTTTTGACCACAGATCCTACAAGGCCACACAGGAAGTGGTGGTGGCGCTTACGCATCGCCGATAATATCAACGATGCGCGGCGGTAAGCGAGAAACCGCAGATCGTGCTGGCGATGATGCGCGAGCACAGCACCAGCGTCATGCGCGCTCGTGGTGTGGCCGCCCTGCTGATGGATGACCTTGAGGACACGATCCGAAACCGTGAGCGAAGATCAAGGCGGAAATCGACGCGGAATGCGCGAGATGACGAAAACGGGATGCGCAAGATACAGAGTGAGGCGTGGCGGTATCGCTGTCCGCCAATACCAGAAATTCTGGCCGACTTGTCAGGCGCGCTGAAGACGCTGATAAGTCTGAGCGGGAAATGTTCAACATCGGACATGGCGATGATGAAGGCAAGGGCAAAAGCATCGAGGACTTATGTGATGTCGCTGCCTGCCGTGAACTGACGCGGCATCCTGATTCTGATATGCTCGTAGCGCATTGCGGAATTTAGTGGCAACGAACGGGGAGGAGCAGCATGAAACCATCCTGCTGCTGGTGATGGTCAAAGGACCGCCACACAGACACCAGAGCACATTTGTTCAGCACACTAGAAGGCGATTGCCTACGCGCAAAGCGTGTTGGATGACAACGCCAGGCGCGAAACACGTTGCCCCGGAGGATGCTCGCATGAACGACGAAGACTTTGTTGCTTCAGGATGGCTGTTTTATGGCTGCTACAGAAGGCGACTGTGTTTGGGCGCTTGCGGCAGAGGTGGATGAAGATGCCGCATAACTGTGCCTTTGGCGTCGGTTAAGGATGCAAAGGTGCCAGCGTTACCGGAACAGTCAAAGCCGTGCCCATTTTGCGGAATGGCGGTTGATTTGAAGACACGCCGACACGCTGCACCCTAGTGGCTATGGATGGCGCGAGGTTGGGGGTTGCGCACCTACTACCGCCAACAATATGTACCGAAAAGAACAATTGTGCTGGGAGATGATTGCCCAACGCCTGCTGGTGGATGCGGCGCTATGATAAGCGGAACGCAGCAAAAGAGCGCTTGAGGTGGAACAGGCGCGTTATTGGTATGCACTGTGGACAGCCAAGACAACGCCAGGACGGGGAATGCGCACTCCCCATGACGAAGCGGGCGTGAACATCGATGCGGACTTAGCGTGCCGCGAAACAGTGCAGACCCATAACGAGAAATAAATTACATGCGCAGGTGCCATACATCAAAAGTCGCGGCGGGGGTGGCACCTTGAATTGAGCCCTGGAGTTGGCAAAATCCGGCTTCAATGACAGAATCTGAAGCCCGTCTGCGCCGTCTGCTGGACGATTTCACCTATTACGCACCCAATGGCTCTACGCATCCGCGACAAGCGACGCGGGCGCGGTGGTGGGCCGTTTGAACTCAACAGCGCGCAACGCCTGCTGCACAACGAGAGGAGGCCGGTAATATCGCTGACCGGCAAGATACGCGCACTGGTGCTGAAGGGTAGGCAACAGGGCATTTCGACCTACATCGAAGGCCGCTACTTCCACAAGACCAGCACGCAGACCGGCAAGCGCGCGGTCATCATGACCCACGAGGCCAAGGCGACCGCCAACCTGTTTCAGCATGGCGAAGCTGTTTCACGCCTGCTGCCCAGACAGCCTCAAGCCGACCGCAAGCAAGGACAAATGCGAACGAGCTCGCCTTCGGTATTGACGCCGGGTAAGCACGGGCTGCATGATGGTGTGGTCAACCAACACGTAGCAGGAGCTCCACCACCATGTGCCAAGTCTTCATCAGCGCCGATCCGCATCTGTACGACTGCCGCGTGCGCTCTGTGCGTCTGCATGGGGTGGCTACCAGCATCCGGCTGGAAAACCTGTTCTGGAATGTGCTGGCGGACATTGCCGCGCGGGACGGCATGTCGGTGCCACAGCTCTGCACCAAGCTGTATGACGAGCTGGTGCGGGCGCGGTGAAGTGGCGCCTGCGCGCGACCTTCTTGCGGGTCTGCTGCGGGCGTTATTTGGCGCTGCAACTCTCAGGCGGCATCCCGCAGGACGCCAGCATTCCCATCAGCAGCCTGAACGCCCAGCGGGTGCTGGCCACCGAGCACCGCCCGGTGCAGCCCGCCGGGATTTGCAGGTGCGCGCGGCCGCTGACAGCTCTTTGAGGTAGGTGGCGCGGGCTGCGACGGCGTTGTCGGTGAAGTCGGTGAACAATCCATCCACACCCAGGCGGTAGAACTGCAGGTATTCAGCCTTGGGGTCACCTTGTAGTCAAACGCCAGGCGTTTGCCTTCTGCGGAAGGTGTAGGGGTGTACTACCAGGCCGGCTTGCCATGCGCTCGGCTACCACGCTGGTGGCGGGCTGGGAGATGGTGTCGTTGTAGTTCACGACGCCGTCGCCATTGAGGTCATACATCTTCCCGGCTGTATCAAAAGTGCCTTTCACGGGCACGATGTACGGCTTCCACGGGCCGATGCCGTCGGCGTAGGTCTTGATGGCGGCTAGGCCAGGGGTTTATGGTGGCAAAGGTGCCGGTCTTGCCGGCGCGGGTCCAGTCGTAGGGACGGTCGTACGGGTGCCAGTGTCACGGCACCGGTCTTGAAGTCGTAGTCGTCACCGTCTATTAGCACCGAACGGACTTGCGTCTTGGTGCGCAGGTACTACAGGTTGGACACTTCAAACGACTGGTGACCGGCGAATCTTTCTTGGTGTAGCCGTATTCGGCCAGTATGGCCAGCAGGCGGTCTTCGAGAAGCCGGGTTGGCGTCCACATGGAAGGTGGGGGTGTTTGGTCTCGGGGTAGACGCCGACCACGGCCGGCAGCAGTGCCCAGCAATGACTG
>JAXHOA010000111.1:0-28789 GCA_034520035.1 Mycobacterium sp. | reverse complement strand
TCAGGTGACGATGGCGACCGCGAACCCGTCCCAGCCCTTGGCTCCGACGGTCTGGATGGCCGCCGCGTCCAGGCGCGGATGCTCCCCCATCATCGCCAGCGTGTCGCGCACCGCGATGGCCTGCGCATCCTCGGGTGCTGGGTCGAGCACCCGGCCACCGCGGGCGATGTTGTCGACCACGATGAGTGCACCCGGAGCGGCCAGCCCGATTGCCGCCTCCACATAGGCCGGGTTGTTCTCCTTGTCGGCATCGATGAAGAACAGGTCGAACGGACCGGTCAGGGTGGGCAGGGTGTCCAGTGCGGACCCGACGATCACCTCGACGCGGTCTGCCACCCCGGCTCTATTGAGGTTGGCCGCGGCCACCTCGGCATGCCGGGGCTCGTACTCCAGGGTGACCACCCGCCCCTGCGGACCCACCCCACGTGCCAGACAGATCGTGGAATACCCTGCGAGCGTACCGATTTCGAGCACCCGGCGGGCCTTGGTCAGCTTGGCGTACAGCGTCAGCAGGTGGCCGTGCTGCGGGGACACCTCGATGGCGGGCATCCCGGCCGGCTCGGTCGAGAGCCGCGCCATCCGCAGTGCGTCGTCCTCGGTGTGCAGCAGCTCGTCGAACAACTCGTCCACCTCGGCAGGCTCGGTCACCCGGACACCCCCTCTTTCGAATAGATCACCCGTAACACGTGCTGGACCTCGGGTCCCATCACCCAGCCTGCCAGTTCGGTCATCGTGCCGACGAACTCCCTGCCGTGCGGGGCGCCCGACCCGGCCAGATGGTGGGCGATCTCGTGCAGCACCACCATCTCCCGGAGCGCCCAGGTGCTGTCCCGATCTGGTACCGCAATCGTGCCGGATTCATAGTGCGCCGCGGTCTGCCCGCGGCGGGCCCGCACCGCCAGCTGCCCCGCACCAGGCCAGCGTTCACGCACCGCGGGCAACGCCAGCACATCGTCGACGTAGCGGCGCACGGATTCGACGGAGGCGAACCGCGCCTCCGGCGGCAGCGTCAGCGCGGTCCCGAAGAAATCGATCGAACCGTTGCCGTGCTGGGCGGCGCGGTCGAACAGGGTACGCACGAATTCCTCTGCGGCATAAACTTTCACACGCTGACTGTCACCAACTAGCCCTCCAGCGGTGCCCGCGCCCCGGAGATCTCCTGGCTCGGACCCAGCCGGGCGCAGCAGCCGTGGCGGTCCCCGGCACGCCGTGCCGCCGACGAGTATCCGGCCGATGCGCTGGCGGCCCGCCAGGTGCCCCGCGCCGCGGACAACTGACGGTAGAACGGAGGTGAGTTCCAGATCCTTGT
This sequence comes from Mycobacterium sp., assembly GCA_034520035.1. Lineage (GTDB taxonomy): Bacteria > Actinomycetota > Actinomycetes > Mycobacteriales > Mycobacteriaceae > Mycobacterium. Next base: position 27,480 of record JAXHOA010000111.1, on the reverse strand, counting down.
TACGCAACGCAAGCGCAGTTCCCGGCGCGCGCGTGGTGTCCTCGGTGGCCGCGCGTCGGGCCTCGTCACGCGCCTCGGACAGCCGCTGACCGACCCGTGCACCGAAGGCCAGGTGAAAGTTGAGCCGGGCGGTGATCGTCGGGGTCGGGCGATGCGCCCCGGTGGCGATATAGGTGTCGGATGCCCGCACCATCTGCACCAGCAGCCCGGCATACAGCGCGTGGCTGGCGTCGATGTCCTCGCCGAAGCCATAGGCGTAGACGCGCGTCGAATTGGACGCCACATCGCATTTCACATCATTGGCCATCGCGATCACCACGAACAGTTGCACGTAGGTGCACCAGCCCGCGGGTGCCGGGTTCACCGATGGTGATGGTGCGCTGCACCGGCGACTGCGCCGCGGTGCGTTGCGCCGAATGCGCGCGGGCCACGGCCAGGTCGATCGATGTCGCGGTGGCCAACCGTTGCGCCGCGGTCATGAACGCCTCGGCCTCCATGGACGTTGTCGGTGCCCTCGGCCTGGCGCAGCAGGGCCGCGATCCGGGCCAGCATCTTGTCGTTGCTCATAGGTCCACGCTAGAACGCAGATCCGACATATCCGGTCTCGTCTCGAGGGTTGTGCACAGATGCGAATTCGTCCACAGCCTTGGGTTTATCTGGTGACGAAGGTGTCCAGCGCCGTGATCAACTGCGGGGACAACGGGCCCGGCTTCGCGTAGTTCGCGACGTTGTCGGACGGGTCGTCACGCAGCACATGGTTGACCCCTTGAGGTCCACCACGGTCAGCGCGGTGTGTTTGAGCGCGGCCGTCAACGGACGGACGGACGCACAGTTTGCCTGCCCATCGGAGTCCGAGCAGGTCAACAGCACCGGTGTGCCGGTGGGTATCTTCGCCGCGAGCGCGAGCGGATCGATGGCGTCGGCCTCGACGACGGCTTTCACGTTGCCCGCGTTGAGAATCGCGCCGAGACCATCGGGCAGTTGCGCCGGTGCGGTGCCGCGGGTCCGCGCCTCATCGACCGCCCCTGCCCAGGCGTCGAGCACGGTCTTGCCCTGCTCCGGTGTCTTGGCCCCGGCTTCGACCGCGGCGTCCACGTCAACCCGCACCCGGTCGGTGATGATGTCGAGGTAGCGGCCGGGCAGCGGTTGAAACAGGCCGAGCGAGTGGATCTTCTGGAGCGTCCGGCTCCAGGTCGTCGGCCAGTGTCATGGCGTGGATGGTGCCCTTGCCGAGAGCGCGTAGACGGAGATTCGCGCTCCGTCGGTGCCCGGACGGCAGGCCAGGTACCGCACCGCGGCACGGGCGCCCGCCGAATAGGCGGCGCTGCCGACATCGGCCGGGCGTTGCGCGTACGGCCCCAGACCGGTCTTGCCGGTACCGACCTTGTCGTACCGCAGTGAGGCAATGCCCTTCTCGGACAGATACTCCGCGAGCTGACGCATGTTGCCCACCGGTCCGGCCACCGCGTTGTCACCGTTGCGGTCGGTCTGGCCGCTCTCGGAGATCAGCAGCGCGGCAGGGCCGGAGTCGTCGCCGTGGTGCCGGTAGGTCCCGTGCAGGGTCAGACCGGAGGAATCGGTGAAGGACACCTCGTCCTCCACCCAGCCCTGCTGGGTGGACTGCTGCTCTCCGGAGGAACATCCGGCGACCAGCACGGTGGCGAACAGCAGGGTAAACAGTTGACGGGCAGCTCTTTTCACAGTCTGGTCTCGATCCACGAAGTGACATCGTCAAGCACCACGGCACGTTCGGGTTCGTTGAACACCTCGTGATACAGCTCCGGATAGACCTTGAGCGCGACGTCTGTGGACCCGACGCATTCCACCAGCCGCTCACTACCTGCCACCGGAATCAGCTTGTCCTGCCCGCCGTGCACCACCAGCAGCGGCGCGGTCAGCGCGGCCGCCCGCTGCGGCATGGTCTCCCCGACACCGATCAGCGCCTTGGCGATACCCGCCGGCAGCTTGCCGTGATGCACCAACGGGTCGGCCTCGTACGCCGCCACCACCTCGGGATCACGGGAGACGGCATCGGCGGGCAGATCCTCCACCGGGAGCCCGGGGGCCAGACCGCCCAGCACCTTGGCCACCACGGTCATCACGGGGGACACGCCGTCCTGCGCGTAGACGGCCGGGCCCGACAGCACCATCGCGGCGTAATCGTCGGGGTGCTCGACACCGTAGGAGAACACGACCCCGCCGCCCATGCTGTGCCCGAGTACCACCCGCTTGAGTTCGGGGTGCGCGGCGGTGGCGAGCCCGACCAGGTGGTGGAAGTCGTCGCTGTACTCGGAGATGTTCTTGAGGTACACCCGCTTGCCGCCGGACCGGCCGTGCCCGCGCAGGTCGAGCGCATAGGTGATCAGTCCGGCTGCACCGAACCGCTCTGCGACGTGGTCATAGCGGCGAGCGTGCTCGGCGTAGCCGTGGCAGATGATGACCACACCGTTCGGAGCCCGCTGCCCTGATCCCCCAGTAGCTTCGCTCCCGCCCGCCGAGGGCGTCCACACGTCATAGAAGATCGGCACGCCGCCGACACCGTCGAAACTGCGCTCACTGCGGGTTGTCGCCACCCGACGAGCCTATCTGCAACCGGTGATGCATCCCGCCTGTCGGTGGGGGTCGGTAAGCTCTCCGCCGTGAGCGTCCTCACAGCGGTAGATGGCAGATTCGACTCCAAAGATGCGTTCCTCGCCGACGCACAGCGCTATCGGCGCGAGCTGTTGGCGCACTGCTACCGGATGACCGGGTCGGTGCACGACGCCGAGGATCTGGTCCAGGAGACATTCCTGCGCGCCTGGAAATCCTACGACCGATTCGAAGGCAAATCCTCGGTACGCACCTGGCTGTACCGCATCGCCACCAACACCTCACTGACCGCGCTGGAGGGCAAGCAACGCCGTCCGCTGCCCTCGGGTCTGGGCACCCAGAGTTCCGATCCGCACGCGGACATTCATGAGCGGGGCGAGGTTCCGTGGCTGGAACCGCTGCCCGATGCCGATGATCCGGCCGATCCGCAGGCAGTGGTCGGCACCCGCGAATCGGTGCGACTGGCCTTCGTGGCGGCACTGCAACATCTCTCGCCGCGACAGCGCGCGGTGCTGGTGTTGCGCGACGTGCTGCAGTGGCGGGCCGCCGAGGTGGCCGACGCGGTCGGCTCGTCGACGGCCGCGGTCAACAGCCTGTTGCAGCGGGCCCGCGCCCAACTCGATGCCGTCGGCCCCAGCGAGGATCAGCCGCTGACCCCTCCGGACTCCCCCGAGGCGAAGGAGCTGTTGACGCGCTACATCTCGGCCTTCGAGGCCTACGACATCGAGAAGCTGGAAAAGCTGTTCACCGACGACGCCATCTGGGAGATGCCCCCGTTCGACAGCTGGTACGTGGGGCCCACAGCCATCGGAGCCCTGTCCCGCGACAAGTGCCCGGCCGAACGCCCGGGCGACATGCGACTGGTGTCGACGACCGCCAACGGCCAGACCGCCGCGGGAATGTACCTGCGCAACCCGGAGACCGGTGTGCACGAGGCGTTTCAGCTGCACGTCCTGGACGTCACCGGCGCCGGCATCACGCATGTGGTGGCGTTCCTGGACACCAGGCTGTTCGAGAAGTTCGGTCTACCGCCCACCCTCTGACCGGTGAGCAGCCTCGAGTGCTGCCACATCGAACTTCCCGAACGTGGCCATCACCGCGTTCATCAGCCGCTCATTGGCCTTCGCGTCCCCTCGCGCCATCAGGTCGTAGTAGGCCGTCGGGGTGATCTGCCAGGACAACCCGTACTCGTCCTTCGGCCATCCGCAGGGCTGCTCCTCACCACCGTCGACCCCCCCCCCCCCCCCCCCCCCCCCCCCCCCCCCCCCCCCCCCCCCCCCCCCCCCCCCCCCCCCCCCCCCCCCCCCCCCCCCCCCCCCCCTCATCGGAGGGCACCATGTGAACGACGGGAGAAAGCCGCTAAACCTGCAGTTCACAGCCGGGTAACGTGCCGATCTGGAACGTGTTCTATTATCGGCTTTCATGAAGACCAAAGGTGCCCTGCTCTGGGAGCTCAATTCGCCGTTCAAGGTCGACGAGATCGATCTGGGCGACCCGGTGGCCGACGAGGTGCAGATCCAGATGCACGCCGCCGGCATGTGCCACTCCGACTACCACATCACCACCGGCGCGACCCCGATCGGACTGCCCGCCCTCGGTGGCCACGAGGGTGCCGGTGTGGTCACGAAGGTCGGTAAGAACGTCACCGGTATCGCCGAGGGTGATCACGTCATCCTGGCGTTCATCCCGGCCTGCGGTACCTGCCCGCCGTGCCTGAAGGGGTTCCGCTCGCTGTGTGACCGCGGCGACGTGCTGCTCGGCGGCAAGGCCATCGCCGACGGCACCAGTCGCATCCACGCGGGATCGCATGAGGTGTCGCCGATGAACCTGCTCGGCACCTTCGCCCCGTACATGACGGTGCACAAGGATTCCGTGGTCAAGATCGACGATGACATCCCCTTCGAGACCGCGGCCATCATGGGCTGTGCGGTACCCACCGGCTTCGGATCGGCGACCAACGTCGCCGACGTCAAACCCGGCGAGACCGTCATCATCGTCGGCGTCGGCGGTATCGGCATGAGCGCGTTGCAGGGTGCGGTGATCTCGGGGGCCAAGCAGGTCATCGCGATCGACACGAACGAATGGAAGCGTGAGCAGGCCATCAAGTTCGGCGCCACGCACGTGTACCCGACCATGGCCGAGGCCATAGCGCCGGTCATCGACGTCACCCACGGGCTGATGGCCGACAAGGTCATCATCGCCGTCGGCGACCATGAAGGGCGAGTACATCGAAGAGGCAATGATCCTCACCGCCAAGACCGGTACCTGCGTGGTGACCGGGATGGGTTCGATGATGGAGGCCGACGTCAAGCTGAACCTGTTCCTGTTCACCATGTTGCAGAAGACGTTGAAGGGCAACATCTTCGGCGGCGGCAGCTCCCATGTGGAGACGCCGCGACTGACCGCGCTCTACAAGTCCGGGCTGCTGAACATCGACGACATGATCACCCGCACCTACCGCCTGGAAGACATCAACCAGGGCTACCAGGACATGCTGGACGGCAACAACATCCGCGGCGTCATCCGCTTCGACGAGGCCGACTGGTAACACCCCGCAAGACGGCAGAACCGCCCAACCCCGTTCGGAGTTGGGCGGTTCTGTATTTCGGACACTCAGGCGGCGTTCTGCCCTCCGGCGGTGTCGCTGCCGCTCGGTTCCGGACGTGGCATCCGAGCCGCCGCTGTCACCCTGATCGTTGTCGGGCTTCTTCGGCGCCTTGTCGGCGGCGGGCTTCTTGGCCGCCGCGAGTTCGGCGCCGGCCCTGGCCGCTTCCCGCACCCGCTTCGGCGTCTTCGGCAACCGCTTGATCTCCGGCTCGACCACCTCGACCGGTTCCGCGACGACCGGTTCCGCGGGCTGCTCGACGGGCTGCTCGACGGGCTCCTGCACCGGCGGCGCGATATCCGCGGATACCGAACGGTTCGCCGTCGCCCCCTCGCCGGACGCGGCATCGTTGGCGCCGGCCGCATCTCCCGATTCATCCGCGGTGATCTGGACATCCGCCAGGGCATCGTCGGCGGCATCGGTCAGTCCGGACAGCAGATCACCGATATTGCCGTTGAGCAGATCACCCACCGACGAGAGCGCATTCGGGCCGGTGTTGTTGTCCGTGGTCATCGCGGTCCGGAATCCGCTACCGAGCTGCCTGAGCACATTCGGCAGCACCTCACCCCAGTTGACGTCCGGCAGCGTGCCGAACTGCACCCGGGTCGCCGCAGAGTCGAGCGTGCGCTCATAGGCCCCGGTCTCGGGGTTCCAGAACGCGTCCGAGTAGCCCAGGTTCGTCAGACTCCGCAATGCCGGCGACAGGGCGTTGGCCAATCCGTTCACCAGGTTCGCCACCGGCGCCAGGCCCGCCAGCCGCATGACGTCACCGATCAGGTAGAGCGGTTCCAGCATCGGAAGGCTGTTGGCCCGCACCGTCAGATAGATGTTGGTGTCGGCGGCGTTCTGGTCGGCCAGGCTGCCGACCAATTCCTCAAGCTCCGAGGTCAGCTGCCCGGCCGCGCCGGCGACATCCACGCCGCGCAGCATGTAGGTCGGGAGCAGCCCGGCGACGACGTTGTTCAGCAGCGTGACCGGGTTGGCCCATGCGGCAAAGTCCGACATCAGCTGGTATTCGACGGTGGCGTCGATCTTCACCGGCACCAGGTTCGCCCCGCCCAGCGCCAGACCGGTGTCACCGATCGGCGTGCCACCACTGCTGGTGATCGCGACGTCCGGTGTCACGGCGTCGATTCCGAACATCGCCAACAGATCTGCGAACCTGGCCATGATTCCGCCGTTGGCGCGCCCGGCGTTGTTGAGCAGGATCGCCGGCAGGATCGTCAGGCTGCCCAGCAGCGGATTTTCGCCGACGTAGTCCACCCCGCCCGGCTGAGATGACAGCTGCGCCAGCACATCTCGGTAGGCGGCGCCAGCGGAGAACGCGCCGATTCCGCTACCGATCACGATCGGGATGCGGACCGAGGCGATCTCCTGGTCGGGGATGGCATCGATGGCGCCGGTGACGGCCTCGTTGAGCGCATCACCGATGCTGCCCGTGCCGGTCTCCACGACGCCGTCGACGAGATCGGCGACGCTGCCCTGACAGCCCGTCGTTCAATTGGCCGGCGAGGTTTCCGATCAACGGGGAGATCGCGCTCTGCAGGGCGCTGCCGATCGGGATTGTCACGTGTGCCCGACAAACGGACCGTTGATTCGGTAATTCAAGCCGCCGACGGCGCTGTTGAGGCTGGCCCGCAGATCTTCTTCCAGGGTCGCCGTCGCGTTGTCCACGATCTGGTTGACGACGTGGTTCAGGGTGGGTGTCAGCACAGTGCCCAGATCGGCGGCCAGCGACCCGTCGGCCAGCGCGTCGGCCAAAGCGGCGGACAGGTTGGTCTTCAGCGTCGTCGTTCCGAGGTCCAGGTATCCGGTCCCATTGACGGAGTCGGCGATGGCGGACTGCGTGCCGGGCGTCCAGCCCAGGTCGACGCCGCCGAGCAGTCGGGCGAGTGTGAACAGCGGGCCGGCTGTGGTCATGCTGAGGGCACCGCTGTCGGCAAGAGTCTCGAGGTTGAGGCCCACCAGATCCAGCAGATTGCCCAGTTGGAAGTTGCCATCGGAGTCGGTCAGGTCCGCGGAGTTGAACAGAGTGGTCAGCAAGTCCGGAAGGACTGCGGTGATCTCCGCGGTCAGTTCGTCGGCGGTGGGCAGGATCTCGCTGAGGTTTGTCCATGACTCCTCCGGCCACGGTGCCGGCAACGCTGTTGGCGATGCCGCTGATGCCCGAGCTGCCGATCACCGAGGACAGCGTGATCGTCCGGTTGCCGAGGACCGGGACGTTGACGGTGACGCTCACCCCGTTGAGCCGCTCCGCCACAGCCGCGGCGATGGCCGCTCGCAACTCCGCCTCCAGCGCAGTGGCGTTCTCGCCGGTGGTCGCCGAGGCCAGGAAGTCGGTCAGCGCCGAACTGATCGCCGCAGTGACCGCGGTGTTCAGATCCGAACCCGCATCGTTGAGGCCGAGCGTGGCCAGCAGTGACGCCACATTGATGGTGTTGCCGTTGGCATTCAGCAGATCGGTCACCAGGCTCTGCGGTACTTGAGCCAGCAGTGTGTCGAGGGTGACTCTCGGCTGGGCACCGAAGGTATTGACCAGTGCCGGCAGCAGCGTGTTGATGACGTTCTGCGCCTGCTGGTAGGGCGTGCTGGCCGCGGTGAGGCTGACGCTGTGCTGTTCCTGGGCAAGCAGCGCGGGCGGCGTCGGCACCGGCGCCGATACCGCGATGGTGGCGGCCATCGCCGTTGCCGTAGTGACACCCAGCAACGCTGAACGTACCGTCCGGCTACTGTTTTTACCATGCTTCTTGCTCACATTTATCCCCGGTCTCACCGTGCGAAGAACTGACAGTAGCGCAGACTGTACGCTCGACTTGCCTGGAATTGCCCCGCTTTGGCGTGAACTATCAAGATCTTTCGGAAATCGGCGGTTCGGCCGCCGCGCATCCACCGGCCGCCACCGCCCGCCGCGTACCACCACGGAATTTGCATATGCGGCAAATTTATTCGCAACGTAGTGCGCATTTCGGCAGTTTCGCCACGATCGCCGGTCACGGACACAAAAGGAGCCCCCTCGCCCGAGTGGGCGAGGGGGCGGTGAGAGTGCGGAACTTACTTCGGGGGCATCCGGATGCCGCCGTCGACGCGGACCACCTCGGCGTTCATGTATGAGTTGGTGAGCAGTTCGATGACCATCGAGGCCAGCTCCTCGGGCTTTCCGAGACGATGCGGGAAGAGCACGGACTCGCCCAGCTTCGCCTTGAACGCCTCGGAGGCCTCGCCCTCCCCGTAGATCGGGGTGTCGATCAGCCCGGGAGCGACGGTGTTGACGCGGATGCCCGATGCGGACAGATCACGCGCGACCGGAAGGGTGAGTCCCACGACGCCACCCTTGGACGACGAGTAAGCGGCCTGACCGATCTGCCCGTCGAAGGCCGCGACACTGGTCAGGTTCACGATCGCGCCACGCTCACCGGTGTCGGTGAACTCGTTACGGCTCATCGCGGTGGCGGCCAACCGGATGCAGTCGAAGGTGCCGACCAGGTTGATGGCGAGCACCTTCTTGTAGGCGTCCAGGTTGTGCGCCGAATCGAACTGGCCGTCCTTGCCGATGGTCCGCTGGGCCCAGCCGATGCCGGCCGAGTTGACCAGGGCACGCAGCGGGCCGAGGTCGACGGCGGTGTTGACCGCGTCCAGGATCTGGTCGGTGTTGGTGACGTCGACGGTGACGAACACACCGCCGATCTCGTGCGCGAGTTCCTGCCCGCGTTCGGCGTTGAGGTCGGCGACGACGACCCTGGCGCCCTTGGCGGCCAGCTGGCGGGCCGAGGCCGCGCCGATGCCGGACGCGCCACCGGTGACGATTGCGCTAGCTCCATTGATATCCACGTCGACAGACTAAGGCCTGCTGATGACGCCCGGCCCACCGGTCGGTTGAGCGTTCAGAAGTTCCTCACCACACGCACCACCGCCACCACGAAGGCGGCGATGAACGCCAGCGTCACGACCGCGCCGACCTCGAACCACGGGCTCTGCAACTCGCTGAGCAGAATGCCGGCCGTCGGCAGGAGGAGCCACCCGAGCAGGAAGATCCCCACGGCTCCCCGGTTGCTGGGACGCGGCGGTATCTCGTCGTCGTCATCGGCGAAGTCGTCGTAGTCGTACTCGTCCGGGTACGGCTCTCCCATGCGTCGCAATGGTAGGCCGTGTGTCAGCGAGCCACCGGCCAGTCCCACACCGACAGGTCACCACGCGGATAGTTCATGCAGACCGCGGCCGCCTTGGCCACCACGCCCTTGTTGTTGAAGAAGACCTTCGCCCAGTTTCCCCAGCGGGTGGCCACCTGCTCGTAGTAGATGTTGGTGGCGGTGTCCTCGGAGTACTGGCGCCGCCCGGCGGCATCCAGTGAGTAGAACCAGTGGATGCGGTCTTCCGCCATCTGCTGCACGTCCAGTGGCCGGTTGCTCTTGTCCAGCATGTACCGCTCGAAGTAGATGGGGCTGGTGTCGCGCGCTGCCGCCAGGTACTGCTCGGCGTCGCACGACGTTTCGATCTGCTTGCTGGGGATCGGATACTCGTCGGTGGCATCGGCGAATGCCTGCGGCGACGCGAGCAGCGCCGCCGCGGCCGATGCCGTGACGATCAGCAATAGCGCCCGCATCGTCCACCGAATGCTGTGCAGGGTCATGGCGCCTCCGAAGGATTGTCGGACATCGCGGTGAGTTTCCCGAGATGTTCGGGGCAGTACAGCCGCAGCCCACTGCCCAGGAACTGCCAGACCTGTTCGGTGCTCGCCGTCCGCGCGAGGTTGCCCGACAGGAAGACCGCCGATTCGCCCGCGTCGGCGTCCACCCCGGTGGTCAGGCGTTTGCAGGTGATCTTCGCCAGCCAGGCGTTGTAGTCGCGCTGGCCGTAGATCCCGAAACCGTGCAGTTCGGTGGCGAAATCGGTATCCCGGTCCGCGGACGCTGTGGGCGCCAGACCGATCGGCAGCGCGACCAACGCCGTCACCAGTCCGGCGATCATCCGCCGCTTCATGCGTTCACCTGCTGGGTGACCTTGGGCCACGGCTGTGGTTTCGGCCGCGGACGCACATGCAGCGGCCACCAGAACCACCTGCCCATCAGCGCGGCGATCGACGGTGTCATCAGCGATCGCACCACCAGCGTGTCGAACAACAGCCCCAGACCGATGGTGGAACCCACCTGCCCGATCACGATCATGTCGCTGACCAGCATGCCGATCATGGTGAACGCGAACACGAATCCTGCTGCGGTGACCACTGATCCGGTGCCGGCCATGGATCGCACGATGCCGGTGTTGATCCCGGCGTTGATCTCCTCCTTCATCCGCGACACCAGCAGCAGGTTGTAGTCCGCACCCACCGCGAGCAGCACGATCACCGACATGGGCAGCACCATCCAGCCCAACGGGATACCGACGATGTGCTGCCAGAGCAGCACCGAGAGCCCGAAGGATGTGCCCAGACTCAGCACCACCGTGCCGACGATGACGGCGGCCGCCGCGATGGCCCGGGTCAGGATCACCATGATCAGGAAGATCAGAATCAACGATGCGACGGCGGCGATCAGCAGGTCATAGTCGGCGCCCTGCTGCATGTCCTTGTACATCGCGGCACTACCGCCCACGTAGACGGTCGAGCCCTCCAGCGGGGTGCCCTTGATGGCGTCGGCGGCCGCGATGCGCAACGGATCGATGCGCTCGGTGCCGTCTTCGGTCAACGGATCCCCCTGATGGAACACGGTGAACCGCACCGCTTTTCCGTCCGGCGACATCATGAGCTTCATACCGCGCTGGAAGTCGGCGGTCTGGAACGCCTCCGGAGGCAGATAGAACGTGTCATCGTTGCGCGCGGTGTCGAAGGCCTCTCCCATCGCGGTGCCGTCCTCTTGCATGGCGATGTTCTGATCCTGCTGCATCTTCTGCGCCTGGTACTGGTTCAGCATGATCTGCTTCTGGTTCTTCAGCGTCTGGATCATCGCCGGCATCACGGCCGCCATCTGCGGTGTCAGTTCGGCCATCCGCTCGATGTCGGGGACCAGTTCGGTGAAATCGTCCGACATCGTGCTGATGCCGTCGAGGCTGTCGAACACCGACCGCATCGACCAGCACAGCGGGATGTTGAAGCAGTGCGGCTCCCAATAGAAGTAATTGCGCAGCGGGCGGAACTGATCGTCGAAATCGGCCAGATGATCGCGCACGTCGTTGAGGTTGGCCGAGGTGTCGTTCATCTTGTCCGACATCCGCCGGGTGACATCGGCCAGTTCCAGCGTGATGCGCTGCATCGTCTCCATCGAGTCGATGGTCACCTGCATCTCGTTGGCCTGCTGCAAGGTGTTGTCCAGCACGGTCTGCTGGAAATCGTTGTTCATGATCTGGCCGTTGCCGCTCTGGCTCACCGTGTACGCCAACGAGGCGTGTTTGATGGGTTTACCGTCCGGGCGGGTGATCGTGGTGACCGAGGCAATCCCGTGCACCCGCACCAGCGCCTTGGCGATCTTCTCGATCACCAGGAAGTCGGCGGGATTGCGCATATCGTGATCGGATTCGACCATCACCAGATCGGGATTCATCTTGGCATCGGAGAAGTGCCGATCCGATGCGGCGTAGCCCACGTTGGCCGGCACATCACTGGGCAGATAGATGCGGTCGTTGTAGATGGTGTGGTAGCCGGGCAAGGCCAGCAGACCCACCATGCACAGCACGATCGCCATGACCAGGATCGCGCCCGGCCAGCGGACCGTCGCGGCGCCGAGCCGACGCCAGCCACGGGCGCGCCCATTGCCCTTGGGCTCCAGCACCTTTCCGAACCGCGTCACGATCGAGATCAGCGCCGGGCCCAGCGTGAGTGCGGCGGCCACCACGATCGTCATACCGATCGCCAGCGGGAAGCCCATGCTCTGGAAGTACGGCAACCGGGTGAAGTGCAGGCATGCTGTGGCACCGGCGATGGTCAAGCCGGATGCGAGCACCACGTGCGCGGTGCCGTGGAACATGTCGTAATAGGCCGATTCGCGGTCCATGCCGGATCGTCGGGCCTCTTGATAGCGCCCGATCAGGAAGATCGCATAGTCGGTGGCGGCGGCGATCGCCAACGTCACCACCATGCTGGTCGCGAAGGTGGTCAGTCCGAACACCTGGTAGTAACCGAGGAAGGACACGATGCCGCGGGCCGACAACAGCCCGACGAACACCATCGCCATGGTGACGATCATCGTGACGACTGATCGATAGATGATCAGCAACATCACGATGATGATGATGATCGTCACGCCCTCAATGGTTTTCATGCTGGCGTCGCCGACGATGTTCTGGTCGGTGGTCAGCGCCGCGGGCCCGGTGACGTACGCCTTCACGCCCGGCGGGGCCTGGGTGCCTTCGACGGTGTCGCGCACCGCCTGCACCGACTCGTTGGCCAGCGCCTCACCCTGATCACCGGCGATGTAGACCTGAACATAGGCGGCCTTGCCGTCAATGCTCTGCGCGCCGGCAGCGGTCAGCGTGTCACCCCAGAAGTCCTGCACATGCTGCACATGGGTGTGGTCCGCGTTGAGTTTTCGCACCACCTCGTCGTAGAACTCGTGCGCGTCCGGACCCAGCGGCTCATCGCCCTCCAGCACGATCATCACCGAGCTGGAGGTGTCGTACTCCTCGAACTTCTGCCCGACGTGCTTGGTGGCGATCAGCGCGGGTGCGTCGTTGGGACTCATCGAGACGGCGCGCAGCTTGCCGACCTCTTCGAGCTGCGGGACGACCGTGTTGAGCAGCGCCACGATGACCACCCAGGCCAGCACGATCGGCACGGCGAAGGCTCTGATGAAGCGGGGCAACCTCGGACGGGCCGCGTGCCGCGCCGGTGGCATGGCGTCGGTCGGCGAATCGTCCACAAAAGTGGTCATGCTGCCTTCACCAGGCAGTAGGTGGCGGCGTTCATACCGTCAGCCGTCCTTTCGTCTTTGACCTCGTCATCGACGGTGACGCGGCAGGTGATGGAGGAACCGTCGCCCTGGGCCATGATGTTCGGCATGACGGACGGCAGCGTGGTCTCCAGGGTCAGCGTCCAGGGCAGGCTGACCTCGCCCGTGCGCTGTGGCTTTCCGTCCAGGTCGGCGTAGTTGATGCTGGCGTAGGAGCCCGTCCCGAAGATCTCGTAGGTGACGACCTTGGGATTGAAGTTTTCGGCGGTATCGGCGTCGATCGGGGTGACGATGGCACCGTCCGATCCGAACACCGAGCGCAGATTCGAGACGGCCACCAGGCCGATCGCGATCGCAAACACCACCAGCACGGGCAACCAGACCCGTTTGATGACGGTCATTGCGCACGACCGCCGTTGTCGGACAACGGTTTCGCGGCCTTAAGAGCGCGCACGAAAACTGCAGGCATGGTGCTGCCTTTCAATGAGGGACGCCGCGAGCCACCGGCGGCATGCGATCTGATCTTGGAATCTAAACCCACAAGTGGATAGAGTCAATCCGGTTATAGCGTTGAGGTAAGGGACGTCACTAAAGTGGACTTCGTGATTGACAAACCATGTCGCGGCCTGCGCAAGGATGCCGAGCGCAACCGACAGCGCGTGCTCACCGCAGCGCGCGAGCTGTTCGCCATCAAGGGCATGGAAGCCACCCTCAACGATGTCGCTCATCACGCCGGCGTCGGCGTCGGGACCGTCTATCGACGCTTCGCGACCAAGGAGGAACTCGTCGAGGCGATCTTCGAGGAAGGTATCGCCGAGGTTGTCTGTCTGGCCGAAACCGCGCTGCAGCAGCCGAATTCATGGGACGGCCTGGTGTGGTTCATCGAGCGGCAGTGCGAGCTCGCCGCCACCGACCGCGGACTGCGCGAGATGATCTACAGCAAGGCATACGGCGGGGATCGTGTCGATTGTGCCCGCGAGGAACTGGTGCCACTGATAACCGCATTGGTCGAGAGGGCACGCCACGACGGCCACCTGCGCGCCGATATCGAGCACACCGACACCCCGATCATCGGCCTGCTGGCGGGCACCGTCAGTGAGTGGGCCGGCCATGTCGATCCCGAACTGTGGCGTCGCTACGTCGCACTCCTGCTGGAGGGCATGCGGTATCACCCGGATCAGAAGCCGCTCGGCACCGCTGCGCTCGACGGAGATCAGATGCATGCCGCGATGCACGGCTGGGACCCGGCCGGCTGACCCGCTGCCGGCGTCAGCCGAGCCGGTCCAGCACCCCGGTCACCCACCGATCGACCGCGCGCAGTTGAGCGGCCGTCATCCCCTCGAAGACCACCGCACGCACCAGTTCGGCGTGCGCCGGCGCGGCGGCGCTCAGCGCGGTGCGACCCTGCGCCGTCAGTTCGACGATCGCTGCGCGCCGGTCGTCATCGGGGCGGTGGCGGTCCACCAGGCCGCGGTCCCGCATCCGCCGCAGTTGGTGTGACACGCGGCTCTGCTCCCAGCCCAAGTGCTCCCCCAGATCGGTCATCCGGCATCCCGGCGACTCGTCGAGCGCGACCAGCACGTCATAGTCGGCCAGCGACAATCCGCACTCCTGCTGCAACTGACGATTCATCGCGGCCTGCAGCCGTCCAGTCATCGCCAGGTATCTCCGCCACAGCGCCTGCTCGCGCGCGTCCAACCACATGGAATACATGACACATCATTTAAGTTGTGCTGTCCATCGCCCCGCGCCTAGGCTGGGCACTGATCTCAGAGGAGCATCGATGACCCGAACCGCATCCGTGGACATCCGGCCCGCGGCGGATCGTGCGGCGACCAGGATCTCCTGGCTCGATTCCAAGCACTCGTTCTCGTTCGGCGGACACTACGAGCCGGACAACACCCACCACGGCCTGCTGCTGGTCAACAACGACGACCGAGTGGCGCCGGGCACCGGTTTCGATACTCACCCGCACCGCGATATGGAGATCGTGACCTGGGTGATGCAGGGTTCACTGGTCCATCAGGACTCCACCGGCAACAACGGTGTCATCTATCCGGGCCTGGCCCAACGCATGTCGGCCGGCCGCGGCATCCTGCACTCGGAGAAGAACGACTCCTGGACCCTCACCGGACGCGAGACCCACAGCGAGCCAGTACATTTCGTGCAGATGTGGGTCGTCCCGGACGAGTCCGGCCGTGACCCCGGTTACCAGCAGCTGGAGATCGACGACGAGTTGCTGAGCGGCGGGCTGGTCACGATCGCCTCCGGGATGCCCGAGCACCGCGACCAGTCGGCGATCACCATCGGCAACAGGTACGCCGCCCTTCATGGCGCGCGGCTGCAGGCCGGCGAATCGGTGCAACTGCCCCAGGCGCCCTACCTGCATCTGTTCGTACCGCGCGGGGCGGTGAGCCTGGAAGGCGCAGGCGAACTGCTCGAGGGCGATGCCGCACGCCTGACCGCCACCGGCGGACAGCGGGTCACCGCCACCGAGCCATCCGAGATCCTGCTCTGGGAGATGCATGCCGGTCTGGGCGGATAGCCGAAAAGTCGTCGGCGGTCTGGCCGGCGTGGCGATGTTGGTCGCCTGCTCGACCGGCACACCGGCCGGGCCGCCCTCCGCCGGCAGCCCGAGCATCGCACCGCCGGGCACTTCACGCGCACCGACCGCAGCGGGACTGACCGAAGTGACGGTCGCCGTGCCCGACGGTATGGGCGAGGCCCCGTTCGACGAGCCCCGCCGAGCGCTGGTCCCGGCGGGCTGGTCGTTGGAGGTATGGGCCAGAACATCCAAGCCCCGGCTGGCCGCGTGGGCACCCGACGGAGCGATGCTGGTCTCGGTTCCCAGTGCGGGACAGGTGCTTTCGATGCGCGCGGGTCGGACCGAGGTCCTGCTGGACGGTCTCAACCAGCCGCATGGGCTCACCTTCGTCGGCGATTCCCTCTACATCGCCGAGAGCGACCGGGTCGACGTGTACGCCTACCGCGACGCCGCCGCCACCGACCGCCGCACCGTGGCCGACGGCCTGCCCGATGCCCGCAGCCCCGAGCTGCGGGGCGCCTACTCGCACGCCCTGAAGAGCGTCGCCGTCGGCCCCGACGGCGACGTGTACTTCTCCATCGGGTCCACCGGCAACATCTCCGAGGAAGACCGCACGGCGACCCCGCCGCGCGCGACCATCATGCGCGTCCCCGCCGGCGGCGGTCAGATGGAGCCGTTCGCGACCGGTGTCCGCAACGGCACCGGCCTGGCCATCGCACCCGACGGTGCGGTGTGGACGGCGGTCAATAATCGCGACAATGTGGCGGACCCGAGCACGGGTGCGGTCGATCCCGCCTACGTCGACGACCACCCGCCCGAATCGGTCGCCCGGCTGACGCCCGGCCGCGAGCTCGGCTGGCCCTACTGCAATCCCGACGGCGGCCCGGCCGATCTTGAGCTGATCCGTGACGTCCAGACCAATCCCGACGGCCAGGCGATGGACTGCGCCGCGCTGCCCCGGGTGGAACAGAGCCTCGGCGCCCATTCGGCACCACTGGGGATGAGCTTCACCGACGGCCACCTTCCGGCGCCGTACACCAGTGGCGCCCTGATAGGCGTGCACGGATCCTGGAATCGCCAGAACCCGCAGGAGCCCGAGGTGTCGTTCTTCGCATGGCGGGACGGTGTTCTCGGCGATCAGCAGACCCTGGTCGGCGGTTTCCAGGCACCCGACGGAAGTCGCTGGGGCAGGCCGGTTGCCGCCGTGGCCGGCCCCGACGGCGCGGTGTACGTCACCGACGATTACGCCGATGCGGTGTACCGGCTTGCGCCGCCGGGCTGAGGCTAGCGGACCGTGGTGTCCTTTCGACCCGTGACGCCGACGTAAATGGCGATCAGCACGATGGCAACCACGATCCCGACCAGGAACGGGATGATGGCCCAGCCACCGTTGGCGTTTCCGTACCCGAGTTGGTATGTCAGCCAACTGCCGGCCACCGAGCCGAGGACACCCAACAGAATGGTCATGATGACGCCGATGCTCTGTTTGCCCGGCATGATCAATCGCGCCAACGCGCCAACGATCAGGCCGACGAACAGGGCGCTGATGATGGTTCCGATCATTGCTGCTCCCTATATAGCCGTGTGGTTTCGTCCGGTTACCCAGTTCCGCTGAGCTTCAAGCGATAGCCCGATGCCCAACCGTGACGGTGTCGTGACGTAAGTGAAGAGTGTTGCTGGTGTGATTAGTGCGAGTCGTCTGTCCACACCAGCCCGAAGGGGGCGCCGTGCCCATCGTCGCCGCCCGTCTCCGGCGCCTCGCCGCCGGTATCGCGACGCTGACGGTCACCGCGGCGCTGGCGACGACAACGGGTGCACCGATCGCGGCCGCCGCCGACGGCCGGACCCTTGCTGGCGACCGCCATCGCCAACACCCGCGGCTCCTACCTGGTGTACAACTTCGGTGGCGGGAACCCGACACCGATGCTCAATGCCGCAGGCAACTGGTACGAGGGCGGCAGCGGCGGTCACCTGATGATCATCAAATCCGCCTCCCAGCGGCTTGCACCGCGACTGCTGGTGGACACCCACAACGGTTATCAGTCCCGGTGCGAACGCACCCCGGGCGCCCGCACCGGGGACGGACTGGTGCAGGCCTCGGAGATCTACACCCCGATCGCCGCGTGGCAGGCGTTGGGGCAGCCCACCATTGCCATCAACGCCAACTTCTTCGACATCCGCGGCCAGCAGCGCGGATCCTGGAAGACCATCGGCTGCAGCTCACCGCTGGGCGCCTATGTCGACAACACCCGCGGGCTCGGCCGGGTGAACGTGCCACTCACCGGGACCGTCGCCTACGCCGGCAAACAGGGCCTGTCCGGGGGCGACGAGGTCTGGACCCCGCTGTCCACCATGATCCTGCCGGTCGCGGGCGCACCGTTCGTGGTGACGCCGCGCTCCGCCGACGACTTCGATGCGGCCGGCCCGGTGATCGCCGATCTGATGAACAAGGGCACCCGTTTCGTCGCGGTGAGCGGTCTCGGGTTGCTCGCCCCGGGCGACACCGGGCAGATGAACGATCCGGGCCCTTCGGCGGCGCGCACCGCGTTGGCCTATGCCCGTGACCGCGACGAGATGTACGTGTTCCAGGGCGGCAGCTACACACCCGATCAGATACAGGACCTGTTCCGCGGCTTGGGAAGTGACACCGCACTGCTGCTCGACGGCGGCGGATCCTCGGCCATCGTGCTGCGTCGTGACACCGGCGGCATGTGGGCGGGCGCGGGGGTCCCCAAGGGGTCGTGTGACACCTTACAGGTGCTCTGCGATTCGCGGGAACGCGCGCTACCCAGCTGGTTGGCCTTCAACTAGGCCCCGTTGGCCTCGTCATCCTGTTCCCCTCCCCCTCCTGTCCTCCCTCCTCCCTCTTCTTCTCCCCCCCTTTCCTTCCCCCCCCTTCTTCTCCTTCCCCCCTCCCCCCCCTTCCTCTCCCCCCCCTCCCCCCATTCCCCCCCCCCTCACCCCCCTTCCCCCCCCCTTTTCTCCCCCCCCCCCCCCCCCCCTCCCCCCCCCTCCCTTCTCCCCCTTCCATTTCTCGGCACGCGAACGGTTCCAATGTCCTCGCCGTCGCCGGCAACGAGGACCGTCATCGAACTGTCGCCCATCTCCCCAAATACTCCCTTGCACGGGGCCCCGATTCGGCGTAGTATCGAACACAAGTTCGAATGCGACGTTGCTCCCATCGTCATCCGGTGAGCACAGACCGCGACTCCGGTCGCCGCGAGGTTCGATGGCCCCTGTGGGGTTGTGCGGACCGTATTGCCTGATCGTGCCCGCTTGGGGCGCCTTCTGTGAAAGCCGGTATCCATATGGACGCCACTGATCTCGACACTTTTGTTGATGCGTTGATCGATGACCTTGCTGTCGCGCCGCCGCCCGAGGACGATGCCGATCGCCGGCTGTTTGATCTGTTGGACTGTCCGCGCCGGATCGTTGATGAACAGCGGTTGCTGGCGGTGTTGGCCGCTGCGGTGACCGCGCGCAACCTGGTCGATCATGTGATCGCTCAGGCGGTCGCGGCCGCCGAGCGTGCCGGGATCCCGGCGCGAAAACACCTGCGCACGGGAGCCGATCTGCTCACCAGTTGCGGCATGGCCCCGGGTGCGGCGCACCGCGCGGCGCGGGTGGGCCGGGCCGCGCACACCCTGCCGGCGTTGACCCGGGCCCAGCGCCTCGGCGGGATCGGCATCGAGTTCGCCGACGCCGTCGGACGCGGCGTCACCCACATCGACGCCAGGGTCGGCCTTTCCGAGGAAGACCGGGCAGGCGTCGTGACGACGCTGATGATCCAGACCGCCCCCTCGGGTGTCAGGAAGAAGGCCCGCGAGATCGCCATCGATAAAGCCGCCACCGAACCTCACGACGACGGGGCGGTGCCGGTCGCGGAGAACACCGACCTCAACGACATGACGCTGGTGCACACCGAGGACGGGCGGGTCAGTGCCGCCCTGGATCTCGACGCGCTGACCGGGGAAGAACTGTTGGCCGCACTGGACCCGTTGTGCCGGCCCGTCCCGCTGCCCGACGGATCCCCGGACCCCCGCCCGGTGGGTAAGCGTCGCGCCGACGCGTTCGGTCAGATCATGCGTACCTACCTGTCGGGCTCGCAGCGCCCGATGTCCGGTGGTGTGCTGCCGCACGTCACCCTGATCCGCCCACAGGCAGCGGGGTTCGTGGACTCCCTGGGGTTCAGCGGGCCCATCAGCACCCGCACCGCCGACCTCGTCTCCTGCGACAGCACCCTCACGACGGTGACTGTCGACGGTGCGGGCGCCCCGTTGGATGTGGGGCGCGCCGAGCGGTTGTTCACACCCGCGATCCGGAAAGGGTTGGCGGTCCGCGATGGTGGGTGCGCGCACCCGGGCTGCGGCAGGCCGGTCTCGTGGTGCGACGCCCACCACATCCAACCCTGGAGCAGCGGGGGTGCCACCTGCATCGACAACGGGGTGCTGCTGTGCCGGCTGCACCACAGCGCGATCCATCACGGCGGTTGGCAGGTCTACCTCGGCCCCGACCGCCACCCCCTGGTTCATCCCACCCCACAAACCGTCAGAACCCGAACCGGCGCACCTGAGATCCCACGCCCGCCGCACCATGACCGACCTACCCACCGCCGCATAACCAAACCCGCACGGCACCTTGACAACTCCACAGTGAACACCGCCCGCACGGCGGGTCCGGCGGCACAACGCGCCGCCGGACCCGCCACCACGAGCCACATGGGGATACCCATCAGGAACGGACCCACGGAATCGGTCAGGCGGATGTCCAGGACGTACACGTCCACCGTTCGAAGCGGGCACCGACCGCTCCAACGAGGGGTGCGTATATCCGCCCGCACCAAGGGATTTCGTGGGTGCGAACCCGGCGATGGCCTGCCCTACCGAAAGGGGACGGCTAGGCGGCCTCTTTATCCGCCTTCTTGGTGTCTGACTTCTTCGTCTCGGACTTCTTGGTTTCCGACTTCTTGGTCTCCGACTTCTTGGTCTCCGAAGTCGCGGGCTTCTTCGCGTCTGTCTCGGTGTCCCCGGTGCTCGACGTGGTTGCCGCCGGCTTCTTCTTGGGCGTGAGCGCATTGGTGATGTCACGCACCACGTTCTGCAGGGGATTCTTCTTGAACGTCGGCTTCTTCACCGCCGGCGCCTCGGCCTCGGCGTCGAGGTTGGCCTCGGTGTCGGGAACGACCTCAGTTTCCGGTTCGGCCTCGGCCTCGGCCTCGGCCACGAGTTCGGGCTCGGGCTCGGCCGGCGTATCGGCGGGAGCCTCTGCCCCCGGAAGTGTTTCGGCCTCGACGGGCGCCTTCGGGGTCTCCTCGGCTTCCTCATCGTCCGGCGCCGCATGCTTCGGCGCCAGCCCGGAGTCCTCGGGGATGGCGGCGCTCGGGTTGGCGGCGTGCTTGCCGGTCGGGACATCTCCGTCGGGATCCACCGAGAGGGTGACGAGCTTGGCATCGGGCTCCGGAAGATCGCCTGCCGCGGCGGCCAGGGTGCGCGCCGCATTCGGGGATTGGCGACTCGCCTGCCCGGTGAGACCGGCGACCAGGTTGTCGAGGCCGTCCTGCAGCCCGGCAGTGAGGCCGCCCAGATTCAGTCCCTTGGTGAGGGTTTGGATCAGCTTGCCCAGGTTCTCAAGGACGTTGGGCGGCGCCGCGGTCGGGTTGCCGCTGATGAACTCCTTGTGGAATCCGTTCGCCAGTGAGGTCAGCACATCGTTGATGGCCCGGCCCCAGTTCACATCCGGGAAGGACATGAACGGTGTCGCGGTGTCCGGGTCGTCCAGCGTGCGGGTGTAGGTCCCGTCCGGGTTGCGCACCACGTCGGTATAGCCCAGATTGACCAGACTCGTCATGGCGGGTGCGAGCGCGTTGGCCAATCGGATCGGCAAGGTGCCCAACGTCCCGAAGCTCACCATGTTCAGCAGATCGCCGGCCAGGTAGAGCGGCTCCAGCAGCGGCAGCGTGCTGGTCGCCAAGGTCAGGTAGATGTTGATGTTCAACGGATTGCCGAGATCCAGCGCATCGCTGACGGTCTCGCCGACCTCGTCGAGGATCTGGTCCAGCGCGCTGTCCAACTCGACACCGCGCAGAATGTAGGACGCTCCGATGGTGCCGGCCAGCAGGTTGTTGAACAGTGTGAACGGATTCGGCCACGCCGCGAAGTCCGAGTAGGGCTGGTACTGGACGGTGGCATCGACCTTGATCGGCACGAGGTTCGCCGCGCCGAGTTCGATTCCGGTGCCCAGTACCGGGATCCCGGTCCCGGCGTTGGTGGCCCGGACATCGGGGGTGATCAGGTCGATGCCGAGCAGTTCGAACAGCGGGTAGAACCGGGCGAGCATGCCGCCGTTGGCGCGACCGACGTTGTTGGCCAGAATCATCGGCAGCAGGGTGAGGCTGCCCAGCGGGCCACCGCCATTGGCTCCGAGCCGCGGCTGGTTGCCCAGGTCGGCGAGCGCCTGCTCATACGCCGAACCGGCCGCCATCGCGCCGAATCCGTAGCCGATCACGATCGGGATCCGGACATCGATGACGTTGAGGTCCGGGAGATTGATGTCTTCGACGCCCTGTAGCACCGCGGAGATCAGCGGGCCGAGCAGCGGGATGTTCCCGACGGCATCGCCCGCGAGGTCGAGCACCGCGTCCAGCAGGTTCTCGACTCCGACCTCCAGGTACGGCGTCTGATTGATGGCGTCCGCCACGGCGTTGGCGGTGCCGGGGGTCCAGCCGAGGTCGAGCCCGGCCAGCATCTTCAGCAGCAGGAATGGCTCACCCGGGGTGATGATGTTGACCCCGGGGATGTTCAGCCCCGCCAGGTTCAGGGGGTCCGACAGGTCCAGCCCGACCAGGCCCAGCACTGCCGACAAGGTGATGTTGCCCTGGGCGTCCGTGATGTTCAGCAGGTCAAGGATATTGATCAGCAGCGGGGTGACGAGACCGCCCAGGATCGGCGTCAGCACCGAGCCCAGATCGATCGGGATCGCACCCAGGATGTCGTCAAGGAACGCCGTCGGGATCTGGCCCAGCAGATTCTCGATGTTCAGACCGAAACCACCAGCAAGGTTGACACCGGCCAGCGCCCGCTCGTAGGCGGCGATGAACTCCTGGAAGGTGTTGTAGGCGGCCCGCCCCGAGCCACCGGTGACATCGGAGAGGCTGCCGGGCGGGCCGAACGGGCTGACCGCCGCACGCAGGTCCACCTGCTGCTCCACCGCCCGGAGGTAATGCTCCTCCGGGCGTGGCGGCGGCGTCGGTGCCGCCGCACCGACCGTCAGTGCCGTCGCCGTCGCAGCAGCCGCCGTGACCACCGCGACCCGCCTGGTCCGCTCAACCACGTTCCGGTGTTTTCCAGCCATCAACCCCGCACCTCCCCCGCTGCCCCATGCAGTTCTCAGCGAAAACTTAACATTCAAGATCGCAGGGCCGGGGCGTTTGGTCGGGAATGATCGAAGCCATCGATCAGGGCTGGCGCATGACCGTCCGCAACACCCGGTCCCGTACGCGCACCGGCAAATTCGTCATCAGCGCCACCTGAAGGCGGGGTCCGGCGCCGACAATGTAGCGGGCCCGGGGCCGCCTGGCGGTCAGCGCCGCCCGCACCACGTCAGACACCTTTTCCGGCGCCACAGCCATTCTTTGCGAGATCGGCACCGACTTGCGCATCCCTGCGATATGCCGCGCGTACAGCTCACGCTCGGCGGGTGTCAACGCGGCCTCGACGTCATCGACCATGGTCCCCGCGGTCCGCCACATATCGGTGTCGGTCTGTGCGGGTTCGATCAGAACCACCGGAATGCGCCATGGGCTCAGTTCCATTCGGAGGGCATCGGCGGCGGCCTCCAACGCGAACTTCGATGCCGCGTATGCCCCGATCAACGGAGTGGACAGCCGGCCGTTCACGCTCGAGATGAACAGCACCCTGCCGTGGCAGGCTCGCAGTCGAGGCAACACGGCCCGGGTCACCGCGAGCTGACCGACGACATTCACATCCAGCTGCCTGCGCCACAGTTCGCTGCTCAGGGTTTCCATCGGTCCGGCCATCACGATGCCCGCGTTGTTCACCACCGCGTCCAGCCGAGCGGGCAGCACACTGTCGAGCGCACCGACCTGCCCGTCATCGGTGACATCGAGAACGATCGCCGAAATGCGCTGCGGATCAACGGCCGTCAATGCCGCACCATCGGCCTCGCTGCGTACGCCCGCGATGACATCCCAACCGTGGGCGGCCAGCTGTTCGGCGATGGTGCGGCCGATGCCCCGGCCCGCGCCGGTGACCAGGACTGCAGACATGCGGTCAGCCTATCCGGCATCGGGCGCCGGCGGCCCGAACGCGAAGATCAGGGCCGCTGCCATGACGACGGCGGCGGCCAGACCGATCACCGGGGCCACCACGTGCAATGTCAGCGTCGCTCCGAGTACTGCTCCCGCGCACATCGTCAGGACCACGGTGTAGCGCAACTTCTCGCGGTGCCCGGTGCCGCCGGCCAACCTGCTGTCGAACCCGATGCCGACGATGGTCTGGGTCAGCACCGTCGTGCTGAGTTCCTGGATACCGAACTGTCGGGCGGAGGCGTTCTGGATACCGAACGCCACTGCGAGCCCGGCAATCAGGATGAGTTTGGTGTCATCGTGGTAGCGCAGCACACCGCTGCCGGCCAGCACCGCAAGCACGATCAGCAGCGCGACCTCCGCCGCCAGCGCGACCGTCGGCCAGCGGCGCCCTGAGGAACCGAGGTGGCGGACCATTCGCCCGCCGATGACCGCACCGGTGACGAAGCTGAGGAAGGCCACCACCGCGGCCCACAGGTCCACACCCGAATGGGGGACGAACCAGAACCCCAGGAAGATCACGTTTCCCGTCATGTTGGCCACGAACACATGACCGAGGACCAGCACGCTCACCGCATCGACCAGGCCGGTGGCAAAGGTGAGCAACAGCAGCGCCGTCACGGTGAGCCGATGCGAGACAGGCGATTTCATGAATATGCGCCCGACAGCCGCTACAGTCTGGGCGTCAGGTCCAGCGAGGTGATGGCGTTCATCTGAGTGATGAGCCAGTCGGTTCCGCGTTTCTCCATGGTCAGGCGGTAGGACAGGTACCGCAGCGACGGGATGTTCTTGGTCACCGGACTGGTCGCCACCGAGTTGGTGTAGACGATCGCCGATGCGCTGTCGGTCTCCAGCGATTCGACCGCGGCGCCGAGCACCTGGGTGTTGTTGGACACCTGGGCCTGCTTGTTGGGGGCGGCGATCGCGTCGATGTACTTGCGGTACTCGGCCTGGAAATCGCCGCCGAGAAACTTGGCGGCCCGATCCGGCAGGGTCTCCATGTCCTCGGGTGTGTAGGTCCACAATGTGGTGATGGCGTCGGCGGCAGTGCCGGCGATATCCAACTTCACCTGGACCAAAGCCCGGTCGCTCAGGTAGGGCGCCGCATTGGCCCCGGCGAACGCGGCAGCGGCGACGAACACGGCGGCGCCGGCGACGGCAGCCATCTTCACGCCGCGGCCCGGCGGGCGGTGCGGCACCAGGACGGGTTCGGCCCCCGTCTCGTCGGGCGCCACCTCGTCGGCAAGCTCCTCGTCGGTATCGGCCACGACCTCCTTCTCGGCGTCGGACTCCGTCTCGACCTCGGTCTCGGTCTCGGTCTTGGCCTCGGCGTCCGCCTCGGTGGTCAGATCACCTGAATCAGCCGGCTGATCTTCCACTGCTGTCCCTCCTTGATCGCCGTTGCCACCCAACGACTTCCGGTCTCGATGGTCTGCTTGCCGTCCGGGGTGGTGGTGGTCATCTTGGTCGCGACCAGGACGTCGGCGCTACCGTCGTCGTTCCACCGTTGCACACCGGCTTCCAGCACCTCACCGTTGGTGGGTTCGTTGCGGGCCACCTGCAGCACGATCTCGTTCTGTTTCTCGGTGAACGTCTTGACGAACTCCCCGGTGCCCTGCGCGCGTATCCGGTCGGCGTAGTCGTTGGCGTTGAACGGATCCAGCGTGGTGTAGGCCGTCATGAAGGCGCGCACATAGCCGAGCGCGTCGGCGTCGCGGATCTGGGTCCGGCGGTCCGACTCGTGGGAGACCGTCATGAACGTCGCCAACCCCAGCGTCACCGCGATCAACAGCGCGGAGATCCCGGCGACCAACGGTAAACCCCACCGTGTCGGCGGATCGATGGGTGCGTAGAAGTACTCCGGCGCGTCGGCCTCGACGAGGCGGCGCGGGCTCATTGGCCGCCCCCGGTGCGCGGCTTGGTCAGCACGGACAGATTCTGCACCTGCCATTGATCGCCGGTCTTCACGAAGTCGGCCCGCACCGTGGCGGTGATGAACCGCATGGCATTCGGGTCGCTGCCACGCTGTCCCTGCATCGCCAACAACATCGATGCCGTGTTCGTGGTCAACGCCGGCTGTTCCAGCACCACGCCGTTGACCGTCCAGTATTCGTTGGACACCAGCGGAGCCTTCTGCAGGGCCTCCTGCTGCTCGATCAGCTGCGGTCGGTAGATGTCACTGGCCAGCGACTGCGCGCGGGCGAAATCGTCCTTGGCGGTGTCCGGGGCGTAGCTCAGGATCTGCTCGACGATGCGGGCACCCTGCGCAGCGATCTCGGCGCGCGCGGAGTCCAGTGCGCGGTCCTGGCGGTACACCATCAGATAGCCGGCGGCGGTCGCGACGGCGCACAGCAGCGTGGTTGCCACCAGCCCGATCGCCACCGGCCGGCGCAGGTTCCGTTCGGGTTCACCGACCCGGTGAACCTCGGTGCGCAGCAACAGGTCTGCGAAGGTCCGGTGCCGCCGGTCCCACAGCGGCCACAACCAGCCCAGGAACACGGCGGCGGTGTCCAGCAGATGAGCGAGATCGCGGGCCAGCAACCGGCCGGTGCCCACGGGTGCGCCGCCGCGGCCCACCACCCGGATACCGGTGACGGCGCGCCCCACCGTCCAGCCCGTGATCGTCGGAAGCACCCAACGGTTGACCATCATCGCCAGGCCCGCCAGCAGCGCCAGCACGACGTACACCCACCACATCCAGCCCATCAGCGGCGCGGTCCAGGCCAGCAGGGCCAGCGTCACGATCAGCGCCACACCGAACAGCACGTCGATGCCCAGCGCCGCGGCCCGGGCACCCCAGGATGCGGGTTCCGCAAGCCCGGCCACTTCGGTGTCGTCCATCTCGTCGAGCACGGCCGTCACGTGGTGACCTGGACGAGGTTGGCGATCTTGTAGGTACCGTCGGCACGTTGCATGGTGACCCGCAGCCGGTAGCCCTGCTCCTGATCGGCGGTCTCGGAATTGGTCACCTTGGTGCGGACCGCCACCAGCACGTCGACGGAGCCGTCGTCGTGGTGGCGTTCCACGGCGGCACGCAGGTCTGCGACCTCGACCTGGACGTTGGCGGCCTGATAGCCTCCATCATCATCGAGCTGTAGAACACCGCCTGGGCACCGAAATCACCCGTCGCGCAATCGACGATCCTGGCCTGCGCGGCGCCCATCGAGGCGGTGTCGGGCGCCTGGGTCGCCGTCACACAGTCCTTGGCTGCCTGCAGTGCGACCGCGTCATCACGGGCGATCTGCTCGCTCTGCGCATTGGACCGCACCAGCAGGTAGCCGCCCGCGGACAGCGCCGCGGCCGCCAGGAAGAGCACCTGGCAGATGCTGACGAGCCAGCCTTGGCCGAATCGCCCGTGATTCGCTTCCTCGGAAGATTCCCGTTCTGCGAGATCCTCGGGGGAGTCCGGCGTCGATGCCTCCGCCGCCTCGTCGGCAGCGGCGTCGTTCTCGTTGTCGGTGGGGTTCTTGCCTGGCTGGTGCCGCATCTCCTTCCATCCGCTTATCTCCCGAGCGCTCGAGTTGGTGACGGAGTACGTGAC
>JAXHOA010000113.1:0-3029 GCA_034520035.1 Mycobacterium sp. | reverse complement strand
GCTCTGGACATCTGGGATGACGGGCCCGAGAAACCGGTGCGCATCTGGAATCGCATCGGCCGCCGCCCCATCCTGGCGGCGGGCAATTCCAATGGCGATGACGAGATGCTGGCCTACACCGGCGGCCAGGACGGCCCGTCCCTCAAACTGCTGGTGCTCCACGACGATGCCGAACGCGAATTCTCCTACACCGCGGGGGCGGAGCGTGCGCTAGGCCATGCCGAGCAATACGGGTGGACCGTCGTGAGCATGCGCGATGATTGGTCCACCGTCTTCAGTGCGTGACAACGACCTGGTCTGGATCGAGCCACAGACCACGACTCTGGGTTCCGACATGCACTATCCCGAGGAGGCGCCGGCACGGGAGGTGACCGTGGACGGTTTCTGGATCCAGCGTCACCAGGTGACCAACAGCCAGTTTGCCGCCTTCGTGGACGCCACCGGCTACCGGACCGTCGCCGAACGCCCGGTCGACCCCGCCGATTACCCGGGCGCACCCGCGGAGAACCTGGTTCCCGGTTCGATGGTCTTCCGGCGCACTGCGGGACCGGTGGATCTACGGCACCTCAGCCAATGGTGGACCTGGACCCCCGGTGCCTGCTGGAACCATCCACGCGGATCCCGCTCATCGCTGACCGGCCGTGATCGCCACCCGGTGGTGCACATCGCGTTCGAGGACGCCCAGAGCTACGCCGAATGGGCCGGACTCGCGCTACCCACCGAAGCCCAGTGGGAGGCCGCGGCCCGCGGTGGGCTGGCCGGGGCGGCTTACACCTGGGGTGACGACCCGGAGCGGCCCGGTGAGCGCAAGGCGAACTACTGGCACGGCGAGTTTCCCTACCTACCGGAGACCGGCTACGGCACGACCCAGCCCGTCGGCAGCTTCGAGCCCAACGGCTACGGCCTGCTCGATATGGCCGGCAATGTCTGGGAGTGGACCACCGACTGGTATGGGCAGGATCGCGCCGCGGGCCCCTGCTGCGCCGCGGACAGCTACGACCCCGCACA
The DNA here is from genome assembly GCA_034520035.1 of Mycobacterium sp. Classification (GTDB taxonomy): domain Bacteria; phylum Actinomycetota; class Actinomycetes; order Mycobacteriales; family Mycobacteriaceae; genus Mycobacterium. Next base: position 2,021 of record JAXHOA010000113.1, on the reverse strand, counting down.
GCCACAGTTCGAGATCCCCCGCAAGGTGATCAAGGGCGGGTCCTTCCTGTGCGCGGACAGTTATTGCATGCGGTACCGGCCGGCGGCGCGGCGACCGCAGATGGTCGATACCGGCATGAGCCACATCGGTTTTCGCTGCGTCAAGAATTGACCCAGGCCGGGCGCATCGGGTCAGGATGGCTCGCGCCCGAACGCCGGAGCCAGAAAGCGCTGCAACATTCGGCGCTCCGTCGCGAGATCAGTTGCCGGCCAGAACAACAGGGACAGCACGACTCTGACGATCCAGTTCGCGGCCTCCGGATCATCATCGGCCAGGCCGGCCAGGTCCCGTGCGAAACCGGTCACCGTGTCCGAGGTGACCAACGCCGTGGTTCCGCCCGCGCCGACCAACAACCGGGCCACCGGATCGGTGCGCACCTCGCCGACCGCGACCTCGACCGCGGTGAGCACCCTCGCGCGTCCGGACAACCCGGTCACCGCCTGCTGGACCGTCTCGACGATGCGCGCCGCCGAGCGCGCCAGCACGGCGTCCCGGATCTGCGTCTTGCCGCCTGTGTGCCGGTAGAGCGTCGCGCGCGAACAATGCACGCGCGCCGCAAGGGCGTCGATATCGAGGGCATCGATCCCGTCGCGCGCAAGCATCTCGGCCGCCGCCGCGTAGATTCGCTCGGCCGCCGCGGCACCGCGCTCGGCGCCGAGCAGCCAGTCCGGACGTATCTGCGACATCAAGGGCAGATTATCTCATCCTGAGACAGATTGTATTGACCATCTCGCGATCGACCCAGGTGGGACGACCCCTGTGAGACAGCCACCGCGGCCGGCACCGTCGCGCCCGTATCGACTTCTCGGCGCACCGTTGACGCTGCCCGCCGCCACACCGCACGCTGAGAAAATGGTTGCGGCACAGCACTTCTTCGAGACAGGACTGGACGACCCCTACCCGCTCTACGATCTGCTGCGCGCCGACCCCGTGCAGCAGATAGATGACAGCGACTTCTTCGTGGTGTCCACCTGGGACGCGGTCATCGAGGCCACCGCGCGCCCCGGCGACTTCTCCTCGAATCTCACCGCAACGATGGTGTACCGACCGAACGGTTCGGTCTCCCCGTTCGAGATGGCCGGAGCCGGCGACCCATCACATGTCCTGGCGACCGCCGATGACCCGCTGCACGCCGCCCATCGCAAACCGGTGTTGCTCAAGCTCGCCGCCAAACGCCTGCTCGCGTTGGAACCGGTCATCGGCGCCGGCTTCGAGGAGTTGTGGACGGGCACCGACCTGGAATGGATGGGCCAGGTCGCCAATCGCCTCCCCATGATGATGGTGGCGCGCCTGCTCGGCCTGCCCGACACCGATGTCGACGAGCTGGTGCGCCGCGCCTACGCCAGCACCCAACTGCTCGACGGGTTGGTCGATGACGACCAACTCGCCGCCGCCGGGCTGGCCGCAATGGAACTCGGCGGCTATCTCACCGAGCAATTCAACAGCTCCGCGGCAGATCCCGGCGACACCCTGATGGGCCAGTTGGCCCGAGACCTGGACGCCGGCACCGCAGCACTTGTCCTCATCCAACTCGTCGCGGCCGGTGCCGAGTCGACGGCCGCGCTGCTGGGCAGCGCGGCCTGGCTGCTGGGGACCCGTCCGGACGTGCAGCGTCAGGTCCGCGACACTCCGGCGCTGCTCGGGGCCTTCATCGATGAGGTACTGCGCTACGAGTCACCGTTCCGCGGGCACTATCGGCACGTGCTGACCGACTGCACCCTGGCCGGAACCGACCTGCGCGCCGGCCAGCACCTGCTCCTGCTATGGGGTGCCGCCAACCGCGATCCGCGACAGTTCGACTCCCCCAATGAGTTCCGGCTCGATCGCGGCGCAGCCCGAACACACCTGGGATTCGGGAAGGGTCTGCACTTCTGTGTCGGCGCCGCACTGGCCCGCCTCGAAGCGCGGACGGTGCTCGGGCGCCTGCTGGAGGGCACCACGTGGTTGGAGGCGCCGGGGCGACCGGTGTGGCTGCCCAGCG
>JAXHOA010000059.1:0-12828 GCA_034520035.1 Mycobacterium sp. | reverse complement strand
GTATGCTTCGTTCAGTTGCGTATTGCTGCCGCACCAGCCATACCCGCCGACTGCACCGCAGCCGTCGCGGCGCCCGATCTGGATCATCTTCGCCGGCATCGTGATCGGATGTGCACTCATCGCAGGCGCACTGTTTCTCGCCGTCGATCGCAACGACACCGGCACGCCGGCGGCACCAGCCCCAGGGACGGAGCAAGCACCTGCGTCCGGGGACGCAGCTAGTAGTTCAACGTGCCAAGCATGGAAGTCCACTAAGGCCGCCCTCGACCAGAGCTTGAGCTGCTCGACCAGTTGGGATTGGGACACTCCCGGCATCGATCAGATGATCGCAAGTCGCAACGCCGTGATTACCAAAGCCATGGACCTATTCGAACCGCAGATCACGAACAACCCGCCCGATGTCGCCGCCGCGGCTCGGTCATACGTGGACGCCCGCCGAGTTGAGGTGCAGAAGTTCAACGACCGCACGTACACCTCGGCCGATGCCGTCCAGACCAACGTCTCCGTGGCACAGTTGAACCAACTGTGCGGAATCGCCGAGTAAGGGCATAGGCACCCCCAAGCCGCCAGGTCGGTTCGTCGACCAGCTCCTCGGCCCGTACTGGGAAAGCTCGATCACGGTCGAATCGCTCATGGCCCTCTCAACAGCATTGACCGGCGCAAGTCAGGTCATGCAGGCGGAGTCCGGGGACGGCCTAGCCGGCTCGCAGAAAATGATGAATTCTGGCACCGGAATGCTGGTCAACGCGATCTCGCTTACCTGGGCAAAGATTTTCGTCGAAGTAGGCATCCAGGGGGCACAAGTTGCTGCGGCGGGCGTTGCGGTCGGGGCTGCTCAAACGGCCCTGGCGAATGCGCAGTTCGCCATGGCGGGCACGGCCGAGCTTTACAACGGGCTTCTCGAAGAGGCCGACGTAGAGCGTAAGGCTGGGATCAAGGGCGCGGACGAGCGGTTCAATTCGCTTCTTGCTCAAGGCCAGAAGGCGATTGAGGGCATCAGCGCCAGCGCGGCGCAGGCAATTCCCGTGTGGCTGTCGAACCCCGGCCAAATACCAGCCGCCGGCAACACCACCGGCATCCAAGGCCCTGGCCAAACACCAGCCGCCACCCCGGCCGGCAACACCACCGGCATCCAAGGTCCCGGCCAAACACCAGCCGCCACCCCGGCCGGCAACACCACCGGCATCCAAGGCCCTGGCCAAACACCAGCCGCCACCCCGGCCGGCAACACCACCGGCATCCAAGGTCCCGGCCAAACACCAGCCGCGACTGCGATGCCCGGAAGCACGCCGGCTGGCGGATCGCCCTCTAACCCGGGTTCCATGACTCCGGGCGCTGCGGCCTCGTCGGCGCCGGGCAGTGCGGGTTCTGCGCCTAATGGCGCAGCGTCCCCAACCGCCGGGGGCAGCACATCGGCTGCCAACTCGTCCCCGGCGGCGGTCAGTTCCCCGGGTTCGGATGCGGCTCATCCGTCCTCTACTGCTGGTGCGGGTACTGGTTCCGCCGCGCCGGGAGGTGGTTCGACGACCGGGGCGGGGGAGTCAGCGCCGGCGGCGGCGGCTTCGAGTCAGTCAGCGCCATCTAGTGGTGGGTCCCCTGCCGCGTCGGCGCCCGCCGCTGGCGTTGCTCCGATGTCAGGTGCGGCGGCGCCGGTAGCTGCTGCGGCTGGCGGCTTGTCGGGTGCGGGTGGGGCGGTGCCGCCGGTGAGCGCGGCGGGTCCGATCGCGCCAGCGGCTGCGGGGGCGGTTCCAGCCCCTCCGCCAGTGCCACCACCTGCTCCGCCGGCCACGACGCTGTCTCCGGTGGCGCCGGGAAGTGCGCTCGCGCCGCCACCCCCTGCTGCAGCTGCTCCGCCAGTACCGGCGCCTGGCGTGCACGCTCCCGCAGCACCTGGTCCTGTTCCTGCGTCGTCCGCTCCGAGTGCTGGTGGTGCTCCGTCAGGGCCGCCGGGACAGTCCTCGAACAACACGGCCGCTCCGGTTTCTCAGTCACCGCAGACACACCAGGACGGTCCTTCTGTGCCGCCTTCTGGCGCTACACCAGGCGGTGCTGCCACTCCGATTGTTCCGATGGGCGCGCACGATTTACCGATCGCGCCGGCGTTTTTCATCGCTCCTGCGGCGCCTGGTCCCGGCTCGCCGCTCTACGAGGACCTGGCGGCGGTGCGCGTGCTGATTGAGTCGGTCTGCGGGCATTCTGAGGTGAACTGGGCCGCGGGAAGCGTCGTCGCTAGCGGCCGCAAGCAGATCGTGATCACGACAGATCGTGGACGAGGATGGATGCCGGCGGGCACCGTTCTACCCGCCGCCGCCGAGCTGCCTTGGGACCACCCGAGGCCGCATGGTGGGAAGGATTGACTGATCCGGCACGCGTGATCGTCGAATACGCGCATGCGGTAGGTGGCAAGCTCACCGCGCTTGCGGCGACACAATTCAGTGCGCACGTGGTGCCGAAAGTGTGCCCTTCGCTCCGGTGGTCGACGAGTACACACACCCGCACCCCGAGCTGTTGGCCACGGTTCCTCTTCTCCACGGCGAGATAGCCACCCGCACGACGTTGCAAGTCGACCCTGATCTACTCGCGCAGGCACAAGCCATCACCGGTGACGAGAACGCGCAGCGCGGCAGCGCACTTGGGTGCGCGAACAAGGTCGTCCACCGCGCCAACGTCATAACAGACGGAGCGGTCGGCGAGATATGCCATCGCATCCTCACGTATGTGCACAACGTTCCGGGGCACAACCCGTGCCGTATCGAGCACCAGCTGCGCCCACTTTGGGAACAGTTGGAGGCCGAACACGCCACGCTCCGCGACCAGGAACGCGCCGCCCGCGCAGACGTGCGCGCCGTCGCGGTCGGCAAGCTCGACACCGCTGGAGCCGACGCTTATCGGCCGCTCCTCGCGCGCACCTACGTCGCTGAAACCGTCCTCGGTCTGCGCAACCCGCACGCGCTAGGCGCACTCGAGAACTCGCTCTATTTCATGGACATGCTGAAGAAGTACCTACCTCAGAGTCGTCAAGAGGCTGTATGAAAACGGACCCCGTGTTGGCACTCGATCCCGCGCACGTCGCGCGCATCGGATCGGCCTATGCCGCGCACCTGCGCGCACTTCACGCCGGGTTCGGGATCACCCCGGTTGTCGTCGACTACGACTACGACCGCGATTACGTAGCCCTTCCCTCACCACCGCGATACCTTCAGCTGCGCGCACCGCTGGAGGGCGGCCTAGTGGTTGAGGCGTATGAACATGTGCCCGGCCAGACGACGCAGTCGAACCGCCCTCGGAGTACGGAATCCACAGGGTTGTTCTGCCCTCGCGGTGACGAACCGGGGGAATGGTGCATCACGGTCGCGCAGTGGGAAGCCGTCAACCAACGCACTTGCATCGACCACCCGCCAAAAATCAAGGTCGGGTTATCGGAGATCGCCTGGACCCGATCCGCCGATCGCAGCCCGCACAGCCTCATCCAGGCCGTGGGCAATGCTCTCGATTCCGTTGTCCGCGCGCGCTCGGCTTAACCGAACACTGCTCTCTGAGAACCCGCACCCGCAGCTACTGTCCGCAGAGAAAGATTGAATGACATGACCGAGATGGGTTTCGATTCATACAGCGACTTTCGGGACACGTCGCGGGAGTTGGCTCAAGACGTGCAGACTGCGGCCGATGCTCTCGACAACGCGCTCACTTCGAACCCGCCGCAGTCCGGTGATAGCCCGCTCGGGCAGAGGATTTCGCTGCTGACCAACGGCATTGCCACAGGGTTCAGTCCAGTGCCGCCTCAGTTGTCCAACGACGCTCAGTCCCAGGACTCCAAGACCAACATGGCACTGTCGAGCATCGAGAATCAAGACACCCAGAATGCTTCTGGCTTCCAGAATGGCAGCACCCCAGGGCAGGGATTGGTGGGCTCGGGCACTCCAGGTTCGCTTAATCCGGAGTCGATCGACCAGGAAGCCAAAGACAAGGCCGAGCAGATGTTGGGCGACGACCAGGCCCAGCAGATGATGCAGCAGATGATGCAAATGGGCGCGCAAACCGGCGGCCAGATCGCGCAACAACTCTCCCAGCAGCTGTCTCAGATCGGCAGCAAGCTCAACGAGGCTGTCAGCAAGGCCGGCGAGCAGGTGGGCCAGCTCGTCGGCAAGGTCGCCGAACAGGCGGCCGAGTCGGCGACCGAGGTCGCCACTCCAGATCTCGGGCTCGATGGTTTGGGCGGCGGCGGGTTCGGTGGTGGCGGTGGCGGGGGTATGGACCCGGGCACCACGATGCCGGCCGGGTTGCAGACGCCGGTGGCCCCGATGAACACGTCGAGCGCGCTGCAGTCCAGTTCGCTGCAGGCCCCGGGCGGTGGATCGCCGACGTCGGCCGCAGGCAGTCGCATGCCGATGATGCCGATGATGCCGATGCACGGAATGCACGGGCAGAAGCAGGGCGCCGGCGAGGGAATCAACCGCGACCCTGCGATCTTCCCGGAGGGGAAGATCTACGACGCCCCGCAGGGTGTCGAGCAGACGTTCGGGGCGATACCGGAGATCGAATCGGAAGAACCGCCGTTCGGCACCACCACAGCGCAGTAGGGCCGCCCCCGCGCGCGCCAAATAACTGAGGTCGAGTTATTCCGTTGCGGGGCGGCTGGACTCAGTTCGTCGTCGAATCGCCAGTCAACAGTCCTGTCCAGGCCCCGGGCAGGAACCCGCGATCAACTCTCGGCTGTCACCAAGTTCTCACTCGATCGAGTGGGGTCAATCTGGCAGGGGTCATGCGACGAACACGCGAAGTACTGCGATCGCCCGCTCATACGTGAGATATGCCGTCACAACTGGCGTGATAATACGTTGACCTGCATCGATGTATTCGCTTCTCACGGCAGATATGCACCAATGGCCTACTAGCTTATATAGCAGGATATATAGAGCCCAGCTACTTTTGGAAAGTGGGCTTACGCTGCCCTTATCACTCTGTTGCACGGTCAGCGTACCCCCCCTTGTCAAGGGGTGGGAGCAAACAGGCCGCTCAACCGGCGTGTCGATGTTCGGAAAAGCAACCCTGGATTCATAGCGTGTCGCGCGTGCCTGAAACAGTTATGTGGGTTTGAGTGTGCGGTATGGCTCAACGGCACAAGGGGGATCGGGTCCTAGTCAACGCTTACGTGGTGGCCGGCGTTCGCGATGGCATCGACACACTGTCGGCAGAGACCGGCGTCCAGCGCTCCACGTTGTTGGCCGACGCTGCAGCCGCCATGGTTGGTCGCACCGATCTCGTCGAGGCTGTGCGCTTCGACATCAGCCCGCCCGCCGAATGGCCCCTGGGCGGCGATGACGGCCCTCTCCCAAGCCCTTTACCGGGGTGCCTGATGATCGCGTCCAGGCTCCCTACGCCCGTCTGTATGGCCCTGGATCAGATCACCGCCCGCATCGGCGCCAAACGAGCAACGCTGCTCGGCGACCTCGCCGCCGCTGTGATCGGTCGGCCGGATCTCGCCCGCCGGCCTCATGTTGCTCGCCTGATACTTGGGGAAGCCCCCGCCTCTTACGTCATCGACGATGGGAGGTTGCAGCTGGCGATCTGACACGCATCTGGCGCGACTTCCGCGCCGGGCCTCTCAAACATCTGAATAGTTCGGGTGCGGTAGCACCACAAAGCTTCAGGCCTTAAACGCCTCGAAGCCCCCGGCGGGAACCAGGGGCTTCGGAGGTCTTCGTTCTGAAGTTTTCGAGTCGAGTTGGTAGCTCGGCTCGTGTGGGGCTGGCACCCCGTTTCCCCGAAGGGACTGTCTTGGTAGGCAGCTCTCACGGTAGCGCATACCCCGAATCAGGTACACCAGGGCGCGCAAATCGTGACATAAATTTTTCGTCCCCTGATTGTGTGGTGCGCGTTGCTGCGCGCTCCGCGGTTCGGGGTGCGCGCCGGGTGCGCGCCGGGTGCGCGCCGGCCACGTGCACCGATGCGGCCCAGCCCGCGCGGGTTCGCTGGGCGATTGTGAAATCTGGCTGGGCACCGCTGAGGGTCGCGCGGCCTGTGCGCGGCAGCACGGCGCTGGGCGGCGCTGCGCGGTCACCGGCGCCGTCGTGGTTATGGCCGCGGGGTGCTGGCCGCGGACTGTGGTGGCCACGTGGTGAGCACCGCTGTGGGCGTCGTGAGCGCGGCGGACTGCGCGCCGCGCTCGGCGCGCGGCGGGCGCGGGCGGGGGCGTGGTCCTGGTCGTGGTGGACCGCCGTCACGGATGGGCGGCTTCCCCACACCTGCCAGCGGCGGTGGGTCGGCGGCGCGGATGGCGCGTGCGCAGCGTTCGGTCCGCCGGCGTGAGTGGGTGCAGCAGGTCGGGTGCGTAGAGCCGACGGTGCCGGTGTGGACGTCGCGGCGGGGCTGGGTGTCGGCGGTGAGTTCGTGGGCCGACGGGCCGGGGCTACAAGAGGTGTGTCGGGAAACGCGGGTGTCGATTTCGCCGGCCACGGTCGTGGCGGTTGCCCGACTGTGGGCGAGCTTCGCCGATCACGGTACGGGCCGCAATGCGGCGGTCACCAGGGCGCGGATCGCGGAGGAGTTGGGCTGCGCAATCAAGACCGTACAGCGGGCCTGGCAGGTACTCGGCATGGCCGGGTTCGCGGTCGAAGCTGCGCGAGGGCATGGCTCCAACACCGGACACACCGCCGGTAACCGGCCCTCGGTCTGGCACCTGATCAGCCGACGACCTGAACGTGAAACCGCAGCCAACCCACCAATCACGCCCGGCTCTGGCGACGGCCAGCCTGTGGAAAATGTCCCCCTACCAACCTCCCGTAGGGAGAGTTGGTTTTCTCACCTTCAGAAGAACTCACCAAGCACGCGCAAGCGCGCGCCGAACAAGAAATCTCCCTCGAAACAACCTCAGCGGCAGGGCCGGCGCTGCGCGCCACGGCCCTTGCATGTGCAGAAAATCGCCGCGGGAATCGTGGCCGGTGGTCAGGGCTTGGCCCACGTGCACAGCGGGCATATCTGCGAAGCGTTGACCCGCTCGGGACTGGACTTGACCGCTTGGACCGCCCCCCAGATCCTCGCCGCGCTCAACGCCGATATGCGCGCCCGGGGCTGGTCCTGGCCCAACCAGATCGACAGGCCTGGAGCATTTCTCGCCACTCGACTGCGACGGCTTCCGGTGCGCCCCGAGGGGGCGCACCGAGGCGGCGTGACCGCCGCCAGCCCGGACAACAGCCAGGTAGCGAGCGCGGTCATACCCGCCCCGCTCTCACCACCGCAGAACACCACCCCGGAACCAATCTCGACGCCAGCCAACCCCCGTCACCGCGCCGCGATGCTCACCGAGATCCGCGCAACGATCGCGCGACCGAAGGCACGACGGTGACTACCTGCCCGCCGCGGAATGCCCGCAAGATCACCCGCCCACACGGCCCGTGGCGACCAGTGCGGCCACTCACCGGACCGATAGACCGGCCACCGAACCGGCCGCCCTGGCACCGACTGCGACCGAGCTGGCCCATGTTTCGTGACGCCACCGCCGATAGCGGGCGCGCCGCCGTCATGACTCACTCTCCTGAACCGGCCGCCAAAGGCTGGTCGCGATAGGTGAGTCGATGGGCGCGGAGTGCGGCGTCCCACTCGCAGAGGCCGCCGTTGTGTAGCGCGGTCATCGTTGCGAGCCACTCGTGGAGGTCGCCCGTGGCGTCGTAGCGCTCATCGGCGAATTCACTGGCGAATTGGGCGGGCGTCACTTCGTCGATGCGCTCAAAGCCCGGAGAGATGACCCGAATCCGCCTGATGAGAAGACGGTGCAACACCTCATCGGCGGTCTGCCCGGTGTCAGCGGCGACCGTGCCGGCGTACTCCCGGTATTCCCACACCGGGAGATCAAGAGTGGTTGGCAGCAGCGGAGCAATGAGCTTTCGCTTTGGCTGGTTCCGTTTCTTGCGCGTGGACATGGGGTTAGGCATTCCTTGCTGGTCGCCATAAGCCCAGCCAGCGTAAAACGGACGGGTCGGTCTGGCGCGCTACAGCGATAGCGCGTCCCCGGAAATCTCTGGCCCTATTTCGTGCGGGAGCGTTGACCACGGCCGACAACCTGGTCCCGATAGGTCGCGTACACACCTTGAGTGGTGAGGCCGAGAGCCTTGGCGATTTCAGGCACCGTCGCGCCGCGCTCGCGCGCGTCAGATACTGCCGCCGTCGGTTGTACAACGACGCCGGACAGGAGTTGCAGCACAAGCAGTGCCCACCGTTTCTCGAAGGTCTTCACGAGGTCGTAGTGCGGCAGATCGGTGTCACCGACCGCCAAGGTATCGACGACACCTTGCGCCGTCATGAGATGGCCAAGCTCGGCCGCGAGCCGTTGCGCGGCGGCGAACTGGGCGGCCTCGGTCGCGCCCGCAAAGATCCGCCGACGCTCTGAGGCCAACTCATCATCGGTGAGTTCGTCGAACGCCATTCGCCCACCCTAGCTCGCCGCGCATCAAATCAAACGACCGAACAACGTCAAATTGGGTTGATGTTTACGGGTTGACGTGACACCATCAAACTCAGTAGTTGCCAATAGTCAAACAAACTAGTTGCCCTGTGGGTGTGGGAGGTCTTGAGATGGCCAAGCGGATGCGGCTTCAGGTTCAGGAAGCGTGCGATGACCTCTACTGCGACCCGGATGACGCGGCGGCTGCTGGCCGGTTACGGCAGCTGCTGGGCCGGGTACCGACGGCGTACTCCAACTCCAACGGTGTCGGTGCGCATGACGGTGTGGTGTCGCGTGCGTCGTGGCGGCGTCTGGTGAAAATCGCCTGCGACGAGCTGCATGACGACCCTGCCGATGATGACGCCCGGGACCGGCTGCTGCTGCTGCTGGCCGCCGGTGACGGCGGCCTGGCCCCCGCGGTCGCCTGACCGCCATGGCCGTGTTGGCGGGCTGGTATCCCGACCCCACCCGCGCTGCGGCGTATCGGTTCTGGGATGGCCGGCAGTGGACCGCCGCGCTGGCAACACCAACGGTGGTGGCAGTGCAGATCGTCGCGCCGCCTGCACCCAGGGACTGGTGTCAGCGTCACCCGGGGTGGACCACGCTGAGCGTGTTCTGGGTCGCGTGCATGGTGTGGCAGTGGGCGTGGCTGGTGCCGCTACTGGTGGTCGTCGCCCTCGGAAATGTCTGCTGGCGCTGGGACCGGCGCCGCCGAGACCGCCTGGCCGCGGCCGCCGATCGCCAGAACACCTGGGCGTTGACCGGGGACGAGCGCGGCATCTTCGGTGAATTCCCGCCGGCGGTGACGGAAAACCCGTGAAGCTCTGGTACTTCCCTGGCGTGTGTCGTGGACGTGACGAACCGGGTGGGCCGCGGCGCTGCTCGGGGCATCAGCGTGCCCGCTATCAGTCGTCGGTGGCGCTGGTCGCGGCGCTGGAGCGCCAGGCCGAGGAGTGCCAGCGTTTCGAGGCGTTGCGGCGGTGCGGCATTCGTGCCCACGGCCGGGACTCGGCTGCGGACTATCCGGTCATTGCCGAACGTGCCGGGGACCCGGAGGCCTGGGAGTTCTACACCAACCGCAGGGGGCGGCTGCAAACCTGGCAGGACCACGACGCCGACGACTTCATCGACAGCCTGTCCGAGCCCGATCGGGAAGCGATCACCGCCTACACCGCCGGCTGGTCACCGGAGATGAACCGCGCCCTCACCGGGGACGAGCCCCCACCAGTAGCGCCCGCTGCCCGGGCAATGGCCCACCGTGTGGTGGCGGTGCTGGGCGCGTTCGCCGAGCACGCCGACGCCGATCGGAGACCGGCCGCCACCGTGCTGCGTGGCGTTCCCGTCCCCGAAGGCTGGGACCAGCGGGCGCTCTTCGACACGGTGTATCCAGTCGGGGCGCGCGTGGACCTCGGACAGATCGCCAGCACGACGCACAACACGGCGGTGGCGCTGGAATTCGCCGCCGATGAGCAGGCCTACGTCATGGTGATCCAGTCCCGTGCCGCACTGCCCATCCGATCGGTGTCGGCCAACCCCTATGAGGACGAGTCGATCATGGGACCGGCCCCGCTGCGGGTCGTGCACGTCGACCGCCAGGGACAGGCCACTGCCGGCAAGCCGGCGGTGTATTTGGTCGCCGAGGACCTGGTGGCCGCCGCGCAACGCCGAACCGCACCCGCGGTATGGGCCTCATGAGGGAAGGGACCTCGGAAATGGACGCCACACACCAGCCGCCAGCGGTGCTCACACGGGCACAGCTCGACCTCCTCAAACAGCGCGTCGAGGCGGGCGCCGATCCCCGCGGAGTCGCGCTGTGGATCTCGCGCATTACCGCGACCGGGCGCTTGTCGGTCGACACCATCACCGCGGCGGCCGAGGATCTGCGGCGCGGTGACGGGGCGAAGTGGTACACCGCGGCCGACGCCGCAGCCAAGGAAAGCGGGACTCTGTAATGAGCGACGATGCAAGGGTTTTCAGTGATCTGACGCATTGGGATCCGATTCAGCGGGTCGGGTTCGCGATGGGCTGGAACCGGGGCTGGCGACCCAACGGTGAGTCCTGGAACATCGGCAAGGACGACCCGTACTGGGGGCAGGTACTTGAGCGGGCGCGTCACGCCTACGGGGATCCCAACATCCGGTTCAACACCGATGAGCGCGACCAGCCGCGCTCCCTGGTGTTCGGCGACGGCACCCCACTGCCGGCCGACGGCACGATCGTCTACCACGACGCCGACAACGAGCAGAACTGGATCCAGAACGCCGACGGCACCGTCACCAAGGCCAACAAGGACTTCACGCCGATCGCCGAACCGATACGGCCGTGGTACCAGGCCCGCCCCGACGGTGGTGGTTTCGTGCCGGTTGATGCCGATGGCCGCCAGGTCGGCCCGCTGGCCGATCAGCGGCCCGATTCGGCGTTGGGAAGCACGCCGGTCAGCGTGCCGGCCGGGATGACCCCTCCGCAGTACCCGCAGTGGGCCACCGACGTCGATCCCGACATCCCCAACCAGATGACCGCTGTTTTCGCCCGGCTCTACGAGTTGTTCGGCAGCGGCACCCCCGCCCGCAGTGCACTGCCGGAGTTCCCGTTCAGCACCGGCAGCGGGCAGGGATCAGGAATTGACCAGTACGACACGGTGCGTCAGGACTTCAAACGCATTGAAGACGAGTTTGATTCGGCAGCAAAGGCTTTCAGGGCCGTGGTGGATGCCTCGGCGAATATCACCGAGGCTGGCCGCGATGCGATCAGCAGCGCGATCGCGACGTTCAACACCACCGCTGCGGGGCTGGAAGAGGGGGATTGGGATGGGCTGCTGTCAGCGGAGGCCACTGCGCTGGAGTCGGTCACCTCGGCGGTGAAGTCGGCGGCCAGCGCCACCGCGCGTGTGCCCGAGAACCCCAGCGGTGGGCCCGCCGTTCCGGCCCAGACGGCGGGGACGCCGCTGCCCGGGATCGACTCGGCCGCCGCGTCGGGCGCACCGCCGGCCGATCCGGCATCGAGTAAGGGGGGCCTTGAGGATCTGCTGTCCAAGGCGGCGGCGCCGTTCGGTGCAGGTATGCCGATGGGCGGCAACCCGCTGGGCGGACTCGGCGGGATGAATCCGCTGGGTGGACTCGGCGGCGGCAGCCCGATGGGTGGCAGTGGGAGCCCGTTGTCGCCGCTGGCCGATGCGGTCAAGCCTCTGTCCAAGCTGTCCAAGCTGTCCGACACCGACGGCAAGGGCGAGGACAAGAAGCCCGCGATCACCCCCCTGAATCCCGGGCCGCAGAACGCACCGCCGCCACCCGCGACCGGCCCCGCCGGTGCGCCCGCGGCTCCGGCCGCAGTGGCGGCTGGAGCCCCGGGCCAGCCCGGCCCAGCCAAGGAACCCGTAGCCACCCCGGCGGGCAACTCGACGACGACCGGCGCCAAGCCCACCGTGACGCTGCCCGACGGCAAGGTCATCGAGGCACCGAACGAGCAGGCCGCCGAGGCGGCCCAGAACGCGATCGACAATGCGTCGCCAGGCGGCGACGCGGCGCAGAAGGCTTACAGCCCCGCCGGGCTGGAGCTGCCCGGCGACGGCAAGAACCCCGGCGCTAAGGTCGACCCCTCGGACATGCAGCCCGGAGACGTTCTCAAGTGGCAGGACAAGACCATGGTGGCCGTAGCCCCGGGCCTGGTCGCCGACCCCAGCGAGCCCGGCGTCACCCACACCCTCGAAGAGGTGCTCAAGGACCAGAAGGGTTTTCAGGGCATCTTCCGTCCCACCGAGACCGACCCGACGCTGTCCACGCACACCTCGGCGCCGCCCCTGGCCGACCCAAGTCCGCCCGGACAGCCTCCGGCTGGACCCCCGCCGGCCGAAAGCCATGCACCTCCACCGCCAGGGCCACCATCAGCACCGGTGCCGGCCGACCCGCCACCGGACTCGATCGAACTGTCGGGACCGGCGCCCGGTGGCCCAGGGGTGCCGCAATCGCCGCCAGCGGCGCCGCTGCCCGACGATCCGCCGGTGCCCAGCACGACGGTGCCTCAGCCCGCCCCGCCGTCACCGTTCGAGGAGCCTGCGCCGCCGCCGGCCACCCGCACCACCCGCGCTCAGCGCATCACCGCCGGGGACCACGCGTCGTGATCAACCCGATCGCCGCGCTGGCCGCCCTCGACCAGCTCGACGCCTTTCACCGCGACCTGATCGTGCGGCGGGCGCAGCAGTGTCGGACGAGGGTGACGCAACCACTAGCACCAAAAAGGGACCCCAATCGAGCTGCAGGAGAGCCGCGCAGCGGAGTAGCCCTCACCGAACTAGCGTTCGCAGCATGAGGAATCAGGTCAGCACCCAGTGGGTGCTCATCGAGGCAATTCGGGCTGATGACGTTCTTTTTGATCAGGACTCGCACCCAGTT
>JAXHOA010000006.1:0-3766 GCA_034520035.1 Mycobacterium sp. | reverse complement strand
GCGCGAGGATGCTCGCCGCCGTGGTGAAGGCCAGTACGCTGCCGCGGACGTGTACACGCACCGACTCTCCGACCGCCACCGAGCCGCGGCCGGGTTCGGGTAACTCGCAGGACCGTGCCATCGACACAGGCCGATCCGGCACCGCCGTATGCGGGCCGTAGAAGCCGGAGGTCGGTGACCACTGCGCTGTCGGCACCCTCACCCGGGACGACGGTGGCCTGCTCCGGTCGTGTCACGGCGGTCACCGCACCGTCGGCCACTGTGTTGCGCACCGGATGCTCGCCCAGTGGCGAGCTGATGACTCCGGCGCGGACATACCCGGCGATCTCGATGGTGCCGCCGACGAATCGGGCGACACCGAGGGAAGCGGGCCGTCGGTAGAGGTCCGCCGGCGTGCCGTGCTGGGCGATTCTCCCGTTCAGCAGCACGGCCACCTGATCCGCCAGCGAGAGCGCCTCCGCCTGATCATGTGTCACCAGAATCGCGGTGGTACCCGACTCGCGCAGGATGGCGGTGATGTCCTCCCGGACCCGGGCCCGCAAGCCGGTGTCGAGGGAGGCGAACGGTTCGTCGAGCAGCAGCACCTGCGGCCGGGCGGCCAGCGCCCTGGCCAGCGCGACGCGCTGCTGTTGGCCGCCGGAGAGTTGATGGGGGTGGGCATCGGCGAACCCGTCGAGGCCCACGAGCTCCAGCCAGCGGGCCACCTCGGATTCCCTGCGCCGCCGGGATATCCGGCCCAGGCCGAAGGTGATGTTGCCGGCGACGTCGCGGTGCGGGAACAGCGCGCCCTCCTGCGGCATGAGCCCGATCCGCCGCCGGTGTGCCGGCACCGAAATGCTCCGGTCGGCCACCGTGGTTCCCGCGATGCGCACTGCCCCGTCGTCGGGGTCCTCGAAGCCGGCGATGATGCGCAGCAGCGTCGACTTGCCGCATCCCGACGGGCCGAGGATCGCCGTGACCGAGCCGGGGGCGACATCGAGGAAGATCCCGTCGAGCACCGGCGTTTCGCCGAATGACTTTGTCACACTGTTGATGTGGACGCCGGCCTGATCAGCCATGGGCTCTCCTATCGGTGGGCCATGTCGTCCAGAGGCCGAGTAGCGCCGTCGGCACGGCGGCGAACACCAGCAGCGCCGCGGCATATGGGGCCGCTGCCGCATAGTTGCTGACGGTGCTGTATCCCCACAACCTCGTCGCGAGGGTATCGACACCGGTCGGGTGCAGCAAGAGCGTCACCGGAAGCTCTTTCATGCAGGTCAGCAGGACCAGGGCTGCCGCCGCGGCGATTCCGGGTGCTGCGGCACGCGCGGTCACCGACACGAAGACGCCGGCCGGGCGGCGTCCCAGAGACTGTGCGACCTCCTCGAGTCGTGGCGGTGAGGCTTCGATCGCCGAACGCACCGAACCCACGGCCAGCGGGACGAAAAGCACCACGTACCCCAGGATCAGCAGTGGCTCGCGCTGGTAGATCGGGCGTAGCAGCAGGATCCCGACCGACACCATGGAGATCGCCACGACGATGGAGGGCAGACCGTGCGCGATATAGCCGGCGCTCTCCAGCAGTCTGGTGGTCGGCGTTCGGTACCGTGCGGCGAGCAGCCCCAGCGGCAGTGCGGCCGCGGTACAGACCAGTGCGGCCACCGCCGACAGCCACAGCGTCGACGTCAGGGCATCCCACCAGCGCTCGATATCCCAGCGCGCACCGCCGGCGATCAGCCACTGTGACAGTGCCACTGCGGGAACCGCCACGGCCAGCGCGAGAACCACCACGGCCGGTGTCGTGGCCAGATACCGCCACCCGCCGAGCCGGGCACGCGGTGCGGGCCGCGGCACGCCGGTGCCCACCCGGGAGGCGGCCAGCCCGCGGGCCCACCGTTCGCCGATCACCAGGACCACCGCGAACAGCAACAGGACCAGGGACAGCATAGCCGCCCGTGCGGGATTGAACCCCGAGCGGTACGCGCCGTAGATGACCCAGGTGAACACCTCGTAGCGCATCGCGGCCACGGCTCCGAAGTCGCTGAGCACGTACAGCGCTACCAGGAGTGCCCCGGCGGCGACCGCGGCGCGGGCCTGCCGCAGGGTGACCCGGAACAGCACCGCGACGCTGCCGAGGCCCAGTGAGCGGGCCACCTCCTCCTGCGCCGGGTCGACCCGGGCCAGCGCGGCTGTCGTCGTCAGCATCACGAACGGGTAGCTGACCAAGGTGAGGACCAACGCGGCGCCCCAGAAGCCGTTCATCGATGGGATCGCGGACACCCACAGGAATGCCAGCAGGTAGCTCGGCATTGCCAGTGGAAGGGTCAACGCGACGGCCCACCAGCGTCGCCCCGGTAGGTCGGTGCGCGAAAGTAGCACCGCGAACCCGACGCCGAGCACCACACACGCCGCGGTGACCACGCCGACGAGCAGCAGTGACCGACCGATCAGCGCTGTGGTGGACGAACGCAGCAGCTCTTCGGTGACGAACGTGCTGCCACGTTCGAGTGCGCGGTCGGCCAGATAGACCAGCGGCACCAGCATGACGGCGACGACTGCGCCGGCCGCCACGAGTAGCAGCGCCGGCGGCCGGCGCGTGGAACTCACCCGGTCAGCCGGTGAGCAGGCCGGTGTCCACCAGCATCTGCTGGGTCGCCTCGATATCGTCGAGCTGGGACAGATCGACCGCGGGTGGTTGCAGGTCGGCCAGCGGCGGGACGTCACCGACGACGGCGACTCCCTCGATCAGCGGGAACTCGGCGGTTTCGGTCGCGAAGTACTGCTGCGCGGACTGCCCGACGAGGTACGCCGCGAACTGCTGGGCGGCCGCTGCGTCGGGAGCGGTCTTCAGGATGCCGACTCCCGCGACGTTGACGAGGCCGCCCGGGTCGCCCGGAGCCATGAATTGCAGTCGGGCGGCAACGTTTTCGGCACCCTTGCTCTGCAACAGCTCGTACATGTAGTAGTGGTTCGTCAGCCCCATCGGGATCTCGCCGGCGTCCACCGCGTCGCGGATCTGGCCATTGCTCTCGTAGGGCCGAGGATTCTGCGCCTGGAATCCGCGTAGCCAATCTTCGGCACCCTGATCACCGCGCAGGACACGCAACCCGGTCACGAACGCCTGCCAGGAAGCGTTGCTGGGGGCATAGGCGATCTGGCCCTGCCACTGGGGATCGAGTAGCGCGTCGATGGTGTTCGGCGGCGTCGGCACCATTTCGGGGTTGTAGACGATGGTGCGGGCCCGGCCGGATACGCCTACCCAGGTGCCGTCCGCGGCGGAGTAGGTCGACGGAACGGCCTGCAGCGTCGCGGCGTCGATCGGCGCGAACAGGCCGGCTTTCGAGACGGCGCCCAGTGCGCCGGCATCCTGGGACAGGAACACATCTGCAGGTGAGCCGGCACCTTCGGTGATGATCTGTGCGGCCAGCTCACCGGAGCCGGCGTAGCGGACATCCACCTCGATGCCGGTGTCAGAGGTGAACTGTTCCAGTAGCGGGGCCACGAGCTCCTCGTTGCGCCCGGAATAGATGAGTACCTTCTGCGCACCGCCCTCGGCGTTCTCAGCGGTCGTCTCCGATGCGGAGTCCGATCCGAGCTACAGGACGTGAGTGCCAGCGCCACGGCGCAGGCACCCAGGCCGGCAATCCATCTCGCCTTGGACATATATCGCCACCTTCGTCGGTCGTGTGATCGTCGCGCCTTACCTTAGGCAAACCTTGCTGTGAGAATTTTGTTTGCATCGCTGATATCGATTTGTTCGAGCATGCGAACTTTTTCTATTGGAGAG
>JAXHOA010000099.1:0-2387 GCA_034520035.1 Mycobacterium sp. | reverse complement strand
TAGCGTAGCGTTCAGTTGCGTATTGCTGTACCCGATACCACACTCACCGAACCCATGGTCCGTGCCGACCTGGCAGCCTCGTTGGTGAACACCCACGATAGGCAGATCGCCAGAGGCGCTGTGTCGATCCGTGATCTGGTCAACGATCGGCCGGTGCCGATCCGCGAAGTGCTACAGACGGCGGCTGCCGGCCTGCCGACGATTCCGCTGTCCCGGTGGCGTGCGAGTGCACTGCGATCAGGGAGTCGACAGCGTTGCAGCGCCGAATGATCGCACTGTGGTGTGACCTGCAGATGGAGGGATTCACCCGTACGTGGCAATCGCGGTACGGTGTGCCGACCCGAGCGCCGTCGGTGCACGAGGTGAGCGCACTCGTCCGCGATGTCGCCGATCGTCAGCGGCTCAGCGACGACCAGAACTCACAGCGATGTGACTGGGCATGAGTCACCCACCACTCTGCTGCCGTCGGGCCGCAGGGACATATACGGCGACCCCACGGCCGGATCGTCGTTCAACGCCGGCCATTCCGGCGCTGCAGGTGCGCTCGGCGAACCGGAGCGCACGAACGCACTCCAGTAGTCGATCATCTGCTCGGACAGTGCGCTCTGCGTCTCATCCAGATGCGAACGCGGACCCATCTCGAACAGGTACTGCAGTTCCAGTGCATGGCTGGCTCCGATGGGGAACGGCAGACCGTCACCGAGGTCCGGTGCCGGCGCTGATGAATCGGCGAATTCATAGGCGTACACCGGGGCATCCAGCGCATGAGCCAGCCTATCGGTGGGACAGGCGAAGACACCGTCGGTGACCGTGGCGGCGTATTCCAACGCGACATCGGCGCCGTCCGGCTTCGGCAAGGGGTACTGCTGCTGTATCTCGGTGACGCTGCCACCGAAGATCTCGCCCACCAGCGCCGGATAGTCTTCGGCAGCGAAGGCGCCGGTGTCGGCGCGCATCCGAACGGCCGCGAACACCCGGAACTCGTCGCGGTTGGTGCCGATGAGCACGGGCACCGAAACAGCCTTGCCCGCTCCGATCGCCGATACCGCTGCCTGCGGTAGCATCGAGGTTCCTGTCGCAGGGCCGGACATTCCGTCTGCGCCGAGCCGGACGTACCAGGGGGATTCGGCGAAGTCCTCGGCGCGCTTGGCCTTCAGACATTGGGCGGCGGTCGATGGATCGTCGCAGCCCAGGCCCTCGGCAAACTCGACGCTGAGCCGCTGCGCGGTCGGCAGATCGGCCTGCAGCTGACAGGGTGCGCTCTGGAGGATCGCCGCGCGGAACGGTCCGGCCGATCCGGGAGCGACGAGGTGATCACGGACCGATATGGCTCCCCGCGGATTCCACCGGCCACCGTCACTTTGCCTGGATCACCGCCAAATTCGGCGATGTTGTCGCGCACCCAGCGCAGTGCTGCCTGCTGGTCAGCAAGCCCATAGTTCCCCACGTCACCGTTGTCACCCAACGCCGGGTGTGCGAGAAAGCCGAGGGCGCCGAGCCGGTAATTGATCGTCACCACGATAACGCCGCCTCGCGACGCCAGCCGGCGCGCACCGTAGGCGTCTCCACCACCTTCGGTGAAACTGCCGCCGTGCACCCAGACCATGACCGGTAGCGCCTCGGGTGTTTGCGCGGAAGGTGTCCAGACGTTGAGGGTCAGACAGTCCTCACTGACATCTACGGCCAGATTCTGGCTGGGCTGAATGCAGCGGGGGCCCGCTGCAGTCGCGTCACGGACCCCAGTCCAGGTTGGGGGCGATACCGGGGGTTGCCACCTCAGGGCACCGATGGGTGGTGCTGCGTAGGGAATTCCGAGAAACACGCGATGATCGGGGTAATTGAGGCCCCGAACTTCTCCGGACGTGGTCGCCACCACAACCGGTGCGGGCCCACCTCCGTCCTGCCTGCTCCAGACGACCAGACCGACAACGACGACCAGCACCGCGACGATCGCCAGCCACCTCGACCGAATCTTCATGGCAATGCGTCAGTTGCCGTAGAACGGTCCTCGCTGCCAGGCATTCGCCCAGGTCCCTGGAACCCCCTTGAAGGTCTGCTTGTTCTCGCCTTGGCCCTGTATCTCGCCCTCACCGATGTAGTCATCGACAGGGTTGGCCCATTGCGACGGCTGACCGAGTTCATCTCCGACATAGATCGTCGCCTGACCGCCCACCGTCACGGCGTCATCATCTTCGGCGGCGGCAGTACCGACGGTTCCTGGCATCAGCACAGCGACGACCGCCAATGCCGAGACTGCCGAACAGGAGCAACGAGGAACTGCGACTGGACATTCAGCACTCTTTCGATCGGCGGCGGTCCGTCGATCCCAGCAACGAAGAAGCGCCACCACACAGGCTGGTCAGAGCAGCGCGTGACAGGCACGCACC
>JAXHOA010000071.1:0-1732 GCA_034520035.1 Mycobacterium sp. | reverse complement strand
ACAGCTCCGGATCATCTATCCGGATGCTTGCCATCGTTTCCGGACCGCAGCTATGGCCCGCACGGCAATTCGATGGGGTTGACCGTTCGCCAGGTCGATGATCGAGTCCGCGACCGCCCAGGACATCTTGCCGTCGCTCATCGAGACCATTTGCGCAACACTCTGGTATGCGGCCATGCCGACGAACATCGCGACCTCGCGGTCATTGCTGGCTGTCTTCCTGGCCCGCCGGGCGACGACGCGGTTGAGCAGCCGCCCGACCGATGAGGCGGCGAGTTCCTGCAGCGTCGACTCGCGGGTGAAGTGCGGATGCGAGGGTGGGGGGACCTCAGCCGCCGGCACGGGCGGCGGCGCGGGCGGCGGCGCGGGCGGCGGCGCGGGCACCAATTGGGTTCCCACGGCGGGAAGGTCGGAGTAACCGACGATGCCTGGCCGCGCAGCCACGACGGCCGGAATGGCGTTGACGACCGGCATGGCCGTGATCACCGAGCCGATGCCGACCATCTCGTCCATCGTCATCGAGCCGAACTCCGGCAGCACTCCGGCTCGCAGGGTGACGTTCGGGTGGCCGCGGATCTCGATCTCGTAGGCCATCGCGATGTCCCACGCCGGGGTGAGGTCGGGGGTGATCGTCCACTTCACGGCGGTCTCGACAACGTCCAACCCACCGACCGAGCCGATCCAGCGCGCGTAGATGCCGGCAACGGTACCTGCGCGAACATCACGTCCGGGGATGTCGAGATCTTTTGCTGCGTAGGCAAACTCGACATCGCACCGAATGCCGTCGAGGGAGACGCCGAGCAAGTCGGCCAACGCCTCGCAGGTGTCGCCGAACGGAATGGTGGCATGCTCGATGTCGGATTCGTGGTTCGCATCCCCCGCCGGACGCCCCCAGCCCAGCTCGTCCTGGTTCGCGTCCCCGGCCCACGGCCCGATGTCGAAAGACTCCACAATGCTCACGTAGTTGGCGGTACGGCACACGTTGGTCGCGATCGACGCCAAATACTGCACGTAGCCCGGGTTCACGCCACTGCCGAACATACTGACACCACCTTCGACGGCGGCGGCCTCGATCCGCGCACGACTCTCCTCGCCATACGCACGGCCGGTCATGAAGTGTGCCGTCGTCGCGACATTGATGCCCGCACGAAGCAGCGTCTCCAGATGGTCGACGTCGGGATGCAACGGCATATAGACAACGCAGTCCGGCTTCAGCGCGAGGATCTCGCCGATGTCATTGGTCGCCGCGATACCCAGTCTGCGGTCGAGCCCGCACAGCTCGCCGAGGTCCTTACCTACCTTGTCCGCGCTGTAGGCGAACACGCCGACCAGTTCCAGCCCCGGGCGCTCCAGAATGCCCCGGACCGCCTCACGCGAGATGTTTCCGGTGGTCCACTGCACCAGGCGGATCGGGGTGTCGGTCACTGAGCACTCCAGGGTCTAGCGCGGAGGAGATCAGGTAGGGCGGCATGGCCACTGCAGGCGGCACGTCACACGGAGCCTACATACATCCTCTTCGACGCATAGTACTTTACAGAATACGCATTCTCTGTAAACATGTCGCCAAGCACGCCGCCGAACGCGACAAGCGCCTGCGCGCAGATGGCATGGACCAGTTCGTCGAGGTCACCGCGGATTTCTCGCACTACGCCCACGACCCTTACACCGCGCACCGAACGTGCACCCGTCAGCGATCACACCCAGGTGCTGATCATCCGTGGCGTTCGGCCGC
>JAXHOA010000104.1:0-2480 GCA_034520035.1 Mycobacterium sp. | reverse complement strand
ATAAAGCCCGCTCAGCCGTCCGCCACGGGCGCAGCTGTCCACTCGCGACCAGAACTTCCCAAAGGGTTCTCCTGCCCCCGTTCCTACTCGTAACGGGACAGGATTCGAACCTGCGACCTCTGGATTATGAGTCGGCCAGTATCGTCGGAGACCGCTGTGCCCTGCCTGACCAGGTCAGCAAGCAGCCGGGGACTTCAGATTTCTGAACTCGGTGAATGCACACGGAGCAGTAATTTTCCTGCCAGGCGGCCTGATTCGAGGATGCGGTGCGCTTCTTGCACGTCGTCGAACGCCAACACGCGGTCGACGCCGATCATCAGCGCGCCGCGGTCGCGGGCGTCACCGATGTAGGCCTTGGCAGCCGCGAGACGATCGGGGAACTCAACCAGTTCGAAGAGGTCGACGAACGACACTGATTTGCGATCCAGCGACACGAGGGGCACATCAACGCGGGCGGCACGGATGTCGGGTGAGGTCTGAGCGCCATAGCACAGCACGTGGCCAAACTGCGCGGTCGCGTCGATCAGTGCGGCCAGCAGGGGCCCACCCACGGTGTCGTAGACGACCTTGGCGCCGCGCCCGCCGGTGAGTGTGGAGACCACGCCGGCGAGGTCTTCGTCGTCGGTAGCGATCGCGTGATCGGCACCCAGTGCGAGGATTTCGGGCTTGCGCGCCGTAGTGCGGGTCGTCGCGATCACGGTAGCGCCGAGGTCGTGTGCGATCTGGATCAGCGCGGTGCCCACCGAGGAGGTCCCGGCGGTCACGACCACAGTGTCCCCCGGAGTGATCGCCACTTTCGTCACGAGGGTGTAGGCCTGCAGACTGGCCATCCACGTCGCGGCCTCCTCCTCGTCGGACCGGTCGGCGGCGACGTGGGCGAGGGCTTCGATCGGTACGTCTGAGTGCGTGGCGTAAGTACCGGTGCCCACCGTCGGTGATTGAATCGGCAGGATCGCCACCCGATCCCCTATCTCGAAACCGTCGACCCCTGGTGCGATCTGAGTGATCTTTCCTACCGCCTCGACGCCGAGTGTCGCCGGCAGTGTGGGCTCGATGACGTAGTGGTCGCGGCGAAAGAGGGCCTCGAAGCGGTTCAGTCCGATCGTATGAATTTCCACCCGCGCGTGCCCTGGCGGCAGCGTCGGGAGCTGCAACGGCACCATCTCCAGTACCTCGGGTCCTCCGAGTCGGGTGAACTGCACCCGGCGCATGCCGGCCGCCTCATCGTCGGCATGTGGTTCGTCAAGCGTCAACGGATTCATGATCTTTCGCTCCAATAAGTCGGTACTTGCGTTGCGAGTTAGGGCGATGAGATCGTTTCGACACTCACCATGTGTAACACGTTTAGTTACACCCTCAGCTTATGTAATCGATTTGGTTACAGTCAAGTAGGCTCCAAGAAAAAGGGTCGATCGTAGCCAGCCAGGACGGTCCTACGGTGCGCCTGCTACGCAGAACACATTGCCGTCCGGATCGGCGAGGACCACCCACCCGAATTCCGCGCTGACGGCACGCCGACTCACTTCGGTGGCGCCGGTGGCGATGAGTCGGGCTACATCGCGCTCCCTGTCGGGAGAATGCAGATCAAGGTGCCACCGGTTCTTCCCTGGCGTCGGGTCGGGTACCTTCTGGAATCCCAGCCGCAGACCTTGCGGCGAGGCGACCGTCACGAACTCTCCCGGCGCCGCGATGGTTATCTCGCCGGTGATGGCGCCGGCCCACCACGTCGCGAGCCGCTCGGGATCAGTGCAGTCGACGGTCACCATTGAGATTGCGAGCGTGAGAGTTTCGCCGTGCATTGAGTTCTCCATTCGGGGTTAGTGGTCTCTAGCTGTCGTGCGGCAACGGGCTGGAGTCCGGCGGCTCTAGATGTTGGCGCCGCCGTCGATGATGAGGTCCGAACCGGTGAGGAACGACGACTGGTCGGAGGCCAGGAACACGGCGCCGGCAGCGATCTCCTTGGCGTCGCCGAGCCGCCCGAACGGCGTCGTGATCCCGGCGGCCCCCTCGTCGCCGAGTTCTGCCAGCACATTGCTCATGCCAGGAGTGGCTACCGGCCCGGGGCACAGCGCCGAGACCCGGATGCCGCGGGGAGCCAGTTCGAGCGCCCAGGAGCGCGCGAAGTTACGGATCGCCGCCTTCGTCGCGGCGTACACGCTCATCCCGGCCTGCCCGCTGATCCCGGCGATGGAGGACATCAGCACCACCGACGCACCGTCGGGAAGCAGGGGCAGAGCTTTCTGAACGGTGAACACCAGCCCTTTGACATTGTCATCGAACGTGGTGTCGTAATGCTCCTCGGAGATCTCGGTCAAGCCGACGGGCCGCCCGCTGCCGGCGTTGGCGACGAGCACATCGAGACGGCCACTGCGTTCGGTGATGGTTGCATACAAGGCGTCGAGCGAGGCCAGGTCGGAGACGTCGCCGACGATACCGATGACGTCTCCGCCGGTGCCGGACTTGAGCAATACGTAACTTGT
>JAXHOA010000014.1:0-4242 GCA_034520035.1 Mycobacterium sp. | reverse complement strand
AGTTACGTATTGCCGACGAAGAACATGAACGGGAAGGTCATCCACACCTCGACCCGTCCGGACTGCACCGCGGCGAACATCAGGAACTCGACCGGGATGAGCAGCAGCTGCACGACGAGGATCAGCCGCTTGCGTTCGAACCTGTCGCTGATCACGCCTGCGAAGAATCCGCCGAGCAGCATCGGGACGAAGAAGAGGGCGCCGACCACCTGGTTGAGGACCGGCGAGTCCGCGATCTGGGTCAGCAGGTAGCTGGTGGTGAACAGCACGCCCCACCGGGTGGTGTGCCAGAGCAGCGAGCTCACGAACAGGTTGCGGTAGCCGGGCACCTGTATCAGGGCGCGCAGCCGTCCGGCGTCGGCCGCGTCACCCGGGACAGCGATCAGGTCGTCGGCGGTCAAGCGCCGGCCTCCGTCCCGGCCGCGGTGCGGCGCTGCAGGAACACGCCGAGCAGAACCGGGAGGGTGAGAACTGCTGCCCCGAGGGCGAGGGCGGTGAATCCGGCCCAGTTCATGATGACCCCACAGATGACGCTGGCCAGCCCACCGCACACTGCGGTGGTGAGATCCGCGGTGCCCTGGACCGGCACCCGGTACTCCCAAGGCACGTGTTCCATCAGCAGGCTCGAGCCGCCGATGAGGGCCAGCGTCCAGCCCACCCCGAGTGCGAACATCGCCACGAACATCAGCGGCACGTTGTCCGAGGACAGTGCCGACAACCCGCAGGCGACCAGCAGCACCAGTGATCCGGCGCGCAACGCGGCCAGTCTCCCCCGGCGGTCGGCGTAGCGGCCGACCAACGGGCTGAACGCGAACATGCCGGCGATGTGCACCGAGACCACGAGCGAGCTCACCGCCTCGTGATCGTGCGCCTTCATGTCGATCGGCGTCATCGCCATCACCCCGACCATCACCGCCTGAGCGGTGACCATCGCCAACAGGGCCAGCCGCGCCGTCTGCGACGCGGCGATGGCGCGTGCGGACTCCCGCAACCTGATCGGCCGCTCCCCGGCGCTCATCCCGTGTTCGGCCGCCGACACCAACAGTGGGTCGGGTCGCAGCCGGACCGCCACATTGACTGCGGCGCAGGCGAAGAAAAAGGAGCTGAACAACCATGGGCCCGCATAGAGATCCAGACCGAACCAGGCCACGCCCAGATGCTCGGCCGGGACCACCAGCGTCGGCCCGAACACGGCCCCGAACGTTGCTGCGAACAGGATTCGCCCCATCGCACGGCCGCGCTGCTCCGGCTCGGCCAGATCGGTCGCTGCATAGCGGGCCAGCAGGTTGGTCGCCGACCCCGCCCCGTAGAGGAGCAGGCCGAGCAGAAATACACCGAGCACCGACAGTTGCACGCCGAGGCAGGCAATCAGACCGCCGGCGGTCGCCAGGCCGTAGCCCAACTGCATGCCGGTGCGCCGCCCGTATCGGCGCATCACCCGCGACAGGATCTGCGCCATCGCGCCCGCGCCGGCCGTGACCGCCGCGGTCGAGACACCCACCCACGGCGTGTGGACGCCGACGATGTCCTCCACCACGAACCCTCCGACGGTGATGGCCGCCCCCAGGGCGGCCGCTCCGACCACCTGACCGATGACCAGCACGCGCAGGGTCCGGCGTTGCAGCACGGCCCGCTCGGCAATCGACAGGGGGAACGTCGCAGAGATCGCACCGACCTCGTTCCTCATCGCCCGCCGGCTCAGAACTCGCGCAGCGTCTGGCGCAGCGTCCGCTGGGTGTACTCGGTCCTGGTCAGGCCGAGGCGCTGCAGCTCGGGCACCAGGCCGTCGGTGATCGACGAGATGTAGTTGCGGTTCAGATCCCAGCCCGGCTTCATGATCAGGAAGCCGTCACCGCCGATCTCCTCCATCGCCTCACCCATCTTGTGGGCGACCTGTTCGGGCGTGCCGATGAACTCGACACCGGTGGTGGCCCAGTCGATCGCCAACTGCCGCAGTGTCTTCGGGCCACCGCTGCCGTCCCCGCGCATGAAGTGCTCAAGCGACCCGCGTTCCCCGTTGGTGGTCAGCCCCTCCGGAAGTGGCTTGTCCCAATCGAACTGCTTGAAATCGATCTCCGTATTCGACGAAATGCCGGCCAGCGACTTCTCGATATAGCTGTCCGTCGCCACCAGGCGGTCGAGCTCGGCGCGCGCCTCGGCCTCGGTGGCCGCCACGGTCGGAGACACGCAGAACATCAGCTTGATGTCATCGGGGTTGCGTCCGGCCGCAGCGGCCCGGGCCCGGATGTCGTCGCGATAGGACCGCATGCCTTCGATGCCGGTGCCCACTGCGACGATCGCATCGGCGGCGCGGGCCGCGAACGCGCGTCCCCGCGGGGAAGCCCCGGCCTGCAGAATCGTCGGCTTGTGCTGCGGGGAGGGCACCGTGTTGAGCGGCCCCCTGGACGTGAAGTACTTGCCGATGAAGTCGGTGGTGCGCACCTTGCGGTAGTCGGCGTAGGTATGGGTCTCGCGATCCATCACCACCGCATCAGCATCCCAGGAATCCCACAGTCGGCACACCAGGTCGTAGTACTCGTCGGCCACGTTGTAGCGCTCGTCGTGCTCGGGCAGCCCGTCCAGACCGAAGTTCTGCGCCGCGCGATCCTCCGCCGACGACACGATGTTCCATCCGAACCGGCCCTCGGCGATCGAGTCCACCGTCGAGGCCAGCCGGGCCAGCAGGTATGGCGGGTAGAACGTGGTGGACATCGTTGCCACCACACCCAACCGTGTCGTGTTCGCCGCGATCTGCACCGCGAGCGGCACCGGATCGTGTTTGGGCGCGAACACCGAGTTCTTCAGCGAACCCTCCATGCTGCCGCCGTAGGCATCGGCCACCATCACGGTGTCCTCGATCATGATGTAGTCGAAGCAGGCCCGCTCCAGGCTGCGCGCCATGTCGACGTAGAACTTGCCGTTGGACCACTGCGCCACATCCGGTGAGGCCCAGGGCGTATCCCACTCCGGAGGAATGAAGTTCATGAACCAGCCCAGGTGGAATTTCTTCGTCATCGCCGTCTCCTCACAGGTCGCTACGAAGCTGATCAAACAACCGCGCCGTGTCCCATCCGATTCGCCGCCGTAGCATGGGGATTACGCCACCCGCTGGCTGACGCGGGGCACCGGAGACGATCCTTCCTTCGGCGCAATACAGGGTTTACCCCCAAAGCCGGTGCCGGACATTTTCACCTCGTTCACTGCAATGGTGACTGTCGTTGTCGTAGGAAATCCCAAGCCCATGTCGCGGACCCGCGCCGCAGCAGAGTTGGTCGCCGAGAAGCTGACTGGTGCTGCGCCCCAACACGTTATCGATGTCGTAGATCTCGGTGCAGCTCTGCTGGGCTGGGGTGATCCCAAGGTGGCCGAGGCCAAGGCCATCGTGAAGTCTGCCGACCTGCTGGTGGTGGCCTCCCCGACCTTCAAGGCCACCTACACCGGCCTGCTGAAACTGTTTCTCGACCAGTTCGGGGCCGGTGAACTCGGTCAGGTCACCACGTTTCCGCTCATGCTCGGCGGCTCGTACACCCACGCGCTCGCGCCTGAGTTGACCTTGCGCCCCGTTCTCGTCGAGATCGGAGCGAGCTGCCCGGCACCGAGTCTGTATCTGCTCGACTCCGACTACGAGACGTCTCCCGACTTGGAGAAGTGGCTCGAGGTCGCCCGGCGGTTCGTGCCGGCGGTGTCGTCATGATCGCCGCGGTGGACGACCAGTTCGATCAGGCCTTGCTGCGGCAGGCATTCGGCTGCTTCCCCAGTGGCGTCACCGCGTTCTGCGGCCTGCTCGACGGTGTCGCCGAAGGCATGGCGGCGAGCTCCTTCACATCGGTTTCACTTGATCCGGCCCTGGTTTCGGTCTGTGTGGCGAACACCTCGACCACCTGGCCGAAGCTCGCGAAGCTCGATCGCCTCGGTCTGTCCGTACTGGCCGGTGAGCACGCACCCATTGCGCGATCGCTGTCCTCGAAGACCGGTGACCGCTTCGGCGGTGTCAATTGGGAGGCCACCGAAAGCGGTGCGGTGTTTGTGCACGGCGCCACGCTGTGGCTGGAGTGCGCACCGTTCAAGCGCATCGAGGCCGGCGACCATGAGATCGTTGTACTGCAGATCATGGCACTCGCGATGAACCCCGATATCGCACCGATGGTGTTTCACCGCAGCAAGTTCCACGAGCTGGCCCCCACGGGCTGACCCGGCCAGGTCCGCGCGAGCTGACACCGGTCAGCCCGCGCGGCCCAGACG
>JAXHOA010000048.1:0-8760 GCA_034520035.1 Mycobacterium sp. | reverse complement strand
CCGGGAGTTCCGCCGTAAGAGCGGCTAACCCACGGTGAGACCGGCTACAGACCTGCCCACCGGTCACAAGATGACGACCGAACGCAGGACCTCGCCGGCGTGCATCTTGTGGAAGGCGTCCTCGACGGCGTCCAGCGTGATGCGTTCGGAGACGAACTTCTCCAGGGGCAGCTGGCCCTGCAGGTAGAGGCTGATCAGGGTGGGGAAGTCGCGTTCGGGCAGGCAGTCGCCGTACCAGGAGGACTTCAGCGAGCCGCCGCGGGAGAAGAAGTCGACCAGCGGCATCTCCAGCTTCATGTCCGGGGTGGGGACACCGACCAGGACCACGGTGCCAGTCAGGTCGCGGGCGTAGAACGCCTGCTTCCAGGTTTCGGGACGCCCGACCGCGTCGATCACGACGTCGGCGCCGAAACCGTCGGTGAGATCGTGGACGGCCTCCACCGGATCGGTGTCGCGAGCGTTGACGGTGTGGTTTGCACCGAATTCCCTTGCCCACCAGAGCTTCTTGTCATCGGTGTCGACGGCGATTATGGTCTTGGCGCCGACCAGCGCGGCACCGGCAATGGCGGCTTCCCCGACGCCACCGCAGCCGATGACCGCCACGCTGTCGTCACGCCCGACGTTTCCGGTGTTCACCGCGGCGCCCAGGCCGGCCATCACACCGCAGCCCAGCAGACCCGCGACCTGGTGCATTGCCCTTCGTGCACGAGGGTCTTCTCCGCGAAGGCGCCGATGCCCAGCGCCGGCGTGAGCTCGGTGCCATCGGTCAGGGTCATCTTCTGTTCGGCGTTTGTCGACGATCTCCACGGGTTGCTTCCGGCCGCGAGATATGACTCCGCGCACGGGCTGACTCACGCGAGTCCCTTCCATCGATGTGTTTGTGGGTCAGGCATGTTGACAGATCTCAGTGGCCGTACTTCGTGGGGGCGGACATGGCGACGACAAGTACGTCGGCGACCTCTGTGCCGGTGTTGGCGAATCGGTGGGGGGACGCGGCATCCAACCGGATGGAGTCGCCGCTGCTCAACTCCGTGCGGGTACCGCCGATCTGTACGGTGAGTCGTCCAGACCGCAGCACCACGATCTCCTGGCCCTCGTGGGAGACGAGTTCGGTCCCGGTGTGCGCTCCCGGTGCCAGTAACAGGGATGCCACCTCGAGCCCATGGGTCCGGCTGCGCTGGACGACTCGGCGAGTGACACCAGGTCCGATGGTGAGTTCCTGTTGTTCGTCGTAGCGCACCAGGGACAGCTCCGGCGATGCAGAGGGCTGGAAGAGATCGCCTACCGTGACCCCTAGCGCCGACGCGACGGCCACCAGCGATCCCACGGATACACCGGTTTTCCCACGCTCGAGCATGGACAGCATGGATGCGCTCAGCCCGGTCTCGGTGGCGATATCGAGAAGCGTCATGCCCTGGTGCAGTCGAAGGCGCCGGATTTCCGCACCTAGTCTGCGATTCGTCACTTCAGAAACAGCCTGGATATCGAGCGACGAGCTCTCATCGGGAACGCTCACTTGCTGGCCACCTGTTGATCCACACTGAACTTTCCGGACAAAGTTTCACTGTAACTCATACGGGCCGCCGGGGCGCTCGGCGTGTGGACACACGTGGCCCTTCAATCCGACTCAATGTCGCCCGTAACCAGCCGCAACCATCCGGGCCCGACCGGATAGGGCGCGCGCGCCCTGGAGCTGGGCGTGTTTTCAGTGCTAATGAATAGCCACCTTTGGCATCAGTCCGGTGCCGGTGTGGGTATATCGGCACCGACCACGGCATCCGTGCGGACCGGGTGAGGAGTGAAGCGATACTGCTGCCTGGAAGAGATCTTGACCTGGTCAGGAGTATTGCCAGCCGGATCGCGGACGCCCGCGTCCGCCGCCGATAGCGCCGCCTCCGTCACATCGGCCCGGTCCTTGCGATCCAGATCACACTCACATATGCTTTCAACTGACTTGAAGTTCTGGGTCGGTGAAACCAAGTCGGAGCAGCAGGGTCGTAACTTGGTCGTAACGCAATGGACAGCGCGAGTTTCAATCACATTGTACGCTCGCTCATATCGCAGTTTGATGCGTTCAGCATCGACTGCGCACCACCAAAAAGCGTCGGAGGTCATGCAGTGAAACTGAAATCTTGTTGTCGCGCTCTCGCGGTCGGAGCCACGCTGGCACTGGGGCTGACGGCCTGCGCTCAGGATGGTGATCGCGGATCGCAGTCCAGCGGCGACCAGTCGACGGGCGATATTGTCTTCGGCCAACTGATCGGCGTCACCGGCGATTACGCGCCGTTCACACCGCCGGCCATCTCCGCCGCGAAGATCGCCGTGGATGAGATCAATGACGCCGGCGGCGTCATGGACCGCAACGTCACGCTTGTCACCGAGGACAACCGGTCGACCGTCGATGGTGCGGTGGCCGGCTTCTCGAAACTGACCACCGTGAACAAGGCGGCCGTGATGGGCAGTCTGGAATCCGACGGCCAGGTCGCACTCTTCGACCAGATCCAGCAGCGTCAGCTGCCGAACATCTGCTCGTCCTGCGGTACCACCTTCCTCGACGAGAAGGGCGGCGACTTCTCCTTCCGTGTCACCGCATCCGACAGCGACGCAGGCATCATCATCGCCCAGGTGGCTCGCGATGCCGGCGTGCGAAACCTGGCGATGATCGTGCAGAACACCGAGGGCGCGTCCGGTCCGGCCGAGGTTGCCACCGAGGCGTTCAAGAAGGCCGGCGGGACAGTCACCTCGGTGACCATCGAGCCCGGCGCATCCTCCTACAACAGCGAGGTGGCCAAGGCGCTCGAGTCGCAGCCCGATGCCCTGTACCTCGCCGCCGGTGTGGAGGCCGGAATCCCGATCCTGCGCGAAATCGACCGCCGCGGTTACGACATCCCCATCTACGTGTCGCCCGACCTGATCACCGATGATGTCGCCGCGCTGCCCAATGCGGACCAGCTCACCGCGGCGCTCACCGCATTCGACGTCGACAGCCCCGCCTACAAGTCCTATGCGGAGCGCTTCCGGGCAGCGACCGGCGGCGACCCCGAGCCCGGCATGTACGACGCCAACAACTACGACCAGTACATCCTCTTCGCGCTGGCGATGGAGGCGGCCAAGAGCACCAACGGTGCCGATGTCGCAGGCAAGATCATCGAGGTCGCCAGTGCGCCCGGCAAGAAGGTGTACTCGTTCGCCGAAGGCAAGGAAGCGCTCGCCGCCGGCGAGGAGATCGACTTCGACGGGGCATCGAGCACGCTCGACATGAACGAGTTCGGCAATCTGAACTCGCCCATCCTCGCGATCCTGACGGCGAAGGACGGGGTCTGGACGCCGGGCGAGCAGGTCGAGGTCGACCCGTCGCTGCGCCCGGAGTGACCTAGACCGGCCGGCCGGGGCGCGAGACCCCCACCACCGCCCCGGCCCGGCCCACCGATTGAAAGGTAAACCGTTGGACAACCTGCTATTCGGGTTGCTGACCGGCAGCATGCTGGCAGTGGCAACCTCAGGTTTCGCGCTGCTGCGCAACACCGAACGCTTCCTTCACATCGCGCATGGGCAGTTCATGGCGTTCGGCGCACTCCTGGCCGTCGTCCTCGGGCAGACGCTCGGTATGGTCGCGGGCATCACGCTCGCGGTGCTCATCACCTCCGTGCTGGCGGTGGTCGCAGGCAAGCTGCTCTTCGATCCCGTCAAGCACCGCGGCGGCAATGTTCTGCTGTTCACCTCGGTCGGTCTGGCCTTCGTGACCTATGGCGCGATGATCGCCCTGTTCGGGACGCAGCTCAGGGTTTTCAGCATCGAACTCGGCGCAGCCCGTCGGATCGGGCCCTTCAACGTCGCGCCCGGCGAGATCGTCATGTTGCTGGTGGCCGTTGTCGTCATCGGTGGGCTGTGGTTGCTGCTGGGCCGGACCGGGGTCGGCCGCGATATCCGCGCGGTGGCCTCCAATCGTGAACTGGCCCAGATCCGCGGTGTCGCGATCGGTCGGGTGAGTACTACGGTGTGGGCGATCTCGGGTGCGCTCGCTGCCATCGCCGGGATCATGACCGGGATCCTCGGCTCGGTGTCGACCGAATCGGGCTGGGGTTACATCCTTCTCGTGCTCGCCGCAGCTGTGCTGGGTGGCTCGGGCAACATCCTCGGTGTCATCGCCGCGGCCTTGGTCCTCGGCATCGTCATGGATATGAGTGCGTTGGTGATCGACACCGCGTACCGCCCGATCGTCGCGTTCGCGATCCTCATCGGGGTGCTGCTGATCCGCCCCCAGGGGCTCTTCTCGTTCCAGTCGCGTAAGGAGGCGTCGGTATGATCTCGATCGAGTTCATCGTCACGATCGCCACGTTGGCCTTCGTCTTCGCGATGGCAGCTCAGCTGCTCAATCTCGAAGCCGCCTGGGGTGGGATGTGGGATCTGGGTATCGCCGGACTCATCGGTGTCGGAGCCTATTCCTACGTCCTGCTCACCACCGCACCCGACGCATCCGTGCCGGGCCTCGGGCTGTCCTGGCCGCTCGGAATGCTCGGCGCCGGCGTGATCACCGCGCTGGTCGCAATCCTCATCGGCTGGCCCGCACTGCGCCTTCGCGGTGAATACTTCCTGATCGTCACCTTTGCATTTGCCGAAATCCTGCGGCAGCTCATCGTGATCCAGCGCGATATCACCGGCGGTACCTTCGGTCTCACCACGATCGTCAAGCCGTGGGAGATGACGTTCACGATCGAGGGTTACCCCTACGTCCGCCTGGCGTTGACGATCGTGCTGACCGCGGTGGTCTGGTTGATCTGCTCGCGCATGGCCACCTCGACCTATGGGGCCAGCCTGCGGGCGGCACGCGACAACGAGCCGCTGGCGCTGGCGATGGGCAAGAGGATCAAGAGCCTGCGGCTGTCCACCTACGCGACGGTGGGCCTGATGTGCGGACTGTTCGTCGGACCCGCCTACGCGTGGATGCTCGGCGCGCTGGTGCCCTCGGTGTTCGGTTCGCACCTGACCTTCACGCTGTGGGCGGGCCTGGTCATCGGTGGGCTGGGCAGTCGGTTCGGTCCGATCGTGGGCGCGCTGCTGCTCACCGGTGTCAGCGAGATGGTTCGTCTGGTCCATGTTCCACCGGAGCTGTCGAACCTGCATGCTGCGGCTCACCCGATGCTCGTCGGGTTGCTCCTGATCGCCGTACTGCGTTGGCGGCCGGATGGGTTACTCAGCGAGGGCGGCACATTCGCCCGACTACGGCGGCGTTACGCAAGGCCGACCCCGTCGAGCAACTCTGGCGGAAAAGCCGACCAGGAAACAGGTTCCACGCCGATACTGACCGGGAGCGCCCATGAGCACAACTCCGCCTGAGCTCCAGATCGTGCACGTCGACAAGACGTTCGGCGGTGTGCGCGCGCTCAAGGATGTAGACATCACGATCTCGTCGGCCGAGATCACCGCCCTGATCGGGCCGAACGGTGCGGGCAAGACCACACTGTTCAACGTCATCTCGGGATTCGGCACCCCCTACACGGGACGTATCGTCTTCGACGGGAAGGACCTCACCGGCCTGCCTGCCTACAAGGTGGCGCGTGCAGGTCTGGTGCGGACATTCCAGACCCCGGTCGGATTCAGCTCGATGACGGTGTTGGAGAACGTCGCACTTGCGCTCGCCGGCTCTGATCTGGACTACCCGTGGTCACCATTTCTCAACTGGCGCAGGGATCGTCGCCGACGGCAAGAAGCCAACGACGCCGCCTGGATCCAGCTCGAACAGGCCGATGCGGCTCACCTCGGTGATCGCTCGATGGCAGACTTGTCCCCGGGCGATGCCAAACTGGTGGAGATCCTGCGGCAGCTCGCACTGAATCCGCGCATGCTGCTGCTCGACGAGCCCGCGGCGGCGATGACCGTCAATCAGATCGATATCCTGTCCGGGATCATCCGGAGCATCGCCTCCCGAGACATTGGCGTCCTGGTGATTGACCACAATTTGAGCTTCGTGCTGGAACTGGCTGCCCGAGTGCACGTTCTGGAGTCCGGTGCGGTGATCGCCTCCGGCACCCCGGAGCAGATCGGCAATGACCCGAACGTTAAGCGAATCTACCTCGGAGGGGCTGAGGATTCCGATGTTGCTTGAGACGAAGGAACTGAGTACCGGCTACGGACCACTGACAGTGGTCCGCGACGCCAGTCTGACGGTGGCCGCCGGTGAGATCGTCGCGGTCGTCGGCCCCAACGGCGCGGGCAAGTCCTCGCTGATGAAGTGCATCGCCAGGTCGCTGCCGGTGCACGGCGGCACCTTGTCGTTCGAGGGCAAGGATCTCGGGGCGGTCCCACAGAATCACGTCGCCAAGCTCGGGATCGGCTATGTACCCCAGCAGGGCAACGTGTTTCCCGAGCTATCCGTCCAGGAGAACCTGCAGGTCTCCTGCCGGGGCAGCCTTGCCGAGGCCCGGGCGATCACCAAAGAGGTGCTGTCCCAGTTTCCCCGGCTCAACGAGCGGATCAAGCAGGCGGCAGCAACGTTGTCCGGTGGTGAGCGGCAGATGTTGGCGATCGCCTGCGCGCTGGTCAGCTCGCCATCGCTGTTGATGCTCGACGAGCCCACCACCGGTCTGGCGCCGCTGATCGTGCGGGAACGCATCGCCGATATCCAGCGCCTGCGCGACAGCGGTGCAGGCGTGCTGTGGATCGTCGAAGAGCACCCGAGAATCTGCCTGCCCGCGGTCGACAAGGTCCACTGCATGTCCGACGGTACGCTCGGGCCGGCGATGGCCGCGGCTGAGCTGCTGGAAGAAGGCGCGCTCGAAGAGCTGTTCTTCGGCGTATCACACTGATCTGTAACAACTTTCGCCCACGTTGCCGCCCGGCAACGTGGGCGAAAGTTGTATCATCGGCTCCGGCGTCGGTCCATGACACGGCGCACGCCGAAGTTCAGGATCAGATGCAAGGTGATGAGCAAGAT
Source organism: Mycobacterium sp. (assembly GCA_034520035.1). Taxonomy (GTDB): domain Bacteria; phylum Actinomycetota; class Actinomycetes; order Mycobacteriales; family Mycobacteriaceae; genus Mycobacterium. The sequence continues at coordinate 1,826 of JAXHOA010000048.1, read as the reverse complement.
CACGCCGACCATCATCGGGGTGGTGACGATGCCGGCGACGGAGGGGGACAGTTCCGCGACGACGCCCTCGGGCAGGTACGCGGCCCCCAGTGCGATGATGAAGGCGGGCGCCGCGACCATCAGGTTGAGGTCGTCCCATTCCACCGTGCTCATCATCTGAACACCGGATATCGCGATCACGCCGAACAGGATCGTGGATGCTGCCGCCAGTACCGGCAATGGGAGGCCCGCAATGAACAGGCCGACCGCTGGGACGAAGGACAGGACCAGCGCTGCCACGCCGGCCGCCCCGGTGACGAAACGGCTTCCTATTCCCGACATCCGGACGATGCCCGCGTTCTCGGGGTAGGACGTCGTGCCGATACCGCAGAACAGCGAGCCGACGGCGGTCCCGGCGAACTCGGCGAACAGTCCGCGGTTCGTGCGGCCGACATCGATCCGCTCTCCGCCCCAGCCGCCGACGAGTTGATACATGCCGGCGGACTCGGTACCGGCCTGCAGGAACGCGACCAGCATCAGGAGCACGGCGGGCCATGCGACCCCGAACCCGAAGGGCAGCAACTGGGGTGCAGCAAGAATCGGAGCTCCCGAGAGATCGGGAAGCGTCCACTGTTGGGCGACGAGTGCGACGAGCGTGCCGCTGACGATTCCCCAGAACACCGCTCCTCGCCGCAGCACGGTGTCGCCACCGAACACGGCGAAACCGATCACGGCAAGCGCGGTCACGAGGCTGATGAGAAAGAACGGCCACGTCGCGTCGCCGGTACCGAACCAGCCGCTGACCCCGATCGATGCGAGCTGCGCCCCGATGATGAGCAGGAGGGTGCCCAGTACCAACGGGTGCGCGACCACCTTGGTGACGTGGCCGAATAGTCCGAGATTCTTCAGCGGCAGCGCCAGAGCAGTGAAGATCAGACCGGCGACGAACATCGACCCGAATGCGGTACCCAGATCGTATGTGGTTGCCGCTGCGATGATCGCCAACATGAACGCCGCGGTCGGCCCCTGGACGATCGGTAGTTTCAGCAGCCGGCTCGACTGCAGGATGGTGATCAGCCCGGTCATGAACAGGCAGCCCTGAGTCAACCAGCCAGTCTGCTGTCCGGACAGGTCCAAGGCCTGCCCGATCAGGGCGGGAAACAGCCAGATGCCGGTGAGCGCCAGAAGATGCTGGATCCCGAACAGCGCCGTGCGGGGGACATTCAGGCGCTCATCGAAACCCACTGCAAGAATGGGCTTCTCGCCGGTGGCCTGCACCGGTCCGGGATTGGGATGGGTCATGGCGGACACCTCGATTCAGTGGAAGAGCGTCACGTACCTGCGATGTCGGGTGCCGACGGCTTTCGGCCCGAACCCTTCGACTTGAACCCGCCCGTCAAGCGGTATCGGGCATGCCGGAGGAGATTCATCCGAGGGATCCGCCAGCAGCGGAGCGGGTGGTGCTCATCGTGCATCAGGCAGATGTTGCACGAGACACACGCGGCAACGGACTGTTGACCATTTGCCAGCCGGATCGCGAGATCGGGCTCACGGATGAATGGCCTTGCCATCGAGACGAAGTCCGCTCGCCCGCTGTCGATGAGCTCGGATATCGTGTCGATCCGCCGGATCCCGCCAACAACGATCACAGCGGTGTCGACATTCGCGCGCACCGTCTCTGCGAACGGCAGGAAGTAGCCTTCGGGTTCGGCCGACTTATGCAATCGGTGAAAGAGCAGGTCTTCGAACGCACGACGTCGGTCGACCGCGACGTATCCTCGGATCGAGGCACTTACATAGTCGCTCATGAGATTCGAGGAGACCTCGACACCAGCAATACGTAACTG
>JAXHOA010000010.1:0-4053 GCA_034520035.1 Mycobacterium sp. | reverse complement strand
GCACCGCGATTTCCGCACATCTGGTAACGCACAGCGTTACCAGATGTGCGCAAATCAGAAAGGGTCGGTTGGGTTAGGGTGGCCTAATGTTGAAGAAGTCGCGGGTATTGGTGCTGTTGGCGGCGTTGCTGCTCGGAGTCGGCCTGCTCGCGGGCTGTGCCGGACCCGACAACCAGTCCGCAGGCGAGGACCGCCCCGCCGATTCGGTCACCATCAGCCACAAGTTCGGCGAGACCACCGTCCCGGCGAACCCCCAGAGGGTCGTCACCGTCGGCTGGAATGACCAGGACTTCGTGCTCGCTCTGGGGGTGGTGCCGGTGGGCACCCGCAGCTGGTTCGAGAACTACAACGACTTCCCGTGGGTCAGGGAGGCCACCGACGGCCAGGGCGTGCCGGTCATCGAGGGTGACACCATCAATTTCGAGTCGATCGCCAAGGCCGAGCCCGATGTCATTTTTGCCATCTACGAGACCATCGACCAGAAGACCTACGACCAGCTGTCCCAGATCGCCCCCACCGTGATCCAGTCGGATGAGTACCCCGACGAGGAGACCCCCTGGGACGTCCAGCTTCTGACCACCGGTGAGGTGCTCGGCAAGCAGCAGCAGGCGCAGGGACTCGTCGACGAGGTCAATGCCAGGATCGACGCCGCCAAGCAGCAGCACCCCGAGTTCGCCGACAAGACGCTGGTGGCGGATTTCAGCTCCGAGGTCGACGCGCCCTATCTGGTCGGCGCGGGCGACCCGCGCCGCACGCTGTTCGATGCGCTCGGCTTCGGCGCGCAGGAGACCGTCGGCGATGTCTCGCAGGAGCGGTTGTCGCTGCTGGAGGGCGACCTGTTGTTCGTCAACGGCGTGACCAAGGAGCAGTTGGCGGGTTCGCCGGCGTTCCAGCGGCTCAACGTGGTTCGCGAGGACCGTGCGCTCTATGCCGGCTCCGATTCCACACTCAGCGGAGCGCTGACCTACAGCGGGCCCAACGCCCTGCTGTATGCGCTGGACGTGCTGACCCCGCAGTTGAGCAATGCGTTGGAAGGTCGACCGGTCGCGGACCTGTCGAACTCCTAGCGGCTGCGGGCCCGAGCCTTGTCGCGTGCCGAGGCGCGGGGTATCACCAAAGGGGTACCGGTCTCCGGGTCCGCGATGATCTGGCATCTCAGCCCGTACACCTGCTCGACGAGTTCCGCTGTGATCACCGTCGATGGGGCGCCCTGGGCGACGATGTGCCCGGACTTCATCGCGATGATGTGATCGGCGAACCGGCAGGCGTGGTTCAGGTCATGCAGCACGGCGACGATGGTGCGGCCCTGTTCGGAGTTCAGTTCGCCGAACAGGTCCAGCAGTTCGATCTGGTGCGCGATGTCCAGGAAGGTGGTCGGCTCGTCGAGCAGGATGAGCGGGGTCTGCTGGGCGAGCACCATCGACACCCAGACCCGTTGGCGCTGACCGCCGGACAGTTCGTCGACCGGTTGCCCGGCGATGGCGGTGACGCCGGTGGCCGCCATCGCCTCGGCTACCGCCTGCTCGTCCTCGCGGGCGTACTGGCGCAGCACCCGCTGATGCGGGAACCGGCCGCGCGCAACGAGATCGGCGACGGTGATGCCTTCCGGGGCGATCGAGGACTGCGGCAGCAATCCCAGCTTGCGGGCCACATCCTTGGTGCGCAGGCTGGTGATGTCGGCTCCGTCGAGGATCACCTGCCCGCCGACCGGTTTGAGCAGGCGTGCCAGGCCACGCAACAGCGTCGACTTGCCGCAGGCATTCGGGCCGACGATTGCGGTGACGGCGCCGTCGAGGATGTCCACCGACAACCCGTCCACGATCGTCGTGGTGCCGTAGCCCAGCGACAGGCCCTGCGCCCGCAGCGTTGACATACCGTGTCCTTCCTACTGCTTCCGTGCCTGCGCGATGAGAAGCCAGATGAGGTACGCCCCGCCGACCACGACGGTGACCGCACCGACCGGGAGCTCGGCGGGCGCGAAGATCCGCAGCGCGACCAGATCGCTGGCCAGCAGCAGGAATGCGCCCATGAACGCCGAGGAGACCACGCCGACACCGGGGGATGCGGTGAGCCGGCGCGCCAGCTGCGGGGCGGCGAGCGCGACGAACGAAATGGGCCCGGCGGCCGCCGTGGCGATGCCGATGAGCAGTACGCCGATCGCGAAGTAGACCAGCCGCACCCGCTCCGGGCGGACCCCGAGCGCACCGGCCGCGTCATCGCCCATCTGCAGGATCGGCAGCTGCAGACCGAGACGTGCCAACCACACCAGGGCCGGGAGCACACATACCAGCACCGGGACGGCCTGCTCCCAATGCAGCCCGTTGAGCGTGCCCTGCTGCCAGATGGCTGCGGTGATCGCCTGATTCAGCTTCAGCTTCAGGATGATCCACTGGTTCAGCGAGCTCACCATTGCACTCACCGCGATCCCGACGATGATCAGCCGGAACCCGGCCAGTCCGTTGCGGTAGGCGAGCAGATAGACGGCCACCGCGGTCAGCAGTCCGCCCACCACGGCACTGGCGGCCGTCAGGTAGTAGCCGCCACCGAAGAGAGCGATCGCCACGAGCGCGCCGGTGTAGGAGCCGAACCCGAAGCCGATGACGTCCGGACTGCCCAGCGGGTTGCGGGTGATCGCCTGAAAGATCGCCCCCGAAATGCCCAGGGCGGCACCGATCACCAGGGCCAGCACGATCCGCGGCATCCGCCAGTCGAGCACCACCACACGGGCGAATCCGGTGTCGCTGCCGGTCAGCACGGCCAGCACCTCGGCGGGGGAGACCGGGTACTCGCCGACTCCCAGCGCCAGCACGGCCAGCACCACCGCGCCCAGTCCGAGCGCGGACAGCACAGCGATGCTGCGCCAGGAGGCGCGCATCGCCAGTACCGGTTCGCGGCGTACCACCAGTTGGGGACGCCCGAAATCGACCGGGGTCACAGGCCACTGGCCTTCGAGCGGCGGACCAGCCAGATCAGCACCGGCGCACCGATGAACGCGGTGACGATACCGGCGGGCAGCTCGCCCGGGGGCACCACGACCCGGCCGATGATGTCGGCGGCGAGCAACAGCGCGGGAGCGGCGAACAGGCTGTAGGCGCAGATCCATCGCCAATCGGGGCCGGTGAACCAGCGCACGGCGTGCGGCACCATCAGGCCCACGAAACCGATCGGGCCTGCCGCGGCGGTGGCCGCCCCGGCGAGCACGGTCACCGCGATCAGCCCGAGGATCCGGGTACGGATCACGTTGCCGCCCATGGCGACCGCGAGATCGTCGCCGAGTGCGATGGCGTTCAGCCCGCGGCTCACATAGAGGCACAGCCCGGCCCCGAGCGCGATGAACGGCGCGACCACCCAGAACACCGCCAGCGGGCGGGCGTCCAGGGCCCCGGCGTCCCAGAACCGCATCGAGTCGAAGGCCCGCGGGTAGTGCAGCCGAATCGCGAAGGAGATGCCGTCGGCGACGGCGCCCACCGCGACGCCGGCCAGCAGCATCCGCACCGGCGTCATCAGCGTGCGCCCGGTGGCCCCGATGGCATACACCAGCAGCATCGCGACGAACGCCCCGAGGAACGCGAACCAGATGTAGGACAGCGTGGTGTGCAGGCCGAGGAAGGCGATCGCCATGACGACGAAAAGTCCGGCGACGGCCTCGATGCCCAGGATCTGGCTGTCGGCAAGCGGGTTGCGGGTGATGCCCTGGATGAGGGCGCCGGACAGGCCCAACGCGATGCCGACCACGATGCCCAGCAGGGTGCGCGGGATCCGCAGATCGTGCACGATCCACTCATCGCCGGTGTCGGTGTAGTCGGTGATCGCGTGCCACACGGTCGACAGGTCGACGCTCTGGGTACCGATCGCCAGGCTGAGTATCGACACCACCAGCAGCAGTGCCGCGCAGAGTGCCAGGCCGGGCAGGCGACGATCCCTGGTGGTGACGTCGGTACCGCCGCCGTCGGCGAGTTCGAGCGGCATGTTGTGCAGGCCCCGACCTGGTGGACCTGCCGGTCAGTTGGGGACTCTCAGAGCTTCACGCCGGCGGCATGGATCTCCAGCAGC
>JAXHOA010000094.1:0-2167 GCA_034520035.1 Mycobacterium sp. | reverse complement strand
GCCGGCCGTTCTGCTCACGCAGCTCCTTGAGTTCCTTCGCCGCGTCGGTGTCCATCCCGCCGTACTGGCGGCGCCAGTTGTACAACGTCGCAGCCGACACCTCAAGCTCGGCGGCGATCTCTTCTTGGGTCTTGCCCGCCGCGGTTAGTTCGTCTGCGTGGCGAGTCCCCGTTTCTGAGTCCACCCGTTTCTAGAGTCGGGTTGGTGTGATCCAGATTCAGTTGATGCTGCAGGCCATCGGTGTGTGGCTGCACCTGCAGACCGCAGCGTACTCGGCTGGTGTGCGGTAGCCCAGGGCCGAATGGCGGTGGCGGTGGTTGTGGTCGGCCTTGAAGTCGCCAATGACCACGCGGGCCTCGAGCAGGGTGTTCCAGTGGTTGCGGTTGAGGCACTCCTTGCGTAGCCGGTTGTTGAACGATTCGATATGCCCGTTGTTCCATGGCGTGCCCGGCGGGATATACGACATGCCGAATCTCCCGTCGCAGAACTGTTGCAGCGCTTGAGAAATGAACTCCGGGCCATTGTCCATCCGCAGCACCTTCGGCGGCCCGCCGGCCGCGGCGAACACTTTCTTGAGCTCGTCGACGAGCCGCTCTGCAGTGATCGAGCGTTCGACGATGTTGAGCAGCGACACCCTCGTGTGTTCGTCGATCATCGACGCGATCTTGATCGCCTTGCCGTCGATGGTGGAGTCGAACTGGAAGTCGATCGCCCACACCACGTTCGGCGCGTCGGCCACGATCGGCGGTATCGAGGAGACCCCGGCCCGCTTTCGCGGACTACGGACCCGCACCTGTAGTCCCTCCTCGCGCCACAGACGGTGGATCTTCTTCTTGTTGACCTCACGGCGCTCGTCGTAGTGCAACGCCGCCCAGGCACGTCGGAACCCATGGCACGGGTGCTTGACCGCGTAGGAGCGCAGCCAGGCCCGCATCTCGGCGTCAGGATCGGCGGGGGTCTGCGACAACGGCAGACGTCGGCAGGTGGAGCGGGCCAGCCCAACGGCTTTGCATGCCAGCCGTTCCGACATGCCCAACGTGGTGGTGAGCATGTCGACGGCGCGGCGCTTGGCAGCTGGGCCTAAAATTTTCCCTTGGCGACCTCCCGCAAGGCGTCTTTGACCAGCTCGGCCTCGGCGAGCAGGCGCTTGAGCCGGGCGTTCTGCTCGCGAAGCTCTTTGAGTTCTTTGGCGGCGTCGGTGTCCATGCCACCGTAGGAGCGGCGCCAGTTGTACAACGTCGCCGGCGACACCTCCAGCTCCGCGGCGATTTCCTCGCCGGTCTTGCCTTCGGCAGCCAACTCATCGGCGCGGCGCAACTTGCGCACGATGTCCTCCGCGGAATTCCGCTTCCGACCAGCCATACGTTTCATCGTCCCTTCTCGCCCGACATCGGGCTACAGGACTCTAAAACTGGTTGGACTCAGTCAGTGGGAACACGCCACACGGACCCGAAATCCGGGGGCACCTGCAGGCCAGTTCAAGACCGGCGTCCAATCGGTGTGGCGTCCCGAGGACGCCGTGCTCGCACTCGCCGCCTACGGGCAATCGCCGACCACTGAACAGGAGGGCATCTGGCGCCCGGCGACACCCGGGTTACGTTGTCCGCAAGCAACTGCGCATGCACGAACGGGTCACGCCACTTCCAGCGCCCCATCTGGGCGGGCCCCACATTCGATTCGTATCGGCGACACCGAATCGCATCATGCCCTCATGCAGCCCACCGTTGATGAAGGTGTTGGACGGGTACAGAAACCCCGACATAGAGCCTGCGTACCGGTAGCGACTCGGATAAAACTCGGCAAGCGTCAGTGCCGCGATGCCACCCTGTGCGGCACCGACCACAGCGTGGCCCCCCCCGCCCCCGCTGCGAGCCCCTTGTCGGCAGTCAGCCAGTCGAGCAGCTCAGTGGACAGGAAGATCTCCCACTGCTTTCCGCTGTCCTGCTCCCAATTGGTGTACAGACTGAAAGCCCCCGAGGCGGGCGCGACCACCGCTACGCCCTTGCCGGCAGGGTGTCCATAGCAGCACCGACGGTCACCCAGTTGCTGACGTGCGGTGCGGCATTGAACGCATCGAGCAGGACGACGGCGTGCGGTCCTCCCGGCCGAAATGCGACGGGTATGTCCCAACCCGTCGCCGCAGAGGGGCACCATCAGGTACTCGACC
>JAXHOA010000088.1:0-206192 GCA_034520035.1 Mycobacterium sp. | reverse complement strand
CGTAGTGGCGGGTCCGGCGGCGTGCTCTGCCGCCGGACCCGCTGTGCGGGCGGTTTCTCTGTGTAGTTTTCAAGGTGCCGTGTGGTTTTGGTTATGCGGCGGTGGGTAGGTCGGTCATGGTGCGTCGGGCGTGGGATCGCAGGTGCGCCGGTTGGGGGTCGGCCGGGTCGTGCGGTGGGATGAACCAGGGGTGGCGGTCGGGGCCGAGGTAGACCTGCCAGCCGCCGTGGTGGATCGCGGTGTGGTGCAGTCGACACAGCAGCACCCCGTTATCCATGCACGTGGTGCCCCCGCTGCTCCAGGGTTGGATGTGGTGGGCGTCGCACCAGGACACCGGTCGTCCGCAGCCGGGGTGCGCGCACCCACCGTCGCGGACCGCCAACCCTTTCCGGATCGCGGGCGTGAACAGCCGCTCGGCGCGCCCCACATCCAACGGCACGCCCGCACTGTCGACGGCCACCGCGGTCAGCGTGCTGTCGCAGGTGATGAGGTCGGCGGTGCTTGCGGTGATGGGCCCGGTGAATCCGAGGGTGTCGACGCACCCTGGTGCGGCGGGCCGGATCAGGGTGACGTGCGGGAGCACACCACCCGACATCGGGCGCTGCGAGCTCGACAGGTAGGTACGCATCACCTGACCGAAGGCATCCGCGCGGCGCCGCCCGACCGGGCGCGGGTCCGGGGACCCGTCCGGCAGCGGGACCGGCCGGCACAACGGGTCGAGTGCGGCCAACAGTTCTTCCGCCGTGAGTGCGTCGAGGTCCAGGGTGGCCGCGACCCGCCCGTCGCCGGTCTGCACCACGGTCATGTCGTTGAGGTCGGCGTTCTCCGCCACCGACACCGTGCCATCGCCCTCCGGCTGAGCGGCGGCTTTGTCGATGGCGATCTCGCGGGCCTTCTCGGCCACCTTCGATGGCGTGGTCTGGATCATCAGCGTCGTCACGACGCCCGCCCTGTCTTCCTCGGACAGGGCGACCCGGCTGTCGATGTGGGTGACGCCGCGTCCGACGGCGTCGGCGAACTCGATGTCGATCCCACCGAGGCGCTGGGCCCGGGTCAAAGCGGGCAGGGTGTGTGCCGCACGCCCGACCCGCGCGGCGCGGTGCGCCGCGCCCGGCGCCACCCCCAGACTGGTGAGCAGATCGGCTCCCGAGCGCAGGTGCTTGCGCGCCGGAATCCCGGCCCGTTCGGCGGCCGCGACCGCCTGGGCGATCACATGGTCGAACAGGTTGCGCAAGGTCACCGCGGCTGCCAGCACCGCGAGCACGGGCTGTTCATCGACGATCCGGCGGGGACTATCGAGCAGATGAAACAGAGTGCGATCCTCATCCCGCGCGGGTGCGGGGGCGAGGTCATCGATGAGCTCATCAATGAAGGTGTCGAGATCAGTGGCGTCCATGTGGATACCGGCTTTCACAGAAGGCACCCCAAGGGGCACGATCAGGCAATACGGTCCGCAGGGTCCCGTGGGGCCATCGAACCTTTCGGCGACCGGAGTCGCGGTCTGAAGCTCACCGTCGTGATGTGGGAGCTACGTCGCATTCGAACTTGTGTTCGATACTACGCTGAATCATGGCCCCACGCAAGGTGTCATGTCTCAAGACAATGGCCCCGCGCAAGCGCTGACACAAGAGACCTCAGTGCCTGGCGCACCGCTAGCCGAGCAGGGTCTGCCCCAACCAGCCGCCCTCGGCCGCCACACCCGGCAGCATCGCGAACGTCGCCGATCCCACCGTGGTGATCCACTGGTTCATCGCATCGGCCTCGGCCAGGCGCTGCTGTACCGGGATAAACTGGCGCGCCGGGTCTCTCAGATAGGTCGCGAAGATCAGCCCGCTGTCGGTGGTGATCCTGGCAGGCGGGGGATCATCGTAGTTGTAGGGCCGCCGCAGGAACCGCTCGTCGTCGTTGTGGTGACGCGCCAGTGCGATGTGCGAATTGGGCGGAATGACCGGGATGCCGTTGACCTGCGCATTCAGATCCGGGATGTCGTCCTCGCGTGTCCCGGTCAGCGGGGCGCCGGTGTCCAGGCGCCGTCCGACCGCGAATTCCTTGCTGGCCCGGTCGAGTTCGTCCCAGGTGTCCATCTCGGAGCGGATCCGGCGCAACACCAGGATGGTGCCCCCGGCGAACCAGGGCTGGCCGGCGCCCGCATCCCAGATGAATCGGTCGAACTCTGCCGCATCCCGCAGATTCGCGGTACCGTCCACCTGACCCATCAGGTTGCGCATGGTGCGGCCCGACCCGTCGGCGCCGTGCGCATGGCGAAACCCGCGCTGGCGCCAACGTTGCCGTGTCATCGCCCGCACGTTCTTCAGCAGCACCCGGCTGGTGTGTGCAACGACCATCGGGTCGTCCGCGCAGATCTGCAGCAGCACATCGCCGCCGCAGAACGCCGCGTCGAGCCGGTCGGTCCGGAACGCGGGCATCTCGATGGCGGTCGGCGGCCGACGGTGCGCCAGTCCGATGCGGTCGAACAGTCCGGGCCCCAGCCCCACACTGACCGTCAGCCGTGCCGGGCGCCCGGCCAACTCCGGCTCGGTATCGGCCAGCGCCGGACGGCCCTGGGTGAGCCGGGCCGCGTCCGCCGACCACAGCTTGAGCACCGCGGCCAGCGTCTCACGGGCGCTGCGCCCGGCGTCCGGTGCGAGATCGAGCGCGACGAACAGCGCATGTGCCTGCGGTGCCGTGGTGATGCCGCCCTGGTGTGCGCCGTGGAACGGCTCGACGACACCGCCGAAACCGTCGGCCACCGGGGTGGCGGACTGGGCGGGACTTGCCACAAATCCCGAGTCGCTTCGCTCCTGCCCGCCGCACTGGGTGAGAGCGGCCCCGGCGGCCAGCGCGGCGGCGCCCCCGGTCAGGAGGCGCCGCCGGTTGACATCAACCATGGCCGTCGTGCTTGGGCTGGTATTCCTCGTTGGCCCCGGCGAAGTCGCGTACCTGCACGGTGACCGGCAGCGTGGAACCGTCCTCGAACTGCACCGTCAGCTCGATATCGGATCCCACCGCCAGCGGTGCGGTGAGATCCATCAGCATCAGGTGATCCCCGCCCGGCACCAGCTCGTGGCTGCCGCCGGCCGGCAAAACGATCCCACCTTCCTTGGGGCGCATGGTTTTCGCACCGGCATCGCCGGCGACCTCGTGCACCTCGACGCGGCCGGCCGCCGGTGAGCTGCCGGACACGACGCGGGCCTCGTGATGCCCGTTGTTGACCAGCGTGCCGAACACCGCGGCCATCTCGCCGTCGCCGGCCGATGCCCACTGCTCCTGGAAAACCACCTCGGCGGCCATCGCGTGATCGGTGTGCTCCACGGTGGGCGACGTGCACCCGGTGGCCAGCAGCGCGACGGTCAGCAGGCCGAGCAGAGATCTACGCATTGGACCGCTCCTTGCGTTGTTTGGCCGCGCCGAGCGCGAGATCGGCAACCACGAAGGCGGCCAACGAGATTCCCAGCAGCGGCAGGAACCAGCCCACCGCGACCGCGGTCACCACCAGCACGCCGATCGTGACGGGGGACAACCGCCGCAGGCCACCGCGCACCGGCGGACGGCCGACCGCCCACGCCGATCCGCGGGTCGGGCGGCGCTGCCACCACATTCGGTACCCGCCGATGATCACCGCGACCAGCGCGACGGCGACGGCGAGCAGTAGCAGCTGGTTGAGCAGACCGAACAGCAGACCCATGTGCCCGCGGATACCCCAGTCGGCCAGCATGGCGACCACCGAATAGTCACGCCAGTAATCGATCTGGCTGGTCACGGTGTTCGTCACCGGATCCACCGATGCGGCGTTCGTGGTCAGCCGGTAGGGCTTGTCGATCTCGGCGACGCCGATGCCCTGTCCGGGTTCGGCGGGCAGCGTCACCTCCAATGGCAGGTACACCCCGGCCCCGGCCGCGGCGCGCAGCACCGCCTCGTAGTCGACCATCGACGGTGCGGCACCGGTGACCGGCACGGTGTGCCCGGTGTGGCCGGCGTGCTCGTCGGGTACCACGGCGTTCACCGGCGTCAGCGCGGTGTCCAGTGCCGGACGCTTCCAGTTCATGGCCGCCCGCAGGTCCGACACGTGTTCACCCGCGTACGTCGACCAGGTGATGCCGGTCGCGGACAGGAAGAGCAGCGCGGCGAGCAGCCACACCCCGGTGGTGCCGTGCCAGTTCATGGTGCGGGCGCGGCCCTTGAGGCTGCGATCGACGCGCAGGACTCGGCCGGGCCGGTTGCGGCGGCGCTCGGCGGCCGCCTTGGTCAGCCACAGCACCACACCGCCGAGGGCGACCACCCACAGCCAGGAGGCGGCGAGTTCGCTGTAGATGCGGCCGGGTTCGCCGAGGTTGAGGTGCCGGTGGAAGCCGTCGAGCCAGGTGCTCACCGGCAGATAACCCAGCCAGCTGGCCTCGTCGCCGAGCACCCGCCCGGTGTACGGGTCGACGAAGACCGCTCGCTGCAGCTCCTCGTCGAGGGTGGGGTCGGCGAAATACACCCGGGTGGATTCTGCCGCGTCGGTGGCCGGGCGCATACCGGTCATGGTCAGCGACGGGAAGGCGTTCTGCGCGGCGGCGGCCTGATCGCCGAGTGGAATCGGCTGGCCGGACTCCGGCACGGTCAGGATGTCGCCGTAGATGACGCGTTCGATGGACGGGGCCATCGCGTACAGGCCGCCGGTGACGGCGGCGATCAGGATGAACGGGGCGATGAGTACACCCGCGTAGAAGTGCAGGCGCACCACGAACGGACGCCAACTGCGTCGCGGTGGTGCCGGGTCGGTGTGGGACGTGGAATCGACGGTGTCGCCGGTTTGGGTCATGAAATGCCTTCGGCAGAAGCGATGGGTGGGGACGCAGCGCCCGATACGGCAGGCGTGCGGACGGCCGCGACCGGAAGGCCGCGGCATCGTGACAGCAGCGACCGCTAAGCGGTCGCGACGCCACCCATCGGCGGGGCGCGCATGCCCAACCCGGTGTGCCACAGAAGTGACTGTGCGACAACATTTTTGGTACGACGACGGGCGCGAGGAGGCGCCGGGCGCGGGGTCACGGTGGCGAACAACCGCAGCCACCGCAGGACCGATGAACAGACCAGGTACAGGTGTTCGACGGCACCGATCGCGATACCGAGGACCACGGCCGCGCCGGTATGGGCCGCGAGCATCGTCGGGGTCATGCCGAGACCGCCCCCGCCGTGATGCCCACCGGCCAGCGCCAGGGTGAGGTGGCCGAGCAGCTGCGCGGCGCCCAGCGCCGCGATGAGCCCCAGCAGCTGGGCGTGGCGGTTCTGCAGCCGGATGCCCGCCGCGGCCGCACCCGAGGTGGCACACACCAGCAGTGCCGCCACCAGTGCGGCTCCGTGCGGGAACATGCCCGATGCCGCGGCGTGCGCGCCGGTGGTGCCGGCCGCCGCGCTGACGCCGACCAGCGCAGCGCGCAGCCAGTGCGCGCGTCTTGCCGGCGTGGTCACCACCGGGACTCTACTACGGGCCCTAGTAGTCGACGAGCCGGTCGCCGAGGAACCGGTCGTGGCCCGTCACCCCGGGCAGCACGAAGAAGAACCCACCGCCCACGGGCATGATGTATTCCTCCAGCGGCTCGCCGTTGAGCCGCTCCTGCACGGCGAGGAAGCCCCGCTGCAGGCTGCGCTGGTAGGAGACGAACGCGAGCCCCTGATCGAGGCGGCCGGCGCCGTCGAAACCGCGCGAGTAGTTGAAGCCGCGGCGCAGGATGAGGTTCTGTTCGGTTTCCGGGGTGCGCGGGTTGGCCAGCCGGATGTGCGCGTTCAGCTTGATCCGCACCCCGTCCGGGTCCGCCGCGAAGTCCGGATCGTCGAACTCACCCGTCATCCCGAGCGGGGCGCCGCTGAGCTTGGACCGGCCGATCAGGGCCTCCTGCTCGACGAGCTGGGTACGGTCCCAGAACTCGACGAAGTTTCGGATGATGCGCACGGCCTGGTAGGTCCCGCCGACTGCCCACTCCGGTTCGTCGTCGCCGGGACCCACCCAGACGTGACGATCCATCACGGCGGCGTCGGTCACGTCCAGATTGGAGGTGCCGTCCTTGAATCCCAACAGGTTTCGCGGGGTGGCGGTCTCTGCGGCCGACGTGACAGCGGCGTTCGACGTGACGGCGGCACGCCCGGCGCCGATGCCGCGCGCGTAGCCGTCGATCATCCAGCGCAGCACCAGATCGCGGCGGGTGCGCCGCATCAGCTGCCGCAACGCGAACTGCATCGTGTCGTTGTGGCCGGACTCGAAGATGATGCAGATATCGCCGTGCGAGAGCTTGGGATCGAGCCGGTCGTTGGCCAGGAACGGCATGGTGACCAGCTCGCGGGGTTTGCGGTCGGCCAGCCCGAAGCGCTCGTCGAACAGGGATGCCCCGACGCCGACCACGATCGACAGATTGTCGGCGGGCGGCTTCTCGCCGAGGATCCCGGAGTCGACCGGCGGATAAGCGGGATCCCTTGTCTCCGGCGGCTTTCCGGCCATCAGGCCACGGATCTCATCGGTGATCTCGCGCAGCGTCGAGGTCAGTTCCGCGCGGTTGCGGGCGTGCACGTTGAACGACGCGATCAGCCCCTGTTCGGGGATGGGTAGCGCGGTGATCCCGGCCTGGTGCGCGCCTTCGAAATCGATGAACCGTGCCGCGGCGCTGTCTGCGGAGGACGTGCTGTCCGAGGAACAGCCCGCCAGCGCACCGGCTCCCACCGCGGCGCCGGTGCCCAGGGCGCCCGCGACGAACCCGCGGCGGGAGATCCCGCGACGTGGTGGCCGCTGTGTCACTGCAGTTTCAGCACGCCCGAGACCTGCGAGAGGTTCTCCGACAGCCCGGCCAGTTCGGCCTTCAGGGTGTCGATCACCTGTGGCGTCACGGTCACCTCGGGGCAGCGGGCGGACGGATACGGGTCGTTCTCGGTGCAGAACAGCACCCAGCCGTCACCGCGGCGCAGCGGCCCCAGCGTCTCGAACACCGAGTTGATACCGGCGTCGATCTTGCCGAGCAGCGCCGGATCGGCCTCCACCAGTGCCGGGCTCAGCTTGCCGACCGCATCGCGGGCACCCTGCACGTTCGCGTCGAAGTCCCACAGGTCGGTCTTGGCGTAGCGGTCCTCTTCACCGGTGATCTTGCCCTCGGAGACCTCCTCGATCAGCTCGGCGGCACCGGTGGACACGTCCACCGGCTTCACCTCGACCGAGGGGAACTGCTCCTTGAGCGCGGCGATGTCGGCGTCGAGCTGATCGGCGAACGGGGCACCGCCATCGGTGGTGTTCTTCTCGAACAGCAGGAATTCGAGGCGGTGCCAGCCGGTGAACTCGGGGTCGTCGACGCCGGAGAAGTCGTCGACGCGGGCGTCGATCTTGCCGTCGATCTCCTCGACGAGCCCGGCCAGCGGTTCGATGCGCTCCCACGGCATACGCGACGGTGCGTAGGCGTCCTGGGCGGCCTTGAGGTCGCCCGCCCGGACCGCGTCGGTGAACACCTTGACGGCGGCGACGAGTTCGTCGATCTGGGCGATGGCGTAGGCCTTGTACTCGGCGCCGGCCTTCTCGGTCAGTGGGTTGGGTGCAGCGGTTGCCGAGCTGGTCGCCGACGCGCCCGATGCGGCGCTCGACGTTGTCGCATCGGAGCCGGAGTCCGAACCGTTGCTCGAACACCCGCTGAGAATCAGTGCTGCCGCGACAACCGGTATCTGCCAGGCGAAATGCCGTCCCATTGAACCTCCTCTAGTGAATGCCAGCACAGTACCTGTTCGACGGGGGTTGGATAGGCATACCTAGGTAATCGGCGCCGAACCGCGTGTTCAGGGTTGTCGGTCGGCACCACCGTTACTCTTGATCGGGGGATATCGGCCCCACTTGCCGGTGGTTGAGGGAGAGCCTTGTCCGACGTAGGGAGTGTGTCGCGCCCGGCGCCGACCGTTCCCGAGGCTGCCTCCGGACCGGCACCCGTGCCCGGCGCGGCGAGTCGACGGGCCCGTTGGTGGCGGGTGGTCGCCGTACTGACCGCCGCGTTGTTGCTGCTGGCCTCCAGTTGCACATTCCAGACCGGTGACCCGATCCCCGAGGGCGTGCCGCCGCCGCGCGGTGCCCCGGTCCCCGAGATCGACACGAACGCTCCCGGGCGGCCCGCCGACCAGCTCAGCGACTGGGCCGCCGAACTGGCGCCCGCGATCGGTATCCCGGCCAGGGCGCTGGAGGCCTACGCCTATGCCGCGCGGGTGGCCCAGGTGGTGAATCCCAAGTGCAACCTGGCCTGGACGACGCTGGCCGGTATCGGAATGGTCGAGAGCCATCACGGCACCTATCAGGGCGCCACCGTCGCCCCGGGCGGGGACGTGCGCCCGCCGATCCGCGGGGTTCAACTGGACGGCACACTGGGCAACATGCAGATCCTGGACACCGACAACGGTGTGCTGGACGGGGACCCGCACCTGGACCGGGCCATGGGGCCCATGCAGTTCATCCCGGAGACCTGGCGGTTGTACGGGGTGGACGCCAACAACGACGACGTCATCAGCCCGGACAACTTCGACGACGCCGCCCTGTCGGCGGCGGGCTATTTGTGCTGGCGTGGCAAGGACCTGTCCACCCCGCGTGGCTGGATGGAGGCCCTGCGCGCCTACAACCTGTCCAACCAGTACGCGCGCAGCGTCCGGGACTGGGCCACCGCCTACGCCGACGCTCATCCCAGCTGAGCACGCCGCGCCGGGCCACAACCTCTAGGCTCTTATGAGCACAAGACCCAGTAACAGAACTGTCTTCACCAAGGAGGAGCCCGTGCCCATCATCGAACAGGTCGGAGCCCGCGAGATCCTGGATTCGCGCGGTAACCCGACCGTTGAGGTCGAGGTGGCCCTGATCGACGGAACAGTCGCCCGGGCCGCGGTGCCCTCCGGCGCCTCGACCGGCGAGCACGAGGCTGTCGAGCTGCGTGACGGCGGCACCCGCTACGGCGGCAAGGGTGTGGAGAAGGCCGTGGAGGCGGTGCTCGACGAGATCGCGCCCGCGGTCATCGGGCTGTCCGCCGACGACCAGCGGCTCATCGACCAGGCGCTGCTGGATCTGGACGGCACACCGGACAAGTCGCGGCTGGGCGCCAACGCGATCCTGGGCGTGTCGCTGGCGGTGGCCCGTGGCGCGGCGGAGTCGGCCGGCCTGCCGCTGTTCCGCTACCTCGGCGGACCCAACGCCCACATTCTGCCGGTCCCGATGATGAACATCATCAACGGTGGCGCACACGCCGATACCGGGGTGGACGTCCAGGAATTCATGATCGCCCCGATCGGCGCGCCCACCTTCAAGGAATCCCTGCGCTGGGGCGCGGAGGTGTACCACTCGCTCAAGGCGGTGCTCAAGAAGCAGGGCCTGTCCACCGGTCTCGGTGACGAGGGCGGTTTCGCGCCGGATCTGCCCGGCACCAAGGCCGCGCTCGATCTGATCGGCACCGCCATCGAGGGCGCCGGCTTCAAGATCGGCACCGAGATCGCGCTGGCGCTGGACGTGGCGGCCACCGAATTCCACACCAAGGGCACCGGATACGCGTTCGAGAAGGAAACCCGCACCGCCGAGCAGATGGCGGAGTTCTATGCCTCATTGCTCGACGACTACGCGCTGGTCTCCATCGAAGACCCGCTGGACGAGGACGACTGGGATGGCTGGGTGGCGTTGACGACCGCCATCGGTGACCGGGTGCAGCTGGTCGGTGACGATCTGTTCGTCACCAACCCCGAGCGCCTCGAGGAGGGCATCGAGAAGGGTGCGGCCAACGCGCTGCTGGTGAAGGTCAACCAGATCGGCACGCTGACCGAGACGCTCGATGCCGTAGCGCTGGCGCACAACAGCGGCTACCGCACCATGATGAGCCACCGCTCCGGCGAGACCGAGGACACCACCATCGCCGACCTGGCGGTGGCGGTGGGCAGCGGTCAGATCAAGACCGGTGCGCCGGCGCGCAGCGAGCGGGTGGCGAAGTACAACCAGCTGCTGCGCATCGAGGAAGCCCTCGGTGACGCCGCACGCTACGCCGGTGACCTCGCCTTCCCGCGTTTCACGCCTGCGAGCCAGTAGACACGTTCCATGCCCGACGCGAAACGGCCCGATCCGCGCCGCCGCGGCCCTGCCCCCCGGCCGGGCAAGGCGGGCGGGGCGGGCCGTCCGCGTGCGGGGTCGCGGCGTGAACCGCGCGCCATCGAGAGCCGAGAGGGCCGTGAAGCCCGGGAAGCGGCGGCCGACGCCCCGGAAACCGGCGCCGGGTCCTCGGACGGCGGGCCGGATACCGTCGCCGAGGCGATCCGCAAATCGGTCGCCGAATCCGCCGAGCAGCAGTCCGATCAGCGCTTCGGGTCGGCGGCCCGGCGAGCGGCGATCCTGGCCGCGGTGGTGTGTGTGCTCACGCTGACGATCGCCGGCCCGGTGCGCACCTACTTCGCCCAGCGAACCGAGATGAATCAGTTGAAAACCGTTGAATCGCAGCTCCGTTCGCAGATTGCAGACCTGGAGCAGCAGAAGATCAAGCTTGCCGACCCGGTGTTCATCGCGGCCCAGGCCCGCGAACGGCTGGGTTTCGTGATGCCCGGCGACATCCCCTACCAGGTGCAGCTGCCCCCGGGTGCCACCGCGGCCCCGGTGACCGGCGCGGACGCCCCGGAGGTGGTCTCCGGTGATCCGTGGTACACCTCGCTGTGGCACACCATTGCCGATGCCCCACACGGGGTTTCGCCGGTGATCACCCCCGCTCCGGTGCCTGCGGAGCCGACCGACGTCCCTGCGGACCCCCCGCCCGCCGGTGGTTGAGCAGGCAGACCTGGACGCCGTCGCGCAGCAACTCGGTCGTGAGCCGCGCGGCGTCCTGGAGATCGCGTACCGGTGTCCCAACGGGGAGCCCGCCGTGGTGAAGACGGCACCGAAACTTCCTGACGGAACCCCGTTCCCGACGCTGTTCTATCTGACCCATCCGGTGCTGACCGCCGCCGCAAGCCGGTTGGAGTCCTCGGGCCTGATGCGGGAGATGACCGAACGACTGGCGCAGGATCCCGAGCTGGCGGCGGCCTATCTGCGGGCCCACGAATCCTTCCTCGCCGAACGTGATGCCATCGAATCGCTGGGCACCACGTTCACCGGCGGCGGTATGCCCGACCGGGTCAAGTGCCTGCACGTGGTGATGGCGCACTCGCTGGCCAAGGGCCCGGGGCTCAACCCGTTCGGCGACGAGGCGCTCGCCCTGCTGGCCGCCGAGCCCGGCATGGCCGCAATCCTGGACCGCGAGGTGTGGACATGACGGTCGGTGCCGTCGACTGCGGCACCAACTCGATCCGCCTGCTGATCGCCGAACCCGGCGAGGACGGGCGGCTGCGTGATGTGCACCGCGAGATGCGCATCGTGCGACTGGGCCAGGGCGTGGACGCCACCGGGGAATTCGCCCCGGAAGCGTTGGAGCGCACCGAGTCCGCGCTGTCCGACTATGTCGAGCTGATGCGTGTGCACGGCGTGCGCAAGGTGCGCATGGTGGCGACGTCGGCCGCCCGCGACGCCGGTAACCGCGACGAGTTCTTCGCGATGACCGCGCGGCTGCTGGGTTCGGTATCGCCGGGCGCGGTCGCCGAGGTGATCACCGGGACCGAGGAAGCCGAACTGTCCTTCCGCGGAGCGGTCGGTGAACTCGACCCCGGCGCAGCGCCTTTCGTGGTGGTCGACCTGGGTGGCGGCTCCACCGAGTTGGTGCTCGGCGCCGGCCCCGGCGAGAACGCGGTGACCGCCTCCTACTCGGCCGATATCGGCTGTGTGCGGATCAAGGAACGCTGCCTGCATACGGATCCGCCGACGGCGGCCGAGATCGGTGCCGCCCGGGCGGTGGTGCGTGAACGGCTGGCCGAGGCCCTGGCGGTGGTCCCGGTCGAGGGCGCCCACACCTGGGTGGGGGTGGCCGGCACCTTCACCACGCTGGCTGCGCTGGCCCACCGGCTGCCGGTGTACGACCCTGCGGCGATTCACCTGTCGCGGACGGCCTTCAGCGATTTGCTGCCGGTCTGCGCGGAGCTCATCGCGATGACCGGCGAGCAGCGGCTGGCGCTCGGACCCATGCACGAGGGCCGGGCCGATGTCATCCCGGGTGGCGCGATCATCGTCGAGGAACTGGCCCGGGTACTGGCCGAACGGGCCGGCCTGAGCGAACTCGTGGTCAGCGAGCACGACATCCTGGACGGTATTGCGCTGTCCATCGCCTAGCGTG
The DNA here is from genome assembly GCA_034520035.1 of Mycobacterium sp. GTDB lineage: Bacteria > Actinomycetota > Actinomycetes > Mycobacteriales > Mycobacteriaceae > Mycobacterium. Next base: position 193,974 of record JAXHOA010000088.1, on the reverse strand, counting down.
GTAGCGGTGAAACGTGAGGAGGAGCGGCGTTGAGCACATGGAATTCGGGTGGCACGCCTCCGCCCGTCGTCCCGCGCCCGCCGGCGAAGCGCGGACCGAATATCGGCGTCATCGTCGGGATCACCGCCGCCGTGCTGGCGATCGGTGCCGCAGCGGCCTACCTGCTGTTGCGCCCGTCGGCACCGGACGATCCCGGGGTTGAGCGGTCGGCGGCGCCGGAAACCTCGGCGGCGCAAACCAGTTCGGCAGTTGCCGACGATCCCAACGCGCGGCTGATGAAGGCGCTGCCGAAGGGATACCCGGCGGGCGCGTGCAAGCCGGTGGCCCGGCTGCAAGGGGCGATGTCCACCATCGCGTGCGCCGTCAACAGGGATCCGGGCGGCCCGATGTCGGCCACCTACTCGCTGCTGCTGGACACCGCCGCACTCGATGCCGCCATCGAGGAGCTGGCGTCCACGTCGACCGTGGTGGACTGCCCGGGCCGAATCCAGTCACCCGGGCCGTGGCGGCACAACGCCTCGCTGCACGAGGTCAGCGGCACCCTGGTCTGCGGTATCCAGAACGACAATCCGATGCTGGCCTGGACCGATATCGATCAGCAGATGATCGCGGTGACCCAGGGCCGTCCGGCCGGGCCGACGCTCGATCACCTGTACACCTGGTGGACCACGCACTCCTGACCCGGTGATCAAAAAAGTCCGGCGCCTTGGCTTTTGGCCGAGGCGCCGGACTTTTTCGTGCTATCAGGCCGGTGGTGCCACCACCGGGGTGGTGGTCGGTGCCGCGCCCTCGGGCAGCGGGGTGCCCTGGCTGCCACATGTCCATGCGGGCCTCGTCACCGGGCAGGGTGCCTTCCACGGCCGCCGGCGTCGGCGCGGGCCTTCCACGGCCGCCGGCGTCGGCGCGGTGCCCTCGGCGACCGGGGCCGGCGTGGCAGCGACGGCGGGAACTTCCTGCACACCGGCCGGTGTCATGCCCGGCTCGCCCTCGGGCAACGGGGTGCCCTGGCTACCGGCCGGGACCGGAGCGGTCTCCGCGGTGCCCTCGGGCAGCGGGGTGCCCTGGCGGCCCGCTTCGGCCGGGACCGTGGTGGGTGCGGGGGTGGTCGCCTCCGCGTCCGCAGGAGCGGCCGGGGTCTCCGTGGTGGAGGTCTCGGTGCTCGAGGTCGACGGCGTCGTGGCCGGTGCCTGGTAGGTCCAGGTGCCGCCGGTCGCTGCACCACCGCTCGGTGCGGGTGGCGGGGTGACCCAGACGATCAGGTCGGTGGCGTTGGTGGCGTAGACGACGCTGTCGGGTGCGGAGCCGGTGACGTCGAAGTAGACCTTGCCGGAGGTCTGCTGGCCCTGCGCCAGCGTCGCCGGATTGACACCCTGGGCGGTCGCGACGCCGAACAGCGCGCGGTAGGTCTGGCCGTCCCGGGCGCGGGCGTTGAAGTTGGACACGATCGGGATCGCGCTGCCCTGGATGGCATGGTCGGTGGCCGTGGCCTCCCAGAGGGTGCCGTGGGGCTGGTAGGGGATCGTGTCGGAGCTGACCTTCAGGCCGGTGACCGTCCAGCCCTGCACGACGTCGCCGTCGACGAGTTCGGCCTGGCTCCCGAGGTGGGTGGTGTTCACGGCGTTGTGGTCGTCGGCAATCGCGATCGGCGCGCTGAAAGCGGTGATCGCCCCTGCGGCTGCGATGGCCGCGGCCGCAAACGCGGCCGCGATGCTGGTGGTCTTCACGGTGTCTCACTCCTCAGTCGTCCGAATATCGGCGTTCCCCCCGATGGGGTGCACACAATCAGCGAAGTTAGCAGGTGACCAGGGTCGACGGAACCGTCGCAGGGCCGCCGGACGGTCCCGCACACCGCTGTGGAACACCCGGATGAAATCGCGGCGGCCAGCTTCAGCAAATATTTCGGCTGCGAGCATATTCTTTGCTGCGCCGGTCAGCGGCGTCTGCGCCGGGCGGGTGCTAACTCGGTGCGATTTGCTCCATACAGCTGTATTGCCGGGGCTGCCGATCCGGAAAGCGGTGCGCCGAAGCGCCGGTGCCCGGGTCTACGCGGTGTCGTCGCGGGCGCCGAGCCGCAGATGCTCGATGTGAAAAACCGCTTCGTCCAGCAGTTGCGCGACGTGATTGTCGAAGAGGCGGTAGACGATGTTGCGGCCCGCGCGATCTCCGGTCACCAGGCCCAGCGCGCGCAGCAGCCGCAGCTGATTGGACACCGCGGATTGCTCCATGCCGACGGCGGCCGACAGGTCGGTCACCGTGCACGGTGACTGGCGCAGCCGGGTGAGGATCAACAGTCGATTCGGTGAGGCGAGGGCCTGCAGGGTCTCGGCGACCTTGACCGCCGAGGCGGGGTCCAGTGACGTCACCGGAGGGGTGAGTCCGTCCACGCCGTGTCCCATCTCTCAATTGAACCACGGCATGCGGCTTCTCTTTAGACATGTAGAACTCTACATGTTTTGATGTGAAGATGATGACGGACGTTCGGCGGCCGCAAGCACGCACGACCCGGTCCACCCGCAGTGCGGCGTGGTCCCTGTCATCGGTGCGCTGGGCGGCCATGGCGCTGATCTTCTTCGCACTGGGATTGGCCGCCCAACTACTCGGTGCGCCCGAAATCATTTGGTGGACCTTGTATCTCGCCTGCTACGCGGCGGGAGGGTGGCAGCCGGGACTCGACGGGTTGCGGGAGCTCGCCGGGCGGCGCCTCGATGTCGACCTGCTCATGGTGCTGGCCGCGGTGGGTGCCGCCTCCATCGGGCAGGTCTTCGACGGCGCACTGCTGATCGTCATCTTCGCGACCTCGGGTGCGTTGGAGGACGTGGCCACCACGCGGACAGCGGATTCCGTGCGCGCGTTGCTGGACCTGGCGCCCGAACGCGCCACCCTGATCGACAGCGGTGGCGAGCGCGTGGTGGCGGCGACGGAGTTGCGGGTCGGTGACCGCATCCAGGTGCGGCCCGGGGAACGCATTCCGGCCGACGCCGCGGTGCTGGCCGGCACATCGGACGTCGACCAGTCCTCGATCACCGGTGAGCCGCTGCCGGTCCCGGTCGGTCCCGGCGACGAGATCTTCGCGGGCACCCAGAACGGGGCCGGAGCATTGCAGGCCGGCGTCATCCGCGACCCCGCCGACAGTGTGGTGGCGCGCATCGTCACCCTGGTGTCGGAGGCGTCGGCCACCAAGGCCCGCACCCAGCTGTTCATCGAGAAGGTCGAGCAGCGCTACTCGGTGGTCATGGTGGCCGCGACGCTGGCCCTGTTCATCGTGCCGCAGCTGTTCGGTGAGGACCTGCGCTCGGCGCTGCTGCGGGCGATGACGTTCATGATCGTCGCGTCCCCGTGTGCTCTTGTGCTGGCCACCATGCCGCCGTTGCTGTCGGCCATCGCTACCGCCGGGCGGCACGGTGTGCTGGTCAAATCGGCTGTCGCCATGGAACATCTGGCCACCGTGGACACCGTTGCCTTCGACAAGACCGGCACCCTCACCACGGGCACGCCCCGGGTGGTGACCGCCCCGTCACGGGAGGTCCTGCGGTCGGCCGCGGCGGCCGAACGCTACAGCGAACATCCACTCGGGCGGGCGATCGTCGCGCATGCCCGAGCCGGCGGGATCGACATCCCCGCTGCGCTCGACTTCCAGGCGGTACCGGGGCGCGGGGTGCGGGCGACGGTGCAGTCGCGCCACGTCGAGGTGGTCAATCCCGGTGCGGCGCCGGGCCCGGCGATACCGGAGGTGGCCGAACTCGAGCGATCCGGTGTGACCGTCGTCGTCGTCATCATCGACGGAGTGCCGGCCGGAGCGATCGGGCTGCGTGACACCGCACGCCCCGCCGCAGCGGACGCGGTACGCGCTGTGTCGGGCCTCACGACGCATCCTCCGGTGTTGCTGACCGGGGACAATCCCGGAGCCGCGGCGCAGCTGGCGGACGAGGTGGGCATCGGTGCGGTGCGCGCAGAACTGCTGCCGGACCAGAAGGTGGCCGCGGTGCGGGAACTGCCCGGTCGGGTGCTGGTGGTCGGCGACGGTGTCAATGACGCTCCGGCGATGGCGGCGGCGCACGCGTCGATCGCGATGGGGCGCTCCGGTGCGGACCTGACCCTGCAGACCGCGGACGCGGTCACCGTCCGCGACGACCTGACCGCCATCCCTGCGGTGCTGGCCCTGGCTCGGCGCGCACGCCGGATGGTGCTGGCCAACCTGGTCATCGCCGGGACCTTCATCGTGGTGCTGGTGGTGTGGGACCTGTTCTGGTACTTGCCTTTACCGTTGGGTGTCGCCGGCCACGAAGGGTCGACCGTCATCGTGGCTCTCAACGGATTGCGGCTGCTGCGCCGCGGGGCCTGGCCCGCCCGGTAGCTCGAACCGGTCAAGGTATGTGTCGATGAACGCCTTCGCCTCCGGGTGACCGCGGGAGATTCCCAGTCCTTCCTCGAGCACCATGATGCGCGCCAGGCTGGCCACGATCATCGACATCACCACTGGGGGGAAGGCGGCGGCATCCACCCCGTGCGCGCGCAGGGCCGCGCTGAGCGTGGCCTCCTCCAGATCGCGGAATCGTTCGGCGTAGGCGGCGATCTCGCTGGCGATGGCCTTGCGGTGATTGGCCAGCGCCATGAACTCCATCCAGAGCTGGGCTCCGGTGGTGTTGTTCAGCTCCCACAACGCGTGCAGAGGTGCGTCGGTGCTCAAGGTCTGGCGCTGCCGGTCCAAGTTGACCTCGGCACCGGCCTGCAGCACGGCCAGGTACAGGTCGTCCATGCTGGGGAAGTAATAGTGCACCAGCGCCGGCTTCACCCCGGCCTGCGCGGCGACTCGCCGCGAGGTCGCCGCCGCATAGCCTTCGTCCAGCATGATCTGGGCAGTCGCCCGGATCAACGCGTGACGTGTGGCAGAATCGCCGTCCCTTGACCGCTTTACCGCGTTGCTGCTAGACATGGCCACAGCCTAACTGTTGGGCGACTGCCCAAACATTTCTGAGGACGGTGTCATGGCTGGTCGGGTCGAAGGCAAGGTCGCATTCATCACCGGCGCGGCGCGCGGGCAGGGCCGCAGCCACGCGGTCCGGTTGGCCGCCGAAGGCGCCGACATCATCGCCATCGACATCTGCCGGACGTTCGAGAACTCGCCGGCCCTCGGCGCAAGGCCGGAGGATCTCGCCGAAACCGCCGACCTGGTGAAGAACCTCGGACGCCGGATCGTCACCGCCGAGGTCGACGTCCGCGACGGCGCCGCCCTGCAGGCCGCCGTGGACAGCGGCGTGGAACAACTCGGGCGGCTCGACATCATCGCCGCCAACGCCGGGATCGGCACCACCGGAGTCAAACTCGACCGGATGTCCGAAGACCTCTGGCAGGAGATGATCGACGTCAACCTCAGCGGGGTGTGGAAATCGGTCAAAGCCGGTGTGCCGCACATGCTGGCGGGCGGACGCGGCGGATCCGTCGTCCTGACCGCCTCGGTGGCCGGCACCAAGGCTTACCCGCACACCGGACACTACGTGGCGGCCAAGCATGGGGTGGTTGGCCTCATGCGTTCCTTCGCCGTCGAGTTGGGGCAGCATTCGATCCGGGTCAACTCGGTGCACCCCACCCACGTCAACAGTCCGATGCTGATGAACGAGAAGACCTACCGGATGTTCCGCCCGGACCTGGAGAACCCGGGGCAGGCAGATCTGGAGCCGATCTGCCGGACCTTCCACATGCTGCCCATCCCCTGGGTCGAGGTCGAGGACATCAGCAACGCGGTGCTGTTCCTGGCCTCCGATGAGGCGCGCTACATCACCGGGGTGACGCTGCCCGTGGATGCCGGGAGCTGTCTGAAGTGACGGTGTACTACGACCCGTACGACGTCGGCATCGTGCACGACCCATACCCCACCTACGCCACGCTGCGCGACGAAGCGCCGCTGTACTACAACGAGAAGTACCGGTTCTGGGCGCTGTCCCGGCACAGCGACGTCGAGCAGGCGCTGTCGAACTGGGAGACGTTCTCCAACAGCCGAAGTGACATCCTGGAACTGGTGCAGTCCGATTTCGACATGCCCGACGGTGTGATGATGTTCGAGGACCCACCGGTGCACTCGATGCTGCGGGCGCTGATGTCGCGGGTGTTCACCCCGCGCCGGATGGCCGCGATCGAAGACCAGATCCGCGAGTTCTGCGTGCGCTGCCTGGACCCCCAGGTCGGCTCCGGCGGCTTCGACATCATCGCCGAGCTGGCCGCCATGATGCCGATGCGGGTCATCGGAATGTTGCTCGGAATACCGGAATCCGAGCAGATCGGGGTGCGTGACGCCAACGATGCGAACCTGCGCACCAGACCCGGCGCCCCGATGAAGGTGCGCGATGCGGACCGGATCGCCGACGGCCGCATCTACGCCGACTACGTGCAGTGGCGCTCGGAGCACCCGTCCGATGATCTGATGACCGCGCTGCTGAACGTCGAGTTCACCGACGCGTCGGGGGTGACCCGAAAGCTGACCCGCAAGGAAGTGCTGCACTACACCCAGGTCGTTGCCGGTGCGGGCAACGAGACCACGGGCCGGCTCATCGGCTGGCTGGCCAAGGTGCTCGCCGAGCACCCCGAGCAGCGCCGCGCCGTGCACGACGACCGTTCGTTGCTGAACAGGGCGGTGGACGAGACGCTGCGCTTCGAACCAACCGGTCCGCACGTCGCCCGCTGGGTGGCTCAGGATTTCGAGGCCTACGGCCAGACCGTGCCGGCGGGCAGTGCCATGCTGCTGCTCTTCGGCGCGGCCAACCGCGATCCGCGCCGCTACCGGCTACCCGATGATTTCGACATCCGTCGCGACAACATCAGCCACCTCACCTTCGGCAAGGGTTTGCACTACTGCCTGGGTGCGAACCTGGCCCGCCTCGAGGGCCGGGTCGCCCTCGACGAACTGCTCAACCGGTTCCCGGACTGGGAAATCGACTACGACACAGCTCAGTTGGCGCCGACCTCGACGGTGCGAGGCTGGGAGAAGCTGCGGATCACCTTCTAGCCCGGCGCCGAAACTGCATACCAGAAGGTGCGCACTCGAATTTTGTCGTCTGGAAGACAGTGTCGGCGACATCAGTCAGGACGGGTGCAGGGTCTCCTTGAGCGCTTCCAGCACCGAGGGATCCTCGATGGTCGAGGGCACCGGCTCGTCGCGGCCGTCGGCGATACCGCGCATGGTCTTGCGCAGGATCTTGCCGGAACGCGTCTTCGGCAGGGCGGCAACCACATCCACGAGTTTGAAGCTCGCCACGGCGCCGATGTCATTGCGCACCGCGTCGATCAGCTCGTCGGCCACCCCGTCGGGCGAGAAGCCGGACTTGAGCACCACCAACCCGCGGGGCACCTGCCCCTTCAACTCGTCGGCCACCCCGATCACCGCGCATTCGGCGACCGCGGGATGGCCGGCCAGCACCGCCTCGATGGACCCGGTGGACATCCGGTGCCCGGCCACGTTGATGACATCATCGGTGCGCCCGACGACGAAGAGGTACCCGTCGTCATCGATGTGCCCGCCGTCTCCGGTCAGGTAATAGCCGTCGAACGCCTTGAGGTAGGAGGACACATAGCGGTCATCCTCGCCCCACAGCGTGGGCAGCGTGCCCGGGGGCAGCGGCAGCTTGATGCAGATCGAACCCTCCTCGCCCGGTGCGCATTCCGAGCCGTCCAGGCGCAGCACCCGGACGTCGTAGCCGGGCATCGGGACCGTCGCCGAGCCCGGTTTGACCGGCAGCTTCTCCACACCCATCGGGTCCGCGGCAATCGCCCAGCCGGTCTCGGTCTGCCACCAGTGGTCGATGATCGGGATGCCGAGCTTCTCCGAGGCCCATTCGTAGGTGCCGGGGTCCAGCCGTTCGCCGGCCTGGAACAGGTACTTCAGGTTCGACAGGTCGTAGTCGGCCAGCAGCTTGGCGTCGGGATCCTCTTTCTTGATGGCCCGGATCGCGGTCGGTGCGGTGAACAGGGCCTTGACGTTGTGCTCGGCGGCGACCCGCCAGAACGCACCGGCATCCGGGGTGCCCACCGGCTTGCCCTCGTAGAGAACGGTGGTCGCCCCCAGCAGCAGCGGCGCGTACACGATGTAGGAGTGCCCGACCACCCACCCGACATCTGAAGCCGCCCAGAACACTTCGCCGGGCTCGATGTCGTAGAGGTGGCGCATCGTCCACATCAGCGCCACCGCGTGCCCGCCGTTGTCGCGGACGATGCCCTTGGGCTTGCCGGTGGTGCCCGAGGTGTACAGCACATAGAGCGGGTCGGTGGCGGCCACCGGGACCGGCGCGACAGGCTGCACGGCCTCCATCGCCTGTGCCCAGTCCACGTCGCGACCCTCGACCAGCTCACACGGATGCTGTTCGCGCTGCAGGATCACGCACTTGGGCGTGGAGTGCTCGGCCAGGCGCAGCGCTGAATCGAGCATCGGCTTGTACTCGACGATGCGGGTCGGCTCGATACCGCAGGACGCCGAGACCACCACGGTCGGGCGAGCGTCGTCGATGCGGGTGGCGAGCTCGTGGCCGGCGAATCCGCCGAACACCACCGAGTGCACCGCGCCGAGCCGCGCGCAGGCGAGCATCGCGATGACGGCCTCGGGCACCATCGGCATGTAGATGACGACCCGGTCACCCTTGGTGACGCCGAGCCCCTGCAGGACGCCGGCGAACCGGGCGGTCTGGTCCAACAGCTCGCGGTAGGTGTAGACGCGCTTGCTGCCGGTGACCGGGGAGTCGTAGATGAGCGCGGCCTGGTCGCCGCGCTCGGCGATGTGCCGGTCCAGCGCGTTGGCGCAGGTGTTGAGCTCGCCGTCGGGGAACCACCGGTAGAACGGCGGGTTGCTGTCATCGAGCACCCGCTGGGGTTCCCTGGTCCAGGTGACGCCCTTGGCGGCGTCGGCCCAGAACGCCGACGGGTCGGTGACACTGGCGTCGAAGAGTTCGCGATAGCCGGACATAAGGCAAACCGTAATCTGCGTCACGTTGCAACGCGGTTGCAACCACGCAGAAGGTTCGCCGCGGTGCGGCCGAGTGCGGCCAGCACCGGTCTGGCCGGCACCCCGCTCAGCGGTGACGGCTGGGCGGCCGGAGTGATGTTCGAGCCGGCGGCCGGGACGTTGCTCACCGGCGGGGAGGTGGCCCGGTGGACCGATCGCCATGTCGACGTTGCGGATCTGTTCGGGCCGGTGGGCGAGTCCCTGACCGCGCAGATCCGGGCGAGGTGGTCGCCTATGTGGAGGACCACCCGGAGGTGACCCGCGTCGCCGATGTCTGCGCGCGCTTCGCCATCGGTGAGCGATCGCTGCAGCGGCTGATCCGGCACCGGGTGGGTCTCACCCCGAAGTGGCTGGTGCGCCGCCGCCGCATCCAGGACGCGACGTGGCGGCTGCGCACCGGGGCGACGACGATCGCCGCGGTGGCCGCCGACCTCGGCTATGTCGACGAGGCCCATCTGAGCCGCGACTTCCGGCGGGTCACCGGAATGACGCCGGGAACCTTCGCCGCCCGCTATGCCGACTGACTCAGTGCCGCTGGGTGAGCATCGCCACCGCCTGTTCGGCGACCGCGCCGAGCACCCGCCGGTCCCGGGCGGTAAGGGTGCGCCCCGCCATCAGCATCCAGAACTCGTGATCGCCGACCTCGATCGCGGTGTCGGCGGCGTCCACGTCGGCGCACGGGTCCGGGCCGGCGGAGGCCAACAGCGTGCCCCCGGCCGCCAGGATGCTCACCGCGCGTTGGGTATACGTCTCCCGGAGCCGGTCGAGCAGCAGGGTCAGGTCGGCGTCGCGCAACGCCGAGTCGGCGAACAGCGCCAGCAACTCGGCCTCCTGTGCGGCGCGGCGCGCCTCGGCCGTGCGGTGCGCGGCCCGGTCCACCAGTGCGGCGGCGGCCACCGCGACGATCAGCAGCACCAGCACGGTGACGACGCTGTCGGAGTCGTAGACGGTGAAGCTGTGCACCGGACTCACCAGGAAGTAGGTGAGCAGCAGCCCCGAGATCACCGCGCTCAGGACGGCCGGACCCAGCCCGCCGAGCAGCGCCACCGCCAGCACGCCGGTGAAGAACAGCGCGCTCTGTGCCCCGATGCCCAGTGCGCCGGCGGGCAACCACGTGGTCACTGCGCAGAGCGCGGCCGGAATGACCAGTGCGACAAGCCATGACAGGACCCGCCGCCGCACCGTCGACTGCCGGGACCACGAGATGCCGGCGTGCGCTTCGGGGTGGGTGACCATGTGCACGTCCACATTGCCGGACTGCTGGATGACCTGCGCGCCGATACCCTCGTCGAACATCCGGGCCCACCGCGACCGGCGTGATGTGCCGAGCACCACCTGGGTGGCGTTGTTGCTGCGCGCGAAGTCGAGCAGGGTGGCGGCGACGTCCTCGCCGACGACGGTGTGCATCGTCGCGCCGAGACTGGCCGCGAGCTCACGCACGACCTTCTTCTGCTGCGGTGAGATCGCGGTCAGCCCGTCGCCCTGGATGACGTGCAGCACCTTGAGGTCCGCGCCGGACCGCGACGCGATCCGCGAGGCACGCCGCACCAGGGTCTCGGACTCGGGTCCACCGGACACCGCGACCACCACACGTTCGCGGGCCTCCCAGGTGTCGGTGATGTTCTTGTCGGTGCGGTACTTCGCCAGCGCGGTGTCGACCTGATCGGCCAGCCACAGCAGCGCCAGTTGCCGCAGTGCGGTCAGGTTGCCGGGCCGGAAATAGTCGTCCATCGCCGCGGCGGCCTGTTCGGGTGGGTACACGTTGCCGTGAGCCATCCTGCGCCGCAACGCTTCCGGCGTGATGTCGACCAGTTCGATCTGGTCGGCGGCCCGCACGAACTCGTCGGGGACGCGTTCGGCCTGGGCGGTGCCGGTGATGTGGCTGACCACGTCGTTGAGGCTCTCCAGGTGCTGGACGTTGACGGTGGTGATCACCGTGATGCCGGCGTTGAGGAAGTCGTCCACGTCCTGCCAGCGATGGGCGTTGCGGCTGCCCGGGGTGTTGGTGTGGGCGAGCTCGTCGACCAGCACGACCTGGGGCCGCCGGGCCAGCACCGCATCGACGTCGAGTTCGGGATACCGGGTGCCCCGGTGCTCGACATGGGTTGGCGGAATCACCTCGATGCCCGCGAGTTGCTGCGCGGTCTTGCGGCGGCCGTGCGTGTCGATCACGGCGGCGACCACATCGGTGCCGCGTTCCATCCGGCGGTGCGCCTCACCCAGCATCGAGTAGGTCTTGCCCACACCGGGAGCCGCACCCAGGTAGATGCGCAGGTCTGCGCGTTTACGGCCGAGGATGCTCACCGGTCCATCATCCCTCGCGGGGCTACTCCTGGAAGCGGTATCCCATCCCGGCTTCGGTGATCAGATGCTTGGGGTGCGACGGATCGACCTCGAGCTTGCGCCGCAGCTGCGCCAGGTACACCCGCAGGTAGTGGGTCTCCTTGGCGTAGGAGGGGCCCCACACCTCCTTGAGCAGTTCCTCACGGCCCACCAGCTTGCCGCGGTGGCGCACCAGCATCTCCAGCATCCCCCACTCGGTGGGCGTCAGATGCACCTCGACGCCACTCTTGGTGACCTTCTTGGCGGCCAGATCGACGGTGAACGAGGAGGTTTCGATGACAGGCTGATCGTCCTCGGTCGTGCTGCTGGCGCGCCGCACCGCCGCCCGCAGCCGGGCCAGGAACTCGTCCATGCCGAACGGCTTGGTGACGTAGTCGTCCGCGCCGGCGTCGAGCGCCTCCACCTTGTCCGAGGAATCGGTGCGCGCCGAGAGCACGATCACCGGAACGGTCAGCCAGCCGCGCAGCCCGGCCAGCACCTCGATGCCGGACATATCGGGCAGCCCGAGGTCCAGGATCACCACATCGGGCCGGTGATCGGCGGCCGCGCGCAGCGCCTCGGCGCCGGTGGCCGCGGTGGTCACCTCGTAGCCGCGCACCGACAGGTTGATCCGCAGTGCGCGCAGGATCTGCGGTTCGTCGTCGATCACCAGGACCCTTGTCATTGCGGTGCCGCCAGGTCGATCACGACGGTCAGCCCGCCGCCGGGGGTGTCATTGGCCGCGATCGTCCCGCCCATGGCGGCGACGAAGCCGCTGGCCACCGACAGGCCCAGCCCGACCCCGGTGGTGTTGTCCTGATCGCCGAGGCGCTGAAACGGCGCGAACAGCTGCTCCTCGGCACCGCGCGGGATACCCGGACCCTCGTCGACGATATTGATCAGCACCCGGTCGCCCACCCGTCCTGCATTGACCCGCACCAGGCTGGCCGGTGCGTAGCGCAGCGCATTGTCGATGACGTTCACCAGCACCCGCTCCAGCAGTCCGGCGTCGGCCAGCGCCACCGCGTCACCGACGTCGACCTTCACCCTGTCCACCAACTCGGTTGTCCGCCTGCTGATTCCCAGCAACGCCCGCTGAACCGCCTCCTCCAGGTACACCCGGCGCAGCGCCGGTCGCACCACACCGGCGGCCAACCGCGACGAGTCCAGCAGATTGCCCACCAGCGCGGTCAACTGGTCGACGGATTCCTCCACGGTGGCCAGCAGTTCGGCGGTGTCCTCGGCGGAGAATCCGACATCCTCACTGCGCAGACTGGACACCGCGGCCTTGGCGGCGGCCAGCGGGGTGCGTAGATCATGGCTGACCGCCGAGAGCAGCGAGCGGCGCAGTTCGTCGGCCCGCGCGATCGCCTCGGCCTGGCCGGCCTCTTCGATCAGTTCGCGCTGGCGCACCAGTCCGGCGGCCTGCCTGGCCACGGCGCCGAGGACCCGGCGGTCACGGGCGGCCAGCCGGCGGCCGGAAAGGAGCAGCCAGAACTCGTCATCGCCGGCTTCGATGGCGGTATCGGCGCTGTCGACGGTCACACACGGGTCGGTACCGGCACACGCGACCACCTCGGCGTCCCCGGAGTGTTCGCGCAGCAGGGTGACCGCGCCCTGCGAATACACCTCGCGCACCCGTTCCAGCAGGGCGTCCGGGTCGGCGCCGCGCAGCACCGACCCCGCGAAGTGCGCCAGCAATTCGGCCTCCTGGGAGGCGCGCCGGGCCTCGCGCGCGCGTTTGGCCGCGCCGTCGACGAGAGCCGCGACGGCGACGGCGATCATCCCCAGCACGGCGATGGTGATCGCGCTGTCCGGTTCGGAGATGGTGAAGGTGTGCCGCGGCTCGACCAGGAAGTAGTTGAGCAGCAGACCCGACAGCACCGCCGACAGCGCCGCCGGCGCCACACCGCCGAGCAACGCGACCGCGAGCACCCCGATGAAGAACAGTGCGCTCTCACCGCTGAGACCGAGGTACGGGTCCAGCAGCAGCACGGTCAGCGCGCACAGCGTTGTCGGTACCAGCACCGCGGCCAGCCACGAAAGTGCCGAGCGTTGCCACGGTTTGGGGGTTCGTCGCACCGATCCGCGGCCCGCCTCGTCGTGGGTGACCATGTGCACGTCGATGCTCGACGAGTCCTGCACCACGGTCGCGCCGATACCCTCGTCGAAGATGCGCGCCCACCGGGACCTGCGTGACGTGCCGACCACGAGTTGGGTGGCGTTCATATCGCGGGCGAAGTCGAGCAGCGCGGCCGGCACGTTGTCGCCGACGACGGTGTGCAGCGTCGCGCCGAGACTGGCGGCAAGATCGCGGACGTTGCCCATCATCGGTGCCGAGACACCGGCCAGGCCGTCACCGCGCACCACGTGCACGATCATCAGTTCCGCACTGGATTTCGAGGCGATCCGCGAGGCGCGGCGCACCAGGGTCTCGGATTCCCTGCCCCCGGTGACCGCGACGACGACGCGCTCGCGGGCCTCCCAGGTCGCGGTGATCTGGTTGTCGGAGCGGTACTTTGCCAACGCGGCGTCGACCTGATCGGCCAGCCACAACAACGCCAGTTCGCGCAGCGCGGTCAGGTTTCCGCGCCGGAAGTAGTTCGACAGGGCGGCGTCGATGCGCTCGGGGGAGTACACGTTGCCGTGGGAGAGTCTGCGCCGCAATGCCTCCGGCGTGATATCGACCAGTTCGACCTGGTCGGCGGCGCGCACCACCTCGTCGGGCACCTTTTCCTGCTGCTCGACTCCGGTGATCTGCGTGACCACGTCGTTGAGGCTCTCCAAGTGCTGGACATTGACGGTGGTGATCACCGTGATTCCCGCGGCCAGCAGCTGCTCGATGTCCTGCCAGCGCTTCGTGTTCGCGCTGCCCGGGGTGTTGGTGTGCGCCAGTTCGTCGACCAGGACGACCTCTGGCCGCCGGGCCAGCACCGCGTCGACGTCGAGTTCGGGGAACCTGGCGCCGCGGTACTCGATGTAGCGCGGCGGGACGATCTCGATGTCCTCGAGCAACTCGGCCGTCTTCGCCCGGCCGTGGGTCTCGACGACGGCGGCCACCAGGTCGGTGCCCCGTTCCAGGCGGCGGTGCGCCTCGCCGAGCATGGCGAAGGTCTTGCCGACGCCGGGAGCCGCGCCCAGGTAGATGCGCAACTCCCCGCGCCTCGGTCGGTCGGTCACCTGCCCATCATCCACCCGATGTCATCGCGCTGATCCGCAAGCTACTCACCGGCCCCGTCGAGTGCGAGGTTGAGCTGCAACACGTTGACCCGCGGTGCACCCATGAAGCCCAGCGCGCGGCCGTCGGTGTGCTCGTTGACGAGGGTCTGCACCTGATCGGGGGTCAGACCGCGGGCCGCCGCGACCCGGTTCACCTGCAGGGCCGCGTACTCCGGCGAGATGTGCGGGTCCAGGCCGCTGCCGCTGGCCGTGACGGCGTCGGCGGGCACCGCCGCTACGGCGACGTCACCGTGGATCGGGACGAGCTGGCCGCTCGAATAATCGGCGCCGGGTTCGGCGCATTCCACGGCCACCCCTTCGTAGTCGGCGATGAACGGGCCGGAGGGCAGGAGCGAAGCGACCCGGGGATCAGTCTGCGCGGGACAGAGCTCGTTGACGCTGATGACCCGGGCCGGGTCGGTCACGATGCCGCGGACGTCGCGGGTGCCCAGCACCGACAGCACGGCACCCACGCCGGAATCCGTGCAGAACGGCCGGGCCCCGCTGACGCCGTCGAGTTCACCGGCGGCCGCGCTGCGGCGGCACACATCGGTCAGCAAGCTGGTGCGATCGGCGGTGTCGACGATGTCCTCCGGACCGAGGTTGGATGCGCTGGTCGACATCGGGTCGTAGCCGTCGCCGGCCGCCGACGGCCGGGACTGGAAGTACTGCGGCAGCGGACTCCCGTCGGCGTCGGTATAGAGCTGCCCGATCAGGCTGCTGCCCACCGGCGCTCCGTTGAACTCGATGAGCGAGCCGTCGGCCTTGTCCTTCAGGCCGGGCAGCTGGGCCAGCAGCCAGATGAACACCGGGTAGGCGATGCCGAGGATCAGGGTGAGCACCAGCAGCGCGCGCAGCGCGGCGGTGTGCCGGCGGAGGGTATTGGCGAAGTTCATGTCACATTCCCGGGCAGAGTTGGACGATCAGGTCGATCAGTTTGATGCCGATGAACGGTGCGATGATGCCGCCGAGGCCGTAGATGTAGAGGTTGCGGCTCAACAGTTTCGACGCACTGGCCGGCGTATAGCGCACACCCTTGAGCGACAACGGGATCAACGCGATGATGACCAGTGCGTTGAAGATCACCGCGGACAGGATCGCCGACTGCGGGCTGTGCAGCCGCATCACGTTCAGCAGATCCAGGCCGGGGAACAGCGCGACGAACAGCGCCGGGATGATGGCGAAGTACTTCGCGATGTCGTTGGCGATCGAGAATGTGGTCAGCGCCCCGCGGGTGATCAGCAGTTGCTTGCCGATCTCGACGATCTCGATCAACTTGGTGGGGTCGGAGTCCAGATCCACCATGTTGCCGGCCTCTTTGGCCGCCGAGGTCCCGGTGTTCATGGCCACTCCGACGTCGGCCTGCGCCAACGCGGGTGCATCGTTGGTGCCGTCGCCGGTCATCGCGACGAGCTTGCCACCGGCCTGCTCCTTCTTGATCAGGGCCATCTTGTCTTCGGGGGTGGCCTCGGCGAGGAAGTCATCCACACCGGCCTCGTCCGCGATCGCCTTGGCCGTCATCGGGTTGTCGCCGGTGATCATGACGGTGCGGATACCCATCCGGCGCATCTCGTCGAAGCGTTCCCGCATGCCCTGCTTCACCACATCCTTGAGGTGGATGACGCCCAGCACCGACGCGGTGCCGTCACGAACCTCGCCGACGGCCAGCGGTGTACCGCCGGCTGTGGAGACGGCCTCGACGATCTCGCCGAGTTCTTCTGGCACGGTGCCGCCCTCGGCGCGAATCCACTCGGCCACCGAGCTGGATGCACCCTTGCGCAGCTTGTGTCCGGCGACATCAACACCGGACATCCTTGTGGTGGCGCTGAACTCGACCCAGATCGCGTGGTCGAGCTCGCCAGGTGTGCGGGCGCGTATTGTTCCCCCGTCGCTTCGCTCGCCAAGGCCCCCGTACTCCTGCTTGGCGAAGACCACGATGGAACGGCCCTCGGGCGTTTCGTCGGCCAGGCTGGACAGCTGGGCCGCGTCTGCCAGCGCCTCAGGGGTGACGCCGGACAGTGGCACGAATGCCGATGCCTGCCGGTTGCCCAACGTGATGGTGCCGGTCTTGTCCAGCAGCAGCGTGTTCACGTCACCGGCGGCCTCGACTGCCCGCCCCGACATGGCCAGCACATTGCGTTGCACCAACCGGTCCATCCCGGCGATGCCGATCGCGGAGAGCAGCGCGCCGATGGTGGTCGGGATCAGGCAGACCAACAGGGCGACCATCACGATGCCGGTGATGCCATTGCCGTTGAGGGACAACGAGTCCGGGACGCCAGGGTTGTTGGCCTTGGAGAAGATGGCCAGCGGCTGCAGCGTGGCGACGGCGAAGACGAAGATGATGCTCAGCGAGGCCAGCAGGATGTTCAGCGCGATCTCGTTGGGGGTCTTCTGCCGGTTCGCGCCCTCGACCAGGCCGATCATCCGATCGATGAAGCTCTCACCGGGCTTCTGGGTGATCTTCACGACGATGCGGTCGCTGAGCACGGTGGTGCCGCCGGTCACCGCGGACCGGTCACCGCCGGATTCGCGCACGACGGGGGCGGATTCGCCGGTGATCGCCGACTCATCCACCGAGGCAATGCCCTCGATGACGTCACCGTCGCCGGGAATCGTCTGCCCGGCCTCGACCACCACGACGTCACCCTGCTGCAGTAGGGGTGCGGCCACCTGTTCCTCGGCGCCGGAGGCGGTGAGCCGCCGCGCCAGGGTGTCGGTCTTCGCCTTGCGCAGACTGTCGGCCTGCGCCTTGCCACGGCCTTCGGCCACCGCTTCGGCCAGGTTGGCGAAAACAACTGTCAGCCAGAGCCACCCGACGATCAACCAGGCGAACCATGATGGGTCGGTGATGGCCAGGACCGTGCTCCAGACCGCGCCGATCTCGACGATGAACATGACCGGATTGCGCCACAGGGTGCGCGGGTCGAGCTTGCGCAGCGCGTCCGGCAGCGACTTCCACAGCATGCGGGGGTCGAGCAGACCACCCTGCACGGACTTCTTTGTTGCCTTGGGGGCCGGGGCGGCGGCCGGATTGATGGTGGCGGTGGACATCAGTGAATTCCTTCAGCGAGGGGCCCGAGCGCGAGCATGGGCAGGAAGGTCAGGGCGACCAGGATCATGGTGACGCCGACGACCAGCCCGACGAACTGCGGGCGGTGGGTGGGCAGCGTGCCGACCGAATCGGGCGTTCTGGCCTGGGCGGCAAACGATCCGGCCAATGCCAGCACCAGGATGATGGGCAGGAACCGGCCGAAGACCATCGCCAGACCGAGCGCGGTGTTGTACCACTCGGTGTTGACCGACAGGCCGGCGAACGCGGAGCCGTTGTTGTTCGAGGCCGAGGTGAAGGCGTACAACACCTCCGACAGCCCGTGCGGCCCGGTGTTCAGCATGCCGTCGCGCTGCCCTGGTGTGGCCATGGCCAGCGCGGTGCCGGTCAGCACCAGCAACGGTGTGATGAGGAAATAGGCTGCGGCGAACTTGATCTCACGTGGGGTGATCTTCTTGCCGAGGTATTCCGGCGTCCGCCCGACCATCAGGCCGGCGATGAAGACGGTGATGATGGCCAGGATCAACATGCCGTAGAGACCGGAACCGACGCCCCCGGGTGCGATCTCACCGAGTTGCATGTTGAACATCGTGACCATGCCGCCGAGGCTGGTGTACGAGTCGTGGAACGAGTTCACCGCGCCGGTGGAGGTGAGCGTCGTCGATGCGGCGAAGACCGCCGAGTTGGCGACACCGAAGCGCTGTTCCACACCTTCCATCGCGGAGCCGACCGCGGTGGGCACCGTGCCGTGCGCCTGCAGCTGGAAGAACATCAGCAGGCTGACGCTCAGCGTCGCGATGATGCTCATGACCGCGACGATGGAGTACCCCTGCTTCTTGCTGCCGACCATCCGGCCGAAGGTGCGCGGAAGTGCGAACGGGATCAGCAGGAGCAACAGGTTTTCGATCCAGTTCGTCCAGGTGGTCGGGTTCTCGAACGGATGCGATGAGTTTGCGTTGTAGAAGCCACCACCGTTGGTGCCGAGTTCCTTGATGACCTCCTGGCTGGCGACCGGGCCACCGGGGATGGTCTGCGGACCGCCGGCGAGGGTGTTGATCACCTGATCGTGCACGGTGAAGTTCTGGATGACACCGCCGGCGATCAGCACGATGGCACCGATGATCGAGAGCGGCAACAGGATTCGCAGGCTTCCGCGCACCAGGTCGACCCAGAAGTTGCCGAGGTTGCCGGTGCTGCGCCGGGCCAGGCCGCGCACGAAGGTGATGGCGACCGCCATGCCCACCGACGCGGAAACGAAGTTCTGCACGGCCAGGCCCGCCATCTGCACCAGATGACCCTGGGTGGATTCCCCGGAGTAGGCCTGCCAGTTGGTGTTCGTCACGAAGCTGACGGCGGTGTTCCAGGCCAGCGCCGGTGTCATCTCGGTGCCGGGGTCGTTCAGGTGCAGCGGCAGCACGCCTTGCACGAGCTGCAGAACGAACAGAAAGAGGATCCCGACGGCCGAGAAGGCGAGCACGCTGCGCGCGTAGGCGCCCCAGGTCTGCTCGGCCTTGGGGTCGGCGCCGATCAGGCGGTAGATGCCGCGCTCCACCCGAGAGTGCTTGTCGCTGTCGTAGACCCGATACATGTAGTCGCCGAGCGATACGTGCGTGATGGCCAGTGCGACGATGAGTGCGACGAGGAACAGGATCCCCGCGGTGGTCGTGGACACTAGAACCTCTCGGGGAAGAGCAGGGCGACAACCAGGAACAGGGCGATGGCGATCGCCAGCACGAGGCCGATGGCGTTGGCGTAGTTCACAGCCGTTCGACCAATCGCTGCACCAGGCCGAGCACGGCGAAGATCGCCACCGTCAGCGCGACGTAGATGACGGTGGATAGGGCAGTTGTCACGATGGAATCAGCTCTCCTGCGCGTGTTGACGCAGCCTCCGGAAGTGGGGACCGCGGAGGCCAACGTATGCCCGCGGATGGGGGTGTGACCTGGGCGTTGACGGTTCCTTGACGCCGGGCGCGGGCTTCTTTACGGTCTCCATGCGTGAGGCGTGTCTGAGCGAGGTGTCCGCAACTGCACAGGGTCCGCCCAGTCGGCACGCGTAGACCGGGTTGATGACAGTTCTGGATATGTCCGCGGGGCCCCAGCGCCACCGACTGCCGGTGTCGATGCGGGCGATCAGGCGACTGTTACCGCTGGCCGGGTGCGGGTTGCCCGCCACTTCACTGCGCGATCCGTCGGTGGCGGCATGGGTGCGGGCACATGGCGTGACGGTGTACGCCGGTGACGGTGACGAACTCGCGATGACGGGACTGTGCGGGGTGCGGCCGAAGCAGGTGGTGCTGCGCTGCGGCGGGTCCGCCGCACCGATCGTGGGTGCGCTGGATCTCGGCGTGAACCGGTTCGTCGTGTCGTGTGAGCGGCATGTCGATGTCCTCATGGCGTGCGCGCGCCACGACACCTACGTGCACGTCGATGACGAATGCCCCGCGGTGGTGGGGGAGGGGTGCCTGGACGTGATCGGATTGCACTGCGAGGTAGCGGCTTCCGGGCCGCCGGACTGGGGTGCGGCCGCCGCGCGGCTGCTGGGCCGGATCGCGCAGCTGCGCACCGACGGGTCGGCGCTGACCCGGATCAGCCTGACCGGCGGGCCCGTGGCGGTCTGGATCGACGGGGACAAGGCGGAGCTGAAGGCGATAGCGGCCGCGGTCGACGATGCCATCGACGAGGGCTGCGCGCGGTGGCGGTTACCGCGCCCGTCGGTGACGTTCGCTCCGTCGGTGGTGTGAGCTGGTGTGCTGTCGTTGAATGGCGCAGCGGACCGCGAAAAGCGCCAGTGCGGGTGCGCCGAGCAGCGTGAGCGCGGCCAGCAGCTCGCTCATCGATGTCCTCCGTGCCACGGGAGGGTCGTTGCGCCGCAGGTGTTGTCGTCGCCGAGCAGCTGTCTGATGGTGTTGGTCACCGATCCACGATGCGCCGTGATCGGGCGGGTAGCGTTGCCCGCTACGAAATTTTGACGGTTGTTGCCGAGTTCCTGACGATGTTCCGCTCGGGGTCATTGGTGGCGGCTACTTGTCGGACCACCTCGATAGAATCGTGGTATGCCGCCGCCGACAACACCTTTCGCCGCACACGCACCTCGGGTGTCGCGGTTGGAGGTGTTGTTCGATGAGATGGCGGAGTTGACCGGGCAACGCAACGCGATCGATGGCCGGTTGGTGCAGATCGTCGCCGAGATCGACGGCAGAGGCACCGAGGACGGCAACTCCTTGTGGGGTGCCACCGGATGCCGGTCCATCGAGGCGCTGGTCGCGTGGAAGGCCGGGGTCAGCCCGCGCCGGGCCGAGACCATGGTCGCCGTCGCCCATCGCATCGATGAACTGCCCCGCTGTACCCAAGGGTTGCGGGAGGGGCGGGTGTCGTTGGATCAGATCGGGGTGATCGCCGAAGGCGGCGGCCAGGGCTGCGATGAGCACTATGCCGAGCTGGTGCAGGTCGCCACGGTTGTCCAGTTGCGGACCGCGGTCAAACAGGAACCCCGCCCCGAGCCCGATCCCAAGCCGGAGCCCAAACGCGCCTTCTCCCGCATCGAGCAGGACGGCTACACCACCTACCGGATCCGGCTACCCAAGGTGGAGGCCGCGAAATTCGACGCCGCCCACCAATCGCATCGGGATGCGTTGGTCGCGGACTGGAAACGCGACCACGATGCGCAGGACAGTATCGATCCCGAGGACGGCTGGGCCCGCGACGGCGACGCCGAGACCACGATTCCTGAGCAGGCGCCCCCGTTCCCGGACGCGGTGGATGCGTTCATGAGCCTCGTCGAGGCCGGCTGGGACACCGATGTGGCGGCCCGCCCGCACGGCCAGCACACCACCGTGGTCATGCACCTGGATATCGAGAAACGGGTCGCGGCGCTGCATCTGGGGCCGGTGCTGTCCGACGAGGACCGCCGCTACCTACTCTGCGACGCGACATGTGAGGTGTGGTTCGAGCGCCACGGCCGCCCGATCGGGGTGGGTCGGGCGACCCGCACCATCGGGCGCCGGCTCCGCCGCGCCCTGGAGCACCGCGACCGCACGTGTGTGGTGCCCGGTTGCGGGGCCACTCGCGGCTTTCACGCCCATCATCTGGTGCCCTGGGAGAACGGCGGCCCCACCGAACTGTCCAACCTGGTGCTGCTCTGCCCGTTTCACCACCGCATGCACCACAACGGCGTCATCACCCTCACCGGGCCCGCTGAAACCCTGAAAGTCACCGACGGCGACGGCGAGCCAATGACCGACAGCTCACTGGCCCGGCCACCCACGACACCACCACCCGACGTGCCACCGTGCCCCGGACCGAAAGGCGAACGCGCCCAATGGTGGTGGTACACCCCATACGAACCACCACCGACCACTATCGAGTGACAGGTGGATGCTGCCGCCGATGCTTCAACTGGCGACAACTAGTCTCTGATCTGCACGGCCCCCATAGCCCAATTGGCAGAGGCAGCGGACTTAAAATCCGCCAAGTGTCGGTTCGAGTCCGACTGGGGGCACCGCACGGAGGCCGACCCGCCGCGATACCGGGCGAAGACACGTGAGCGTGTTCGCCCGGTACGCGAAGCGGTACTCAGGCTCCCACGACGGCTCTCAGCGCCACGTAGAACACGGACGGTCCGAGCAGGCAGCCGATGCCTGTGTAGAAGGTCGCGGTCATCGCTCCGTAGGGCACCAGGCGCTTGTCGGTGGCCGCGAGGCCGCCGGCCACCCCGGAGGTGGTGCCCATCAAGCCGCCGTAGGCCATGGCCGATTTCGCGTTGTTCAGACCGATCACCCGGGCGATCATCGGGGTGCCGACCATCACCACCACGGACTTCACCAGACCGGCCGCCACCGACAGCGCGATCACCTCCGAGCTGGCTCCCACGGCGGTTCCGGTCACCGGGCCGACGATGTAGGTGGCGGCGCCGGCGCCGATGGTCGCCAACGATTCGGCGTCGCGGTAGCC
The DNA here is from genome assembly GCA_034520035.1 of Mycobacterium sp. Lineage (GTDB taxonomy): Bacteria > Actinomycetota > Actinomycetes > Mycobacteriales > Mycobacteriaceae > Mycobacterium. The sequence continues at coordinate 171,443 of JAXHOA010000088.1, read as the reverse complement.
GAAGGCCGCGGCGACGCATGCGCCGACAATGAACGACACCACCACGCCCAGCACGATCGACAGCGCACCTGCCACCCCGGAGCGTCTGATCTCTTTGAGGTCGACACCATAGGCAGTGGACACGATCGCCAGGTCGCGCAGCATCGCGCCGCCCATCAGGCCCAGCCCGGAGAAGACGGCGAAGTCGGCCAGCCCGTCCTTGCCGCCGGTCGCGACACCGCCCCAGTAGGCCAGTGCCAGACCGAGCATGATGGCGATGGCCGAGCCGTGCAGCCTGCCGCGGGTCAGGGTTCGCGACAGCCAGCCCGACAGCAGCATCAGCGCACCGACCACCACGAACGCCACCAGTAGGTTGTTCTTTTCGAATACTGAACTGAGCAGATCCATGTCAGGCCTCCTGCTTTTCTTCTTCGGTCAACGGTGGCAGCGGTTCGCCGGGTTCGCCGATGCGCGCCACCACCGGGACCAGCGCGGCGCCCGCGGCAAGTGCACCGAGCCCCGCGAGGATCGCCATCGGGCCGCCGGAGATCGCCTTGGCGACGTTCTGCGTGGAGGCCATCGCGATCACGATCGGGATGTACATCGCGCTCCAGAACAGCACACCTTGTTCACTTGCTTTGGGGAACTTGCCATTTCGGCGCAACCAGTCGGTGGCGAGGATCAGCATGATCATCGCGAAGCCGACCCCGCCGACATTGGCGTCCACGCCCAGCGCCACGCCCAGCAGTTCGCCGACGGCCGCGCCGGCGAGCATGCAGAGCGCCAGCGCTGCCACTCCGTAGAGAACCATCATTTACTCCTGTGTTGGGAAGGGATTTCAGGCGTCCACGCCGTCGAACAGGTCGGCGTACCGCTTACGAAGTTCGGCCTTTTGCACCTTCCCCATGACATTGCGGGGCAGGGCCTCCACGACGCGCACCGCGCGTGGTTGTTTGAACCGCGCGAGGTCGCCGGCGACGTAGTCCAGCAACTCGCGGTCCCGGGGCTGCTCACCCGGTCTCGCGACGACAACGGCCACCACGGTTTCGCCGAACTCCGGATGGGGCACGCCGATCACGGCGGACTCCAGCACCTTGGGGTGGCTGTCGAGCAGCTCCTCGATCTCTTTGGGGTAGATGTTGTATCCGCCGGAGATCACCAGGTCTTTGTCTCTGCCGACAATGCAGAGGTAGCCGTCTTCGTCGATGCGGCCCAGGTCGCCGGTGATGAAGAAGCCGTCGAGACGGAATTCGGCGGCCGTTTTGTCCGGCATCTGCCAGTAGCCGGAGAACACGTTGGGCCCGCGGACCTCGATGATGCCGACCTCCCCGTCGGGCAGCGACTGCCCGGTCTCGCGGTCGACCACTCGAATCTCTGTGCCCGACAGCGGCATTCCAACCGTCCCGGGCTTGCGTGGTCCGCCTTCGTAGGGATTGGTGGTGTTCATCCCGGTCTCGGTCATGCCATACCGCTCCAAGATCGCGTGGCCGGTGCGGGCGGCGAACACCTCATGATCGCTGGCCAGCAGTGGCGCCGATCCCGAGACGAAAAGCCGCATTGCCGTGCACTGTTCGGGCGTGAGCCGGGCGCTCTTCAACAGCCGCGTGTAGAAGGTGGGCACGCCCATCAGCACGGTGGCGTGGGGCAGCAGGTCGACGATCGTCTCGGTGTCGAATTTGGGGAGGTAGTACATCGAGGCTCCCGCCGCCAACGTCATGTTGGCCGCGACGAACAGGCCATGGATGTGGAAGATCGGCAGGGCGTGAATGAGCCGGTCGTTGCCGGTGTACTGCCAGGCCTCCAGCAGGGCCTCGCAGTTGGCGGCCAGATTGCGGTGGGTGAGCACCGCGCCCTTGGAGCGCCCGGTGGTGCCGGAGGTGTAGAGGATGGCCGCCGGATCGGCGGCCTCGGAGGCGAAGATCTGTTCGTGGCGGTCTTCGTCGCGCAGCAGCGTGCCGTCCCCGGACTCGCCGAGGGTCTCGACGACGAGGCCGTCCTGGTGACCGGCGTAGTCGGCCTGGCGCTCGGGTGCGCACACCAGCACACGGGGCTGCGCGTCGCCCAGGAAGTACCGCATCTCGGCGCCCGTGTAGGCGGTGTTGAGCGGCAGGAACACCCCGCCGATCTGCAGGGTCGCCAGGTACAGCGCGATAGCCTCGGGTGATTTCGGCACCTGCATGGCGACTCGGTCGCCGGGCACGACACCGTCGGCGCGCAGCCGGGCGGCGATGCGGTGCACGGTGTCGGCGGTCTCGCTGTAGCTGATGGTGCGCCCGCCGGGCAGCTCGAACAGCGGCTTGTCCGGTTGGCGCGCCACGTGATCGGCGAACGCTCGGTAGATGGTGGGGTAGGGCGCCATCGGCGGTGGTCCTTTCTTGGGTGGTCAGGGGAGTGTGTCGGCGAGGCCTTGAAGTGGCCCGGCGACGGCGACGCTGCGGCGGCGCACGAATTCCTCGTGGCGGCGCTCGAGCTGCCCGGGTTCATAGAGGTAATTGACCATCGCCCCGTAGGACTGCTGCCAAGCCTCTGGGCTGGGGTTGGCCGGCCAGTTCAGCCGCCACGCGGCGGCCCCGTTGCCCAGGTGAAAGCGCGCGACGGCATCCACCGGACAACCGTCCGCGCGCCGTTCCACGGTCAGGTACGCGAACAGCGCGGGCAACAGGCGCTCACGGATTCGGTCGACACGGTCGGGGGCGAGGCCGGCCGGGTTCGGGAGGGCAGCGAGCTCATCGGCCAGTGACCGCAGTTCGGGGTTCACCTCAGTCTGAGTACTGAGCCAGCCCCGAAAACCCGGTATCGGTGAGAGGGTGACGAACTGCTGCAGGTGGGGTAGCTCCGCACTGACCTGCTCGATCACCTGCTTGATCAGAAAGCTGCCGAACGACACGCCGGCAAGCCCGTCCAAGGCATTGTTGATCGAATACAGCGCCGCCGTGGTGGCGGTCGACGGGTTGAGCGCCGGGCCCGGCGCCAGAAGCGGAGCGATTCGGTCCGGTGTGCCGCACACCAGTGCGACCTCGACGAAGATCAGCGGCACGTTTCCGGTCGCCGGGTGGAAGAAGGCGTAGACGCGGCGGTCGTCGGGTTGCACGCGGCGCCGAAGCTCGGATTCGGTCGCCATCGGGTGGACGCTTTCGTAGCGCAGCAAGTGCTGTCGCAGCGCCGGCGGCGAGTTCCAGGTGACCTCGGCCATGCGCAGGAATCCGCGATTGAACCAGGACGTGAGCAGATGGTGGAAGTCGTGGTCGAGGGGCCGAAAGCTGGGGTGATGGCGCATCAGGCGGCGCAGGTCGGAACGCATCTGGACCAGCGCCAATGTCGCCCCGGGTGCGTGGTTCATCCGGCGGAGCAGCTGCTGGCGGGCCGGCTCGACCGCGCCGAACAACTCGATCAGCTCCTCACCAGCGTGCGAGCCGGATCCGCGCACGTCGTCCCACTGGTGGAAGGCGGCGCAAACCTGCTCGGCATCGACGTCGTAGGCGGTGCTGATGTGGCTGAAGAAGTGGAACTTGCCGTCGTCGTCGAGGTCGGCGTAGGCGCTCAACGCGGCTGTCGCGACCGCGCGCATCGAGGACTCACCCACGTCGCTCATCAGGGTTTCGCACGCGGCGAGCAGCGCGGTCAGCGGTGGACTGGCAACGCATCCCATGGTGGGTCCTTCCCTCGATGACCTACTCGCACCTCTCGCGAGGTGAGCTGGATCATATACATCTTCGATCGTGATATATATAACGCTGACCGTAGCGGATAAAAGTGAGCTGCACCACCCCCTGGGATTGGTTAATCTGAGCCGAGGAGGTGCGCATGGTCCGAATCCCGGAATCCCAGCGTGTGCGGGACGCGCTGGAGAACGCAGTCGTCGATGGCCACTACCGGCCAGGCCAGCGCCTGGACCCGGCGCAGCTGGAAAAGGAGTTCGGCTGCTCGCGCACGCCGATCCGGGAGGCGTTGCAGGCGCTTGAGCGCTCTGGGTTGGTTCAGATTCGACCCAAGCAGGGCACCTACGTCACCGAGCTGAGCATTTCGGAAGTGGCTGAACGCTTCGAGGTCATGGCCGAACTGGAAGGCATGGCGGCCAGGCTCTCCGCCGGTCGCATCGAACGGGAAGCGATGGCCGAACTCGAACTCGCGCTCGGCGAATGCGAACGCCACGCAGTGGCCGGCGACGCCGACGCCTACTACTACGCCAACGCGCGATTTCACGGCGTCGTCTACGACTCGTGCGGCAACGACTACCTACGTCAGCAGTCCCATGCGCTGAAGCGGGTGCTGCAGCCGTACCGGCGCTTACAGCTTCGGGTGCCCGACCGGATGCGACGTTCCTTGGCCGAACATCGGGTCATCGCCGACGCCATCTCCCGTGGTGATGCGGGTGCCGCGGAGAACGCTGCTCGCGACCACGTTCTGGTCCAGGTGAAGGAGTTCAGCCAGCTGGTGCGCACCTGGCGCCAGCTGTCGGCGAGTTGAGCGCCGCAATCGCAGGGGAGACGAACAGTCTGTCCGCGTACCCGGCATACGCGCTCGCAGTGGAGTTCGTGTGACGGTGTGGCGCACGGCCGGTGATCATGATCTGCCGTCGGCCACTCAGTTCTCGATGCGCCGCCGACGCAGGAACACGAACCCGACGAGCGCGAGGCTCGACGTCACGTCCATGGGTGCGAGGGTGTATCCGAGGTCTGCCATGATGGCGCGTTCCACATCGCTCAAGGTGCGCACCCCGGGTCCGGCCGGCACCTGTGGGTTCATCAACTGCCGGTCCGAACCGGTGAACACCGTGCCATCCAGATGCGATATCGAACTGCCCGCGACCCACGACGACGGCGCGTACAGCGGAACCAGCGTGCCGTAGGCATCCACGGCACCGACGCCGCCGAAGTACACCCCACCGCCGGCGCCCGTCAGTGCGGCCACCAGGGTCGGGTCGACACGGAAGTCGGCACCGATCAGACCGGCGCCGCCGGAGTTCTGCAGGAAGCTGTCGTAGAGCGTCCATGTTCGTTGCGTGGCTGTCGTGGACGGCTGCACGTAGGACATGAACCCGAACGAGTGCAGGAGCTCGTGCATCGCGACGGTGGTGAAGTCATATTGCTGGCCGGATACGAAGTCACCAAAAGCCCAGGGATAGGAGAAGTTCCAATTGATCTCGCCATCGGCCGTCGCTCCGTTGGCATCGACGCCGGTGAGCAGCTTGTGCTGCACCACGGTGGGGAAGAAGCCGGCTCCGGAACCGATGAGTGGGACTGTCCACCGACGCCAACGTGTTCGTGCCCGTCGAGTTCTCACCGGTGATGTCGTAGGTGACGACCACCGGTGTCGACACGATGAACTGGCCCATCAGGTTGGTGGCGGCCCGCTGCAGCGCGCTGCGCGCCTCGGGACTCCAGTACTGGGACCCGGTGGTGTAGTTGAAGACGAACGTGACCGCGCTCTGGTTCACCAGCAGTGCGGCGCGGGTGCTGGCGCTGCGGAACGGATCGAGCAGGTTGATGTGGGTGCCGAGGTCGGTTGCGGAGACCATGAAGTTGTCGACGCCGGTGAAACCGGGATTCGGTGTGTAGGTGAATGTTCCGTCGTCCTCGATGACAACGGTTCCCGAGCCGGGTCCGGTGACGATCGCGAAGCGGATCCGATCGCCTTCGAGGTCCCTGGCTCCCAGGGTTCCGACGATCGGAAGGTCGCCCTCCGCGGTGATCTGGGTGGGGCTGAGCCACGGCGCCTGATTGAACAGCGTGCGGCGGGTGCCGCTGAGCGATCCGTAGAGCCAGCTTTTGAACGGATCGGCAACCGGCAGTATCGAGATCAGGGTTCGGCCGGTGCCCATCAGCGCCGATATCTGGCTGGCCACCAACTGTCGCCCGAAGCTGGGTCGGTCGAGTGAGACGACCGCCGACTGTGCCGGGGTCAGTATCTCGACATCGCTGGCGGGCGTTTGCGCTTCGACCGGCGCGGAGGTGACGACGGGGGCGGCCGCAGCTTGCGGCGGTTCGACGGCCGGATCGCTTGCCGCAGTGGTGATTTTCTGCTCGACGTCGGCCGCGTCGGACCGGTCAGCTGATCTGGCCGAGGATCGCATCGGTGCCGACGTAGCAGATGCGCGCGCCACGATGTCCGACGCGGGGTCGGCGTCCTCGGCCGCTGAGGCCATGGCCTCGTCATCGTCGGGGTCTGCGGATTTCGCTGCCTCGGTATCGAGGTCCTGCTCGTCGTCCTCATCCGTGTCGCGACCAATGCCTCCAGGGTTTGGCCGGGTGGTGACTGCCCGGCCGTCGTCCGCGGCATCGCCGGCCGGGCCGGGAGCCCGGGCCCCGGTGGTGGCACCGCTGCGATCCGTACCGGATTCGCCGGCGCCGTCGGCGCTGCCGGAACTGGACGAGACGCCGTCGTCGGCGGCGGCCACCGCCATCTCGGGACCGGCCAGCGACAGTCCCCACAGCGTCGCGGTCAGCCCAGCCGAAGCGACACCCGCTGCCAGCCAGCGCCGTACCGGGAGGCTCTCCGATCGGCGGCGAGCCTGTCGTCGGTGCCGCCCGGTACGGATCCGCTGTGTCGCCGCCACGATATGTCCCCCTCGTCAATATGGGCAGACCCTATCGCTTCTCGGATGTTTGCTCACGAGTTTTGCGCCGGTAAGGGACAGGCGTTCGGCCTACTGTGCGGCGATTCCGGTCACAAGGGCGTCGATCAGACCATCGACGTGATCCAGCGTTCCGCCGACCGGTGCGGCGTATGACAACAGGCGGTACAGATAGGCGCCGATGATGGCGTCGGCCACCGCCTCGATGTTGACGCCGTCTCGCACCTGCCTGCTTGCCACGCTCACCGGTTGCGCGCGCTCTCCCGGCGGTTCGCCTTCTTGATCGCCGACACCAATTCGTTCTTGCTCATTTTCGAACGGCGCGCAATGTCGAGTCTCCGGGCCACCTCGGCAAGGTGCTTTTTGGTCGCGTTTGCGTCGACCCCCTCAGCGGTCTCGCCCTTGGCGTTCGGGCCGCCGCTGCGGGCTCGCTCATCCGAGGGGCCCTTCTTGTCCTTCTTCTCCCAGTGGTCGCCGACCTTCTCGAACTTGCGCTTCAGCGCGGAATAGGCGACGCGGTGCGCGCGCTCGCCGTCGCCGTACTCCTCGGCTGCGGCATCGTGGGCCTTGGCGAACGTGCGCTGAGCCTTCTTTCCGGACTTCCGCAGCGTGCTGGGTAGTTCACTCTTCTTGGGCTTGCCGCTCTTCTTGATCATGGGCATGACATCGGTCCTCTCTTTCGAATCAGTCATACCGTGGCGCGTTCCCCGGCCGTGCCGCTGCTAAACGAGCACCCAGGCCGCGCGCAGGCGTCACCGCCGGACGGCGCCACGGATGTGGCGAAAGGGCTCCTCCGGATCCCAATTCGAGTACGTATAGCGCTGTTCCGGGCGGTCGGCACCACCGAGCATGAATGCCCGGTGGTAGCGGCCGCGCCGCGCAATCGAGGCCAGCCAGGTGGACACCGTGCTGATCCGGTTCTTCACGCCGGTGAGGAAGGCGATGTGGATCAGCCCCCACGCCAGCCATCCCAGCGACCCCGCCACCCGCAGCGGTCCGACTTGGAGCAGCGCGTTGCGGTGGCTGATGTAGGCGGCAGATCCGAGATCGCGGTAGCGGTAGGGGCGGCGCGGTCGCCCCGCCAGGTCGCGGCGCACGCATGCGGCCGCATGCAGGCCGCCCTGCATGGCGTTCTCGGCGACGCCGGGGAGCGCGTCCCGACCGGCAAGGTCGCCGATGACGAAGATCTCCGGGTGCCCGCTCACGGTCAGGTCCGGCCCGACCTGGATGCGGCCGGCACGGTCGGTCGTGGCGCCGAGCACCGACGCCACATGGCGGGCGAAGGGGACTGCCTCGACACCGGCGGTCCACAGCGCGGTGCGGGTGGCGAACTCCGTGGCGGGGCCCCCATCTTTCGGGGTGACGGTCACCCCGTCGCGGCGCACATCGGTGACATGGACGCCGAGGTGCATCTCGACGCCGAGGTCCCGCAGGGTGTTCGTCGCCTTCTCCGACAGCTTCGGCGCGAAGCTCTTCAGCACGCGTTGGCCGCCGTCGAACAGCAGCACCCGGGCTTCCTGGGGCTGGATGCTGTGAAACTCGTTGGCCAAGGTCCGGGTGGCCATTTCGCGTATCTGGCCGGCCAGTTCCACACCGGTAGGTCCGCCACCGGCGACAGCAAAGGTCAGCCAGCTGGTCCGCTCCGGCCCCGCCGGCAGTGACTCGGCAATCTCGAACGCGGTGAGCACTCGCTGCCGGATCTCCAGTGCGTCGTCAAGCGTCTTCATACCCGGTGCCCACTCGGCGAAGTGCTCATTGCCGAAGTAGGACTGCCGCATTCCGGCAGCCACAACCAACACGTCGTACTCGATGGTGAATATCGTCTCGTCGGGGCGCAGTGCGGTGACGGTGTGGGCGTCAGGGTCCAGCTCCAGCGCCTCACCCAACAGCGTCCGGATGTTGGCGCGGCCTGCGAACTCCTCCCGCAGCGGTCGGCTTATGTGTCCGATGCTGAGCTTCCCGGTGGCGCACTGATAGAGCAGTGGCTGGAACAGATGGCTGGCGGAGCGATCGAGGATGGTGACATCGACGTCGGTCCGGGCCAGTCGCCGGGCGCAGAACAGGCCGCCGAAACCGCCGCCGATGATCAGTATCTTGGGTCGTTGTCGGGTCATCATCGGATGGTTATGCCCCGTGACGGCGCGTCTCATGCGTGCGGTCGCCACGATGCCGGAGCCGACCCATCAGCTGCCAGGGATGTTCCTGGTGCGGCCACATCCGCTCGATCTCGGCGTTGAACTCCGCGCCCAGCAGTACCGCAAAGGCCGTGATGTAGAGCCATAGGACAACCGCGATCGGCACTGCGAGTTGGCCGAAGACGGCGTCGTTCTGGACGGTCAGAGCCAGATATCCGCGAAGGGCGGCGGATGCCATCAGCCACAGCGCCATCGCCAGCACAGCGCCGGGAAGGTCACGGCGCCAGGGCGTCCGCCAGGGGACACCGACGTGGTAGATGGTTGCCAGACCGGCCAGGGCCAGCAGCGCCACCGCGGGCCAGAACAGCGCATTGAGCATCCGCAATGTGGTGTCGGCGGCAGTGTCCGGCATCAGCCATCTCACCAGGTCGGGCCCCAGGACCAGCGGCGGCAGCACGGCGACCGCGCCGAGCAGCGCACCGACGGTCAGGCACAAAGCCAGCAGTCGCCGCCGCCAGGCGGGGCGCGGCGCCAACCCGTAGGCGATCGTCATCGTCTCCAGGTAGCGGTTCACCGCGCGGGAGCCGGTCCACATGCTCACGATGACACCGAGCGAAACCACGCCGCCGTGTGTGCCGGTAAGCACGGCGTCCACTGAGTGTTCATATGAGTCGTACGTGCGATCAGACAAGAAAGAGCCGGGGATGCCGAGCACCAGTGTGCGCATTTCTGCGGTTCCCTCGGGGCCGAGCGCGGCGGCGACGAATCCCAACGACCCGATGATCGCCAACAGAAGTGCCGGCAACGAGATCAACGTGAACAGCGCCGCCTCGGCCGCCAGCCCGGGAACCCGATCCGCCGCGGAATTCCGTCCGGTGCGGACGATCAGCAGACAGGCCTGCCGTGCTGGACGGGGCAGCCGGGCAAAGCGCGCCGTGCCGCGCTGTCGCATCGCGGCTCGGGCGGCGAGAGCGCGTTCCTGCAGGGGCGACCACCGTTCCTGCCAAGCGCTCGGCGGTGCCACCGCGCCGAGTCTAAGGGGATCCTCAGCGTGGTTGGCGCCCACCGGCCCGGGGTGTCACGATGACCACGATGGCCGAGAACAGCACCGACGAGTCCGCGAACATCGCACAGGCACGGCTGCTGCTCGGGGCGCTCTGGGAACAGGTCGAGGACATCTCGCGCAAGATCGAGGACGAAGAGGCCCGGGTTGCGCGCAGGCCGGCGGGCGCACCCGCCCGTCCGCACCGCGTGAACACCGTGCAATTGCGCAAGGAGTTGTATCAGTTGCACGGCATGATCGACGGGATCAACCGTAGATTCCCGCAGATCGCCACGGGCGTGTGACCATTGGCGTCGGGAGTCCCGGCGGGGTACGAGGGGGATCGGCTGTGCGGACATTTCCGATGGCTCTGATGGGTTCGTTCATCCTGTTGTCCACGTCCGGATGCGCCGATGAGAACTTCACCCGTGACGTGGAAGCCCGATGGTGTGAACTGGTCGGCGTCGACTGCGCGCCACCGCCTCCGCTGCAGCCGCCCCTGCTGAACCCGCCCGCCGGCGGCGATAGCCCGGCCGGGCCGGGCTATGTGCTCCCGGGTGCTGAGGGTCGATAGCGATCAATAGGTCTGTTGCCGAACGTATTTCGTTCCGTTATCGAATGCACAGCGGGCGCCTAAGGTCGCCACAGTGGCGACCCAACCGGCGGCCATAGCGTCATTGTCGTGTGGCGGTGAGGTGCCGCGCGAACACACACGAATGAATGGAGTCGACCATGTCGCTCGCTCGTCGGACCGCTGTGCCTGTCCTTGCCGGCGGTATCGCCCTGGCCGGCCTGCTCGGTGTTGGCCTCGGCACCGCCACCGCTGATCCCGGCCGCCCCTGCGGGCAGCCGAACGCGCAGGCCTGTGCTCCCGGTCCGCAGAACAACAACGGCCCGCAGAACAACAACTGGCAGGGCCGGAATATCGACCAGGCCCGCAACGACCACCAGCCGTTCATGCACAACGGTCAACGGGTGGAGCCGGTGCGCGCGGGCAACGGCGACGGCTGGGGATTCTGGTTCCTCGGCCAATGGATTCGTCTCTGAGGCGGCGCGTCACGGGCCGATCCAGCGCTCGGCGGGGGATGATGCGGGTGTGGTTGCTGATGCAGATGTGATCAACGTGAACTCTCCGGCCGAGTCTGCGGACCCGCCTTCGGACGCCCCGACCGCTGCGGAGGCCGCGGGCCCTGCTCCCGAGCGGCCCGCGGCCCAACGGCGCGCGTGGTCGATGCCCAAGGCCCCGGTGAACCGCCGGCAGGTCGACGAGTTCGGGCGCGCCGCCGCCAAGGCCTCGGGCAGGGCCGCATCGGCGCTCGCCAAGGCTGTTGCAGGTGTCGCGCGCTACGCCGCCCGCGGCATCGCTCAGATCTGGCGTGCCATCGAATCGGTGCCGGCCACCCTGCGGTTGTTGGGCGTCCTGGCCGTCCTCATGTTGCTGGGCATCGTCGGGTCGATCGCCGCGGCCGGCACGCTCGGGATGATCTGCAGCGTGGTGGTGGTCCCGGTCTGTGCGATCGCTCTCGGCGCCGTCGGGCACCGCTGGTTCGGCCGAAGCCCCGCCGCGCCGGCGACGGTCGAGTCCGACCTGTCCCGTTCGGTTGTCTACGTGGACAGGAAGCTGACGCTCGCGCTCAACTCGCTGGGTTCCGAACGGCACCAGCAGGCGGTCATCGCACTCTTTCAGGCGAAGACGGCCGTCGAACTCGCGTTGGGCACCGAACAGGACGAAGCCGACCGCGACGATGCGCCCGTGCAGGTGGACGCCTACCGTCTGCGGCCCCGTATCCAGGCCGGTCCCGGCGCGAAAACGGCCATGTCAGAGAGCAATTCCCTGGCGGCTTCGTGAGTGCGCAGCCGATCACCGGGCAGGTCGCACTGATCGAGGACGACTACACGCTCGTCATCAACCGAGGGGCGGAATCCGGCCTTGCCGTGGGCATGATCTTCGCCGTCCAGTCCGGTGCGGGTCAGGTGATCACCGATCCCGAATCGGGCAGGGAACTCGGCAGACTCGGCCGGGAGAAACTCCGGGTACGGGTGTTCGACGTGCAACCGTTGTTCGCCCGCGCACACACCTTCGTCGACACCGCAGACTTCCAGGGTCTGCTCGAGCTCCCGTTCTTCGAACCACCCCACGAGGATGTCGTCACCGTCGATGTCGGGGACCGGGTGGAGCTCGTCGGTGGGCAGCGCAACGCAGACCAGATCACCGGGATGGATCGCGCTCTGTAACGCTTCGCCACCGAGACCACACTCCCTGTGCGTAACCGTTCGACGGATCGCAAGGGAGTCAGACATGACCGTTACGCAGGACGCACGATTCATCCGCGCCGAGTCGGCCCTCGCCGATATCGGCGGCAACGCCGCACGGTACGGACTGGTGGTCGTGCTGGGCTGGATCGGTGCGCTGAAATTCACCTCTTATGAGGCCCACGGCATCGAACCGTTGGTCGCCAACAGCCCGTTGATGAGCTGGGTGTACGACATCTTCTCGGTGACCGCGTTCTCATCGATGCTCGGTGTTCTGGAACTGGCGACCGCCGCGTTGCTCGCGGTCAAGCCCTGGCTGCCGCGGCTTTCGGCGCTCGGCAGCGTGGTGGCAATCGGCCTGTTCGCCGCGACCCTGAGCTTCCTGTTCACCACACCGGGTGTCGGGGAGGCCTCGGCGGGAGGGTTCCCGGTGCTGTCGTCGACAGGTCAGTTCCTGATCAAAGATGTTGCTCTGATCGGCATCTCGTTGTGGACCCTGGCCGATGCGCTGGCCGCGGCACGTCGGCGAACCGGGCACACAGGCCTGCGTTGAGTCCTACGATGGTGCCGAGATGACAGTGTCGGCACCAGACGAGGCCGCCCTGGTCGACGCGTTACGTCGCGGCGACGAGGCGGCTTTCGCCGCGTTGGTGGAGCGGCACACGCCGTCGATGCTGCGGGTGGCTGCCGGTTATGTGCCCAACCGTGAGATCGCCGAAGAGGTCGTGCAGGAGACCTGGATCGCGCTGTTGAAGGGTCTCGACCGGTTCGAGGGCCGATCATCCTTGCGCACATGGCTGTTCACCGTCATGGTGAACATCGCGAAGACGCGTGGCGGGCGGGAGCGCCGCGACGTCGAGGTGCAGGTGCTGGCCTTCACCGGGGGCACGGTCGATCCGGCTCGGTTCCGTGAGGCGGGCCAGGAGTGGGCCGGGCACTGGAAGCAGCGCCGGGCGCCGGTGTCCTTTCCGGACACCCCGGAGGACACGGTCCTGCGCGAGGAGCTGATTGCGGTCACCCGCCGCGCATTGGCCAAACTTCCTGTGCGGCAACGAGAAGTGGTGACCATGCGCGATGTGCTGGGGATGGAGTCCGCGGAGGTGAGTGCGCTGCTGGAGATCAGCGCCGCCAACCAGCGCGTGTTGTTGCATCGTGGTCGCGCCGCGGTTCGGCAGGCACTCGAGGACTATCTGAAGGAGTCGGCGTGAGCGATACGGAACCGATGAACTGCAATGAGCTGGTCGAGCTGGTGACCGCCTACCTCGACGGTGCGCTGGACTTGGACACCAGGGCGCGTTTCGATGTCCACGTCGCCGGGTGCGACGGCTGCGAGCATTATCTGCAGCAGCTGCGCACGACCGTGGACACGCTCGGCCAGGTACGCGACGACGAACTCGACCCGGTGTTTCGGGATCGGCTGTTGACCGCGTTCCGTGACTGGCGATGACGCGCAGGTGAAAGGTCCGATGGTCGCCGTCGGCTTGGCGGCGGGTTTCACGTCCCGCGCAGAGCGGCGGTCAGCCATGCGTTCGATACGCGGTCGGGGTGACACCGATGCGCTGTTTGAAGGTGGTGGCGAAATGGCTCGGGGAGGAGAAGCCGAGGGTCGCGCTGATATCGGTGACGCTGTCCGGCGTCGCAGACAGCAGCATTTTGGCCCGCTCGATGCGTTGCTCGATCAGGTACTGGTGCGGGGGTGGTCCCGAAGGCCGCCGAGAAGGCGGGCACGGAAATTGGTGGCCGTCATGCCCACAGTGGCGGCCAGCGCGTCGAGATCGATGCGGTTGTCCAATTCCGAGTGCAGGTAGTCGATGACGATCTGCTGGTCACGTCGATCGAGACCACGACCGCGCTGCGGGCGGTGGGCAGGTCGTGGCTGGGCGGGGTAGTGATCAGCAATGTGCAGTTGGAGCGCCTGCGCCAATGACTGGCGAAACAGCGTAGCTGCGGCTCCGTCTTGGTGGATTTGGCCGGCGAGTCGCTCGACGAGTCGGTGCAGCAGTGGGTCTTGATAACCCACTCGGGGCATCAAGCCGCGGTCGCCGAATACCGATACAGGCACGGGGATTTCGCAGAATCCGACCATTTCGCCCTGGGCGAGGGCGGCGTAGCGGTGCTCGGCGGGGATGACCCATACATCACCGACGCGGGGAAGTGCACGCCCTGACGGGCCGTTCTGGAACTCGATCTCCAAAGAGCTGAGTTCTCCGCGTCGGTGGATCACGAACACGTGATGGGGCTCTTGGAAGCACCAATCGGTGGGAGTGTTCACCGCTTCGGCAACGAAGCGGAAGTCCAGGCTCTGCAACTGCATGCCTCGTGCAGCGACGACATCTCGACGGGTGCGTTCGCGTTGTCCGTCCCATACCTGCATCCGACCCCCTGCTGTGCCCTTTTTTTGAAAGTCGCTGATTCTTCGAAGGTATCCAGCAATTGCGCCACGATATCGTGCCGACCGCAAATCAAAGGAGGAGCGTCGATGACCGATAACACCATCACCAGCAAAAACATCCTGATAGCCGGCGGGGGCGAAGAACCTCGGTGGATTGATCTCTCGGGACGTTGCAGCACACGGCGCGCGAGCTGTTGCGGTGCACTACAACAGTGATTCCAGTCGCGCGGCCGCCGAGGAAACTGCCGCCGCGATCGAAGAGTCCGGCGCCAGCGCACATCTGTTGCAAGCCGATCTGACCAGCGCTGCAGCGGTGAAGACGTTGTTTGCAGACGCTATCGGCGCGATGGGTTCGATCGACATCGCCATCAATACGACCGGGATGGTGATCAAGAAGCCCATCGCCGAGATCACCGAAGAGGACTACGACAAGATCTTCGCGATCAACGCCAAGACCGCACTGTTCTTCATCCAGCAGGCCGGCGAGCATCTGTCCGAGCGCGGGAAGCTGGTCACGCTGGTGACCTCGCTGCTGTCGGCCTACACCGGCCTGTATTCGATCTACGCGGGATCCAAGGCGCCAGTGGAGCACTTCACCCGCGCGGCGGCCAAGGAGTTCGGAGCGAGGGGAATCTCGGTCACCGCGGTGGCGCCCGGGCCGATGGAGACGCCGTTCTTCTACGGCCAGGAGTCCAAGGAGTCCGCGGAGTACAACCAGAACGCCGCTGACCTGTCGAAGTTCACCGACACCGGGTTGACCGACCCGAAAGATATTGTGCCGCTGGTTCGATTCCTGGTCAGCGACGGATGGTGGATCACCGGCCAGACCATTCTTGCCAACGGTGGCTACACCACCCGCTGACAATGACCCAGCACGAGTATTGCAACCGATGAAATGGTGTTGGGCCGAGTCGTGTGTCATCAGCATCACGAGGGGGATGGTGATGATGGCGCGGCGCGGTAGTGACACTTTGCGTGATCGTGGTGAGCGCGCGGAGGTCAGCGTGGTCGAGTTGTTCTTCGACCTGGTCTACGTCTTCGCCGTCATTCAACTCAGTCATGCGCTGTTGCAGGATCTTTCGACGCTCAATGCGTTGCACACGGTGGTGCGTTGGTTCGCGGTGTGGCTGGGTGGCAGTACACGTGCTGGGTGACGAACTGGTTCGGTCCCCACACACCGGCGATCCGGTCCATGCTGTTCGCCCTGATGGGTGTCGTGCTCGTGAGGGCGGCGGCGATCCCGCACGCGTTCGACCATCGTGCGGTGATCTTTGCCGGGGCCTTCGTCTCGCTGCAGGTCGGTCGGACGGTGTTCGTTCTGCTCACGGTGGGTCGAGATCACGAGCTGTCCCCGAACTTCACTCGCATGCTGGCCTGGCTACTGGTCATCGGCGCGCCCTGTGGGTGAGCGGCGCATTCACCGACGACTGGGTTCGGCTCATCACTCTGGCCGCGGGCGGGTACCCTGGTGGAATACCCGGCCCTCATGGATCGGGCTCGCTTTTCCTTGCTGGGGCGATCGTCGACTCGAGAGCGGACCATCGACGGCGCGCATCTGGCAGCGCGGTGCCGGCTGTTCGTCACCGGCGCGTTCGGTGAAACGATCTTGAGCCCGGCGCGCAGCTCTCGGACCGCCGCAGTGGAGCGCCCCGATCTTCATTGCGGCCGCGGTGGCGTTCGGTGGCGTGGTCGCAGCGTGGTGGATCTACTTCGGTACCAGCAGCGCCGACGGGCAGTGGCCCTCATCACCGGATCCGACGATCCCAGGCGCGTCGGCGCCAAGTTCCACTACACCCACGTCGTGCTGGTCGGCGGCATCATCGTGTGCGCCGTGGCCAACGCGCTCGTCTTGGCCGACCCGGCCGCCGAACTGACGGTGCAGGCCATCGCAGTCCTGGTCGGCGGGCCCGCGATCTACCTGCTGGGCAGTTCGACCTACCACCACGTGGTCTACCAGGAGATTGCGTACAGCCATGTCGGCGGCCTGGTCGCCCTCGCGGCACTCGCTGTCCTCGCGCCGCTGACCGACCGCTTGATGATCGCCGGCCTGACCCTGGCCGTCCTTGCCACCGTTGCCGTGGCGCAGACGCTGATGCGAAGCCATCACCGCAGTCCCACCGACTCGGGCACCCAAGCAGTCACCAGGGCCCGGTACGACCCTCTACCGGCCTCACCCTGAGCATCAACGATTCCGATATGCCCCCATCGACGCGCTGAACAGGAGAAATCGTGAAAAGATCCATCGCCATTGTGTTTATCGCCGGCATCTGCGCCCTGGCCACCGCCTGCAGCCAGACGCCGGAACCGCCACCCAACCCGCAGTCACCTCAACGACTAGAGCCCCCGTCACCGAGCCGGCGCCGCCGCCGAGCCCCACCCCGGGCATATCGGCAACCCCGACAGCGCCGGGTGCGCAAGGAGCCGACGGGTCTACCGGCAACGACCTTTCGCCGCAATATTGCGCACAGAATGAAGACCCCGGGTGCCCGGTGGGAACCTATGTTGGTCCTGACGCCATCCCCAACCCCAACGGCGACGGCTCCTATGTGCCGTGCGAGGGAACGATCTGCACCAACCCCGATCACGGCGCAGGCCCCGACCCCGAACAGGCTGACGCAGGCGGTACCGGTGACGATATCCCCGAACCCGGTCAGGACATGGAGTCTCCGTGACCGCGCACGACATAAACGTGCGATGCGGCGATGCCGTAGAAGATCGTGTGAGCCAGTACGACACACCGACAACCCCACGAGGAACGACCATGGCCTCCCCGCTGCGCCCGGAAGTACGCGCCCTTATCGACGCCGTCAACCTCGGCGACACCGACGTCTTCCTCGCTGCCTTCACCCCGCATCTGAGTGTCGTCGACGACTGGGGGCGAAAGTTCCACGGAGCCCAAGACATCCGGAGTTGGAGTGATGCCGAGTTCATCGGAAAAGAGGTGACGCTGAAGGTGATTCACTTCTACTCCACCGCGGACACCGAAGTCACCGTCATCGCCGAAGTCGGCGGCAACGGCTTCAACGGCCCCAGCACCTTCAGATTCCGGGTGGCCGACGACAAGGTCGCCGAAATGCAGATCACTGCCTGACATCCGATCCTGACGGAGGCTACGGCAGCACCTGTGCCTCCGGCCACCGGGTTCAGCCCGTCACGGTGAGCGGCAGGCTGACGAAACCGCCGCGGCCGGTCACCGCCAGCAGGTAGCGACCGTTCACGGGCACGGGCAGTTTCAGCGGGTAGAACACGAATCCGACCTCACCGCCCAGGCTGGACTCGGGGGCCTCGAACTGCACATCGAGCGCCCCGCCGACCGGATCGGTGAAGCGGACGTCGATCGTCGCGGACCGATCGGATGGCTCGGGCTGGATCAGCACCACCAGGACCGGCTCCACGAGGCGTTGCGGTCCCGCCTGGCACGACGTGACGACCCCGCCCTGCACGTTGAGTTTGTTGTCGACGACCGAGGCGGATTCGGCGAGCAGGGCGCCGGTGACGATCATCGATCAACGGTAACCGTGAACGCAGGTCTTTGTCTGTCGGTGCCGAGACAGCATCCGCAATAGTACAGAAATCGATGTACTATCCCGGGATGCGAACACTGGTGCATACCGACGCCCTGGCCCGATTCGGTCATGCGCTCTCCGACTCCACCCGCGCACAGATACTGCTCACCCTGAACGAGGCGCCCGGCTACCCCTCGGAGCTTGCGGAGCGGCTGGGGGTGTCGCGTCAGATCCTGTCCAACCACCTGGCCTGTCTGCGTGGCTGCGGGCTGGTGGTCGCCGTACCGGAGGGGCGGCGCACCCGATATGAACTGGCCGACAGTCGTATCGGGGATGCACTCACCGATCTGATGGGCCTGGTGCTCGCCGTCGACCCGAACTGCTGCTGCGCCGGGGTGGACGGCACCGGGTGCGGGTGCCGCTGATGGGCGGGGAGCGCATCCTCGCGCCGGGACGCCGGGCGGTGTTGGCGAGGCGGATCCGCTGGTTCGTCGCGGCGACCATCGGCTACAACGTGATCGAAGCGATCGTGGCGCTGACCGAGGGTGCGCGGGTGTCCTCCAGTGCGCTCATCGGGTTCGGGCTGGACTCCGTGATCGAGGTGTCCTCGGCGGCGGCCGTCGCGTGGCAGTTCTCCGGCCGAGACCCCGAGGCCCGGGAGCGGACCGCGCTGCGGCTCATCGCCTTCTCGTTCTTCGGCCTGGCGAGCTTCGTGGCGTTCGACGCGGTGCGCTCACTGCTCGGTGCGCAGGAGGCGAGGCACACCACCATCGGTATCGCGCTGGCGGCAGTGAGCCTGGCCGTCATGCCGGTGCTGTCGTGGGCGCAGCGCCGCGCCGGCCGCGAACTGGGTTCGCTTTCGGCGGTGGCCGATTCCAAGCAGACGCTGTTGTGCACCTATCTGTCGGGTGTGCTCCTGCTCGGTTTGGTGCTCAACAGTGCGTTCGGTTGGTCGTGGGCGGATCCGGTGGCGGCCCTGGTGATTGCCGCCGTCGCGGTCAAGGAGGGCCGTGACGCGTGGCGTGGCGACACCTGCTGTACGCCGATTCCCGAGACCCGGTGCTGCGACTGAGTCGATGGCCTTAACGTTGCGCCATGAGCTTCTACGAGGTCATCGAAACGGTCGGCAAGGTGATCGATGGGATCGGGGTGGCGGTGATCGCGCTGGGCGCGATCTTCGCCGGCGTCGTGACGGTCCGCAAGATGCTGGGCCGCTCCGGCGATGCCTACCGGTTCTTCCGGGAGCAGCTGGGCCGCTCCATTCTGCTCGGCCTGGAATTCCTGGTGGCCGCCGACATCATCCGCACGGTCGCGCTGACACCCACCTGGCAGAGCGTGTCGGTGCTGGCCGGGATCGTGCTGATCCGGACCTTCCTCAGCTTCTCCCTCGAGGTGGAGATCAGCGGCCGGTGGCCGTGGCAGCAGAAGGTCAAACCGGCAGATGATGTTGTCCCACAACGGGACTAGCTCATGTGGGTGACCGGGCGCGCTAACCGCACACCGTCGACCACGATGTCCACCTTCTCGTTGTAGAACGCGATCAGCCCGGCGATCCTGGAGACTGCGCCGAGCGGATACTGGTACATCCACCCGAGGTCCGCGTGCACCGCCTCGCCCACCTGCGCCGACCAGTACGCCGAGGTGACGCCCTTGTACGGGCAGGTCGTCTGTGTCCGGCTGGGTTGCAGATACTGCATCGAGACGTCGGTGGGATCGATGTAATACCGTGTCGGCAGGCCGGTTTCGAAGAGCAGGACCGGGCTGCGGGTCTCGGCCAGCACAGCACCATCGAGTTCCACCCGGACGTGACGGTGCGAGCGCAGGGCGTCCAGGCGCGCGTACGGGCTGCGGGGATGGCCGGATATCCGCTCGTCCTCCTCGAACCATTGCACGCTGTCCCATTCGAAGCGCACATACCCGGGCACCAGCCCATCACCCTCGTCGAAGACGCGGGCCGCCGCCGCGTGCACCTGGCCGCCGGCATGCAGTGAATGTGGCCGGAACGCCCCGAACTGGGCGCGCCGGGGGTGCTGGTCGTCGACGAGTAGCCGGGTGTTCACATCGCCGACCGGCACGTAATAGTGTGGGTAATAGGGGATCTCCCACACATAGCGCGCGGCGAGGGTGTCGAAGACCAGCTCCCCGCCGGCGTAGCCGCGGACCCGCCGGGGACAGGGCTCGACCCGCCCGCGCTCGGTGGCCGGCTGCGGGTAGTCCCGTTCCGGTGTATTCATCTCCGGTTCCTTTCTGCGATCGGCGCCCGCGTCCAGCGGTGCAACAACCAGGCCGCCGGCACCGTCATCGCCGTGGTGACCAGGAACAGTCCCGGCATCGACCCGGTGAACGTGGGCCAGCGCAGCACCTCGGCCATCGCGAACTCCATCGCGATCACGTGCAACAGGAAGATCTCGTAGGAGATCTCACCCAGCCACACCACCGGGCGGGCACCGAGCAGTCGCGCGTAGCCGCTTCCCGGATCCAGCACCAGCGGCGCCAGCAGCCCGACGGCGACCACCGCGTAGAGGATGGTCCTGAGTACCCGCTGCCACGGTTCGACCTCGATCACGGTGACGTCACCGGCGATCGGCAGCGCCACCACCAGCAGCGCGGCCACCGCTATCGGTACCGCGAGATAGGCGCGACAGCGCGTGCCGAGCACCTTCAGCACCACCAGCGCCATGCCGCCCACGAAAGTAGATGAGGTGCGCGGGCAGCCAGATGGTCGCCGACGGCGGTAGCACGTCGGTGATGGTCGGCAGCAGCAGCCACACCGGCGTCACGGCACCCAGCACGGCCAGCCCTGCCAGCAACAGACCCGGTCGCCACGCTCCGCGGCACAGCACCGTCAGCAGCAGCCCGGCCAGCAGCGGCAGCGCCGCATAGAAGGCGACTTCGACTGCCAGGCTCCACATCTGGGTCAGCCCCTGGTGCATCTCGGCGTAGTAGAGCGGGGGGTAGATCTGGGTCAGTGTGAGGTGCTTGAGCAGTCCAAGCCAGCTGTGACCGGGATTGGGTCCGGCGTAGCGGAACTCATAGATCGTGAAGGCGATGAGCACCGTGATGACATACGCCGGTGCGATGCGACGCACCCGCCGACGGGCATAGCGGCGCACCGAGGGGTCGGGTGTGCCCTGCGCGGTGGCCAGCACCCAGGGCCGGAACAACAGGTAGCCCGACAACACGAAGAAGATCGGGACGCCGACTTCCAGGCGCGCATAGAGCTGGCCGAGATAACCGTCATCGAGGTGGCCGGTCCCGAATGCGGCGTGGGTGCCGACGATCAGCAGGGCGGCCAGTGCACGCAACCCGGTCAGCGATGCCACCCGATTCATGGCGGCGCGGTCGGTCACCGGCACATCGCCTGTCGCGCGCATCAGGTGCTCAGCGTGCGGACGGCACCCGCACCCTCCGCAGGATTCATGACGCCGGCAACCCCGCGGACAACCGGGACAGCACATCGAGATGCGCGTCGACGGTGGCGAGTCCCGCGCCCATCGTGTTGATGGACAGATGTGAGGCGCCGGCCTGCGCCCAGGCGACGACCTCGCGTCGCGTCGCGTCCTCGTCGCCGCGCCACGCGACTCGGCCCTCCATGCCGATCGCGGAGGGATCGCGGCCCGCGCCCTCGGCGGCCTCGGCGAGCACCGCGCGGGCGTGGTCGAGCCCGGGCCCTGGCGACATCATCGGGAACCAGCCATCGGCCACGCGGCCCACGCGCCGGTAGCCCGCGTCGGACGCCGAGCCGATCCAGATCGGGATCGGTCGTTGCACCGGCAACGGTGCCAGGCCGGCGCCGGTGATGCGGTGGTAGCGGCCGTCCAGCGTCACCGACGGTTCGGTCCACAGCCGGCGCAGCACAGCAATCTGTTCCTCCGAGCGCCTCCCGCGGTTGCCGAAGTCTTCACCGAGAGCCTCGTATTCCACCGCATTCCAGCCGATTCCGATGCCGAGCCGCAGGCGGCCGGCGCTGAGCAGGTCGACCTCGGCGGCCTGTTTGGCGACCAGTGCGGTCTGTCGCTGGGGAAGGATGATCACCCCGGTGACCAGTTCGACCGTCGTGGTGACGGCAGCCAGATAGCCGAACATCACCAGCGGTTCGTGGAACGTGGTGTGCACGTCGTAGGGCCCGGCCCAGCCGGCGTGCACATGCGGGTCGGCACCGACAACATGGTCGTAGGCGAGGATGTGGGCGAAGCCCAACTCCTCGACCCGTTGGCCGTAGGCGCGCACCGCACCGGCATCGCCGCCCAGTTCTGTCTGGGGAAAAACCACACCGATCCGCATATCTACACCGTATCCGGACCGTGACCGGGGGTTTTCGACACGCCGAATTGGGTGCGGTGCTTCGGTCCGCGCTTCCGTTAGAAATAACGTCATAATTGAGAAGGGTCGGGTGAATGTGAGTACGGTGCGCGGCGGAAGAATATTCCAACGCCGCAAATTAATGCGCGCGGCGCTGGCCGCCATTGTCTCCGGACTCTGCGTCGTCGCTCTGATCTCGACTCCGACCTCGCAACGGCACCGTCAGGTGTTCACCGACAACTTCGCCGTCCTCAGCAATTCAGCCACCACACTCGGCTTCGCTGACTCGCAGGTCTTCTTCTACAATGACGCCGAAGTCGCCGCCACGGTGCAGCGCTGGGTGCAGAACAATATCCGCACCGTGCGCATCGGCATTCCGTGGGCCGGCGTCGAAGCGCTCCAGGGTCGCTACGACTGGTCGAAATCTGACCGCGTTGTCGCTGCTGCGGCGGCGGCAAACATCTCCATCATTTGTGCGATCACCTCCAGTCCGTGGTGGGCCAAGGCGTGGAACGCGCTCCCGCCGCACGGCCGTCCCGCCTCGCCGGACCAGTACGGGAAATTCACCGCGAAAGTCGCGGAACGGTACAAGGGCAAAATTGCGGCATACGAGATATGGAACGAACCCAATGGCGTATTCGGATATCACCCGGCACCGGATCCGTCCGGATACACCGATCTGTTGAAGGCTGCCTATCCGCGGATCAAAGCCGTCGATCCGGCCGCCATTGTCGTCGGCGGTGTGCTGGGGTCCGGAAAGAGCTGGGGCTCGTGGACGATTGATCCGGTGACGTTTCTGACCCGCATGTACGCCGCGGGTGCGCAACCGTTCTTCGACGCGTTGTCCTATCACCCGTACAGCTACACCATGAGATTCTCCCAAGGCATGTTGCAGGCGGATTCCCCGGTGGATCAACTGGTCCGGATGCGCCGGGTGATGCTGGACCGGGGCGACGGTCCCAAGAAGATCTGGGTGTCCGAGTACGGTGCCCCCACCAACCGGGTGAACGAGGCGACGCAGGCGGCCTTCATCTCGGACATGATCAGCACCTGGCAGGAACTCCCGTACGCCGGTCCGCTGATGTTGTACACCACACGGGATCTCAACAGCTCCAGCCGTTCCGATGACGACCGGTTCGGTCTCTACCGGTCGGACTGGGTGCCCAAGGCCGCACAGCAGGTCGTGGCATCCCCACCCGGAGTCGGCGCGAATTATCAGCGGTTCGCCGCCTTCACCGACCCCAGCTTCGGGGAGGTGCTGAGCCCGGTCTACACAGGCCCCTTCAAGGTGCCGACCCAGCTGCGTACGCTCGGCACGCTGTGGGAGATCTCGCCGGGCACGATCGTGGCGTCCCCGACGCCGGTTGCCGACCTGGTGCGTAAGAAGAAGATCCTGCCGAAGACGACGTTCAGGGACGGCTATCAGGATTTCGGTGGCTGGCAGCCGTTCCGGGTCTGGTACTCGCCGGAGACGGGTGTACACACCGCAAGTGTGGCGTTCGCCAAGAAATGGGTGCCGGAACTGGGATTGGCGACGTCCTCGGAGAAATGGGTCAACGGCGCCACCCGGGTGACGTTCCAGCGCGGAGTCATGACCTGGCGGCCGTTCGTGGGCGTGAAGGTCTACCGCTCCCAGTAGTCCGGTCGTCAGCAACGCCGGGACCACTCGGGTTCCGGCGGGTTTCCTGTCGTCCGCGGACTGCTGCCGCAACACGGACGGGATCTCGGTGCGGGATCTGGACAATATTTGCGCAAACTTGATGTTTAGTTTGCTGAATACTGGAAACCGCTGATCTTGATAGCGGCCTGGCAAACGTCAAGAAGAAGCTGTGGCGCGGCGGCAGCCATCGTCATCGGCTACCTGTCGGCCAGCGATCAGGCCATCGGGGATCCAGCGCTCCAGACGGCGGTCGACGGATCCGAAAATGCCCGTTGACTGGCTCTTTGTCGAAGTCCAGGGATGGGCTCGAAGGCAGCGCGCAGAGCGCTCGCCGCGAGCCGTTCACTGGGCTGTAGCAACCGAATTGTCGCGTTCGTCAATCACTGGTCCAGAAAATCTGGCGCGGGGGTCTGGTTTGCCACGCAATGGTCGTGATAGCTTCTGAACGTTGGTTGGGGAATTTGCTGAAAGGGAGATCAACATGTTGCGACGTCAGGGAACTTCGGTACGGATGATCGCTGCGACGGCCGTCGCCGGGGGCGGGATCGCCGTGGCCATGGGGGTGGCCACGGCAGGCGCAGGGGCTGCGTACGCGGAGACGGGGCAAACCGCCTCCAGCGCCAGCTCGAGCTCGAGTCCGAGTGCGAGCTCAAGCTCGAGCACCAGCAGGTCGCCCCTGCAGCGCATCGGCCGGTTCGGCAGCAATCTGCAGCGCAACCTCGGCACCGTCGGCAGCAATCTGCAGCGCAACCTCGGTCAGGTCGGCAGCGATGCCCAGCAGGGCCTCGGCACGGTGGGGACCAATGTGCTGATCAACGGTGGAACGTCGGCCAGTGACGCGCAGCAGGGCCTCGGCACGGTGGGGACCAATGTGCTGATCAACGGTGGAACGTCGGCCAGTGACGCGCAGCAGGGCCTCGGCCAGGTCGGCACCGACGTGCTGGTCAACGGGGGCACCGCGGCCAGTAACGCGCAGCAGAATCTCGGCGAGTTCGTCGGCAATATCCTGGGCGACTAGTTCGACATCGAGTGCGGCCGGGCAGCGGGTGGGTTTTCTCCCCGCTGCCCGCCGTCATGTTCGGGCTGGGTCGGGTGCGGACGCCGACCGCCGGGGCCTGGGGTCCTCGACCCTTCATCCGTTTGCTATCGGGTCGCCGATAGGGGTGCCGACCGCATTGCCCCGACCATTGATGCGGGCGCGGTGGTAGCGCCAGCGGGCGCGTCCGCCGCTCAAGTGCCTGGTAATCACTTAATTTTCGCAGACGCAAATACTTGCTGTGTTTCATGATCACCGTAATGCCAGTTCGGAGCCATTGATATGGCGTGTGCCGGTGGTCGATAGCCAGCCCGTGACGGCCAATCCAGCAAAAGGGCACATGGCCGAAATGCGTAATGCGCGAACGCAATCTGGCCCGGTTCAATGTGATCTGCAGCACATGTTCTGTGTTAGCTTCGAATGGTTCGTTTGGAATTTGCTGGAGGGAGACGAATCATGGATCACAAGGGCTCGGGGAAGTCCGCAAGGATCAAGGCAATGGTGCTCGGTGGCGCCACCACGACAATGTGTCTCGGAATTGCCTTCGCGGGCGCCGGGACGGCATCGGCAGACACGAGCGCCGCCGATGCGCACGTCGCTGCGCAGCAGCGCAACGCCGGCGTGAGTGCCAACGCCATCACACCCGAGGACGTCGGGGAGTTCGGCGACAACCTGGTGCGCAATCTGGGCCGCTTCGGCAGCAATCTGCAACGCAATGCCGGACAGGTGGGCAGCGACGCGCAGCAGGGTCTCGGCCGTGTCGGGACCAATTTGTTGATCAACGGCGGCACCTTCACCGACAACGTGGTGCAGAACGCGAATCGGGCGGGTAACAACCTGTCGCGTAACGCCGGGACCGCGGGCCGCAACCTGGTGCGCAATATCGGCAGCTTGTTCCGTTAGCCGACATCGGGAGGGTGGCGTAGCGATGCCGCTGCCCTCCCGATGCACTAGCGGCCGAGCACCTCATCGATCATGGCGGCCACGGCGCCGATATGTGGCTCGCGCACGATCGACATATGAGTGCACTCCAGGTGTCGGATGGTCAAGTCGCCGGTGATGATCCGCGGCCACAGCCGGGGATCATCCTTGTTGAGGTGGCTCAGCACCACCAGTGCGCGTCCCCGCCACGGTTGCGGGACAAACCGCAAGCCGCTCATGATGCCGACTTCCTCGATTGCAACAGTCTTTCGCCGATGGTCACCGACGAACAGTCCGGCCAACGGCACGCTCTTCTGGTGCTTCCACCAGGACCTCACATCGGTCGGCATTGTCTCCTGGATCGTGACCCTGACATCGGGTAGCCCGGCGCCCGCCTGCTTGGCTGCCTGTGGAGACAGCCACGGGTCCAGCATCACGAGCAATTCGACCGTCTCGCCGGCATCTTCGAGCAGACGAGCCGCTTCCAGAGCTATATGGGACCCCAACGAATGACCGACCAGGACGTACGGGCCGCGTGGCTGGACACGGCGCAGGTTACGGACGTGGCGGCGCGCTGCGGCTTCCACCGAGAGATCCGGGATTGCGCGCCGCTCCAGTCCCTTGGGTTCCAGGGCGTACACCGCCCTCTTGTCACCGACCCGTTCGGCGAATGGCACGAAGCACAGCGAGGAGGCGCCGGCACCGGAGAAGCAGAAGATCGGCGTGCCCACGGTGTCGGCAGATGTCGGCCGCAATGCCACGGTGGTCGGCGGCAGCGCGGGTCCGCTGGAACGCGTGAGCTTCTGCGCGAACTCGGCCACGGTCGGCGCGCCGGCCAGATCCGAGGGATTGAGTTTGGCGCCGTGCACTTCGGTGACGCGCGCCAGCATCTGCGTCACGCTCAGCGAGTCCCCGCCGAGTGCATAGAAGCCGTCGGTGCGCCCGACCCTGTCGATGTGCAGCACCTCCGACCACAACCGCGCGATGGATGATTCCTGCTCTCCGCGAGGAGGATCGAACTCCGGCCGGCCCACCGGTGGCAGTGCCGTTCGGTCGATCTTGCCGCGATCGCCTCGCGGCAGCGCGCCGAGCACCATGATGTACGCGGGCACCATATACGGGGGTAGGTCCCGGTGCAGGCGGGTGCGTAGTTCAGCCACCGCCGGTGTGCGGGCGTCTGGGTCCGCGGACACGTAGGCGGCCAGAGTGGGCGTTCCGGTGGTGTCGGCCACCACGATGGCCTCCCGGACGTCGTCATAGCTCAACAACGTGGATTCGATCTCCGAGGGCTCCACGAGGTAGCCCCGGATCTTGACGGTGGCATCCGCCCGGCCGGACAGCACCAGGTTGCCGTGCTCGTCCCAGCGCCCGACGTCGCCGCCGGCATAGGTTCGCGCGCCATCCGGATGCACCGAGAACGCCGCGGCCGAAGTCTCTGGATCCAGGTAGCCCAGCGCGAGATGACGTGAGGTGATCGATACCGAGCCATTCGCATCGATGTCGATCCGCTTGTGCGGGGCGGGAACTCCCACCGGTATGACGCCGTGTGGCAGCGCGGCATTCGGCGGGATGTCATAGCTCGCGATGGCGAGCGTCTCGGTCGAGCCCGCCCAGTTCGTGAAGACCGCATTCGGGGCGAGTTCGCGCGCCAGTCGTACGTGGCGCGCATGTGCTGCCTCGCCGGTGGTGACGATGCGTTCCACCGCGGGCAGTGTCGCGCCCCGTGCGGCGGTGTGCAAGGCGTCCACGAAGGCCGGTGTACAGGTGATGGCCTGTGCACCCGAATCGGCGATGAGCTCGAACGCCTCTCGCGCGGATTGCTTCGCAGGGTCGACCGCGATCACCTCGGCCCCGCCCAGCAGACAGGCGATCAGCACGTTGAGCCCGGCCGCGAAGCTGATCGGCATACAGAGCGCGACCTTGCGGCCGTCACCGAGGCCGAAGCGGTCGTTGAGCAGCTGAGCATCGGCGAGCCACAGTCCGTTCGGATGCAGCACGGCCTTGGGGGTGCCGGTGGAACCCGACGTGAACTGGATGCTCGTCACGTCGTCGGTGTCGGTATCGGCGCCCAGCTCCGTGTCGAGGTCGGCGCCGCCGGGCAGTCGGTCGGGGACCTGAACCGGCCACGGCTGGTAACCGTGCTCGACGAGGATCGACGAGATCTTCTGTGCCCGGTTGGCCGGCATGGCCGGATCCAGGGCCACGACGGGAGTCCTGGACGCGAACAGACCCAGCACGGTCGCAACGGCCTGGGGTGTCGACGGTGCGGCGAGCACAGCGGCGCAGGCCCCATCGGCATCGGGGCGCGTCTGCGATGCCAGCGCCGCACCCAGCAGTTCGCGATAGGTGACCGATTCCGAGGTGGTACGCAGGGCCACCTGTTCCGGTCTGCTGCGTGCGGTCACCGCGAAATGCGCGGGTACCGAACGATGTTCGAGGGGAGTGTCATCCTGCGCGGGGGGCTGTGGGATCGGGTGTGCAGGGGTGGCGCCGGTGGGGCCGGCCGGCCGCGTCACGGTGCCGCGACGCCGGGACCGGATGGCGAGAACTGCGGCTCTGAGCATGACGCTGGTCACTGCCGCGAGGATCGCGGTCCGTCGGATTCGGGCAGCGGTGCTGGACGGCAGCGCGTGCACGGGTCGCCTGCCGGAGCTGGCGAGCGGATTGCCGACGCGCGACGGAATGCGTTCGACCTGCGGCGTCGGTTCCGCAACAGGTGTGCTGGAATGTTTGCTGAACTGGCGCACTCGGTACCAGATGACGCTGTCGAACATGCCGACCCTCCGACTCTGCCCATCGATCTGCTTAGGTATGGAAACTTCGGGCAGGCTAGCCTAACTTCATGTGAGCTGGTAATTGTGGGAGCCGTTATCCCGCCATCGGCCTTGTCTGGGCCGACGGCACCGCCTGGATGGCCTGGTCCACGGCGGGGCGGCAGGTTGTTTCGCGTGCAGAGGAGAGCAGTTTTTGGCTCAGCTCGGCGCGCGGCAGATCATCGAAGCGCTCGTTGTCGCAGTCGTCAGATACCCGGGTCCGAGTCGTCGTGAGTTAGCTGGAATGTCGGAACAGGAGAAACCACGATGCTGGCCTTCGTCACCACGTTGCGTCACCCGCACAACTCGGCCGACTACGACCGCGTCGAGGCGCTGTTGCGCGACACCCTTGCCTCGGTGACCAGGCAGACGTGCTCCGACCATGTGGTGATCATCGTCGGCAATCGCAAGCCGTCTTTCGCGCTGCCGGCGCGAACGCAGTTCGTCGAGGTGGATTTCGCGCCCCCGTCGCGAGACGGTGCGCCACAGACCGGGAAGGCCCCCGGCGTGTGGGACAAGGGCACCAAGGTCGGCATCGGGCTGATCGCCGCACGGGAGTTCGGCCCCGAGTACGTCATGCCGGTTGACGCCGATGATTTCGTGCACCGCGACCTGGTCTCGTTCGTCAGGAGCCATCCCGGCCATCAGGGCTGGGTGCTCAAACGTGGCGTGATGTATTCGCGCTCCCGCAACTGCTACACGCTGCAGCGCACACTGTTCCGCATCTGCGGTAGCTCGTTCATCGTCCCCTTGGATGCATACGGGGTGCCCGAAGACCTCACCGTGACCGCGACCCAGCAGCAGATCGCGGCGGCTTTCGGTGACGGACTGGAGCAGATCCTCGGCAATCACCGGTACTCGCTGGAATGGTGGCAGGACCGCGGCCGGGTGCTGGAGTCGCTACCGTTCTCCGGGGCGGTCTACCAGGTGGACACCGGTGAGAATCATTCCGGCAACGAACTGCTCGGCCCCGCGCTGCCCTACCGCCCGCACCTGGCGCGCGATTTCGGCATCAACGCCTCGAAGGGCGCGGTCTCCACCTTCTGGTCCTCGGTCGGACCGGCGGCGCTGAAACCCGAACTTCCGCCGCGGTTGCCCTCCTTCATGTCCCCGCGGCCGAGAACGCCCTATCTGCAGGGTTACTCGCCACCAGGCTGATGGTCGTCAGCGTGGATGGGAGCCGCGGTGCCGGCCAACACGCCGAGGGCGGCGGAGGCGGCAACACGCCGAGGGCGATGCCCACCACCGTTCCTTGCTGGTGGTGATCGGTTTCCATGTGTCGAGCGTGCTCGCCGAGACGGTGGCGCCGCGTGCAACTAGCGTGGAGATTGTCTGGAGATCCCCCGCAGGGCGCATCGCAGCGTTAGCGTGAATCCGTCACGGCACTTTGAACGGGAGACCAACATGCGAGCCGAAACCTCGTCGGGCTGTAGACCCGAACCACCCACCAGGCCCGTAGGGCGGCTCACGGTGCTGCTGACGGGTCTGCTCATCGGGCTTTTCGGCGCCGCGATGCTGGCACCGGCGACCGCCTCCGCGGAGGGCGAGACCTACACCGTCGCCACCGACACGACCTTTGCACCGTTCGAATTCCAGGACGCCGGCGGCAATTTCGTCGGTATCGACATGGATCTGATCCGGGCGATCGGTGAGGACCAGAACTTCAACGTCGACATCAAGCCGCTCGGTTTCGACGCGGCACTGCAGGCGGTGCAGGCCAACCAGGTCGACGGTGTCATCGCTGGCATGTCGATCACCGACGAACGCCGGAAGGTGTTCGATTTCTCCGAACCCTATTTCGAGTCCGGTATCCAGATGGCGGTGCTCGAGGACAACGAGGACATCACGTCCTACGAGGATCTGCGCGGTAAGCGGGTCTCGGTCAAGAACGGCACCCAGGGTGCGGATTTCGCGAACTCGATCAAGGACCAGTACGGCTTCGAGGTGGTCTCGTTCGCCGACTCGTCCACCATGTTCGACGAGGTGCGCACCGGCAACTCGGTGGCGGCCTTCGAGGACTACCCCGTGCTGCTCTACGCCATACAACAGGGCAATGGCTTCAAAACCGTGACACCGAAGGAGGATCCGACTGGCTACGGATTCGCCGTCAACAAGGGGCAGAACGCCGAGCTGCTGCAGAAGTTCAACGCCGGTTTGGAGAACCTCAAGGCCTCGGGCCGCTACGACGAGATCCTGGCGACCTACCTCGGTGAGGGTGCGGCCGTCAGCGACAGCTCGTTCTTCGGACTGATCAAGAGCACCGCGCCGATGCTGCTGGCCGGTCTGAAGATGACCATCATCCTGACGGTCTCGTCGATCTTCTTCGCGCTCATCCTGGGCATCATCTTCGGCTTGGCGCGGGTGTCCCGGTCGATCTGGTTGCGGGCCATCGGCACCACGTTCGTCGATATCTTCCGTGGCACACCGCTGATCGTGCAGGCGTTCTTCATCTATTTCGGCATTCCCACGGCGCTGGGCTTCCAGATGTCGGCGGTGACCGCGGGCATCATCACGCTCTCGCTCAACGCCGGCGCCTACATGACCGAGATCGTGCGCGGCGGCATCCTCTCTGTGGACAAGGGGCAGATGGAAGCTGCCCGCAGCCTGGGCATCGGGTACCTGCCGACGATGCGAAAAGTGATTCTGCCGCAGGCGATCCGGACGATGATTCCGTCCTACATCAACCAGTTCGTCATCACCTTGAAGGACACCTCGATCCTGTCGGTGCTCGGCATCGCCGAGCTCACGCAGAGCGGCCGGATCATCATCGCGGGTAACTACAAGGCCTTCGAGATGTGGCTGATCGTCGGCATCATCTACTTCGTGGTCATCATGGCGCTGACCAAACTCTCGGATCGGCTGGAAAGGAGGCTCGTGAAATGAGTGAACTGGTAACAGAATCCGCGGCTTCCGAACCGGTAGGCACCGTCAAGATCCGCATCGAGGGCCTGAAGAAGTCCTTTGGCGAACTCGACGTGCTCAACGGTATCGACACCACCATCAGCCAGGGGGAGGTGGTCTGCGTCATCGGGCCCTCCGGTTCCGGCAAGTCCACCTTCCTGCGGTGCCTCAACAAACTGGAGGACATCACCGGGGGCAGGGTGACCGTCGATGACTACGACCTGACCGATCCGAAGATGGACCTCGACAAGGTGCGCCAGCACATCGGCATGGTGTTTCAGCACTTCAACCTGTTCCCGCACATGACAGTGCTCGACAACGTCACGCTGGCGCCGCTGCAGACCAAGAAGATGGACAAGGGCGCGGCCGAGAAGAAGGCCCGCGAACTGCTCGAGCAGGTCGGCTTGGCGGAGAAGGCGGACGTGAAGCCGTCGACGCTGTCAGGTGGGCAGAAGCAGCGCGTCGCCATCGCCCGGGCGCTGGCGATGAACCCGTCCATCATGCTGTTCGACGAGGCCACCAGTGCGCTGGATCCGGAGATGGTGGGTGATGTGCTGGAGGTGCTGCGCGCGCTGGCTTCCGGTGGCATGACGATGGTCGTGGTCACCCATGAAATGGGCTTCGCCCGAGAGGTGGCGTCGCGGGTGCTGTTCATGGACGGCGGCAAGATCGTCGAGGATGCCCCGCCCGCCGAACTCTTCGACAACCCCAAACACCCACGGTTGCAGGAGTTCTTGTCGAAGGTACTCTGACGGGCAGTGCCTCGGAGAAAGCCGCCTGCCGGTAACCCGACCTGGCTGGCCGCGGCGTTGCGCGCCGAAGGGTTGGACGTCAGAGAGTTTCCGGGTTGGCCTGACCGCGGGCACGGTGCCTTCAAGGACATCCGCGGGGTGATGGTGCACCACACCGGCTCGGATCGGGCGAGTGCGGCATCCATCGCCCTGGGGCGCCCTGATCTGGCCGGCCCGCTGTCGCAGGTGCACATCGCCCGGGACGGGACGGTCACCGTGGTGGCCGCGGGGGTTGCCTGGCATGCCGGTGTCGGGATGTATCCGTGGGTCCCGGCGAACATGGGCAACTGGCACCTGATCGGCATCGAATGCGCCAACAGTGGCACCAGTCCATCCGCCCCACATCGCCGGAACTGGCCGGATGCACAATATTTCGCGTTGGTTCGTAGTTGCGCGGCAGTCAACCGGTGGCTGGGGCAGACATCGGCGCGCACCATCGGGCACAAGGAGTACGCGGGCCGCGCACAAGGCAAGTGGGATCCCGGTGCCATCGACATGGACATCCTGCGCCGAGATGTCGCCGAGCACCTGGCCGCGGACTTCGCTGCGGGGCGCGCGCCGCGGCCACCGGTGCCGGTCGGCGAGTACACCGAGATCCTGCTGCACCATGGCAGCGCGGGCCCGCAGGTGGCCGAACTCCAGCGCAGACTCAAGGCGGCCTATGCGGCCTACGCGGCGGATCTCGTCATCGACGGGGTCTTCGGCGTCGAGACCGAGCGGGCGGTGCGCGAATTTCAGCGCCGCTTCGGCGGACTCAAGGTGGACGGGATCGTCGGCCCGGCGACCGCGGCCGCGTTGCGGCTTCGGATCCTGTGATCAGGGTTGGCTGGTGAGGTACCCGCCGCGGCGGAAGAACTCGTCGCCGGAGTGCTCGGTACCGTCGGCCGACCGCACCCGGGTGATCACCAGCCCGAGGTTGCCGCCGCGGTAGGCCGCCGGCCCGGATACCACCGCGCCGCCACCCTCCTGCACGATCACGCGTCCCGGCGTTCCGCCGTAACGGATTTCGGAGACCTTGGCCTCAAGGATCTCGATCCGTTCGCCGCGGTAATGGGTGAACGCGGCGGGGTAGGGGTCCGACAGCGCTCGAACCAGCCGCTCCAGATCTTCGGCGGGCCAGGTCCAGTCGATCAGGCTGTCGCGCTCGGAACGCTTGTGGAAGTAGGTGCGGGTCGCCTTGTCCTGCGGGCGCCACTGCGGGTTGCCGGACTCCAGTGCGCTCAGTGCTTCCTTCAGCGCGCCCGGAATCAAGTCGATGCCCCGCTCGACCAGCTGGGTGCCGGTGTCGTTCGGTCCGATCGGCAGCGAGTGCTGAACCAGGACATCTCCGGTGTCGAGGCTCTCGTCCATCCGGTGCACCGTCAGGCCGATCTGAGATTCGCCGCTGATCAGCGACCAGATCACCGGCGAGAATCCGGTGCCCTTGGGCAGCAGCGAGTCGTGCAGGTTCAGGGTGCCGTGCGGCGGCAGGTTGTAGAGCTCCGGAGGCATCCAGGTGTACCAGCTGTTGACGACGATCACGTCGGGTTCGGCGCGCTTGACCAGGTCGATGGTGTCGTGGTCGACCCGCTCGGTGAGATGAACGGGAATGCCGTAGCTGCGCGCGAGTTCTTCGACCGAATCGGAGAAGATCCCCTTGTAGGAATCATCGCTGGCCGGATGGGTCACGGACAGCACGACTTCGTGCCCGAGGTCGACGAGTGCCTGGAGGGTTCGGACTCCCCATGTCTGGAAGCCGAATGAAACGATACGCATAACCCCACCGACCTTGCTGAATGTGACTGTGTCTCGTCCGTGGGACGGATGTCCCGCGCGGAATGTCAAAGACAAGTTAACAGATTATCTAAGGCTTAGCTAAGTTGACTCTGTGCCTCAGCTGTGCCCCGGTGGTGGAGCGGCGCGCGCGTCAAGGTGGTTTTGCTCGATTCGCACCGTCGCGACATGAAAGTCGATGCTGCGGGCCCGCGGCGCGCTACCCCGCAGTGATGGAATTGCCGCTTCCGGACTCGCTCACCTGGGGCTCGCCGGTGCGGTAGGTGATCGTGTTGTCGAAACCCGACACGGCGATCTCCCGGGTGGATTCCGCGGTGACGATGTTCTCGAATCCCGACACCGTGACGGCGGTGCAATGACCGGTGATATCCACCGTGTTGTTCGCGCCGGAGATGATCACAATGTTGTCGTTGCAGGTCACCGACTTGTTCGTGCCGATACCGCTGATCGTCAGGGTGGTGCCCGGCTCCGGCGCCGAGCCCGACGGGGGCCCGGCGATGTCGGTCGGGATGGTGATGATCGTCGGCAACGAGGGCAACACCGGCGCCTCGGGCCCGTCGGTCAGCACGTCACCGCCGCCGGCGATGCCAGGTGCCTCGGGTGCCGACGTGTTCGAGAACATGAAGTATGCCGCCGCGCCGCCGGCGAGCAGCAGGAACACCAGTACGACCGGGACGACCGCCATCCACGGCCGGAAACCGGAGCCCGAGGGTTCGGGCGGGTAGGGCAAGGCGTAGCCGGTGCCGTAAGGCTGTGCACCATAAGGGATTTGGCCGTACGGCGGCTGGGCGTAGGGCGACTGGTCCGGCCAGGGCTGGGTCGGCGGCGGAGCGCCGTATCCGTACATTGTGGGACTGGCGTTCTCGGAGCCGAGTTCGGTGGGCTCCAGCGCACGGATCCGGGCTTCCGGGTCGTCCTGCGGATTCATGGGCAGATGGTCGCATATCCGGGACCGAACCGGCCCGGCTCTGGCCGCATACGCCTGCGGCGCCGGACCCACCAAAGGTGGTTCCGACGCCGCAGGTTCTTACGCCGGGCCTTATGCCGGTACCGGGACTTTCTCCGATGCCGGTTCTGTGGCCCGTGCGGGGTGATCGTCGACCATGGTGATCTCGTCGAACGGATCGGATCCGCCCAGGACGGCGTCCACCTTGTCCCGATCGATCGTCTTGGTCCACGACCCGACCAGCAGGGTGGCCACCGCGTTGCCGGAGAAGTTGGTCAGTGCGCGAGCCTCGGACATGAACCGGTCGATGCCGACGATCAGGCCGACACCGTCGAGCAGGTCGGGGCGGTGTGCCTGCAGACCGCCGGCCAGCGTCGCCAGCCCGGCACCGGTGACACCGGCGGCACCCTTGGAGGCGACGATCATGAACACCAGCAGGCCGATCTGCTCGGACACGCTCAGCGGATCGCCAAGGGCGCCGGCGATGAACAGCGAGGCCATCGTCAGGTAGATCGCGGTGCCGTCGAGGTTGAACGAGTACCCGGTGGGGACCACCACGCCGACGGTGGAGCGCTCGACGCCCAGGTGCTCCATCTTCGCGATGAGACGCGGCAGCGCCGACTCCGAAGAGGACGTCGAGACGATGAGCAGATACTCGCGGGCCAGGTAGCGGACCAGCTTGAAGATGGACACGCCGGACACCACCCGCAGCAGCGTGCCGAGCACGCCGAACACGAAGATCGCGCAGGTCAGGTAGAAGCCGACCATCAGGGTCATCAGCTGTCCGACCGCCGCCCAGCCGGTCTGCCCGACGACGTTGGCGATGGCACCGAACGCGCCGATCGGGGCCAGCCACAGGATCATCGCCAGCACCTTGAAGACCAGCTTCTGCAGGTGCTCGATACCGCGCAGGATGGGATCGCCGGCCGAGCCGAGACCCTGGATCGCGAACCCGACCAGCAGCGCGACGAACAGCGCCTGCAGCACACTTCCCTCGGTCAGCGCCGAGAACAACGAGGTCGGAATGATGCCCTGGACGAAGTCCAGCAGACCGCCCGCCTCATGGGCCTTGTCGGCGAGTTCGGCGCCCTTGCCCGCGTTGGCGGTGACGTTGAGTCCCTCGCCCGGGTGCAGCAGGTTGCCGACGACCAGGCCGATCCCGAGGGCGAACGTGGACATCGCGAGGAAGTAGACGAAGGCCAGCCCACCGACCTTGCCGACGGTCGCCGCCTTGCGCACCGACCCGATGCCCAAGACGATGGTGCAGAAGATGACCGGGGCGATCATCATCTTGATCAGCGCGACGAACATGGTGCCGAGCACGCCGACGCTCTTGCCCACATCCGGGGCGAGAATGCCGACGGCGACACCGGCGACGACCGCGATGATCACGGCGATGTAGAGCCAGTGGGTACGGTCCCGTTTGGTTTTCGGTGGGGCGCCCTGCGGCGGCGTCGCCGGAGACGGTTGCTGGGAAGTAGTCATGTAAGGATGGTCGGGTACGGCGTGAGCCAGGTCACGTTTTAGTTCATTTCGTTCACGGGAGGTGCGCCGGGTGGTGGCCGACCGAATATCGCGGTGGTCGCTGGCAGGCCAGGCGATCGCGCTGCAGATCCTGGTCATCGCGCTGATCGTGGTGGCGGGCAGCGGGTTGGCGCTGCTCGACGCCCGCCAGGACGGTGATGCCGCCGCCGAGGCGCAGGTTCTGGGCATCGCCACCTCGCTGGCTGATTCACCGTCGACCGCACAGGCGATCGTGGACGGCGACGCGACCGCGACCCTGCAACCGGTCACCGAGTTGGTGCGCAGGCACACCGACATCGCGTTCATCACCATCATGGCGCCCGACCGCACCCGCTACACCCACACCGACCCGACCCAGATCGGCGGTGACTACCTCGGCAACATCGAACCGGCCCTGCTCGGTGAATCCTTCACCGAGGTGTACACCGGCACGCTGGGGCCCTCGGTCCGCGCGGTGGCACCCGTGCACGATGCCGACGGCCATGTCATCGGTCTGGTCGCCGCCGGCATCCTGCAGCAGAGCCTGGCCGAGCGTTGGCGCGAGCAGTGGTTGGTGATCGCGTCGGTAGGCCTTGTTGCCCTTGCTGTTTCGCTTGTCGGGGTGTGGGGCATCCGGCGCCGGTTGCTGCGTCAGACCCGTGGGCTACGTCCCGATGAACTACGGGTGATGTATGACCACCACGACGCGATCCTGCACGCGGTCTCGGAGGGGCTGATCGTGCTGGACCGCGACAGTGTGGTGCTGGTCAACGACGAGGCTCGTCGGCTGCTGGCGCTGCCGCCCGGACCGGTGTCGCGTGCCGATCTGCCGGAGTTCCTACAGGTCGCCGATCCCGGGGTGCGCGACGAACTGCACGTGACCGACGAGCGGGTGCTGGTGGTCAACCGGGCGAAGGTGCCCGACTCGGGCAGCGAGGTGGTGACCGTCCGGGACCGCACCGAATTGCAGGGCGCCCTGGGCGAACTCAGCTCGCTGCAGGTACTGGCCGACTCGCTGCGCGCGCAGGCTCACGAGTCGGCCAACAAGCTGCACACCGTGATCACCATGGTGGAGATGGGCCGCCCGCAGGACGCCGTCGCGGTGGCGACCCGGGAACTGGAGTTGTCCCAGCGGCTGGTGGACCGGTTGTCGGAAGCGGTCGGTGAACCGGCCCTGGTGGCGCTGCTGCTCGGCAAGACCGCTCAGGCCGACGAACGCGGTATCTCGCTGACCGTCACCGAAGACACCCAATTGCCCTCGGATGTCGCCCTGACCGGGCAGGAACTGGTGACCGTGCTGGGTAATCTCATCGACAATGCGATGGATGCGTGCGACCGGGACGACCCGTGGGTCGAGGTGACGGTGGCCCAGGACGCAGACGCCTTGCGAATCATCGTCGCCGACAGCGGTTCCGGGATGGATGCCGAGGTGTTCGCCCAGGCGCAGCGCCGCGGGTACTCGACCAAGAATGCCGACGGGCACGGTATCGGGCTGGCGCTGGTGGCTCAGGTGGTGCACCGCCACGGCGGCACGCTGAGCACCGATGTGACCTACGGATCGGTGGTCTCGGTGGTGATCGGCCGGTGATCCGTGTCTTGATCGTCGAGGACGATGTGTTGATCGCCGAGGCGCATCGCACCTATCTCGATCGCCTGGACGGCTTTTCGCCGGCGGCGGTGGCGCACACGGCGCGCGACGGCATGCGGGCGGCGGCCACCGCGACGGCGGCGGGGGAGCCGATCGACCTGGTGCTGCTGGACCTCGGACTGCCCGATGCCAGCGGCATCTCGCTGGCCTCCGGGCTGTCCGGTCTGGTCCCCGCTCCGGACATCATCGCCATCACCTCCGAGCGTGATCTGGAGATGGTGCGCGCCGCGGTCTCGCACGGGGCGCTGGCCTATCTGCTCAAGCCGTTCACCTTCGCGGCCTTCCGGGACCGCCTGGAGCGGTATCGGCGCTACCGCACCGCGTTGCCGGCCGGTACCGAGGCGGCCAGCCAGGCCGAGGTGGACCGGGCGATGGCCGAGCTGCGCATCGGCGCCGACCGGGCGGCGGCCCCGAAGGGTGCGGCCCCGCAGACCACCGACGAGATCGCCAGGGCGGTCCGTGACTGCCCGGCCGGCATGACCGCCGACGAGGCCGCCGCGCAGGTCGGGGTGTCCCGGGTGACGGCATGGCGCTACCTGGAGCGACTCGCCGATGAGGGCACGGTCACCCGCAACACCGATTACGGCAAGGCCGGGCGGCCCAAGACGCGTTATCAGTGGCGCTGAGACCGCCACCAGGGGAGAAGCGCGGGCGGCCCGGCAGGTCAGATATCGACTCGGCAAATACTTCGTGTGCTGTCAGCAAATTGATCGGGCCCGATTTATGATTTTGCGGACCGGTGTCCGAAAGGCTTGCTGTGTACACGACTGGGATCTATCGACGGTGGCCTCTGCTGGCTGCGGCGGCACTGCTGGTGCCCGCGGCGCCCGCGCTGGCGGCACCGGAATCGGCGGAGAGCTCGGTCACGGTCACGGTGAACACCGGTAGCCGAGACCTGAACGTGCGCTCGGCGCCGTCCGTGGCGAGCCAGCGGGTCGGCCGTATCCCGGATGGCGCCCGGATCACCATCACCTGCTACGCACGCGGGACGGTGTTCAGCGGGGGGCCCTACGACGTGTCCACCGATCTGTGGAACAAGCTGGCCGACGGTGGCTATGTCACCGACGCGATGCTCGACACCGGGTCCAACGACCCAGTTGTGCCACCGTGTGCCACCGAATCGATGCGTCCGGCCCAGCCGCGGGCGAGCGGTGACACCGTGGACAGCAACCCCGGGGAAGAGGGATCCGCGCTGTGGGGCGCCATGGAGAAGTGGTATTTCGCCTCCGGTAAACGCTCCTACCCGGCGGTCGAGGGCGCGCCACGCGATCTGGCGGCATCGGCCCGGGCGGCGGGCTGGACCGTCGTCGCCGAACCCCGGGACCGCGCCGTGGTGGTGATTCCGCCCGGTGTGCTGGACGCCCCGGGTGCCGGTCACGTCGCGTGGGTGGATGCCACCTCCAGTCGCGGGGACGGGACCTACTTGCGGATCACCGAAATGGCGGCGATCGACAAGGCGCCGCATATCTGGTCGGGGCGCACGGTACAGGCGGTTCCGCAGCTGTCCTACATTCTGTTGCCCTGACGCACCGCTAATTTTTCAGCTACGTCACGTGCGCGGATCGGGCCATCGGCTGCCGTCGCCAGAAGTTTGCTGGCGTGTCGGCTGTGATCTGTCTTGCATTTTCGTGGCGAGGCCTGAGAATCCTGTGTGTGACGGGTGGGGTTTCGGGCCTGAGCCCAGTTAGCTGCATCCATAAAAATCGCTGTTGAGCAGCACTATTCGGGTTGCTCCAGGCAGGTCACAACTGGATAACGATATTTTCCTGAGGGATGGCTGAGAGGTGTAACGTCGGTGGACTCGGCAAGCGGCCAACGGCCGCTTTGGGTAGGTTCTTTCGTCGCTAGACTCGTCCCAAACGCGCTCAACTCGGGCGCTGGCGACTGAATCAAGTGCCGGGATAGTCATCCGGCGGAGGTGTCGAAGAGATGGCAAGTGTTTTCGTGCGCGCCAATGCGGCAGCGCTGAACGACTCGCAAACCGCTTTTGCGGGCTCGGTCGCGATCGACCGCGGCCCGATCGCCGACCTGACGGCCAACTCCGACACGATCGTGGTGGCCAACTACGGCGACGACAGCGTCACGGTGGTCCGCCCCGACAGCGCCGGGGCGCCGGCCGTGGTGCCCGTCGAGGGTGAGCCCTTCGCGGTCGCCCTGACCGATGACCGCGCCTTCGTGGTGACCAGCGATCTCGATGCCGACGCCGTCCAGGTGATCGACACCCGCACCAACTCGGTGGTGGGCCACTACCCGCTGGCGTTCTCGGTGACCGCGGTGGCGGCCAGTCCCGACGGTAAGCGCGCCTACGCCGCCCGCGCCGGACACGCGCACGTCGACGTGGCCGTCATCGACATCACCGCCGACCGCGTCGGCACCGTCGACATCGGCGCAGGCGTCGGATCCACCATCGACGCCCTCGCCGCAGATCCGTCCGGCCGACGGCTCTATGTGGCCGTGACCACCAGCCGTGGCAGCCGCGTGGTGGTCGTCGACACCGAAACCGCCAAGGCGCGTAAGTCGATCGCCTTCGGCGCACCGATCCGGGACCTGGCCGTCGCGGCCGACGGCACCGTCTACGCACTGACCTCCGATCTGCAGGCGCGTGGCGTCATCGAGGTCGTCGATCCGAAGACCTTCGCCATCACCGCGAGCATCGGTGCAGGCACCCTGCCGATCCAGATGGCGCTGTCGGCCGACGGTGCGCGCGCCTACGTCGTCGACTACGACCAGGTCGCGGTGCTGTGCACGGTCACCCAGGAGGTCGTGGAGACCATCACCGTCGGCGCCCGCCCGGCGGCTGCCGCCCTGAACGCCGCGGGTGACCGGCTCTATGTCGCCGATGTCGAGGGCAATGTCACCGCATTCCGGGTGGCCGCACCGGCATCGATGTACTCGCCGTTCGACGCCGTGGCATTCGACGCGGTGCGCGAGCTGGCACCGGTCGGGGTCTGAACTCCGCGGCTCAGCGGTTGCA
Organism: Mycobacterium sp.; assembly: GCA_034520035.1. Taxonomy (GTDB): domain Bacteria; phylum Actinomycetota; class Actinomycetes; order Mycobacteriales; family Mycobacteriaceae; genus Mycobacterium. The sequence goes on along the minus strand of JAXHOA010000088.1, from coordinate 130,294 downwards.
GTCCAGCGATACCGAGATCGACTGGCTGACCACGATTTCCACCAGGTCGGTGTCGTCGTCGCCGTGCTTGCCCCAGCCGTCGTCCTCGACGCTCACCCACCGGGTCACCTGCTGAGGGTTGCGGATCCCGGTGACGGTGCACTGCTCCAGCGGTGCGCTGCCGATCCGGTCGACGTTCACGGTGTAGCCCTGGGCTTCCAGCATCCCGATGGTCTCCAGGGCGGTCTGCTCGGCCGTGGCCGGCGGCGCCACCGCCAGCACCGCGGCGGCGAGCAGTCCGGTGGTCACTGCGATCGGACGCATGGCGCGCCCCCTGTCTGAGGTGCCGAAACGGTTCTGCCCTGTACATCGCCGCCAGATCGCCAAACGTGACAAACCGGGTCCTGGAGAGCACTAACATCGCCCGCGTGCAGTCCACCATGCAGAGCTGGCCCCTGACCATCGCCGCCATCCTGCGGCACGCCTGCGCAGTGAACGGCGACCGCGTCGTCACCACCGCCACCGGGCGGGGCGGATATCGCAGCACCACCTACCGCGAACTCGGGGAACAGGCGGCCCGACTGGCGCACGGACTGCGCGGTCTCGGCATCAGCGGAGATCAGCGGGTCGGCACCTTCATGTGGAACAACACCGAACACCTGGCGGTCTACCTGGCCGCCCCGGCGATGGGCGCGGTGCTGCACACGCTGAACATCCGGCTGGCTGCCGAACAGATCGCCTTCATCGCCGACGAGGCCGAGGATCAGATCATCGTCGCCGACGCCTCGCTGATACCGCTGCTGGCTCCCGTCCTGCCGCTGCTGAGCACGGTGCACACCGTCATCATCGCCGGTGACGGGGACACCGGACCGCTCGCCGATGCCGGCCTGACGGTGCTGCGCTACGACGATGTTCTGGCGGGGCACCCGGGGCAGTTCGACTGGCCCGATGTCGACGAGAACTCCGCGGCGGCGATGTGCTACACCAGTGGCACCACCGGAAACCCCAAAGGTGTTGTCTACAGCCATCGCTCGACCTACCTGCATTCACTGACCACCTGCACCGCCAATGCCCTCGACGTCAGCAGCGACGATGTCGTGCTGCCGATCGTGCCGATGTTCCATGCCAACGCCTGGGGACTGGCCTACGCAGCCCTGATGGCCGGCGCCGATCTGGTGATGCCGGACCGCTTCCTCGACGGTGCGTCGTTGATCGAACTGATCGAGTCGCGCAGGCCCACCCTGGCCGGTGCGGTGCCGACGATCTGGAACGATGTGATGCACTGTCTGGAAAGAAGCCCGGGACATGATGTTTCGTCATTGAGACTGGTCGCCTGCGGCGGATCGGCGGTGCCGCTGTCGCTGATGCAGACGTTCCAGCAGCAACACGGGGTGTACATCCAGCAGGCCTGGGGCATGACGGAGACCTCGCCGCTGGCGACAGTGGCCAAACCACTGCCCGGCGTCACCGAGGATCGGCACTGGGCGATGCGTGCCACCCAGGGCCGGCCGATGTGCGGTGTGGAGGTCCGCGTCGTCGACGACGCCGGTGACCCGGTACCCGCCGACGGAGAGTCGGTGGGCGAGTTGGAGGTTCGGGGACCCTGGATCACCGGCGGCTATTACCTGGGCCGGGACGCGGAGAAGTTCGACGGCGGGTGGCTGCGCACAGGTGATGTCGGTCGCATCGATGCCGACGGATTCGTGACGCTGACCGACCGGGCCAAAGACGTCATCAAATCCGGCGGTGAGTGGATCTCCTCGGTGGAACTGGAGAACCATCTGATCGGTCACCCGGGCGTGCTGGAGGCCGCCGTCGTCGGGGTGCCCGACGAGAAGTGGCAGGAACGCCCGCTGGCCGTGGTGGTGCTGCAGGAGGGCGCCGGCCACACGCCCGACGAGCTGCGGGAGTTCCTGGCCGACAAGGTGGTTCGTTGGTGGCTACCGGAGCGGTGGACCTTCGTCGACCAGGTGCCGCGCACCAGTGTCGGCAAGTACGACAAGAAGACCATCCGCGCCCGGCACGCCGCCGGTGACTACCAGGTGATCACCCTTTAGCGATTTGTGGAGTCTCCGTCGGAACCATTCCTACTGAAACTCCACAAATCGCAAGGGAAGTCAGCGCTCGGCGCGCTGGTAGGCCGTCACGACGGCCGCGCCACCGAGTCCGATGTTGTGCTGCAGGGCGGCACTCACATTGTCGACCTGACGCTTGTCGGCGGTGCCGCGCAACTGCCAGGTCAGTTCCGCGCACTGCGCCAGGCCGGTCGCGCCGAGCGGATGCCCCTTGGAGATCAGCCCGCCGGACGGGTTGACCACCCAGCGGCCGCCGTAGGTGGTGTCGTTGTCGTCGATCAGCTTGGGCGCCTCACCTGGGCCGCACAGACCCAGCGCCTCGTACAGCAGCAGCTCGTTGGCGGAGAAGCAGTCGTGCAGCTCGATGACCTGGAAGTCCTCCGGTCCCAGCCCGGACTGCGAGTAGACCTGCTGCGCGGCTTGGACATTCATGTCATAGCCGATGATATTTGCGGCGCTGCCGTCGAAGGTGGAGGCGAAGTCGGTGGTCATCGCCTGACCGACGATCTCGACGGCCTGCTCGGCCAGTCCGTGCTTGGCCACGAAGTCCTCGCTCACCACGATCGCGGCACCGGACCCGTCCGAGGTCGGTGAACACTGCAGTTTGGTCAGCGGGTCGGAGATCATCTTGGCGCCCAGGATGTCGTCGAGGGTGTACTCGTCCTGGAACTGTGCGTACGGGTTGTTCACCGAATGCTTGTGGTTCTTGTGGCCGATTTTGGCAAAGTGTTCAGCCGTGCTTCCATATTTCTTCATGTGTTCGCGGCCGGCCGCACCGAACATCCACGGCGCCACCGGGAAGGCGAACTCGTCGATCTCGGCCAGCGCCTTCACATGCCTGCCCAGCGGTGACTCGCGGTCATCGGCGCCACCGCCGAGCGAGCCGGGCTGCATCTTCTCGAAACCCAGTGCGATCACGCAGTCGGCCAGACCGCCCCGGATCGACTGCGCGGCAAGGTAAAGCGCCGTGGACCCGGTGGAGCAGTTGTTGTTGACGTTGACGATCGGGATACCCGTCATACCGAGTTCGTACAGCGCGCGCTGGCCCGAGGTGGAATCGCCGGAGCAGTAGCCGACGTAGCCCTGCTGGACCTGGCTGTAGTCGATCCCGGCGTCGGCGAGTGCCTTGGTGCCCGACTCGTTGGCCATCTGGGGGTAGTCCCAGCCCTCGCGCCGGCCCGGCTTCTCGAACTTGGTCATCCCGACACCGACGACAAACACCCGATTGGCCATCTGCGGCCCCTTTCGCTCCGTTGCGTTGGGCCTCAACATAACCGTTAAGCAAATGCGCCGGAGTGTTGCGGGCAGTAGTAACCGATCGACATGACGATGAACGCCGCGGCCTGCCGGGTGTTCAGGTCGGTGTACTCCAGGATGTCCAGGCCGATATCGGTGGCCTCGACCCCGGAGTCCAGCTCGGCACACACCTCGTGAGCGTTCGAGATGACCTCGACCGCGGACTCGTAGGAGATGCCCTCATGGCGGATATCGGCCAGGAACGCCGCATCGTCGGCGGAGGTGATGGCGCTCGCGGTGCCGGCGGTGGCGACCCCGGACAGGCCGGCCACCAGTGCGAGGCCTGCGGACTTGATCAGGCGCTGAACTGCGAACATCGTGTCTCCCCTGGATGTCTGAGCCCCGGCGTGATCCGGGGGTGACATCAGCGTCCAACGACGTTCTTGATGAATTCTTGGGGTGCGGCCTCAGCCGTAGGCCAGCCACCATTGATGCAACTCGTCGAGGTTCGGGGCCTGGGCGTTGCCGAGCAGCAGACCGTCGTTCTTGGTCCAGGTGAGGTCCGGGCTGTCGTTGTAGGTGCCGCAGGCGATGGAGCCCTCGGCCTTCTGCGGGGTGTCGGTGTAGTGCCAGGTGGTGGGGGAGTCCATGGTGCTGTTCGGGCACGGCATCAGCTCGGCGGTCTCGCCGATCGCCTCGTCGAAGTTGGCCCGCAGCGCGCCCTGGTCGGGGAACGTCGAGTACCGCGAGGCGATGGGACCGCCCGGCATGCTCGACGGCCCGCAGTCCACGGTCGCCAGCGCGCCGGGCACGGGCGGATCGACCGCCTGGCATACGCCCGGGTCATACCCCTGCGGGAGCATGCCGAACAGCCGATCCTGCAAGGTCGCCGGGTCGGGGGCCCGGGTGCGGGTGGTCCGCTCGGCGGTGGTGGGGGCGGCCGAGGATGTGGTGGGCGTGGCGACCTTGGTGTCCTCGGGTTTCACCATGAAGTAGACGCCCACGGCGGCAAGCACCAGGAACAACACCGCGGCGGCGGCCGCGATGGGTAGCCACGGCGTCGTCTTCTTGGGCTGCGGCGGCCGGCCGGGTGGCGGGGTGTGCCAGTTCGGTGGCGGTGGCGGTGGCGTGCCGAAGGGTGGTGGGGTCACCCCGAACGGTGGCGGCGTGCCGAACTGCGGGCCGGGCATGGTCGCCGCCGCGCCGCGTTGCACGATGTGCGCCGCCTGGTCCTGGTCACGCACGCTCAGGGCGTCGGTGGCGGCGGTGGCCAGATCCCCGGCGCTGGCGAACCGCTCGGCGGGCTTCTTGGCCATCCCGCGGGAGACGACGCGGTCGAACGCGGCCGGGATGCCAGGCCGGGCTTGGCTCGGGGCCGGGATCGGCTGCATCAGATGCGCGGTGATCACCATGCTGACGCTGTCGCCCGGGTAGGGCTGCGATCCGGTGAGGCATTCGTGCAGCACACAGGTCAGGGCGTACACGTCGGCGCGGTAGGTCACCTGGTCGCTGGTGAACCGCTCCGGTGCCATGTACGCGTAAGTGCCTACCGCGGTGCCCAATTCGGTCAGCTTCTCATCGCTGGCGGCGTTGGCGATACCGAAGTCCACCAGATAGGCGAAGTCATCCCGGGTGATGAGGATGTTCTCCGGTTTGACGTCGCGGTGCATGATGCCGCTCTCGTGCGCGGCGTCCAGCGCCGAGGCGATCTGGCGCACGATGGCGACCGCGCGGGCCGGCGTCATCGGGCCGTAGCTCTTCAGGATTTTGCGCAGATCGGCACCGTTGATCATCCGCATGTCGACGTAGAGGACGCCGTCGATCTCGCCGTAGTCATGGATCGGCACCACATGCGGTTCCTGCAGCCGTCCCGCCGAATGTGCTTCGCGCTGTAGCCGTTTGCGGAACACCGGATCGTGGGACACACCTTCGGGCAGCAGCTTCAGTGCGACGATGCGGTCCTTCTCGGTGTCCTCGGCTTCATAGACTTCGCCCATGCCGCCGCGCCCGATGAGTCTGCGCAGTCGGTAACGGCCGAAATCGGTACCCTCACGCGACGTCGGCCCGGTCATTTCCCCTGCTTCTCCTGGAGTGTGTCGGCCCATCACATTAACGGTTCGGCGCAGCGCCCACAGGGGAAGCTCAGCGGGCCGGCGCGATCTCGAACACGAATTCGTGGTCGCACACCCGCACCCGGTCGCCGCTGGTGAGCGTGGCGGTACCACGGATGCGGTGCCCGGCCACCTCGACGCCGTTGGCGGATCGTAGATCGGTGATGACGTAGCTGGTGCCGGTGTCGATGATGACCGCGTGGTGGCGGCTGACGCTGACGTCGTCGAGCACGATGTCGTTGTCGGGCAGCCGGCCGATCCGCGTCGCCGCCGACAGCAGCGGATACACCCGCCCCGAGGCAGCCCGCATCTGCGCTGGTGCGGACTGTGCGCCGGTCGCGGTGCGAATGTCGATGTCGATCTTGTGCACGGCCGTGGTGCGGGCGGCCCGGCGGGTGTTGATGGGTTCCTGGCGCAGGATACGTTCGGACAGTGCGCGCACCGTGGGGCCCGGGTCGATACCGAGATCCTCGGCCAGCGTGCTGCGCAGCCGCTGATAGGCGTCCAGTGCGTCGGATTGCCGTTCGCTGACGTAGTACGCGGTGATCAGCTGTATCCACAGCGGTTCACGGTAGGGGTGCTCGGCCACCAGTGATTCCAGTGTTCCGATCACGGCATAGCCTCGGTTGCAAGCGATTTCGGCCTCGGCGTGCGCGGTGTGAGCGACAACCTTGTCCTCGATGAGCGCGGTGGCGAACGGACCGACGAACTCGAAATCGCGTAGGTCATCGAGCACCGGTCCGCGCCACTGTGCCAACGCCTCGGACAGGTGTGTGCTGGCCTGCTCGAACTGGCTGGCCGCGGCGGCCTGCACGCCGGCATTCTTGGCCGACACGAAACGCCCGAGGTCGCATCCGTCGTCGGTGACGGTCAGCCGGTAGCCCGGCGGCGCGCTGGCCAGGATCATCCGGCCGTCCGAACCGCCGCCGCTGATCAGCTTGCGCAGGTTGGAGATGTAGGAATGCAGGCTTGCCTTGGGCTCCGGCGGCGGGAACTGTTCCCAGGCCGCGCCGACCAGTGCGTCGCTGCTGATCGGCCGGTTGCGGCTCATCACCAGCATGGCCAGCACCGCGCGTTGCTTCGGCGTGCCCAGCGCGACCGGCGATCCGTTCACGCTGAGCTGCAGCGGGCCGAGCACCCCGAAGTCCACGCCGCCGCTCATGGAAACCCGCTATGCATAAAACAGTATTGTGCCCGGATCCCCGCGAACCACGCCCGCAAAGTGGTAGAACGTGTTCTAGTTTTGTGTGGAAGGGCGGGTTATGGCATTGCGGGTTGTGCAGTGGGCCACGGGTGGCGTCGGCGTCGCCGCCATCAGAGCAGTGCTGGAGCACCCCGACCTGGAACTGGTCGGGTGCTGGGTGCATTCGCAGGCCAAGCACGGCCGTGACGTGGGCGAACTCATCGGTGGCGAACCGCTCGGGATCACCGCGACCAGCAGTGTCGAGGAGATCCTGGCACTGGACGCGGACGCCGTCATCTATGCGCCGCTGATGCCCGACGCGGACGAGGTGGCCGCGCTGCTGCGGTCGGGTAAGAATGTCGTCACCCCGGTCGGCTGGGTCTATCCGAGCGAGAAGCAGGCCGCACCGCTGCGGGAAGCCGGCCTCGCCGGCGGTGCGACGCTGCACGGCACCGGGATCGCTCCCGGCGGCATCAGCGAGAAGTTCCCGCTGCTGTTCTCGGTGATGTCCACCGGCGTGACCTTCGTGCGGGCCGAGGAATTCTCCGACCTGCGCACCTATGACGCACCCGATGTGGTTCGCCATGTCATGGGGTTCGGCGACACTCCTGACAAGGCGCTGTCCGGCCCCATGCAGAAGCTGCTCGACGGTGGCTTCATCCAGGCCGTGCGGATGTGCGTCGACGAATTCGGATTCAACGCCAACCCGAAAATCGTTGCTCGCCAGGAGATCGCTGTGGCCACGGCGCCGATCGATTCCCCGATCGGGGTCATCGAACCCGGGCAGGTCGCGGCCCGCAAATTTCACTGGGAAGCCGTGGTCGGCGACCAGGTCGTGGTGCGGGTGACGGTCAACTGGCTGATGGGCGAGGAGAACCTGGCTCCGGCATGGGATTTCGGGCCCGAAGGGCAGCGCTACGAGATGGAGGTGCGCGGTAATCCCGACTTCACGGTCTCCATCAAGGGTTTCCAGGGCGAGGTGGGGGAGGACGGTCCCGAGCCCGGCGTCGTGGCGACCGCCGCGCACTGTGTCAACTCCGTACCGGCGGTGTGTGCCGCCCCACCGGGGGTCGCGACGTATCTGGATCTGCCGCTGTTCAGCGCCAAGGCCGCACCCGGGCTGAGATAGTCAGGGCTGTACCAGAATCCGGATCGGGTCGCCATCGGCGCGCTCCAGCTTCTCGATCCCGGTGGCCACCTCCTCCAGCGACACGATCTCGCTGATGGACCGGCTGACGTCGAGGCGCCCCAGTGACAGCAGGTTGGCCAGCGTCGCGATGTCGGCGTTCTGGTAGCCCAGGTGGCCCAAGACCTGTTTGCGGGTCAGGTTGAACAATGAGGTCGGCCCGATGCTCGGTGCCTCGGCGCTCATGCCCACCCCCACCAGTCGCCCGCCCATCGTCAGACTGGCCAGCGCCTGGTCGAAGGTGGAACCGAGACCGACGGCGTCGAAGGCGATGTCGAGGCCGCGGCCCCCGGTGAGTGCGGCGATCTTCTCGCCCAGCGCCTCATCGCGGGCATCCAAGGCGTAGTCCGCGCCCAGTGCGAGCGCCCGGTCCAGCACGGCCGGTTTGATATCGACGGCGACGATGGGCGCCGCACCGACCAGTCGCGCCAACTGCACGATGTGGGTCCCGACCCCGCCGACACCCCACACGCCCACCGACTCGCCGATGCCCACCTTCGCGGTGCGCACCACGGCGCCATACGGGGTCGACACCGCGTCCGCCAGGATCGCCGCCTGCTCCAGCGGCACATTGTCGGGCACCCGGGTCAGCCCGAAGGCCTGCGCAACGGTGTACTGCGCCCAGGCGCCGTCATAGGCGAAGGCCATCAGCCGGATCCGCAGGCAGTTGCCGAAGTCTCCGCGGGCGCAGTTGGGGCAGCTTTGGCAGGGCCGGCCGGCGGCCACCACCACCCGGTCACCCTCGGCCCAGCCCGTCACGCCGGGGCCGAGTTCGGTGATGGTGCCCGATGCCTCGTGGCCCTGGGTGACCACCGGCAGCTGGGACGGGAAGGTGCCGTTGATGAGGCTGAGGTCCGAGTGGCAGATACCGCAGAACGCCACCTTCACCAGGACTTCACCCGGACCCGGCTTTGGTATCGGAACATTCTCGACCACAATGGTTTTCGTGTCGGCGTAGAACCGTTGGGCGCGCATCGTCTGAGTCTGGGTGCTCATCTTGCTCCCGTCGCTAGTATGGCCATCATGGCGCAACCTCTGGTGGTCGAGCAATCACGGGCGATTCCGCTCGCGCCCGCGGACCTGTTCGCGGGCATGGTGCCGATGCCGCTGCCCCAGCTGTTCCGTCGCTGGTACGGACCCATCCCGCCGATCAAGGAGACCCGCGATCAGACCGGGGACTGGGATGCCGTCGGGCAGAGCCGCACCGTGGTGCTCACCGGTGGCGGCAGCATGCGGGAGGAGCTGACCTCCTATGACCCGCCGCGGTCGTTCGGGTACACGCTCACCCAGGTGACGGGCCCGCTGGCGCCGCTGGTCGGGCACGTCGACGGGATGTGGATCTTCGACCCGATCGGCACCGGCACCACACTGACCTGGCGGTGGACCATCCATCCGCGCTCGGCACTGACGGCGGTGGCGCTGCCGGTGTTCGGCCGGTTGTGGAAGGGCTACGCCCGGCAGTCGCTGGAGGCACTGTCGGATCAGCTGGTGCGCTGAGCGGTGGCACGCGCACTGATCCTCGCCGGTGGCGGGCTGGCGGGTATCGCCTGGGAGACAGGTGTACTGACCGGGATCGCCGACGAGTCGCCGGACACCGCCGACACGCTGCTGAATTCCGATGTGCTGCTGGGTACCTCGGCCGGATCGGCAGTCTCGGCCCAGCTCGGCAGTGGCACATCCCTGACCGAGCTGTACGCGCGCCAGATCGCCGAGGAATCCCACGAGATCGACTCCGGGGTCACCATCGACGACCTCACCGAGGTGTTTGTCAGCGCGCTGGGCGAGGCCGGCAGCACCCTGGAGCGGCTGCGTCGCATCGGCGGGATCGCGCTGGCCGCCGACACCGTCCCCGAGCAGGTCCGCCGCGAGGTCATCGCGCACCGGTTGCCGTCCCACGACTGGCCGCACCGGGATCTGCGCATCACCGCCATCGACACCGCGACAGGTGAACTGGTGGTCTTCACCCGCGATGCCGGCGTCGCGCTGGTCGACGCCGTCGCCGCCAGTTGCGCGGTGCCCGGCGCGTGGCCGACGGTCACCATCGGGGCCCGCGCGTTCATGGACGGCGGCGTGGGCAGCGCGGTCAACATGGCCGTCGCCGCCGACTGCGCCGCGGCGGTGGTGCTGGTGCCCGCCGGTGCGAACGCACCGTCCCCGTTCGGCGACGGTGCCGGAGCCGAGATCGCCGCCTTTCCCGGCGCGACCTTCACGGTGTTCGCCGATGACGATGCGCTTGTCGCGTTCGGGAACAACCCGCTGGATCCGCGGTGCCGTCGGCCGTCCGCGATCGCCGGACGTGCGCAGGGCCGTCGGGTGGCGGCCGCCGTCGGGGCGTTTCTGGCAAGCTAGCCCAGCGCGTCCAGGGCGGCCGCGGCCAACTCCTGGCCGATCTCGATGACCTCCTCGGCGCGGTGGTACTCCAGGCTGCGGCAGGCGTTGCGCGGCACCTCGATCAGCAGATCGGGCGGGTAGGTGGCCAGCGTGTGCCGGGCCAGCGCCGACTGGGCGATATCGATGGTGCGATTCATGATCTCGAAGCTGCCCAGCCGGGGTAGCTCGGGGATCCCGCTGTCGCTCAACGCCTCGGCGGTGTCGGCTCCGTCTTCCAGGGAGCTGCTGAACCGGCTGAGCACCGACTTGGCGGCCGGGCTGTCCATCACCCGCTGCGCCGTGGATGTGTCCAGCAGAGCCGTTGTGCTACGCCACATCCGGCCCAACCACTCGGTGGTCACCCGGGGTTCGGGTTCGCTCAACCGAACCGCCGGATCGCCCCCGGACAGGCTCACCGCGATGGTCATATCGGCGTTGACCGCGGAGAGCGGTGCCATCGGCAGCGGATCCAGGATGCCGCCGTCGGCCAGTAGCCGTCCGTCGAGCACGTGGGGTGTGAAGATGCCCGGGATCGCGATCGACGCCCGGATCGCGTCATCGAGCGGACCGCGCTGTAGCCACACGGACTTCCCGGCAATCAGGTCGGTGGCCACCGACGTATACGGGATGGGCAGCGATTCGATGGTGACATCACCGAGGATGTCGCGCACCGCGTCGAGGATCTTCTCGGCCCGCAGCACACCCGGCGACGTCAACGACGGATCCAGCAGCCGCAACACCGCCCGTTGTGTCAATGACCCCGCCCACTGCGCGAACTCGTCGAGGTTGCCGGCGGCGTGCAATCCGCCGACCAGGGCGCCCATCGAGGACCCGGCGACGCCGACGATGTCGTAGCCACGCTCGGTCAGTTCGTTGATGACACCGATGTGCGCGTAGCCGCGCGCACCTCCGCTGCCCAGCGCCAGCGCAATTCGCATGGCTCCATTGTGGGGCACCCGCCGGCCGCCACCGACACCACTGTGGCCATTGAGCTCGCCGTGATCCGAACGTCAGCCGCACTCCGCGTTGGCGGCGGCATTGGCGGCCATGATGACCGCGGCCTGCTGCCCGGGTGTCAGCTCGGACCACGCCATGTTGAAGCTGCCGGGACCGGACGCGCCGGGGGTCTGCACCGTCTGCAGGTAGGCCTCGACCGTGCCGTTCTGGGCGTCGAACCAGGCCCGTGCGGCGAGGCAGGCCTGGCCATAGCCGGATTCGGTGGCATCGGCCGGGGCTCCGACACCGGTCGTGACGCCGCCCGGTGACACCTGGACGACGCCGTAGGGCACCTGCGCCTCCGGAGACGGCGAGGCCTGCGAGGGCGTGATGCTCGGTACGGAGGTGTCGCCGGCCGGCTCCTCGGCGCTCGGCGAGCACCCGCTCAGGAGGGCTGCGGCGGCTGCTGTCACAAGGATCGGGTAGCGGCGCATACCGCCAATCTATGCAACACTCGCGGCCATGACGGACGGGACACGGATCATGGGCTGCCGTCGTTCCTGTCGCGCTGCGTGAGCGCCGACCACCCGTCCGTTTCGTTTTCTGGAGTTCCCTCATGGTTGCCCCACTGTTGGCCCCCACCCTTTCGCCCGCCGTCTCGGCGCCGACCCGGCTCCGCGTACCCGATCTGTTGCAGGCCACCGACCGCTGCGCCGACGACGTGCTGTCCGGACGCTACGACCGGCTGCTCGCCGCTGCCCGGCTGCCCACCGACGAGCGTTGGTACAACCGGCTCTACGGCGATGACGAGCTCGACATCTGGTTGATCAGTTGGGTGCCGGACAAGTCGACCGAACTGCACGACCATGGCGGCTCGCTGGGTGCGCTGACGGTGGTCTCCGGTGCGTTGCAGGAAACCCGCTGGGACGGACACGGTCTGCGCAGTCGCGAGCTGAGGGCCGGTGATCAGGCGGGGTTCCCGCTGGGCTGGGTGCACGATGTGGTGTGGGCGCCCGCCCCCACCCCGGCTCCGGTGACATTGAGCGTGCACGCCTACTCGCCGCCGCTGTCGGCCATGTCCTACTACGGTGTGACCGAGCGGAACACCCTGCGCCGCAGCCGCACCGAGCTCACCGACGCTCCGGAGGGATAGTCATATGCCCAGTCGTATCGACGCGGTGCTCGACGCCGCCCGCGCCCGGTTGCAGCGGATCGAGGCAGTCGATGTACCCGCCGCGGTGCACAGAGGGGCGCTGCTGGTCGACATCCGGCCCGGATGGCAGCGGACCGCCGAGGGCGATGTTCCGGGCGCACTGGTGATCGAACGCAATCATCTGGAGTGGCGCTGCGATCCCACCAGCGACGCCCGCATCCCCGAGGCCGTCGGCGATGACGTCGAATGGATCGTGCTGTGCTCGCAGGGCTACACCTCCAGCCTCGCCGCCGCCGCGTTGCAGGACCTCGGGCTGCACCGGGCCACCGACGTCATCGGCGGTTATCAGGCGTTGAAGTCAGCTGCTCTCGTCGGAACGTAGCGTCGGGCGCAGCCGCTCGGTCTTCTCCGGCGTCCAGCCCGGGGGCTGCAGGATCGCCGCCCAGGCATTGGCGACATCGCGCACGTAGACGTGGCCGTGTCCGTCGGGGACATCGACGGCGACCGCCATATCGGCGGACACCTGCAGGAAGGTCACCACCGGGATCCACTCCATCCGCGGTGACACGTCGTACCCGCGCGGCTCGCGCAGCCAATCCGGTTTGGCGAACAGCAGATCGGGGTTCCACCACGCGATCGGATCCGAGGCGTGTTGTAGATACACCACCCGGGGTTGTCCCCACGGATCGTCGGGGCGGCCCAGGTCCTTGGACGCGATGGCCGAGAACCGGACGTTCTCGCCCTTGTCGAATATGGGTAGCCACTGCGGGGAGCCCTCGTCGCGGTTGATGGTCAGGTTGGTCCAGATGGTGTTCTTGAACGTGGGCCCGGAGAACAGCGCGCCGTCGGTGCGGGCGATGAGATTGTTCAACGCCAGGAACGGGGTTTCGCCGCCGAACGAGCCCAGACTCTCGCCGAACACCACCAGCTTCGGGCGATCGGCCTCGGGCAGTTCGCGTACCAGGGCGTCGACCGCCTCGAACAACGCCTGGCCGGCCTGCCGGGCGTTCTCCTGGTCGACCAGGAAGGAGATCCAGCTGGGCAGGAACGAATACTGCATCGAGACGATCGCGGTGTCGCCGTTGTACATGTACTCCAGCGAGGATGCCTCGGCCTCGTTGATCCAGCCGGTACCGGTGGTGGTGGCGACGGCGATGACATCGCGGTCGAGCCCACCGGTGCGCTGGAGCTCCTCGGCGGCCAGCTTGGCGGTGGCCTTGATGCCGTCGGCGGAGTTCAGCCCGGCGTAGGCGCGGATCGGTTCGGTGGCGGGGGAGCCGTTGAATTCAGTGAGTTCCTCCACCGACGGCCCGCCGGCCACGAAGTTGCGGCCCTGATGCCCCAGCGACTCCCAGCTCACCAGCGACTGCGGCCCGCCGGAGCGCAAAACGGTTGTGGGAGCCGGATTGTCGGGATCGTCCTCGTTGTTCACGTTCTCGAACGTGCTGTTGATGGTGCTCATCGCGAAACGCACCACGATCCCGTTGAGCAAGGCGATCGTGAGTGCGAGGACCAGCGCCACCGCGATCACACCGGACACCCTCGGGGGTGCGACGCGTTCCAGCTGGCGCACCAGGTACCGGACCAATCTGCCTATTAGCTGGCCGATCTCGACGAACATGAACAGGAACACGATGGCCAGCACCGCGGTCAGTGGGTGATCCCAGAAACCGAGCCTGGGAACGCCCATCAGGTCGCGGATATCGTCCTGCCAGACGTGGAAGTAGACGATCGCCGCGATCTGCCCGATGACGCCGACCACGAGCAGGATCAGCCAGGCCCACTTCGGCGGTTCCGGGGTGGTGTCCCGCGAGAGCATGTAGCGGAACAGCCAGACGCCGAAAACCCCGAGGCCGTAGCCGATGCCGCCGGCCGCACCGCTCACCAGACCCTGGAACAGCGGGCCGCGCGGCAACAGCGACGGGGTCAGCGACAGCCAGATGAACACCAGGCCGACAGCGGTGCCGGTGAAGGTGTAGTGCCTGGTCCACCAATCGCGTCTGGCGGGCGCTTCGGTGGCTTCCGGTTCAGCGGCGACGACATTCACCGCTCGACTTTAGCGATGGGTGAAGTTCGCCGCGCGTTTCTCGGTGAACGCGGCCATGCCTTCCTTCTGGTCCTCGGTCGCGAAGGCCGAGTGGAAGATCCGCCGCTCGTAGAGCAGACCCTCGGCCAGCGTCGACTCGAAGGCGCGGTTGACGGCCTCCTTGGCCATCCGCGCCGCCGACAGCGACATCCCGGCGATCGTCGCGGCGGTGGCGTTCGCCTCGTCGAGCAGGGTGTCCGCCGGGACCACCCGGGAGACCAGGCCGCTGCGCTCGGCCTCGGCGGCGTCGATGGTGCGGCCGGTGAGAATCAGGTCCATCGCCTTGGCCTTGCCGATGGCGCGGGTCAGTCGCTGGCTGCCGCCCATACCGGGCAGCACGCCCAGTTTGATCTCGGGCTGGCCGAATTTCGCGGTGTCCGCGGCGATCAGCAGATCGCACATCATGGCCAGCTCGCATCCGCCGCCGAGGGCGTACCCGGCGACCGCGGCGATGGTGGGGGTGCGGGTGGCGGCGAACGTGCCCCAGAGCGCGAAGAAATCCTGGCTGAACACATCCGCGAAGGACAGGTCGGCCATCTCCTTGATATCGGCGCCGGCGGCGAACGCCTTCTCGCTGCCGGTCAGGATGATGGCGCCGATGCCGGGGTCGGCGTCGAGTTCGGCTGCCGCGGAGGTGACCTCGTGCATGACCTGGCTGTTGAGCGCGTTGAGCGCCTTGGGCCGGTTCAGCGTGATGGTGGCCACCCGGCCGTCGCGGGTCACCAGAATGGTCTCAAAGTCTTGTGTCGTCATGGCAACCTTTCAGAACGTCAGATCGGGGTGGGCGGAAGCGAAATACGCGTCGATGGCCGCGTCGTCGCAGAGTTCGAGCGTGGCCGGTGACCACTGGGGGTTGCGGTCCTTATCCACCAGCTGCGCGCGGATACCCTCGACGAAATCGTGCGACTTCGCCGAGGCCACCGACACCCGGAACTCCTGCTGCAGAACCTCTTCCAGGGTGTGCAGGTGGGCCGCGCGGCGCACCGCGGTCAGCGTGACGGCCAGCGCGATGGGTGAGCGGGTGCCGATCAGGTGGGCGGCGGCGTCGGCCGCTTCGGTTTCCTGGCGGCGTAGGTCATCGACGATGTCGGCGACGGTGTCCCGGGCATAGCAGGTGTCGATCCACTCGCGCTGCGCGAGCAGCTCGCTGGCCGGCGGCTCCTCGGCGTAGGAGTTCAGCGCGTCCTCGTGTCCGTCGGTGACGACGGCCTCGGCGAAGTCGGCAAGCCGCTCGTGCGGGACGAAGTGGTCGGCGAAGCCGAGGGCGATGGCGTCCGCACCGGAGAACGGGGCCCCGGTCAGTGCGGCGTGCAGGCCGAGCAGGCCCGGGGTGCGCGAGAGCAGGTAGGTACCGCCGACGTCGGGGATGAAGCCGATGCCGACCTCGGGCATGCCCATCTTCGTCTTGTCGGTGACCACCCGGACGTTGCCGTGCGCCGCGACGCCGACGCCGCCACCCATGACGATGCCGTCCATCAGCGCGATGTAGGGCTTCCGGTAGCGGCCGATGTGGGCGTTGAGCAGGTACTCGTCCCACCAGAACTTGCGTGCGTAGGAGCCGTCGCCCTTGGCGCTGTGATAGAGCGCGACGACGTCACCGCCGGCGCACAGGCCGCGCTCGCCCGCGCCGGTGAGGAGCACCGAGCGCACCGAGTCGTCGTTTTCCCAGGTCGTCAGGGCCTTCTGCAGGCCGTCGACCATCACGTCGTTGAGCGAGTTGATCGCCTTCGGACGGTTCAGTGTGACGACCCCGACGCCGTTGCGGACACTTACTAGGATGTCCTCGTTTTCTGCCACGTTTGCAATCTAGTTCGTAGCCTCCGTGTGACACGCGACGGGTAGGGTTCACACCGATCAACCTGGACGTTTCCTGAGAACATTCTCAGTCGTGACCGGCTGGGCATGGGAACCTGATCGGACCGTTGATCGTTGAACGTGTGTTCGTCAATCGAACCACCAGTACTGATGGAGAGGACCTACGGTGCGCGAAAGCAGCAACCCGGTATTCCGATCACTGCCCAAGGGGCAGGGCGGATACGCGCAGTTCGGTACCGGAGCCGCAAGCTTCGGTGCGCAGCAGGTGCAGGCGGAGCCCTACGCGACGCAGTACCCGGATCAGCAGCAGGCCGGCGTTTCCCGGCCGATGACCATCGACGACGTCGTCACGAAGACGGGCATCACCCTCGCGGTGGTGACGGCTCTCGGCGTTCTGTCGTACTTCATGGTGTCCATGAGCCCCGGCCTGATGATGCCGTTCGTGCTCGTCGGCGGTCTCGGTGGCTTCGCGCTGATCATGATCGCGACCTTCGGTCGCAAGCAGGACAACCCGGCCATCGTGCTGAGCTACGCGGCGCTGGAGGGCGTGTTCCTCGGTGCGGCCTCGTTCCTCTTCGCGAACCTGGTCTCCACCGGTGGCCCGGGGATGATCGCGCAGGCCATCTTCGGCACCGTCGGCGTCTTCGTCGGCATGCTGGTGGTCTACCGGACCGGAGCCATCCGGGTCACCCCCAAGTTCACCCGGATGATGGTGGCGGCGCTCTTCGGCGTCGTGGCCATCGCACTGCTCAACATGGTGCTGGCGCTCTTCGGTGTCGGCGGCGGCGAGGGCTTCGGCCTGCGCAGCGGCGGACCGCTGGCGATCATCTTCTCGTTGGTCTGCATCGGTCTGGCGGCGTTCATGTTCCTGATCGACTTCGACTCGGCTGACCAGATGATCCGCGCCGGTGCTCCGGAGAAGGCCGCCTGGGGCGTCGCCCTCGGGCTGACGGTCACCCTGGTGTGGCTGTACCTGGAGATCCTGCGCCTGCTGAGCTATTTCAACAACGACTAGTACGTCGGCGAGAGAAAGGGCGTCCACCACGTGGGCGCCCTTTTTCATGCGCGGATGTCGCTCGCTTGGGAAGCGAGCGTGCACTCAGCGTGCGAAATCCTGTGATACCGCGATCCAGGTGCACGCTCGGCGTTCACCTGAGCGACAACTCGCCGTCCACAGTTGCCTTTCCATCCACAGATCGCGCCGGCCGGGGTATGCAGGATGTCGTCGGCAAGCGAGCGTCGATGGCATGGAGGTGCCATTCATCGGCAGCGAGGCGGCGGCGAACGGCGTGGTCCGTAAGCACCAATTGCGTAGCGCGTTCACCGCGGTGTTCCCCGACGTGTATGTCCCGCTTGGCTACGAGATGTCGCTGCGCGAGCGGGCGACGGCAGCATGGCTGTGGTCGCATCGTGGTGGCGTGCTCGCCGGGCTCACCGCAGCGGGCTTGCACGGCGCTCGCTACGTCGAGGATTCACGCCCGATCGAATTGATCTCCCCGAATCGTCGGCCTCCGCAGGGGATCCTCACCCGCAAAGTGGAGCTTCCTCCTGGCGAATCCACGGTCCTTTGGGGTCTGCCGGTGACCACACCCGAGCGGACTGCGTTCGATCTAGCGCGGTTCGGCGGACTCGGAGCAGCGATAGCTCGACTCGACGCGCTGGGCAACGCGACGGGGTTGGCGCTGCCGCCCCCCCTTATATCCCCCTCACCATAAAAAAATATCCCCCTACGACACGAGCGTGCACTCAGCGCGCGAAATCCTGCGAATTCGCGATCTGAGTGCACCCTCGGCGCACACCTAGGGCACCCGGGGCGTGACCCGGCTCGCCGCCTCGACGGCGTTGGACCGCGCGACGTCGACATCGGCGTCATAGGCCAGCGCCACACCCATCCGGCGCTTCACGAAGCTCTCGGGCTTTCCGAACAGCCGTATATCGGTGTGCGGCACAGCCAGCGCGGCCTCGACCCCGTCGAAGACGACACCCTCGGCGTCGACCCCGCCGTAGATCACCGCGCTGGCACCCGGTGACTTCAGCGTGGTGTCGACCGGCAGGCCGAGGATCGCCCGCGCATGCAGCTCGAACTCGTTCTGCCATTGCGTCACCATCGTCACCATGCCGGTGTCGTGCGGCCGCGGGCTGACCTCGCTGAACCACACCTGATCGCCCTTGACGAACAGCTCGACACCGAAAATGCCCTGCCCGCCCAGGTTCTCGGTCACCGTGTGGGCGATCTCCTGGGCGCTGTGCAGTGCGGCGGCCGACATCGGATGCGGCTGCCAGCTCTCCACGTAATCGCCGCTGACCTGCTTGTGCCCGATCGGTTCGCAGAACTGTGTTTCTATGGCGGCGGTCCCGTCGAGCGCCCGCACCGTCAGCAGCGTGATCTCGTAGTCGAAGTCGATGAACCCCTCGACGATGATCCGGGTATTGCTCACCCGGCTGCCCGACATCGCGTACTCCCAGGCGGCCGCGACATCGTCGGGTCCGTCGATCTTGGATTGGCCCTTGCCCGAACTACTCATCACCGGCTTCACCACACACGGATAGCCGATGCCGCCATCGATCGCATCCTGCAACTCGGACAGCGAATCGCAGAACCGGTACGGGCTGGTGGACACCCCGAGTGTTTCGGCCGCCAATCGCCGGATGCCCTCCCGGTCCATGGTCAGCCGCGCCGCCCGCGCGGTCGGGATCACCCGGACCGCACCGGCGTCCTCCAGGGCCTCCAGCACCGGCGTCGCGATCGCCTCGATCTCGGGCACCACCAGATCGGGCTTCTCGGCCTCGATCAGCGCCCGTAATGCCTCCGGATCGGTCATCGCGATGGTGCGCGCGTGGTGGGCGACCTGATGGCCCGGTGCATCCGGGTACCGGTCCACCGCGATGGTCTCCACGCCCAGGCGCTGCAGCGCGATCAGGACCTCTCGGCCGAGCTCTCCGGAGCCGAGCAGCATCACCCGGGTGGCGTGCGGCGACAGCGGGGTTCCGAGGGTGGTCATCGGGTCAGGAGAGCCGCTCCACGACCATTGCCATGCCCTGGCCGCCACCGACACACATCGACTCGATGCCGAACGTCTTGTCGTGGGTGGCCAGGTTGTTCAGCAGCGTCGCGGTGATGCGGGCACCGGTCATCCCGAAGGGATGCCCCAGCGCGATCGCGCCGCCGGAGACGTTCAGCTTGTCCTCGTCGATGCCGAGCTCGCGCGCGGAGCCGATCACCTGGACGGCGAAGGCCTCGTTGATCTCGACCAGGTCGATATCGGAGATGGTCTTGCCGGCCTTGCCCAGTGCCTTGCGGATGGCCTCGATCGGGCCCAGGCCCATGATCTCCGGGGACAGCCCGGACACCCCGGTGGAGACGATGCGCGCCAGCGGGGTCAGGCCCAGCTCCTTGGCCTTGGTGTCGCTCATGATGACGACGGCGGCCGCGCCGTCGTTCAGCGGACACGCGTTGCCGGCGGTGATCGTGCCATTGGGGCGGAACACCGGCTTGAGCTGGCTGATCTTCTCGTAGGAGGTGCCCGCGCGCGGGCCGTCGTCGGTGGACACGACGGTGCCGTCGGGCAGCGTCACCGGCGAGATCTCGCGCTCGAAGAATCCGCTCTTGATGGCTTCCTCGGCCCGGTTCTGCGACCGCACGCCCCAGTGGTCCTGGTCTTCGCGGCTGATGCCGGTGTAGGTGGCGACGTTCTCGGCGGTTTGGCCCATGGCGATGTAGACGTCGGGGATGAGGCCGTCCTCGCGCGGGTCGTGCCAGGGGATGTCGCCCTCGGCCTGCGTGACGGTGCGCGCCTGGGCCTCGTCGAACAGGGCGTTCTTGCTGTTGGGCGCTCCGTCGGCGGCGCCGACGCCGAAGCGCGACACCGTCTCGACACCGGCGGAGATGAACACGTCACCCTCGCCGGCCTTGATGGCGTGGAAGGCCATCCGAGTGGTCTGCAGCGACGACGAGCAGTACCGGTTGACGGTGGTGCCGGGCAGGAAGTCGTAGCCGAGTTCGACGGCCACCGCGCGGGCGATGTTGTAGCCGGCCTCACCGGCGGGCTGCGCGCAGCCCATCATCAGGTCGTCGATATCGCGGGGATCCAGCGAGGGCACCTTGTCCAACACTGCACGCACCATCTGGGCAGCCAGGTCGTCGGGACGCATGGTGGCCAGCGATCCCTTGACGGCGCGTCCGATGGGGGAGCGGGCGGTGGCGACGATGACGGCTTCGGGCATGACGGCTCCTCGGGACTCAATACATCTAGAACGTGTTGCACAAAACCTAGCTCGCGGTCACCACGATGGGTGCGGGGACCCCGGTTGTGCGACGCCAGAGCCGGGTCACGTTGCCGATCCGGGCCAGCAACGAGGCGCCCTCATCGGTGCGCGATTCCAGCGCCGCCTCCATCGGTACGTCAGACACGAAGTCGCCCAGCGCATTACACAACGCGGGCAGTAGCTGCTGGGCCGCAAGCTGATAGCCCGCACCCGACGGGTGGAACATGTCCTGGGAGAACAGCACCTCGGGCGCCTTGTAGAACTCCGGTGCCAGCAGGTCCGAGAACGGCACCGGCACCCCGCCGGCCGCCCGCACCTCGGCCGCCTGGGCACGCGCCAGCCGCAGTCCCTGGCTGCGCGTCACCCAGCGCAGCGGCTGCGGGATCGCCTTGATGACGCCGAAGTCGGGGCAGGTCCCGACGACCACCACCGCGCCCGCCGCTCGCAGGCGCTGCACGGCCCGGCCGACGCGGCGCGCCGAGGGCCAGGTCCCATTGGGCTTGGTGATGTCGTTGGCCCCGATCATGATCACCGCGGCATCCGGCGGCGGGCCGGCGACGAACATCGCGTCGATCTGACCCGACAGTCCCTTGGAGGTCGCGCCGACGATGGCCTTGGTGCTCAACCGGATCCGTTGACCGGATTCTTCGGCGAGACCGCGGGCCAGCAGCACCCCGGGCACCTCGTCGGCGCAGGAACTGCCGTATCCGGTGGCGGTCGAGTCGCCGAAGATCATCAGGTGCAGATCGAACGGGACATCGCGGGTCCAGCGTTGCACCGGGCCGCCGCCGGCGACGTACACGCCATCGGCGCGGGGCGGGACGTCCCAGGATTTGGGTATGACCTGGCGGGCTTGGTCGGCCTGGCCGCTCAGTAGGTTCCGGGCCCCGACATAGGCCGAACCCGTCGAGGCCAAGGCGGCGGCCGCCAGGGCGATGGTCGATCCGCGACTGCCCACGGCAACGATATTAGGAGCCGATTTCCGCATTGTCAGTGTTGCGGGCGGCCAGCCGCGGTCACGGTGGGGTATCAAGTCCGGAACCAAACGGATTCTTTGATTGTTGAACCTATTGACGCAGGGGCAAGCTAAGTTACCCCGGTTGGCTAAGTAAATTATCAGCAACGGGCACTACAACGGCGTAGGAAGTGGTGGCGATGACGGCACCAAGCAAGGTCTCAGGCTCACCGCACGCAGCGATAAGCCCAGCTAGAGCGCGGCAATCTCGCCGATTCCCGGTCGGGGACTGGCGACCGGTCGAGGTCGTCGAGGACGGCGCCAGCATCGCGGGCCGGATCGCCGGGCTAGTTGCCATGATGACCATCAGGCCGACTCTGGCAATCGGCAGCCACATCCCCAAACTGCCCTGGCCGTTCGGCCTGCTGGATTTCGCCGCCCGGGTTCTGCGCCCCGCGCCGGGCACGGTGCGAGCCACGATCGCGCTGCCGCACTGCACCGCGCAGTTGGTGCGCGCGGCCGGGGTGCTGCCCGCCGACGGCAAACGCAGCGTCGTCCTCTACCTGCACGGCGGTGCCTTCCTCACCTGCGGGGTGAACACCCATGGCCGGCTGACGACCGAGCTCTCGCGGTTCGCCGACAGCCCGGTGTTCGTCGTGAACTACCGGATGATCCCGAAGCACTCGATCGGGGTGGCTCTCGACGACTGTTACGACGCGTACAAGTGGCTGCGGCTGACCGGTTACGCCCCGGAGAACATCGTGCTGGCCGGTGACTCGGCCGGTGGCTACCTGGCGCTGGCATTGGCCCAGCGGCTGCAGGCCGAGGGAACCGACGCCGAGATGCCCGCCGCCGTCGTCACCATGTCCCCGCTGTTCGAGATCGACAACACGAATCGCGCCCAGCACCCGAACGCACGCACCGATGCGATGTTCCCGCCGAAGGCGTTCGAAGCCCTGGTCGACATGATCGACGGCGCGGCCAGCCGGCAGGGCGAGGAGATCTACGAGCCGCTGGAGCACATCGAGCCGGGGCTGCCCCGCACGCTGATCCATGTGTCCGGGTCGGAGGTCCTGCTCAATGACGCGCGCAAGGCCGCCCGGATGCTGGCCGAGGCCGGAGTTCCGGTCGAGGTGCGTATCTGGCCCGGTCAGATGCACGTGTTCCAGCTGTGCTCACCCATCGTCAGCGAGGCGACGCGCTCGCTGCGCCAGATCGGTGACTACATTCGTGAGGCGACGTGGTGAGTTGATCACCGGCCTGAGACGATGGTGTCATGCGTATCGCCAGGCACATCAGTGAGCTCATCGGCAATACCCCGCTGGTCCAGCTGAACTCGGTGGTTGCACCGGGGTCGGGCCTGGTCGCGGCGAAGATCGAGTACCTCAACCCGGGCGGCAGCGCCAAGGACCGCATCGCGATCAAGATGATCGACGCCGCCGAGGCGTCCGGGGAGCTCAAGCCCGGCGGCACCATCGTCGAACCCACCTCCGGCAATACCGGTGTCGGGCTGGCCCTGGTCGCTCAGCAGCGCGGCTACCGGTGTGTCTTCGTCTGCCCGGACAAGGTCAGCGAGGACAAGCGCAACGTGCTGCGGGCCTACGGCGCCGAGGTGGTGGTGTGCCCGACCGCCGTCGCCCCGGATGATCCGGCGAGCTACTACAGCGTCTCCAACCGGCTGGTCGAGGAGATCGACGGTGCCTGGAAGCCCGACCAGTACTCCAACCCGATGGGCCCGGAAAGCCACTACGAGACCACCGGCCCGGAGATCTGGGCAGACACCGACGGCAAGATCACGCACTTCGTCGCGGGGGTGGGCACCGGCGGGACCATCACCGGCACCGGCCGTTACCTCAAGGAGGTGTCGGGCGGTCGCGTGCAGGTCATCGGTGCCGACCCGGAGGGCTCGGTGTACTCGGGCGGTACCGGTCGTCCCTACCTCGTGGAGGGTGTCGGTGAGGATTTCTGGCCCAGCGCATACGATCCGGCCGTCCCGGACCGGATCATCGCCGTCTCCGACGCGGATTCCTTCGAGATGACCCGGCGGCTGGCCCGCGAAGAGGCGCTGCTGGTCGGCGGGTCGTGCGGTATGGCGGCGGTCGCCGCGCTGAAGGTGGCCCAGGAGGCCGGCCCCGACGCGGTGGTGGTGGTGCTGCTCCCCGACGGCGGGCGCGGTTACCTGTCAAAGGTTTTCAACGACGCCTGGATGTCGTCCTACGGTTTCCTGCGCAGCAGGCTGGACGGATCGGTCGAGGACGTCACCGTCGGAGAGGTGTTGCGCCGCAAGTCCGGTGCGCTGCCGGACCTGGTGCACACCCATCCGTCCGAGACGGTGCGTGACGCGATCAGCATCCTGCGCGAATACGGGGTGTCGCAGATGCCGGTGGTGGGTGCCGAGCCGCCGGTGATGGCCGGCGAGGTCGCCGGCAGCGTGTCCGAAAGGGAGCTGCTCTCAGCGGTTTTCGAAGGGCGGGCAAAATTGGCCGACGCCGTGGCGCTGCACATGAGTGATCCCTTGCCGCTCATCGGGTCCGGCGAGCTGCTCGGTACCGCGGCAAAGGAGCTGCGCGACTGCGACGCAGTCATGGTGGTCGAGGACGGCAAGCCCATCGGCGTGCTGACCCGGCACGACCTGTTGGGATCGCTGTCCGAGGGCGCCTCGCAGCACTGACCAGGCGAATCGCACTGATTGCGTTGGCAAACAAGGCTTCCGTCGGTGCCGTATCCAGTAGATGAAGTTGGCGCGAGCGACGCCACACTGTGCATATTCTCAGGTAGGGTTACTCGCCGCAGAGCCAGCTAATTTCCCCACCTGGAAGGCGCCCATGACCGAGCAACCGCCACCACCTCCCGGGAATTACCCGCCGCCTCCGCCGCCTCCGCCGCCTCCGCCGCCCGGTGGTTATCCACCGCCTCCGCAGGGTGGATTCCCGCCCCCGCCTCCCGGCGGTGGATACGGTGGACCACCCCCCGGTGGGGGACTGCCCAAAGAGGCCTACACACCCTGGTTGACCCGGGTGCTGGCGTGGATCATCGACATCATCCCGGTGGCGATCCTGGAGGGCATCGGCTACGGCCTGCTGCTCGGAACCCGAGAGACGGTGTGTGTCACCGACACCTCGGAATACGATCTCGGTGAGTTCTGTGCCACCGGTGCCTCGACGCTGGGCCAGATATCGTTCGCGATCACCTGGATTCTGGCGCTCGCCTATATCATCTGGAACTACGGCTACCGGCAGGGAACGACCGGGTCGAGCATCGGCAAGGGCATCCTGAAGTTCAAGGTTGTCAGCGAAAACACCGGCCAGCCAATAGGATTCGGTATGTCCATCGTGCGGCAGCTGGCGCACGTGGTGGACGCCGTCATCTGCTACATCGGCTACTTGTTCCCGCTGTGGGACGCCAAGCGCCAGACGATCGCCGACAAGATCATCAAGACGGTCTGTCTGCCGCTCTGACACCGCAGCAGCAGGATTCCCGGAAGCGCCGGCCCGCGGATTGACCTCTGCGGGCCGGTGTTTCACTCTCCGCCACAACGCAAAGAGAAGGTGACATGACTCAACCACCACCCCCGCCGGGCGGATTCCCGCCACCCCCGGAGGACACCCCGCCCCCCGGCGGATATCCGCCGCCGCAAGGCAATTACCCACCCCCGCCGGGCGCTTACCCGCCGCCGGGTGGCTATCCTCCGCCACCGGGTGCATACCCTCCGCCGGGTGGCTACCCACCGCCTCCTGGCAACTACCCGCCGCCGCAAGGCAATTACCCGCCGCCGGGCTATCCGGTGCCGGGGCCGCCCGGCTTCGGCGCACCGGCATATCGGGTCGGCGAAGCGGTCTCCTGGGCGTGGAACAAGTTCAGCAAAAACGTTGCAGCCATCCTGGTTCCCACTCTGGTGTTCGGTGTGGTCTATGCGGTGCTGCAGGGCGTGATCCAAACGATCTCCACCGCATTCAGCACCGTGGACAGCTCGTCCTACGGTGACGGTTATTCGGCGAGCATCTCGATGGGTCTCGGTGGCATCGTGGTCTCCGTCATCGGCGGTATCGTCACGGTGATCGTGGCCGCAGTGGTCCAGTCCGCCTATATCGGCGGCATGCTCGACATCGCCAACGGCCAACCGGTGGAGATCGGATCGTTCTTCAAACCGCGGAACGTCGTCAACGTCATCATCGCGTCGGTGCTGTCCAGCATCATCGTGGCGATCGGCGTGTTGCTGTGCATCGTGCCCGGCGTGATCGCCACCATCATGCTGTTCTTCACCACGGCCGTCGTCGTCGATCGCAACGTGTCGGGCATCGACGGGCTGAGCACCAGCTTCAACATGGCCAAGGCCAACTTCGGCCCGGTGGCACTCACCTGGTTGACCACCATCGGCATCGGCATCCTGGGCGTGCTGGCGTGTCTGGTCGGCTTGATCGTGGCGTACCCGGTGATCGCACTGGTGACGGTGTACGCCTACCGCAAGCTCAGCGGGGGCTTCGTCGCGCCGCTGACACCGTAGTGATCATGAAAGTGATCATGAAAGCCGCAGGCGGGCCGGAGTGCCATAGGCTCACTGCAGGCATCGGCCCGCGCAGATCCTGCGCGGCCCGGAGTTTCACGGTCAGCTACCAGTCCCACGAGAAGGTGACATGACTCAACCACCCACCCCGCCGGGCGGATTCCCGCCGCCGCCCGAGAACGTCCCGCCCCCGAGCGGCTATCCGCCTCCGGGTAATTACCCACCGCCGCAAGGCAACTACCCACCACCGCAAGGCGATTACCCGCCGCCTCCGCAGGGCAACTACCCGCCCCCTCCTCAGGGTGGATATCCACCGCCCCCGCAGGGCGGTTACCCGCCGCCCCCGCAGGGCGGCTACCCGCCACAGCCTCCGCCGCACGGTGGCTTCGCGCCCCCGCCGCCGGCCGGATACCCGCCGGCGGGCTATCCCGGCGGGCCGCCGCAGTACAGCGTCGGCGATGCGTTCTCCTGGGCGTGGAACAAGTTCAGCAAGAACGCCGCCGCGCTGATCGTCCCGACACTGGTGTACGCCCTCATCGTGGGCATCGTCGGCGGCATCGTCTACGGCCTGGCGTTCGCGCTGGCGCCCAGCGGCGTGACGACCTATGACTCCTACGATTCGGGCTTCAGCTACGAGTACAGCGCCGGGTTCGGGGTGGCCAGCTTCATCGTGCTCGCCCTCGGCGGCCTGGTGCTGCTGGTGCTGCTGGCGGCGATCTCGTCGGCCTACATCAGCGGCATCCTGGATATCGCCAACGGCGTTCCGGTGACGGTGGGGTCGTTCTTCAAGCCGAGGCTCATCGGACCCGTCATCATCGCCACCGTGCTCGTCGGTGTCGCGACGGCGATCGGCAACGCCCTGTGCTACCTGCCCGGTCTGATCGTGTCGATCTTCGCGTTCTTCACCACCGTCGCACTGCTGGACCGCAACCTCTCGGCCATCGACGCGATCAAGGCGAGCATCGACATCACCAAGAACAACTTCGTCCAGGTGCTGATCACCTGGCTGTTGTTCGCGGTGATCATCTTCGTCGGATCGCTGCTCTGCGGCATCGGCATCATCGTGGCCGCCCCGGTCGCGATCCTGTTCGAGGTCTACGCCTTCCGGCGGCTCACCGGCGGACAGGTCGCACCGCTGACGCCGTAGTCAATCGCAACGTAAGGAACGGGGCGGCCGCCGGGTCTGAAAAGCGGCGGACGCCCCGTTTCGTTTTCGCCAGACCCCACTACCCTTGTCCGCATGGGTGAACAGCGCAGCGCGCACGACGCACACCGGTGGCAGGGTCTGGCGACCCGGGCCATCCACGCCGGCTTCCGGCCCGACCCGGCCACCGGCGCCGTCAACGCCCCGATCTACGCCAGTTCCACCTTCGCCCAGGACGGGGTGGGCGGGCTGCGCGGTGGCTACGAGTACGCCCGCACCGGCAACCCGACCCGCGCCGCGCTGGAGGCCTCGCTGGCCGCCGTCGAGCAGGCCGATCATGGTCGCGCCTTCGCCTCGGGCATGGCGGCCACCGACTGCGCGCTGCGGGCCGTGTTGCGACCGGGCGACCATGTCGTCATCCCCGATGACGCCTACGGCGGCACCTTCCGCCTCATCGACAAGGTGTTCACCCAGTGGGGGATTCACTACACGCCGGTGGCGCTGAGTGATCTGGACGCGGTCGCGGCCGCGATCACCGAGAACACCAAGCTGGTCTGGGTCGAGACGCCCACCAACCCGCTGCTGTCCATCGCCGATATCGCCGGGATCTCCGAGATTTCCCGCCGCGCGGGTGCGAAGTTACTGGTGGACAACACCTTTGCCTCGCCGGCGTTGCAGCAGCCGCTGACCCTCGGCGCCGATATCGTGTTGCACTCGACGACGAAGTACATCGGCGGGCATTCCGACGTCGTCGGCGGTGCGCTGCTGACCAGTGACGAGGAACTGGACACCGCGTTCGCGTTCCTGCAGAACGGCGCGGGCGCCGTGCCCGGCCCGTTCGACGCCTACCTGACCATGCGTGGCCTCAAGACCCTGGTGCTGCGCATGCAACGGCACAGCGAGAACGCCGCCAAGGTGGCCGAGTTCCTGGCCGAGCACCCGGCGATCGACACGGTGCTCTATCCCGGGCTGCCCAGCCATCCCAACCACGAGGTGGCGGCCGCCCAGATGTCCGGTTTCGGCGGCATGGTGTCGGTGCGACTGCGCGGCGGGCGTACCGCCGCCCAGGATTTCTGTGCCAGGACGGAGATCTTCATTCTCGCCGAATCGTTGGGCGGGGTGGAGTCGCTGATCGAGCATCCCGGTGCGATGACGCACGCCTCCACCGCCGGCTCGCAGCTCGAGGTGCCCGAGGACCTGGTCCGGCTCTCGGTCGGCATCGAGGAGTCCGCCGACCTGTTGGGCGATCTGGAGCAGGCGCTGCGCTAGGAGCCCAGGGCCGGCCGCAGCGCGGACACCGTGACGGCCAGATTGACCTCGGCCAGTGCGGTGGGCGATTCGTCGACCCAGCTGCCCAGCGCGATCTCGCCGGCCCGGGCGTGCACCCAGCGCCAGCCGCGGTCATTGAGGCTCAGCAGCGCGCCCAGACCGTCGGTGGCGTGCAGCAACGAGATGATCGCCGCCGTTGGTGGGGCCGGCGGTCGCCGGTCGAACAGGGCCGACAGCAGCGCCGCCCGGGCCGGGCCGACGCGATCGCGGCTCATCAGCGGATACGCTGTTCCTCCGGTGAACCCGACGGCATTCTTGAAGCCCTTGGACGGCAACGGGATCCGCCGGATCTGCCCGCTACGCTCCAGGTGTGCGACCAGAGCATCCTCGGCGTGTCTGCTCAGCTTGGCGATGGCCGAAGACGGCCGCAACGGTCGCTGCGAAAGCAGCTCCCACGCCGGCCCGGTGACGGGATCCAGTGCGCCCGAACCGGTCAAGGCGACGAGACGCCCGGTTTCGACCGGCTCGCCATCGACGGCGGGCCGGACGCGGCACGCCCAGGCCAGGTCCAGCACGATGGCCGCGCCGAGTACGCGTTGCCTACGTTGCCGGTCGAGCCCGGGCTGCGCCGACGCATTGTCGAGCAGCAGCAGGAGCAGGTCCTCGGCGATCTGGGCCACCGGAGAAACCTATCGTCCCGCCGCGGCGGACGACCTCAGGAGTGGTACGGCTCCGCGCTGAGCAGGGTCACCGTGACGGTGCTGCCATTGGGGATCGTGTAGCTGCGGGTATCGCCGACCTTGGCGTCGAGCAGAGCCTCGCCCAGCGGTGACTTCGGCGAGTACACCTCGAGCTTGCCGTCGCTGACGCCCTCCTGGCGGGTGGCGATCAGGAACGTCTCGGTGTCATCCTTGTCGTCGCCGTACTGCACCTTCACCACCGAACCGGGCAGTGCGACACCGGACTGCTTGGGGGCCTCGCCGACCTTGGCGTTGTTCAGCAGCTCCTGGAGCTGACGGATGCGCGCTTCTTCTTGGCCCTGCTGCTCGCGGGCGGCGTGGTAGCCACCGTTCTCGCGCAGGTCGCCCTCTTCACGACGATCGTTGATCTCGGCGGCGATGACGGGACGGTTGGCGATCAGCTGGTCCAGCTCCGCCTTCAAACGGTCGAAAGCCTCTTCGGTCAGCCAGGTGACCTGGGTATCGGTCATGTCCTCGCGCTCCTGTCGTTGATCTTTTCTCGCGCGCTGTATCGCGTGGGAATGTCGTGTATCGCCGCGATCGCAGGCGCCGTGACAGCGCGCTAATGCAGCAATACACGGCTCCAGCCGGAACCGTGTATTGCCCTAGCTTACCACCGCCGCGTCAACCCGTTTTCACGATTTCGCAGTTCGCCGTTCGTCCCGCGGACGTCTCTAGGGCGCCACCAGATACCCGGGCACGTCGATACCGCAGCCATAAATATCGCCGACCACCGGCGGTTTCGTGGATTTGACCATCGCGTCGATCACGACCGACGATTCGGTGGACGGCGGTACCAGAATCTCCCGGCGACCGGTCTCGTCGCCGCTGATGGAACGGGCCCGCACGATGCACACCGCGGGGACCGACGGATCGGCGCGGGTGACGGTGATCGTCACCGCCACGGTCTCGTCGTCGACGATCTTGTAGCCGCCGAGCTCGCCCTTGACATCGCCGGTCCCGAACCGCTGGAACGCGATGAGCGCGATCACCACTCCTGCCGTCACAATCAGCAGGAACAACCCGATCACCACTCGGCGACGGGTGCGTCGGGACAACTTCTGCCGCCCGTAACGGGCGGTGGGACGCTCGATGGTCAAGGTTAAGGGTGCCCGTCGGTCAGTTGGTTCCACTACAGCTGGAACTATAGAGCGGTGGGCATACGCGAGAGGGACGCCTCGTTGGATCAGACACGATGACTGAATTGCGCTTGATGGCGGTACACGCCCACCCCGATGACGAGTCCAGCAAGGGCGCGGCCACCACCGCCCGGTACGCGGCCGAAGGTGCCAGGGTCATGGTCGTGACCCTCACCGGCGGTGAGCGCGGTGACATCCTGAACCCGGCGATGGACATCCCTGAGGTGCACGGACGCATCCACGAGGTGCGCCGCGACGAGATGGCCAAGGCGGCCGAGATCCTGGGTGTCGAACACCGCTGGCTGGGTTATGTCGACTCCGGGCTGCCCGAGGGCGACCCGCTGCCGCCGCTGCCGGAGGGCTCCTTCGCCACGGTGCCGCTGGATGGGCCGACCGAGGCGCTGGTCGCGGTGATCCGCGAGTTCCGCCCGCACGTGCTGACCACCTACGACGAGAACGGCGGTTACCCGCACCCGGATCACATCCGGTGCCACGAGGTGTCCGTCGCCGCCTACGAGGCCGCGGCCGACCACCTGCGTTACCCCGACGCCGGGGAACCGTGGGCGGTGTCCAAGCTGTACTACAACCACGGTTTCCTGCGGCAGCGCATGCAGGTCCTGCAGGACGAGTTCGCCAAGAACGGCCAGGACGGCCCGTTCGCCAAGTGGCTGGAGAACTGGGACGCGGAGGAGGACGTGATCGAAGCGCGGGTGACCACCCGGGTGGAGTGTGCGAAGTTCTTCGCGCAGCGTGATGAGGCCCTGCTCGCGCATGCCACCCAGATCGACCCGAAGAGTTTCTTCTTCACCACGCCCATGGAGTGGCAGCAGCGGCTGTGGCCGACCGAGGAGTTCGAGCTCGCCCGGTCCCGCGTGCCGGTGCAGCTGCCCGAGACCGACCTCTTCGCAGGGATCAAAACATGACCGACCTACTCCTGATCGCCGCCGGCCTGCTGGCCGAGGAGGGGCCGCGCCAGACCGGCCCGGACTTCGGCAAGGCCAGCCCGGTGGGCCTGTTGGTGCTGGTGCTGTTGCTGATCGGCACGTTCGCGCTGGTCTGGTCGATGAACCGGCACCTCAAGCGGCTGCCGGAATCGTTCGACCCGGAGCATCCCGAGCCCGATCAGGCCGTCGACGAGGGCACGGCAGGTGAGTTCAAGGGTGACACCAAGGGGTAACACCCTGGGCGAGTCCACCAGCCCCTACCTTCGCCAGCACGCGGACAACCCGGTGCACTGGCAGCAGTGGGGTGCGCAGGCGCTGGCCGAGGCCGCCGCCCGCGACGTGCCGATCCTGCTGTCCGTCGGGTACGCCGCCTGTCACTGGTGCCATGTGATGGCGCACGAATCCTTCGAGGACGCCGAGGTCGCGGCGGCCGTGAACGACGACTTCGTCTGCGTCAAGGTCGACCGCGAGGAGCGACCCGACCTCGACGCCATCTACATGAATGCCACCGTCGCCCTGACCGGGCAGGGCGGCTGGCCGATGACGTGTTTCCTGACACCGGACGGCCGGCCCTTCTTCTGCGGCACCTACTATCCCAAAGAAGGCTTCCTGCAGCTTGTTTCGGCCGTCAAGGAGACCTGGCAGCAGCGGCGCGGCGAGGTCGAGCAGGCCTCCGACGAGATCGCCGGGGAACTGCGGGCGATGAGCGCGGGTCTGCCGGGTACCGGGCCGGCGTTGGAAGCCCGGTTGTGCGATGAGGCGGTGGCCGCGGTACTGCGCGATGAGGATGTGCAGCGCGGCGGGTTCTACAACAATTCGCAAGCAGCGCCCAAGTTCCCGCCCTCGGCGGTGCTGGAGGCGCTGCTGCGCCACTACGAACGCACCGGTTCGGAAGAGGTGCTGGCCACGGTGGAACGCGCCGGCACGGCGATGGCGCGCGGCGGTATCTACGACCAGCTCGCCGGCGGTTTCGCCCGCTACAGCGTGGACCCGGACTGGGTGGTGCCGCACTTCGAGAAGATGCTCTACGACAACGCGCTGCTGCTGCGGTTCTATGCGCACTGGGCGCGGGTCACGGGGAATCCGCTGGCGCGCAAGATCGCCGACGAGACCGCCCGCTTCATCATCGACAGCCTCGGTGCGGGTGGCATGTTCACCTCATCGCTGGACGCCGACGCGGACGGGGTGGAGGGGCTCACCTACTCGTGGACACCGGCGCAACTCCGCGATGTCCTGGGGGACGACGCCGACTGGGCCGCTTCGCTTTTCGGGGTGACGGCGAGTGGCACCTTCGAGCACGGCAGCTCGGTGCTGCAACTACCCGCCGACCCCGCCGACCAGACGCGCTTCGAGCGGGTGCGGGCCGCGTTGCTCGCCGCCCGCGCGCAGCGTCCCCAGCCAGGTCGCGACGACAAGGTCGTGACGGCATGGAACGGCCTGGCCATCACCGCGCTCATCGAGGCCTCGGTGGCGTTGGACAAACCCGAATACACGGATGCCGCAACGGTATGCGCGCGTGAGCTGCTGCTCCTGCATCTGGTCGGCGGTCGGCTGCGCCGCGCGAGCCTCGGTGGGGTGGTCGGTGAGAGCTCGGCGATCCTGGAGGACTACGCATCCCTGATCACCGCGATGTGCGGGCTGTATCAGCGCAACGGGGCCTCGGCCTGGCTCACCACTGCCACCGGCCTGCTCGACACCGTGCTGGACCATTTCGCCGATGCCGGGCGGCCGGGCCGCTGGTTCGACACCGCCGACGATGCCGAGGCGCTGATGCTGCGGCCGGCGGATCCGCTCGACGGCGCCACCCCGTCCGGGTCGTCCTCGATCGCCGAGGCATTGCAGCTGGCGGCGCACCTGTGTGGGGACTCGCGCTACGCCGCGGCCGCCGATGCCACCCTGGCGTCCGCGACCACGGTGCTGGCCAAACTTCCACGCTCCGGTGGACATTGGCTTGCCGTCGCGGAGGCCGCGGTGCGCGGACCGATCCAGATCGCGGTGGCATGCGACCCCGCGCACTCGGAGCTCCTGGCCGCCGCGCGCAGGCGCGCACCGGGCGGGGCCGTGGTCGTCGGAGGCGAGGTGGATTCTTCGGAGTTGCTGACCGCACGCGACCGGGTGGGTGGGCGCGATGCCGCCTACGTGTGCCGCGGACGGGTCTGCGACCTGCCCGTCACCACGGTGCAGGATCTTGCTGCCGCACTTTCTCCAACTGCCCCGGGGCCATCCGTGTAGCCTGCCGCTCATGAGCTTCGAGCCGGATGTCTTGCAAGGTTTCGTCCAGCGCTACCTGGACACCGTCGTCGCCGGGAGCGCCGATGATGTGGCCGCCCTCTACGCCGAGGACGCCACCCTGGAGGACCCGGTGGGCGGTGGCGAGGTGCACATCGGGCGCCAGGCGATCGCCGGGTTCTACAAGAACGTTGCCGGTGTCGAGGTGAAGACCGAGCTGTTGTCGTTCCGTGCGGGCGGCGGTGAGGCGGCGTTCGTCTTCGCCATCACCGTGGGCGGTGCGATGCGCATCGAGCCGATCGAGATCATGGCATTCAATGCCGAGGGCCAGATCACCTCGATGCGGGCGTACTGGGGTCCGGCGGACATCACCCAGCTTTGAGTGATTTGTGGAGTTTTCGGCGGAATGAGTCCGACGAAAACTCCACAAATCGCCGGCTCTAGAAGACCGCGAACCACATCGCGATGTAGTGGCAGATGGCCGCGACCGCGGTGCAGGCGTGGAAGAACTCATGATGGCCGAACGTGGTCGGCCATGGGTTGGGCCACTTGAGCCCATAGAGCACGCCGCCGACGCTGTAGAGCGCGCCGCCGACGATCAGCAGCACCACCGCGGCCAGCCCGGCGCCGTCCATGATCGGCCCGATGAACCACACCGCGACCCAGCCCAGCAGCAGGTAGAGCGGCACGCCCACCCAGCGCGGCGCCGACGGCCAGAACATCTTGAGGAACACCCCGGCGATCGCGCCGCCCCAGACGATCCAGAACAGCACCATGCCCTTGGATTCGGGCAGTGCCAGCAGCGCGAACGGCGTGTAGCTGCCCGCGATGAAGATGAAGATCATCGAATGGTCCAGGCGCTTCATCCATTTGCGCGCCTTGGGCGACTGCCACGTCACCCGGTGATAGGTGCCGCTGACGGCGAACATCGCCACGATGGTGAACGTGTAGAGCAGCGTCGCCAGCCCGGCCCGCGTCGACTCCAGCGACCACGACACCGCGACGAGCGCGGCCCCGGCGACGAACGCGACGACCGCCGAGTACACGTGGATCCAGCCGCGTGCGCGTGGCCGGCCCAGGAATTGTGCGACGCCGTCGGCGAAGGCCTCGGGCAGGTCTTCGGCTTGATGCACCGCCGCTGACCGGTACGGCCGGCTTGTGTCGATCGACCCGGGTTCGATACTCGATCCCGCTGTGCTTCTCGATTCCGTCATGTCACCTCCCCTGAGTGGCACGGACCAGCCCGCTCATCACAGTAGTCTTGTTGGCTGTGGAGATCATTCCGCCGCGACTCAAGGAGCCGGCCTACCGGCTCTATGAACTGCGGTTGCGTAGAGAGTTGGCGCAGGCCAGGTCTGAGCTCCCGCGCCACATCGCGGTGTTGTGTGACGGAAATCGCCGCTGGGCCCGTGACGCCGGGTTCGACGATGTCAGTTACGGCTACCGCAAGGGCGCGGCGAAGATCGCCGAGATGCTGCGCTGGTGCCAGGCCGCGGGTATCGAGCTGACGACGGTCTATCTGCTCTCGACGGAGAACCTGCAGCGGGACCCGGATGAGCTGGGCGCGCTGATCGACATCATCACCGATGTCGTCGAGGAGATCTGTGATCCGGCCAACCGCTGGAGTGTGCGCACCGTCGGTGACCTGGAACTGCTTGGCGAGGAACCGGCCCGCCGGCTCCGCGATGCCGTGGAGGGCACGGTGGGCTCGGCGGCGCCCGGTGCGCTACAGGTCAACGTCGCCGTCGGCTACGGCGGCCGGCAGGAGATCGTCGACGCGGTGCGGGGGCTGCTGAGCAAGCAACTGGCCAACGGTGCCAGCGCTGAGCAACTCGTGGAATCCGTGACCGTCGAGGCGATCTCGGAGAACCTGTACACCTCGGGCCAGCCCGACCCCGATCTCGTCATCCGGACCTCCGGTGAGCAACGTCTCTCCGGATTCCTGCTGTGGCAGAGCGCCTACTCGGAGATGTGGTTCACCGAGGCGCACTGGCCGGCGTTCCGCCGGGTCGACTTCCTGCGCGCGCTGCGCGACTACACCATGCGGCACCGCAGGCACGGCAGGTAACTGCGGTGGCGGGCCTCTCGGCGACCGTGTTCGCGCTCAGCTGGTGGCTCGGGCTGTACCTGCTCGCGCGGGACCCGCGTAAACCGGTGCTGGTGCTGGCGGCCGCCGGGCTGACCAGCTTCGCCCTGGTGGTCGCGCTCGACGCGGTGCGGGTGGTCACCCAGTCGGAGGCGCTGGGCAGCATCGAGATCTACCTGATGGCGTTGCCGGGCATCGCCTGGTTCGCGGTGCTCGTCGAACTGTCTCGGCCCCCGGACACCTGGCGCGGACGGATCCGCGAGATCGCGCTGGTGGGCGCGGTCGCCGCGGTGGCACTCACCGGCGCCGCCCTGGCCGGTGACGTCGACGGGCCGTTGCGGCTCGGTCATTGGCTGATGTTCGCCGCGGTCTCGCTGCCGTCGCTGGGCGCCATGGTCACCGCCATGTTGCGTCCGGCGCAGCCGGTTCCGGTGGTGCGTTTCGTGTTGGTGGCCACGCTGTTCTTCGCGCTGGCCAACGTGATCCTGATCATTCCGCTCGGATTGCTGCCGAGCGCGCTGGCGCTGGCCTCCACCGGTTTCGACGTCGCGCTGCTCGGGATCGCGGTGGCGCTGTGGGACGCCTTCGACGAGGGGCAGGCGCTGCGCGCGGACATGCTGCGGTCCTTCACGGCGACGGCTGCCGTCGCGGTGCTGTTCGGCGGGCAGGCGATCATCGGACTGGCGGTCGCGGGCCCGTCCGCGGCGACCGCGCTGACCGTGCTGCTGTTCACCAGCCTGGGCATCGCGATCGCGATCAACGTGCTGGCCGACCCGCTGGCCGGTGTGCTGGACCGGCTGGCCTTCTCCCGCGCACCCGCGCTGCGGGCCGAGCGGGCTGCGTTGCGCAGCACGGAAGCGGCCCTGCCGTTGCGGTCGCCCAACCCGCTCCATGATGTCGACGACGACACCTTCGTCCGGCTGACCCGCCGCGCGCTCGGGCACTACGGAGATCTGTCCAAACTCGTCGCCAGCCCGCTGACCGCGCTGCCGGCCATCGATGACCGGCTGGCCGCCCGCGGCGCGCCGGATCAGCCGCTGGAGCGGGCCAACGAACTGAAGGCGCTGCTCGCCGACCGCATCGCCGCGCTCAAACCGCGCGACGGCAGCGACTTCGGTACCAGCGAGCAGTGGCGGCACTACAACTCGTTGTACTTCCCCTATGTGGTCGGGGTCCGTGCCTACGCGCAGAACGCGACCGCGGCCGGCCTCGACCCGGTGGCCCGCCAGGCCTGGCAGTGGTTGGTCACCGAGGTGCCGCAACGCTCACTGCACAACTGGCAGAACGCGGCGGCCCGCGTCATCGCCGCGGATCTGCGCGGCGGACTGGTGAGCCAAACCCGCTGACCTGCGGCTGGCAGTGATTGGCAGCGTCCGGTGTCGAACTGGCAGCGCTTCGTGAGCAGGGTCGAAGACGTCAGAAGCTCTTCCGGCCCACCGGTGCGGGACGTCCCGCGCACCCGGGGTGCAGGTGCCCGGGTGTCGAGGCACGCGGCGGCGTCCCACACCGGTCTGAGAACACATTGCCGTCGAATTCATCGACATCGTCTGAAAGGAAGATCCATGTCCGCCATCACCGCCCCCGCCGTATCCACCCGTCCCGACGCATTCCTGCGTCTGGCCATGCGCGCCGACGCGCTCATCAGTGGCGTCACCGGGGTGGGACTTCTCCTGCTCGCCCGTCAGGTGGCCGAGGTATCGGGCACCACCGCCGCCGTCGAGTATGCGACCGGTGCCTTCTTCGTGGGCTTCGGTGCGGTCGTGCTGTTCCTGGCCGCCCGGCCCGCCGTGCGCACATCCGGGCTGATGCTGGCCATCGGCAACCTGCTCTTCAGCGTGCTCACCGTGGCCGTGGTGCTGGCCGGGGTGTGGCCCCTGACCACGACCGGGATCATCCTCGTGCTCGGCACCGGCGTCTACACCCTGGTGATGGCTGAGCTGCAGTACGTCGGAGTGCGCCGCATCTGAGCCTCGGTTTCGGCGCGTTGGCGTTCGCCCCGGCGATCGCGAGCGCGCCGAAATCGCTCTGTCAGAGCTTGCGCAATCGCAGCCGGTTGATGGAGTGATCGGAGTCCTTGCGCAGCACCAGGGTGGCGCGCGGCCGGGTCGGCAGGATGTTCTCGATCAGGTTGGGGCGGTTGATCGAATGCCAGATGTCGCGGGCGGCGAACACCGCCTGCTCATCGGTGAGCGTCGAATAGTGGTGGAAGTGCGACGCCGGATTGGCGAACGCGCCGGCCCGCATCGACAGGAACCGCGAGATGTACCACTCCTCGATGTCCTCGACGCGCGCATCGACATACAGCGAGAAGTCGAACAGGTCCGAGACCATCAGCGCCGGTCCGGTCTGCAGCACGTTGAGGCCCTCCAGGATGAGGATATCGGGCTGCCGGATCATCTGCTTCTCGCCGGGCACGATGTCGTAGATCAGGTGCGAATAGACCGGGGCGCAAGCCTTGTCGGCACCCGACTTCACCGCGGTGACGAAACGCATCAAGGCCCGGCGGTCATAGCTCTCCGGAAAACCCTTGCGGTGCATGATGTTCCGGCGTAGCAGCTCGGAGTTCGGGTACAGGAATCCGTCGGTGGTCACCAGGTCGACGCGAGGATGGTGTTCCCAGCGGCCCAGCAGCGCCTTGAGCACACGTGCTGTGGTCGACTTGCCGACGGCCACGCTGCCGGCCACCCCGATGACGAACGGCACCGGCCGGTCGGTGTGCTGCTCGCCGAGGAACTCCGCGGTGGCGGCGAACAGCCGTTGGTGCGCGGCGACCTGCAGATGGATCAGCCGGGCGAGCGGCAGATAGACCTCTTCGACCTCCAGCAGGTCGATCTGCTCACCGAGACCGCGCAGGCCGGTCAGTTCGGATTCGTTGAGTGCGAGCGGCGTCGCCATGCGCAGCGAGCGCCATTGGGTCCGGTCGAACTCCACATATGGGCTCGGCTCGCTGGGCCGCGGCATATCGCAAGTCTTACATCTAACGTTGACGGCTATGAACGCCGGTATGGATTCGGGCACGCTGATTCGTGATTACCTGCTGCTCGGCTTGCGGTTCGACAGGCTCGAGGAGGGCTATGTCGACTCCTTCACCGGCGACCCGGCGCTGCGCCGCCAGGTCGCCGACGAGCCCACCCCGGACCCGGCCGACCTGGCGCGCGAGGCCCGCCGGCTGCTGGCCGAGGTGCCGAACACCGAGGGCCTCGACGCGCAGCGCGCCGGCTACCTGGCCGCGCACCTGAAGGCGCTGGAGTGCGCGGGTCGCAAGTTCGCCGGGGAGCACGTCGGATTCGTCGAGGAGGTCCGCGAGTACTTCGACGTCGATATCGCCAAGGGCGACCCGAATCGCTATCGCGACGCCCACACCAAGCTCGACGAGGCGTTGGGCGGTAGCGGTCCGCTGGCGCAGCGCTTACAGGCCTACCGCGCCGGCGAGGAGATCCCGCCGGACCGCCTCGAAGAGTGCATCCATGCGTTCTCCTCGGCGCTGCGGGACACGGTGCGCGCCACCTATCCGCTGCCCGAGAGCGAGACGATCAACTACGAGGTGGTGACCGACAAACCATGGTCGGGCTTCAACTACTACCTCGGCGACTACACCTCGACCGTCGCGGTCAATGCCGACCTCAAACAGCAGATGTCGAACCTGCCGCGTCTCGTCGCGCACGAGTCCTATCCCGGACACCACACCGAGCACTGCCGCAAGGAGGCCGGATTGGTGGCCGGCCTGCACCAGGACGAGCAGACCATCTTCCTGGTCAACACCCCCCAATGCCTGATGGCCGAGGGGCTGGCCGATCTGGCGCTGTATGCGGTGCAGGGCCCGTCCTGGGGCGGCTGGGCCGCCGAGATCTACGCCGATCTGGGCCTGCGGTTCGACGGCGACCGGTCGGCGGCCATCTCCGAGGCGGCTGCGGCGCTGGCCGATGTGCGCCAGGACGCGGCACTGATGCTGCACGACGAGCACCGCGACATCGACGATGTCGCGGCCTACCTCAGCCGATGGCTGCTGGTCAGCG
This sequence comes from Mycobacterium sp., assembly GCA_034520035.1. Classification (GTDB taxonomy): domain Bacteria; phylum Actinomycetota; class Actinomycetes; order Mycobacteriales; family Mycobacteriaceae; genus Mycobacterium. The sequence goes on along the minus strand of JAXHOA010000088.1, from coordinate 90,872 downwards.
ACGACCGGGCGCGCCAGATGTTGCGCTTCCTGTCCTCCCCGCTGTGGCGCGCCTACACCAGCACCTATGTCGAGGGGTACCGGCTGCTGCGGGCGTGGATCGACGACCGACCGGCCGGGGTGTCGCTGACCGAGCGGTTCGGCCGACTGCTCGACGAGCCGCTGATCCCGTCCAGCCTGCGGTGATACCAGGGCGATAGGCTGGCGGCATGACTGCCGACTCGTCGTTGACCGCTCCGGGTGTTGAGTACGCCGCCACCGCCAGCGAGGCCTACCGGGCCGCGCTGGCCGTGATCGAGTCGGTCGAGCCCCGAATCGCCGCCGCGACCCGTAAAGAGCTTGCCGACCAGCGTGATTCGCTCAAGCTGATCGCCAGCGAGAACTACGCCTCGCCGGCGGTGCTGCTGACCATGGGCACCTGGTTCTCCGACAAGTACGCCGAGGGCACCATCGGGCACCGCTTCTACGCGGCCTGCCAGAACGTCGACACCGTCGAGGCGCTCGCCGCCGAGCACGCCCGCGAACTGTTCGGCGCCCCCTACGCTTACGCTCAGCCGCACTCCGGGATCGACGCCAACCTGGTTGCCTACTGGGCCATCCTGGCCACCCGGATCGAGGCTCCGGGCCTGGCCGAACTCGGCGCCAAGAACGTCAACGACCTGTCCGAACAGGACTGGGAGGCGCTGCGCGCCAAGCTGGGCAACCAGCGGCTGCTCGGCATGTCGCTGGAGACCGGCGGCCACCTCACCCACGGCTTCCGGCCCAACGTGTCCGGCAAGATGTTCCACCAGCGCAGCTACGGCACCGACCCGCAGACCGGCCTGATCGATTACGCCGCCGTGGCCGCCGCGGCCCGCGAGTTCAAGCCGCTGATCCTGGTCGCCGGCTACTCGGCCTACCCGCGCCGGGTCAACTTCGCCACCATGCGCGAGATCGCCGACGAGGTCGGCGCCACCCTGCTGGTCGACATGGCCCACTTCGCCGGTCTGGTGGCCGGCAAGGTGTTCACCGGCGACGAAGATCCGGTGCCGCACGCGCACGTCACCACCACCACCACCCACAAATCGCTGCGCGGACCGCGCGGCGGCCTGGTGCTGGCCACCGAGGAGTACGCCCCCGCCGTCGACAAGGGCTGCCCGATGGTGCTGGGCGGACCGCTCTCGCACGTGATGGCGGCCAAGGCCGTCGCGCTGGCCGAGGCCCGCCAGCCCGCGTTCCGCGAGTACGCCCAGGCCGTGGCCGACAACGCCAAGGCGCTGGCCGACGGCTTCCTCAAGCGCGGGGCGCGACTGGTCACCGGCGGCACCGACAACCATCTGGTGCTGCTGGACGTCACCTCGTTCGGGCTGACCGGCCGGCAGGCCGAATCGGCGCTGCTGGACGCCGGCGTCGTCACCAACCGCAACTCCATCCCGGCCGACCCGAACGGCGCCTGGTACACCAGCGGCATCCGTTTCGGCACGCCGGCGCTGACCACCCGCGGCTTCGGTGCCGCCGAGTTCGACCGGGTGGCCGAACTCGTGGTCGACGTGCTGAAGAACACCGAGCCCGCCGCCGCCTCCACCGGCCCGTCGAAGGCAAAGTACAAGCTGGCCGACGGGGTCGCCGACCGGGTTCACGCCGCATCGGCGGAGATCCTGGCGGCCAACCCGCTCTACCCGGGACTCACGCTCTGACACGCCGGTCGGCGGATTTCAAGAAACGTGTGAATGCGGGTTACAGTTACTTTTATGGCTGAGAAACCCGTTGCCAACGCGCTGATCCTTGAGCTCGAGCCTGTCGTGGCGGAGAACCTGTCGCGACACCTCGCCACCGAGGAGCCCTGGTACGGCCACGACTATGTGCCCTTCGACCAGGGTGAGAACTTCGCCTTCCTGGGCGGCAAGGACTGGGATCCGTCCCAGGTGACCCTGCCCAAGCCGATTACCGATGCCTGCGAGATCCTGCTCATCACCAAGGACAACCTCGCCGCGCACCACCGTGAGATCGTCGAACACTTCATCCTCGAGGAGAAGTGGGGCCGCTGGATCGGCCGCTGGACCGCCGAGGAGCACCTGCACGCCATTGCGCTGCGCAACTACCTGGTGGTCACCCGCGAGATCGATCCGTCGGCCAATGAGGACGTGCGCGTCGAGCACGTCATGAAGGGCTACCGGGCCGATCGCTTCTCCCAGATCGAGACCCTGGTGTTCATGACGTTCTTCGAGCGCGAGCATGCGGTGTTCACCCGCAACCTGCAGGCGCAGATCACCGAGCCCACCCTCAAGGGCCTCATCGGCCGGATCGCCGCCGACGAGGAACGTCACGAGGAGTTCTTCGCCAACCTGGTGGCGCACTGCCTGTCCACCGACACCCGCGCCGAGACCGTCAGCGCCATCGCCCGCCGCGCCGCAGAGCTCGACGTCCTCGGTGGGGACATCGAGGCCTACGCCGACAAGCGCGCCTCGGTCGCCGAGGCCGGCATCTTCGACGACGCCGCCCGACGTGCTGTAATCGCCGACCGGATCGCCGCATGGGGCGTCGCCGAGGAACCAGAGTTACGAGAGTTCACCGGCGCGTAACCTGTTGTGCCGGTTGGCCCGGCGCGCCTGCCGAGCGCATCCCGTAGAGCGGGAGTAGCGTCGATTCCGATGGCTAGCGAATTGCTTTGCTGTCCGGGCGGTACCGATCTTTTCGCGAGAACGGGACCGGCCCCGGTCCTCGGTACCGCGGTGCCCGCCGAATTGCTTCCGCGGGGCCGCGGAGGTCTAGGAGCGCCTCGTGACCGATTCGATCCGGACCTACGTGCTCGACACCTCCGTGCTGCTGTCCGATCCCTGGGCATGCACACGGTTCGCCGAGCATGAGGTGGTTGTCCCGCTCGTGGTGATCAGCGAGCTGGAGGCCAAACGGCATCATCACGAGCTTGGCTGGTTCGCCCGCCAGGCCCTGCGGCTGTTCGACGACCTACGTCTGAAACATGGGCGGCTGGATCAGCCGATTCCGGTCGGCGCTCAAGGCGGAGTGCTGCACATCGAACTGAACCACAGCGACCCCACTGTGCTACCGGTCGGCTTCCGTACCGATACCAACGATGCGCGCATCCTGACCTGTGCGGCCAACCTGGCCGCCGAGGGTAAGAACGTCACGCTGGTGAGCAAGGACATCCCGCTGCGCGTCAAGGCGGGTGCGGTCGGTCTGGACGCCGACGAGTACCACGCCCAGGATGTGATCACCTCCGGCTGGACGGGCATGAGCGAGCTCGATACGGCGCCCGAGGAGATCGACACGCTGTTCGCCGAGGGTGACCTCGATATGGCTGCAGCGCGAGATCTGCCCTGCCACACCGGGGTTCGGCTGCTCGGCGGCAGCTCGTCGGCGCTGGGCCGGGTCACTGCGGACAAACGGGTGCAGCTGGTGCGTGGTGATCGCGAGGTGTTCGGCCTCCGGGGAAGGTCAGCCGAACAGCGCGTCGCCCTCGACCTGTTGCTCGACGAGTCCGTCGGCATCGTGTCGCTCGGCGGTAAGGCCGGCACCGGTAAATCGGCGCTGGCGCTGTGCGCCGGGCTGGAGGCGGTGCTGGAGCGCCGCACCCAGCGCAAGGTGGTCGTCTTCCGGCCGCTGTACGCGGTCGGTGGCCAGGACCTCGGCTACCTGCCCGGCAGCGAGAGCGAGAAGATGGGCCCCTGGGCGCAGGCCGTCTTCGACACCCTGGAGGGGCTGGCCAGCCCGGCGGTGCTGGAGGAGGTGCTTTCCCGCGGGATGCTGGAAGTGTTGCCGCTGACCCACATTCGTGGCCGCTCGCTGCACGATTCGTTCGTGATCGTCGACGAGGCGCAGTCGCTGGAACGCAATGTGCTGCTGACGGTGCTGTCCCGGCTGGGAACGGGTTCGCGGGTCGTGCTCACCCACGATGTCGCCCAACGTGACAACCTGCGGGTCGGTCGGCACGACGGTGTCGCCGCAGTCATCGAGAAGTTGAAGGGGCATCCCTTGTTCGCCCACATCACGCTGACGCGCAGCGAGCGGTCCCCGATTGCGGCGCTGGTCACCGAGATGCTGGAGGAGATCACCCCCGACGCCCTGCCCTGAGGAGTGGCCTCGGCGTGATCGGCTGCGTTCACCGCAGCCGATCACGCCGAGATCGCCCATGAGGTTTGTCACCGCGCTGCGATGGCTATTCCCCGCTGATGACGAGTCTGGTGGATCAATACGTCGGCGCCACCGCCTACGACGTTTCGGGCGACAAGATCGGCAAGATCGGCAGGCTCTTCGTCGACGGTCGCAGCCGCGAACCGAAGTGGGCCGAAGTGCACACCGGTCTGTTCCGGAAGTCCCAGATGCTGATCCCGCTGGGCGGTTCTCGCCAAGAGGGCCGGGCGGTGACGCTCACGGTCACCAAGGCGGCGGTCAAGGAGGCGCCCAAGGTGCGGGTCGGCGAGGGCATCACCGTGGACGAAGCCGACCGGCTGTCCCGGCACTACAGGCTCGACGAAGCGCAGCCGGAGGCGCCGCAGCCGCCGGCGCCGCACTCCACCGCGATGGACATCGCCGCGGCGGCGGCCGGTATGGGTGGGACCGCGGTCAACACCGCGGCGCACTCACCGGCGGAGAACCAGCACCCGGACACATTCGACGAGCCCGGAGCCGACCCGTTAGGCCGCTGTCTTTTCTGCCGAGCAGACACAAATGGCCCCCGAAACACCTGTTTCAGGGGCCATTTGCGTCTGCTCGTGAGGGCGGGTCGCTATTCGCCCGGCTTGACCTTCGCCATCGCCAGCACGTCGAGGCGCTTGTCCAGTTCCGCCTCGGACAGCTTGTCGCCGATCAGTCCGCGGTCGATCACCGTCTGGCGGATGGTCTTGCGCTCCTTGAGTGCTTCCTTGGCGACCTTGGCGGCCTCCTCGTAGCCGATCGCCGAGTTCAGCGGCGTCACGATGGACGGTGACGACTCGGCCAGCTCGCGCAGGTGCGCGTCGTTGGCCACCAGCCCGTCAATACACTTGCTGGCGAACAACTTCGAGACATTGGCCAGCAGAGTGAACGACTCCAGCACGTTGCGCGCCATCATCGGGATGTAGACGTTGAGTTCGAACGCACCGGACAGCCCGCCGACCGTGACCGCGGCGTCGTTGCCGATGACCTGCGCGGCCACCTGGGTCACCGCTTCCGGCAGCACCGGATTGACCTTGCCCGGCATGATCGAGCTGCCCGGCTGCAGGTCCGGCAGCTGCAACTCGCCCAGACCGGTCAGCGGGCCCGAGCCCATCCAGCGCACGTCGTTGGCGATCTTGGTCAGCGACACCGCGATGGTCTTCAGCGCGCCGGACGCCTCGACCAGCCCGTCGCGGGCGGCCTGAGCCTCGAAAGAGTCGGCGGCGGTGCGCAGTTCGCCCAGGCCGGTCTGATCCACCAGCACCTCGACCACCTTGGTGCCGAAGCCTTCTGGGGCGTTGAGGCCGGTGCCGACCGCGGTACCGCCGATGGCCAGTTCGCCCAGTCGGGGCAGACACCCGCGCACCCGTTCTATGCCTGCCTCGATCTGGCGGGCGTAACCGCCGAACTCCTGGCCGAGTGTCACCGGCACGGCGTCCATCAGGTGGGTGCGGCCGGACTTGACGGTGGTGCGCCACTGCCGTGCCTTGCCGGCCAGCGACTCGTGCAGGATCTCCAGCGCCGGGATCAGATGGCGCACAGCGGCTTCGGTCGCCGCGATATGGGTGGCGGTGGGGAAGGTGTCATTGGAGCTCTGCGACATGTTGACGTCGTCATTGGGGTGGATCATGACGCCGTTGGCCGCGGCGATGGACGCGATGACCTCGTTGGCGTTCATGTTCGAGCTGGTGCCCGACCCGGTCTGGAACACGTCGATGGGGAACTGGTCGTCGTGCAGGCCGTCGGCGATCTCGGCGGCGGCGGCGATGATGGCGTCGGCCTTCTGGGCCGCCAGCAGTCCGAGGTCCTTGTTGACCTGGGCGCAGGCGCCCTTCAACAGGCCCATCGCGCGGATCTGGGTGCGCTCGAGCGGGCGGAACGAGATCGGGAAGTTCTCCACTGCCCGCTGGGTCTGGGCCCGCCACAGGGCGTTGACCGGAACCCGGACCTCACCCATGGTGTCGTGCTCGATCCGGTACTCGATCTCGCCGGCTTTTTTCTGGCCGGCTTTTTTCTCGACAGCACTGTCGGTCATCTGGGTCCTTTTCGTGGGTCGCTGATGCGGTCAGGGGAGGGGGTGTGCTGCAGTCGAATCCCCGGTGAAGTCCACCGAGGAGTACTCGTTGAGCTTGGCCAGCCGATGGTAGGCCTCGATCATCCGGACGGTGCCGGACTTGGACCGCATCACGATCGATTGAGTGGTGCAGCCGCCGCCATAGAACTGCACGCCCTTGAGCAGGTCGCCGTCGGTGACGCCGGTGGCGGAGAAGAACACGTTCTCCCCGGAGACCAGATCCTCGGTGTGCAACACCCGGTCCAGGTCGTGGCCGCGGTCGAGGGCCTTCTGCTTTTCGTCGTCGTCGGTCGGGGCGAGCTGGGCCTGGATGGCCCCACCCATGCAGCGGATGGCCGCGGCAGTGATGATGCCCTCGGGTGTGCCGCCGATACCAGCGAGCAGGTCGGTGCCGGAACCGGGGCGGCAGGCGGCGATGGCGCCGGCGACGTCGCCGTCGGAGATCAGCCGGATGCGGGCGCCGGCCTCTCGGACGTCGGCGATCAGCTGGGCGTGCCGCGGTCGGTCCAGCACGCACACCGTGAGGTCGGGGACGGTCAGGTTTTTTGCCTTCGCGACACGGCGGACGTTCTCGCCGATCGGTGCGGTGATGTCGAGGACATCGACGGCGTCCGGTCCGACCGCGATCTTGTTCATGTAGAACACCGCGGACGGGTCGAACATGGCGCCGCGCTCGGCGACGGCGAGCACCGAGATGGCGTTGGGCATGCCCTTGCTCATCAGGGTGGTGCCGTCGACGGGATCGACCGCGAAATCGCACTCGGGTCCGTCGCCGTTGCCGACCTCTTCGCCGTTGTAGAGCATCGGGGCGTTGTCCTTCTCGCCCTCGCCGATGACCACGACACCGCGCATCGACACCGAGTTCACCAGCTCACGCATGGCGTCGACGGCGGCGCCGTCGCCACCCTCCTTGTCACCGCGGCCGACCCAACGGCCCGCGGCCATGGCTCCGGCTTCGGTGACTCGCACGAGTTCGAGGGCGAGGTTGCGGTCTGGGGCTTCCCGGCGCGAAGGCGTCATGGGCCAGATTGTCCCATTAGCGGGTCGAAGTTTGGGAACTGGGATACTGGCTGTCATGAGCACCCCGGAACCGAACCCCGACGCACCGGTGATGGTGCCGGTTCCCCGGCCCGCCAAGGACCGTCTCCTGCAGGACGGCCGCGACATGTTCTGGTCGATGGCCCCGCTGGTGTTGATCTGCATCGTGCTGGCCGGCGTGCTCGGCATGTGCTCGTTCGCGCCCAGCGGGCCCGGTCAGGGTGACATCCCGCAGTTCGACGCCCCGGCCGCGCTGCAGGCCGACGCCGAGGTGCTGAAGTTCCCGGTCAGGCTGCCGGAGCTGCCCGCGGGCTGGCAACCCAACTCCGGGGCGCGCGGCGGTATCGACGGCGGCCGCACCGACCCGGCGACCGGTCAGACGGTCCGGGCGATGACCTCGCGGGTCGGCTATATCGCCCCGAGCAAGATGTATCTGAGCCTGACACAGAGCAACGCCGACGAGGCCAGGCTGGTCGGCTACCTGAACCCCGAGGCGGTGCCCACCGGTACGCAGGATGTCGACGGGGTGAGCTGGGTCGTCTACGAGCCCGGGGAGGGCGAGCCGATCTGGACCACGCGACTGGATGGTGCAGAACGCTCAGGCCGCGAGGCCGGACAGGCTCAGATCGCCATCACCGGCGCCGGGTCCCAGGACGACTTCCGCACGCTGGCGAAGGCCGTGCAGAGCCAGACGCCGCTGCCCGTTTAGTCGGGGTTTAGTCGCCCGGTCCCGGTCCGTTGTCGGCCGCCGGCGCCGGCGCCGCCGGTGGTGCCTGACGCCGGGCACGGGCCCGCGCGATCAACTCTCTGAGCCTGCTGGGTTTGTCGGGTTCGTCTTCCAGGGCCTCGGTGCCCATCTCCATCGGCACACCCTTGTAGACCCACAGGTACACGCTGATCGTGGTGACGATGACGATCATCACCACCGGCCCGATGACGATGCCGAGGAAGCCGAACATGGTGATCCCGGCGAACACCGACAGCAGCATCAGCGCCGAGTCGAGTTTGGCCTCCTTGGGCACCAGGATCGGGCGCAGCACATTGTCGATGTTGGTCACCACGACGATGTGGAAGACGATGACGAAGATGCCGCCGATGACATTGCCGAACAGCGCGAGACCGATCCCGAACGGGATGGTGACGATGCCGCCGCCGAGCGGGATCACCGACAGCGCCGACAGCAGGATGGCGAAGATGAAGAACCCGTCATGGAACCCCGCGATGTAGATCGAGATGGCGCCGGCGATGCCCTGAGCAAGCGCGATGACGAACTGGCCGCGCACGGTGCCGCGCACCATGGCCGCCATCTTGGCCAGGTACAGGTCGGTGGCCTCCTCGCCGAGCGGGTTGAGCCGGCGGATCAGCAGCCGCAGGTCGTCGCCGTTGACCAGCAGCGAGATGAACACGTACAGAAAGATGATCGCGGCGGTGAGACCGCCGAAGAGTCCGCCGGCCGCACCCTGCAGGAAATGCAGGCCCCATTCGCCGGCGCGCTGGGCGAAGGTGACCACCCAGTGCTGCAGCTGCTCGGGGGTGATGTCGGTGCTCTTCAGGAATGGCACCCGGTCGATCAGTTCGTTGACCACCCGCAGGGAGCGGTCCCCGAGGGTGCTCAGGTCGGTCTTGCCCACCCAGTCGGCGACGTTGCGCACCATGGTGGTGATCTGCACGACGCCGAGGGCGACGGCACCGCTGATCGGGATGATCACGATGGCCAGCGCCGCGAACAGGGTCAGGGTGGCCGACAGGCCGGCGCTGAACCTGGTGCGCAGCCGCTCGTAGAGCGGGTCGAACAGGTAGGCCACCACCGCCGCGACCACGATGAGGATGAAGTAGCCGCGCAGGAAGTAGGCGCCGAAAGCGATCGCGATGACGGTCGCGATGGCCAGGGCCCGTTTCTGGCTGAGGGTGAACTCCGTTTTCACGGGTCTATTGGACAGGTTCTGTCACTGTTGCGCGAGCTTCATGATGTGCCCGAGCAGATCCGGGTACCGCTTCATGTGGGATCCGCCGTTGAGGTCGAGCACCTCACCGGTCAGCCAGGACGCCTTGGTGAGGAATACGACGGCCTCGGCGATGTCCTCGGGAGTGCCGGCTCGACCCAGCGGGGTGTTCTCCACGTACTCCTCGACGACCCCGGGTACCAGTGCGGCGCCCTCGGTGAGCGGGGTGTGCACGAAACCGGGCGCCACGGCATTGACCCGGATTCCGCGCGGCGCCAACTCCAGGGCGGCCACCTGGGTGAGCATCGACAGCCCGGCCTTGGCCGAGCAGTAGGCGCTCATGCCTGCGGCGGGCTGGCGGCCGTTGAGGGAGGAGATGGAGACCAGCGCGCCGCCGTCGTTCAGATACCGACCGGCGTATTTGGTGACGATGAAGGCGCCGGTGAGGCAGACGTCGATGACGGCCCGGAAGTCCTGAACGGCGAGGTCGACGATCAGCCCGATATTGGAGAAGCCGGCGCAGCTCACCACGGCATCCACAACACCGGTCTGCGCGAAAAGTGTTGCCACCGAAGCCTCGTCGACGACATCGACCGCCGCCCCCGAATGCGGGTCGCCGAGTTCGGCGGCGCGGGCGGTGGCGCCCTCGGCGTTGCGGTCGGCGACGACGACGCGGTACCCCTCGGCCGCCAGCGCCTGCGCCGACGCCCAGCCGATACCGGAGGCCCCGCCGACGACCACGGCCGTCTTACCCGTCGCTTCGCTCGCCCCGGAAGCTGTCTTACCCGTCGCTTCGCTCGCCCCGGAAGCTGTCTTACCCGTCGCTTCGCTCGCCCCGGAAGCCGTCTTACCCGTCATGCGTGAACCTCCGGTCGTGGGTCGCCCCATTTGTCGCTGATGGCCTTCCACGGGTCCGCGTACCGCATCCCGGTGCCGTGATATGCCGTCTGGCGTTTGAGGATCTGCTTGGCAAGCGGTGCGATGACGCGCAGCAGTGGCCGTTTGATACCGGCGTTCGCGGCTGTCTCGATCAACATGTCGGGCCACGAATGATGCTGGAAGCCGAGCACTTCCTGGGCTCTGGTGGTGTCCATCCAGTCCGTGTTGAACCAGCCGTCGTCGTTGCGCGGGTCGCCCTTGAGCCCGGTGGGCAGACCGCCCACCAGGCCCAGCGCGGCTGCCATCGCCGGGGCCACATCGCCCTGCAGCAGGCGATGGGTGGCATCATCACCGCCGATGAGCAGTGTCTCGCCCAGTGCGTCGGCGGTGGTGGCCGCTACGAAGGCGCTCGCCACGTCGCGCACATCGACGGTCTGTAGCCGGCCGTCGGTGGGCAGCATGCCCTCGAAGTAGAAGTTGTCCATCTTCATGTAGGAACCGGGGCTCGCGGTCAGCACGCCACCCAGCCGCAGGATGACCCAGTCCAGCGCCGAGGTCCGCACGATCTTCTCGGCCTTGACCTTGTGGTCGCCGTAGATGTCGGCGGGGTTCACCGGGGTTTCGGCGGTGAGCACACCGTCCACCGTGTGCGGGTTTCGCGAGCCGTAGACGGCGATGCTGGAAGCAAGCACGAAACGGGCTGGTGTGGAAAGCTTTTCGGCGGCCCGTACGAGACTGGCGGTGGCATCGACGTTGACGCGCTCGGCCAGTCCGCGGCGCTGGTAGATGAACGGCGGGATGACCGCTGCGAGATGGATGATCGCCGCCGGCGCCACCTCGTCGACGAGCGTGCCGACCGTCGTGGGGTCGGTGAGGTCGGCCCAACGGACGGTGACGCCGACCGGTAGGGATTCGGCGGCCTTCCGATTGGCCGGGACGTCCAGATCGGTGGCGACCACCCGCCGTCCGTCGGCGGCGAGTCGGTGCACGGTTGCCGAACCGACCAGCCCGAAGGCTCCGGTCACCAACACGGTTTCGGTCATCGGGACTCCATCAGCCGGGGGCGCAACGTCTGTCACAGTAGCGAACGGAGTCGGAGTTGATTAGTTGATCTTCAGTTCCAGCCCCGCGGGTCGGCGCACCAGCACACCGGGCTGCCTTGGCATCCGTATTCTGTTCGCCCACTTGGGCGCGGGCCATCCTGACCCGGTGCGCCCGGCCGGGTCAATTCTTGACGCAGCGAAAACCGATGTGGCTCATTCCGGTATCGACCATCTGCGGTCGCCGCGCGGCCGGCCGGTACCGCATGCAGTAACTGTCCGCGCACAAGAAGGATCCGCCCTTGATGACCTTGCGGGGGATCTCGAACTGTGGCTGCGCGGGGTCGTAGCTGTCCGCCGCGCAGCAGCCGCCCACGGCCCGGTCCTGCCCGTACCAGTCGGTGGTCCACTCCCAGACATTGCCGGCCATATCGAGCAGGCCGTAACCGTTGGGCTCGAAGCTGCCGACGGGTTGGGTCGTGCCGTAGCCGGACTCCGGTAGGTAGGGAAACTCGCCGTGCCAGTAGTTCGCCTTGCGCTCACCGGGCCTCTCCGGGTCCTCGCCCCAGGTGTATGCCGCCCCGGCCAGCCCACCCCGGGCTGCGGTCTCCCATTGAGCTTCGGTGGGCAGCGCGAGTCCGGCCCATTCGGCGTAGCCCTGGGCATCCTCGAACGCGATGTGCACCACCGGGTGCCGGTCACGGCCGGTCAACGATGAGCGGGGCCCGCGCGGATGGTTCCAGCAGGCACCGGGGGTCCAGGTCCACCATTGGCTGAGGTGCCGCAGATCCACCGGCCCCGCAGTGCGCCGGAAGACCATCGAACCGGGAACCAGGTTCTCCGCGGGTGCGCCCGGGTAATCGGCGGGGTCGACCGGCCGTTCGGCGACGGTCCGGTAGCCGGTCGCGTCGACGAAGGCGGCGAACTGGCTGTTGGTCACCTGGTGACGCTGGATCGAGAAACCGTCCACGGTCACCTCCCGTGCCGGCGCCTCCTCGGGATAGTGCGTGTCGGAACCCAGAGTCGTGGTCTGTGGCTCGATCCAGACAAGGTCGTTGTCACGCACTGAAGACGGTGGACCAATCATCACGCATGCTCACGACGGTCCACCCGAACTGCTCGGCATGGCCCAGCGCACGTTCCGCCCCCGCGGTGTAGGAGAATTCGCGTTCGGCATCGTCGTGCAGCACCAGTAGTTTCAGGGACGGGCCTTGCCGGCCTCCGGTGTAGGTCAGCATCTCGTCATCGCCATTGGAATTGCCCGCCGCCAGGATGGGGCGCCGGCCGATGCGATTCCAGATGCGCACCGGTTTCTCGGGTCCGTCATCCCAGATGTCCAGGGCGGGCTGCAGCAGCAGGTCACCGTGCCCGTCGGCACCGACGAACTTCAGCCCCTGCGCGCTGCCCACCACCCGTTCGGGTGGAATGCCGTAGATCTGGGTGGTGACCGGGCGCATGAAGTCACGGCCGCCGCCCGAGACGATGTAGCAGGTGAATCCGTGATCCTGCAGGTAGCCCAGCAGTTCCACCATCGGAAGGTACGTGCATTCCAGGTACGGCCGCCCGAGGATGGGGTGCTTGGCCTCGGCGAAGAAGGTGCCGACCCCGGCGGCGTGGTCCTCGACCTTCACCGAATCGTGCAGGGACAGTACCGCCGCCGCAAGGGTTTTCAGATCTGAATCGTCACCCTGGTAGTGCTTGGTGACCGCACCGCCGAACCACTGCAGGTCCCCGTTGTGTGCCGCCAGATAGGGTTGCCCTTCGGCGAGCGAGGGATCGGCGGCCACCTTCTCGGCCAGCCGCCGGACGATGAAATCGAGCTGGATGTACATCGGCTTCTCGCACCACAACGTGCCGTCGTTGTCGAACACCGCGACGCGTTCCTCGGGGTCGACCTCGCGGCGGGCCCGGTCGACGAAGTCGATGATCGCGGACTTGGTGGCACCGTCGCGCCAGGATTCGAGAGCCAACGTCAGTCCCCTCGGGCAGCGAGGAATTTCTCCAACTCTTCGACGGCATTGCTGATCGTGAAGGAGGCCGGCTCCTGGCGTGGCGGGAACTCCTTGAACGTCTCCAGGAACTGATTGACGATCGCGCTGGCATAGAACATCAGGTAGAGACGGTCGATCACCCAGTCCCAGTAGGTGTTCGAGGTGATATCGGCGCGTTCGAACGGATCGGTGCGCAGGTTGAACAGCTTCGGTGCCCGCAACTTGGTGAACGGTTCGAACCACACCTCCAAAGTGCCCTGGCAACGTTGCTCCAGGAACACCACCTTCCAGTTGCCCGCCCGGATGCCCAGCACGTCTCCGTCGTCGGAGAAGTAGATCATTCCGCGACGTGGGCTCTTGTCCACTTCGCCGGTCAGGTAGGGCAGCAGGTTGTAACCGTCGATGTGCACCTTGAACGTCTCATCGCCGGCCTCGTGGCCGGCCTTGAGTTTCTCCACGATATCCGGCACACCCGCGGCGGCCAGAAATGTGGGAAGCCAATCATGGTGCTGAACAATCTCATTGGATACTGTTCCGGCCTTGATCTTGCCCGGCCAGCGAATCAGTTCGGGGATGCGGAACGCGCCCTCCCAGTTGGTGTTCTTCTCGCTGCGGAACGGGGTGGTGGCGCCGTCGGGCCAGCTGTTGGCGTGCGGACCGTTGTCGGTGGAGTAGACGACGATGGTGTCCTCGGCGATGCCGAGTTCGTCGACCAGATCGAGCAGGGTGCCGACGTGGCCGTCGTGGTCGATCATGGTGTCGTGGTAAGCCGACTGCCAGCGCCCGGCCTGTCCCTCGCTCTCCGGCTTGGTGTGCGTGCGGAAATGCATGTGGGTGGTGTTCATCCACACGAAGAACGGAGTCTCGGATTCGTGCTGGCGCCGAATGAAATCCACGCAGGCGGCTGTGGTTTCATCATCGATGGTCTCCATCCGCTTCTTGGTCAGCGGGCCGGTGTCCTCGATGCGTTGTTTGCCCACCGGGCCATACCGCGGGTCGACCTCGCCGGAATCCTCCTCGGTGGCCCAGGAGTGGATGACCCCGCGCGGAAGCAGAGCCTTGCGTAGCAGCGGGGCCTCCTCGGCGGTGGGGTAGTCCTCGTGCTCGGGCTCCTCCTCGGCGTTGAGGTGGTAGAGGTTGCCGTAGAACTCGTCGAACCCGTGTGCGGTCGGCAGATACTTGTTGAGGTCGCCGAGGTGATTCTTGCCGAACTGGCCGGTGGCGTATCCCAGCGGTTTCAGCAGCTCGGCAATGGTCGGGTCTTCCTTCTGCAGGCCGATGTCGACACCTGGCATGCCGACCTTGCTCATGCCGGTGCGGTACACGCTCTGCCCGGTGATGAATGATGCCCGGCCCGCGGTGCAGCTCTGCTCGCCATAGGAGTCGGTGAAAAGTACTCCCTCACTGGCGATCCGGTCGATGTTGGGAGTCTGGTAGCCCATCATTCCCCGGCTGTAGCAGCTCAGGTTCCAGATGCCGATGTCGTCGCCCCAGATGACCAGGATGTTGGGTTTGGCGGTAGTCACTGACTGTCCTTCCTGTCGGGCGGTACGCAGGTGCCGCCGGAGTCAAAGCGCCTCGTTCAGATCGCTGCCTGGTCAAGACTGGAGGTGTTCGGCACCGGTTGTGACGGTGCGATCGGGTGATCCCGTGGTGCGCTCACCAGTGCGCCGCGCGGCACCCGGTAGCCATGTTGTGGCAATGCTTGTCGCTCTGACATTTGCTGCATCTGCAGCGGCAGTCGTGGTCCGCGCGGTGACGTGACGGTCGCCGGTTCTCGGTTCGGATCCGCATGGCCATCACCCTTCGATTTGTCCGGGTTCAGGACATCACAACGCGCGCGTTCACACCGCGGATCAACCGAATCGAGGACCTTTGAATCCGAGGACAGGAAGTCTTCGAGCTTGTTTGAGGCTGCTGTGGTTACTGATACCGATATCGTCGCCCCGGAGGGCGACAATGTTGGGCCTTCCCGTCCGCCGCGATGTCTGCTCTGATCGGTGACGCACCTGATCGGTATACCAGGAACCGGCCACCGCGCTCGCGAGGATTCGGCGTCGCGTATCGCCTTGCGTTTCAGAGCGATAGCGGGGCGGCGACGATCCCGTGGGGCCCCGGGCTACTCTGGAGAAATCGTGGGCTCCTCGCGTGCCCGTTTCGTCGGTTGCCGTCTGCGGTCGCTCTGATAGTGATGGGAGCATCGCCGATGGTCGATGTCACTGCCGAACATCTGTCCGCCACCCGGCTCGCCATCTGCGGGCGCACCGATCAGCGCGGCACCGTCGACGGCGCGTGGTGGCCGCCGGCATACGACCTGAAGACGACGCTGCCCGACCTGATCTCGGTGATGGGCCGGTGGCTCGGACCGGTCTCCCGGGTGCTGTATGACCCGAGCCTGTTTCCGTCGGCGCCCTCGCGCATCATCCGTGGCACCACGGTGATATCGGTGGACCGCTACTCGCTGGTGGCCAGGGACACCATCTATCTGACCGGCACCCACACCCGCAACGCGCTGCTCTACGTGGTGCCACCGGAAACCAGCGCCGACAATGCGTGCGACCTGCTCAAGCGGGTCGAGAGCACCACGACTCCGATGACGGTGCGGATGCTGCGCGCCATCGTCGGCGGTCACCCCGCCTCGCGGGAAGAGTTGGGCTGATTTGGGCCGCGGCCGATGGGTACCGTAATCTGGGGACACGTTTCCCCGGTTCTGTAGACTCCGCGCGGGAAGCCAGAGGCCGGGACGCTACAGCGTCACCGGCCTTGTCCAGCTCTGGAGCCGGTCTCGACGCTGTCGACGAGCTCACGCACCAGCAAGGGGTACCGCCCGCGATCGGGTCGGAAAATGTCGTGCGGTGAGTCGGGGAACTCGTGCAGGCGCGCGCCCGGGAACAGCCGCCGGTACCGGGCCCACGCCGCCGCATCGATGATGGGGCTGTTGGGGCTGCGGACCACCAGCAGCGGCGGGCCCCACTGCGCCAGCGGCTCCCACAGCGACCGCGACACCGCAGCGGCGAAGGTCGCGGCGGCGGCGCTGCGGTCGAGGCGTTCGTGCACCGGGGTGCCCCGCCAGCGGCCGCCCAATACGCCCATGGCGATTTCATCGGGTAGCGCGATCTCCTCGGGCAGGTAGTCGCCGATCGAGATGGACCGGACCCGGTCGGGGTGGGCCAACGCCCAGGTCAGCGCGTAGGACGTGCCGCGGGAGAACGTCATGAGATGCACTGGGCCGTCCGTCACCGCGTCGATCGCGGCCCCGATGTCACCGGCGCGCGCCGCGGCGTCGTACGGGCCGGTCGGCGCGACGCTGCAGCCGTGGCCGCGCAGTTCGACGACGATGGTGCGCCGGCCGAACAGCGGCAGCACCCCGGTGTAGTCAGGTGCGACGCAGGTGAATCCGGGCACGAACACGACAGGAGCGCCACGGTCGTCGCCGCCGGAGTCGAGATAGCGGATATGGGCGTCTCCGTTGTCGGCGACGCGGAACTGCGGCATGCAGGGAAGTAAATCAGCCCTTCGGTGGGACCGGGGCGGCGGCCGCCACCAGCGGCTCGGACCCCTGGGCTTCCATCTTGTGGAACAGCTCGGTGTAGTAGGGCAGGCATTCGGCCATCGCCCGTTCGGTGGTGAACAGCGGCTCGTACCCCAGGTCGCGCTGCGCCTTGGCGATCGAGAAGTAGTTGTTCAGGTAGAGCCGTTCCACGGCAAGGGGTTCGACCAGCGGCTCGCGGACACCGTACTTGAAGTGCAGCCACTGCCAGCCCGTCATCACCTTGTGCACGAGCTTGCCGGAGACCCGGAAGTTCGGCAGATTGCGGCCGCATGCCGCGACCACGGGGCGGGCGAACTCGAACATGTTGAGCGGTTCGCCGTCATTGACGAAATATGCCTGGCCAGGGGCCGATCCACCGGGAACCAGATGCTCGGCGGCCAGGATGAAACCGTGAATCAGGTTGTGCACGTAGGAGTTGTCCAGCTTGATGTTCTTGTTGCCGACGAGCACCTTCACGTGCCCGGCCAGCACGTTCTCGAACACCTTGCGGAACATCGTCTGATCGCCGCGGCCCCAGATGCCGCTGGGCCGGATGGAACAGGTGAGCATGCCCCGCTCACCGTTCTGGCCGAGGACGAACTGCTCGGCGACGACTTTCGTCTCGGTGTACAGATCGTTGAAACGACCTGTGTAGGGCAGGGTCTCGTTGCCGTGCTGGATGTCCTGGCCACCCATCACCACGCTGTTGGATGCGGTGTAGACGAAACGCTGCACGCCCGCGGCCTGCCCGGCGTGTACCAGGTTCTTGGTGCCTTCGACGTTGACGCCGAAACTGCGCTTGCGGTACTCCTCGGTGACCGACGCCCCGCCCATCAGGTCGATGATCGCGGCGGTGTGGATGACGGTGTCCACACCATCGACGGCGTCGGCCACATGCCCGGTATCGGTGATATCGCCGACGACGGTCTGCAGGCTCGGATGGGCGGGCAGTGGGGACGGCGCCCGGTCGAACGAGCGGACCTCGTGGCCGCGTTCGAGCAGTGTCGTCACCAGGTTGGCGCCGACGAAGCCGGAGCCTCCGGTCACCAGGACTCGGCCCAGGTCAGTGCGCAATGTTGGGTCACCCATACGGTCAGGGTAACTGAAACGTGTTCCAGTTTTGAAGTCCAGCGTGCTGAAACGTGCGAGTAGCTTGCGCTGTCAACTTTCTTCGGCGTCGCCGGCGGCCAGTGTGTCGGCCACCTTCTTGCGCGCCCCGGCGAGGTGCTCTTCACAGCGTTTGGCCAGCTCTTCGCCACGTTCCCAGAGCTTCAGGGAGGCGTCCAGGTCGAGTCCGCCGTGCTCCAGCTGCGCCACCACCTCGATCAGTTCGTCGCGCGCCTGTTCGTACCCCATGTGACTAATGGGCTTCATCTGCACCCTCGCTGACTGTTGTGATGGCACCGTCGGCAACCCGCACCCGCAGTCGGGTGCCGGCCGGGGCGTCGTCGATCGATCGCAGGATCGGCCGGTCCTGCGGGCTCACCACCTGCACCACGGCGTAGCCGCGCGCCAGGGTGGCCGCCGGGCCCAGTGTGCCCAGGCGTGCGCGCAGATGCGACAGGCGGTCGGACTCGGCGGCGACCAGCCTGCCGATGTCCCGGCGCACGGTGCGCCGGGCCCGGTGCACCTCCTCGGCGCGGGCATCCAGGGCCTGCAGCGGACGGGCCAGCACGGGCCGCGAGCGCAGCTGGTCGATGACGTGCTGTTCGCGGCGCACCCAGTTGCGCAGGGCCTGGGCGCTGCGCCGGCGCATGTCGTCGACGCCGGCCTGCTCGGCGGCCGCATCGGGCACCACCCGTTTGGCCGCGTCGGTCGGGGTGGCCGCGCGCAGGTCGGCGACCAGGTCGCAGAGCGGGTTGTCGGGTTCGTGCCCGACGGCGCTGATCACCGGGGTGGTGCAGGCGGCGATGGCCCGGCACAGTGTCTCGTCGGAGAACGGCAGCAGGTCTTCCACGCTGCCGCCGCCGCGCGCGAGGATGATGACGTCGACTCCGCCGTCGGCGTCCAGTGCCGCCAGGGCCTCCACGATCTGGGCGACCGCGCCTGCGCCCTGCACGGCGGTGTTGCGTACCGCGAACGCCACCGCCGGCCAGCGCCCGGAGGCGATCGCCATCACATCGTGTTCGGCCGCCGACGCGCGTCCGGTGATGAGGCCGATGGTGTTGGGCAGGAACGGGATCGGGCGCTTGAGCCGGCGATCGAAGAGGCCCTCGGCCTCCAGCAGGCGACGCAACCGTTCGATGCGGGCGAGCAGTTCGCCGACCCCGACGGCGCGGATATCGCTGACCCGCAACGAGAAGCTGCCCCGCGCGGTGTAGAACTGCGGTTTTCCGTGCACGATCACCTGGACGCCTTCGGCGAGTTGCACCGGCGCGTTGACCACCAGGTCACGCGGGCAGGTCAGGGACAGCGACATGTCGGCGGCCGGGTCACGCAGCACCAGGAACGCGGTGGGGGAGCCGTGCCGCACGTTGAGCTGCGCGATCTGCCCCTCGACCCAGACCGTGCCGAGCCGGTCGATCCATTTGGCGACCCGGGTCGCCACCGCGCGGACCGGCCACGGGTTCTCCGGGGATTGGCCGGGTTCGCTCACTTGGCCGACGCGCGGGTGATCCTGTTGGCGAGCAGCGTCTGGAACGGGGCGCGGGCCTTGTTGGCCTCCTCGAAAGCCAGCAGCGCCTCGAGGTCGGCGACCTTCAGTGCGGTCAGTCGGGCCCGCAGCTGCGCCAGCGTCAGGGACTCGTAGCCGAGCTCGGCGACGATGCCCGCCGCCGCACCGTTGGTGGCCGCCACCGACGACGCGCCCTGCTCGGGTTCGCCCTCGCTGAAGAGCGCGAACCGTCCTTCGGAGCGACGAGCGACCGTGTTGTCGGTGCGCCGCGCCGAGGAGATGTCGGACACCACGTCGTCATCGGAGAGGTTCTTGAACGGATCGTCGGGCAGGTCCTCATCGAAGGTCGCCCACTCCGGCTGCTCGTCCTTGGGTGGGAACAACTCCTCAAGCGCTTCGTCGCCGCGATTGACCAGATCGGCGACGTCCTGCTGCACCTTCATCACCAGATGAGCCAGCTGGCTGGCCACCGTCATCGGGTAGGTGAGGATCGTCTGCGGGAGCTTGCGTGTCTCGTCCAGCGCGGTCACCGCCGCACCCACAAGCAGTCGGACTCCGTATGGTGCAGTTGCCATGGGTGCAGCCTACGGCTGGCCGGGGGCGGGTGCCGGTAAGTACCCTGGTTGCATGCCACCAACCGTCAACATGGGTATTCCGGGCGCCGCCGGCTCGGTCAGTTCACGGGTGGCGGGCAAACGGGTCCTGCTCGCCGAGCCGCGCGGCTACTGCGCGGGCGTGGATCGCGCCGTCGAAACCGTGGAACGGGCGCTGGAAAAGCACGGTGCCCCGATCTACGTGCGCCACGAGATCGTGCACAACCGCTACGTGGTGGACACGCTGGCCAAGGCCGGTGCCGTCTTCGTCGAGCAGACCGATGAGGTGCCCGAAGGCTCCATCGTGGTGTTCTCCGCGCACGGCGTCGCGCCGACCGTCCACGTCGAGGCCGCCGAACGCAACCTGCAGACCATCGACGCGACCTGCCCGCTGGTGACCAAGGTGCACAACGAGGCCAAGCGGTTCGCCCGCGACGACTACGACATCCTGCTCGTCGGCCACGAAGGTCACGAGGAGGTGGTCGGCACCGCCGGTGAGGCGCCCGATCACGTCCAGGTGGTGGACAACCCGGACGCCGTCGACAAGGTCACCGTCCGCGACCCCAACAAGGTGATCTGGTTGTCGCAGACCACGCTGAGCGTCGACGAGACGATGGAGACGGTGCGCAGGCTGCGGGAGAAGTTCCCGACGCTGCAGGACCCGCCCAGCGACGACATCTGCTACGCCACCCAGAATCGCCAGGTCGCGGTGAAGGCCATGGCACCGGAATGCGAGCTGGTGATCGTCGTCGGCTCGAAGAACTCGTCGAACTCGGTGCGGCTGGTCGAGGTGGCGCTGAACGCCGGCTCTCAGAACTCCTACCTGGTCGACTACGCCGACGATATCGACCCGGCCTGGTTCTCCGGCGTGACGACCGTGGGCGTCACCTCCGGTGCCTCGGTACCCGAGATCCTGGTGCGCGGCGTGCTGGACCGCCTGGCCGAATACGGCTACGGCACCGTGCAACCGGTGACCACGGCCAACGAGACACTCGTGTTCGCTCTGCCCCGGGAGATCCGCCCGCCGCGCAACTGACGGTACGTTCGTGCCCTGTGGGCCTTCTGCGACGTGTGATCCCCGTTCTGTGCGTGACCGTGCTGCTGCTCGCCGGCTGCAGTGACACCGAAGACCGGCTGAACGCAAGCGTCAACGGTTTCGCCGAGGCGCTCAACCGTGCCGATCCGCCCGCGGCCGCCGCGCTGACCACCGATCGGGCGTCCGCCGACGTGCTCGGAAAGCTCTACGCCAGCCTCGGCAAGGACGTTCGCTTCGAGGTGTCCGAGGTGCAGCGCCAGGAGGACGCGGCCACGTTCACGTTCGCCGCGACGTGGAAGTTCGGGCCCGAGAAGGCCACCGAGTGGACCTACACGACGCGGGGCAGTGCGAAGGCCGACGGGGAGGACTGGAAGGTCCAGTGGGACCCGGCCACCGTCGCACCCGGCCTCGATGAGGGCCCGTTGTCCTACAGCACGCTGGCCCCGCAACCCGCCGCCCGGGTGCTGGACCGCACCGGCGCCGACCTACTCACCCAGCACATCGTGACCCTCGTTGATGTCGCACCCGGCGCCGATGTGAATGCCGTTGCCGTGCTGCTCAATCCGATTGCGCCGACGATCACCGCGCAGTCGCTGACCGGCGATCTGGCGGCGGGCAAGCCCGTCACCGCCGTCACGTTGCGCGCGGAGGACCTACTGCCGATCCAGGAGCAGCTGGCCGCGCTGCCGAACGTGACGCTGCGGCCGCAGACCCGGCTGCTGGCCACCGACCGCGCGCTGACCTCACCGACGCTGTCCGGGACTGTCCGAGCTGTGGCAGCAGCGCAGCGATGCCGCCGCCGGGTGGGCGGTGTCCGCGGAGACCGCGACGGGCCCCAAACGGGTGGGCGGACAGGATGCCGCTCCGGTCGGTGACATCTCGGCCACCCTGGACATCGGCGTGCAGCTGGCTGCGGAGAATGCACTGGCCCCGTTGCCGACGCCGGCCGCGATCGTGGCCATCCAGCCGTCCACCGGCAACCTGCTCGCCGTCGCCCAGAACGCGCCCGCCGACGCCCAGGGCCCGATCGCGCTGACCGGTCTGTACCCGCCGGGCTCGACGTTCAAGACGGTGACGGTGTCCGCGGCGCTGCAGGCCGGCCAGGTCACCCCGGACAGCATCGTCGGTTGTCCCGGCACCGAGAACATCGAGGGCCGCCAGATCCCCAACGACGACAATTTCGCACTCGGCGACGTTCCGCTGCACACCGCGTTCGCGCGGTCCTGCAACACCACGATGGGCCGGCTGGCCGTCAACCTGCCGCCCGACGGACTGACCAAGGCCGCGGCGCAGCTCGGTCTGGGCATCGACTACGTGGCGCCCGGCATGACGACCGTCACCGGAAGTGTGCCGGTCGCGGACACCTCGGCGTTGCGGGTCGAGGAGGGCATCGGGCAGGGCAAGGTCACCGCTTCGCCGTTCGGGATGGCCCTGGTCGCCGCGACGCTGGCGCACGGCTCGGTACCGGCGCCGACGATCGTGGCGGGCGAGCCGGGCGTGCCGGACAGCACCCCAGAGCCGCTGCCGAGCGGTGTCGACGAGCAGGTGCGGGCGATGATGCGCGAGACGGTCACCGGCGGCACCGCAACTCAGCTGCAGGACATCCCGGACATGCTCGGAAAGACCGGCACCGCCGAGTACATCGACGACACACACGCACACGGCTGGTTCGTCGGCATCCGCGGTGATCTCGCGCTCGCGGTGTTCGTCAGCGACGCGGGCAGCTCCACGCCCGCAGTCGACGCCGCGGGGGCACTGCTACGCGCGGTGCCGTAGCGGGCTACTCCCCGTCGTCGCGGCGGTGGCTCGCGCGCGGCCGGGTGCGGTGCTCGGTGTGCCGTTCCTCATCGGTGCTGCGGTAGCGCACCCGCGAGATGGGATGGTGGCTGCTGTCGGTGGGCGACGAGCGACGCGGCCGCTCCTGATACGGATCCTGGCGTTCGTCAGGCCGCCCGTAGTCCGGCTCGTAGCCGTCGGGCCTCGGACGGCGCCGCGGGCGCTCGTACTCTGCGCCGTCACGCGGGACATAGGGGTCATATCCGCGGGACGGGGGTGGGGTGCGGCGGGGCTCGCGCGGGTCTCGGGGGTCGCGGGCCGACGGGTTGCGGGGACGACGCGGCTGACGCTCGCCGGGCAGCGGCGGCTCGCCCTGACGACGAGGTCGGCCCGAGCGCTCCCGGGCGGCGGCCCGCTCGCGGCGATCGGCGGCCGCGGCCGATGCGGCGATATCGGATTCCGGCGGACGGTTGTGCCGGGCGCGGGAGGGCTCACCGGTGCGCGGGGCGCGACGTGGCCGCTCGTAGGGCTCGGCGGACTCGCGGCGGGGCCGGCGCGGAGCCCGGATCGGTGCGTCCTCGTCGCCCTCGACCGGGCCTGCGCTGCGGGCGAACCGACGGGCTGCGCGCCGCGGGGTCTCGGCAGGCGGATCGGTGGCGGTGGCAACGGTGGCGGCGGCTTCGTCGTGGCCGGTACCGCGGTCGAGGTACCAGCGGGCCATGCCGACCAGCAGCACGGCGGCCGAGGTGAAGAACATCAGCGGGAAACGTTCGATCAGCGGGTAGCCGCAATTGATCAGGATGTCCTTGATGCCGCTGAGCTCGCCACTGTGGAACAGGAAGTATGAGGTGGGCACGGCGACGAACAGGATCAGCGGGGGCTGGATGACGGCGGTGAACAGTCCGCTGCGGCGCACCAGCACCACCGCGGCCAGAGCGCCCAGGATGTAGAGGGTGGCGAAGACGGCGCCGAGTTCCTTGTTGCCCGCACCCGCGTCATAGGCGAAGCCGACGGCCGTGGCCGTCACCGCCAGCAGGGTGGCGCCCCACCACGGCAGTCCGGACGGCAGACCCGGCAGACTCGGTGGCAGCAACCCCTGGAATCGGGGGAGCGCGGAGCGGTGATCAACCGACTCCGTCGGCTCTGCTGACTGACCTGACACACGTCGACCGTACCGGCTGTAACTGCTGGTGTGCTGCCAGCACGCGCTGAGGAGATCGTCACAACCCTTAGACTCTGGAGTCCGTGAGCTTGAACCTCGGAATCGTCGGTCTCCCCAATGTCGGCAAGTCGACCCTTTTCAACGCGTTGACGCGGAACGACGTGCTGGCCGCGAACTACCCGTTCGCGACCATCGAACCCAATGAGGGTGTGGTGGCGTTGCCCGACCCTCGGCTGGACAAACTGGCCGAGATATTCGGGTCGGAGAAGACGGTGCCGGCGCCGGTGACGTTCGTCGACATCGCCGGCATCGTGAAGGGCGCCTCCGAGGGAGCTGGGCTGGGCAACAAGTTCCTGGCCAACATCCGCGAGTGCGATGCCATCTGTCAGGTGGTGCGCGCATTCGCCGATGACGATGTGGTGCACGTCGACGGCCGGGTGGACCCCCGTTCGGATATCGAGGTCATCGAGACCGAGCTCATCCTGGCCGATATGCAGACCCTGGAGAAGGCGGTGCCGCGGCTGGAGAAGGAAGCGCGCACCAACAAGGACCGCAAGGCCGTGCTGGAGGCGGCGGTGGCGGCGCAGGCGGTGCTCGACACCGGCAAGACGCTCTTCTCGGCCGGCACCGATGTGTCGCTGCTGCGCGAGCTGAACCTGATGACCACCAAACCGTTTCTGTATGTGTTCAACGCCGACGAGTCGGTGCTCACCGATGAGGCCAAGCAGGCCGAGTTGCGCGCGCTGGTGGCCCCGGCGGATGCGGTATTCCTGGACGCCAAGATCGAGTCCGAGCTGATCGAGCTGGACGACGAGTCCGCGGCCGAGCTGCTGGAGTCCATCGGGCAGACCGAGCGGGGCTTGGATGCGTTGGCGCGGGCCGGTTTCCACACCCTGAACCTGCAGACCTACCTGACCGCCGGGCCAAAAGAGTCCCGCGCGTGGACGATTCACCGCGGCGACACCGCCCCGAAGGCGGCCGGCGTCATCCACACCGACTTCGAGAAGGGCTTCATCAAGGCCGAGATCGTGTCCTTCGCCGACCTGGAGGAGGCCGGCTCGATGGCCGCGGCCAAGGCTGCCGGCAAGGTCCGGATGGAGGGCAAGGACTACGTGATGGTCGACGGGGACGTGGTGGAGTTCAGGTTCAATGTCTGAGGTTCTGCCGCCGTGTCCGGCATGTGCGAGTGAGTTCGCTTACGAGTCTGGCGCGCTGCTGGTCTGCCCGATGTGTGCGCACGAGTGGGCACCGGGCGTGGACGAGGCCAGCGTGTCGGGTGATGTCGTCACCGACTCGGTGGGAAACCCGCTCGCCGATGGCGACACCGTGACCATCGTCAAGAGTTTGAAGGTCAAGGGTGCCGGTGGTGGGGTCGTCAAGATCGGCACCAAGGTGGGCGGCATTCGCCTGATCTCCGATGGTGTGGGCGATCACGACATCGACGCGAAGGTGCCGGGCTTCGGGCGGATGCAGTTGAAGTCGAGCGTGGTGAAGAAGGTTCTCTGAGCCGACCGCAATGTCAGCCTGAGAGCCTCACGACGCATATATATCCATGGCGGCGCTGTCAGCCTGACATTGCGTGGCTCAACGTTTAGGCCGCCCGTCCCCCCCGCCCCGCCCGCCGCCGCGGGCCCGCCGGCGGCGCGCCCGGCCGGGCGACGCTACGCACCCCGCGGGCCCGCCCCCCCGCGCGCCCCCCGCGGCCGCGAGCGCAACGGCACCGACACCTGCGCCGCGCGGCCGCGCCAAGACCACTTCTGGCCGGCCGCCCGCCCCAAACCACGGCCCGCCCAACCGCGCGCGGTCGCACATCGCCCTGGCCACACCGCCCCCCCCCCCCGACTCGCGCGCCACCTGCCGTACCCGGCACCGCCCCCAAACGAACACCGACCCAGGCCCGCCACCGCAGAAACCGAACCACCGCGCGAACGGCCCGGGCGCGACCAAGCACTCCGCCCCGGCAGGACCGCGCCTCCGCGAGCCACTCACTGCGCGCGGCAACACCCGCCGCCCGCCCGACACGCCGCGCGACCCGGAAGGCGAACGCCCAACAACCCACCCACGCCCGCCACGACGCGGCAACACACCGACCCCGCCGACCATCCCTTTTCGTCCGCACCCACCTCCCCGACCACTCCGAACGCAGCACTTTCCACCACGACACACCCCCCCAGCGCCCACCCGCGCCGCCGTCACCCCTTTTCCGCCTCGACACCCACCAACCAACCCGCCCCACGCCCTCCCCTGCGCCACGCCTCGACACCGCTCGCCGTTACGCCTCTGCATCGAACACCGACTCGTCGCGGGCGGACAGGCTCGAGCGTTTCCGTAGCGGCCCTTATGCTTCCCAGTCGCCAATTGCCCGCAGCGCCAGCTTTCGTGCCGAATTGCGTTCCTCTACGCCGAGAATTTCCGAAGATTGGGCAGTCTCGGCGTCGTCCGCCTTCTGCGACGCGGCGAGGCCTCGTTCAGCGCGCGCGGCGAACCCCATACCGAAGACCGCACCAGCAGCAAACCAGCCACGGCGACCAAGTTCCGCACGGGGCGACGGGCGGAACGGGCACGAGGGACACCCAGCGCCGCTGCGACGCTCCGGCCTCTATCACCTTGGGCTCGCGCTGGTCGGTCTCGATACGTGTGACTGCTGGGGCGGTTTTAGGCCGGGGTTTCGGCTATGCGCGCGGCCAGGGCGCGTGCGAGAGTCCTGCCGCTTCGCGTGCTCGCCGCAGCCTTCCCGTCCCGCGGCACATCTTCGCTCTGCTGCATAACTAACACCGAGGACCGCACTCACCGCGACAACTACTAACACTGGGGGCCGAAAACGCACGACAGGAAGGACAACATCGCAGACCCGGGGAGGCCACCGCGCCCATCGACGCCACACCCACCGCGACCACGACCCCACCCGCGGCCCAACGACGGCCCCGAAGAGGCGCAGCAGAAGCCACCACGCGCCGCGCAGAAGGCCGCGCAGCTATGGATGAAGCGCACCAACTCGCGGCCCGCCTCGCAGCCAACAGGTCCCCATCGCCAAGCCACGACTGGATCCACCGCGCGCACCGCGAAAGCGACGCATCACCGTGGGGGAGGGACACATGGGCCGCGCGACACGAGTACCGCGCCGCCTCCAGCTTTCGCCGAAACAGACGGCCCCCCAGCCCCTGCGCAACACCGAGCGGGCCGCCCGCCCACCCATCAAGGAAGCGAGCACACAATGGAACCGGAAAACACGACAGCGACTCCACTTCAGCATCACCGCGGGCTGAACGACAAGGTCGCCTGCGAACCCACGGGGAGCGGTGAACCGTGCAAACGCACCGCGCACTGGCGGACAACCTTCACGGATGCGAGCAGCCAACACATCGGGCAGCACATGAAAGCCTGCGCCGTTCGACGCTGTCACGCTTCAGCGCCGCGGGACACGCGCACTGCACAGACTGCGACGGACGTGCACGGTGCGTCCACTGCAAGCAGACATTCGCCGATCCGGCAGACGCATTCACGGTGACACCGCTGTGAGCGCGGTTCTCGTAGTGGGCCTGGAGGAATGGGAGCTGTGGCAGCACGCGCAACGGTTGTCAGCGCGGACCATCGACGAACGAATCCGGTTGGTTCGACGTTTCTACGCGGAGTCAGAGATCCAACCCGCTTCCCACCGCGCTGATATCGTGCGGTGGACCGTCAACCCGACGAGGGTCCGACTCGACAGCGGCGGCCTATCACTCTTACCTGGCGGCGTGGTTCAAGTGGCTGCAGATCGTCGACCGGCGGGCCGATAACCCGATGGTGAAGATCAAAGCACCGCGGGTCCCTGAGCGGGTCGCCAGGCCGATCGCCGACAGCGATGTCCCCAAGCTGCTGGCCGCGCGCATGTGTCATCGACGCGCGCCATGATCCTCCTCGCGTTGCTGGCCGGGCTCCGCGTCTCGGAGGTCGCCCAGGTGCGGGGTCAGCACTTCGACCTCGAGCGCGCCCGCGGACAAAGGCAAGGGCCACGAGCCGCCATTCCGTTGCACCCGGTGTGATCGAGCTGGCGTGCTCAGGCCTGCGACCGGGCTTGGTTCCAGCGCGGCCCACCCCACCGCCATGCTCGGCAAGCGGCTCCGACATCCGGCCCCGATGCGCCGCGCTAGGTGCCTGGGACGCCACACGCCTCCGCATGGTACGGCACCAGCCTGCTGACGACGGTAACGACTACACTCCAAGAACGCGCACAAAGACCAAGACGCAAAACACACGGCTCGACTACACGCAACGCAGCGCCATCACTGGGCTAGCCCGGCCGGCACCGCGACAAACAACGAACGGCACGCGCGAGCGGGGCCAACGGTAGTGGGCGAAGTGAATCGGTGGAGCGGCGGCAGTGGCGCGATGACGTGTTCACCCACCCACTGACGACCGCTCAGAAGCTCGTGCTGCTCCGACTGGAGACGTTCGCCGACTATCCCGTGGGCACGAACGCCCGGCCCGGAGTGGCGGCGCTGGCGGCCGACTGCGGGGCTCAAGGCGCGCGCGTCGAGGGCGCCCTGAGCGAGGGCAGGCGTCTGGGGATGATCGAGCAGACCGGTCGAGCAAACCCGAAAAAGGGCCTGGCGGCGGTGTATCGGCTCGTTTCAATCCGCACCACCGTGCGGACAGAAGCCGTTTCAACCCCACCGCCGTGCGGATTGAAAGCGATTTCAACCCGCACGAAACGGCGTTTCAACCCGCACGAGATGACATTTCCACCCGCACGCTCGTGCAGCCCCACCAATCCAGAACACCAAGGAGAACACCAAGGGGCGCCGCCGAGCCGCGAGCGACCGGCACCGCCACCACCACCACCCCCTCCATTCTCTGCGGGTCCGGGAGCAAACAGCGAACAACGCTGCCGCCGAGAAAGCGTCCATCCGCGCAGCCATCGACGCCTCCGCGAATGCGACGACTTCGGACGCGACATGTACGACCCGTCCGTCGACTCCCGCGCCACCCAACTTCCGCACACCCGGGCCGCCATGACCGCGCCGACTTTGCCTACATCGACCTCGGCGCCGACACGACCACCCGGTGCCCGAACTCCACATGCCGCCCACAGACTGCCGCCGCCCGACGGCACCCGCGCCGGGTGCCCTCATCGCACCATTCCACACACAAGCACCCACGCGGAACTGATCACCGAAGCGCCAGGACGGGAGGACACGTGTACCACTGGGCTGGGTTCGGCCGACGCCCATCGGCGATATCCCGGCACTGCCTGGTGCCCGCGCCGAGGCCGCCACAGCTGTTCGACGCGACAGACGCCGGACCGCAAGGCGGAGACCCAGAGAACCTCGAATACGTCGCGACGCGGCGACCGGCTGTGCCCGCGCCCCGCACTCGACCCGCCGAGCATGGTTCGTCACCCTCACACCCCACAACAGCCCGGTTACCGCCAACTCCACGAAAGGCCCAGAGACCACGCAGCCTCGCGCGATCGACTACGCGCGCATGTCCCGAATGATGCTCGGCTTCATCACCGACGACATCGACAGCACCAACCGAGCACTCAACAAGCCGACGCCGAGGACGCCGTGCACCTGCTCCTGGCCGCGTTCGCGATCACCCTCGGCGGCGCGATGCAGCAGCCAGCGATGGACGCAGACGGTGTCCGAAAGAGCTTCGAGGGCGCAATCGTCGCGATCCAGTTGGACGGCGACAGTGAGTAGCTCGGCCTACGAGCCCCTCCCGGGCCGACCAAGCGCCGCGTGCGCGTACGCCGCAGCGACCGCGACCCCTTTGCGCCCGACGAGTACATCGAGGTCGACGAGGAGGCTGCGGGCCACTGGTCCGCGTCCCGGTGGCGCGACAGGCCGCTGCGATGAGGTCACTCCGGATGTCCGGGCCGCGTTGTACCCTCGGGGTGTCTCCCTTCGTGGGACAGCCGGTGTGGGCGTCAACCCGTCCGTCGACCAGCAGGAGCTGCAGTACTGCCTACTGCAGCAGCGCAGGTTGGCCAGCGGTCAAGCCTCACCGCGCTATCCCACGCGAGATAAGCCTTGGCCAGGCCAGCGGTACACGGGTCCGTTCCCCACCGGGGAGCCAGCCCAACCCGTCCGTCTCCCAAGCGAATCCAGGTAACACTCGCGCTGCGCTGCGCGCAGCCACGGATCGCAATTGAGGAGCGAGATGTTCGTGACACAGCAGAAAATGGCCGAATTGCAGGCGGAAGGCCAGAAGCACCTCGCCGATGCACGCAAGATCGCGACGGACAACGCAGGCGACTACAGCAGCTGGTCGGCCGCGGTCAAGGCCGATTACGACGGTGCGATGACCAAGGCGAAGGACGTCCTGGCGACGATCACCCGAGCCAAGGCCGATAACGCCGTCATGGACTCCGCGAAAGATCTTCTCGGAGACGTCGAGCATGGGCCCGGCCAGAAGGGCTGCGGTGTCGTCCAAGGACAACGGCCAGCGGCTCAGCATCAAGGCCATCGCCAGGACCGCAGTCGACGAATTCGGCAAGCGTGCCAAGGCCGGCCAGAAGGCACTGGCGCCCGGGGCCGGCGTCGTCGTCGGAACCGAATTCCAGCCCAACCCCATCGCGCTCGGCAAGATCGCGACCACGTTCCTCGACCTGCTGCCCATCACCCAGCGCGATCGGAACTACGACTACCTGCGCCAGAAGACCCGCACCAACAACGCCGCCAAGGTCGCCGAAGGCGCGCTCAAGCCCACCTCGGTCTACGAGCTGGAGCGCATCGAGAACTCGCTCGAAGTCGTCGCGCACCTCTCCGAACCGATCCCGCGCTACTGGCTCGTCGACAACGGCAGTCTGGAGGACTTCATTGCCACCGAGCTGGAGTACGGCCTGATGCACGCCATCGAGCTGGAGGTCCTGGCCGACATCAACGCCACCTCGGGCATCCAGCTGCAAGCCTTCAGCACCAACGTCCTCCAGACACCGTCAGTCGCTGACCAAGCTGCAGGCGGTCGGCCTCACCCCGGCCCTTTGTCCTGCATCCCGACGACTGGGAGAGCGTCGAGCTCCAGCTGTCCCGACCAGCGCCGTCGAGTACGGCGGCCTGCCCTCGACTCGGCCACCCGCCACTCTGGGCGTGCCCGTCGCGGTCGCCATGACCCAGGCTGCCGGCGTCAGCCACACCCTGCCGAGGAATCCCAGGCGTCGACACAGACGGCACCGTCGACCTCGACTGGTCCGAAACCAGCAACGCAGAGACTTCGCCAAGAACCTCATCCGCGCCGCTGCGACCCCACCGGCACCACCGTCTGGCGCCCCCCATCGTCCGCAGCGACCTCACCGAGGCATAGACCGGCAGGCGCAGCGGACGTTCCCCGCGGCATGCTTGTGAGAGGTGCCCGCTCCATTGCCGTCCGCTGCGCCAAGCCCTCCCGGGTAGGGGGTCCGCATCGCTCTGACCTGCAGTTATGGCCGAGGCCTCCGGGGTCGTGGCTCTCTCCCCCCGACTGAAAATTCTTTTTTCCGAACACTCAAAATCGCCTGACCTGCGGGGAAGGCGGAAGGTGGTCGATTTTTATGACCGGCACCGATATCGGCTACTACACGTTGCCTGTGATGGTCAGCATGGACGGCATCGACCGCCAGATGAACGCGACGCTGGGCAAGGCGTTCGGCAATGTCGGCAAGAAGGCCAGCAAGGACCTCGCCGCCGGCATGGCCACCTCCGAGGCCGACGTGAAGCGCGTTCTGGACAGCTACGCCAAGCTCTACGACAAGGCGGCCGACCAGGCCGGCAAGCTCAAGACGGCAGAGGCTGGCCTCGACGACCTTCGCAAGAAGGGCATCACCTCCGGGCAGCGCTACGAGCGGGCTGTGGCGGCGCAGGAGAAAGCCCAGCGAGACCACACTCGCGCTCTGCGTGAGGCCGGGGACGCCTACGGCGAGTACGAGCGGGCAGCCAAGCGCGCATCTGAGGCCGCCGACACTGTCGGGGACGGCCTGCTGTCCAAGCTGAAGGGGATGGCTGGCGGCGCCGCATCATCGGCCAGCGACCTGGCTCCGGGTTCGTGGAGGGTTTCGGTGGGCCGATCGCCGCGCTGGGCACGAAGGCCGGCCCGATCGGGCTCGCACTGGCTGCCGCGGCAGGCCTCGGCCTGGGCGCGGGGGCGCTCATTGCGAAGAACGTCATGGCCGGCATGGATCGCGAGGTCGCCTCCGACCGGGTCGCCGCCGGGCTGGGGTTGAGCGATGCCGAGGCCGAGGCTTTCGGCCAGTCGGCCGGGTCTGTGTATGCAGGTGCGTTCGGCCAGTCGATGGGCGATGTCCAGGAGGGAATGGCGGCGGTCGTCTCGACGCTCGGCAAGGGGACCCCCACCGCGGTGATCGAGGACATGACCGCGAAGGCGCTCACCTTCCGCGATGTGTTCGGCACCGAGGTTGCCGAATCCATTGCCACAGCGCAGAACCTCATCGTCAATGGGCTTGCCCCGGATACGGCGAACGCGTTCGACCTGATGACCAAGGCGTTTCAAGAAGTGCCGACGGCGATGCCGGGACGAGCTGCCCGAGGTCTTCAACGAGTACTCCGGCTTCATCGACTCGTTGGGTTTCTCGGCCGGAGAAGGCGTTCGGGCTGATCGTCCAGAACGCGCCGAAGGGCAAGGTCGCTATCGACAAGATTGGCGACGCGCTCAAGGAGGTCACGCTCCGGGCGACCGATCTGGGCGATAAGAACGTCTTCGACACCCTGACTGGGCTGCAGCTCGATCCGACGGCGGTTGCGGACAACCTCGCGGCGGCGACGCCGCTGGCGATCAGTTGCAGCGGATCGTCGATGGGCTGTTGGCGATTCCGAGTCCGAGCGAGCAGGCCGCGGCGGCGGTGGCGTTGTTCGGCACTCCGCTCGAAGACCTTGGTAAGTCCCAGATCCCAGGGTTCTTGGCGTCCCTCAAGGATGCTGAGACATCGATAGTAAGCACCCGGAGCGGCGCAGGCCTGGTGGATCAGGGGCGCAGCGCGGCCACCGCGGTGGAGCAGGCAACGCGCGGCGACTCGCCTCCGACGCATGCAGGACTCACTCGCCCAGCCTTCGGCCCGTATTGCAGCAGCGCCGGCTTCGTCGTCGAGCACCAGGACGGATCGTGCACGCCTTCCAGGGATGGCCGGTGCCGCAACGGATTTCCGGGCTGCGATCGGATATACAGTGGGGGCGCAGCGGCGTCGCGTTCGGCACGTTCGTCGAGGTCATCAGCGACACCTCTGGCTGGATCGCCAGGGATTCAGCTCCATGGTCAGAGCGGCAGCGACCGTAGCTGACGCGTTCGGGCAGGACGGCCTGGCCGCTGATCTGCGCAGCGCGCAGGAGACACTCGACGGCTTTGGGCAGACGTTGCACGGAATGGGTGAGCCCATCACCGATATCGGCATGGGCATCCTCGGGGTATCAGAGAACCTGCGCCGTTCGCGGCAGCATGGCCCAGTCGGCAGCTCGGCACAGAACGCCAGGCGCAGACGACGGCGCAAGCAGGCCATGGGCCAGCTGCCGACTGGCAAGCAGATCAACATCGACGCGATCGTGGTCTACAAGGACCAGTTCGGCCGTGCGATCGACCCGTCCCAGCTGCTCGGCTTCGATCCGACAGAGTTCGCCAACGCCGGTGACGCACAGAGGGCCCGCCGCGGCACAGGCCCATCGTTCACCGCCACCGCCGCCTACACCACGACACCCAGCGCCGGTACCTCGTGGGTGCCCCGCATCCCCACCGGTGGGGGAGCGGGGCGGGGGGCGGCGACGGCCAGTGCGCCGCCGCCGCAGTCGATCGGGCGCTGTGGGCGCTCGACCAGATCCCGCCCACCGGCATCGATCAAGCGTCCTGTCCCAGGTCCCGTCCGGCCGGTACACCCAAGAACAACGCGGAGACCTCACCCAGGGGCTCGCTACTGCTCCAGTGCCGTCGAGGATCTCGTCAACCTCATGGACGGCCAGTCCACCGCAGCGCTTCGATGGCGACCGGAACGCCGCCGAGGGCTGGCCGCGCGCGGATTCTCCCGGGCAGCCGCGGCTGGCGATACGGTCGCTTTCAACTCCGGGCACATGCAGGCGACTCTCCCACGGGACGCCTTTCAACTGGGGCAGCGACGCGGCGGCCGCACGCGGTGGTGTCGGCAGCCTCGGCGCCGACGACCCTGCGCTGACGTCGCGCTACTACCGCAACCAACGCTCCCCGCTCGGGCTTCGCCGCCCGGCAGCAGCCGAGCACCCTCGGCGGAACGCGGTCGGCCCGCAGCGGGTCGTGCCGAGCCGCGGTGCCGCCAAACGAGCTGAGCAAACGGCAAACTTTGAGCTCAGGCAACCGGCCGGCAACCAACTCTCCCACTTCGCCACGGCCTCAGCCCCGCAAGCCCACCGCAGCAGCCAAGCCGCCAACCGAAGCCCATCGGCGGGGCCGGCGGCGGGGGACCCGGGAAACGCAGCACTTCGGCCATTCCAAAAACCACGGCCCTCGCGGCCCTTTCCCCCCTCCATTCGTCCAGCCGCCAACCACTCGCCCCCGCGGAGCCCCCGGCGCCACCACACCTGCCCCACCGCCCCCAAGCCAGCCTCGCGCCCCCCCGCGCGGCCTCCCGCCCTGCCACCGCGCCCCCCGGCCCCGGCCGCCGGACCCCCCCCCCAGCCGCGGCGCACAGCCGCCCAAGCCGCGCAGGCTCGCCCAGCGCGAGCGCTGCCGCAGCAGCCACCTGCAACCCCCAAATCTACAGCGCCACCCAGGTGCCAAATGGGCAAACGGGTTCTCTCAATCGCGCAGGTGACGATTCCGCTTCAACGTGTGAGCCTGACATTGCGTGCGGCACACGGCCTAGACTCGAGTGGCCCGCCAGCTAGCAGTGTCTAGCGCGAGCGGGTCACCCCGCCCGACTTGCCCGGCGGTCGCAGGAGAGCCGAATGATCAGTCAATGGCTGGTGAGCAACCTTCCTTCGTGGGTGCTGCTGCTCGGCATCATCGTGTTCGTCACGGGCGGAGCGATTCTCGTCCAGAAAGTCGTGCGCCGCAGGTTCCCCGGCCTCAAGGGTGACGAGCACAACGACGTCATCAAGTTCGCGTTCGGGGTGGTGGGTTTCGTGTTCGCGTTCTTCCTCGGCTTCGTGGTATCCGCCATGTGGGGACAGATCGGCGATGCGGACGGCCGGGCGCGTACCGAGGGATCCGCGGGAGTGCAGCTGGCCAGGAACTCCGTGGTGTTCGATCAGCCTGATCGCGACAACATCCGCAAGGCCCTGCTCGAATACCACCAGGCCGCGTTGGTCGAGTGGCGCGAGAACGCCACCGGCAGTTCCTCCGCCGATGCGGACGCGGCGTTGACGCGACTCAGTTCGGCCCTTGAGCAGGTCCAAGCGCGCACCGACGCGCAAAAGACCCTGCTGGCAACCTCTTTCGGCAACCTCGACAGCCTCAGTCAGGCCCGTACACAGCGGGTTCTGCAAGCGAGCACCGATGTCGGACCACAGTGGTCGCTATGGGCGGTCATCTGGCTGACCAGTGCCCTCATGTTGTTGTGCGCCATCATCTACGACGTCCAGAAACCCTCCACGCACTACGCCATGGTGGCGATCCTGGGTGTGTTGGTGGCGGTGAACCTGTTCCTGGTCATGGAACTGTCGCACCCGTTCCTCGGCGATATCGGGACGTCCTCGGCACCGCTGGAACAGGTCATCCGGCAGTTGTCGTAGCCGCGGCCTTCAGCGCGGCGTCAGCCGGAAGATCGGGATCTGCCGCCCGGCCGGGGCCGTCTTGTCGCGATAGTCGTCATACCCGGCGTAGACCTGCTCGGCGAGGCCGAACAAGCGCTCGTAATCCTCGGGATCGGTCACCTCGGACGCCGAAAAGGGTTCCATACCGAACTCGCATTCCGGGTTTGCCCTCAGGTTGTAGTACCACTGGGGATGCTTGGCGCCGCCGAAGTTCGAGGCGATCAGGATGACGTCCTGCCCGTCGTGGAAATACGTGAGCTGCACCTGGCGCCGCTGTCCGGACTTCGCCCCGGTCGACACGAGCGGCGCATTGATGATCGGCCCCATGTTGATCCGGCCACCGGTCAACCGGAACAGATGCGGGTCGGTACGCCGGGCGATGTGCCGGGCGACGAACTGGCCTATCCGCGAACGTCCGAAGCGCACACTGGCGTGGTACTTGTCACCGCGGGGCCTATGGGGATCGACGTAGCGCAACGGCATGTACAGCACCGTACGCCCAGCGAGTGGTCATCTGCCGAGAGTGGGGGCTATGCACGGGATCGGCCTGCTCTTTGTGCACAGGGCCCACATTCGAGTCGGTGCTCACTCGGCCTTCGCGTCCACGATCACCGCGATCTCGTCGGTCAGCGAGTATCCCGGCGCCAGCGACAGGCTGTCGCCGCTCCAGAACTTGCCTGGATCGAAGTAGTTCTCCCGCTTCTCGGTGCTGAGCAGCCCCATCTCCTCGTAGGTGATGGCCACCGTCTCGGCGCAGTACGCGGTCTCCAGGCCTTGGGACCGGCGGCGTTGCTTGTCCCGTTCGGCCGATTCGCGGACCTTGCGGTGGATGACCGGCAGCCCGCGGGTGAAATCGCTGACAATCGGCAACCGGCCGCGCAGCCAGCGTCCGGTCAACCGTGCCGTCGACGGGAAGGCGGTGCCGTTCATCCGGGCCACCACCTTGAGCATCAGATCTTCCTGCTCGCGGGCGGCCGGCGGGGTGAGCTGGCGCAGCCATGCCTTCTGCCCGTATTCGTGCACCCAGCGTTCCACCACCTCGCGGGCATCGTTGAGCTGGACACCGCGGTGATGGGTGCCGGTCCACAGGTCCAGCAACTTCTGGCCGAGTTCGGCGTGCCAGATCAGGGGAGGCAGGTCATCGATCGCCACCGTCATGCCGACATGGTTGACCGGCGCGTTGGTCAGCGCCTGAATGGCCCGGTCGGGCCCGGAGCCGCCGCGGAACAGCCAGATATCGCCCGTCCGGGTCTCCTCGAGCGCCCGGGACAGGGCCACCGTATTCGCGTTCACGACCGCAGCTTAGGCAGAATCTGGGTATGAAGGGCATCTGGAAGTGGGTCGGGCTGGCTGGTGTCGCCGGGGTGGTGGCCGGTGGAGCGCTGGTCGCTCGGGATCAGCGCATCCGAAAGGCGTACACACCCGAGGACATCCGGGCCCGACTGCACCAGCGGTTGGATGAGGCGAACGGGCCTACCAGCCCTCGGTGAGCACCCGGTCCAGGGTGTCGACGTAGAAGTCCGCGCCCGCGAGGTCAATGCACAACGGGGGCTTGGTCTTCAGGATGTTCTGGTGGTCACCGGTCGGCTGGATGATCACGCCGAGTTCCAGCATGCGCTCACAGATCGCCATCGTCTCCGCCGTGGCGGGCTCCAGGGTGCTCGCATCGCGGATCATCTCCACGCCGAGATAGAGCCCCATCCCGTGCACGGTGCCCACGATCGGGTGCTTGTCGCCCAACGCCAGCAGCCGGGCTTTGAGGTGCTCTCCGACGCGTAGCGCGTTGTCCTGCAGACCCTCATCGCGTAGCACGTCGAGCACGGTCAGCCCGACCGCGCAGGACAGTGGGCTGCCGCCGGTGGAGGAGAAGAAGTAGCCCTGCGACCGGAACGCGTCGGCGATTGCGCGGGTGGTGATCACCGCGCCCAGCGGATAGCCGTTGCCGGTCGCCTTGGCGACCGACACGATATCGGGCACCACCTGCTGCTGCGGGAACCCCCAGAACCAGTGCCCGAGCCGGCCGTAGCCGACCTGAACCTCATCGGCGATTGCCACCCCACCGGCCGCACGCACCGCGGCGTACACCTGCTGGAGGTAACCGTCCGGTAGCGCCATGCCACCGGCGTTGCCGTACACCGGTTCACAGATGAAGGCCGCCGGCGGACGGCCTGCGGCGGTCATCGCCTCGATCTGGGCGACGGCCTCGCCGCCGTAGCGGTGCGCCTCGTCGCCGCGGTACTTGCCGCGGAAGCTGTTCGGTGATTCCACGGTGTGCACCCAGTCCGGGCGGGTGGCCAGCGCGTTCGGATTGTCCGCGGTCGACGTGGACACCGCATCGGTGGCGTAGGTCCACCCGTGGTAGGCCTCGCGCACGGCGACGACATCGCGGCGCCCGGTTACCGCGGTGGCCAGCCGGATCGCGAGATCGCTTGCCTCCGAACCGGAATTGACCAGGAAGACGGTGTCCAGCGGGTCCGGCAGCGTCGCGGCGATCCGCTCGCTGAACTCCACCACCGCCGAATAGTTGAATCGGGAGTTGGTGTTGAGCCGGCGCAGCTGCGCGGACGCCGCATCGGCGACCCGGGGGTGGGCGTGACCGAGCACCGTGACGTTGTTGACCATGTCGAGGTAGACGCGACCGGCCGTCGACATCAGGTAATGCCGGTGCCCGCGCTCGATCTGCGGGGGATGGCGGTAGTAGCGCTCCTGCACCTTGGCGAAGCTGTCATCGCGTCGCTCCAGCAGATCCCGCCGCGGGGCGTCGGTGAGCGGATCGAGACCCAGAACCGTTCGCGGATCCCGGGATGACGCCAACCACCCGGGTGCGAGTTCGGCCGAGGTGAAGTCCGGTGCCACCACAGCGCCGGACGGACGGACCGCCAACCGGGTCCAGCGCCCCTGCCCGATCACCCCGAGGTGTTCGCCGGCGCGCACATGGCCGGGTGCGGTACTGGATTCGACCCCGCACAGGGTCAGCTCGAAGTCCAGTCCACGCAACGTGATCCGGTCATCGGAACGGTCCACCACCTCCCCGTCCCACGGGGCCAGCACCCGGGTGGCCGCGCCCGGCCACAACCCGATACCGGTCTCGATGACGTCGGGGCTGTGCTGGGAGAGCGAGGGTGCGCGGTTCAGCTGCGGACGGCCGAACCGGGTGAGCACCAGCCCGGCACCGTCGCGCACCGCCGCGGCGGCCAGCTCGTCCTCGCTGTCCAAGGTGTCCGAAAGGTCAAGTGTGACGACGGCTTCCGGGTCCAGATCGGAGATGAGCCGGTTCTCTATCTGCACCTCGCGGGTGGCCGGCGACAATCCGAGTTCGGTGGTGACCAGCGCCGACATCACCTCCATCGGCACGGAGGTGGCCTGGGCGAACATCCGCCACTCATCCTCGCCTTGGTCGGTGATGTAGGCATTGTCCGGATCGAGTTCGCCCTGTTGGGCGCCGCTGACGATGAGTACCGCCGTGCGCAACACCAGCAGCGGCCACAGCACCTCGGCCTCCGCCGGATTCAGTGGGCGCACCGCATGGAATGCCTTGACGCCGGGCAGGATCGACGTGGGGTCGCTGCCGGGGTGGCCGAGCACCGAGGACAGCGTGATGGCCAGCTCGGAGATGGCCCAGGTGTGCGACAGGTCGCCGAAGTCGATGATGCCGTCCGGTTGGCCCGAGGGGCCGGCCACCACGTTCGCGTCGGTCAGATCCAGATGTACCGCCTGGCGCGGTAGGTCATCGGCGTGCGGCGCGATCCGCGACCACGCCGCACGGGCGGCGGTCTGGATCTCGTCGCGTTGCCGCGGCGCGTGCGCGACGAGCCGGTCGACGACGTCCTTGCCGTAGCGCAGGTCCCATTGCAGTGCCCGGTCCAGGCCAGGGTGGCTGAAGCCGTCGAGGGCCCGGCTCACCCGGGCGGCGATGTCTCCCATGGCCGCGACGGTCGACGGGGTCAGATAGCCACGCTCACTGAGGGTTCCGCCGGCCAGGAAGGGCAGGAGCCGGACACCCCGCGGTGGCTCGCCGCCAACGGTCGGTAACGGCGTGGCGACCCGCAGGTCGGGATGCGTTCGGGCGATCAGCTCGGCCGCGGCGTCCTGCGCGGCCAGCTCGGTCTCGGTGAAGGCCGGATTGGCGATCTTGAGCACCGCCACCGGGGCGCCGTCCTCGGACACCAGGAAGTTGCAGTCCTGCTGACTGCCAAGGGATGTGACCTCCCCGCGGGAGCCGTACCGATCGGCCAGCAGCTCGGCCGCCTGTTGTTCGGTGACCTGGGGCGCCGGGAGGGCCGGCTGCTCGAGGAAACTGAAACCCGCCACGCCCCTCACGCGCCGACGAACCTCACGACGACCTCGGTGAAGGCATCGTTGTCGTCACCGGCGGCGGTATGGCCCGCCTCGGACAGTTCGACGAATTCGGCTTCGGGGACCTTCTGCAGGAAGTCGCGCACGCCCTCCTCGGACACCACGTCGGAGAGTTTGCCGCGGATCAGCAGGATCGGCACCGACAGGTTGGTCGCGGCCGCCTCCAGCTTGTCCACCCGGGCAAACGGGTCATCGCCGGGTTTGGTGAGAAACGCCGGGTCCCAATGCCAGTACCACCGACCGTCACGCAGCCGCAGGTTCTTCTTCAGACCCTCGGTGCTGCGGGGTCGGGGTCGGTGCGGCAGATACGCCGCGATGGCATCGGCGGCCTGATCGAGCGAATCGAAGCCGTGGATGTGGTTGAACATGAAATCGCGGATCCGGGCGCTGCCGTCCTTCTCGAAACGCGGCACCACATCGACCAGGATCAGCTTGGTCACCAGTTCCGGGCCCGCCTCGTGGGCGGCCTGGATGCCGGTCAGGCCGCCCATGCTGGCGCCGACCAGCGCCACGGGCCTGCCGATCTGATAGAGCACCTGCAGGATGTCGGAGCTCAGCGTCTCGACGTCGTAGCTGGCGGTCGGGGAGCGGTCGCTGTCACCGTGACCGCGACTGTCCAGCGCCACGACGTGCATTCCGCGGTCGGCAAGGATCTGGCCGGTGTTCTTCCAGGAGTGCCGGTTCTGCCCGCCGCCGTGCAACATCAGCACGGTCGGGCCCGATGCCGCCGTCACGGTGTCCCGGTTCCATTCGTCGGCCGCCAACGAGAGGTCGTCGACACCGCGGAACGTGACGGTCTGGGGCGTGCTGTTTGCCATGGTCACGGACATCCTCTCGCCTGCCTGCGGCTCAGGTTACTGACCCGTCTTCCCAAACTGGTGTCGGGTCGGGGGTCTACGGGTCACTAGACTTGGATGCCGTGCCGTCAGTGCCATCAGCGGGATCCAGCGCCGAGGAGCGTGACCGCATCGTGGAGGCGACCTTCGACTGCTTGTCCGAACCACACGCGGGCCCGGTGCACGTCTCGGCCATCCTGGCACGAGCGGCGGTGTCCAGCCGCGCCTTCTACCGGCACTTCCAGTCCAAGGACGAGCTGTTCCTGGCGATGCTGGAACAGGTGACCGAACGGCTGGCCGTGCTGCTCGACGAGATTGCCGGCGCCGAGTCCCCCGATCCGTTGGATCAGCTGCGGACGTGGCTGGACCAGATGTTCACCTTGGCCAGTGACACCGATCTGCACCGTTATCTGGCCGTGTTGGACTGCGACGAGATGCGTTCGGCCAAGGGATACCGGGAGGCGCGTGAACGGTCGCGCGCCCGCCGAGAAGGCTCGCTGGCAACCATCCTGCGTACCGGCCATGCCGAGGG
Organism: Mycobacterium sp.; assembly: GCA_034520035.1. Taxonomy (GTDB): domain Bacteria; phylum Actinomycetota; class Actinomycetes; order Mycobacteriales; family Mycobacteriaceae; genus Mycobacterium. The sequence continues at coordinate 49,650 of JAXHOA010000088.1, read as the reverse complement.
GGCGTTCCCGTTGGCCGAGCCGGAATCGGATGCCATCGCGATCGCGGCCCTGGTGAGCCGTGAGCTGACCTCGGCAAGGATCTTCGATCCGGCGCAGATTCCGCTGTCACGGGCCCGCGTCGAGGGATTCGCGCTGCGTGCGCTCGGGGTCGCCGGCAAATCGTGACGCAGGCTACTGCACGGTAACTTGCCTCTCCCAACCAGGTGGTCGGTGTTGTCGCTGTGAGAATCGTTATGTACGTTCTTCCGCATCCATAGCGCGCCTGTGGTCATATCGTGTTCGGAGCGCGGGCACCTTGGAAGGGACTACATGGGTAAGCGGATGTGGCACAGGGCGGGACCGGCCCGCTGATGTCCGTGCAAGACGCCATCCCCAGTGTCGTCAGCCGACCGGTGCGCGCTTTCGGCGGTTTCTTCTCGATGACGCTGGACGTCTTCCTGCTGATGTTCCGGCCCCCGTTCGCCTGGCGCGAATACATCCTGCAGTCCTGGTTCGTGGCGCGGGTTTCCCTGCTGCCGACGCTGATGCTGACCATCCCCTACACCGTGCTGCTGACCTTCACCTTCAACATCCTGCTCACCGAGTTCGGTGCCGCGGACTTCTCGGGCACCGGCGCCGCGCTGGGCACCGTCACCCAGATCGGGCCGATCGTCACGGTTCTGGTGATCGCCGGAGCCGGCGCCACCGCGATGTGCGCCGACCTGGGCGCCCGGACGATTCGTGAGGAACTCGATGCCTTGCGGGTGATGGGTGTGAATCCGATTCAGGCATTGGTCATTCCACGGGTGCTTGCCGCCACGACCGTGTCGCTGGCGCTGTCGGCCACCGTGGTGCTGGTCGGGCTCACCGGCGCCTACTTCTTCTGCGTGTACGTCCAGCACGTCTCGCCCGGTGCGTTCGTGGCGGGCCTGACCCTGATCACCGGGCCGTCCGATGTGATGATCGCGCTGGTGAAGGCCGCACTGTTCGGTCTGACCGCCGGCCTGATCGCCTGCTACAAGGGCATTTCGGTGGGTGGCGGACCGGCGGGTGTGGGCAACGCGGTGAACGAGACCGTCGTGTTCACCTTCATGGCGCTGTTCGCCATCAACGTGGTCGCGACCGCCGTCGGCGTCAGGGCGACGATGTGACCAGCGTGATGGGGCACCGCCTGAGGCGGGGTGTCGGCAGCGTCGCCGACAGCTGGAATCAGGTCGGCGTGCAGACCCAGTTCTTCGGACGCACCCTGCTCTCCATCGGTGACGTGTTCGTCCGGTATCCCAAGGAACTGGTCCGGCTGATCGCCCAGATGGGCCTGGGAACCGGTGCTTTGGCCATCATCGGCGGCACGGTCGCGATCGTCGGATTCCTGACCGTCAGCACCGGTGCGCTGGTCGCGGTGCAGGGCTACAACCAGTTCTCCGAGATCGGCGTCGAAGCCCTGACAGGGTTCGCGTCGGCGTTCTTCAATGTGCGTCTCATCGCTCCGGCCACCACCGCGATCGCGCTCTCGGCGACCATCGGCGCCGGCGCCACCGCCCAACTCGGCGCCATGCGCATCAACGAGGAGATCGACGCCCTCGAGGTCATCGGTATCCGCAGCATCGCCTACCTGGCGTCCAGCCGCGTCATCGCCGGTGTCATCGTGGTCATCCCGCTGTACTGCGTCGGTGTGCTGATGTCGTTCTACGCGGCGAAGATCGGCACCACGGTGATCTACGGGCAGTCCAGCGGTGTGTACGACCACTACTTCGACACGTTCCTCAACCCGATCGATCTCATCTGGTCGTTCGTCCAGTCCATCGCCATGGCGATCGTCATCATGCTGGTGCACACCTTTTACGGTTTCACCGCCAGCGGTGGCCCCGCGGGTGTCGGCGAGGCGGTCGGCCGTGCGGTGCGGACCTCGTTGGTCATCTCGGCATTCGTCGTGGTGATGATTTCCCTTGCCGTGTACGGGCAATCGGGCAACTTCAATCTGGCCGGCTGACATGGACTCGTTCAAGAGCAAGGGCATAGCGCCGGGGTGGTGGACCCTGCTGCTGGTGGTGTTCGTGATCGCCGCCATCTGGTTGTCCTACTCACTGTTCACCGGCTCGTTGCGCAGCACCGTCCCGGTGACCCTGACCGCGGACCGCTCCGGGCTGGTCATGGAGACCAACGCCAAGGTGAAGATGCGTGGCGTCCAGGTCGGCCGGGTCGTCGCGATCCACGGCGGTGATTCCGAGGCCGCCTCCCCGGTCAAGCTGCGTCTGGACATCGACCCCGACCAGATCCGCTTCATCCCGGCCAATGTCGAGGCCCGCATCCGGGCCACCACGATCTTCGGCGCCAAGTTCGTCGACCTCGTCTACCCGGACAGCCCGAGCGCCGCGCGGCTGGAATCCGGTCAGGTGCTCGAATCGCTCAACGTCACCACCGAGGTCAACACCGTCTTCGAGAACCTCGTGGGTGTGCTCGAACAGGTCGACACGGCCAAGCTGAACGCCACGCTGTCCGCGCTCGCCGAGGGCGTCCGTGGCCGCGGCGAGGTCATCGGGCAGGCCACCACCGACGCCAATCAGGTTCTGCTGGCCCTGAACCCGCGCGCCGACACCATCCGCGAGGACTGGCAGGCGCTCAAGGGCTTCAGCGACGCCTACAGCGATGCCGCCCAGGGCATCCTGGCCACCCTGGACGCCGCCGCCACCACCGCGACCACCGTGACCGCGAATTCCCGCCAACTCGATGCGCTGCTGCTGGCGACGACCGGCCTGTCGAACACCGGAATCGAACTGCTGGCGCCGAACAACGCCAACTTGATCAAGGCCGTCAACACCCTGCAGCCCACCACCGATCTGCTGCTCAAGTACAGCCCGTCCTACACCTGCCTGCTCACCGGCGCGAAGTACCTGCTGGACCACGGTGGTTACGAGGCCACCGGCGGTAACGGCAAGTCGTTCATCCTGGACACCAGCCTGATGCTCGGCGACGACCCGTATGCGTACCCGCGGCACCTCCCGATCGTCGGTGCCAAGGGGGGCCCGGGCGGAAAGCCGGGCTGCGGTTCGCTTCCCAGCGTCGACGACAACTGGCCGGTGCGTCAGCTGATCACCAACACCGGCTTCGGCACCGGTGTGGACTGGCGACCCAACCCGGGCATCGCCTTCCCGGCCTACGGCAACTGGCTGCCCGTCACCCGGGCCGTCCCGGAGCCGCCGAGCATCCGGAACACCTTCGGTGGCCCGGCAATCGGGCCCATCCCGTACCCGGGCGCTCCGGCTTACGGCGCCCCGCTGTACGCGCCTGACGGCACCCCGCTGTGGCCCGGCCTGCCACCGGCGCCGCCGCCGGGAGCTCCGCGCGACCCGGGGCCGACGCCCGGCTCGGAGCCCTTCGTGGTCACCGCGCCAGGTGTGCAGCCGACACCGCTGCCACCGCGGCCGCTGCCCGTGCCCGCCGCCCCTGGCCCATAACGTCCGAGATCCGAACCCGAGAAGGAGAAGCAAGCAGCCATGAAAGACAATCTGGGGGGCGCCATCTGGCGGCTCACCATCTTCCTGGCAGTGTGTCTGCTGGGTGTCTTCGGGTTGTTCGCGATCTTCTCCCAGTTGCGTTTCGGTGAGACAGAACAGGGCTATCGCGCCGAGTTCACCAATGTCGGTGGCATGGAGCCCGGCGACTTCGTGCGCATCGCCGGTGTCGAGGTCGGCAAGGTCGGCGATATGAGGATCCGCGACGACGGCACGGTCCTGGTCGACTTCACCGCCGACCAGTCCGTGGTACTGACCCAGGGCACCCGCGCGGTGATCCGCTACGACGATCTCATCGGTGGCCGTTACCTCGGGCTGTTAGAGGGCACCGGCGACACCTCGCGGTTGGCGGCCGGGGCTACGATCCCGTTGTCCCGCACCGCACCTCCGCTGGACCTCGACGCTCTGATCGGTGGTTTCCGCCCGCTGTTCAAGGCCCTGGAACCCGATCAGATCAACGCGCTGTCCGGGCAGCTGATCAGCGCGCTGCAGGGTCAGGGTGCGACCATCGGGTCCTTCCTGACCCAGACGGCGGCACTGACCAACACCCTCGCCGACCGCGACCAGCTGATCGGTGAGGTCATCGTCAACCTGAACACGGTGCTGGGTTCGCTCGGCGACCAGAACGAGCAGTTCGCCAAAGCCGTCGACGGACTGTCGGAATTGATCGACGGGCTGGCCGCGCGCCGCACCGATATCGCCAACGGGGTCGCCTACGTCAGCGAGGCGGCGGGCAGTATCGCCGATCTGCTGGCCCAGGCCAGGCCGCCGCTGGCCAAGACCATCCAGGAGACCGACCGTGCCGCCGGCATCGTGGTCGCCGATCACGAATACTTCGACAACCTGATCAACACCCTGCCCGATGCGTATCAGGCATTGGCGCGGCAAGGCATCTACGGTGACTTCTTCAGCTTCTACCTGTGCGATATCGTTCTCAAGCTCAACGGCAAGGGCGGTCAGCCGGTGTATGTGAAGGCGGCCGGGCAGAACAGCGGGAGGTGCACCCCGCGATGAAGTCTTTCGGAGAACGCAACCAGTTCGTCGTCGGCGCAGTCGGTCTCGCGATCATCGCGGCGATCGTGCTGGGCGCGCTGAACTACGACAAGCTGCCCTTCCTGGGCCAGGGTAAGAACTACTCGGCCTACTTTGCCGAGGCCAGCGGTATCCGTGACGGCGCCGCCGTGCAGGTCTCCGGGATGCGGGTGGGCAGTGTCTCCGGTGTGGAGTTGGACGGCCAGCAGGTGCTGGTCACGTTCAAGATCGACGGCGACGTGCGCATCGGGGATCGCAGTGAGGCCGCGGTCAAGACCAAGAGCCTGCTCGGCACCAAGTATCTGGAGGTCACCCCCCGCGGTGACGGCTGGCAGGACGGCACGATCCCGCTGGATCGCACGACTCCGGCCTACCAACTGCCCGACGCGCTCGGCGACCTGTCGACCACCATCAGCGGACTGAACACCAACCAGCTGACGGACTCGCTGCGGGTGCTCTCGGAAACCTTCGCCGACACCCCGCCGGAGCTGCGGGTCGCCATCGAGGGGGTCTCCCGGTTCTCCGAGACGCTCAATGAGCGCGACGCCGAGCTGCGGGGACTGCTGACCAACGCCAACAAGGCCACCACGGTGCTCGCCGAACGCAGCGACCAGATCGTCGGGCTGGTCCGCAACAGCAATGCGCTGCTGGCGGAGTTGCAGGCCCAAAGCGCGGCGCTGGACGCGATCTCGGGCAACATCTCGGCGTTGAGCCGTCAGCTGCAGGGCTTCATCGCCGAGAACGACGAGACCCTGAAGCCGGCGATCGACAAGCTCAACGGCGTGCTGACGATCCTGGACAACCGCAAGGAACGTCTGCAGAGATCGCTGAAGCTCATCGGTGACTACGCCATGTCGCTGGGGGAGTCGGTGTCGGGCGGACCGTTCTTCAAGTCCTATGTCGCCAACCTGCTTCCGGGGCAGTTCGTGCAGCCGTTCGTCGACGCCGCGTTCTCCGATCTGGGTCTGGACCCCAATGTGCTGTTGCCCTCGGAGCGCACCGATCCGCAGGTCGGTCAGGCCGGTACCCCGGCCATGCCGGTGCCCTTCCCGCGCACCGGCCAGGGTGGCGATCCGCGCATGACCCTGCCCGACGCCATCACCGGCAACCCTGGCGACCTCGGTTGCGGCCCGCCCGGGATCCCGCTGCCCGGCCCGACGGGGTGCTACCCGTATCGCGAGCCGATCCCGGCACCGCCGCCGGGTGGACCGCCGCCGGGACCGCCCGCACTGGCCCCGCCGGGCATCGCGTCGACCCCGACGCCTCCGGGCCCGATCTACGTGCCCGCCCCCGGTGAGCCCGCGCCGCACGGCGCCGGATCCGGCGCAGAACCGGGAGTTGGCTGATGGCAACGCCTTCCAAGCCGCGCACGCGGACATTCCTGGCGGTGGCGCTGGTCGCGCTGCTGGCCGCCGGTGTGTTCGTGGTGATCAAGGTCAGTGACACCATCAACCGGGTCAACGTCGTCGCCTACTTCGACAGCAGCAACGGCATCTTCGAAGGCGACGATGTGGTGATCCTCGGCGTGCCGGTCGGCCGGATCGACAAGATCGAGCCGCAGCCCGAGCGGGTGAAGATCTCGTTCTGGTACGACGACCGCCACAAGGTGCCCGCCGACGTCAACGCGGCCATCCTGTCGCCGATGCTGGTGACGTCGCGGGCAATCCAGCTGACCCCGACCTACTCGGGTGGGCCGGTGCTGGAGAACGACGCCGTCATCGAGCAGAGCCGCACCGTGGTGCCGGTCGAGTACGACGACGTGCGTGAACAGCTGCATCGCATCACCGAGACGCTGCAGCCCACCGAGCCCGGTGGGGTGAGCGAGCTCGGCGCCTTCATCAACACCGCCGCGGACAATCTGCGCGGCCAGGGCGCGGACATCCGGGCCACCCTGGTCAAGCTGTCCCAGGCGATTTCGGCCGTCGGCGACCACAGCACCGATGTGTTCGCCACGGTGAAGAACCTGTCGATCCTGGTCTCGGCATTGCAGGACAGCACCGACGTGATGCGCCGGCTCAACCAGAACCTGGCCTCGGTGACCGGCACGCTGGCCGACAATCCCGACGAGGTCGGCACCGCCGTGCAGGACCTCGCCGACACCGTCGGCCTGGTGCAGAGCTTCGTCGCCGAGAACCGCGAAAGCCTCGGCACCACATCGGATCGGCTGGCCGGGGTGACCCAGGCCCTCAACGACAGCCTCGGCGACGTCAAGCAGTTCCTGCACGTGGCGCCGACGTCGTTCCAGAACTACATCAACATCTATCAGCCGGCGCAGGGCGCGGTGTCGAGCGTGCCGGTGATCAACAACTTCGCCAACCCGATCAGCTTCCTGTGCGGCGCGGTGCAGGCGGCCTCGCGACTCGGCGCCGAGCAGTCCTCGAAGCTCTGCGTGCAGTACCTGGCGCCGATCATCAAGAATCGTCAGTACAACTTCCTGCCGATCGGCCAGAACCTCGCGGTCGGAACCCAGGCCCGCCCGAATGAGATCACCTACAGCGAGGATTGGATGCGCCCGGATTACATCCCGCCGCCGGGCCCCGCTCCCGCTGCGCCGCCGGCCGGGTCCGCGCCGGCTCCGGGTGGCCCGCCGCTGGCCGCCGAGGCTTCCGGCGTCGGGATGGCCACCAACCCGGCCGACGGACTGCCCGGACTGATGGTGCCGACGGGACCCGGATCATGAGGACCTCCGTTCGCATTGCCGGCGCCCTGTTGGTGGTCGCTGCCGCCGGCACGGGATGCCAGTGGAAGGGCCTGAACTCGGTCGCGCTGCCCGGTGTCGAGGGCGTCGGGCCCGGGGCGTACACCGTGCAGGCCCAGATGCCCGATGTCGATCACCTGTCGCCGAACTCCCGGGTGCGCGTCGACGATGTCACCGTCGGCAACGTGACGAGGATCGAACGCCAGGGCTGGAACGCCCTGGTCACCATGAGCCTCAACGAGAACGTCGTGCTGCCCGCCAACGCGACCGCCACCCTCGGCCAGACCAGCCTGCTCGGGTCGCAGCACATCGAACTCGCGCCACCGACCGCCACCGCGCCGGAGGGCAGGCTGAAGGCGGGAGCCGTGATTCCGCTGGAGTCCAGCGGAGCCTTCCCGACCACGGAGCAGACGTTGGCCGCGATCTCGTTGCTGCTCAACGGCGGTGGCATCGGCGAGGTCCAGGACATCACCACGGCATTCAGCACGGCCTTCTCCGGCCGCGAGGCCGACCTGCGCAGCCTGATCGAGCAGCTCGACCTCTTCATCGCCTACAACAACGACCAGAAGGACGACATCATCGCCGCGGCCGAGAGCCTGAACTCTCTGGTCGGTCAGGTCGCCGAGCAGAAACCGGTGGTGGACAGGGCGTTGGAGACGATCCCGAACGCGCTCGAGGTGCTCGCGGACCAGCGCGAGATGCTCGCGGAGGCGCTCGCCCAGCTCGGCAAGTTCAGCGCGCTGGCCGCCGATGCGACCAGTCAGACCAGGGAAGCGCTGGTCGCCGAGCTCAAGGCCCTCGGTCCGACGCTGGAGCAGCTGGCCAACGCCGGCCCGGCGCTGACCCGCTCGCTGAGCTTCCTGACGACCTACCCCTTCCCGAAGGAAACCATCACCAACTGGATGCGCGGTGACTACGCCAACCTCACGCTGGTGGTCGATCTGACCTTGAGCCGTGTCGATCAGGGTCTGTTCACCGGCACCCGCTTCGAAGGCGATCTGACCGAGCTGGAGATGCAATGGGGCCGCACCATCGGCCAACTGCCCAGCCCGTACACCGGGGTGAATCCGCTACTCGCGCCGTACCGGTGGGATCAGGGGCGATGACATGATCCTCACCAGACGAATCCTCATCCAGATGGCCGTCTTCATCGCCATCTCGGTGGTGGCGATCGGCATCATGGCCTTCGGATACATGCGGCTGCCGAACCTGCTCTTCGGCGCCGGGCACTACCGGGTCACCCTGGAGCTGCCCGAAACCGGGGGCCTGTACCCGCGCGGCAATGTCACCTACCGCGGATCCCAGGTGGGCCGGGTGGAAGAAGTCGGCCTCACCGACCGGGGCACCGTCGAGGCGAAGCTCTCGCTGACCGACGACGTGTCGATCCCGGCCGACCTGGACGCCGCGGTACACAGCCAGACCGCCGTCGGTGAGCTGTTCGTCGAACTGACGCCGCGCAGCGGTGAGGGACCCGAACTCCGCGACGGGGATGTCATCCCACTCGACCGCACCACGGTGCCGATGGACGTCAACACCCTGCTGGATGCGACCAACCGTGGCCTGCAAGCGATTCCGGGTGACAACCTGCGCACCGCCGTCGACGAGGCCTACCTGGCGGTGGGCGGGTTGGGTCCGGACCTGTCGCGGCTGGTGAAGGGTTCCACCCAGCTGGCCATCGATGCACGGGCCAACCTGGATTCGCTGACCACCCTGATCGACGAGTCCAAGCCGGTGCTGGACACCCAGACCGACACCTCCGGCGCGATCCGGGCGTGGGCGTCGAACCTGGCGACCATCACCGGCGAACTGCGCGACCACGACGACGCGGTGCGGGGGCTGCTGGACCGGGGACCCGGCGCCGCCGAGGAAGTGCGGGCGCTGCTGGACAGGCTGCAGCCGACGCTGCCGATCGTGCTCGCCAACCTGGCCAGCGTGAACCCGGTCCTGGTCACCTACCAGCCCGCGCTGGAGCAGCTGCTGGTGCTGCTGCCGCAGGGCACCGCCACCACCCAGGCCACCGGTACGGCCAACCGGAACACCAAGCAGGACTACAAGGGCGCGTACCTGAACTTCAATCTGAACCTGAACCTGCCACCCGCCTGCACGACCGGCTTCCTGCCGCCGCAACAGCAGCGTGTCGCCAGCCTGGAGGACTACCCGGACCGGCCGGCCGGTGACCTGTACTGCCGGGTCCCGCAGGACTCCGCGTTCAACGTGCGTGGCGCGCGCAACCTGCCGTGTCTGACGGTGCCGGGCAAGCGTGCTCCCAGCGTCGCGATGTGCGAGAGCGACGAGAACTACGTCCCGCTCAACGACGGCTTCAACTGGAAGGGCGATCCGAACGCCACCATGTCGGGGCAGTCCATCCCGCAGGTGAGGCCAGGGACACCACCTGCGGAAACAGCGCCGCCTCCGGCCGCTGCACCCCCGCCTGTCGCAGCCGCTGAATACGATCCGGCCAGCGGCACGTACGTTGGACCGGACGGGCAGGTGTATACCCAATCGAACCTGGCCCGCACCGCGAACGAGGAGCAAACATGGCAGACGATGCTGCTACCCCCTCCGGGGAAGTGAGCGAGTCCGCATCCGACGCTGACGTGACAGCCACCGAAGAGACCCTCGCGACGCCAGAAGGTGAAGCTGTCGAGGATTTCGACGATGCTGTGGCCGAGGAACCTGCCGAGCCCGGGATGTCGCATCTGAAGCTGGCCACGATCGTCGGACTCGTGGTGGTGCTGGCCCTGGCCGGCCTGGTCGGCTGGCTCGGTTTCCGCACCTACGAATCGCAGAAGCTCGAGGCGCAACGCGCGTTGTTCCTTCAGGTCGGCCGGCAGGGCGCGATGAACCTGACCACGATCGACTGGGAGCAGGCCGAGGCCGATGTGCAGCGCATCCTGGACTCCGCCACCGGCACCTTCTACGACGACTTCCAGCAGCGCGCGGGCCCGTTCATCGAGGTCGTCAAGCAGGCGCAGTCCAAGTCCGTCGGCATGGTGACCGAGGCGGGGCTCGAATCGGAATCCGATACCGAGGCCAGTGTGCTCGTCGCGGTGACGGTGCAGACCTCCAATGCCGGTGCGGCCGAACAGCAGCCGCGGCTGTGGCGGATGCGTGTCACCGTCCAGGATGTCGGCGATGATCAGGTGAAGGTGTCCAACGTGGAGTTCGTGCCGTGACCGAGAAGAAGAACGAACCCGAGGTGTCCGAACCCGATGTCACCGAACCCGAGTTGACCGAGGCCGATTCCACTGCCGTGGAATTGGACGAGGTGGCCGAGGACGGTGAGGCTCCCGAGGCATCCGACCCGAGCCCCGCCGTGCGGGAGAAGCGATCCATCGAGTGGCCGCGGGTGCTGGCCTACGGAGTCCTGCCCGCCCTCGCGCTGGTGCTGGCTGTCGGCGCCGGTTATCTGAAATGGCAGGACAATTCGGTGCGCGACGGGGACGGTGCCGCGGTCGAATCGGTGCAGGTCGCCAAGGACAGCACGATGGCGCTGCTGTCCTATGAGCCCGATACCGTGGAACAGCAGCTCTCCGATGCCCGGTCCCTGCTGACCGGAGATTTCCAGCAGGCGTACACCGATCTCACGACCGATGTCGTCATCCCGGGCGCCAAGGAGAAGCAGATCTCGGCGGTGGCCACGGTACCGGCGGCCGCCTCGGTGGAGGCCGAGCCGAATCGCGCGGTGGTGCTGGTGTTCGTCAACCAGACCGTGGTGGTCGGTGCGGACGCGCCCACCGATACCGCTTCCAGCGTGCGGGTCACGCTGGAGAAGACCGGTGACCGCTGGCTGATCTCCGGTTTCGATCCGGTCTAGGCGATCCGAGGTGACCGGCCAGATCGACGTCACCGGAGATGACGTCACGCTGCGCGCGTTGACGTGGGGTGACTGGGACAACGCCGACGCCCCGGTTGCGGTGTGCCTGCACGGATTCCCCGACACCGCCCACAGCTGGCGCAAGGTGGCTCCACAGCTCGCCGATGCGGGCTGGCGGGTGGTGGCGCCGTTCATGCGCGGGTACGCACCGTCCTCGCTGTCGGCCCAGGGTAGCTATCACGTCGGTGCCCTGATGGACGATGCGCTGCGGGTGCTCGACGCTGCCGGTCCGACGGGGCGCGATGTCGTCATCGGCCACGACTGGGGCGCCATCGCCGCCACCGGGCTGGCGGCCATGCCGGACAGCCCGTTCGAGAAGGCCACGATCATGTCGGTGCCCCCGTCGGCGGCGTTCCGGGAGCGCTCCGACATCGCCCGGCTGGCCGCGCAGCTGCCGCGGCAGCTGCGGCGCAGCTGGTACATCCTCTATTTCCAATTACCTTGGCTGCCGGAACATTCCGCGGCGCGGGTGGTGCCCAAGCTGTGGCGGGACTGGTCCCCGGGGTACGACGGTGCCGAGGATGTGCGTCTGGTGCTCGACGCGATCGGAGCACCGGAGCACTGGCGCGCGGCGCTGGGCTATTACCGGGCCACGGTGCGTAACAGTCGCCCACCGGCCCGCTACGCCGAGCTGCACCGGCACTGGCTGTCCGCGCCCGTCCTGCCGACCCTGTACCTGCACGGCACCGACGACGGCTGTGCGTCATCGGATTACACCGAGTGGGTGCGCCGGGTGCTGCCCGCCGGAAGTGCCGCCCATGTCATCGACGGCGGCGGACACTTCCTGCAGCTCGATCAGCCCGCTGCCACGGCGCAACGCATCCTGGATTTCGTCGGAAGTGGGCGCTAGCCGGCTGACCGCGGTCGACGCCCAGATGTTCTGGATGTCGGCCAGAATGCCCAACGACACCTTTCTGGTGTACGGATTCGACGGCGTGCCGGACAGCCTGGACGCGGCGATCGGCCAACTGATCACCAATGCCCGGACCAGCCCGGACCTTTCGCGGCGTATCGCCGACGACTCGACGCTGCGCTACCCGTGTTGGGTGCAGCACCGGGTCGATGCCGGACAGTTCACCGTGCACGTTCTGGCCGATGCTTCCTGGACGGGTTGCCTCGGCGCGGTCAGTGCCCTTGTCGATGATCAGCTCGATCCGAGGGTGATGCCCTGGCGGCTGCACCTTTTCGCGGGCGTGCGGGGTGTTCCCGGGGTCGAGGGCGAGGGCACCGTCGCCGTCCTGCAGATCACCCACACCCTGGGTGGGGGCGGGCGGACCTGCGGACCGGCTTCGGTGATGTTCGGCGGATCGGTCGTGGTCGCACCCGTGATGCCCGTACAGGCCCACCCCGCGCTGCTGCCGTGGCGCAGTGTGCAGGCCACCCGCGCCTACCGGCAACTGGTGGCCGACACCGAGGCCGGTCTGGTCCCGCCTCCGGCCCCGCCGTGTATCCCGTTGCGTACCAATGACAATCCAGCCGGCCCCCAGCTCATGCGCACCTTGGTGCGGGACCGCGAGCAACTCTGCGGGACCACCGTCACCGTCGCCGCGCTGTCGGCGATCTCGGAGGCGCTGGCCGGCCAGCTCGGCTCTCTCGGCGTGCCGGCCGGGGCGCTCGGGGCCGAGGTCACGATGGCCAAGCCCGGTCCGCGACAGGCATATAACCATTTCGGGACTGTGGGGGTGGGGCTGCACCCGCAGCTTCGGTTGCCGCAGCGCATCGACGCGATCGCCGCCGACCTGGTCGCCCGTAGGCTGCGCGCGGCGCATCCGGCGATGCGGGCCTCCGAGCGCGCGTTCGATGCCACCCCGGCACCGCTGTTGCGGTGGGGGATCGGTAAGTTCGATCCGTCGGTGCGGTCAGCGACGGTCACCGGCAACACCGTGGTGTCCAGTGTCAACTGCGGGGCAGCGGATTTCACGCTCGGCGGCCGGCCGGTGCGGATGGCCGCGGCGTTTCCCGGCCTGTCCCCGATGGTGGGGATCACCCACTGCGTGACCGGTGTCGGTGCCACCATCGCGCTGAGCGTGTACGCCGCCGAGTCGGCGATCGGGGATATCGACGAGTATGTGCAGCGACTGGAGGCCGCGCTCTGACCCGTCGACCGGCCACTTGTCACACGACTTCTCGTGATGTGCGTGTCGCAAGTGGCCACTCGGCGCGAGGTCAGGAGGCGCGCAGGGTGGCGATCCCGACGTCCAGTGCGGCCTCCAGATAGCCCAGGTCGCCGGTGGCCAGCAGGATCCCGACACCACCTTGGATGCCGGCCAGCAGAGCGGCGGCGCTGCGTTCGGCGTCGATCCCGCCCGCGACGTTGCCCTGATCCTGCATCGAGCACACCCCGGCGGTGATCTCGTCGTGCCAGCGCCGCATCAGCGTGGTGGTCACGGCCTGGGCGCCCGGGGTGTTGCGCCCGATCTCCGACATCAGCGTGCTCAGCGGGCAGCTCTGACCCTGGCGGCGACAGCGGTCCACCCCGGAACCCACCGCGGAACCCACCGCGGACACGCTGCTGGGGTCCTACCGGGCCAATGTCATCGGGCCGTTTCTGCTCACCGGCGCCCTGGCCCCGGCGATGGCGCGGCGATGGCGCGGCGCGGTGGTCAACATCGGCTCCAACACCGGCCTGATCGGCAGCGACACGTCGGCGCGGTACAGCTCGACCAAGGCCGCCGCCCCTTACCAAATCCGGGGGCCCCGGACTACGGGCCTCGGGGGGGGGGGTCACCGCCGCCCGCCCCCCCCCAACCCCCCCACAAAGGGCCCAGGGATCCCCCAATCACGTGCCGCCGGTGCCCCCCCCCTCCCGTCGCGGCGGATGAGTACACCCGAAGAGGTCGCCGCCGCGGTGGTCTTCCTGGCCGGTGACGACGCCGCGAATATTCACGGCGCGGTGCTCAGTGTGGATGGGGGATGGGCGGCGACGTAACAGATGGCCTAGATTCTGTTGCGTGGCTGATTCTTCTTCCTATGATGTGGCGCTCCTGCTCCTGCGCGTTGTTCTCGGCCTGACCATGGCCGCCCACGGCTACAACAAGTTCTTCGGCGGCGGACGCATCCCGGGCACCGCGGGCTGGTTCGACAGCATCGGCATGAAGCCGGGCCTGTTCCACGCGCGCGTGGCGGCCAGCACCGAGATCGCCGCCGGCCTGGGTCTGGCGCTGGGTCTGCTCACGCCGATCCCGGCCGCCGGGTTCGTGGCGCTGATGCTGGTGGCGGCGTGGACGGTGCACCGCCACAACGGTTTCTTCATCGTCAAGGAGGGCTGGGAGTACAACCTGGTGCTCGCCGTGGCCGCGGTGGCCATCGCCGGCACCGGTGCCGGCCGCTACAGCCTGGACCACCTGCTGTTCTCCGGTACCGACATCGCGTCCTGGCTGTCGGGCTGGTGCGGTCTGGCCATCGCCGCGGGCCTGGGCCTGCTCGGCGGCATCGGTCAGCTGGTCATCTTCTTCCGCCCGCCGGCCAAGACCTGACGCACCGGGCGTAACCGCCGCGGCGCAACCCCGACCGTCACCCGCCGGCCCCAGGGCAGCGTCAAGGCATCGGATCCCACCCCGTCGCCGAACGACACCAGTCGGTCGGTCTCGACGTCGACGCCGAGTCCGGTCGCGGTCACGTCGCCCCCCGGTGAGGGCATGGGTCGACTGTGGCGGCTGAGATGGCCGAACTGCTGGCCCCGGACTAGAACACGTTCTAGTCTGACCGGCATGGGATTCCTGAAGCAGACCACTCCGGTGATCGATTTCGAGGAGTGGAGCAAGGGCACCCGCGCCGAGCGGATCGTCCCGATGGCGCGGCACTGGGCCGAGGTCGGGTTCGGTACGCCCGTCGTGCTGCACCTGTTCTACGTCGCCAAGATCCTCGCCTACATCGTGGTGGCGTGGGTGCTGGTGCTCGCCACCACCGACGGTCTCGGCGGGTTCACCGAGTTCTCGTCCTGGTACAACGAGCCGATCCTCTATCAGAAGGTCGTGTTCTACACGATGCTGTTCGAGGTCGTCGGCCTGGGCTGTGGGTTCGGCCCGCTGAACAACCGGTTCTTCCCGCCGCTGGGATCGATCCTGTACTGGTTGCGGCCCAGGACGATTCGGCTGCCACCGTGGCCCAACCGCATCCCGCTGACCAAGGGTGACGCGCGCGGTCCGGTGGATGTGCTGCTCTACGGGGCACTGCTGGTGATGCTCGTCGTCGCGCTGTTCTCCCAGGGCACCGGACCCATCCCGGAACTCGGCACCGAGGTCGGCGTGCTGCCGGTCTGGCAGACCGCGGCGATCCTCGTGCTGCTGGCGCTGGCCGGTCTGCGTGACAAGGTGATCTTCCTGGCCGCCCGCGGTGAGGTGTACGGGTCGCTGGCGGTGTGCTTCCTGTTCACCGGTGCCGACATCATCATCGCGGCGAAGTTGGTCTGTCTGGTGATCTGGATGGGTGCGGCGACCTCGAAACTCAACAAGCACTTCCCGTTCGTCATCTCCACCATGATGAGCAACAACCCGGTCTTCCGGTCGCCGGCCATCAAGCGGAAGTTCTTCGAACACTTCCCCGATGACCTGCGTCCCGGCCGGGCCTCCCGCTTCATCGGGCACTTCTCCACCGCGATCGAGGGTCTGGTGCCGCTGGTGCTGTTCTTCAGCCACGGCGGCTGGGCGACGGTCATCGCCGCGTTCGTCATGCTGGTCTTCCACTTCGGCATCCTGAGTTCCATCCCGATGGGGGTGCCCCTGGAATGGAACGTCTTCATGATGTTCAGCGTGCTGGCGCTGTTCGTGGGCCACTCCGGTATCGGACTCGGCGACCTGTCGAGCCCGTGGCCGGTCGTGCTGCTGGCGGTGGTCGCGGGCACCGTGGTGCTGGGAAACCTGTTCCCGCGCAAGGTGTCCTTTTTGCCCGGGATGCGCTACTACGCCGGCAACTGGGACACCTCGCTGTGGTGCATCAAGCCCTCGGCCGACGCCAAGATCGCCGCAGGCATCGTGGCGATCGCCAGCATGCCTGCCGCACAACTGGAGAAGTTCTACGGCAGCAAGGAAGCCGCCCAGATCCCGATGTACATGGGATATGCGTTCCGCTCCTTCAATACTCACGGTCGTGCGCTGTTCACCCTGGCGCACCGGGCGATGGCCGGGTACAACGAGGACGACTACACGCTCACCGACGGCGAGCGCATCGTCAGCACCGCGATCGGATGGAACTTCGGCGACGGCCACATGAGCAACGAGCAGTTGGTGGCGGCGCTGCAGCAGCGCTGTCATTTCGAGCCGGGGGAGGTGCGCATCGTCATGCTCGACGCGCAGCCCATCCACCGGCAGACCCAGCAGTACCGCCTCGTCGACGCCGCCACCGGCGAGTTCGAACGCGGCTACGTCAAGGTCGCCGACATGGTCGTCCGCCAGCCGTGGGATGACACCGTGCCGGTCTATGACGTGCAGACGCCGGGGCGTACGCCCTGAGCGGCGTCAGATCATCGCGTCGCGGACCTTGACGGACTCCATGCCCTTGAGCAGCAGTTCCCGGGCGGTGTCCAGGTGCTTGCGCCAGTGCGCCTCGGCGGCCTCGCCGTCGCCGGAACGCATGAGCGTCATCAGCCGCTTGTAGGACCGCATCAGCAGTTCGTAGTCCGACTTGGACAGCGGCCGGTTCTCTTTCATGGCGAAGGCGGTGTGCCGCACCGTGATCTCGTGCAGCATGCCGGCCATGATGGTGAGGGTTGCGTTGCCCGACAGCTCGACGACGCGCTGATGGAAATCGCCGGTGGTCTCGGCCATCCGGCCGGTCTCGCGTCCGGACGGGACATGCTCGGCGATCATCGTGTCGAGTTCGTCGAACGCCGCCGTGTTGCGCGATTCGGTGAGCAAGCGGACCGCCATCGGCTCGATACCGGCGCGGGCCGTCATGACATCGGCGATGGTCGCCCCCGACAGCTCGAGCAGCAGACCGGCGGGGCGCGCCACGATCTCCGGGCCCGGAACCCGCACCCGCGCGCCGGTGCGTGAACCGCGGCGCACCTCGACGAGGCGCTCGGACTCCAGCACCCGCACCGCCTCGCGCAGCGTCGGACGACTCACCCCGAAGTGGGCCATCAGCTCGGCCTCGTTGGGCAGGAAGTCGCCCTCCTTGAGCTGTCCGTCGACGACCATCCGGCGCAGCGTGCCGGCCACCAATTCGGCGGTCTTGGGTGAGCGGATGGGCGCACCGGCCACTGCCGGGACGGCGCTGCGGCCGATCATCGGCGAGAGCGGGGTGCTGCCGGCCACGGTGTGACTCCTCGGGAATAGGCTGATGTCAGATGTTCAACTCAGTAAACCATGTCGGCAAACCCGGCGCGTGCACCTGCGTTCATCCGCGCTCTACCAACCAGTAGGTTGACCTAGTAAACCTTCTGCTCTAGGTTCGATTTAAGTCCATCTATATAAAAACGCCAACCATCTTCGAAGGAGAAGTCCATGGCTGAAGCCGTCATCGTCGAGGCAGTTCGTTCACCAGTCGGTAAGCGCAACGGCGCGCTGTCCGGGGTGCACCCGTCCGATCTGTCGGCTCAGGTCCTCAACGGCCTGGTGCAGCGCGCCGGGATCGATCCGGGGCTCGTCGACGACGTCATCTGGGGTTGCGTCATGCAGGCCGGTGAGCAGGCGCTCGACATCGCCCGCACCGCCGTGCTGACCGCCGGGTGGCCCGAGACCGTGCCCGGTGTCACCGTGGACCGCCAGTGTGGCTCCAGCCAGCAGTCGCTGCACTTCGCCGTTGCCGGCGTGGTGGCCGGCCACTACGACGTCGTCGTGGCCGGCGGTGTCGAGTCGATGTCTCGCACCCCGATGGGCTCCTCGCTGGCCAACGGCGGGCACCCCTACCCCGAGGCCTTCCGCGCTCGCTACGAGCAGACCCCCAACCAGGGTGTCGGTGCCGAGATGATCGCCGAGCAGTGGGGCCTGTCGCGCACCCAACTCGATGAGTTCTCCCTGCGCTCGCACGAGAAGGCCGCCGCGGCACAGGATTCGGGTGCGTTCAAGGATCAGATCGTCGGCATCAAGGACCAGGACGGTAACGTCGTGCTGGAAGACGGCGGCATCCGCCGCGGTGGCACCGTGGAGTCCATGGCCGGCATCAAGCCCGCCTTCAAGGAGGACGGTGTCATCCACGCCGGTAACTCCAGCCAGATCTCCGACGGCTCGGCCGCCCTGCTGATCACCTCGGCGGAGAAGGCAAAAGACCTGGGCCTCAAGCCACTTGCCAAGGTGCATACCGCCGTACTGGCCGGCGCGGACCCGGTCATCATGCTGACCGCGCCCATCCCGGCCACCCAGAAGGCGCTGGCCAAGTCCGGTCTGAGCGTCGACCAGATCGGTGCCTTCGAGGTCAACGAGGCGTTCGCGCCCGTGCCGCTGGCCTGGTTGAAGGACATCGGCGCCGACGAGAGCCGGCTGAACCCCAACGGCGGTGCCATCGCGCTGGGCCACCCGCTCGGCGGCTCCGGTGCGCGCATCCTGACCACGTTGCTGTACCACATGCGGGACAACAACATTCAGTACGGCTTGCAGACCATGTGTGAAGGTGGCGGTCAGGCGAACGCGACCATCCTGGAACTGCTGTGACCGAGCCGGGTGCAGCGCCCGGGGCGCTGGTAGAACGTCGTGGCAACGTCTCGATCATCACGATCAACCGGCCCGAGGCCCGCAACGCCATCAACGCGTCGGTGTCCATCGGCGTCGGCGATGCACTGCAGGCCGCCCAGGACGATCCGGAGATCCGGGTCGTCATCCTCACCGGAGCCGGTGACAAGTCCTTCTGCGCGGGCGCCGATCTCAAGGCGATCTCGCGCGGGGAGAACCTGTTCCACCCGGACCACCCGGAGTGGGGCTTCGCCGGCTACGTGCGGCACTTCATCGACAAGCCGACCATCGCCGCGGTCAACGGCACCGCCCTGGGTGGCGGTACCGAACTGGCCCTGGCCAGCGACCTGGTGGTCGCCGAGGAACGCGCGAAATTCGGTCTGCCCGAAGTGAAGCGTGGTCTGATCGCCGGTGCCGGCGGGGTGTTCCGCATCGTGGCGCAGTTGCCGCAGAAGCTGGCACTGGAGCTGGTGTACACCGGCGAACCGCTGTCCTCGGCGGATGCGCTCAGGTGGGGTCTGATCAACAAGGTCGTTCCGGAGGGCTCAGGAAGGACGGCCGTGGACGCCGCGCTGGAACTGGCCGAACGCATCGCGGTCAACGCGCCGTTGGCCGTTCGGGCCAGTAAGCGGGTGTCCTACGGCGCCATCGACGGCGTCGTCGGCGCCGACGAGCCGTTCTGGAAACAGACCTTCGGCGAGTTCGCCACCCTTCTCAAGACCGAAGACGCACAAGAGGGACCGATGGCTTTCGCGCAGAAGCGCGAGCCGGTCTGGAAAGCGAAGTAACAGTGAAGAGACTGGTTTTCGAAACCGAACACGAGCAGCTGCGGGAGACTGCCAAGCAGTTCCTGGAGAAGGAGTGTCTGCCCAATGCCGAGAAGTGGGAGGCCGATCGCCTCGTCGCCCGCGAAGCCTATGTGGCAGCAGGCAATTACGGTCTGATCGGGTTCAACATGCCCGAGGAGTACGGCGGCGGCGGAGTGGACGACTTCCGCTTCAACGCCGTGATCGTCGAGGAATTCTCCAAGTTCGGGCTGGCCTGCCCGGGAGTGAGCCTGCAGAACGACATCGTCGGTCCGTACTTCAAGAACCTGGCCACCAAGGAGCAGCTGGAGCGCTGGATGCCCGGCTTCGCCAGTGGCGAGCTGATCGGGGCCATCGCCATGAGCGAGCCCGGCGCCGGCAGCGATCTTGCGGGCATCAAGACCACCGCGGTGCGTGACGGTGACGACTACATCATCAACGGCTCCAAGACCTTCATCTCGGCCGGTATCAATTCCGACCTGGTGGTCGTGGTGGCGCGCACCGACCCGGAGGCCGGCCACAAGGGCTTCTCGCTGCTGGTCGTGGAGCGCGACACCCCTGGCTTCACCCGCGGCCGCAAGTTGGACAAGATGGGCCAGCACTCCGCTGACACCTCCGAGCTGAACTTCGAGGACGTCCGCGTTCCCGCCGCCAACCTGCTCGGCACCGAGGGCAAGGGCTTTTATCACCTGATGGAGAACCTGCCCTCGGAGCGGCTGTCCATTGCCATCGCCGGTGTTGCCGGGGCGCGGGCCACGTTCAATGAGACGTTGCAATACGTCAAGGACCGCAAGGCATTCGGGCAGCCGATCGGTAGCTTCCAGAACAGCCGCTTCGTGATGGCCGAGCTGGACACCGAACTCGACATCGCCGAGCAGTACGTCGACCGGTGCCTGCGCGCCGTCGTGGACGGCGAACTGACCGCGGTCCAGGCGTCCAAGGCCAAGTGGTGGTGCACCGAGCTCGGCAAGAAGGTCGTCGACTCCTGCCTGCAGCTGCACGGCGGCTACGGGTACATGAACGAGTACCGCGTCGCCAAGGATTACGTCGATGTGCGCATCCAGACGATCTACGGTGGCACCACCGAGATCATGAAGGAGATCATCGGCCGCGATCTGGGTCTGTAAGCCTCGCAACGCAAGAACGGCGCCCACTCACGTGTGAGTGGGCGCCGTTTCTCGTGTGCGTCAGCCGGCCGGTGCGGTCTCGGTGACCGTGACGGTCGCAGGTGCCTCGGTGGCCGAGGTGGTCTCGGTTGCCGACGTGGTCTCCGTGGTGGAGGTGGTCGACGTGGTGCTGGTCGTCGAGGTGCTGGTGGTGACCGGGGTCGGCGCCTCGGCCGGGTCCAGCACGGTGTCGATGATGTAGACGCGCATGTGGTCCGCGCCGATACCGCCGCATTCGACCTTGGCGTCGTTGACGGTGATGTCGCCGCCGCTGCCCTTGACGATCACCGGCTTGCCCTGCTGGGTGTAGATGGTGCCCTCGATATCGTCGGGGCCGAGGATGCCGAGCGCCATGTGGTAGTACACCAGCGCGGTCAAGGCGACCGGGTCGCTCTTGAGCGACTCCAGCTTCTCGGGCGGCAGCTTCGCGAATGCCGCATCGCTGGGCGCGAACACGATGTACGGGCCGTTGTCGAGCACCGCGGCCACGTTCACCTCCGGGTTGACCTGGCCGGAGATGGCATTGCTGAAGGTGGAGATGGCCGGGATGCTTGCCAGTGCTGTCGAGGACTGCGCCTTGGCCAGGCCGGTCAGCGAACCGGGGCCGGTGGCCACCGACTTCACGGTGGCGTCACACGTGGGGCCCTTCGGTTCTGCGATCACCATGCCGGGGGTGGTGGTGGGATCGTCGGCGTGAGCCGTCACGGTGGTTCCTGCGAAAACGATGGCCGACGATGCGACCACGACGCCGAAGAGTTTGCCGGTGCGAGCGTGCACGTGTTTTTCCTCCCGCTCATGACTGGGTCGGCGCGTCACAAGCGGGGACGCGGCTGACCGGTGTTGTTTCAAAGCCTCGGTTTCAAAGCCTCTGGCGTCCCCGCGGCGCCGGTTGAATCGTATGCGTCCAGGTGAGCGCAGCCAAATGCTAGGAAACCGCGGCCACCGGCCTGCGCACCCCGGCGCAGAGCAGTGCGGCCACGAAACACAGCCCGGCGGCAAGGTAAAACGCCAGGTCATAGGTGCCCTGCAGATCCCGGATCCAGCCCGCCCCGGCGGCTGCGATCGCCGCGCCGAGCTGGTGTGATGCGAACACCCAGCCGAACACGATCGGCGACCGGGTGCCGAAGAACTCGCGGCACAGCACGATGGTCGGCGGCACCGTGGCCACCCAGTCCAGCCCGTAGAAGATGATGAACACCCAGGTGCCCGGCTCGGCGTTGGGGGACAGCAGCGACGGCAGCAACAGCAGCGAGACACCGCGCCCGGCGTAGTAGACGCACAGCAGCAGGCGCGGATCCACCCGGTCGGTGAGCCACCCGGAGAAGATCGTCCCGGCCACGTCCAGGACGCCGATGGTGGCCAGCAGGCCGGCCGCCAGCGTGGTGGGCATGCCGTGGTCGTTGGCCGCCGGGATGAAATGCGTCCCGATGAGCCCGTTGGTGGTCATCCCGCAGATCGCGAAGCTGACGGCGAGCAGCCAGAACGCCCGGGAGCGCAGCCCGATGCGCAGTCCGTCGAAGGCGGCACCGAAGGTGCCCGTCGGCAGCACCACGGGGTCGGCGGACGTGCCGCCGTACGCGGTCAGCCCGATGTCCTGGGGCCGGTTCCGCATGAACACCGCCACCAACGGCACCACGGCCAGCGCGGCGGCCGCCACGATGAGTGATGCCCACCGCCAACCGTGCCGGGTGGTCACCTCCGCCACCACGGGCAGGAAGATCAACTGTCCGGTGGCGCTGGCGGCCGTCAGCACGCCGGTGACCAGGCCGCGCCGCGCCTCGAACCAGCGGGTGGCCACCGTCGCGACGAATCCCATCGAGATGGCGCCGGTGCCGATGCCGACGAGCACACCCCACAGCAGCACCAGCTGCCAGCCGGCGGTCATGAAGACGCTCAGCGCCGAACCGGCGGCGATCAGCACGAGCGCGCCGGACAGCACCGGCCGGACCCCGAAACGGTCCATCAGCGCGGCGGCGAACGGGGCGGTGACACCGTAGAGCGTCATGTTGACGGCCATCGCCACGCCGACGGTGCCGTGCGACCAGCCGAACTCGTGGTGCAGCGGGTTCATCATGACCCCGGGAACCGCCCGGAAGGCGGCCGCGCCGAGTATCGCGACGAAGCTGACGCCGGCCACCACCCAGGCCCAGTGCAGGCGGCCGCGGGCGCGCAGAAGTGTCATGCGTCGATGTTGACGCGTCTCGTCGGCACGACCTAGTGGCATAAACGACAGCTCCCATCAAAAACGTGCCAAACTGGCGGCATGCGCCGCATCGCCGTCCTGCTGCTGCCGCCGGTGGTGGGTTTCGACGCCACCATCGCCCCCACGCTGTTCGGCCAGGCCGAGGGGCCCGACGGCGAGCCGCTCTACGAGGTGACGGTCTGTTCCGTCGATGAGGGCCCCGTGTCGTCGATCAACGGTTTCGCGATGATCGCGACGGCCGGTCCGGAGGCCCTGGCCGCCGCGGACACCGTCGTCATCCCCGGTACCCGCTACGCACCTGCCCGGATCGAGGGCACGCTGGCACCCGAGGTGCGCGCCGCGTTGCACACCATCCGGCCCGGCACCCGGCTGGTGTCCATCTGTACCGGCGCCTTCGTGCTGGCCGCCGCAGGGCTACTGGACGGGCGGCCGGCAACCACGCACTGGCGTTTCGCCGACACGCTGCGGGCGCTGTTCCCCAGCGTGCGGGTCGACGAGAACGTGTTGTTCGTCGACGACGGTGATGTGCTCACCTCGGCAGGCCTGGCCGCCGGTATCGACCTGTGCCTGCACATCATCCGGTCCGATCACGGCACTCAAGTGGCCAACGAGGTGGCCCGCTACTGCGTGGTCCCGCCGTGGCGGGAAGGCGGTCAGGCGCAGTTCATCGACCGGCACGTCCCCGTCGCCGATCACGCCTCCACCGCCGCCACCCGGGAGTGGGCGCTGGCCCACCTCGACGAGCAACTGAGTGTGCAGGCGCTGGCCCGGCACGCACACATGAGCCCGCGAACCTTCAATCGCCGCTTCCGCGCGGAAACCGGTGAGGCACCGGGCAGTTGGATCCGCAACCGGCGCATCGACCGCGCGCGGGAGCTCCTGGAGTCCCGGAATCTGCCCGTCGACGAGGTTGCCCGCTTGTCCGGGCTGGGCACCGGCGGCAACCTGCGTCACCACCTGCGCCGCGGCGTCGGCATGTCGCCGTCGAGTTATCGCAAGGTGTATCAGGGCGTCTAGTGGCGATGACGACCATGCCCGAGCCGCCGATCAGCGTGGGGCGGCGCCCGGTCTCCCGCCGCCAGGAGGGTGTCGCTCCTCACGTCGACCCGGGTGTTCCGCCAGGTACCGGCCCCGGCAGCAGGGTAGTCCGGTTTCGTCCCCGTCGGCGTGGGTACGTTGGGGCTATGCGGATCCTGCTGACCGGTGCCACCGGCTACATCGGCTCGCGCCTCGTCACCGAACTGCTCGAGGCCGGTCATGATGTCGTGGTGACCAGCCGCAACCCCGCCCGGCTGGGAGCGTACGGCTGGTTCGACGACGTCACCGTGGTCGCCATGGACGCCCGCGAATCTGATTCCACCGCAGTGGCTTTCGAACTGGCGGGGCAGATCGACGTGGTGTACTACCTGCTGCACGGGATCGGCGAGGCCGGTTTCCGGGAGTCCGACAACCGGGCCGCGGCCAATGTCGCCGAGGCTGCCCGCGCCGCGGGGGTGCGCCGCATCGTCTACCTGGGTGGATTTGTGCCCGGCGGTGAGACGCTGTCCGACCATCTGGCCGGGCGCGCCGAGGTGGCCGAGGCGTTGCACGTCGACGGTGGCCCCGAGGTCGTCTGGCTGGGTGCCGCACTGATCATCGGCGCGGGTTCGACCTCGTTCGAGATCCTGCGCTATATCAGCGACCGGTTCCCGGTGCTGCCGCTGCCGAGCTGGATGTCCAACCCGATCGATCCGATCTCGATTCGCGATGTGCTGCACTACCTGGTGGCCGCGGCGGATTCCGGGCGCGTCCCGGCCGGCTCCTACGACATCAGCGGCATGGAGACCACCACCTACCGTGACCTGCTGGCCAGCTACGCGCGGCTGAGCGGGAACTGGCAGTTCGAGGTCCCCGTCGGTGGTGTGCCCACCGGCCTGGTATCGCTGGTGTCCGCAGCGGTGCTGCCGGTGCCCGGCGGTCTGACTGCGGATCTCACTGCCTCCCTTGACTATCCGATGACCGCCAGCGGAGACGGGCTGCGTGAGCTGGTGCCCGACCCCGACGGTGGTCTGCTGAGTGTGGAGGACGCGATCCAGCGGGCGCTGGCCATGCACCCGCGCCGCCCGGTCAACAATCTGGCCGACTCCCATCACCTCGCCGACACCGACCCGGACTGGGCCGGCGGTGACACCGCCCGTATCCGGCAGCTGACACCGTGGATCGCCCGGCCGGCGTTGTCCATGCTGGCGCCGCTGCCCGGGCCGGCCAGGGCGGCGGTGCGCACCGGGCTCGACGTGCTGGCGGATCTGGCGGCGAAGGTCGACCCGCGATGACAGAACGCCCCACCCAGAGCCGGTACCGGCTGACCCAACCCTGGTGGAAGCGTCGTGCCATCGGGGTGCCGGAAACCCCTGCGGTGGTGCTGCGGCGCCGGGTGACGGTCGGTGTGTTCCTGTTGATCGGCGCGGTGCTGCTCGCGTTCTCCTTGAGCCGGTCCCCAGGCGACGCCTCGTTCTACTGGCTGACACTGGCCATGGCGGCGACGTGGATCGTGGGCGCGTTCGCCTCCGGTCCGGTACCGCTGGGCAAGATGCAGTACGGCGGCCGGCAGCGCAGCCCGGTGCTGCTGGGCACCGCGGTCGGACTCGGGCTGGCCGCAGCATTCGTCGTCGGCGGTCTGGTGGCCCGCGAGATCCCCGGTGTGCGTGAGTACATCACGGCAGTCCTCGAATTCGCCAACCAGGGCGCGCTGCCGCTGATCGTGTTCATCACCCTCATCAACGGGCTGGCCGAGGAGTTCTTCTTCCGCGGGGCGCTGTATTCCGCGCTCGGGACCTTTCATCCGGTCGCCGTCTCGACCGCCATCTACATCTTCACCACCCTGGCCTCGGGCAACCCGATGCTCGGTTTCGCGGCGGTGTTGCTCGGCACGGTGTGCGCCCTGCAGCGACGGCTCACCGGGGGCGTGCTCGCGCCGATGCTCACCCACTTCTGGTGGGGGCTGGCGATGGTGTTGGCGCTGCCGCCCATCTTCGGTGTCTGAGACGGAGCGCTACCGACCCTGGCGGCGCAATGAATCCGAATCGCTTCGTGCGACGGACCGAAACAACCCGCGCTCACATTGGTCCTCCGAGGGAGGTACTGATGTTTCATCTGGGTTGGTTTATGGGCAGCGGGTACAGCGTGCAGACGTGGGCGATGGACCCATGGGCGGGCAACACCGGACACGATTGGATGAAGGGTGATCTGTTCGTCGATTTGGCCGCGTCCCTGGAGCGGGCACGATTCGACTACCTGCTGGTCGAGGACACCAGCATGGTCGAGGACGCCTATGGCCGCTCGATGGAAACCACATTGAAGTACGGCCTGCTGGCCCCGAAATGCGACCCGGTACCGCTGATCCCACTGCTGGCGCAGCGCACCAAGCACATCGGTATCGCCGTCACGCTCTCGACGAGCTTCTACCCCCCCTTCATGGCGGCCAGGACCATGACCACCCTGGACCATCTGACCGACGGGCGGGTCGGGCTCAACGTCGTCACCGGCAGTTCCGCGCGCGCTGCCCAGCAGTACGGGTATGACGAGCTGATGCTGCACGCCGAGCGTTACGAGATGGCCAAGGAATGGATGGAAGCGGTTGGTGCACTGTGGGATTCATGGGAAGAAGGTGCTGTCCTGGTGGACCAGGACACCCCTCGCTACGCCGACCACACCAAGGTGCACACCGTCGACTTCGAGGGCAAGCACTTCCGCACCCGGGGACCGCTGAACACCATTCCCGGACCGCAGCGCCGGCCGGTCATCGTGCAGGCGGGCGCCTCGCCTGCCGGTCGGGACCTCGCCGCGAAATATGCGGAGTCCATGCTCGCCCACGGCACCAGCATCGAGGGAATGAAGGCCTTCCGTCAGGACATGCACCGGCGGATGAAGGAATACGGCCGGGACCCCAGCACGCTGAAGATCCTCTTCCTGATCGACCCGATCCTCGGTGACACCGATCGCGTCGCCCAGGCCCGTGAGGAGGATATGAAGGCCGCCCGCTGGAGCGACCATGCGATCGAGAGAAGGCTGTGGGGGCTCAGCTACACCTCCGGCGGTGAATTCGACTTCTCCACTTTCGATCTCGACAAAGAGGTCCCCGATGTCTGGGGTAACGGCGAGACGAGCACGCTGCGAACCTTCATCGAGGGCGCCCGCGGCAAGACGCTACGGGAGGCCATCGCGACCGTCGACACCCACGCCGGTCTGGCCTTCGTCGGGTCCCCGGACACGGTGGCGGCGAAGATGGGGGAGGCCATGGAAGAGGTCGGCGGTGACGGTTTCCTGCTGTCGCCGACGGTCACCCGGCGCAATATCGCCGAGATCGCCGACGGCCTGGCGCCCGCACTGCGCAAGCGGGGCCTGATCCGAGATGGTTACAACCACAGCACATTCCGGGAGAACCTGCTGGAGTTCTAGGCGAGCGGCGTAATACGCGGGGCACTGAGGCGAAGCGGGTGCGACACACGGAGCCGTTTGACTGCTGATCGGGACACGTCACCGATTGCCGTGGTCCCGGTCGGAAAGTTGACCCAAGCAGGAGGCATTCGTGTTCGACAACGCACACCCGCACAGCAATCCGGCGCAATGGGATCGGCGCATGTTCTTGAAGGCCAGTGGTCTGACGGTCGGTGGAATCAGCCTGGCTGCGCTGATCGCCGCCTGCGGCGGCAGTGACGGCGGTGCCGGCAGTGGGACCGTCACGTTGCGGATGCCATTCCTGGCCGACATGCAGATTCCCGACCCGGACATCATGTACGAGGGTGAGGGCGTCCAGGTCATGGAGTCCGCCTACGAGGGACTCGTGCGCTACGAAAGCGACACCGGGAAGATCATCTCCGGGTTGGCGACGTCGTGGGCAGTCTCCGACGACCAACTGACATATACGTTCACACTGCAACCGGATGTGAAGTTCCACGACGGGACCGACGCCGACGCGGAGGCCTGGGTCAAGAGTTTCCAGCGGCGCGGCGAGATCGCCCAGGGGCCCGCCTACATGGTCGCAGGAGTCGCCGCGACCGAGGCGCCCGATCCGACGACGTTCGTCGTGACCCTGGGTGAACCCAACAACGCCTTTCTGCACTACCTCGCCTGCCCGTGGCAGCCGTTCGCGGTGAGCCCCACGGCCGTGGCCGCCAACACCGTCGGTGACGATCTGGCGCAGGAGTGGCTGAAAACCCATGACGCGGGCAGCGGCCCGTACACCATCACCGAATTCGTCCCCGGCAGCCACTATTCGCTGACGGCATTCCCCGACTACTGGGGCGGCAAGCCCGCCTTCGACGGCATCCGCATCGACATCACACCCAGCATCGCGACCCAGAAGCTACAGTTGGACTCCGGGGCCTTCGACATGGTGACCAAGGGCTTTCCCGTGCCCGACGTGCTTGCCTACCAGAAGAATCCGGACTTCTCCGTTACCAACTCCATCGGCGGGGTCGGCGAGGCCGTCTGGCTCAACCCGAACTCCGGTGTGTTCGCCGACATCGAGGTGCGCCGCGCTATCATGACCGCGCTGGACCGCAAGTCCATCGTCGATACCGCGTGGGGTGGGCTGGCGACGGTGCAGGAGTCCATGTGGCCTGAAGCCTCGCTGCCTCCGGCGATGGCGCCGTTCCCGGCGGAGGTCGACACTGCGCCGCTGGCGGCGATGGCACCGTCGCTGGCCGGCTCAACGATCGACCTGGCCTGGGCGGCCGATGGTGGTGCGCCGCGCCAGCAGATGGCGGAGCTGATCCAGAGTCAGCTTGCCGGACTGGGTCTGGATGTCACCGTGCGTACTCTGCCGGTGGCCGAGATGTTCGACCTGGCCAACCAGCCTTCCGAGAACCGGCCCGACATGATGGTGGCGTTCCTGGGCGGTGACACGCTGCACCTCGACACCACGTTCCGGATCCTGTTGCGGACGGGCGCCAAACCACTGAATTTCTACCAGTATTCGAACCCCGAGTTGGACGGGCTGATGGACGAAGCGGTGAAGAAGCCGACCGTGGACGAAATGAACGCCGTCTATGAGCAGTGCAGCAAGGTGGTGATCGATGATGCCGTCTGGATCCCGCTGTGTATGCCGCCCAACTCGATCATCACGCACAGCAATATCAGCGGTATCGAGGCGAACTCGTTCTACCCGCAGATCCTCTGGCCTCCGGCGCTGAAGCGGGCCTGACGACAACAGACGAGGGGGTGGGCGCCGGAGCGCCCACCCCCTCTTTGTCTCGGCTCAGCAGGCGGGGGACAGCTGACGGAAGCTGCTGGCGTGGAACACCATCGGTGCCACATCCGGGTACATCGCCAGAGCGAGGATCTGCAGCACCACGATCTCGTGGTCGCCGGCGTCGACACGCTTGAACGGTGCGCATTCCAGCCACAGTGTGGAGCCGTGCACGAAGACCGCGCCGCCGTCCCTGGACTCCCAGTCGACGCCGCTGAACCGGTCACCTGACTTCGACGACAGCGACCGGGCGACCGGAGCATGATCGTCGGCCAGCACCGACAACCCGAGGCGATCGAGGGTGGCCAGTTTGGGCCAGGTGGTCGAGGTTTTGGCGACGCAGACGGACACCAGCGGCGGGTCCAGCGACACCGAGGTGAACGAGCTTGCCGCCATGCCCTCCGCCACACCGTCGAGCAGCCCGCAGAAGGCCGTGACTCCGCTCGGAAAGCAGCCGAACGCCTGACGCAGCAGGGCCTGATCAAACTGTTCATCGACGGCGGTGATCATGACGACACCGCCGGGACGAAGCGGCGCGCGATGGGCAGCCACTTCTCCAGGTCTTCGGACGACTCGTACTCGGAGTCCAGCAGGTACAGACTGGGTGCCGGGCAGCTTGCGCCGATTTCGACAAGCACCGGGCGCAGTGTCAATTCAGGTGCCAGCGCATGCATATAGGAGCCTCCGAGCATCAAGGGGAAGGTGGTGACCTGGCCCAGCTCACCTGCGCCGAACTGGTCGAGGAACAGCTTGAGTAGACCGGTATAGGTGGCTTTGAAGGTGGGAGAGGCCACAATCAGCGAATCGGCCGCTGTGACGATCGCTTTGGCTTCGGCCACTTTCGGGTCTCCCCAGCCGAGCAGACCGGCGCCGAGGTCGACGACGTCGATGACGTGTTCGGGCGGTACACCGGTCAGCTTCTCCGCGATCAACTCGGCGGCGGCACGGGTCCGCGACATGGGCTTGGGATTACCTACGACGACGACTGTCACCCCCACAGTCAACGGACACGACGTTTCGTCCTCCTGGTCGAGGGGGTAAATCCTGGATTGCGCCGAGCCTGGGCTCAGTCGACGTCGAGTGGCGCAATCCGTTGGACATAAAGGCGTTGTGATGCCGTCACGTGATGCGGTTTTGCTGTTTCTTACGTGAATTCTTTCGGACGCCTGCCAGCGGCGGCAGCGGTCCTGTGTGTAGCCCACCCGACCGGAACACCCCACCGCATTTCGAGGGCGCCGACCGATGAGTACCTCCACTAACGACACCGACCTCGCCATGACCGCGGCGCAGACAACACGACCGCGCGCCCGGGTGCAGGACCTGCACGTCACGTTCCGACGCCGCGGGGTGCCGCTGAACGCATTGCGGGGGCTCAGCCTCGAGGTCCAGCCGGGCGAGGTGATGGCCCTGGTGGGGGAGTCGGGGTCGGGCAAGAGTGTGATGGGTCTGGCGCTGCTCGGGCTGCTGGGCGGGGAATCCGCTCCGTTGATCACCGGCACCGCCGAGGTGTGCGGCATCGACATGGTGGCCGCGGACGATGAGGAGCGCCGCCGCGTCCGTAAAGCGCACCTGGGCGCGGTCTTTCAGGATCCTATGACGTCGCTTGACCCGACGATGCGGGTCGGCAGGCAGGTCACCGAGGCCGCGGGCGACAGAGCCGAAGCGCTGCGGCTGCTCGATCTGGTCGGCGTCCCGGATCCGGCCCGACGCATGAAGGCGTTTCCGCATGAACTGTCCGGCGGTCTCCGGCAGCGCGTGATGATCGCGATGGCGGTGGCGGGCAGACCCGATCTGGTGATCGCCGACGAGCCGACCACCGCGCTTGACGTCACCGTGCAGGCGCAGGTGCTGGGTCTGCTGCGCGACCTGTGCGACAAGCTCGGGACGTCGTTCATCGTCGTCACCCACGACATCGGTGTGGCCTCGCAGATCGCCGACCGGGTGGCGGTGATGTACGGCGGCCGGCTCGCCGAGGTGGGCACCATGGACGACGTCCTGCGGAGGCCGTCGCATCCATACACCCTGGGACTGTTGCAGTCTCGGTTGGACCTGACCTTGCCACTTGGCCGCGCAATTCAGACTCTTCCCGGTCAGCCACCCGATCCACGCGCACATCCGAAGGGGTGTGCGTTCACCCCGCGCTGCCCGTCCGCCGCCGAGGCGTGCTCGCAGGTCGTCCCCGAGCCCACTCCTGCCGCGACACACCCAGGGATGTCGGCCTGCATCGTCGACGGGGCGACCTCCATCGTGCGGGAGCGTCAGGACACGGCCGAGTTCCTGGCCATGGTCGACGTCGACGAGAATCAGAAGGCGCTGCGGGTCAACGGGATCGACAAACGATTCCCGGTGCGGCGCGGCATGTTCAAGCACGATTCGCTGCACGCGTTACGCAATGTCATCGTCGACGTCGAGGCGGGGGAGTCCATCGCCGTCGTCGGTGAATCCGGGTCGGGGAAGTCGACACTGCTGCGGGTCATCGCCGGGTTGATGACACCGGAGAGCGGCACCGTCGACTACCTGGGCCCGCGGCCGCAGGTGGTGTTCCAGGATGCCGGTGCGTCACTGACTCCATGGATGACGGTCGGCGAGATCGTCGGCGAGCGCCTGCTGAAGACCACCACCCGCGCCGAGCGGCGTGAGCGTGTCGCCCTGACGCTGCGTCAGGTCGGATTGCCGCCGGACGTCGCCGCCGTCAAGGCGTCGAGCCTGTCGGGTGGTCAGCGGCAGCGGGTGGCGATGGCCCGCGCCATCATCCGTCCGCCCAGCCTGCTGCTGTGCGACGAGCCCACATCGGCGCTCGATGCCTCGCTGGCCGCGTCGGTATTGAACCTGTTGCAGACACTGCGCCGGGAACTCGGTATGGCGATGGTGTTCGTGACCCACGACCTGGCGGCCGCCAGGTTCATCTCCGACCGGATCGCCGTCATGTACTTGGGACAGATCGTCGAGTTGGCTCCTACCGAAGAGCTGATCGGTGATCCCCAACACCCCTATACTCAAGCGCTTCTGGCATCAGTGCCCCGCCCCGGTGCCCATCCGGTACGGCTGCCCGGTGAGCCGGCCAGCGCCATGGCGATCCCGTCCGGCTGCGCGTTCCACCCGCGGTGTCCCGAACGCGTCGACCGATGTGGCGACGAGGTTCCGAAGCTGATCTCCATCGACGGGACCAGCCGGCACATGGTGTCATGCCTGCTGCGCACCACAAGCGGCGCAATGTCCTTGCCACAAACGTGAATTCACTACAACACAGTGCCGCGCTCTACTGACATCGAACACCGTTGCACAGAAGCTGGAGGACGTGATGACGAAGAAGTTCCACCTGGGCTGGTTCATGAATTTCATCCCACCGGAATGGGATACCTCGCGGGCCTCGCCGGATGTGGCGCAGTGGCCCAACGGACGGTTCTACGTCGACATGGCCAAGAGTATGGAACGTGCGTGCTTCGACTTCATCATGATCGAGGACACCGTGATGGTGGCCGACGCCTACGGCCGATCGATGGAAGGCGCGCTGAAGAACTCGGTGTTCGCACCGAAGCACGATCCGGTCCCGCTGGCGGTGACCATCGCCGCACACACCTCGAAGCTGGGTGTGGTCGCGACCATGTCGACGTCGTTCTACCCGCCGTACCTGTTGGCCCGGTTGGCCTCCACGGTGGACTCACTGTCCGAAGGCCGGTTCGGCTGGAACATCGTGTCCTCGGCCGAGGACCGGGCCGCACAGAACTTCGGCCTCGACGCGTTGCCCGAACACGACGAGCGGTACAGCGTCGCCGACGAGTACTTCGATGTCGTCACCCAGCTGTGGGATTCCTGGGATGCCGACGCGGTGGTGATGGACCGTGAAACCCACACCTACGCCGATTTCGAGAAGGTGCGAACAGTCGATTTCGTGGGCAAGTACTTCAAGTCGCGAGGCCCGCTCAACACGGTGCCGTCCCCGCAGCACCGGCCGACGATCCTGCAGGCGGGCGCGTCACCACGGGGCCGGGCGTTCGCTTCGAAAGCCGCCGACGCGATCGTCGCCGTCGGCACCGGTGTTGAAGGAATGCGTGAGTACCGCAACGACATCCGGGCCCGCGCGACAGCGGCGGGCCGTAACCCGGATGACATCAAGCTGATGTTCTGCGTCTCACCGGTGGTGGCGCCGACGGAGGAAGAGGCCCGTGCCGAGGTGCAGCGCCTGGTCTCGACCGACAGCTACATCGAAAAGCAGCTCGTCGGCATCTCGTCGAACACCGAGATCGATTTCAAGCAGTTCGACTGGGATGAGCCGCTGCCTGCCGACCTGACCACCAACGGGGAGCGCGGGTCACTGGAGCACTTCATGCGCGGTGACGGAAGTCCGGGTGCGAAGACGTTGCGGCAGTTGGCCATCGACTGGGCCACCACCGGCATCGAGTTCGTCGGTACCCCCGAGGTGGTGGCCCGCCAGATGGGTGAGGCCATGGAGGAGATCGGCGGCGACGGCTTCCTGATCATGAAGCCGGGCTGGGACCTCAACCGCAATTACATCGCGTCCATCACCGACAGCCTGGTGCCTGAGCTGCAACGCCTCGGTCTCACCCGGACTGAGTACACGGGTTCGACGCTGCGCGAGACGCTCCGCGAGTTCTAGCACCACGGCGGCTCTGGCAAAACAACGGCCACGTGAACTGACACCCGACTACAGGAGGCTTCAATGGCGGTCGCCGAGTACTACGTCCCCAGGGGGCTGTTGCACTACCGCAGCCGGACCGGGCTGGCGATCCGGCAGTACTTCCAGGGCACGTCGGTGCCGAACTACGCGGCGTTCGGGGCGCTGGCCGTGGTCTTCTTCGTCGCGGTGTTCGCCCACCAGATCGCACCGTATGACCCGCTGGTGCCCGCTGGTGCCGCCATGGCGCCACCGAACGCCGACAACCTGCTCGGCACCGACACCGTGGGACGCGATGTCCTGAGCCGGGTGCTGGTGGGTATGCAGGCCAGCTGGTTCGGTGCCCTGGCGGTGGTCGGGATCGGCGCGCTCTTCGGCGGGCTGGTGGGTCTGGTGGCCGGCGCCGTGGGGGGCTGGTTCGACGCCGTGTTGATGCGGATCACCGACGCCTTTCTGGCGCTGCCTGGTCCGATCCTGGCGCTGGCGGTGGTGGCCGCCCTCGGCCGGTCCTACACCAACACCCTCATCGGGGTGGCGATCGTGTGGTGGCCGCTCTATACCCGCATCGTGCGCTCCGAAGTCCGCAAACTGCGTTCCTCGCCGCACATGGAGGCCGCGCGGGTAGGTGGTGTCAGCTGGTGGCGGTTGCTGCGTCGCCACCTGCTGCCCGGCGCCATCCCGGTCACGATCGTCACGGCCAGTCTGGACATCGCGGCATTGGTCCTGATGCTGTCGAGCCTGTCGTTCCTCGGCCTGGGCGCACCGCAGCCGGCACCCGAACTCGGCTCGATGAGCGCCCAGGGCCTCACGTACGTGTTCAGTGCCTGGTGGATTCCGGTGATGCCCGCCGTGGCCGTCGCCCTGATCGCGATCGTGGCGAACTTCGCCGGCGACGCGATCCGGGACCGGATCCGGGACCGCTGATGCTGACAGTGCTGCCGCGGCGTTTGCTCGGCGCCATCCCGGTGATCTTCGTCCTTGTATTGGCGGTCTTCACCCTGCAGAAGGTGGCGCCCGTCGATCCGGTGGCTGCCCTGGTGGGTGCCAAGGCCCCTCCAGAGGTGTACGAGGCGGCTCGCGTCAAGCTCGGGCTGGATCAGCCACTGCCCCTGCAGTTCTGGCACTATCTGTCGAACGCGGCCACCGGAGACCTCGGCCAGTCGAGTGTGTCCCGCACCCCGGTGGCCACCGATATCGCGTCGTTCCTGCCCGTTACGCTGGAGCTGCTGTTCCTCTCGCTGGCGTTCGCGGCGGCCATCGGGTTCCTGCTCGGCCTAGCCACGGCGCAGGGCTGGCGCGGGTCCGGTGTGTTGCGGGTGGTGATGGTGTCCGGAGCGTCGGTTCCGGTGTTCCTGACCTGCCTGATCGGCATGCTGGTGTTCTACCGGTTCCTGGACCTGCTGCCGATCACCGGGCAGACGTCCTATGTGGACGCCCCGACCGGTCCCACCCACTCGCTGCTCCTCGACAGCCTGCTCGCCGGGCGCCCCGACGTGTTCGTCGACGTCCTGGACCACCTTGTGCTGCCGGCATTCTGCCTGGCGCTGATCCCGGCCGCGGCGATCGGAAGGGTGCTGCGCAGCAGTCTCGAGGCGAACCTGCGTGCCGACCACACACGCACCGCCCGGGCGATCGGCCTGGCGGAGAAGCGGATTCTGATCATGCACACCCTGCGCAACTCGCTGGGGCCGGTGCTGGCGCTGGTGGGTCTGCAGCTCGCTGTGATGGTCGGCAACTGCATCCTCGTCGAACTGATCTTCGCCCGGCCCGGCATCGGGATGTACATCGCTCGCGCCATCGACAAGGCCGATTTCAACGCGATCGCCGGTGTGACGCTCGTGGTGGGCGTGCTCTACGTGGTCACCAACATCTTCGTCGACGTGCTGCAGTCGCTCGCCGATCCGAGGGTCGCGCTCTGACGGGGTTGCCGGCGCTGCTGGTCAGCTCGTGGATGTGGCACCTGACCCGCTGGGACGGGCTGTTCTTGTGCACGTATCTGGTGACCTATCTCGGTGGGCCACCGATCGCCAATCAGCTCGTCGGCGCTTTCCTGTTCGTCCCGATGCTGTTGGGCACCGTGGTGTCGGCCCGTGTGCGGACGCCGCCGCACACATTGGTACTCTTCACCAAACTGGCGCTGCTACCTATCTCGGTGCTGATGGCCGGGCTGGTTGTCCTTGGTGCAGTGCAGATTTGGATGGTGTACCCGTTCATGTTTGCCTACGGTCTCGGTGGCATGGTGAACATGACCGCGCAGCGGGAGTTGTTCTACACCATGGCCGGTCCGCTGAGATCGGCGCGGGTGCTCAATACCGAAGTCACCGGGACCGCCAGCGCCATGATGCTGGGGCCGTTGGTCGGCGGGGTGACGATCCAGGTGCTCGGGCTCGGCGCCGCATTCGGTCTGCTGGTCCTGCTGTTGGCCGCGTCGTTGCCACTGATGTGGATATCCACCCGCTCGCTGGCGCCGTCCGTCGCCGTGGTGGTGCCAGGTGAGGGCGCCGTGGTGCCCGCGACGGATTGGCGACTGCTGCGGGAGTCAACGGCGCTAGTGGTCGTGCTGGTGGTCACGGTGATCTGCAATCTCTGCTATTTCGCCTTCATGCCGCTGGTGCCCGTCATCGCGGAGTACCTCCACGCTGACGCCGCGATGGCGGGCGTGATCGGCGCGACAGCAGGTATGGTGCAGCTCGGGGTGGCCACCGCGATGATCTTCCGGCCACCGCGGCGCCCCCTGCGCGCGTACATGTTCGGGGTGGCGATCTGCTTGTGCTGCTTGGCGATCGTGTCCTACGCCCCGACGCTCGCCATCGCGCTGCTCGCCCTGGCTGTGGCGGGGGTGGGTCAGGCCCTGTTCGGGTCCACTCAGGCCACGCTGCCGGTCGACGTCGTCGCGCCCCATCAACGGGTCGCTGCGCTCGGACTGCTCAGCACCACCATCGGGGTGGCACTGCCGACGGGGATGATCCTGCTTGGCGCCGCGTCGAGCCTGCTGGGCGCACGTCAGGCCATACTGGCGTCGGCGTGTGTCGGACTGGTTGCGCTGGCCGCGACCTGGTTCTGCAGGCGATCGCTGGTGCGTGCGTCAGATGGGGCGATATGCGTTGGCCGAGAACGCCACTCGATCACCCCGCAGCCGGAGCTGGGATAACGCACGCGGCTGTCCGTTGTGGTCTTCGATCAGGTCTTCGAGCCAGACCAGTGGTGCGCCGGCTTCGATGCCCACCAGTTCAGCGGTCTGGTCATCGGCGGCGACAGCCCCGACCGTGGTCTGGCTGCCGCCGATCCGAATGCCGAGCTGACCTTCCAGGATGGCGAGGACGTCCGGGTCTTCGACGTCGAGGTTTGGCGACTGTCCTTCCTCGAGCGCGACGTAGCTGACTGAAATGCCCAGCGGAACAGTATCTTCCAAAAGCAAGTTCTCGATCATCACCACAGTCCAGCCCTCCGTTAGTCGCAGCCGGTCGCGCACCATGGGCGGACATCCGATCGGGCGGCACTCGAGGTGGCGTGCCTGCAACGGGGCGAGCTTGTCGATGGGCAGCACCAACGCACCGGTGGTCCTGGTGCCATTCTTCGGCCCGCGGGTGACCAGGCCTTCGCGGGCGAGCTGCTGCAGTACCGCCCGAACCGTGTTGCGGCTGGCCGACAGAGCATCGGTGAGTTCACGCTCCACCAGCGGCATACTGCGGCCGGTGGCGACCAGTGTGGAACGCAGCAGGTCATAGGTGCGCCGTGCCGAGTTATTAAGCCGATCAGGGCTTTCCCGTTGACGTTGGTAGAGCACCTCGGGGGGGATCTGCCTGGCATCGTTGCGCCTCGGCGGACAGCCCGCGGCGCGGGTTGGTTCACGTGTGAACAAGTTCGACTCCTCCTTGGCCCCCGGCCATTGGACCAGTCGTGTGTTAACGGACCTCGGCGTGCTGAATTCGCCTGAGTTACGTCGCCGCCATGCGTCGCCCGACCAGGTGGGTCAACTGTGTGCTGAGTAACAGAATGACGCCGATGACGGTGAACAGTGCGGTGATCCCGATCTGTGAGGCCAGCATCGCACAGCCCACCATTCCGGCCAGCTGACCGATGCCGGCCGAGATCCGGAACTTGGCCAGCCCGGCCGAGGAGTTACCCACCTGAGCCACCACGAGGACCGGCAGACTCGCAGTGGCGCCGGCCAGGCTCAGGCCGAACAGCGCCGATGCCACCAGATACATTGCCGTGCTGTCGAGCACGGCGATCAGTGTGGCGCTCACCACGCCGATCGCGAAGGCGGTGATCAGCAACGTG
Organism: Mycobacterium sp.; assembly: GCA_034520035.1. GTDB lineage: Bacteria > Actinomycetota > Actinomycetes > Mycobacteriales > Mycobacteriaceae > Mycobacterium. The sequence goes on along the minus strand of JAXHOA010000088.1, from coordinate 11,620 downwards.
AACACCCCGATGCGTCGGATGATCCGGGGCGCGACTGCCAGTACCACGATCTCGACGCCAGACATGACGGCGATCGCCGCGGTGATGGTGATGGTGGACTGGTCGCGGGCGGCACCGGCCAGCGGCAACGCGGTGAACAGCACCCCACCGCGCAGGAAGTCGGCGCCTGTCGCCAGCAGCAGCGCTACGCCGTTGCCCGGCGCTCCGCCGAAACGCGGGAGGCCGAGCCGCGGTGGCGGCGTTCCGTCGGGTGCGCTGAGGCCGGGTAGTGCCATTGCCAGCAGCGCGGCGAGAAGGAGCGCCAGGACGCCGGTGCTGACGAGTGCGATCTGAAAACCGGTCTTGCCGTTGATGATACCTGCGATCAGCAGGCCGCCAGGAGCCCCGACAGCGCCACCGAACAGGAAGGCGGCGTTGAAACGGCTCAGTGATCGGGCGAGATCGGTTGACGGTGCGGCGGTGACGACGGCGCTGGGCGGACGCACCCGGACAGCCGCCTGCAGTCCCGCGCCAAGCACCATCCCGCCGCCAAGGCCCTGCAGCACCCGCGACGCCATCATCACCACGTTCTCGGAAGCCACGCCCAACCCCACGCAGGCACAGCCGAACGTCACCAGCCCGGCGACCAACGCGATCTTGGCGTCGAGGCCGGGGACGAATCGGCTGCCGAAGACGTCGATCACGATGATGCCCACCGCGGCACTGAGCATGAAGACGGCGACGTAGCCGCTGCTGTCCCAGAACTGATGGGCGAAAAGCACTTCCAGCGGAGCAGTCAGGCTCATCGTCACTCCGGTGACTGCCATCAACGGCAGAAACCACCGGGCGTCGGGCGCCATCAACCCGACATCGATGACTCGCTGGCGTGTGCATTGTCGCCGATCGGCAGGCCCATGACCGCGGCGACTTCGAGCCCGTAGGCCTCGAGTCCGATGCGCTTGACGGGATTGTTGGTCAGCAGCCGCATCCGCCGGACGCCCAGGTCGGCGAGGATCTGTGCGCCGACGCCGTACTCGCGGGCATCCCCGGAACCCGTTTTCGTCGTGGGCAACCGGTAGGCGTGGCGGCCCCCGTTCGAGCGGAGGTAGACCACGACACCGCGGCCTTCGGCGGCGATCAATCCCATCGAGTGGTCGAGCTTGGGCTGGCAGTCACAAGCTGCGGACTGAAAGGCGTTGCCCATCAGACACTCTGTATGCACCCGAACGAGCGTCGATTCGTCGTCGACGCAGACGTCGCCCATCACCAGGGCCATGTGCTCCTGTCCGTCGAGCACGGACTCGAAGCCGTGGGCCCGGAACTCCCCGTTGTTGGTGGGAAGCCGACTGGAGGCCTTACGCTCCACCAGTCGCTCGGTGCGGCACCGGTAGGCGATCAGATCGGACATTGTGACGATCGGCAGACCGTGCGCGGCGGCGAAGGCCTGCAGGCCTTCGCCGCGAGCGGCGGCACCATCGTCGTCGACCACTTCACCGATCACTGCGACGGGTGGCACTCCTGCCAACCGGGTGAGGTCGACGGCGGCCTCGGTGTGACCGGCGCGGCGCAACACGCCACCTTCCACAGCACGCAGCGGAAACACGTGGCCGGGCCGCATCAGGTCGCCGGGACCGGTGTGGGGATCGGCGAGCAATGAGATGGTCCTGGCTCGGTCGGCCGCCGAGATTCCGCTGACGATACCGGTTCTGGCGTTCACCGACACGGAGTAGCCGACCTCGCGCGGATCTTCGCTGACCACCACCATCGGTGGGAGTCGGAGCCGTTCGAGCTCGCGCGCGGGCATCGGGACACAGAGGATGCCGCCGGTGTGCCGCACCATGAATGCGATTTTCTCCGGGGTCGCGTGAGCGGCCGCCAAGAGGAGATCGCCGTCGTCGTCCGGGTTGTCGGTGTCCACGACGACCACCATCCGGCCGGCCCGTAGCGCGTCGACTGCCTGCTCGACGAGCGGCATGTTCAGAATTCGCGCAGGTGGTCGCGAAGCATGGTGGTGGTGTAGTCACGTCGGGTCAGCCCGGCCCTCTGCAGCGCGGGCACCAGGCCGTCGGTGATCTCGGTGACGTAGCGGCGGTTCAGGCGCATCACCGGACTGGTGATCAGGAACCCGTCACCACCGACCTGTTCCATCACCTTCCCCATCTCTTCGGCCACCTCGTCGGGCGTGCCGATGAAGGGTATCTTGCTGGATAGCCCACTGCCGGTGACGATTTCGCGTAGTGTCTTGTCTTTGCCACCGGACAGGAAGGATTCCAGCGAACCGCGCTCGCCGTTGGTCCACACCTCGGGTACCGGCTCGTCGAGGTCGAACTGCTTGAAGTCGATCTCGGTGATCGAGGAGATCTCGGCCAGCATGTACTCCACGTACTGCGAATCGTTGAACCAGCGGTCTCGTTTCGCCACCGCCTCGTCATGGGTGTCGGCGACGATCGGGGAGATGAGGTAGAACACCTTGCAGTGCGAGGGATCTCGGCCGATGGCCGCCATCCGCGCGTGGATGTCGTCGCGGTAGGCCTTCATCGCCTGCACGCCGTTGGCGGGTGCCACGATGGTGTCGGCGTGCTGTGCGGCCAGTTCACGGCCTGGAGGCGAGGCGCCGGCCTGGGCGATCGTCGGTCGGTACTGTGGGGACGGAGCGGTATTGAGAGGGCCTCGGGACTTGAAGTACTTGCCCTGGAAGTCGACGGTGTGGACCTTCTTGAAGTTGGCGTAGGTCCCCGTCATGTGGTCGCGCTCAATGGCGTCGGGTTCCCACGACTCCCACAATTTGGTGACCAGTTCCATGTACTCGCTGGCCCGGACGTAGCGTTCGTCGTGCTCCCAGAGCTTGTCGAGACCGAAGTTCTGCGCCGCCCGGTCCTCGGCGGAGGTGACGACATTCCAGCCGAACCGGCCGCGCGCGATGTGATCGATGGTGCTGCACAACCGGGCCAGCAGAAACGGCGGATAGAAACTGGTCGACATCGTCGGAACGACGCCAAGGCGCGCTGTCGCGTTCGCCATCAGCACCGCCAGTGGCACCGGGTCATGCTTGGGATTGACCCCGTGTTTGAGGTCGTACTCCATGGTGCCGCCGTAGGCCGTCGACACCATCAGCTTGTCCTCGATGAGCACGTAGTCGAACTTGGCGCGCTCCAGATCCTGTGCGATCTCAACATAGAACTCCCCGGTGAAATCGCGTGCCCCGTCGCCCCAGGTTCCATTCCATTCGTCGGCCACAAAGTTCAGAAACCACCCCAGGTGGAACTTATTGGTCATGCGTCAAGACAAATCGAGAACCGTTACTGGAGAGTGTCCTGCGGGTACCGGCGCGATTGCGCGGCATCGCCTGTCGTGACGACGAGGACGTACGATCCGCTGTCGCTACCCGTCCAGCGGATGCGCGATCTCGTCACGGTACATCCGGGCCGCGAAATAGGCGATCAATCCGAGGAAGACCGGTCCGACGCCGGCCACCAGATAGATCGTCTTGATCGAGATCACCTTGGACAATGGGCCGGCCAGCGCCATCGACACCGGCATGAACACCAACGATACGAAGAAGTCCAGGCTGGACACCCGGCCCAGCATCGCGGACGGCACCCGGCGCTGCAGCAGCGTGCCCCAGATGACCATGGCCGCGCCGCTGGTCACGCCGATGACGAAGGACGCCAACGCCATCAACGGGAACGATGACGTGTAGCCGATGGCGATGATCGGCAGATTGCCCACACCCCAGCACGCCATCAACACCGTCAGGTAGCGCTTCGGCAGCCGCCACGACGACACCGCCAGCGCACCGACCGCGCTACCCAGACCGAACGCGGCCAGCACGAACCCGAAGATCCGTTCCCCGTGCTCGAAGCGCGCCGTGGTGATGAACGGCAGCAGCACTTCGATCGGGCCCATGATCAGCAGGATGAAACCGCTGGCGAACAACAGGGTGGCCAGCAGCCAGGGCGTGCGCACCATGAACACGAAACCCTCACGCAGGTCGGTGAGGACATGCGGTTTCTCGTGTTCGGGTTCGGCCCGTTGTACGACGGGGCGCGTCGCGATCAGCAGCGTGAGGCCGATGCCGAAGAGCACCGCGCAGATGACCAGACCGACGGTGGGGAAGGTCGCGCCGATCAGCAGACCGGCCGCCGCCGGGCCGATCGCCTGCTGCAGCGTCGGGCGCATGACGCCCTCAATCCCGTTGGCCGCCAGCAGTTGCTCGGGTGGCAGCAGTCGCGGAAGGTAGGCGCTGTAGGCCGGGAAGAAGAAGGCTGCCGCAATGCCGAGGGCCGCCGACGCGACCGCCATGTGCCACAGCCGCAGCGAATCGAGCAGGCCGAGCACCGCGACCGACGTCACGGCGGCGGTGTTGACCGCCTCGACCAGGATGATGATGCTGCGCTGTGGAAATCGGTCCGCGGCGATGCCGCCGACAAGAACGAACGCCACCAGGCCGACGGCCATGCATGCCGCGACCAGAGACAGCGCCGCCGGGTCGTTGCTGATGGCGATGACCTGCAGTGCCATCACCACGGTCCACATGCCGGTGGCGAAGATCGACAGCGCTACGGCGGCGATCAGCAGCCGGTAATCACGGATCTTGAAGGGTGCAAGTGCGCGCCAGCCACCACCGTCCACTTGCGTACTCACCCATAGATGGTCGCGGACGGTGGCTTGTCAGTCCATTGATTTTCCGCCGGAGCGAGGTCAGGAGTCGGTGAAGGTGGCCCGTCGGCCTTCCTGGAATGCCCTGGTGCCTTCGGCGAAATCCGGCGAGGTCAGCAGGATCAGCTGCCCCTCGCGCTCACGTCCGATCGCTGCTTCCAGCTCGGTGAGCGTGGCGTCGTTGATGGCCTGTTTGGTTTTGCGCAAGGCGACGGCGGGTCCGCCGGCCAAGGTGCTGATCACCCCGTCCACGGCCGCGTCGAGGTCCTCGGGGGCGTGCACCGAGGTGACCAGGCCCCAGTCGTAGGCCTCGGCTGCGGTGATGCGCTCGGCCAGCAGCGCCATCCGCTGCGCGCGGATCCGGCCCACTGCGGCGGCGATCAGCGCCGACGCGCCACCGTCGGGCATCAGCCCGATCTTGGTGAAGGCCAACATGAAAAATGCCTTCTCCGAGGCGAGTACGACATCACAGGCGATGGCCAGCGATACGCCGACGCCGGCGGCCGGTCCCTGCACCACCGAGACGACGGGCTTGGGCAGCGCGACGATGGAACGCACCGCCCGGTTGGCGGCATCGAGCACGACCTCGGGTCCGTTGACCGACTTGGCGGACACGTCCTCGGCGCTGATCCCGGCGCCGGAGCTGAAACCGCGGCCCGCGCCGGACAACTTCACGACGCGGACCGCGGGATCTGTGGCGGCCGCCTCGAGAGCTTCGGCGATACCGGTCAGCATCGCCTCCGACAGCGAGTTCAGGCTGTCGGGCCGGTTCAGCGTCACCGCCAGCACGCCTTCGGCGAGCTCCACGGTCAACTGCTCGATGCTGCGATACGTCATCTGTACGCCCTCAGGTTTGGCGGGTGGGTGACCCGCGGCCGGTCGACTTGGTTATACAAGTAAGCTATGTCGGCGGTCAACTACTCGGTACTCAACGGCGAAGGACGGTAGGCATGGCGGGACCACTGCAGGGAATGCGAGTTGTGGAATTGGCCGGCATCGGGCCCGGCCCGCACGCAGCCATGATTCTGGGAGACCTGGGCGCCGACGTGGTGCGCGTCGATCGCCCGACGGCCAAGAATGGCGCCATCTCGGACGCGATGCTGCGCAACCGGCGCTCGGTGACCGCGGACCTGAAATCCGATGAGGGACGGCAGTTCGTCCTTGATCTGGTCGCCAAGGCCGACGTGCTGATCGAGGGCTTCCGGCCCGGTGTCACCGAACGTCTCGGCCTCGGACCCGAGGACTGCGCCAAGGTCAACGAAAAGCTGGTCTACGCCCGCATGACCGGGTGGGGCCAGGACGGCCCGCGTGCGCTGCAGGCCGGCCACGACATCAACTACATCTCTCTCAACGGTGTGCTGCACGCGATCGGCCGCAAGGGTGAGCGCCCGGTACCGCCGCTGAACCTGGCCGGTGATTTCGGCGGTGGGTCGATGTTCCTGCTGCTCGGCATCCTGTCGGCGCTGTGGGAACGGCAGACCTCGGGCAAGGGCCAGGTGGTCGATGCCGCGATGATCGACGGCTCCAGCGTGCTGATCCAGATGATGTGGGCGTTCCGTGCGCAGGGCGTGTGGAGCGACGAGCGCGGCACCAACATGCTCGACACCGGCGCCCCGTACTACGACACCTACGAGACCGCCGACGGCAAGTACTTCGCGATCGGCGCGATCGAGCCGCAGTTCTACGCCGAACTTCTGGCCAAGCTGGGCCTGGACCCGGCAACGCTGCCCGCACAGAACGACATGGAGCGCTGGGAAGAACTGCGGGCGATCTTCACCGAGGTCTTCAAGACCAAGGATCGCGATGACTGGGCCGCCGTGTTCGCCGGCTCCGATGCCTGCGCGACACCCGTGCTCGCGTTCGGCGAGGTGCTCGACGAACCCCATATCGCCGACCGCTCCACGTTCTACGAGACCCAGCACGGCCTGCAGCCGATGCCGGCCCCGCGCTTCTCGCGCAGCGAGCCCGCCGTGCCGAGCCCGCCACCGCTGATCGGCGCGGATAACGACGCCGTCCTCAAAGACTGGGCCTGAGGGCCCCAACCTTCAAACGAAAGGAACTGCAGCACGTGGAAATCAAGGATTCGGTAGCCGTTGTCACCGGCGGGGCCTCGGGCCTCGGCCTGGCGACGACCAAGCGACTGCTCGACGCCGGCGCTTCCGTCGTCGTCATCGACCTCAAGGGTGAGGAAGCGGTCGCCGAACTGGGCGAGCGGGCCACGTTCGTCGCCGCCAACGTCACCGACGAGGATGCGGTCAGCAAGGCCCTCGACGTGGCCGAGTCGCTCGGCCCGGTGCGCATCAACGTCAACTGCGCCGGCATCGGCAACGCCATCAAGACCCTCGGCAAGGAAGGCCCGTTCCCGTTGGACGGCTTCCGCAAGGTCGTCGAGGTCAATCTGATCGGCACCTTCAATGTGCTGAGGTTGGCCGCCGAGCGGATCGCCAAGACCGAGCCCTTGAAGGGCGAGGAGCGTGGCGTCATCATCAACACCGCCTCGGTCGCGGCATTCGACGGACAGATCGGCCAGGCCGCCTACTCGGCGTCCAAGGGCGGGGTCGTCGGGCTGACCCTGCCGGTCGCCCGGGACCTGTCGCGCAGCTTGATCCGCGTGTGCACCATCGCGCCGGGTCTGTTCAAGACCCCGCTGCTGGGCTCCCTGCCCGAGGAGGCGCAGAAGTCCCTCGGGCAGCAGGTGCCGCACCCGGCACGCCTGGGTGACCCGGACGAGTACGGCGCGCTGGCCGTGCATATCGTGGAAAACCCGATGCTCAATGGCGAGGTGATCCGCCTCGATGGCGCGATCCGCATGGCTCCGAGGTAAGGACTGATATGTCACTGGTCACCAAGTTCACCGAGGCGTTCGGTGTGCAACATCCGATTGCTCAGGGCGGTATGCAGTGGGTGGGTCGTGCTGAGTTGGTCGCGGCTGTGGCGAATGCGGGTGGTTTGGGTTTCATCACCGCGTTGACTCAGCCGACTCCGGCCGATTTGGCCAACGAGATCGCCAAGACCCGCGATCTGACCGATAAGCCGTTCGGGGTGAACCTGACGATCTTGCCGGCGATCAATCCGCCCCCGTATGACGAGTACCGCAAGGTGATCGTGGATGCCGGGGTGAAGATCGTGGAGACCGCGGGTTCCAATCCGGCACCGCATCTGCCGATGTTCCATGGCAATGGGATCAAGGTGCTGCACAAGTGCACCTCGGTGCGCCACGCGGTCAAGGCGCAGACGTTGGGTGTGGATGGCATCAGCATCGACGGTTTCGAATGTGCGGGTCACCCGGGCGAGGACGATATCCCGGGGCTGGTGCTGATTCCGGCGGCGGCCAGCGAGATCGAGATCCCGATGATCGCCTCGGGTGGTTTCGGTGATGCGCGCGGTTTGGTGGCGGCGTTGGCGTTGGGTGCCGATGGTGTGAACATGGGTACTCGTTTCATGGCGACCGTGGAGTCCTGTATTCATCAGAACGTCAAGGATGCGATCGTGGCCACCGATGAGCGGGGCACCGAGTTGATCTTCCGCAGTTTGCACAACACCGCGCGGGTGGCGTCCAACGCGGTGTCGCGTGAGGTGGTCGACATCCTCAAGGGTGGCGGTCAGTTCGAGGATGTCAAGGATCTGGTGGCTGGTGTGCGGGGCCGCAAGGTCTTCGATGACGGCGATGTCGATGCCGGTATCTGGACCGCGGGCACGGTGATGGGTTTGATCCACGACATCCCGACGGTCGAGGAGCTGATCTCGCGGATGGTCAGCGAGGCCGAGGACATCATCATCGGCCGGCTGGCTGACATGGTGAACATCGACGAGCCAGAGCAGGCCACCGCTTGATGCGAAGGCACTGACCCCGAGCGCACCACCGCCCGGTCGAGCCGCGAGGACACTCGCGGTGTTCGATCGGGCGGTTCTCGTTGCGCCCGTTGGTCAGAAGGGCGGTGGGTCGCTGTTGTTGTCGGCGAGTTCGAGGGCGCGTTGGAGTTGGTTGCGTGCGCGTTCGGTGTTGATGCGTTGGGCGCGGTCTTGGGCGCGGGTGCGTTGTCGGACCGGCATCGCTTTTCGACGGGGCCCGGTGGTGTCGCGGTCGGTGTCGTTGATGAGGCTGATGGCCCGTTTTCGTGGGATGGGGGTGTCGATGTTCCAGTGCGGGAACAGGATTGCCGCCCCGGGGGCTTTGGTGTAGGTGTGGCCGGTGGGTGCGCTCCAGTGGATGGTGCCGTCGGGTTTCGCGGCCGGTGTCCAACCACCGAATGTCTTGACCAGATGGTGCAGACGGCATAGCGGCCCGAGGTTGCCGGGGTGGGTGGCCCCGGCCGGCCATGGGGTGAGGTGGTCGAGGTCGCAGCGATGGGCGGCGCGGTTGCAGCCGGGGAAGCTGCAGGTCATGGCGCGCATCCGGACGAACGCGGTCAGCGCGGCCGAGGGCCGGTATTGGCGTTCGGCGGGGAGATTCGCGATCTCCGACAACGGTGTGACTTTGGCGCCGGCGGCGATGAGTTCGGCGAGCATGGCGGCGGGGATGATGGCGCCATCGAGCAACACCCCGGGGCTCGGGTTGGCAGCCGCGGGACCGGCGGTGCGGGCGTGGGCCGCGGGACCGGCGGTGCGGGCGTGGGCCGCGGGACCGGCCGGGCGGGCGTCGGCCGCGGGCGCGGCAGGCCCCGCGGGTTCGGTGCGGGCAGCCGGCGCATCGGGTGCGGACTCCGCGGCCGGTGTCTGCGGCTCGGGTTCCGGTGCCGCCGGCTCGGAGCCTGGGGTGCCCGCGGTACCCGGGGTGGTGTGCCGCGGGGTGTTTTCACCGGCGGCGGGCACTTGGTCGGTGAGCGCATAGATGGTGACCGCGCCCGCGCGCGGGTCTTTCCCGCTGCCCGCACAGTTCACGTCGCCGCACTCACAGGCCAGCCGTTCCAGGGCCGGGCCGACTACCCCGAGTGCGGCCAGGGCCGCGGCGCGTAGTTCGCCGCGGCGGCGCGGATCACCTGCGCAGACGGTGTCGGCGAGGGCGTTGAGGCGCTGCTCCAAGATCTTCTTGTCGGTGATCCGCAGCCTGCCCCAGAACGAGGCCACCCCGTTGGGATCGTCCTTGTCATCGAACTCCACGTAGAGGTCCTTGGCCGCCCGCCGGGAGCGCACCACGGCGTCGGGGTCGAATTTCTCCACCCACAGGTCGACCGCGCCGATCAGCTGTTTCTCCGAATGCGCCCCGTACTCGCCCGCTTCACCGGAGATGGCGGTGTCGATCAACCCCAGCGCGTCCTTGTCGACGACCAAATGAGTGCGCCAGGTGATCGCGTCGATCACCGTCGCCGACACCACACCCTTGGCGAACAGGGCCGCGGTCCGGGGTAGCCGGTCACGCAGGGCTTGGGCGATGCGCATCTGCTTGGACGCCGCATACGGGTTGAGGTTGCAGGCGGCCGCGACCGCGGCCTGTGCCCACGCCCACCCATCGATCACCTGATGAGCGATGACGTCGTCCTCGTCGTCGCATTGGCGGGCCACGACCTCGCCGATCAACGCCAACCGCTGCGCGGCGGCCCTGACCTCGGTCTGGGTCATGGTGGTGACCGCGGAGATGAGCGCTTCATCGCTCAGCCCCGCGAGTGCGACCCGATCCAAGACTTCGAACATGTGTGCGATTCTACCGGCGGGGTCAGACACGCGTTGACTCATCAATAGTGCGCGCGAATGGGTGATTCGTTGCCTCATTGAAAATGCGCGCGTAGGCCCGATTGATGGGGTTGACTTTGGCCGAGCGCAGAGCCGTGACGGAGACGACCGCGGTCCGTTACATCCTGGCGAGCAAGCGGGACAAAACCAGGATTCTCGACGAGTTGTGCGCCAACACGGGATGGCATCGCAACCATGCCCGCAAGGCGCTCAAATCAGCGGTGTACCCCAAGATCGCTACCCCGCGCAGACAGCGGCCAGTGACCTATGACGACGATGTCATCGCAGCTCTGGTGCTGTGCTGGAAGGTGCTGGGTATGCCGGCTGGCAAGAGGCTGGCACCGATGCTCGGCGAGCTGGTGGCGGTCTTGCGCCATTTCGGGGAGCTGACCATCGACGAGGGCACCGCCGCGCTGCTGGTGTCGATATCGGCGGCCACCATCGATCGCCGACTGGCCCCCGAGCGCGCCAAATATCAGCTACGAGGACGCTCTGGAACGAAGCCAGGATCGCTGCTCAAAAGCCAGATCCCGGTGCGCACCTGGTCAGAGTGGGACGACGCTGTACCTGGGTTCGTCGAGATCGATTTGGTGTGGCACGACGGCGGCAACCGCTGCGCAGGCCATGCGTTCACCCTCACCGTCACCGATATCGCGACCGGCTGGACCGAGAACCGCTCCGTACCGGAAAGAACCTCTAAATGTGTGTTGGTCGCCCTCAACGAGGTTGCCCGCGCGATGCCGTTTCCGATCCTGGGTGTGGACTCTGACAACGGATCAGAGTTCATCAACGATGACTTGTTCAGCTGGTGCCAGGGCCGTGAAGTCACCTTCACCAGGGCCCGGCCGGGCAACAAGAACGACGGCTGCCACGTGGAGCAGAAGAACTGGACAGCGGTGCGCACCCTGGTGGGATATCACCGCTACGACACTGCTTCAGAACTGTTGCTGCTCAACGAGATTTGGCGACTGCAGTCCACACTGACTAACTACTTCTACCCGCAGCAGAAGCTCATATCCAAGGTCCGCAAAGGGGCCAAGATATCCAAGAAACACGACGAAGCGACCACCCCATTTCACCGCGCGATCAACCACCCCACCATGACCGTGCCGCACATCATGGCTCTGGCCAGAAACCATTCCCTGATCAACCCTGCCGCGACCCAACGCCAGGTCCAAGCACTCATCGCCCAGCTCCTCACACTGACAACAAACAAGGCTGGCCCCACCGCGAAGGCCCAAGTGAACAAGCGCGCACTTTTACGTGAGGCAACGAAACCCCCTACGCGCGCATCTTGACGTGAGGCAACAGG
>JAXHOA010000056.1:0-12380 GCA_034520035.1 Mycobacterium sp. | reverse complement strand
CAACGCCCAGAAGTTCCCGAACTCAACGTTCTCGAAGTTCACCGGCAAGACCGTCAAGCCCGCGGTGGTCCCCGGGCTGGACGCTTCGACGATCACCAGCGGCATCATCAGCGACGGCGTCGTGCCGAGCATCGGTGCGCTGCGCGACGCCATCTGCCAGGCCGTCAACGGCGGCACCGCGACTGGCTACACCGCAGCACAGGTCAAGACCGCCATCGCCTCAATCATCACCCGCCTCAACGCATTGGAGTCCTGATGACTGCACCCGAATCCCCACCGGTAGCCCCGGGGACGATCCTCGAGCACCCCATGAACGCCGAGCTGGTCAACAAGCGGTACGCCATCAAGACCGCCATCGACCTGGGCAATGACGGCGTGCGGTCCTGGTTCATCTACGACATCGAGAACGGCGGCTGGTATGCCCCGGGCAGTGAGTGCGCCGGCTGGCCGCCTTACACCCCGCCGGCCCCGGCCAGCGAAGGGGATGACCAGTGAAGATCCCATTGGGAATCCACGGCGCGCTGCGCAGCCGTGACGCCGGCCAGCGTGACGCCGTGCTCGACGCCGCAAAGCTCATGCTGGACAAGGGCTCTGACCTGCTCATGCGTGAGGACGTCTTCTGGTCGGACGTGCAGCCCACCGAGGGCGGCGGCTACAACTGGACCGTCCCGGACAGCATCGTCGCCGATGCCGCCGACAAGGGATTCCGGATGTGGCTGGTGCTGTCCCATCCGCCGGTATGGGCCACCTGCGGTCGGAGCGCCCGACGCCAACTACTCGTGGCCATGCCCGCCGTACCCGGATGTGGTCACGCAGAACGGTAACTCCGCGCTCGCCGCCTACGCCGCGTTCTGCGGGGCTGCTGCCGCCCGCTACGCAGAGGGTGGTGCGTTCTGGGACACCTACAGCGGTCCGTCCCGGCCGGTTGTCCACTTCGAAGTGTGGAACGAGGAATACGTCAACAGCTCATCGAAGCGGTGGGTTGTCTCCACACTGGTCGACGAGTACTCCCAGCCCGACCTGTACGCCAAGATTTACAACGCCGCTGCCGCAGCGATTTTCGCGGTGCCCTACGCGCTGCCGGTCGCCGCGCTGTGCGACAAGACGTGGAACTCGCCGACGCCGGGCGCCCCGTACCTCGATGAGTTCCTTGCTCACCTGGGCCGCCCGCTCGGCGGTGTCAGCATCCACCCCTACACTCTCGGCTACCTCCCGGCCAGCTATGTCCCGGCGGCCGACGCGGACCGCTGGAAGTACTTCACGCAGACCCAAGACGTCCGGGCCAAGCTCGATGCCGCCGGACACAAGTCCGTCGAACTGCATATCACCGAGATGGGTTGGCCCAACCAGCCCGGATTCATGACCGAGGAACAGCAGGCCAGCCGCTTCACCGATCTGTGGACCACCGTGCAGAGCCTCGGCTACGTCAAGTCGCTGATCCTGTTCACCACAACGAATCCGGACCTGCCCGACAACCCGGCACTGCCCGGATACAGCACCGACCAGTACAACTTCTACGGTCTCTGGCACACCGGGTCCAACAACTTCACTCTCGGTGGTGAAAAGGCGGCGGTCGGCACGATCACCAGCCTGGCCGCGCTCACCACCAACGAGACGATCAGCTCGGCCAACTCGGTCACGCATTTCACGCTTGACGGCCTACTGCTACGGCTGGAAAACGACACCGAAGCCGACCAGTACACCGACCCTGACCGGCCCGGCCTCGTCGGCACGATATCCGCGCGGATCGAACACACCAAGGGTCAGCTACTGCTGCTCAAGGGACTCAACCCGCAAGAGGCGTGGGAAATCTCGGAGGTGTTCACCGCCGACATCAACGACGACGGCTCGATCACGAAGAACGGCGGCCCGTGGCGACTGCCGGCGTGCACCAGCATCTTCAACCTCGAGGAGCCGTTCCAGTACCGGCTGTCCTTCGACGTCTTCCGCGGCGGCCGGAAGTTGAAGATCAACCCGTTCAACTTCTACGCACCCGACTCCGACGTCATCAAGCGCATCGCCGGGCTGTCGCCGGTGCCGTCCGCGTCACCGGAGGGAATCACCCAAGGCGACGACGGCCCGCCCGGCAAGACGCTGCACTGGGAGGGAGTGCTCGGCGGTTACCAGCAGTTCGACGACGACGGCCAGTCCTACGGCGCGATCGTCCCGGGTTTGACGCTGCTTGACGCCGGCAGCATCGACGGCGGCACCGCCGAATCCGAGGACACCGTAATTCTCGACGGGGGTACCGCATGACCACTTTCGGGCGTATCCAGTTCCGGCGTGACAGCACCGCCGACTGGTCGACCAAGAATCCGATCCTGCTCGACGGCGAGCTCGGTGAACACCAGCACGGGGCTGTTCAAGCTGGGCGACGGTGTGACGCCGTGGAATGCGTTGCAGTACTTCGGCGCATCGGCCGCGTTCGCCGCGCTGGTCGTCTGGGACGCGCTCGGCAGCCTGCCCGGCGTGATCGCGGCTGGAGACACCGCGCAGCAGGCACGGGATGCTATCGGCGCCATCTCCACCGAGCAGGTCGAGAACATGTTCGGCGATCTGATCGACGGCGCACCGGAGGCCCGCAACACCCTCAAGGAACTGTCCGACGCGTGGGCAGAGAGCGATGCCGACATCACCACGCTGCTAGGCATCATCAACGCCAAGCAGGCAGGCCACGTCAACCTCACTGCGCTGTCCGGGCTGACCAACACCGCAGACCGGTTGGCGTACTTCAACGGCGCCACGATGGTCCTCACCGCGCTCACCACCGTCGGGCGCAACATCATCGGCGCAGCCACGAACGGAGATGTGCTCACCACGATCGGCGCGCAGGCCGCGGATGCAGACCTGGCGCTGCTCGCGCTGCTGACATGGGGCAACAACACCATCGTCTACAAGGACAACGCTGGTGCGCTGCAGACCGCCGCGGTGTCCGCCATCGGCCGCTCGATGCTCGGCGCCACCGACGCCGCCGCGGTGAACGGGCTGCTGCCCACAGGGATCAACCCGCAGACCGGCACCAGTTACACCGCGGACCTGCCCGACGCGCAGAAGTTCATCCCGATGACCAACGCGGCGGCCAACGTCTTCTACATCCCGACCAACGCCGTCAAAGCGTTCCCGCTCGGCACCACCATGACCATCGGTATGGGCGGCGCAGGACAGACCAGCGTCGCGGCGGTCACGCCCGGGACCACGACCGTGCGCAGCGAAGCCAGCAAGAACAAGATCGCCGCCCAGAACGCCACGGCCACGGTGATCAAGACCGACACCGATGAGTGGTGGCTGTTGGGGGCGCTGATCGCGTGAGGTCTGCTCTCGACCGAGCATCTGTCGCTGCATCGCGTCCGAGAACCGTGGGCGGTGTCCTGGTCGACGCCATCAGCGTGGGCTCGTACACCAAGGGTTCGGCCGGAACACCCAAAGCCACCAGCCACAGCATCGAGGTCAACGGGGACAACCCCAACCGTCTGCTCCTGGCGGCCTACACCACCAGTTCGGGGTCAGCGGTCACGCCGGCCGAATCGGCTATCCAGATCACGACCGACGTGGGGGCGGCGACACTCACTCAGGTCGCCACCTCCCAGCAGCAGATCCCGACCAACCTGGGCTCAGTGCAGTGGCGCTACTTGCTGGCCCCGGCCGACGGGCTCCACACCGTCACCGCCAACTACAACGGCGCCGGGTGGCTCAACGGCGTCGGCATGGTGCTGATCAGCCTTTACGGCGTCGACCAGGCCGCACCGTTCGGCACGCCGGTGAAGTCCTCCGGGAACAACCAGGTGGTCGCCAACTCTGTCACCGCCGATGTGGGCGACCTCATCCTGTGGGCGCTGGCGCACTCAGCTTCGCTGACCGGACTGACGGCGGCTGACTTGATATCCAACTTGGGCGCAAGCGATTCGGGCTACGGCGACTACACGACCGTGCGTTCGGCGGCCGGCACGGGCTCAGCGGTCGCGTTGGCTTCGGGGAACAACTCGGTGCACGCCTGCAGCGGCCTGGCGGTGCTGGCGGCGTGACATGACAGCTAACGAGGGAGCATTCGCATGAGCAGAATCCAGCTTCGCCGTGACACCACGACCCGCTGGGGATTCATCAACCCTGTCTTGGCTGCCGGTGAGATCGGAATCGACCTCACCACACGCCGATTCAAGATCGGCGACGGCGCGAAGTCATGGTCCGAGCTGGAATTCGGCGCCCAGTTCTTGTCGGAAAAGGGCCAGCCCAACGGCTACGCCCCGCTCGACGAACACGGCAACATTCCGCACGCGTACATCGAATTCCCGGATCTGCCAGCCGAAACGCACTTTCACCCCTACGACAACTTCGATGCGTTCCCCGAGGCTGGTGCCGCGAACCTCGCCTACCTGGCTGTCGACACGCTGCGGCTCTACCGGTGGAAGGCGCCCGTTGGCGGGGATCCCGGCGTGTACGAAGAGATCAGCGGTGTCCCGTCCGCTACGTCGGGCGTCAAGGGCATCATCAAGCTGGCCGGCGACCTCGGCGGCGACGCTGACGTACCGCGCATCACCCACATCAAGGGCGTCGAAATCATCGGCGACCCGGCCAGCGCGGGCCGCGTGCTCAAGACCATCAACACCACACAGGCGTCGTGGCAGGTCGATGCGACCGGCGGTGGCGGCGGTGGCGGCGGTGACGATGCCCGGTTCGCCCACTACGAAGAGGACATCGGCGACGGCACGGCCAACCCGATCACCATCACGCACGGCATGGAAACCCGCCAGTTCGTCGCGGCTATGACCCGCAAGAGCGGCGACTGCAAGGTGGTCAACCTGTTCGACATCGAGGCGCCGTCCATCTATGCGTGCGTCATCAGGCCGGACATGGTGTTGGAGCCCGCCGGGTGGCGGCTGACGCTGATGGGTTCGATCGGCCTGTCCGACATCACGCCGCCGACCGAACCGACGATCGCGGTGGCCGCCGAAACGTCCAACTCGATCAGCGTCACAGCCAGCGGCGCCACCGACGACACCGCGGTGATCCGATACAACTGGTTCATCAAAACCACTGCGGCAGGCGGTATTCCGCAGTACGTGGGGTTCACGTCCAGCCCGGCCTACGTGTTTACGGGGCTGTTCGGCGCCACCGAGTATGACCTCGCGTGCACCGCGGTTGACCCTGCAGGCAACGAGTCGATCATGTCGGATGTGCTCACCCACGAGACCGACGTCCCGGTCGATATCGTCTTCGACGCGCATGGCGGCCCGGGTGCGCGCCGCAACAGCGCGGCCGGCTCACTGGCCACCCCGCCCGTGCTGCACCAGATGGGCGCCGGGTTCGCGCCGATCCTGCTCGCCGCGGTCGCTGTCACCCACGCCAACGCCAACCGCTGGATCAGCTACAACTCGCTCGGGGTTGAGTCCGACCTGGACGGCGAGTTCATCAAGGTGCCGGACAGTTCGGTCAACCTCAACGGCGACGGAGCCAGCACCGCATACGGCTCACTGCACTGGTTCTACCTTCTGGACCCGACACCCGGCGAGCACGAGATCATCGCAAACTGGGCAGACAGCGTGTGGGCCGACGGTATCCGGCTGCAGACCTGGAGCGGGTTCAATGTCGACCAGTCCGACCCGTTCAACGGCTCGCCGGTGATCTATGGGGCGGTCTCATCGGCGGCGACCATGAACGTCGTCAAGGCGAGCGCGCTGGGCAATAAGACGTTGTGCGCCAAATCCGGCAACAGCGTGCCCGGCACGCTGAACCACACGCAGCGGGGCGACACCGTCGGCAGCAACGTGCAGGGCTTCGGCGACTACCTGAATGTCATGGAAGCCGACGGTGTGGCCGGCAACAACACCTTCACTGACACGGCGTCGATGATCCATGCGGCGTCAGTCATCGACCTGCGAAAGGTGAGCTGATGCCCACACAGGCGCTCTCCAACATCCTCGGGCCCAACGGGGTTCAGTTCGGCGGCGCGAGTCCCGGCGGCGGGGCGGGGATGGCCGGGTCATGCTCGGCGATGTCATGCGCCCGATGAAGCAGACATGGCCCGCCGTGGATGCGGAGAACGGTCCCCCTCACCGGTGACAGCGGTCTGGTGCTCGGCGCGCCGTCCACGAGTGGGATGACCCTGCACCCCTGGAACTCGGCGTGTTCAACACGCAGTCGCAGAGCTGGATCACGATGCCGGTCGGGCCGTGGCAGAACAATTCCGGATTCTCGGCGTGTGCGAACGCCTCGACGCCGCGGTGGACAACCTGGGATGTCAACGAGGGACTGCCGCAGGAGTCCAACATCGACACCGGCTTTATCACCGAATCAACCACTGTCACAATCGTTTACATGCACTATGTGCATTACGAGACCCGCCAGTACCACGACGTGCAGGTCTACGCCGACCACGACGGGGTGATGAAAAAGATCACCAACCTGCCCAAGACTGGAACCAGCGCGAACGGACTCACCTACCGCACCTTGACATTCAAGGAAGCCCGCGAGCGCGAATTCCGCCTGCTGCTGCCGCCGAACTGCCACTTCATCGGCGTCTACATCGGCAACCCGTTCACCATCCGCAAGTCGCCCAACAAGCTGCTCATCGCCGGCAACGGCGACTCGTGGGGTGAACCTTCGGGCAACGTGCTGGCCACGCCGATAGGCGGCGCCTGGCCGACGGGCACCTACCAGAACTTCGGTATGTGGCAGGCATTTATCGCAGCGACCGGCGCAGCGGTCATCCTGCTCAACGAGGGCGGCACCGGCTACTTCAACGTCGGCGGCGCGTCGAGGTCGGAAGAGTACTTCGCCAGCCTCGGGGCGGCAACACGTTCATGAGCAAGCTCCGGATGGAAGACTTCGCCGCCAAGTTCGGCGACCGATACCCGTTGCTGGCCACGGTGGGCGGCTGGAATGACGGCACGCTGGTTACCGGCGACGTTCGGGCCAACTACGCGGCCCGCGTGACATCAGGTATCAACCGTGCTGTCGCAGCGTTCGAAACAGCCACCGGACGCGACGATCTGCAGATGCTGTTCGCCGGGATCCAGCCCGTATCCATCACCCCCGGCGACGTCCGCGATGTGTCCAACCTCGGAATCATGGACGCCTGCGCGTCCGCGGATCCCGACAACGTCATCGGCTTCATCAACCTGATGGGCATGTGGCCGAACACCACGATGTCCGGCCAGCGCGGCAACAACGTCAACGCCTCCGACACCATCCACCTGCACGCGAAAGGCGCTGAGATGGTGGCGAACTGGATGCTGGCCGATATCAAGAACATGAGCATCCCGGCTGACTACTACGAGGGAATGCTGTCCGCAGCATAGGAGGACCACATGTCCGATTCCGCCGAAACCGAGGCCAAGTCTCGCCGAGTGGCTGGAAGCTTGCGAGCAGTACCGGCAGGACGTCGCCGACGGCATCGCTGCCGCAGACGACCCGGCTGTGTTCCTGGCCGGAGCTTGCCGAATGGAACACCGCGGTTGAGCAGGCCGCGGCGGAAGCGTTGGCCAACCCATGAGTCGCCGCACCGCGGTCCGCCTGGCCGGGTGGACCGCCGCGCTGCTCGGCATCACCGCGGCGGCGTTGTACGGCGGCTTCCGGCTGGCCGACCTCGCAGACTTCAACATGGTCAGCATCTGATGGGCCGACTCCGCGCGCTGCTCGACGCCTACGGCACCGACGACCCCGACTTCAACGAGGGGCACCCCGAGGACCGCTGCCCGCTGTGCGAGCTACCGGTCGTCGACCACCCCGTGCGCCGGCACCGCTGGCGCGCACTGCTCGCGATTCTCTTTCAGCTGTAAACCGACTCTCAACGTCGTCGGGTCTCTGAACTGCGCTGATCCATTTACTTACATACCCGCGCGGCGGTGAGTTCGTCGCGCCCGAAAGGCGGTCAGCCATGTCGAGATACCTGCCCATGAAGCCTGGCACCTACAAGCTGTCGTCCGGATTCGGTCCGCGGTGGGGGAGCCAGCACCGCGGTCTGGATTTCGCCGCGGCCGACGGCACCCCGATCTATGCCGCACAGGCAGGCACTGTCGCACACATCGGCGCCAGCGGCGGACCCAAGTCGGGGTTTGGGCAGTGGATCGTCGTCGACCACCCGGCGTCTGACGGCGCCGGCACCACGGTCTACGGCCACATGTGGAATGCCTTCGCGACCGGGCTCAAGGCCGGCGACTGGGTCAAGGCCGGCCAGCTCATCGCCTACGTGGGCAGCAACGGCGGATCCCATCCGGCCCTGCCGCATGAACTCCGCGACAGTCACCGCACCTCGCACCTGCGTGGCGGCAGGGCCTGAAATCGACCCGGCGCCGTGCGTCTATCCGGCGCACTCGACCCGACATCGGAGGTATCCGTGCTCGAAAATCTGGACTGGCCGCGCCACCTGGCTCGAGGACGTCCTCGTCGCCCAGCTCGGCCGCGCCCGCGGAGGACCATTCCCGGCTGGCAGACCCGCGGGCATGGCGACTTCAAGGATGCACGCGCGTGCCGATGATGTATCCACCACACCGGCAGCGCCGGCGAATCCGCGCAGTCCATCGCCAACGGCCGCTCTCGACCTGCCGGAGCCCGCTGTCCAACCTGCACACCGCGCCCGACGGCATCGTCACAGTGGTCGCCGCGGGTGTGTGCTGGCACGCCGGCGTCGGCTCGTACCCCTACCTGCCGACCAACATGGGCAACTGGTGCGCGCTGGGCAACGAGTGCGCGCACAACGGACGTGACCCGTGGCCACGGGCGCAGATCCTGGCATCGATGCAGCAGACTCCACCAGCGCGCAATCCTGGCAGCACCTCGGCTACTGGCAGGACCTGCACGCTCTGGACACAAGGACTACGCCGGCCGCGCGCAAGGCAAATGGGATCCAGGCAACCTCGACACCGAGTGGTTCCGCGGCGAAGTACGCAAGGACATCGCCGGATTCGTGTTCCCGGGCGAACCGCTCGAAGGTGTCAGCGCGCCGATCGGCACACCGCTGCCCGTGCAAAACCCGGTGATCGTCCCCGCCGGCAAGTGGGCGCACATCCTGCTGTTCCAAGGCAACCCGCGCAACGACCGCACTCAGGTCGCCGAGCTACAGCGCCGCCCTGGCCGCCGCCTACTCCCGCACACACGGCCGCGGCCTGGTCATCGACGGCGACTTCGGCCCGAAGACCAAGGCGGCCGTGCAGTCGTTCAACGCCTCCACCTCGACCCCGACGGCGTCGTCGGACCCGTGACGGCAGCAGCCCTCAACCTGAAAGTGGTGTGACGAGGTGACCTGGCAGCCCGCATCCGAGGTCGGACACACCGACATCGACATCCCCGCCGCGAAGCAGAAACTGGCCGGCAACAGCTACGGCAAGGCGATCGGCGCCGACCGAAGCCCCACCTACACCGAAGCGTTCGGCGGCGCGCTGCGCCAGTACGGCGTCAACGTTCACGCCCAAGTGCTGCGCGGCATCCGCGAAGCACCCGACGTCAACACCACCGGTGTCGCTCGAACTGGGCCATCAAGAAACAGATGCAGATCGGCAAGTGCAAGCCGGTCGTCATCCCGCCCGGCCCGCGGATCCCGACGTACTGCTTTCGCGGCACCGGCGGCATCCCCGGCATCGACATCGTGTCCCGCGTCTGCCAACGCCTCGGCGACCTGGTCGAAGAGATCAACACCCCGTGGGCGGCCACGATGGGCGGCATCCCCGTTGGATCGACGGCCGGCGGGATCGGCGCACCGTCGATGTGGTCAGGCATCCAAGACGGACTCACCGCAGCGCAGAACGATTTCCTGGCCCGCCACGCGGCTGACCCGACGGTCAAGGTCGCCATCATCGGTTACTCCCGGCCGGCGCGATCCTGGCAATGATGTTCCGGGAATGGCTGCTCGCCAACTTCCCCGACAACTACGTGTGCTCAGTGACATTCGGAGATCCGACCCGTCCCGACGGCGGTGGGTTCTTCGGCCGGCCCGCACCGTGGGGCAACGGCATCGCCGACTTCGCGATCGGCGACCCGCGCGACTACCGGCACGCCTGGCTGACCCACGACAAGGACATCTACGCCCAGATTCCGGGCGGTGTCGTCGGCGACATCATGGATGACGTCTACGCCGAGGTGGCCCGGTTCGCGTTCAAGGATCTGATGCAGTTCACCATCAGGATGATCACCACAGTGCCGACCGTGGCCAGCAAGGCGGGGATCTCGCTGCCGGGTGCGCTCGCCTCGCTGGCCGGCGGACCTGTCGGGTTCGTCGGTTTCGCACTGCCGCTGGCGCTGACCGCGGTGACCGGGCTCATTCCGCACGGCGTTCGGGCCGACGAGCTGACCGGGCCCGCGGCTGCAGCGAAGGCTGCCGCGCTCGGACTGGAGTTCCTGTTCGCCGGCACCGGCCCGCACATCCGATACGAGTTCGACGCGGCCTGGCCCGGCGGCCCAACCTACGTCGACTTCGCCGCATGCCTACCGCGACTACATCGGCCGCCTGGCCATAGCTGCCTGAACCTGTTTCACTACAACCTGATTGGAGCAGAAAGCCGCGACCGCCAAAGCTACATTCCTCGAGCGCACCGCGGGCCAACGCCAGTACCTCTACAACGTGCTGACCCTCGCCGTTCCGGTGGCCATCGCCTACGGCATCGTCGACGGCGTACAGGCCGCTCTGTGGCTGGCCTTTGGCGGCGCCATCCTCGGCACGGGTACGGCCGCCGTGGTGCTGCGTAGGCAGCGCCGGGACGATGGCTCAAGCGACCTGTGACCCCCATCGACATCAACGACCCGCTCGATCTCGTTGGGCTGCTGATCGTCGGCGCGGTCCTCGTCATGGTCGCTTGCCTGCCGGCGTGGATCACGACCCGCAAGAATCGGGAGCTGCACGGTGATGTGGCCGAGATCAAAGACCAGACCGTCAACGATCACGGGGAGCGGCCGGAACAGAACCTGCGCGTGCAGATGGACCGCATCGAGGCCCGGCAGAAGGATGCGGCAGCGCAGCAGGACCGCATCGAGGCTCGGCAGGACGACACGTCGGCGGACATCCGGGGACTACGTAAGGACTTCGGGGAGTGCTGCGCGCGGCGAGTGTAGGCGTGACGCGCGCCGCGATCACCGCGAGTTCGAGGCCCGGGTGCATACCGCGTACTTCGGCGTGAACACCCCTGGCGCGGACCCGCTGTGAAGGACACTGGCGACTTCGGGGGGTCGGCTGGAGGGTGTGGCTGTCATGGTCGCCAGGTTTCACGCTGATGATGCCCTACCCCCGATTCGCTGATATCGCCCCAATTAACCGCCCACCTGGCTATGCCGGGTGGGCGGTTTCGTCGTTTGTGGGGTTAGTTGTGCAGGTCGCTGCGGGCGCCCCGCCCGGGCCGCTGCGCGTTCCACGCGTCGATGGTCTCGGGTAGCCAGCCGCGGCTGGTGCCGCCTCGCGAGGCAGCAGGTGCCGATGTCTCCGTTGACTGGGCCGATGATGGCGTCGGGTTCGGGCAGCTTGTAGCGGGACATGCTGGACGGCGCGACGCCGATCCGTTCGGCGAACTGCTCGCGCGATAGGTAGCGGCGTTGCCGCGGCATCAGCTGGGCCCAGCCGCGGATGGCGCGGTTGGTGAGTCTGGCCGGCGACGATCACGCCGTACACGGCCCACAGTGGCCACGGGATGCCGATGGTGGCGTCCAGGGCGAACAACACGGCTCCGGTGCTGGCGCTGGCGACCAGGTCGTAGTTGCGTTGCAGGATGTTCATGCTGGTCATTGTCCTCTCGTTGTCGGTATCGTGGATGGTCCCGAGGGTCCCCGGGCGCTCCTTACGCCCGGGGCCTCTCGGTCACCGTTTCCGGTGACGGCCTCTCCGCGTCTTGCGCGGCTTCCGCTTCCGGGGCTGTCGGTTTTGGATCACTGCGATGGTTTGCAAGACCATCGTGATGATCGCTACCAGGAGCGCCCATCGGCCTTCGTTCAAATTCACCACCTCCTTTCGTCTTGGACAAATTCTGGAATCTGCGCATCACAACAATACAAGGTGCAACACTTCCGGAGTGTAAAGTCAGAAAAGGCGCAATTGGGTTTAGCTGAAACGGCTCTCGTGAAGATCCGGACGTGCTACTCCAGCAGCTCCGGGTGGGATGAACCCACCGTCGCGGATCTCCCAGATCCCGTCGCCGTACATTCCGGCCCAATTGATCTTGTCCAGCGTGGCCCGGGTGTAGAAGACGTTCAACACGACACTGTTCTCGCTATTGCCGTCCGCATCCCTTCGTCGGGAATCGGCCCTGGACCACCACGCGGCTCGCGGCTGGGTACGCGTTGTCGGCGTATTGAAGAATGTTCTTCGTGTTCGTCCTGGCTACTGACTTGGTGAGCCCCATGAACAGGGCATCGGCGATATCGAACTGAGCGAACACTACTTCGCCATCGCTGCCCGCCTCAGT
>JAXHOA010000090.1:0-2095 GCA_034520035.1 Mycobacterium sp. | reverse complement strand
CAGGACACCGTGGTGATCCACCCGCTGGCCGACCACCGGCGCGAACTCCCCGTCGACCGGCTCGGTGTGACATTGCCTGCGGCACCGGGCTTTCAGCTGGTGATCTCCTACAACCCCGGCTACCAGAGTGTGCTGAAGAGTCTCAAGGAGTCGACCCGCCAGCGCTTCGTCGCCATCGAACTCGGCTTCCCGCCCCCGGAGATCGAGACCGAGGTCGTCGCCCACGAGGCCGGGATCGATCAGGAGACCGCCCGTACGCTCGTGCGCCTCGCGAACGCGATCCGCAACCTGGACGGCTCACCACTGCGGGAGGCCTCGTCCACCCGGATGTTGGTCCTCACCGGCGGCCTGATTGCCGAGGGGCTCACTGTGCGCAGCGCGGTGCAGTCGGCGATGGTCCAGGTGTTGACCGATGACGCCGACATCGCGCGCGGGCTGGGCGAACTCGTCGATGCGATGTTGCCCCGGGCGTGACGGAGCCCGACCGGCTCCGGCTGCTCGCCACCTTTGTGGCAGGCGTGTCGCTCGATGTTGCGGAGGCCCCCGGTGGGCAACCGGCGTACACCGACGGGCAGACGGTCTATGTGACGGCGGGCGCGTCCCTCGACCAGATCCGCCGCGAGATGCTGGTGCAGAGTGCACTTCTCGGCGCCGGAAGCCTGGCGCCGGAATACCTGAGGGCGATACGGGCGAGACCGTCCACCGCGCGCCGGTATCTGGCGCTGGAGGGTCGGCGGGTCATTGTCGACTTGGCGGAGCGCCTGCCGGTCGCGGCCATGCTGCTGTCCGACGGCGGCCCACTCACCGCCGGTTCCGCCGAGTCGCTGGCAACCGCACGTAGCAGGAGGCCGGTGCACGACCCGCCGGACTGGTTCGGTGTCATCAGAGCGCGGGCGGTGGTCCCCGTTGCGGGCGGTCCGGGTTCTGCTGCCGGCGACAATGATTCGTCCGGACTATCCAACGATGACGAGGAATCCGGAGACGAGGATGAACCGGGCGGCAAGAGCAAGATCCTCAAGCTGTTCGAGGCGCCGGTCAACGCGCAAGCACTATCGGATTTTCTCCGCAAGCTGTTTGGTGGCGCGAAGTCGAACGACGAGGATGCCGCCGGCGGTGATCTGCGGGTGGGGATCAACGCACGTCCGGCCCCGACCCGCATCCGCTTCACCGGCACGGAGAAGCCCGGGTCCGCGGTGGGTGTGCGCGGTGCCCTGTTCCCGGAATGGGACGTGCACCACCGCCGGTACCGCCCCGACTGGTGCCGGGTCATCGATTTTCCGCTCGTCAGCGACGTCGACGTCTCGGCCGCCGAGGTACCTCAGGACGCCGTGTTGCGACAGCGGCTCGCGCGAGTAGGGCTGGGGCTGAGAAGGTTACGGGCCCGCGCCGACGGCGATGAGCTGGACACCGAAGCGCTCATCGCGATGTGTGTGGATCTGCGTGCCGGCTTCTCACCGCCGGACAACGTCTACCTCGAACGCCGAAAGCTCGAACGCAACCTGGGCGTCCTGATCCTGGTCGACGCCTCCGGGTCGGCCACCGACGCCGACCCCGACGGGCTGGCCGTGCACGACCACCAACGCCGGGCCGCAGCGACCATGGCGGCGACGCTCGAGGAGCTCGGTGACCGGGTGGCGGTCTACGCCTTTCGATCGCAGGGACGCAACGCCGTGCACCTGCCGGCCATCAAGACGTTCGACCAGCGGTTCGGTGCGGCCCCACGAGCGCGGTTGAATCAGCTGCAACCGTCCGGATACACCCGCCTCGGAGCCGCCATCCGCGGTGCCGGGGACATCCTGCAGAACACCGCCGGTACCCCGAATCGGCTGTTGGTCGTCCTGTCGGACGGCTACCCGTACGACAACGGCTACGAGGGGCGATACGCAGCGGCCGATGCGCACACCGCACTCGCCGAGCTCCGGGCCGTCGGTGTGGCCTGCCTGTGTTTGTCGATCGGAGCAGGCAGCGGTGGCGAGGAGTTCCAGCGGGTCTTCGGATCGGCCTGCAACGCGGTCGGCGCGTCGCTGTCCGAGCTGAGTCCCCGGATGGACGAGCTGTTCCTCTCCGCGCTACGGGAGCTCGCCGCCCCACGGGC
>JAXHOA010000114.1:0-3084 GCA_034520035.1 Mycobacterium sp. | reverse complement strand
ATCAGCGGCTGGGGCTGGGACTGGGACTGGGAGCGCCTGGACTGACGTTTCGGGGCATGTGCGTGGGGTAGCCGGTGGAGACCGGCAACCGAAAGGAACACCGCATGAATGCCAAGAAGTACATTGTCGCCACCGGTGCCGTCGCCGGCACCGCCGCTGCCCTGTTCACCGCAGCGTCGGCGGCCGCCTATCCCGAGACCAGTACGTTCGGGACCCAGCAGCAACTCAACGATGCCGGCGGGGCCGTCGTGGCGGCGTGGACGGTCAGCGAGCTGCGCCCGAGCTCCGACGCCGTCGCCTTCCCGGTACAGGGCACCCTCTGGGAGGCCACCGCGACGGTCGATGCGCTACGCGGCACGGTCACACCGATTGTCTCGAACTTCAACGCACGTGACGACGACGGCACCAATTACCGAGCGCTCGCCACCGTGGCGACGCCGCAAGGCGTGAATCCCTCGCCGCTTGCCGAGGGCACCACCGAAACCGGCAAGGTCTACTTCGACGTCGTCGGGCCGACACCCGACGACGTCGTGTACAGCAATGGAGTCGAGGATCTGCTGATCTGGGAGTGACTGTCCCACAGTGGTATTGACTGACAAGACTCGGAGGGCACCGTGGTAGAGACGCCGACGCACCAAAGTGGATCAACAACCCGAACGATCGTGAACTGGGTGCTCGGGGCCGCCACGGTGCCCGCCGCCGTTGCCATCGTCGTGGTGCTCTACGGGCAGATCCTGGGCACCGCGGGATGTAGCCCGGGCCGCTGCGCGACCCTCAGCGAGAACTCGTTCGCGCTCATCCAGTACGGCGTTCCCGCAGTGGCCGTGCTGACCGTGGTGACCTCCTTTTTCACCGCACGGAGGCGGGGTGGGGTTATCGTCCCGATCGTCGCGTGGGCCCTGTTGATCCTGGCGGCGGTCGTGTTGGTCACCGCGTTCCCGTAGCCGCCCGGTAGTTGCTGGATGCGCGGACGTCCCGTCCCAGAAATGTCCGTTGAACGGATGACAGCCCCCGCGAATTACGTGCGTATAACGCACAGAACGCCCTTTGTAGCGGATCGGCGCAAGCTCGACATAGCGGGCAACTAGGGTGCTACCCATAGTTGCTGATTTCCGACACTGAGAGGTTCCGTGGACCTGGAGGGCCTGATCGGCGGGGGGCTGTCCCTGCTCGGCGGCGTCGCCAAGCGGGCTCCGCTCGCCGGTGACGTACTGCCGCTGCTCGCCGACGCCGAGCGCGCGGTGGTACGGGTGATGCGCAGGCACCTCACCGACCTCGATCCGCCCGCCGCGGTGACCTCCGGCGAGGACGGACAAACCCTCACCCCGAATCAGCTGCTGCGCACCCTGCTGGACCGGTCGATGTACACCAGCCCCGACAAGAGCCGCGACGTCCTCTACCTGGCTCTGCTGCAGGCGCTCGTGCCCGATGAGGCACGGATTCTGGCTGCCCTCTCCGACGGCTCCGCCTACCCCGTCATCCACGTGGCCGAACCGGGAACAGGGGGCAGCGCCGCCTACGCGCTCAAGAACGCCTCGACGGTGGGCCGCTCTGCTGGGGTGTCGCTGCCGCGTCACACCCCGCTGTACCTGACCCGGCTGCTGCGACTCGGCCTGGTGCGACTGGGCCCGGAAGCCTCGTCCATGTACGACGAGTACGAAATGTTGCTGACCGACTCTGCGGTGAACGTCGCCATGGCCACCGCGCGACGCGGTGTCCGATCCGCTCGGGTGGTCCGGCGCACCGTGCGCATCAGCGATCTCGGTCAAGAGTTGTGGGAGGCAGCGAAGTGAGCGACTTCTGGGAGAACGCGTTCTCCTATCCGTTGTGGGTGTACTTCACCATTCCGTTCGGCGCGGCCTTCGTCGGCTGGATCACCAAGATCCTCGCGCTGAAGATGATGTTCTACCCCGTGGAATTCAAGGGGATCAAGCCCTATTTCGGCTGGCAGGGCCAGATCCCCAGGCGCGCACCGAAAATGGCTGCGGTGGCGGTCGATTCGCTGACCTCCGGGATCCTGAAACCCGAGGAGCTCTTCGACAAGATCGACCCGGACGAACTGGTCAAGGAACTCGGCGAACCGCTGCGCGAGGCCGCCGAGGAACTTGTCGACACGATGATGATGTCCTTTCAGCCACAGGTCTGGCGCGCCACACCCGATCAGGTGCAGGACCTCATCGTCAGCAATGTCGAGGGTCGCATCCCGTCCGCCGCGCGCGGCATGTTCGAGGAGTTCCGCGGCCAGGTCGACCAGATCTTCGACATCAAGCACATGGTCGTGACCAACCTGGTGCGCGACAAGGCCACCCTGAACGCCGTCTTCGAGGACATCGGCCGACCGGCATTCACCTTCCTGATCAGATCCGGGCTGGTCTTCGGTTTCATCATCGGCCTGGTGCAGATGCTGGTCTTCGGTGTCACCGGCTGGCACCTGGCATTGCCGCTGTTCGGCCTGCTGACCGGTGGCCTCACCGACTGGGTGGCCCTGCAGATGATCTTCCGGCCGCTGGAACGCAAGAACGTGTTCCTCGGCATCAAGTGGCAGGGCGTGTTCCAGGCCCGCCGCAAGGAGGTCATCCGCGGGTACGCCGCGTTGATGGCCCGGGAGATTTTCACTCCGAAGGCCATCATGGAGAGCCTGCTGACCGGTCCCATGTCGGACAAGTTCTTCGACATCATCCAGGCCGAGATCGGCCGCACCATCGACGATCAGATGGGATTCGCGGGCCGGGTGGTCAACGTGCTTGGTGGGCGCCAGTACCAGGAGATGAAGGTACAGATCGCCAACTCGATCATCGAGAGGCTCCCGGAGACGTCGTCGTATATCGAGCAGTACGCGGCCAGCCGCCTCGACCTGGAGAACGTGATGGTCGAGAAGATGGACGATCTGGACTCACAGTCCTACGAGAACCTCTTGCGGCCGGCTTTCAAGGACGACGAATGGATCATCGTCGTGTTGGGTGCGGCCCTCGGATTCCTGTGCGGTGAGCTGCAATTGCAGCTCATCCTGTTGCTCGCGGGCTGAGGCCGAATCGGGCTGCGCGCAGCTCTCGCCGGAATGCCGGGCCAGCAATACGTAACTTC
>JAXHOA010000026.1:0-5646 GCA_034520035.1 Mycobacterium sp. | reverse complement strand
CTTCGACTACTCGACGGCGAAGGTGCCGTTCGTCGTGGAGTTGCTCGGGTACCACAAGAAGAACGGCGAGGGTATCGAGTCCACGCTGACGGGTCTGGCCCAGCGGTACGAAACGCACTGAGTTATCCGACGCGATACGTTGTCGGCTGGTTCGTGTCCACCGGCGCCCACCGGGGAACTAGGAGCCTCCAGTGCCGTGTTCGTCGCGCAGTCTGCCCTTGAGAACTTTTCCGCCGGGGTTGCGAGGCAACGCGTCGACGATCACGATGCTGCGGGGTCGCTTGTAGTGGGCCAGGTGCGCGCGGCAATGTGCCTCGATCTCGACATCGGTCGGTGGATCGGTGGGTTCGCGCGGCACGATCACCGCGGCCGGGGTCTCGCCCCAATCTGGATGCGGCACTCCGATTACCGCGACCTCGGCGACCTTCGGATGTGTCGCGACGGCGTTCTCCACTTCGGCGCTGTAGATGTTCTCGCCGCCTGAGATGATCATGTCCTTCTTCCGATCGACGACGTAAACGTAGCCGTCGGCGTCCTGGCGAACCAGGTCGCCGGAATGGAACCATCCGCCCCGGAACGCCTCAGCGGTCTCGGCTGCTCTGTGCCAGTACTCCTTCATCACCAGCGGGCCGAGATAGACGATCTCGCCGACCTCGCCCCGGGGGACGTCGTTCATCTGCTCGTCCACCACCCGGACCTCGACGTTGAGCATCGGGGTGCCCACTGACCCGATTTTATCGATGGCGTCGTCACCGCGGAGTAGGCACGTGATGGGGCTGCACTCCGTCTGTCCGAACGCGGCAATGATCTCTGCGTTGTCGAAGATGTCAATCATCTTGCGCAGCAACGCTGTCGACGCCGGCGCGGCGCCCCACCACACCCTCCTCAGCCGTGAGACATCCCGTGTCGCCAGGTCCGGCAGCGCGCACACGACCTGCCATTGAGACGGGGTCATCCAGCATGACGTGACGTGTTCGTCGATGATGGTGGTCACGATGGCATCGGCATCGAAGCTGCCCGACGCGGGGATGACCACCGTGCCGCCGGTGAGGAACATCGGCAGCATTCCGGAGACACCGGCGGTGTGAAACAGCGGCGCCACCGCCATCCAACAGTCGTCATCAGTGCGGTGGCCAAGCGTGCCGATGGAGCTGAAGGCGTGCAGATAGAGGTTTCGGTGGGTGAGCACCGCCCCCTTCGGGAAGCCGGTGGTCCCCGACGTGTACATGATGAATGCCGGTTCGTCATCTCCCACCCCGATGCGCGGTAGGTCGGGGTCGGCGGCGTTGAGCATCTGCTCCAGGTCCGCTCCGACGGTCACCACGGTGTGCAGTGACGGCACCTTCGAACGCGCTTGGGCGACCGCGGGTCCGAGCGCAGGGTCCACAACAATTGCAGCGGCTCCACTGTCGGCCAGTACATAGGCGATCTCCTCGCCGGACAACCGGAAGTTGACCGGCACTGCCACAGCACCCAGACGCTGCGCGGCGAGCCAGGATTCGACGAGTTCGATGCTGTTGAGCCCGAGCACGGCGACCCGGTCGCCGGACCGGACGCCCCGGGCCGCGAGCGCACTCGCCAGTCGGGTCACGCGTTCGTTGAGCTCGCCGAAGGTGGTGCGTCGCCTCGGGTCTACCAGAGCACATGCGTGTGGCCGGACCTGGGCATGGCGCGCGAGGGCATCGCTGAGGGTGATTCCGGTGTTCATGGTCGGCTCCATTCGGGTGCGGGTCAGAGGCCCACGCGTTCGGCGAGCAGGCAGCGGTGGTGTGCGCTGCCGCCGAACAGTGCCTCGGTTGTCTTGGCCCTGCGGAAGTACAGGTGCAGGTCGTGTTCCCAGGTGAAGGCGATGCCGCCGTGAACCTGGAATGCCGAACCCGCACAGAGCGTGAACGTGTCGGCAGCCTGCGCCTTGGCCAGCGGTCCGGTGATCCGCAGCTCCCCGGGGTCGGTCGCGCTCATGGCGGCGAACATCACTGCCGCCCGGGTGGCGTCGATCTCGATCATCATCTCGGCGCAAAGGTGCTTGACCGCTTGGAAGGAGCCAATTGGTCGATCGAACTGCTTACGGCTACAGGCATATTCGACCGTCATGGCCAGACACTTCTCCGCACCACCGAGCATCTCGGCGGCCAGCAATATCCTTGCGGTGTCCAGCACCCGGTCGATCCCGTCGGGTGGGCCTGCGGTGAGTGGCTCTGCGAACACCGTATCCAGGCGCAATCTGGCGACCGGCCGGGTCCCATCGAACGAGGGCAGGCGATCCACCTTGACCCCGGGGCCGTTCGCGTCCACGACGTGCAGGACAACCCGGCCGTCGATGGCAGCAGGCACCACGAACAGGTCGGCGACGTGCCCGTGCAGCACGGGTGCGCACGTTCCGCAGAGCACTGTTCTGCCGTCCGCTCGGTCAGCCCACACGGTCACCTCGCCCGGGTCGGTGACCTCAGGTCCAGCGGCGGCCAGGGCTCCTATCCGCTCTCCGGAGAGCAATCCGGGCAACAGCCTGGCGCGTTGGTCCTCGTCTCCCATGCTGAGCACGGCTTCGATGGCGAACACCGTGGCCGCCATGGGGACCGGGGTGAGCGCCCGTCCGAGTTCCTCGAAGGCGATCGCCGCCTCGACCAAGGTTCCGCCGGCCCCGCCGCGGTGCTCAGGGAGGTGCAGTCCGGGCAGTTCGAGCTCAGTGCACAGCCGTCGCCAGAGATTGCCGTCGCAGCCGTCGCCGGCGGCCAGGTCCCGCACCCGCGCTGCGGGAGCCGTCCGGCCGAGAAAGCCACGCACGGAGGCGCGGAGGTCATCGTGTTCGGTGCTGTAGCGGAAATCCATGTCAGTACCCCGTCCGCCCCGCCAGGTCACGGACGCGTCCGGAGTCGGGCGCAGGCTCTTTGGGTAGCCCCAAAAGTTGCTCTCCGATGACGTTGCGCTGGATCTGAGAGCTGCCGGCGTAGATCGTTGCGGCCCGCGCATAGAGCAGTTCGTCCATCCAGCACGCCGCCGAGTTCGGCGTCCCCGGCTCCGGGACGATCAGCGCCTCACCATTTCCCGGCCCAGCAGGGCTGAGAGCTTCGACTCCGAGGATCTCGACGGCCAGTTCGGTGTAACGCCGGAAATACTCGCTCCAGATCACCTTGCTGATCGCTGCTTCACGACCCGGCCGCTGCCCGGCCAACAGCGATGTCAGCCCTCGGTACCCCTGGTACCGCATGATCTGGACCCGCGAGTGGCACCATGCCAGCCCATCCCGAATGCGCGCGTCGGTGTGCAGTCCCCGGTCGCGGGCCAGCTCGCACAGCCGGTCCAGATCGCGACCGAAGTTGATCGCAGCCGTAGTCACCTGGGACCCTCGCTCGAAACCGAGCACTGTCATCGCGACCGTCCACCCGTCGCCCACCTCGCCGATGATGTTGTGCGCCGGCGTGCGGGCGTCGGTGAAGAAGACCTCGCTGAAGGACGCGTGTCCGGCTGCGTTCACGATCGGTCGCACGGTGACGCCCGGTTGGTCGATCGGCACCAACAGCACCGACAGTCCCCGGTGCTTGGGTGCCTCCGGGTCGGTGCGGGCCAGTACGAATATCCAGTTCGCGGTGGGGCCCGCCGATGTCCAGATCTTCTGGCCGTTGATTACCCAGTCGCCGTCGTCGAGCAGTGCCGAGGTTCGGACGGACGCCAGGTCCGAGCCCGCCTCGGGCTCGGAGAAGCCCTGGCACCAACGGTCTTCAGCGGACAGGATGCGCGGCAGGAAGTGCCTCCTCTGCACCTCGGTGCCCAGAGCGATCAGCGTGTTGCCGAGCAGTTGGATACCCAGCAGGTCGTTCTCGGCTCGTTCCGGTGCACCGGAACGAGCGAACTCCTCTTCGAGCACCACCTGCTCGATCACCGAAAGACCGGCTCCGCCATACGCGCTGGGCCAGGAGACCGCGACAAGACCAGCGTCGGCAAGGACGACGCGCCAGCGGCGGGCAGCAGCCGCGCGCTCGTCGGGAGCCAGTGACCCGCCGCCAGACCAGCTCGGTGGCAGATGTTGGATGAGGAACTCGCGGATGCGGTCCCGGAACGCCTCGGCTTGCGGCGGGTAGTCCACGTCCACTTCTGTGTTCCCTCCGGGTCAGGGGCGATTCTTGGCGGCGGGCAGTATCT
This sequence comes from Mycobacterium sp., assembly GCA_034520035.1. GTDB lineage: Bacteria > Actinomycetota > Actinomycetes > Mycobacteriales > Mycobacteriaceae > Mycobacterium. The sequence continues at coordinate 1,506 of JAXHOA010000026.1, read as the reverse complement.
CCGGCGCGATCCGCCAGTCCTCCAGCCCGTCCTCGACGGTTCCGATGCCCAGCGGGTTGCCGGTGATCTCGGCCCAGTACGCGTGGTTGAGCTGATGGAGCGAGAAGCAGGCGTCCAGTGCGGTGGAGAAGCCCATGGCATCGACGGACTGGTTCACCGACTCCTTGATGAACAAGGCGGTGGCCGTCGGCAGTTTGGCGATTCGGCCCGCGAACTCGACTGCACGGTCCGATAACTCGTCGTTACCGAAGACCTTGCTCACCATCCCGATGGCATGGGCCTCATCTGCGCCGAGTGCGTCCCCGGTGAGCAGCAGCTCTTTGGCTTTGCGGGGGCCGAACTCCCACGGATGCCCGAAGAACTCCACGCCGCACATGCCGAGCCGGGTTCCGACGACGTCGGCGAACACGGTGTCTTCGGCAGCGACGATGAGATCGCAACACCATGCCAGCATCAGGCCGGCCGAGAGCACCGTTCCGTGGACCTCGGCGATGGTGATCTTGCGCAGATTGCGCCATCGCCTGGTGTTCTCGAAGAAGTAATGCCACTCCTGCCGGTGTCGGGACTCCACGCCGCCCAATGTCGCACCGTTGCATTGATACGTGGGGTGTTGGCCCGGGCCCGGCGCGCGCTCGCGGATGTCATCGGAGGAGCCGAGGTCGTGTCCTGCGGAGAATGACGGACCGGCGCCCCGCAGGATCACCACGCGGACCGTGTCGTCAGCCTCGGCGAGCTCAAACGCCGACCCCAGCTCGACGAGAATTCCGCGGTTCTGCGCATTGCGCTGTTTCGGGCGATCGAGCGTGATGACCGCGACCCGGCCCTGCCCGACGAGCTCGTAGCTCAGGTACGTGAACAGGCTGTCGGAGTCCTGCACTCCAGTACTCCCTTCATGGGATGAGAAAGCGATCCGGCCACCCCGGACGCGGTGTCCTCGGGCGATCCGGCGGGTCGTGACCACCCCTTGCTGCTCGCGGGGCGTCCGACATTCAGGAGGCTACGGGGCTCGATCGGTAAATGTCCATAGCCGATACGGCAAGTGAGGTCTTTATGACAGATAAATTAGCAAGACAAATGCGCCTTGCGCTCATTGATGTATCTTGCTAGTACTGTGTTGCACGTCGCATTAACGGGTGTCGGAGATACCGGATACTCACCGCGGTGTGCAGCCCCAGGCCAAGATCGAGAAAGGTTGAAGATGGAGATCGGGATATTTCTCATGCCGGCGCACCCGCCGGAGCGGAGCCTGTACGACGCGACGCAGTGGGACCTCGAAATCATTGAGCTCGCTGATGAATTGGGCTACGTGGAGGCGTGGGTCGGTGAGCATTTCACGGTTCCCTGGGAGCCGATCTGTGCTCCGGACCTGCTGATCGCGCAGGCGCTGCTGCGCACGAATTCGATCAAGCTCGCCCCGGGCGCTCATCTGCTTCCGTACCACCACCCTGTGGAGTTGGCCCACCGCGTCGCCTATCTCGATCACCTGGCGCAGGGCCGGTTCATCGT
>JAXHOA010000067.1:0-16270 GCA_034520035.1 Mycobacterium sp. | reverse complement strand
ATAAACAGGGCGATGGTACGACTGAATCGCTCGCGCATTTCAGCTTCTCCGCATTTCGCGGGACTGCTCCACTTTACATCGTCGTCGCCCATTTGCTGCATGGCGTAGTACCATAGCCAGTCGAATTGCTTGTCGGGGACACCGTATTTTTGGAATTGGGGATAGTGGGCGTAAAACCCATCCATCGTGACTTTCTTTGCCATGTCCCACTTCTCGTGGTAACCCTTCGCGCTGCTCGACGGCCGTACTTAATGCTTCGGGTACCGGATATTGGCTGAGCAGGTAATTGTTGACCAGTGCCGGACAAATGATAGTGAGCAGTACCCAAAAGCTAATCAGCTCACCGCGTTGGAACTGGAACTTTGCTGCCAACTCATCACCCAAAAACTCAGGGCAAACCAGAAAGAAAGGTATAACGGCAAGAGCAGGGAAAAACTGGCGAAGACTTTGTCGAAAGGTAAGGCCAGCACCACGGCAGCGTAGCCAAGCAGTAGCAAAAGCGCCAGGTACACCGTCCCTGCTGACCAGTACCTTATGCCTAGCGTGGCGGATTCGGGCCTGTACGCACACCAGCCGCCAGGTTTGGCTTTCTTTTTCCTTCCGAGAGAATATTGTAGGTGAAAACAATAATCAAAAGTGGAAAAAGATAATCAGCACAAAACTGAAATCGAGGTTCCCCGACGCCAACAGGTTGGCCGGGTTGGTCAAATCGGTATCGTATTTCTGGCCTTCCAGATTTCGGATCGTGACGCTCTGAATGGATGGTTGATATCGCGCTGCCCAATGGACAGCGCGGTGATGAGGCTGGGCTTATTGATGAACGAAAACCGGAGGTAGTAAAGCAAAAGCCCGATCTCAGCGTTGAAAAACCCGACATTACGCGCAATGTGTTCTTGCTGGAAAGCAATGGTTTTCTCGATGCTGCTCGACTCTTTGGCCAGAAATTGCTGACCAATGTGAATACTGACGATACCCGACAGCAGGATGAACGACAGACCGATGACAGCGATGCAGGAACGGAAAAAATTAAGGTAACTTGGTGAGATCATACTAGATAGAACTTGATTTTTTGGCCAATACTCCGATGATGACGACCACCATCACTACCCAGAACAGCAGGGCCAGAAAGGAGGCCCGTTCGCTTGCTGGTGCAGGACGAGCTCGGTATGGTAATTGAAATCAGGAAACGCGGCCCAGTTGGCTTTACTGATGCTATCGGGCTATCGTATTCTCCGAGCTTTGTTGCTGATGAGCTTGATCTGTATCGATCCCCGAGCCCGCGGTCGCCGTCGGTGACGACCCGCGTCGGTACGCCATGCTGCTGTCCGAGGTGTACGACGCGACGATGGCCGGATCCCGGGCGCCCGCGAGACCGCGCTCGGTCATCGCGGAGTCCTGGAACAGGCTGCTGGGCAGTGGAATCGACCCCGAGCACCACGACCCGCCGGATGTGGACCGCAGCGGGCTGGATCTGCTGCGGCAGTCCTCGGGGCTGACGGCGGTGCTCGAGGACATCTCGCGGGGCCTGGAGTCGGTGATCGCCGACGGCAACAACATCCTGGTGGTGGCGGATGCCCGCGGCCGGGTGCTGTGGCGGTCGGGCACGCCGAGGGTGCTGTCGCAGGCCGACCGGCTGGGCTTCGTCGAAGGCGCCAACTGGGGGGAACCCGCGGTGGGGACCAACGCGATCGGCACCGCGCTGGTCTCCCGGCGGGCGGTGCAGATCTTCTCCGCCGAGCACTTCCTGCGCAGCCACCACGCCTGGACGTGCGCCGGAGCACCCATCCGCGATCCCCGCACCGGGCACGTGATCGGCGCGGTCGACGTGTCCGGACCGGCGTCCACGGTGCACCCCACCACCGTGGCACTGGTGGATCTGGTGGCGCGCCTGGCGGAATCGCGGCTGCGCGAAGCCCACGAACGCACGTTGAACCAGCTTCGAGCGGTCGCCGCTCCGATGCTGGCCCGGATGGGCTCACCGGCGTTGGCCGTCGACCCGGAGGGCTGGGTGGCCGCGGTTGATTCGCTGCCGCCGCACAACCGGATCCTGTTGCCGCACAATGCCGGAGCCGGCCGGGCATGGATACCGGCTTTGGGCGCCTGTGAGCTGGAGCCGCTGTCGGGCGGCTGGCTGGTGCGTCCCGTCGAGGAGATGGCCGCCGACGGCCCCGCCGGGCGTGCCACGCTGGACCTGCGCAACCACAGCGCGCCGACGCTGTCGATGGTGGGCCAGTCGGGCACCTGGTGCCGCGACATCTCTCCGCGGCACGCCGAGATCCTGCTGGTGCTTGCCACCCGCCCCGAAGGGCGCAGCGCGCCGGAGCTGGCCGCCGACCTGTACGGCGACCGCTCCCGGGTGGTCACCGTCCGCGCCGAGATGTCCCGGCTGCGGCGGCAACTGGTCGGTCTGATCGCCGGCCAGCCGTACCGCTTCACCGACGGTGTCGTGGTGGACGTGTGCCGGCCGGCGGACCCGGGCGCGCTGCTGCCCGGATCGTCGGCGCCCGCGGTGTGCGCGATCCGCAATCAGCGCCTGTGACCGGGATCTCTGAGGGAAAGTCTTGCGGTACTCGCGTACCAAGTTAGGTTCACCTTACCTATAGTTGAGTGAGGTGCTCATGCGAAAGATCCGGGTTGCTGTCATCGGAGCCGGTCCGGCCGGCATTTATGCGTCCGACGTCCTGACCAGCGAATACCCCGACGCCCGTGTCGACCTGTTCGATCGGTTGCCGGCCCCGTACGGGCTGGTCCGCTACGGGGTCGCGCCCGATCATCCGCGGATCAAGGAGATCATCAAGGCGCTGCGCCGGGTGCTCTCGCGGGACGAGATTCGCTTCATCGGCAACGTGCACTACGGCACCGACATCACGCTGACCGACCTGCGCCGCCACTACGACGCCGTCATCTTCTCCACCGGCGCGCGCCGCGACCGCCCGCTCGACATCCCGGGTATCGACCTGCCCGGCAGCTACGGCGCCGCGGACTTCGTGTCCTGGTACGACGGGCATCCCGACGTGCCGCGCACCTGGCCGTTGGAGGCCCGCGAGGTCGCCGTCCTGGGCGCGGGCAACGTGGCCCTCGACATTGCCCGGATGCTGGCCAAGCCCGCCGATGAACAGCTCGGCACCGAGATCGCCGGCAATGTCTATCAGGGGCTCGCCCTGAACAAGGCGACCGACATCCATGTCTTCGCCCGCCGCGGCCCGGCCCAGATCAAGTTCTCGCCCATGGAGTTTCGTGAACTGTCGCATTCGCCGAGTGTGGACGTCATCGTGCACCCGGAGGGATTCGAGATCGACGAGGCCAGCCAGAAGGCCATCAACTCGACCAAGTCGATCAAGCTCGTCGTCGACACCATGATGAAGTACATGGACCGGGAGTCCACCGACGCACCGCACCGCATCCACATTCACCTCTGCCAGTCGCCCGTTGCGGTGCTCGGCACCGATGCGGTCGAGGGGCTGCGCACCGAACGCACCGAGCTGATCGGCGACGGAACCGTGCGGGGTACCGGGGAATTCACCGACTGGCCGGTGCAGGCCGTCTACCGCGCGGTCGGCTACCTGTCCTCGCATCTGGCCGATCTGCCGTTCGACCACCACGGCGGTGTGGTCCCCAACGACGCGGGCCGGGTGCTCGACGCGGACTGGATGGTGGTGGACGCCACCTACGTCACGGGCTGGATCAAGCGCGGACCGATCGGCCTGATCGGCCACACCAAATCCGATGCGGCCGAGACGATCGCCAGCCTGCTGGCCGACCTGCCGGGCCTGCGCCCGCCCGAGGTCGATGATCCGGACGCCATCCTGGGCCACCTGTCCGGCAACGGGGTCGACTACACCACCTGGGCCGAATGGGAACGGCTCGATGCCCACGAGGTCGCCCTCGGCGCCGAGCAGGGCCGCGAACGGGTCAAGCTGGTGCCGCGGGCGGACATGATCACCGCAGGTAGGCGTCCGCCCACGCACCGATGATGCGGCCGGCCCGCTTGGCCTGGCCGGACCCGGTGAGCAGGTGCTCGGAACCCTCCAGCGAGACGAAGCTGCGGGGGTGGCGTGCCATCCGGAAGATATCGCTGGCGTTCTCGATGCCGACGGTGTTGTCGGTCGGCGAGTGCAGGATCAGCAGCGGCAACCGGAGACCCTTGATCTTGTCGTCCAGCTTGGCGCGCCGCACGTCCTCGACGAATGCGCGCTTGAGCGTCAGGGTCTTGCCGCCCACCATCCACTGCCCGCTGCCCTCGGCGAACACCTGATCCAGACAGGCGTCGTACTGGTGCTCGACATGGGTCGGGTCGAACGGCGCGCCCACGGTGACCACGGCGCGCACCCCGGCGCAGTCACGCGCGCAGGCCAGCACCGCCGCACCGCCCCACGAATGGCCCACCAGCAGATCGGCGGGGGTGCCGCGCGCGGTCATGAAATGGCATGCCGCGATCACATCGTCGACCTTGCAGGTGAACGATCCGTCACCCCAGTCGCCCTCGGAGCCACCGAGACCGAGCGCATCGAAGCGGAGCATGCCGATCCCGTCGGCGGCGAGCTGCTTGCAGATCCGCGCCGCGGCGGGCGAGTCCTTGCCGAGGGTGAATCCGTGCGAGAAGACCCCCCAACCGCGCACCGGACCCTCGGGCAGGTCGATGAGACCGGCCAGGGCGGGTCCGGTCGCGCTGGGGAAGGTGACGCGTTCAGCCATGCCCAGGGTTTACCACGGCGATGCCCCGCACCTTAGGGTGGCGTTCGTGCCGCTCAATACCGTCGCGCTCGAACTCGTCCCACCGAACCTGGAACGGGGTGCGCAGTACGCCGTCGAAGAGGCGATCAAGGTCCGCACGTTGTCGCAGGAGACGGGCGTCGGGATCGGACACGTCATGATCCCCGGGATGATCGACGAGGACGACGACCGTCCGATCGAGATGAAGCCCAAGATGGACGTGCTGGAGTACTGGTCGCTGATCCAGCCCGAACTGCCCGGATCTCGCGGACTGTGCACCCAGGTCACGTCATTCCTGGACGAACCGGCGCTGCGCGGCAGGCTCACCGAGCTGAACGGGGCGAACTTCGACGGCATCGCCTTCGTCGGGGTGCCGCGCACGCTCAGCGACGGTGAGGGCGGCGGTGTCGCCCCCACCGACGCGCTGTCCACGTTCGAGAGCCTGGTGCCCAACCGCGGGGTCATCCTGATCCCGACCCGCGACGGCGAGCAGGGCCGCTTCAACTTCAAGTGCAACCAGGGCGCCACCTACGGGATGACCCAGCTGCTGTACTCGGACGCCATCGTCGGTTTCCTCACCGAATTCGCCCGCACCACCGAACACCGTCCGGAAATCCTGCTGTCCTTCGGTTTCGTGCCGAAGCTGGAAACCAAGATCGGCCTGATCAACTGGCTCATCCAGGATGCCGGCAACGCGGCCGTGGCCGCCGAACAGGAGTTCGTCAGCAGGCTGGCGCCGCTGGACCCCGACGCGAAGCGCCGGGAGATGCTGGATCTGTACAAGCGGGTGGTCGACGGTGTCGGCGGGCTCGGCTTCCCGCTGAGCGTGCACTTCGAGGCGGCCTACGGCCCGTCGGCGCCGGCGTTCGACACCTTCGCCGCGATGCTCGACTACTGGGCGCCGGAAAGCTCCAGCTCGAACGCCGGATAGTCGTCCAGCATCCTGCGCAGTGCGGCCTCGAACTGCCACATCGAGGTCAGGTCATGGTCGAGGCGACAGTCCACCGCCGCGACCGACCCGCTCGGCGGCGGCGCGTCGTGCAACCGGTCGGCGATCCGGTCGAACAGCGTGTGCGGCACCGCCAGGTAATGCCACGGGTCGTGGCGCGGGGCAGTCAGCATCGCCGCATAGAGCAGACCGTGCTCGGTGGCCACGATGTGGGTGGCGGTGACTCGCACCGGGGCATGCGCCTCGGTGTGACCCCATTCGGCGGCGGCCACCCGGCCGGCCAGCACGTGCAGCCGGACGTCGTCGGTGATGAGCTCCGGGAACGCCGCGCGGGGGATGGGCGGACCCTCGGTGGGAAGGCAGTCGCGCAGCACGGCGCCGAAGTAGTCGAAGTACCGATCGGTCATGAGGACCCCCGTAGACGTCGAGACCTCGAGCCTGCACCCGGGCAGGGGTGGCGGTCAACCGCCTATCCTTGCGCGAGTGTCCGATCCCTCGCTCCGTGCGCTGCGCGCCAAGCTGGACGATCTGACATTCCGGGACGCCTCGCGCCTCGGGCGACGGCTCAAGGGGCTGCACGGTGACCCCCCGGAATCGCTGATCAAGCAGTTCGCCGCCGCCGAGGCGCTGGTGCTCACCCGGCAGGCCGCCGTCCCGGAGATCACCTACCCGGACCTGCCCGTGACCGACAGCCGCGCCGAGCTGGCCAAAGCCATCAGCGAGAACCAGGTGGTGATCGTCGCCGGGGCCACCGGTTCGGGCAAGACCACCCAGCTGCCCAAGATCTGTCTGGAGCTGGGCCGGGGCATCCGCGGCACCATCGGTCACACCCAGCCGCGCCGGCTGGCCGCCCGCACGGTGGCCCAGCGCATCGCCGACGAGCTCGGGACTCCGCTCGGTTCCACGGTCGGCTACACCGTCCGGTTCACCGATCAGGCCAGCGACTCGACACTGATCAAACTGATGACCGACGGCATTCTGCTCGCCGAGATCCAGCGGGACCGCCGGCTGCTGCGCTATGACACCCTGATCCTCGACGAGGCGCACGAGCGCAGCCTCAACATCGACTTCCTGCTCGGCTACCTGCGTGAGCTGTTGCCGCGCAGGCCAGACCTCAAGGTGATCGTCACCTCGGCGACCATCGAGCCCGAACGGTTTGCCGAGCACTTCAACGGCGCGCCCATCGTGGAGGTGTCGGGGCGGACCTACCCGGTCGAGATCCGGTACCGGCCACTCGAGGTGCCGGTGCCCACCGAGGCGGGCGACGATCCCGACGACCCCGACCACGAGATCGTGCGCACCGAGCCACGCGATCCGACCGAGGCCATCGTCGACGCCATCGGCGAATTGGAGGCCGAACCACCCGGCGATGTGCTGGTCTTCCTGTCCGGGGAGCGCGAGATCCGCGACACCGCGGATGCCCTGCGCGGCATGGTGGATCAGGGCACCGAGGTGCTCCCGCTGTATGCCCGGCTGTCCACCGCCGAACAGCAGAAGGTGTTCACGCCCAGCACCGCACGCCGGCGAATCGTGTTGGCCACCAACGTCGCCGAGACCTCGCTGACGGTCCCGGGTATCAGGTACGTCGTCGACCCGGGAACCGCGCGCATCTCCCGGTACAGCCGGCGCACCAAGGTGCAGCGGTTGCCCATCGAACCGATCTCGCAGGCCTCGGCCGCGCAGCGCGCCGGGCGGTCGGGCCGCACCGCCCCCGGCGTCTGCATCCGGCTGTACGCGGAGTCCGATTTCGAATCCCGGCCCCGCTACACCGATCCGGAGATCCTGCGCACCAACCTGGCCGCGGTGATCCTGCAGATGGCCGCCCTGAAACTCGGTGACATCGAGGACTTTCCGTTCCTGGACCCACCGGACGCGCGCAGCATCCGCGACGGTGTGCAGTTGCTGCAGGAACTCGGGGCGTTCGACGGCGCAGGCGCACTGACCGAGGTGGGAAGCCGGCTGGCCCGGCTGCCGCTGGATCCGCGCATCGGGCGGATGATCCTGGCTGCCGACACCGAGAACTGTGTGCGTGAAGTGCTGGTGCTCGCCGCGGCGCTGTCCATCCCGGATCCCCGGGAGCGCCCGGTGGACCGGGAGGAGGCCGCCCGCCAGAAACACGCCCGGTTCGCCGACGAGCACTCCGACTTCGTGTCTTACCTGAACCTGTGGCGCTATCTACGGGAACAACGAAAGGAGCGTTCCGGCAGTGCCTTCCGCCGGATGTGCCGTGACGAGTTCCTGCACTACCTGCGGATCCGGGAGTGGCAGGACCTCGCGGGCCAGCTGCGCAGCATCGCAGGCGATCTGGGCATCCGGGAATCCGACGAAGATGCCGATCCGGCCCGGATCCACGCCGCGCTGACCGCCGGCCTGCTGTCGCACATCGGGTTACGCGAGGGTGACTCACGCGACTACGCCGGTGCCCGCAACACCAAGTTCGTGCTGGCGCCGGGGTCGGTGCTCTCCAGGAAACCACCGCGCTGGATCGTCGTCGCCGACCTGGTGGAGACCAGCCGGCTGTTCGGTCGCACGGCCGCACGGGTGGACCCGGATTCCATCGAGCGGGTGGCCGGGGATCTGGTGCAGCGCAGCTACAGCGAGCCGCACTGGAACGCGCAGCGCGGCGCGGTGATGGCCTTCGAACGGGTGACGCTCTACGGGCTGCCGCTGGTGCCACGCCGTACCGTCGGCTACGCGCAGGTCGACCCGGCGGTCTCCCGCGACCTGTTCATCCAGCATGCGCTGGTCGAGGGTGACTGGCAGACCCGGCACCACTTCTTCCGGGACAACACCGCACTGCGCGCCGAGCTGGAGGAGATGGAGGAACGGGCCCGCCGTCGTGATCTGCTGATCGATGACCAGGAGCTGTTCGCTCTCTACGATGCCCGCATCCCGCCCGAGGCGGTGTCGGCGAGGCACTTCGACGCATGGTGGAAGAAGCAGCGGCACAAGACACCCGATCTGCTCACCTTCACCCGCGCCGAACTGCTGCGCTCCGATGATGCCGACGAGCATCCCGATACCTGGCGCACCGAGGATCTGGCGCTGCCGCTCACCTACCGGTTCGAACCGGGTGCCGCCGATGACGGTGTCACGGTGCACATTCCGGTCGAGGTGCTCACCCGCATCGGAGGCGATGGGTTTGCCTGGCAGGTGCCCGCACTGCGGGAGGAACTGGTGACCGCACTGATCAAATCGCTGCCCAAGGATCTGCGCCGCAGTTTCGTGCCCGCCCCGGACACCGCACGGGCCATCCTCGATGACCTGAACCCGGGAACCGGGTCCCTGCTGACCGAGATGGCACGCGAGTTGCGCAGGCGCAGCGGCGTGGTGGTGCCGATCGAGGCGTTCGACCTGAGCAAGATCCCCGACCATCTGCGGGTCACCTTCGCGGTGGAGACCGCCGACGGCACCGAGGTGGCGCGGGGCAAGGACCTTGCCGGCCTGCAGGATCGGTTGGCGGCCCCGGTGCAGCGCGCGGTGGCCCAGGCCGTTGCCGGCGCATGGCAGCGCACCGGTCTGACATCGTGGCCGTCCGATCTGGCCGAATTGCCGCGCACGGTGGAACAACTCAGCGGCGGACATACCGTCCGTGGGTTTCCGGCCTTCGTGGACACCGGTGCCGCGGTGGATGTGCGGGTGTTCGCGACCAAGGCCGAACAGACCGCGACGATGCGGCCGGGTCTGCGCCGGCTGCTGCGGCTGTCTGCGCCGTCGCCGGTCAAGGCGGTGGAACGCGGACTCGACACCCGGGCCAAACTCGCCCTGAACGCGAACCCGGACGGCTCGCTGACCGCTCTGCTGGAGGATTGCGCCGACGCCGCCGTCGATGCGTTGGCCCGGGAAATGGTCTGGACCAAAACCGATTTCGACGCGCTGGCAGCCCGGGTGGGCAAGGGGTTGGCGGCGACGACCTCCGATATCGCCACGCGGGTCGGCAAGGTGCTGGCAGCCGCCCACGAGGCGCAGGTGGCCATTCCGGAGCGGCCGCCTGCCGCGCAGGCCGACGCCGTCGCCGATATCAGGGCACAGCTGGATAGGCTGCTGCCCCAGGGTTTCGTCACCATCACCGGGGTCACCCGGTTGGCCGATCTGACCCGTTACCTGTTGGCGATCGGCCGGCGGCTGGAACGGCTGCCGCACGCGCTGGGCGCGGACCGGGAGCGGATGGGCCGGGTGCACGCCGTGGAGGATGCCTATGACGACCTGGTGCGGACGCTGTCCCCGGCCCGCGCCGCCGGGGCCGATGTCGGCGATATCGGTTGGCAGATAGAGGAATTGCGGGTGAGTCTGTGGGCCCAGCAGCTGGGCACCCCGCGTCCGGTCAGCGAGCAGCGGATCTACAAGGCGATTGCGGCGATCAGCTAACGGATGTCGTGCTCGATCTGACCGATTCCGTCGAGTGTCAGCGTCAACGTGTCACCGGGGCGCAGCCAGTGGCCGGTTTCCATGCCGGAGCCGCCCGTCAACGTCCCGGTGGCGAACAACTCTCCGGCGCAGAGCTGTTCGCTGCGGGAAGCGTGCGCCAGCACATCGCCGATGCTGTGCTGCATATCGGCGCCGGACACGGAGCTGACCGGGCGGCCGTTGATGGTGACCGAGCCGGTGAGGCTGTCGATGCGCGGCAACACCTCATCGGCGGTCACGGCGATCTCGGACATCGAGCTCAGGAAGTGTTTGGATTTCTGCGGGCCGAATCCGCTGTCCATCTCCGGTCGTTGAACATCACGGGCGCTGAAATCATTGACCACCACGAATGCTCCGATCGCGTCCAGCGCTTCGGCGGGCGTCGCGTCGAACAGTGGCGCCGAGAGCACGAATCCGAGCTCCAGTTCGAAGTCCAGTGCCCGGGAGTATTCCGGCGCCGCGACCGGTGTGCCGGTCGGTACGAACGTCTGCGCGTTGCCCATGTAGTAGATGGGTTGCCGGTAGAACAGTGGCTTCGGCTTGAACTGCGGGACGGGCCTGCCGACGACGCGCTCGTAGGTGGCGGTCACCCGGTGTAGCACGGGGTGGAAGCGCTCGATCAGCCCGCGAGCGGCGTCGATGTTGTGCTGCTCGAAGAGCATGAAGTCGCGGAACGACAGCGGCTGGAACGGCAACAGGCGGTCGCTGTGCTGCAGATGCCGGTCGGCGGTCGCGGCTTCCCAGCGTGCGTCGAAGATCTGCCCGCCGAGCACCCCGGTGTCCACAGTGGGTTCCCAATTGCCATCGGCAGCAAGCATTTCCAGTTGCAGACCAGCTTCGTTGCGAACACGGCGCAGCTTCATGGGCCCAATACTACGGACGGCGGACCGCCTGAGGTTAGGTCAGCTATCGAAAAAGGCTCCCGAAAGGCTTACCGCCGGTTACCGTGGCGTGGTGCAGCGTGTTGTCATCGCCGGGCTCGGCGACACCGGAGTCCTGACCGCGCTCAAGCTGGCCAAGCGCTTCGAGGTCACCGGCATCTCCGCCAAACCCGGGCTGCTCAGCGGCCAGGAACTCGGGGTGCGGGTGGCCCGCCCGCACGAATGGGCGCGCGACTACTGGACCGGATTCGACCGGTTCCGCGGGTTGGACCGGGTGCGCACCGTGCACGGCACCCTGACCGGGCTCGATCTGTCCGCCCGGACCGTCGGCGTCGACCGTGCCGGCACCGTCGATCAGGTGCCTTACGACATCCTGGTCATCTCCACCGGTGTCACGAACGGATTCTGGCGTCGGCCGCACCTACAGTCCGCCGACGAGATCGACGCGGACCTGCAGGCGGTGCACCGGCGGCTGGCCGCAGCGAACTCCATCGCGGTGATCGGGGGCGGCGCGGCCGCGGTGAGCGCGGCGGCCAACCTGGCGGTCGCGCTGCCCGACGCCGCAGATCGGTCTGTACTACCCCGGCGAACATGCGCTGCCACAGCATCATCGCCGCGTGTGGCAGCGGATCGAATCGCGGCTCACCGCGTCCGGAGTGGCGCTCCATCCGGGGCACCGAGCCGTCATCCCCGCGGACCATGACGAGATCACCGGCGAGCCGGTGCACTGGAGCACCGGACAGCCCGCGGTCACCGCCGATGCGGTGCTGTGGGCGATCGGCCGGGTCAGCCCGAACACCGGCTGGCTGCCCGCCGACATACTCGACGACGGCGGATTCGTTCGCGTCACACCGCAATTGCAGATACCCGGCCACCCGGAGGTCTTCGCGATAGGCGATGTCGCGGCCACCGATCCGCTGCGCGCCTCGGCGCGCAGCCGCGCCGACGGTCTGCTCGCCCGCAATATCGCGGCCCACGCCGCGGGCAGGCCGCTGCGTGCCTACACGCCGCCGAAGGCGCGCTGGGGATCGGTGCTCGGCGCCCAGGCCGACGGCCTGGAGGTGTTCGCCCCGTCCGGTCAGGCGGTCCGGTTCCCGGCCTGGTCGGTGCGCACCGTCCTGCAGCCGTGGATCGTCAAGCGGGGGATATACCGAGGCGTGCGGTCAGGCTGATCAACTGATCCAGCAGCGTGTCGAGTTCACCCGCGCGGCGTTCCTGCGGGGTGAATCCGTCCGCGCCGAACTCCTGGAACAGGGACAGAGCGACCTGGGCCCGCACGTCGAACATCTGAAAGTTTGCCACGATCTGGCGCCACTGCTCCACGGCGCGCACACCGCCGTCCGCCCCGTAGGACACGAACCCGACCGCCTTGCCGGTCCATTCGGGTCCCAGGCTGTCGACCGCATTCTTCAGCGCACCGGGCACGCCGTGGTTGTACTCGGGGGTGACGAAGACGAATCCCTCGCAGGCATCGATCGCCCGACTCCACCGCCGCACGTTCTCCGAGTCGTACTCACGGTTCGCCGCGGCGGGCGGCAGCGGCGCGGTGAGCAGTGGGACATCGAACTCCTTGAGGTCGATGACCTCGAATTCGGTGGCGTCCCGGCGCACTGCCTGTGCGGCGACCCATTGCGCGACGGAGGCACCGGCGCGGCCCTCCCGTATCGATCCGATGATGATGCCGATGGTCATATTCACGTTCTCCCTTCGGTAGGTGCATCGCCTGCCAGCGGCTGAAGTCTTCCCGAATCGCGCAGGTCTATACCGTCGTCAATACGGTACGGTCGTCGGTATGAGCAAGGTCATGGAGGGCGTTCGCGTCCTGGAGGTCGCACAGTTCACCTTCGTCCCCGCCGCCGGCGCAATCCTCGCCGACTGGGGTGCCGACGTCATCAAGGTCGAGCACCCGGTGCGCGGTGACACCCAGCGCGGGTTCATCAACATGGGCGGTTTCGCCCTCGACCCCAACAGGCATCCCTTGATCGAGCATCCCAACCGGGGCAAGCGCAGCGTCGGCATCGACGTCTCCACGTCGGGCGGCCAGGAGGTGCTCTACGAGATCGCCAAGACCGCCGACGTCTTCCTGACCAACTACCTGCCCGCCCAGCGGCAGAAGAACAAGTTCGATATCGAGCACATCCGCGCGGTCAACCCGAACATCATCTACGCCCGCGGCAGCGCCTACGGCGACAAGGGCGCCGAACGCGACACCGGTGGCTTCGATGGCACCGCATTCTGGACCCGCAGCGGTGTCGGGCACGCGCTGACGCCCGAAGAACTCGGTGGTGCACTGTCACAGGGCATCCCGGCCTTCGGTGATTCGATCGGCGGGATGAACATCGCCGGTGGTATCTCCGCGGCGCTGTTCCACCGGGAGCGCACCGGCGAGACCTCCGAGATCGACGTATCCCTGCTGAGCACGGCGTGGTGGGCGGCAGGCGCCAGCGTCACCCAGGGCATGGAGACCGGGGAGACCATGCGCTCGGTGATGCCGAATTCCGTTGGCCCCACGGTAAACCCCTTCCTTGGCAACTACCTGACCTCCGACGGTGGCACCATCAACCTGTGCATTGTCAGCCCGACCGGGTATATCCGGGACGCCTTCGAGCATCTCGGGCTGCCCGAGTTGGCCGATGACCCGCGCTTCACCGATGTGCTGCCGCTGATCGAAAATGCCGCGGCTGCCGTCGAACTGATCACCGCAGCGATCCGCAGCAGAACGTTCGAGTACTGGCGCAAGCACCTCAAGACGATGAGGGGCCAGTGGGCGCCGTTCCAGAGCCTGGTGGACCTGGGCAGCGATGAGCAGGCGCTGGCCAATGACATGGTCACCGAGGTCGAAGGCTCCGACGGCACACCGTTCAAGGTGGTGCGCGGTCCGGTGCAGTTCAACCACGAACCGCTGCAGACCACCCGCGCGCCGCAGGCCTCCGAACACACCGAGCTCGTGTTGATGGAGATCGGCCTGGATTGGGATCGCATCGAGGAGTTGAAGGACGCCGGCGCGATAGCCTGAGCGTGTGCACTCCCTCCTGCTCCGGAGCGCGCCGCTGCTGTTGACGCCGGTGCTCCTGGCGGTGAGTACGTTTCCCGGCGAGTTCCGGGTATCGGCGGGCTACTGGGTACTGGCCTGCACGGCGGCCGTGGTCTTCCTTTTCGGCGGCCGGTGGCCGTTTCCGGTGTCGCTCGCGCTGTCCGCACTCGCGGTGCCGATGTTCGCCGCCCAGGCGTGGGGCCTGTCCGGTCTGGTCCCCTATATCGGCGCGCTCGCGCTGGCCGAGCTGGCGGCACGCACCGACCGGGATCCGATCATCGCCGTTGCCGCCACGGGCTGGCTGCTCGCGCTGCTCCTGGGAGTGCAACTCGACGATCACGCCGCGCGGTGGAGCGCCGCCGACATCACCACCGTGGTGGCGGCGTTCGGGCTGCCGCTGCTACTCGGCCTGTACCTGCGCGGTCAGCGACGGTTCCGGGCACTCGCGGAATCGGAGGTTCGCGCTGCCGAACGTGGCGCCATGGCGCGTGAGTTGCACGATCTCGTGGCCCATCACATGGCCTCCATCGCGCTGCGCACCGGCGTCGCCGAACATGTGATCGGCAAGGAGGATCCGCGGGTCGCCGAGGTGCTCGACGATGTGCACCGCACCGCGGCCGACGCACTGGCCGATATCCGGCGCTGGCAGGCGGCCCTGCGTGACCCGGCCCTGCACGAGGTGGCCATGGTGGAACCCGAGGCGCTGTGGGGCGAGATCGACGCCGCGGTGCACCGCACCCGTGCAGCCGGTTTCACCGTGAACGCGGACATCGACAGGGCAATTACCGGACTGGACGCGATGGCGCGGCTGACCGTGCTGCGGGTGACCCAGGAGGCGCTCACCAACGTGATGAAACATGCCGATCCGGCCGGTGCCGTACAGCTGGGCATCGCACGCCGCGATGACGGCGTCGAGATCCGGGTCGACAGCGTCGGGGTCGACGAGGCGCACGGCGGCCTGGGCATCATCGGTATGTCGGAGCGGATGGAGCTCTGCGGTGGCACCTTCGCCGCCGGCCACAGCGAGCACGGGTGGAAGGTACGGGCATGGCTACCCGCGTCCTGATCGCCGATGACCAACGCCTGGTCCGAGCCGGATTGCGCATGCTGTGCGAATCGACGGACGGCGTGCAGGTGGTCGGTGAGGCTGCCGACGGTGCGCAGGCGGTGCGGTTGGCCGCCGAGTTGACGCCGGATGTGATCCTGATGGATCTCCGGATGCCCGGGGTCGACGGTATCACCGCCATCGGACAGGTGCTCTCCGGCCGACCCGAGGCAAAGATACTGGTGCTCACCACTTTTGACGACGACGACCATCTGTATCCCGCGCTGGCCGCCGGGGCCGCGGGCTTCCTGGTCAAGGACACCGACCCCGCCGAGCTGATTGCCGCCGTGCATCGGGTGGCCGCGGGTGACTTCGTGCTGTCACCACATCTTTTGCAGCGGTTGGTATCCCGGGCCGTCGACGCGCGTGTTCCCGACGGTCCCACCGCAGTGCCGCTGACCGCACGTGAAGAGGATGTGCTGCCCCTGGTCGTCGAGGGACTGTCCAATCAGGAGATCGCCGATCGGCTGCACCTCGGCGTCACGACCGTCAAGACGCATGTGGCCAATCTGATGGACAAGCTCGGTGCGCAGAACCGGGTGCAACTCGCGGTGTTCGGATATCAACGCATGGCGTGAGGCATGTCCATGACCATCGGCTCGGCCCGCTGCCCGGGATCGAGCACCAGGAACTGACCCATCATGCCCTGGTCCTCATGCAGGGCCAGATGGCAGTGATACATGTACGGGAAGGTGGGATCGGTGTAGTCGGAGAATCGGACCGCAAGCCTTATCCGTTGCCCCGGTGGGGTGTACACCGTGTCCTTGTAACCAGCCAGCTGCGGCGGTGGCGGCACGCCGTCGATGTCGATGACCCGGAACTGGGTGTCGTGCACGTGAAAATTGTGCGGCCAGTTGTCCACGTTGCGCACGGTCCAGATCTCGTCGGTATCCACGGTCGCCTGGAAATCGATGCGGTTCATGTCCATCCGGTTCCGGTTGATCATGAACCACTGCAGGTCGAACTCGCGGTGCACCGAGCGCGCCGGATCCGGCAGCGCAGGCAATGCGGCGAGCGCTGCGGGGAGCGCGGCGCTCGGGCGCAGGGTGGGCTCCGGTTTCAGCCGCAAGATGCTGAACGAGTCACCGACACCGAAACGAGCGGCCTCCTCGGCGTCCAGGCCGGCTCGGTCATCGATCGGGAAAGACTGCAGCACAGCGGTTACAGCAATACGTAACTGA
>JAXHOA010000009.1:0-3879 GCA_034520035.1 Mycobacterium sp. | reverse complement strand
AGTTACGTATTGCTCGAACCCGCGCCTGAAGAACGATATCGACGCGCCCTATGCCTGCATGGGCGGCGCCTGTGGCGCACGCAAAGCCAAGGTGCTATCCGGAGCGGTGTCGATGGAGCAGAACTTTGTGCTCGACAAAGCCGAGCTCGAAGCCGGGTTCATCCTGACGTGCCAGTCCCATCCCAGCACCGCAACGGTCGCCGTGGACTACGACGCTTGACCCTGGTGCGCACACCGGTCACGTGGCGAACACCGCGCGCACCACGGACTCGTCTCCGTCGATCTCGACCAGTCCGAGGGCCGGCGCGACGTGATCTTCGCTACCCGGGGTCGGACTCTCGGAGGCCAAACCGGGATACCGCCGCCTCCCCGAGGGGCACACAGAAGTGGTCACGGGTTCCGTTGAGGGGTCGCGAAAGTGCATATGGGTCGGGGCAACATTCGACGAGATCAGTTCGGCCGAAGCCGACGTCACGCGTCGCCAGCTGCTCCGACATTCGTGATGACGGGCGAGCACTGGCGCTGGTCAGTAGGGGATTGCCGGCTCGGGTCTTATGGCCCGGACCGGGAGGTCCGGCGACCCTGTTGCGCGTCGCGGAAGCGTGATCGACTTCAGCGGTGGCCCGTCTCGCGGGTCCGCTGACCTATGCAGCGGAGATCCGCGCGTTGGCCCGCGTCTGATGACACGGAGGAATCACTATGGTCGGCACACTGCCCGCGCGGCTTCGACCGTTGATGGAGCCGGCGTTGGTCGTGCTCACCGTCATGGCGTTGGCCGCCGGCGTCGTCGCCTGGCTGGCCGGTGCGCCAACCATCGCCGACGGATGCTGGATGGCCGGCACTTTGGTGGCGGTCGTCCCTGCGGTGGTGTGGGTCCTGATTGCCTTGCGCAAAGGTCGACTGGGAGTAGATCTGATCGCGGTGCTGTCGCTGGTCGGAACGCTGCTCGTCGGCGAGTATCTGGCCGGTGCGCTCATCGGGGTCATGCTGGCCGGCGGGCGAGCACTGGATGCGGCGGCCACGCGGCGTGCGTCACACGACTTGAGGGCCTTGCTGGAGCGGGCGCCGCGTTTCGCCCGCCGGCGCGTAGGGGACCAGATCAGCCTGGTTCCGATAGCCGATGTCGCCGTCGATGACATTCTCGTCGCCGGCCCCGGCGACGTCGTGCCAGTGGACGGCCGAGTCGTCGACGCGGTGGCGGTACTCGACGAATCGGCGCTCACCGGCGAATCCGTTCAAGTCGAACGGCGCGCCGGCGACCCGGTACGAAGTGGCGTCGTCAACGCGGGCGGCGCGTTCGAGTTACGGGCGACCGCGACTGCCGTCGACAGCACCTACGCCGGCATCGTGCGACTGGCGCAGCAGGCCGGCGCCGAGAGTGCGCCCCTGGTGCGACTGGCCGACCGCTACGCGGCGTATTTCCTGCCGCTGGCGTTGTTGATGGCAGGCGGCGCTTGGCTGGCCAGCGGCTCTGCGGTGCGGGCCGTGGCCGTGCTCGTCGTCGCCACGCCGTGCCCGCTGTTGCTGGCCGCACCGGTGGCCATCGTCTCGGGTTTGTCTCGCGCTTCCCGCACCGGCGTCGTCATCCGCAGCGGTGGAGCATTGGAAAATCTCGGCCATGCCACAACATTGGTCATGGATAAGACAGGCACCCTGACCATGGGCCACCCGGCGGTGGTCGATGTCGTCGCCGTCCCAGGAACAGATCCCACCGAGATCCTGCGCCTGGCCGCGTCGGTGGATCAATTGTCACCGCACGTGCTGGCCGAGGCGATCGTCAGCGAGGCGGCCGCGCGGAATCTGCAGTTGTCGATGCCCACCGATGTCATTGAAGAAGCCGGCCGCGGTGTCACCGCGACCTTGGACGCACGACGGGTGACGGTCGGCAAACTCGCCGATCACACCGCGACCGATCCGTGGGCGCAGGGTGCGGTGAACCGGGCGCGTCTGGACAGCGCCGCATTGGCGTGGGTGTGTATCGACGGCGAGCCGACCGGCGCGGTGCTGCTGCGGGACCCGCTGCGCCGCCAAGCCCCTCGCACGATCCGGCGGTTGCGCGAAGCGGGATTCAACCGGTTGGTAATGCTCACCGGCGACCGGGCCGAGCCCGCGCGCGAGGTCGCCACCGTGCTCGGCCTTGATGATGTCTATGCGCAGCAGACACCGGTGGACAAAGTTGCCGCGGTACGCGCCGAGCGTGAACGAGCGGTGACGGTGATGGTCGGCGACGGCATCAACGACGCCCTGCGCGCTGGCGGCAGCGACAGTCGGTGTCGCGATGGGTGCCCGAGGAGCGACCGCATCGTCGGAGGCCGCCGACATCGTATTGACCACCGATCGCCTTGACCGGCTCGCCGATGCCATGGACATCGCGCGGTGGTCGCGACATATTGCGGTGCAGAGCGCCGTCGTCGGCATGACCTTGTCGCTACTGGCGATGACGATCGCCGCATTCGGTTGGTTGCCGCCCGCGGCGGGAGCGTTGCTGCAGGAGGGCATCGATGTCGCGGTAATCCTCAACGCGTTGCGCGCGCTCCGCGGCAATCCGGCCACTGAGGTGCCGCTGTCCGCTGACACCGAGACCATGCTGCACCGCTTCGCTGCTGAACACGACGAGCTGCGCGAGACCGTCGGACTGATCCGCGTCAGCGCGGATCGCCTGGTCGAGAATTGCGACGCCGGGGCGCTGCGATCCGTCGCGGCGGCCCATGGGCTACTGACGCAGCGGATCCTGCCGCACGAGCACGCCGAGGAAACCGAACTCTATCCGGCGTTGGCGGCTCCGCTGCGCAGCGGAGAAGCCACCGCCACCATGAGCCGCATGCACGCCGAGATCGAGCGGCTCGCAGACCGCATCGGCGCTCACGTGCACTTGGCCGAAGCCGCCGGCCAAATTCAGCCCGACCAGGTCAATGACCTGCTGGCGTGTCTCTACGGTCTGTATGCCCTGCTGCGCCTGCACTTCGTGCAGGAGGAGGAAAGCTACTTCACCCTGGCGGAGGAGGACTCCGGAGACGTGGCGAATAGCCGTCCTGCGCAGGCGGCTTTGACGCGGGCGGTGCCGAAGTCCCCTGCTCATTGAGGCTTCGGTCCCTCGCGGTCGCGGTCGCTGTCGCTGTCGCTGGAGCCAAGACTAGAAGCAACACCCAGTGCGGTGGCGACCTCCTTGTCGGATTCATGTGGGACGGAGGCGGCTGTCTACTCGGTGGCCAGTGCGGGGTTGGGGTACCTCGCTTGGAGAAGCAGAACCCAAGAGCCGCAATCGAAACCGGGAGGCTCGACGGAAGCGGGCGAAGGCCCCGCTGAGCAAAGCGGAGAACGTGGGTATGCGCGACAGAGACCAGCGGCTGCGCAATGAGGTTGAGCACCCCGAGCGATACGAGGAGGTGACAAGGCGGTGTTCCTGCCCGGCACCATGACAGTGGCGCACAACATCCTCGATCCCGAACTCCCCGCCTCCATCACGGTGTCGCGATTCCCGGCCCTTTTTGCAAGGGGTGTACCGCCCGTTCGTGGGGGGCTTACGGCTACTGGCCATGTTCTTGCCGCGCCTGCCGATCCGGTTCGGCGGCTACCTTGACCTGGATCGGGTGTGCCGTGAGCCGTGGACGGCCGAGCAATTCTTGATGGACCCACTGAGCCTGCATTGTTCACCGCAGACATGAGCGCCGTGCGCGACGGCGCGATCGCCTGTCCGATTGCGGTCGTCACAGGCCGAGGAGACCCCTTGTTCAGCTTCGCCTACACACAGCAGGGCTTCACCCGCATTGCCGCCCCTGCCAAAGAGCTTGTCGTCTTCGACACCGATCACCACCGGCCCGGCGCGCCTCGATTTGATTCTCCGTCCGGTGCAGGAGCCGGGCCTGCGGACCGGTCACG
>JAXHOA010000015.1:0-434518 GCA_034520035.1 Mycobacterium sp. | reverse complement strand
GGTCTTTGCCCCGACGCCCCAGAGCCGGCGCACCGGCAGCGGGTGCAGGAACGCGAGCTCGCGATCGGGCGGCACCAGCAGCAGTCCGTCGGGCTTGGCCTCCTGGCTGGCCACCTTGGCCAGGAACTTGGTGCGGGCGATCCCGACGGTGATGGGCAGACCGACGTCCACCAGGACCCGTTCGCGCAGCCGGGCACCGATCTGTACCGGAGTCCCCGACACCCGGCCGAGCCCGCCGACGTCGAGGAATGCCTCGTCCACCGAGACCGGTTCGACCAGGGGAGTGGTGTCGCGGAAGATCTCGAAGACCGCCCGGCTGGCCTCGGTGTAGGCGCGCATCCGCGGCGGCACGACGATCACCTGCGGGCAGAGCCGCCGGGCCTGACTGCCGCCCATCGCGGTACGCACCCCGTACGCCTTGGCCTCATAACTGGCGGCCAGCACCACCCCGCCACCGACGATCACCGGCAGTCCGCGCAGGGTGGGGTCGTCGCGCTGCTCGACCGAGGCGTAGAACGAGTCGAGATCGGCGTGCAGAATGCTGGCCTGCCCGGAGTGGGACACGAACATAGGTTCGCATCCGGCTCCGACAGCGAACTAGGGTGTGTTGCCGTAGATGCTGGTCAGCCAGATGTGAGTGAGGGTGTCCACGACGCGGTCGTGCTCGACCGACGGCCGGTCATCGGCCAGTGTCGCCATCATCATCTTCTCGTTCATCAGGTTCAGTGAGGTGGCCAGGTCCAGGGCGGGCAGTGTCTCCGGGGCCGCCCCCCGTTGGCGTTCGGCGTTGATCAGCGCCGCGGTGAGGCCGATCCACTTCTGCATCAGCCCCGCCCAGATGGCACGGAACTCGGGGCTGCTGTTCACGGCCTCCGCGCCGGCGCGCGCAGTCGCCGGGTGCGACCCGAAGGAACTGAAGAAGATCTCGATTCCGCGCCGGATTGCCTCGTGCGGCTCGGTGGGCATGGAGTCCATCGCGTTGTCGAAACCGGAGTCGGCGCGGGTGATCAGCGGATCCATCAGTGAGAGCAGGACCGCCTCCTTGGAGGCGAAGTAAAAGTAGAAGGTCGGTCGCGAAATGCCGGCGCCCTTGGCCAGGTCGTCGACGGAGATATCGGCGAAGGACCGCTGCTGGATGAGCCGGGCGGCGGTGTCCAGGATGGCCTGCTGCCGTTCGTCGCCCGAGGGGCGGGCGGCCCGGCGGCCGCGACTCGGGCTGGCGGTGGTCACGGCCCAACCTTAACACTGTGTCGACTTTCTCAACACACCGTTGACTCACTCAACACCATGTTGATACCGTCGGTACCATGAATGAACACCTCGACGTTGTGATCGTCGGCGCCGGTATCTCCGGCATCAGCACGGCCTGGCACCTGCAGGACCGCTGCCCGACCAAGAGCTACGCCATCCTGGAACGCCGCGAGAACATCGGCGGCACCTGGGACCTGTTCAAATACCCGGGTATCCGCTCGGATTCCGATATGTTCACCCTCGGATTCCGGTTCAAGCCCTGGACCTCGGCCAAGGCGATCGCCGACGGCGCGTCCATCTGGAACTACATCAACGAGGCCGCCGTCGAGAACGGGATCGACAAGCACATCCGCACCGGACATCGCGTCACCTCGGTGGACTGGTCGGACGCCGACAATCGCTGGACCATCAACGTCGAGCATGCCGGCGAGCGCAAGCAGATCACCGCGTCGTTCCTGTCGGTCTGCAGCGGTTACTACAACTACGACGAGGGCTACGCGCCCGAGTTCCCGGGCGCCGAGGACTTCACGGGCGAGATCATCCACCCCCAGCACTGGCCCGAGGGGCTGGACTACACCGGGAAGAAGATCGTCGTCATCGGATCCGGCGCCACCGCGATCACACTGATCCCGTCGCTGGTCAACGAGGGCGCGGGCCATGTCACCATGCTGCAGCGCTCGCCGACCTACATCGGGTCTCTGCCATTGGTGGATCCGGTTGCCGTACAAGCCAACAAGTACCTGCCGAAGAATGTCGCCCACGCGGTCAACCGGTGGAAGGCAATCGCGATGGCCACCGGCCAGTACCAGCTGGCGCGCAAGTTCCCGAAGATGTTCAAGAAGGCGCTCAAGGACATGGCGACCCGGCGGCTGCCGGACGGCTTCGACTACGAGAAGCACTTCAGCCCCCGCTACAACCCGTGGGATGAGCGAGTCTGCCTGGCCCCCAACGGTGATTTCTTCAAGACCATCAAGGCCGGAAAGGCCGACGTCGTCACCGACACCATCGAGACCTTCACCGAAACCGGTATCAAGCTGACATCCGGTGAGGAGTTGCAGGCCGATATCATCATCACCGCAACGGGTTTGAACATGCAGCTGTTCGGCGGCGCCACGGCGACCCGCAACGGCGAGCCGATCGACCTGACAAAGTCGATGACCTACAAGGGCCTGATGCTGTCCGGCGTGCCCAACATGGCCATCACCTTCGGCTACACCAACGCCTCATGGACGCTGAAGGCCGACCTGGTCTCCGAGTTCATCTGCCGGGTGCTGAACTACATGGACGCCAACGGTTTCGACCGGGTCGAACCGCAGCACCCGGGCGATTCGATCGACGAAGAGCCGTTCATGGACTTCACGCCCGGATACTTCCGTCGTGCCATGGACACCCTGCCGAAGTCCGGTTCGGAGGCGCCCTGGAAGCTGAAGCAGAACTACTTCTTCGATCTGCGCCTCATCCGGCACGGCAAGGTCGACGAGGAGTCCCTGCACTTCACCAAGCACCGCGCGGCCGTATCGGCCTAGCGTCACCCGCCTACAGCGACGCGGCTGTCTGGTCGCCTGCAGCGACGACGACGATACCGTCCTCGTCGCTGTAGGCGACCTCACCGGGGACGAACGTGACCCCGCCGAAGGAAACCGCGATATCGCGTTCTCCCGCACCCGTTTTGGTGCCCTTGCGCGGATTGGTACCCAGCGCCTTGATGCCCACGTCGATGGTGCACAGCGCGGCCGCATCGCGCACCACGCCGTGCACGATCACTCCGGCCCAGCCGTTCTCGGCGGCCAGGCCGGCGATGATGTCACCGACCAGCGCGGTGTGCAGCGAACCACCACCGTCGACCACCAGCACCCCGCCGTCACCCGGCGTGGACAGGATCGACTTGAGCAGGGCGTTGTCCTCGAAACAGCGCACCGTGGTGATCCGGCCCGCGAAGGACGTGACACCCCCGTAAGTTGCGCAACTGCAGATCGCAGCTGCGGACGTCGGGGTAGATCTCGTCGACAAGGTCAGCGGTCGCGCGCGGTTCGATGCTCACGCCATGATGCTAGCGAGCACCACATCGTGCACGAACTGCGCCAGACCCGGTTCGACATCGTCGTAGTAGGCCGTGAACCGCGGATCGGCCAGGTACATCTCGACCAGTCCCCGGTGCATCTCGCTGCCGCAGTCGTAGAAGCGCTCGATACTCGCGCGGTGCCGGGCGGCCAGCGCGTCGGCCTCCGGTTCGCCGGGGCGCACGCCGGCCCGCTTGGCGGCCGCCAGGTCACCCAGGAGCGCGTCCCCTTCGGCCTTGAGATCGATCCAGTCCTGTTTCGTCAGCTGGGCGACCCGTCGCCGGGACTGCTTCCATTCATCGGTGTCGCCCCAGCGCTGCTCGGCTTCGACCGCGTACTCCTCGCCGAGTGCCGTGGTCCCGAAGATCTCGGCCTGTTCTTCGGCGGTCAGCTGAATGCCGCTGCGATGCGCGTCCATGAGTTCCTCCACTGCCTTGATCGTGCGCTGCAGACCGTCGGCCCGCTCGAGGAGCAGGGCGTGCTGGCGCTGCAGCCTGGTCAGCCCGTCGACCTCGGGGTCGTCGAGCAGGACGCGGATCTCATCCAGCGGAAGCCCCGCCGCGCGGTACACCAGCACCAGGTGTACGCGCTCGACATCGGCGTCGGTGTAGCCGCGGTAACCCGCCGGGGTTCGCACGCCCGGCACCACCAGGCCGATGTGGTCGTAGTGGTGCAGGGTGCGCACGGAAAGCCCGGTCAGGGCGGCGACGCTGCCGACGGTTCTCACGTCCATGGACCCACTATCGGCCCTGACGTCGCGTGAGGGTCAAGCCCCGCGGCGGGGAACCTCAGTCCTCGTCGGAATCACGGCGGGCCAGCAGTACCACCACAACGGCGAGCAGGCCGACGGCGATCGCGGCCACCAGCGGCAGCCGGGACTGTTCCGGACCGAGGGCAGGCACCGCGGACGGTGTCGGTACGGCGGCGGCCACCGCGGATTTCGCTTGTGCGGCAACTTCTTTGGCAGCTTCCCTGGTGATGGCCGTCGGCTCGGCCTGCTGCGCAGCGACCGGCGCCGGCTCGACCGGTGTGGCCTTGGCCGGCGGCGCCTTCTTCGCAGGTGCCTTCTTGGCCGGTGCGGCCTTCTTCACCGGCGCCTTCTTGGCGGGGACGGCCTTCTTCGCGGCGGGTGCCTTTTTGGCCGGTGCCTTCTTCGCAGGAGCCTTGGCGGCCGGAGGCGCAGCAGGTGGGTCAGCCGGGACCTGCTCAGCGGGGGCCTTCTGTTCGGGAAGGTCCTGCTCGTCGCCCATGGTGCTGCTCCTTTGCAGTGTCGTCCAGCGCAGTGCAACCCATCATGCCAGCCCGGCGATCGGCGTCACCCCGTGACCGCCAGGGCGGCGGCCAACGTCAATGCCACCGCCATCAGGGCGAGCTCGGTGTCGGCGCGTCGGGTCGAGCGCTCGGCGCTGGCCCGGTGACCACGTGCCGACGGTAACCATCGGGACCTGTTCTGCCAGGCCAGCGCCATCAACACCGCGGTCACGACGACCTTCGCCAGCAACAGCCGGCCGTATCCGGTGCCGACCAGCTCGGCCGGGGTCCCGATCACCACCGCGGCGCTGAGCACCCCGCCCGCCAAGAGCACCAGCACCGACCACAACGACAGTGCCGAGAAACGGGGCAGCACCCGGGCCCACTGGCCGCGGCGGTCCACCACCAGCACGATCGCCGCGAGCACACCGCACCACAGCGCCGCAGCCAGGGCATGCAGCGTGACCGCCAGTCCGCCGAGTGCGCTCTCGGACAGATGCCCGGCCAGGGTGCGCGCGGCGGTACCGAGTGCGGCGACGCCGGCGATCACCAGGGACCCGCCGGGGTTGCGTACCGCGATGGTCACCACGACCACCAGCAGTGCCGCCACCACGCAGATCAGATCGGCCCGGCCTGCCGTCGTCGACACGGCGAACTCGAACGCGGTCCGCACACCGAGGTCACGCACCGTGACTGCGGCGGTATCGGCCGCGGTCCGCACCAGCCGGATCAGTTCGGCGGCCAGCCACACCCAGGCTGCCACCGCCAGGACGGCGGTGCTGCGCCGGGCGAGTTCTGTGCGGTAGCGCGCGGTGTCGAGCCACGGCACCACCGCGAGGCCGAGTACCAGTACGGCGGCACCGTCGGCGAGCAGCCGGGTGAGGGTCGCCACGAGAGCATCGTCGGGGCGGGCGAGAATCCAGGCCAGCGCGATGCTGAGGGCGACGACGAGTGCGCCCAGGCACGCTCGCCGGGTGCCCGTCACGTGCGGCGTCGGCTCCACCAGACGCCGGCACCGATGAGCACCACCGCCGCGATCACGAACGGCCACACCGGAAGGCCGTCATCGGTCGCTGCCGCCGGCGCGGCAGCGGGTGCGGCAGCGGGCGCAACCGTCGGACCGGGCGTACCCGTTGCGGCGGCGGTCAGCTCGAAAGCCCAGGATCCGGTGATGACGTGGCCGTCCGCCGAGGTGACGCGGTAGTTGGCCGTATAGGTGCCCGCCGGACCGAGTGGGCGCACGTCGACCTCTGCCACCGGACCGCTCACCCGGACGTCACCGGTGGACCACAGATTGCCGTCCGGGCCGACGACGGTCATCGCCGCGAACGCGGTCTGCAGGTCTTCGCTGAAGGTGGCGCTGACCTTCGGGGGCGCCGCAGCCAATGCCGTGCCGGGCGCCGGATCCGAGGAGATCAGTGTGGCGTGCGCCGCGGCGGGGCCGGCCCCGGCCAATGCCAGCCCCGTCAGGAGCAGAGCCAACAGGGGTGCCAGGATCCGTGCGTAGATCGTCATCACACCAGGCCGAGCCGCGCCATCACGTCGGCGTCGATACCGTCGAGCTGTTCGCCGATGGCCGCGTGGGCGGCCTTGCGGCGCGCCGTGGGCATGTTCTCCGCGGCGGTGACGGCAGCGGACAGGTCGGTCAACCGTTCGTTGATCGCGGCCACGAACTGCTTGGTCTCGGCGTCCTTGGGGTTCTTCTCGGCGACCCGTCGGATGGCCTGCTCGGCACCGTTGATCCGGGCCGACAGGATCCCCCCATGCCCGGAGAACTGACCGATCTGGGCCAGCGGGACACCGAGCTGATCGGCCCGGCGCTGGTCGAGCAGGCCGCGGATCGCGATCGCACCGCGGTAGGCCAGCGGCACCAGGACCGGCGCCAGCAGCCGGGACACTGTCAGCGTCCGGCGAATCTTCATCGGGGACAGCAGTTTGCCCTCGCGGACGGCCTTGAGTTGGGTCTCAGCAACCTTGAGTGCGGCACGGTCGCTGTCCCGTTGGGCCTTGAGCTGGGCCTTGACCGCCTGGGTCTGCGCCTTGCGATCGGCCTTGATGCGCCGCGCGTCGTTGCGCGCCCCGAGCTTGGCCTCCAGCTTGGCCTTGGTTTTCGTCGCGCGCCTGATGGCCCGAGCCTCGGCGCGCCGAGCCGACCGGCTCTTGCGTTGCGTGAACAGGCCCATCCGCATTGCCTCCCGGTCATCTCGTCCGCGTCGCCCCGATCGCGGTGCCACGATGCGGCCAACCCTATCGTTCTGCCGGCCATACCACTCTCGGCGGCCTTGCGCCGAACCGGATTACTTTCGGCAGCAAACACGTGCACCGGTGTATGCGACAATTGCGGAAACGATTGCCTGTGCGCCGTGAGACGCCATGAGGGGTGGTGACGACGTGGGTTCGCGCATGCGAGTCGCCGCGGCTGCCTGCCTGGTGTCATCGGGGCTGCTCGTGGGTGGTGCGTCCGGAGCGGTGGCGTTAGCCGAGCCCGACAGCAGCGGGGACGCAGCGGGTACCGGGACCGCAGGTCGGGGCTCGGACGAGACTGCTGGTCAGTCCCGTCGCAATGCACCGCGCGGCGTCGAGACGGTGACCCGGGCCGGACCGGGTTCGCCGGGCCCGCGTTCGTCGGGTTCACCAGCGCGAACCGCGGGTCTTCCGACGCGCTCGGCCGACACCGCCGAGAGCGATCCCAGCAAACTCGCCGAGGCCGAAGTCGAGGCCGGGGAAGCCCCGCCGGGCGTTGCTCCCGGCGAACCTGACGACGGTGCGCCGACCGCCGAAGCAGACGACACGGGTGACGCCAGAGCCGACGACGAAGAAGCCGACGACGACGAAGAAGACGACGAGTGCGGTTGGGGCTGGTGGCCACTGCCGCCCGACAGCGACCCGTCGGCGCCGAACGGTGGCGACGGTTACGGGGGCGGCGCGCCGTCGACGGCTCAGCCGCCGGCCGGCCGGCCGGGTGCTCCCCCCGGGCTGGACGTACCGCCGCCGCGCGAGCTGCTCCCGGAATCCCCGGTGCTGCCGGTGGTCCCCGACCCCCAGGAACCGCTGCCCGGACTTGTCGCGCCGGCGGCCATGCCGGTGCTGTCGATGCCCGTCATCGTGCTGCCGCCGCCGGTGCCCGGATTGGGCGGTGGAGGCGGCGCGGGACCGAGAGCGCAGGCACCTGGGAGTCCCGCGAGGCCGCCCGCCCCGTCACGGACCACGCCGGCCGAGCGCCCCGCCGCACCGCGCAATGACGCCGTGGTCCCTGCGTCCTATCGTGCGGGGTACGGCGAATACCTCCGGACCGCCGGAATGCCTCAGGTCATCGCCGTCGCGGTCCCTGGAGCAACCGTCATCATGCTGCTCACCGGTGTAGGCGGGCTGATCGGCTATCGGCAGGCGCGTGCCGGGTTGGCGGTGAGGGCCCGTGGTTCAGCAAGGTTCTCGGGTTGACCGGATTCGCGCATCTGCCAGGCAGCGGAGCGCCATTATGGAGCTGAGGGAAAGGAGAAGGCCATGCCGGCAAGTCGCCGCGTGACCCGCGCGGTCAGTTCCGTGCTCGACCTTGCGCCACGCCGGGGCGAGGTGTCGTTGCCGCGTCTGGTCGAAGCGGTCGCCGAGGATCAGGGCCGCCCGATCCGGATCAAGATGGCCGATCTGCCCTCGGGTGTCTGTGGACAGTGGCGGCAGTACGCCGACCATGATGTCTTTCTGATCCAGAAGGGTCTACCCGCCTGGGACCGCACGCTGGCCCACGAGCTGGGCCATCTCGTGCTCGGTCACGCAGGCACCCCGGTGGTGGAGGCCGCGCGAGAGACCATGGAGCTGGCCGGGTCCGACCTCATCGGGTACATGCTCAATCAGCGGACCGGGTGTATGGGGCCCGCGGGTGAAGAGGCCGAGCAGGAGGCCGAAGATTTCGCCGCGCTGCTCATCTACCGTCTTGGCCGGCTACCGTCCGATCGCTCGTCGATCGTGCAGGTGCGGCTCGGGGAGGCGTTTGGTTGATCGTCTGGGTGATCGCCGGTCTCCTCGGGCTGGCGACCGGCTTGCGAATCGGGTGGGCGCTGGTCAACAAGCAATCCCTGGTGAGCACCGCGATGATCCTTGCGCTGGGCAGTCTCGGTATCGTCGCAGCGCTCAACTGGCAGCCGTTGACCCTGCTGATCGACACCGCCCTGCGGTGGCCGAACGTCGCGGTCGCGCTCAGTCAGGTTGCGTTGATCGGCTGCGCGGCGGGCAGCTGCGTGATGATCACGACGGTCGCGTCGGGGCGTAAACCAACCGCCATTCGCCGTATTGCCATCGGCCAGTACATCGTTGCTGCCGCGATCGCGGTGGTGACCCTGGTGGCGTTCTTCCGGGCCCCGCAGATGCCGGAGATGGCGCCCGAGGAGTACATGCGACGCAACCTGGCGCCGGGTGGCTCGTCGTCGTGGCTGCTGCCACTGCTCTACGTGCTGCTCGCACTGACTCTCGTCGCGTGGGCGGGGGTGCGTCATTCCAACCGGACCCGGCGTGGCCGTGCCCTTTTCGTCTTCAGCATCGGCATGGTTCTCATGGTCCTGTCGAGTGCCTTCTTTCTGCTCCGCGCGGTGGGCAACACCGACGTCCTCGGTGTGGGTGCGGCCGCGACGCTGCTGGGTTGCGCGATGCTGGTG
This sequence comes from Mycobacterium sp., assembly GCA_034520035.1. Taxonomy (GTDB): domain Bacteria; phylum Actinomycetota; class Actinomycetes; order Mycobacteriales; family Mycobacteriaceae; genus Mycobacterium. The sequence continues at coordinate 425,307 of JAXHOA010000015.1, read as the reverse complement.
GTGGCCGGCGGATCGCTGTTGCCCAGCGTGGAGGACTGGTTCGGTGCGCGCCGGGAGCTGCGCACGATCCAGCCGCTGCTGGCCGAGCTCAACACCCGGCACCCGGACGTGGGTATCGGGGTGCGGCCCCGGGGACCGCTGTTGTTCCGGGTCGCCGAGCAGATGTCACTGATCTCGGACTCGCTGTACCTGGAAGCCATTGCGGCCGAGGGCGCGCGGCTTCGCACGGTGGATGCCACCGCGGGACAGCGCGATATCGAGGAGTCCCTGAACATCGCCGATATCGCGGATCTCGATTCGCCGCCGGTGCCCGCCGACGAACAAGCCCGCGGTATCGCGGAGTGGATCTTCGCGGGCCGCGGTGCGGGCCGTGAAGAAGCGCACGCGGCCTTTCCGGGGCTGAACTGGCTGCGCCAGCCGACGACCTACTCGGACCGGGAGTGGATACTCGCCATCGCCGAGCAATTTCGCGAACTGGAGATCGGCACGCCGTCACGTGCCTGAACGCACAAACGGTGTCGTCACGCACAAACGGTGTCGTCACGCTTGTGCGTGACGACACCGTTTGTGGCGGTGATCCCGAACGGGATCAGCCGTCGAGATTTTCCCGGCGACGCAGCTCGTCGACCTTGAGGGCAAGATCCTGCTGGGACTCGGGGGACAGGCCGACGGTGCGGGCGGCGATGCGGCGCACGCCCTCATCGCGCATGCTGGCCAGCCACGTCAGTTCCTTGTCCAGCTTCTCGTAGTACTCGTCGTCGGTGAAGTACGCCGGCTTGATCCGGAAGAAGTTGGCCAGGGCGGCCATGGTCGTCACGGACGGGTTGGTGCGGTTGCCGGACCGCAGCTGCGAAAGGTAAGGAGCGGACATCGTGACACCCTCTGCCTTGAGTGCGCCGATCACCTCAGCCGATGTGTGCGGCCCGCGCCCAGGAGGGTAAACCGTATCGAAGAGGCGGTTCAGTCGGGCGGCGAACGTCTTGCTCATCTAACTTTCCTCCACATGGCCTACGAGCTGTCTGCAATAGGTTCGTATTTGCTGATCATCGTAGCGAGTGATCTCGCCACAACCAAGTGCAAACCACTGAAAAGTAACACTACCCTGCTCAAAGGGTCGCTGCAGGGTCCTGTAGCAGCGCGTCAACCTCGCACCCACGCTGCGACGTTGTGATCTGGCGAACGAAAAACTAACGGCCGCGCTGTTTTGCCGAGATTCGTTGATCTTGATGTGTTGTCACAGTAACCCCATGGCTGACCGGCAGCGGTCGGGCGTCGCACAGCAAATCTGCACTTCACCTTTGCTGTCAGTACCGGCGAAGTGGGCGACGGGTAGATATCGGCGGGCCGTGAGAGGAGGACACAATTGCTGAGCTCGGCATCTGCCGGACGCGGCATCGTGGCCGAACCGTGGCCGAAATGTTATGAAGAGGTTTGCTGAGCGCACGCTCGGCGGAGCGTGGGCGGAGGTGGCCCCGCGAAAAGAGCCGAGGGCTATGCGGCCAGCAGCATGGCCAGGATCGCGGTGTCGGGATGGCTGATCGGGTCGACGCCCACCCGGCTCACCATCGAGGTGATGGTGCCATCGGCCTCGGCCTCGACCCAGGCGGCGCGGTGCTCCAGGCCCAGATGGGGGATGCCGGGCAACAACACGCACCCCGACGCCGCGCCGGCGCATTCGGGCAGTGACGGTGTGGTCTCCGAGGGCGGGTGCAGCATCAGCAGTGCCGCGGGCTGATGGTCGGCGAAGAAACCCGGCGGCACCGCGGATTCACCGACGACCGGTCCCTCCGCCAGCACCAGGCCGACGGTGCCGGGCTCCGGTTTCTCGGGAAGTTCCTCGCGGACACCGAAAATCGTTGTGGTGGACAGCAGCCCGGGCAGTGACGCCACCCGGACCGCGACGATGAGCAGTTGTGCCCACTCCTTGGTGGAATCCGGCCAACGGCCCGACACCACGAATCCCTTGAGGGTGCCCCGCGAATGGAACGGTGCGATCTCCACCGCTCTACCTGCTCCGGTGTCCATGTGGCCTCCCGACAGTGCTTGCTGGTAACCGCCTCCGACACTGCTGTGGGTCGCTGTGCACAGGATGCGGTAGGCCGGCACTAGCACGCAAGAGGACACGAGTGCCAGAAACAGCGGATGTACGAACAGTAAAGAGCCCCGCGTGCCGAAGCACGCGGGGCTCTTGACGTGAGAGGAGGTGAACTCAGCCGAAGATGAGTCCGCCGGTGTTCGCGGTGGCCTTGGCGTAGCGGTCCTGGACGTCGGCCCAGTTGACGACGTTCCAGAAGGCCTTGACGTAGTCGGCCTTGACGTTTTTGTACTGCAGGTAGAAGGCGTGCTCCCACATGTCGACCTGCAGCAGCGGGATGATGCCGAGGGGGACGTTGGCCTGCTGGTCGTAGAGCTGGAAGGTCAGCAGGCGCTGGCCCAGGCTGTCGTAGCCCAGGACGGCCCAGCCCGATCCCTGCAGGCCGTTGGCCGCGGCGGTGAACTGGGCGCGGAACTTGTCGAAGGATCCGAACTGGTCGTCGATGGCGGCGGCCAGTTCGCCTTCGGGCTTGTCGCCGCCGTTGGGGGACAGGTTCTTCCACCAGATGCTGTGGTTGACGTGTCCGCCGAGGTGGAAGGCGAGGTTCTTCTCGTTGAGGAAGATCGCCGACTGGTCGTCGCCTGCGCGGGCTTCTTCGAGCTTGGCCAGGGCGTCGTTGAGGCCCTTGACGTAGGTGGCGTGGTGCTTGCTGTGGTGGATTTCGTTGATCTGCCCGGAAATGTGGGGCTCCAGCGCGCCATAGTCGTAATCGAGTTCTGGCAGTGTGTATTCAGCCACTGGGTTCCTTCCTAATCATGGATCGCGAGGGAGTTCGGCGTCGCGTATATCGACAACAAGCTCGACCTCAACCTTGGTCCATACCCGCGTGCACCGCAAGGACCGGGGTTCCCGTCAGGGACCCGCCGAAACCTCGGAGCCGGTCAGAGCAAGACGATGGCGGCCAGGACGCCCAGCAGCACAAGCGCGATCACCGTGGCGCGAATGAGGGCAACGACCTGGTTGTTGGTGTACTGGCGCGAGGCGTGCCAATCAGACGACGTCCCCGAACCCGGACCAAGCGGGTGTGCTGCCATCACAAGCTCCTGACCTGCACGATCAAACCATCCCCCAGTGAGATCTGTCACACGGTTTGTTGTGACGCCGATCATAGACCCTGTTTCGCCCGCAGAAAAATCGGGCCCGGGCGGGGGTCCGCGATCGAATCCGGCCGATCCGGATGTCCGCCGCCGAGATCGCCGGAGCCTGATCATTTTGCTCAGGCTGCTTTTGAAGCTGTTGATCATGCCCGGCCGTGGACCCCGGTTTATCCACAGGTACTGGACAGAAGTCCAGGGAAACCGGCGGAGTGGGGGTACCGCAGCCTGTGGATGAACCTGTGGAAACTGTGGATAGCGTCGAAATTGCTGTCGCGGTGCGCCACATTGCGCCACGCGGGAATCTGGTGCGTCCGGATGCCGTGCGTGCCAGCATGGACGGCATGTCCGACGATGTGACGCAGATCGAGGTCGGTGCGTTGCCACTGACCTTCGACGACTCGGTGGTGCTGCTCGACGTGCGGGAGCCCGACGAATGGCAGCGCGGCCACGTGACCGGTGCCCAGCACATTCCGATGGCAGATGTCCCCGCCCGCATCGACGAGATCGACCGGGATGCCACCCTCTACGTGATCTGCCACGCCGGTGGGCGTTCCCAGCGGGTCGCGCAGTATCTCGCCCGAAACGGCTTCGAACCGATCAACGTGACGGGCGGCATGTTGTCCTGGGCGCAGGCCGGGCGACCGGTGCGTGCCGACGACGGCACCGCCGGCACCGTCTGAGCGCGTCGTAGGCTGGTCCGGTGATCCAGGTCTGTGCCCAATGCGGGACGCGGTGGAATGTGCGCGACCGCCAGCGGGTCTGGTGCCCGCGCTGCCGCGGCACGCTGCTGGCCCCGGGGACCCCGGGCGCTGCGGGCACCGCGGCGCCGCCCGTACCCGGTCGGCCCGCCACGGGCCAACCGGGCCGCGCGCCCGTCGGGTACCGCTGGATCGCGGTGCGCCCCGGTGCGCCACCGGCGCAGCGCCGCAAACGTGCGCCGTTGGGACCCACCCCGCGGTACTCCCAGATTCCGCGCTGGGGTCTGTATGAACGCTTCGACGACGGGGAAGCGGCAGACCAGGTCACTGCCGGGCGCAGCGCCCCGTCACCGACACTGGTGCGCCGCACCGTCGTCGTCACCATGGCACTGCTGGGTGCGGCGGCCGCGCTGCACGTGATCCGGTACGGCCTGCTGTTGATCAACCGGACCGTTCTGCTGGATCCGATCGTCGCGGCGCTGGCGACCTGGCTGCCGGTGCTGGCGAGTGTGGCGGCGTTCTTCGCGGTGGTGGCCACCACCCTGGTGCTGACCAACTGGCTGATCGCCCGCCGGGCGGCCGCCTACGCACATGTGGGCAGCCCGGACCCCCGCACCCCGCGGGAGCTGTGGGCCGGCTGTCTGATCCCGTTGGTGAACCTCGTGCTCGCACCGGTCTTCGTGATCGAACTCGCCCGCGCCGAGCAGCGCACGGGGTTACGCATCATCAGCTGGTGGATCACCTGGTTCGTCAGCTACGCGCTGTCGACGGCATCCATCGTCACCACGGTGCTGACGATCTTCTACGACGGTGCCCAGCGCATTGCCGACAACACCGTGATCACCACCATCGCCTACCTGATCGCGCTGGCAGCGTTGCTGTTGGCGCTTCAGGTGTACCAGGGCTTCGAACGGCAGCCGGTGGATCGGCCGTCGCGACGCTGGGTGATGGTCGCGGCAGGACAACCGCCTGCCGGGCAGGAGCGTGCCGCCGACGAATCCGTCGTTCCGGTTGAGGTCGAGGACCGGAACCCGGCAGCATAGCCATATGACCGCGGGGGACGCTGATACTGCCGGAACGGCCCCGACGGGTCACCCGTTCGTCGTGGCACACCGGGGCGCCTCCGCCGACCGGCCCGAACACACCGTCGCTGCCTACGAGCTTGCCCTGCGCCAGGGTGCCGACGGCGTCGAGTGCGACGTCCGGCTGACCCGCGACGGTCACCTCGTCTGCGTGCACGATCGCCGGGTCGACCGGACATCGGATGGATCGGGGCTGGTGTCGGAGATGACGCTCGCCGAGCTGCGTGAGCTGGATTTCGGTTCCTGGCATGCCGGCCGGCGGGACGGCGATGCCGCGGCCGACACCGGGCTGTTGACCCTCGATACCCTGCTCACGCTGGTGCTGGATACGAAACGGCCGGTGAAGATCTTCATCGAGACCAAGCATCCGGTGCGGTACGGAGCGCTGGTGGAGAGCAAGGTGCTGGCGTTGCTGCACCGCTACGGGATCGCCGCCCCGGCGTCGGCGGACCTGGCGAGGGCGGTGGTGATGTCCTTCTCGGCGGCCGCGGTCTGGCGGATCCGGCGCGCCGCGCCGATGCTGCCGACCGTGCTGCTCGGTGAGACCTCGCGCTACCTGGGCGGTGGCGCCGCCACCACGGTCGGTGCGACCGCGGTGGGCCCGTCCATCGCGACGCTGCGTGAGCACCCGGAACTGGTCGATCGCGCGGCCGCCCAGGGGCGGGCCCTGTACTGCTGGACCGTCGACCATTACGAGGATGTCCGGTACTGCCGGGATGTCGGGGTGGCGTGGGTCGCCACGAATCATCCCGGCCGCACCAAGGACTGGCTGGAGAACGGGCTCACCGGAGCCGGTCGGGATTGACTTCTCGGGGCGAGCGAAGCGACGGGAGAGGTCTTCGGGGCGAGCGAAGCGACGGGAGAGGTCTTCGGGGCGAGCGAAGCGACGGGAAAGGTCAGAAGTTGCCGCCCGCGGCCTTCGGTGCGCTCGGGTCGGCTCCGGCCACCGAAAGCTCACGAGCGACGAAGTCCTCGAGGTGGAACAGGTTCGCCCCGGCCCGCTCCGAGATGCGCACCAAGGTGGTGATGGTCGCGACCTCTTCGACCTGCTCCTTGAGGAACCACTGCATGAACTGCTCGCCCAGGTAGTCGCCCTCTTCGCGGGCCACACTGGCCAGCCGGGTGACTTGTTCGGTGACCGCGCGCTCCTGATCGAGCGACAGCCGCAGGGCCTGCGCCGGGGTGTCGAACTGGTTCTGCACCGCGTCGATGCCGGGGATCTCGACGTCGATGTCGCGGTCGAGCAGGTACTGCACCAACATCATGGCGTGGTTGCGCTCCTCGACGGCCTGCGCGTAGAAGTGCTTGGCGAGCTGCGGCAGGTCCGCGCCGTCGAAGTAGACAGCGATGGCGACATACTGCTGCGACGCGGTGAACTCGCTACGAATTTGCTCGCGGAGCAGGGTGTCGAATTTGGTGTCGTGGGTGTTGGCATCACTCATGTCGACCACGATAGGCCAGCTCAGACGGCGTGTCATCCAAGGCCGCCCTTATTCAGGTTAGCCATTCCTTACCGCTGTGATGGCCGTTACATGGCGTCGAAATAATTTGCTGAGTGGTCCTTGAACGGGCTTGCACCATCATGGCTGATCGGTGTTCACCACGTCGGCGGGGACCGGTGCATCCTGGGCCAGCGCACCGAACAACCGGCCGGCGGCTTCGCTGTCCCAGATGACGATCGATCCGACATCGCTGGTGGTGTATTCGGCGATCGGGACGGTCGTCGTGGTCGGGTTGTCCTGCAGCGCCCAGGCCAGCCGGGCCAGGTCCCAGACATGTCCGCCCGCGTCGAGAGTGACCGCGCCGGTCGCGGCCGTGGTCATCGGATACCAGCGCAACGGATTGAGCAGCACCGACGGGCTGATCGCACGCGTGAGCAAGGCGGACATGAAGGCCCGCTGATTGGTCATCCGGTCCAGGTCGGCGCGGGCGGTCGCCCGTGAGCGGACGAAGCCGAGGGCGTTGCGGCCGTCCAGTTCCTGGCAGCCGGCGGGCAGATCGATACCGGCGAGCGGGTCGCTGATCGGCTCGCCGGGGCACATCGTCACCCCGCCGACCGCGTCGACGAGCTCGGCGAACCCGCCGAATCCGATCTCGGCGTAGTGATCGAGCCGGATCCCGGTGGCCTGTTCGACGGTCTGCACCAGCAACGGGGCTCCGCCGAAGGCATAGGCCGCGTTGATCTTGTCCTCGCCGTAGCCCGGGATCGGGACGTAGGAGTCACGCGGGAGCGACACCAGCGTCGGCTGGGTGCCGGAGAACAACCCGCCGATGTGCAGCAGCAGCAGAGTGTCGGTGCGGCCGTTGCCGGTGTCGCCGCCGGTGGCCAGCGTGCCCTGCTCATCGACCGACAGGCCCTGCCTGCTGTCGGAACCCACCAGTAGCCAGGTGGTGCCGCGGCCCGCGGGCGGGCGTTCGGGGTAGTCGGCGAGCACGGGCGCGCGCTGCAGTGTCGAGTCGAGCCAGAATGCACCGGCGACCCCGGCGCAGAGCAGCACCAGCATCGCGGTGAGTAGCAGTGCGAACCACCGGCGCAGGCGCCGCGGTCTCTTGGTCGACGCCCGCGGCGGGGGCGGCGCCGGAGTTGGGGAGACCGGGCGTCGCGGTGGTGGCGGCGGGGGTTGCCGGGGTGCGGGCCGCCGCTGAACGGGCGGCCGCGCGGCGGGCGGTACCGGCGGTGTGGGTGGGTTGGGCGGCCAGACCGGGGGCGGGCGATGGCGCGGATCGCGACGGATCTGCTGTGACGGTTCCCGCCGGGGAGCCCCGGGATGATGCGGCGGGTTCTCGTTCACATCTGCGAATGTACTGCTCGGCGGGTGGTCCTTAGCTCAACCAGTCCAGCTCGCCGGCGGCCAGTGAATAGCCGACGAACGCGACCGCATCGATCAGCCCGTGCGCGACGATCAGCGGCCAGAGCTTGCCGGTGCGCATCCACACGTAGCCGAATACCAGGCCCATCACGATATTGCCGAGCCCGGCGCTGTAGCCCTGGTAGAGGTGGTAGCCGCCGCGCAGCAGCGCCGAGATCAGCAGTGCGGCGCCCGTGCTGACGTGGAGCTGCCGCAACCGGGTGATCAGGAAGGCGACGACGATGATCTCCTCGGCCCAGCCGTTGGCGAACGCGATCATCAGCAGCAGCGGTATCCGCCACCAGGTGTCGTTGAGCTCGGCCGGTTCCACCGCGGCGCTGAGTCCCAGGACACGAGCTGCCACGTACAGCGCGAGTCCCGGAATGCCGATCAGCGCGGCCAGTCCGAGCCCGCCGGTCAGATCGGGGTGCAGCGTGAAGCGGCCGAGGCCGATCTGGGCGGGGCCGGTCCCGGTGCGCCACAACAGGTAGAGGCCGAGCGCGCCCCAGGCCAGCAGTTGCACGACCGAGGCCACGTTGAGGCCGAGGTCGATCAGGTCGAAGGGCGAGCGGCGCTGGTTGAGCGCCACGGTCTGCCCGCCCAGTCCGAGCAGCACCGCCTCGATGAGATTGAGCAGTGCCACGTAGGCGCTCAAGCCGAAGGTGACCGCCAGTACGACGGCAATTTCGATCCGCAGCGTGCGGGGGGACGGCAGCGGCCCTGGGGGTGCGGTCACCGCCGCCAGGCTAATGCGCCTCAGATGCGCCGCGCGCGCAACCCGTTGAGGAACGGGCAGCCCATCAGCACCCGGATGGCCTGGCTGAGGCCGGTGACGTCGTCGACCGGTTTGGCGAAGGGCAGCCGGACATCGTGATCGCCGGACTCGTCCTCTACCCGCAGTTGCACGCCGTAGCGGTCCAGGCCGAGCGGCCGGACCCGGCCACCGCGCAGGCTCTGGGGTAGCCGGGTGGCCAGCCGTTCCACCACCTCGCGGTGCGCGGACTCCAGGTGGCGCAACCAGCACGACTCCAGCTCGCAGAACGGATCGGGTCGGGCGGCCAGCAGCGCACCCAGGCCGACGGACTCGGCGCCGGTGGAATCGGCGACCACCACGGATTCGATCTCCAGGCGAGCCAGCGCGTACGGGGTGTCCCCGCGGGATGCTTGGGCACTGCCGGTATTCACCTGTAGCAGAGCCGGATTGGGATTCTCGGCGGCGACCAGGTCGAGCATCCCGGCCACTTCGCCGTCGGGTACCAGGAACATCCGGCCCTGGATCCACACCAGCGAGCGCACCGGTTCGCGCAACGGCAGCGGTGCGTAGTCGGTCATCTCCAGCACGGCCTGGATGCCCGCAGAGCCGGCCGAGACCACCATGCCTGCCAGCAGCCCGTCGGCGGGGACGGTGATGGCGAATGAGCCGTCACCGAGCAGATGGTGGACCGGCGTGGCGGCGGGCTCGAGGCCCTCCACCGCCAGCATCGCGCCGCCGGCGCGGGCGCACGCGCTGCGGATCCGCTCGGCTGTCGTCGGTGCCGTCACAGACATCTGATCACCTTCCGGTTAGTGAGGTAAGCCTTACTTAACTACAGATGCCGCTGGATGCGCAAGGTTTCCCCGCGTGACGGAGGGCCGGGCGCGGAGCCATTAGGGTTGAGGGCGTGCCACGCATCGCCTACCTCGGGCCCGAGGGAACCTTCACCGAGGCGGCATTGCTGCAGATGGTGGCGGGCGGAATGGTGCCCTCGGACAACGTGTCCACCGAGGTCGTCCCGCTGCCCTACGACAGTGCGGGCGGTGCCCTGGAAGCGATCCGGACCGGCGACACCGACTACGCGTGCGTGCCCATCGAGAATTCGATCGACGGTTCTGTCATCCCCACCCTCGACGGCCTGGCCGACGGTTCCGCGCTGCAGATCTACGCCGAGCACACCCTCGATGTGGCATTCACCATCGTGACCCGGGCCGGGTTGGCTGCCGCCGATATCGAGACGGTGGCCGCGTTCCCGGTCGCTGCCGCGCAGGTCCGCAAGTGGCTGGCCGCCGAACTGCCGAACGCCCGCATCGTGCCGGCCTACTCCAATGCCGCCGCCGCCCAGGACGTCGCGGGCGGTGGCGCCGATGCCGGGGTCAGCACCGCGCTCGCCGCGCAGCGCTACCACCTGGCGGTGCTGGCCGCCGATATCGTCGACGAGGCCAGCGCGCGCACCCGCTTCGTGCTGGTCGGCCCGCCAGGGCCCCCGCCGGCTCGTACCGGCGCCGATCGCACCTCGGTGGTGCTGCGCCTGGACAATGTTCCCGGTGCACTGGTGTCGGCGATGACCGAACTGTCGATCCGGGGCATCGATCTGACCCGCATCGAATCCCGGCCGACCCGAACAGAATTGGGTACATACAAGTTTTTTCTCGACTGTGTCGGCCATATCGCCGACGAGGCCGTCGGGGAGGCGCTCAAGGCGCTGCACCGGCGCTGCGCCGACGTGCGGTACCTGGGTTCGTGGCCGACCGGTGCCGCGGCCGGGGCACCGCCGCCGGGTGTCGACGAGGCGGCAGGCTGGTTGCAGGCAACGCGGACAGGAGGATCGGCATGACGGGGCGGCTGGTGCTGGTTCGGCACGGACAGTCCTACGGCAACGTCGAGCGTCGTCTCGACACATTGCCGCCGGGGGCCGCGCTGACCGACCTCGGCCATCAGCAGGCGCGCACCTTCGCCCGCGACTGGACCAACCCGATCGCCATGGTGGCGCACTCGGTGGCCACCAGGGCACGTGAGACCGCGGCCGGGATCGCCGGGCATCTCGACATGGCGGCCCACGAATTCGACGGCATCCACGAGGTGCAGGTCGGCGATCTGGAGAACCGCAACGACGATGCCGCGATCGATGCCTTCGAGGCGGTGTACCGCAGCTGGCATCGCGGCGACCTCGCCGCCGCGGCTCCCGGCGGCGAGACCGGGCAGCAGGTACTGGACCGGATGGTGCCGGTGCTGACGGAACTCCGTCTGCGCCACCTCGACGACCGCCGCCGGCACGAGGACATCGTGGTGGTCAGCCACGGCGCCGCGATCCGGCTGGTGGCAGCCGTGCTGGCGGGGGTGGACAGCACCTTCGCCCTGGACCATCACCTGAACAACACCGATCCCGTGGTGCTCAGCCCGATCACCGATGGTCGGTGGAGTTGCGTGCGGTGGGGTCCGCTGACCCCGCCGTTCTATCCCGACGCCGACGAGAAGGAAACGGCCGACACCGCGGGCCCCATGGGCTGATCCAGCGCGCACCCACACCCCACGGCATGGCAGTCGATGGAGTAGTCGTGGACGGCCTCGGGTGTGCTGCAATCGGCTTCGGTGCACTCCGGGCGTTGGCCGATGTGCACGATGACGGTGCCGTGGCAGTGGTCGTGCTCGATATCGGCACCGCATTCCCGACATGTCGCGCTCATGGGAGTCAATTCTGGCACCGCGCACCGACAGGTTCCGGTTGCGACCCGGCTTAATCGATATTCGGTCGCTTCGCTGGATCCATTCCCCGTCGCTTCGCTCGCCCGGGATCCATTCCCCGTCGCTTCGCTCGCCCGGGTTAGGCCCAGCCCAGTTCGTGCAGGCGCTCGTCATCGATGCCGAAGTGGTGGGCGAGCTCATGCACCACCGTGACGGCCACCTCGTCGACCACCTCGTCCTCGGTCTCGCACATGTCCAGCAGCGCGTCCCGGTAGATGGTGATGGCATCGGGCAGCGCACCGGCATAGGTCGAGTCGCGCTCGGTCAGCGCGATGCCCTCGTAGAGCCCGAGCAGGTCGGGCTCGTCGGGATGGCTCGCCTCGACCAGGAAGACGACGTTGTTGGCCGCGGCGGCGAGTTCGGACGGGATCAGATCGAGTGCATCGGAGACCAGTTCCTCGAACCGCTGCGGGCTCATCGAGACCGGCACGCCGTTACGGGAGCGGCGGCGGAACGGGCTCGACCGGTGCGGGCCCGGGCGGCGGGGCGGGTGGGGCCCCGGGCGCGGGCGGCGGAGCGCCCGGCGGCAGGCCTTCCATCGGGGGACCCGCAGCCGGCGGCGGCGGCGGTGGGAGCGGCGGACCGTTGAGGAAGGTGTTTCCGCCCGTCGGGGTCTCGGTCGCCGGTGCCTGCTCGGTGGTCTGGCCGGTTTGCCCGGGCAGGTGCTCGTTGGACTCGGTCTGCTGGCTGCTGCTACTGCTTCCGCTACCGCTGCTGTAGGACTCGTCATAGGTGATCTGCGACGAGGTGTCGATCGGCGGCAACGGGATGGCCGGGATGTTCAGCCGCTCGTCCGGGATGTCCGGCGGCGGGACCGGGGGACGGCCGTTGATCATCAGCGGGCCCTTGGCGCTGTTGAGCAGTGTCGACCAGCCGCCGTTGCCGAGGGTGGCGCCGATGCTGCAGGACACCTGATGGCTGCCCGCGGACCAGCTCGGCAACGCGATGGTGCTGTACACCAGCGTCAACGTGGTGGTGCGAAGTTCCAGCGGCGCGAGATAGGCGTCGGTGACCCGCGAACAGTTGTCCTTGACGAAAGTGTCCTGGTCGGCCTCCGCCGGCAGACCCTCGGGGAACTTCTCGGCCAGGTTGACCGCGCCGGTCACCTCCAGCGAGTGCGGCCCCGCGCAGTCCACCGGGATGTCGGTGGGCTGGTTGGTGGCAGGGTCGATGCCCAGGCAGGTACCCGCCGGCCACACCTTGGACTGATCGATATCGGCGACCTTGCCCTGGAACGCCTGCTGCTGGTTGTTGGCGCCGGGCAGCTGCAGCCCGCACAGCATCCGTCGTTCACCGGCCTGGCGCCAGGTCTTCTCGCCCGACCAGAGCAGGCTGACGCTGAAGCGCCCGTTGGGGTCGTACCGGTCACCGAGGTAACGCTGCACCGCACTCTGGCACTGTTCCTGGCTGATCTGCTGGATGCGGGCCGGTGACGGGGGCGCGGCGTCCGGCCCGTACTCGGTGCCCGGGAAGGTCCGCATGTCGATGGATTCGGCGACCTCGAACCGGTGCTCGGTGGTGCAGTCCACGATCTGCGCGGCATCGGGTGTGCGGTCCGGCCAGTTCAGGCAGTCGCCGCCCTTGGCATTGTCGAAGGTGCTGTTGGTGCGCAATCCCAGTGCGCCGGTACCGGAGTTCAGCCCGGCCAGCCGGCCACCGGCAGCGGAATCGGGCAGCACCGTGATGACGCCGGCGATCATCAGTCCGCCCAGTGCCGTGAGCAGCAGTGCCCGGCGGGTCGGGCTGAGCGGGCTGCTCAGGGACAGCGCCGTGCGCCATCGGGGCACCGGCTTCTGCGAGGCCTCGGCCTCGTGCAGAAACGGTTCCTGGCTATCGGGTGCGTCCAACATCGCCTCCCATTGTGACAGGCGTGTCACGATGTGTGACAAGTGATGCACTTGTAATGTTATGTGGTTGTGGCCCGCGGGCCGTGACCGGGCGGCGCGCAAGTAGGGTTACCGCCGTGATCGACCTCAAGCTGCTACGCGAAGAGCCCGATCGGGTACGCGCCTCACAACGCGCCCGCGGCGAGGATCCGGCCCGGGTGGACGCCCTGCTGGCCGCCGATACCGCGCGCCGGTCGGCCATCTCCACCGCCGACACCCTGCGCGCCGATCAGAAGGCCGCCAGCAAGCTGGTCGGCAAGGCTTCTCCCGACGAGCGCCCGGCGCTGTTGGCCCGCGCCAAGGAACTCGCCGATGAGGTCAAGGCCGCCGAGGTGCAGCAGGCCGACGCGGAGTCCGCGTTCGTCGCGGCCCACATGGCGGTCTCCAACGTCATCGTCGACGGGGTGCCTGCCGGCGGCGAGGACGACTTCGCGCTGCTCGACACCGTGGGTGAACCGCCGGCGATCGAGAATCCGCGCGACCACCTGGAACTCGGTGAGGCCCTCGGCCTGATGGATATGGAACGCGGCGCCAAGGTGTCGGGGTCGCGGTTCTACTTCCTGACCGGCCAGGGCGCGCTGCTGCAGTTGGGCCTGTTGCAACTGGCCGTCCGGTTGGCCACGGCCAACGGTTTCACGCTGATGATCCCGCCGGTGCTGGTGCGGCCGGAGGTGATGGCGGGCACCGGATTCCTGGGCGCCCACGCCGACGAGATCTACCGGCTGGAGGCCGACGATCTCTACCTGGTCGGCACCTCGGAGGTTCCACTGGCCGGATATCACAGCGACGAGATCCTCGACCTGAGCGCAGGACCGTTGCGCTACGCGGGTTGGTCGTCGTGCTTCCGCCGCGAGGCAGGCAGCTACGGCAAGGACACCCGCGGCATCATCCGGGTGCACCAGTTCGACAAGGTCGAGGCCTTCGTCTACTGCACACCCGAGGACGCCGAAGCCGAGCACCAGCGCCTGCTCGGCTGGCAGCGCGAGATGCTGGCGGCCATCGAGGTGCCCTACCGGGTGATCGACGTCGCCGCAGGCGATCTGGGCTCCTCGGCCGCGCGCAAATACGACTGCGAGGCTTGGGTGCCGACCCAGGGCACCTACCGTGAGCTGACGTCGACATCGAATTGCTCGACGTTCCAGGCGCGTCGGCTGTCCACCCGCTATCGCGACGAGAACGGCAAGCCGCAGACCGCGGCGACCCTGAACGGCACCCTGGCGACCACCCGTTGGCTGGTCGCCATCCTGGAGAACCATCAGCAGCCAGACGGCAGCGTGCGGGTGCCCGCCGCCCTGGTGCCCTACGTCGGTACGGAGGTCCTGACACCGTGATCGAACTCGATACCGCGGAACTGCGCAGCTGGTTCGGCTTCGGAGTGGCCGGCAACTTCGCCGGTCACCTCGAACAGGCCGGGGAGGCAGACGATTTCGTGAACGTCGTCTCCGAGGGGACGGCGCCCAAGGGCATCTTCCCCTGGTATGCCCCGGGTAATGACACCTTCCTCGGTGAATTCCCGCTGTCGCACGACGCCATCACCCTGCCGGCGAGCGACGAGCCGCTGAACCTGCAGATCGAACCCGAGGTCGGGCTGGCCTGCCGGGTGGTGTGGCGCGGGGACACGGTGGCATCGCTGGACCCCTTCGCCCTCGGCGCCTTCAACGACTGCTCGATCCGCCGGCCGGGAGCGCCCAAGATCAGCTACAAGAAGAACTGGGGACCGGCCTCCAAAGGTGTTGCGCGCCAGTTCTTCGACATCAGCGACCTGACGCCGGACGGCCCGACCGCCACCCTGCGGCTGGTCTGCTACCTCAACAGTGCCGACGGGCAGCAGCACGAGTACGGGGTGGACAGCCCGTTGCTCGGTTACTCCTACTACGGCGAGGTGCTGCTGGACTGGATCACCGAGCGGTTGGCCAATCAGAAGGGCTCACCGGAAACGCCGCTGGAGGATGTCGGCGCATTGATGGTGGCCTCCGGGCATCCCGAGCATGTGCTCATCGGTATCGGTGCGACGCGCTACACCGAACTGGGCGAGTCGACCTATCTGTCGCCCGGCGACGAGGCTGTCGTGCGGGTCTATGACACCGCATCCGACGCGGCTTCGGAACTGCGGCAGACGGTTTCGGGTAGGTAAGTCCGATGACGGGCACGGTGCGCGAGCTCTGGCGTTTCCCGGTCAAGTCGATGGGCGGCAGCCGAGTCGATCGGGTACGCATCGATGGCCGCGGCGTGCACGCCGACCGGCTGTGGGCGGTCCGCGATGTGGAGAAGGGGGTCACGGCCTCGGCGCGGCGCCTGCCGCTGCTGCTCGGCTGCACCGCGCGCTATCTGGACGAACCCGGTGCCGACGCCGGGCCGGGCAATGTCCCGCCGGTCGTGGTGACCTTCCCCGACGGCAGCGAACTGACCTCCGACGATCCGGCCATCGACGTCGCGCTGTCGCAACTGGCCGGCCGGGAGATGCGGCTGGTGGCACTGCCTCCGGTCGAGGACACCAGCCAGCACCGGATGTCGGTGTCGGACTCGCTGGCCAACTTCCGGGCCGCGCAGGTGCGCAAGGACTTCGGGCTCGGCGAGGATGAGGCATTGCCGGACACGTCGGTCTTCTCGACCAAGGACATCATCACGCTGGCCCGGTTCTCGACTCCGCCGGGCAGCTTCGCCGACCTTAGCCCGGTGCACCTGATGAGTATCGCGAGCCTGGGTCAGCTCGCACCCGGCGCCGAACCCTACGATGTGCGCCGATTCCGCCCCAACGTCCTCGTCGACACCGGCGAGGGCGGTCCGGATTTCCCCGAATCGGCATGGGTGGGCGGCGAGTTGAGCATCGGGACGGCTCGGCTTCGGGTCACCATCCCGACCATCCGGTGTGTGGTACCGACCCGCCCGCAGCCCGGTGTCGAACTGGACAAGGCCATCACCCGGCAGCTGGCCGAACGCACTGACCGTTTCCTGGGCGTCTACGCCGATGTGTCGGCCGCTGGACTGGTCAACGTGGGCGATGAGGTTCGGGTGCATATCGCCAAGCCGCCCAACGCATTCCAGCGCGCCGGCGCGACCCTGAACAAATCGGCGACCAAGGGCGTGCAGCGATTACTGGAGGCGACCGTGCTGCGGGAACGTTAGTCCGCCAGCAGTTCCTCGAGCACCGACAGGAACTCCTTGACGCGTAGCGGGGTGAACGCCGGGCTGGGCCGGGTGCCCGGAACGTCGAGCACCACCAGGGTCGATTTGATGGGGCGCCACACGTCCAGCGGCAGCCAGCGACGTGGGTCGTCCGAGGGGCCCCAGATCCGGAAACGGTCGAACACCAAGCCCATCGACTCGGCGCGGTAGCCGCGGATCGCTTGCAGCGGAATGATTTTCGAGGTGCCCGACGGAAAATGGTAACGCCGCAACGTCAGGGCCTGACGATCGAGTTGGATCAGGCCGTCGTCGTAGGACACCGTCGTGGTCATGACGTTCTCGAGCTCCTCAGCTGGTGGCCCTTGGCGGTGAGGCACCGCCCGGTCTCCAGATTCCACTGCCAGCCATGCAGGTTGCACGTGAGCGTGGATCCCTCCACCACACCGAATGTGGACAGATCGGCCTTCAGGTGGGGGCAGCGGCGCTGAATGTCCCAACCGTCCAGGACGGTCGAGGCGCTGTCATCGTGTGCCTCGGCGAACCAGCCGTCGGCATAGGCGATCCGCTCATCGGTGAGACATTTGAAGAAGGTGTACAGGTATTCGTTGTATCCGCCGACCCGCCACGCCTTGAACCGGGTGGACAGGAAGACGGTGTTCACCCAGTCGGGCTCGTTGTCGCGGACCACCGTGCGTACCAGCTGCGCCGGGATTTCGAACCCGTAGCGGAACTTCTCGTCCGGAACAGGTTCACGCACAGCCCGTTTCGGAAAGTCGATGACCACGGTTTCGATGCTCTTGTCACCCGGCAGGCGTAGCTCGACGGGATAGCCGATGCCGTCGCAGATCTGATCGGACTGCAGCATGATCGGCTCGAACAGCGCGCGCAGCGGCTCCAGTAGCGGATCGCCGTCGGCCGGGGCCCACGCCGCCTTCTCGGCGGCCAGCACCGGTGCCTGGCGCTGCGCATACTCCTCGATGTAGGCGGCCTTACCGGTGGTGAAGATGGACTCCGGGTCCCCGACCGGGTGGGTGAGTGAATTGAGCTGCGAGCCGGTGAAATCCGCGGTCGATCCGGGGATCATCAGTAGGCCACCGTCGTGCCCGTGGCGGCGCATCTGGTCCAGGAACACGATCTGATCCGGGAAGATGTTGGCCGGATCACCCTGATCGTCGTTGAGATCGCGCAGGGCGGGGTCCAGGAAGCAGGGCGGACCGGCCGAGGGCACCACCCAGGTGGCGCCCACCTGGGCGATGTACTGGCGGCAGCGATCCATCTGGCGCTGCCGCTTCTGGGTGCCGAACGCCTCCTTCGCCCGGGCCGGCATGTCGTAGACCATCGGGTACCAGATGGCCCCGGAGTACTGCAGCATGTGCACGTCGATATGGCCGAACTCGGCGGCCAGCATGTCGAGGTCGATCGGCCGGGCGTCGTTCATGTTGAAAGCGGTTGTGGCGCCGTCGGACACCACCAGACCGGAGTCTCCGATCGGCCCGTCGGCCGGCGCCCGCAGTGCGACGATCATCACCTCGAGGTCGCCCTTGGGCCCGTTGACCCGGTGCTTCACCGAATCGGTGGTCTCGACGAACCTGTGGAAACCCAGCGATTCCAGTGCGCGGCGCAGATCCGGCACCGGGTAATCGGGCAGCAGCACGACGGCATCCTTGTTGACGTGCGCGCGCAGCAGTGCCGGGTCGAAATGATCCTTGTGCAGGTGACTGACGTAGAGGTAGTCGCAGTCCCCCAGAGCGTCCCAGTCCAGTCCGCTGTTGTCCGGGAACGGGAACCACGACGCGAAGTAGGCCGGATTGACCCACGGGTCGCACAGGATGCTGCCGGCTTCCGTGTCAATCCGAAAACCGGCGTGTCCGACGCTTGTGACCTGCACGAATGACCTTTCTGGTGGTTGATGCTCGGTCACGAGTCTATCGCCAGAGCGGGCGCTCTTCCGCCCCGGCGGGCCGGTGGAACTAGGCTGGGGCGCGTGGAACCGGTATACGGGACAGTCATCCAAGCCGCCCGGCTGGTCTGGCGGCTGCAGGGGCTGAAGTTCACCGTGACCGGTGTGGAGAACCTGCCGGTGACCGGCGGTGCCGTGATCGCCGTGAATCACACCAGCTACTTCGACTTCACCTTCGCCGGGCTGCCCGCCTATCGGCAGGGCCGCGGCCGCAAGGTCCGCTTCATGGCGAAGAAGGAAGTCTTCGACCACAAGATCGGCGGGCCGCTGATGCGCAGCCTGCGCCATATCGAGGTGGACCGGGCCAGTGGCGCCGACTCCTTCGCCGCGGCCTGCGCGGCGCTGAAGGCGGGCGAGCTGGTCGGCGTCTACCCCGAGGCGACGATCAGCCGCAGCTTCGAGATCAAGGGATTCAAGTCCGGGGCCGCGCGGATGGCGATCGCGGCCGACGTGCCGATCATCCCGCACATCATCTGGGGTGCCCAGCGGGTCTGGACCAAGGGGCACCCGCGCAATATGCGCAGGCCCAAGGTGCCGATCTCGATCGCCGTCGGCGAACCGATCTATCCGACGCTGCCGCCGGCCGAGCTGACCGAACTGCTGCACCACCGGATGCAGCATCTGCTGGAGAAGGTGCAGGAGTCCTACGGGTCGCATCCCAGGGGAGAGTTCTGGGTGCCGCACCGGCTGGGTGGCGGTGCGCCGACGCTGGCCGAGGCGAACCGGATGGACATGGAGGAGGCCGCCGAGAAGGCGGCCAAACGCGCGGCCAAGCCCCCCGGTGAGGGAGAAGCCAGCCGGGGGGGGTGGCCGGCATCGCCTGCAGAAAGCGGAGCGGGCGTGGACCACCAGACGAGCGATTCGAGGACGGCAATGCAAGCACCACCGCAAGGGCAACGGCTGATGCTGCCAACCCTGATCGCCACCGACGTCGATGGCACGCTGCTCGACGAGCACGAACGGGTGACACCGCGTACTGCCGCGGCCGTGCGTGCCGCCGTTGCCGCCGGCACCCGTTTCGTCCTGGCAACCGGCAGGCCGCCGCGCTGGGTGCCTCCGGTCGTCGAGCAACTCGGCTTTGCACCGATGTCGGTATGCGCCAACGGTGCGGTGGTCTATGACCCGGAGACCGACCGCATCATCTCGGCCCGCACGCTGTCGGTCCAGCAGTTGATCACGCTGGCCGAGATCGCGGCCAGGGTGATCCCCGGGGCCGGCCTGGCGGTGGAGCGGGTCGGCCGCAGTGCCCACGATGCGGCGACCCCGCAGTTCGTCAGCTCACCCGGCTACGAACACGCCTGGCTCAACCCGGACAACACCGAGGTGTCGCTGGAGGATCTGTTGAGCGCGCCCGCGGTCAAGCTGTTGATCCGCAAGGCCGGCGCGCGCAGCGGAGACATGGCCGCCGCACTCGCCCCGCACGTCGGTGTCGAGGGGGACCTGACCTACTCGACCAACAACGGGCTCATCGAGGTGCTGCCGCGCGGTCTGAGCAAGGCGACCGGAATCGCCGAGATCGCCGGCCCGCTGGGCATCGAGGCCGCCGATATCGTGGCCTTCGGCGATATGCCCAATGACATCCCCATGCTGCGCTGGGCCGGGCTGGGCGTCGCCATGGGCAATGCCCATCCGGACGCGATGGCGGCCGCCGATGAGGTCACCGCGCCGAACACCGATGACGGTCTGGCCCGCGTGCTCGAACGCTGGTGGCTCTAGCCGGGCGACCGATCAAGCGGCGAGGTACGAGCCGCGTTGAGGAGCCCGGGAATCGGGCCTAGCCGGTTCAGGCCCGATTGTTGATCGGGGTGAACCGCTCCAGCTGAACGGGGGAATGGTCGGGGCGCGGAAGCTGCACCGGCACACCGTCGATGACGCGGGTGACCAGACCGGTCTCGCGGTCGAAGTTGAGCGTGCCGTGCTGGAAGTTCTGCTTGATCCACAGTGGTTCGGGAATCTCGGCACTCGTCGGCAACCCCAGTGCACCCCGCTCGAATCCCAGTGTGCCCCAAGCCTCATAGATCGCCCCGGTGACAGGTTGAGCGCCGGTCTCCGGTGTCCAGTACATGGCGCCGCGGTCGAAGGTGACATACCGGGTGGCCCCGAAACCGTAAGCCTCCGGTGAGGTCGGCATGCCCAGCGGTCCGGCCTCGCTGCGCAGCGCCTGCCACTTGGTGAAGATGGCGCCACCGCGCAGCGTGTCTACCAGATCCTGCGGTCCCGGTGGCTGATTGAACCGGGCGGCGATATCGCGCAACAGACCCATCTGCGCGTAGGCGGCGTCGCCCGGGCAGTCGGTGTTGCCGACATCGCGGTGAGTGAAGATAGTGGGCAGGGTGGGCGTGGCGCCGCGCGGGAACAGGGTGAAGCTGCCGCCCGCCGAGGTCAGTGCCACGCTGCCGTGCGGGTCGACGCGATCCAGACCGAGTCGCCAGCCGAGCAGCCTTCCGGTGGTGCGTAATTGGATCGGTGTGGGCGGCTCGGTGTTGAAATCGCCGAGCATCGCCACGCCCCAGGTGTCGGAGTTGAAACCGCCGGTGTGGGCGCCCTGCACGGCCCTGCTCATACCACCGGCACGGCCCTCGAAGACCTGTCCGTACTTGTCGACCATGGCGTTGTAGGCGATATCGCACCAGCCCAGCGTGCGGGCGTGGTACTCGTAGATGGACCGGATGATGGCGGGTGAGTCCTGCGGCGTGTAGTCGTTGCTGCCCGCGGTGTGATGCAGGACGGCCGCCCGGATCCCTCGGTCGTAGATGGGGGCTCCGCACTTCATCGATTCGTTGGCACCCCACTGGGCGCGGGTGATGACCTGTGGTGCCTGGCCGGGGACGGTCGCGGCGGTGGGCGGCGGGAATTGCACGTCCACCGGTGCCTCGGGCGGGCTGATGAGGACCGCATTGACGTTCTGCGGCAACGGATGTTCGACGTTGGCGGGGATATAGCCCAGCCCGGGGCCTGCCGCGGGGCCTGCGGCCGGGGGTTGCGCGGTATGGGTCACCGAGATCTGCACGGTGTTGGTGCGCCCGACGAAGACCGGTTCGGTGCCGTGGGTGTCGGGCCGGTCCGGTCCCACGCCCTCCAGGGATTCGGCGTCATACCAGGGACCCCAGCTGCCATCTCCGCGCTGGGCGCGGATCCGGGCCGTCGTCCCGTCGAGGCTGTCGGCGGTCAGTGCCACCATCGAGAACGGGGTGTCCTGATGGATCTCCCGGATCGTCTCGCCGCCGCCGAGTTCGGTGAGTGGCTGCTGGGTGATCGCGGTCTCGGCGGGCGGGCTGTCATCGGGGAGGCCGCTGATCGCCCACGGCAGGATCGCGACGGTGCCCAGCACTGCAGACAGCAGCAGGGAGGGTGCAGGGCGACGACGTGGCACGAGCTGATGTTACGTATGTGCTCAGTGTTACCAGTGTTGCGACACGGGCGTGTGGTGCCAAAGTTTTACCCGGTGCGTCGGGCGGCAAACCTGTAACGGCACCGCAGAGCCGACGCTGGCTTCTGCGGTGCCGTTCGGTAACAGGACTGGTGGGTCAGGCACCGGCTCCCGAAGCCGCCGCGGCGGCGACACCGGTGGCGGCCTCGGCCGCACCGAGGCCGGCCTGAGCGGCGCCGGCAGCGGCCGGAGCGGCTGCGGCGGCGGGCGCCGCGGCAGGTGCCGCACTCTTGACCGCCGACATGATGGCGGGCATCACCATGCCCTTGAGCAGATCGATCGCCTGCCCGGCGCCGAGTTGCTCGGCGGCACTGTTGATGGTGCCCAGCAGGCCGCCACCGCCGGTGGAGGCCGGCATGGCCAGCGATGGGTCCGCGCCCAGGATCGGGTAGGTGCCCGCCATCGGATCCAGGCCGATGGGTGCGGCGATGGGAATCTCACCGGGGAAGCCGGTGCCCAGTCCCGGATCCGTCAGGCCCGGGGTCAGGCCGGCCAGTCCGGGATCGGTCAGGGAGCCCGGCGACAGTGAAGCCGGTGACAACGACGGACCCGCCGCGCCCACCGGCGGGATGCTCAGGCCGGGGGTGGTCAGTTCAGGGGTGCTGAGCCCGGGGGTGGTGAGCTCCGGTGTCGTCAGGCCCGGGGTGGTGAGCCCGGGTGCTGTCAGGCCGGGCGTGGTGAGTTCGGGGGTCGTCAGGCCCGGCGTCGTCAGCCCCGGCGCGGTCAGTCCGGGCGAGGTGAGACCGGGCGAGGTGAGACCAGGCGAGGTGAGACCGGGCGAGGTCAGGCCGGTTGCGCCCAGCCCGGGAGAGACGAGGGTCGGGCTGGCGGCCGGCGATCCGGTCAGCAGACCGGTCGGCATCGGCGGCATGTTGACGCCGAACTGTGACAGGCCCTGAGACAGCGCGTTGATCAATTCGCCGGGCAGATCGGTGATCATGGCGGCGTGGACGAATT
This sequence comes from Mycobacterium sp., assembly GCA_034520035.1. Lineage (GTDB taxonomy): Bacteria > Actinomycetota > Actinomycetes > Mycobacteriales > Mycobacteriaceae > Mycobacterium. The sequence continues at coordinate 402,628 of JAXHOA010000015.1, read as the reverse complement.
CGCGATGCTGTGGCTCGTTGGCCTCGGACATCTCGGAAACGGCGGCAATGGCGACTGGACTTGCGACGGCCAGGGCGGCGACTGCGCTCATGGCTGTCGAGAGCTTGCGTCGACGTCGGTTCGGCACGGAAGTCTCCTCAATACATGGACTACGTGTTTTCGGGTGTGCTGCGGATATTTCGCATCGGTGACTGCGGTTCTCGTGCCCGGGTTCCCGCTTTCCACCAACGTGATTGATGGTACTGCTGTGACTCATGTGTCTAGAGTGACGATGCGGAATCGTGAGCCAATTGCGACCTGCCGCACATCGTGCCGACAGGCCACACGAGGCCGGGCACATCACACGTTTCGAGACGGCAGGCCCCGGTCGGATACCCTTGCTGCCGATGTCCGCTGAATCTCATCGCGCAGATCTGCTTGTCGTCGGCTCCGGATTCTTCGGCCTGACGATCGCCGAGCGCGCGGCCAACGAACTGGGCAAGCGAGTGCTCGTCGTCGAACGGCGCTCCCATATAGGAGGCAACGCCTACTCCGAGCCCGACCCGGAGACCGGCATCGAGGTGCACCGGTACGGCGCGCACCTGTTCCACACCTCCAACCAGCGGGTCTGGGACTACGTGCGGCGGTTCACCGACTTCACCGGCTACCAGCACCGGGTCTTCGCCCTGCACAAGGGGCAGGCCTATCAGTTCCCGATGGGCCTGGGCCTGGTGTCGCAGTTCTTCGGTCGGTACTTCAGCCCGGACGAGGCCAGGGCGCTGATCGCCGAGCAGGCCAGCGAGATCGACACTGCCGAGGCACGCAACCTCGAAGAAAAGGCCATCTCGCTGATCGGGCGCCCGCTGTATGAGGCGTTCGTCAAGCACTACACCGCCAAGCAGTGGCAGACCGATCCGACGGACCTGCCCGCGGCCGTGATCAGCCGGCTGCCGGTCCGGTACACGTTCGACAACCGGTACTTCAACGACACCTACGAGGGTCTGCCGGTCGACGGGTACACCCGTTGGCTGCAGAACATGGCCGATCACGAGAACATCGAGGTCCGCCTCGACACCGACTGGTTCGCGGTGCGCGACGAACTCCGCGCGGCCAATCCGGATGCGCCGGTGATCTACACCGGGCCGCTGGACCGCTACTTCGACTATGTCGACGGTCGGCTCGGCTGGCGGACGCTGGACTTCGAGACCGAGGTAATCGGCGATTGCGGCGACTTTCAAGGCACGCCCGTCATGAACTACAACGACCCGGACGTGCCGTTCACCCGCATCCACGAGTTCCGGCACTTCCACCCGGAGCGCGACTACCCCACCGACAAGACGGTCATCATGCGGGAGTACTCCCGCTTCGCCGAGGCCGATGACGAGCCCTACTACCCGATCAACACCGACGCGGATCGGGCGCTGCTGGCCGGGTACCGGGCCAAGGCCAAGGCCGAGACCGCGGCCGCGGGCGTGCTCTTCGGCGGCCGGCTGGGCACCTACCAGTACCTCGACATGCACATGGCCATCGCCAGTGCGCTCAACATGTACGACAACATCCTGGCGCCGCACCTGCGCGACGGTGCGGCGCTGACTGTCCAAGACGAAGGCAACTCATGAGCGACATCCCGTCCGGAGCACTCGACTCGACGGAGTCCAAAGCGGTGAGCCTGCTGTCGCGGGTGATTCTGCCGCGGCCCGGCGAGCCACTCGATGTGCGCAAGCTCTACATCGAGGAATCCGACACCAACGCGCGACGGGCGCACGCCCCGACCCGCACGACGCTGGAGATCGGCGCCGATTCCGAGGTGTCCTTCGCCACCTACTTCAACGCCTTCCCCGCCAGCTACTGGCGGCGCTGGTCGATCCTGGAATCGGTGGTGCTGCGGGTCGAGCTCACCGGCACCGCGCGGGTGGACCTGTACCGGTCCAAGGCCACCGGTGCGCGGATCACCGTCGGCGGCACCGAGGCGGCGGGCACCGAGGACGGTGCCCCCGGCGTGGTGGAGTTCGAGGTCGACCTGGCCCCGTTCGAGGATGGCGGCTGGATCTGGTTCGACATCACCACCGACACGAAGGTGACGGTGCACAGCGCCGGTTGGTACGCGCCGCAGACGGCCCCGGGCCGGGCCGATGTCGCCGTCGGGATCCCGACCTTCAACCGGCCCGCCGACGCCGTCAACGCCCTCGCCGCGCTGACATCGGATCCCCTGGTGGACGCGGTGGTCACCAAGGTGATCGTCTCCGATCAGGGCACCAGCAAGGCCAAGGACCACCCGGGCTTCGACGATGCCTCCGCCGCGCTCGGTGACCGGCTGACCATCCACAACCAGCCCAACCTGGGCGGCTCCGGTGGTTACAGCCGGGTGATGTACGAGGCGCTCAAACACACTGACTGCGAACAGATCCTGTTCATGGACGATGACATCCGGGTCGAGCCGGATTCGATCCTGCGGGCGCTGGCATTCAGCCGTTTTGCCAAGAAGCCGACCCTCGTCGGCGGCCAGATGCTCAACCTGCAGGAGCCCTCGCACCTGCATGTGATGGGCGAGATGGTCGACGCCGAGAACTTCATGTGGACCGGGGCGGTGAACACCGAGTACGACCACAACTTCGCCAAGTACCCGCTGAACGACGAAGAGCACGAGCGCAGCCGACTGTTGCACCGCCGCATCGACGTGGACTACAACGGCTGGTGGATGTGCATGATCCCGCGCCGGGTCGCCGAGGAACTGGGCCAGCCGCTGCCGCTGTTCATCAAGTGGGACGACTCGGAGTACGGGCTGCGTGCCGGTGAGCACGGCTACCCGACCGTGACGCTGCCCGGTGCGGCGATCTGGCACATGGCCTGGAGCGACAAGGATGACGCCATCGACTGGCAGGCGTACTTCCACCTGCGCAACCGGCTGGTCGTCGCCGCGCTGCACTGGGACGGCAAGATCAGCGGCCTGATCGCCAGCCACCTCAAGGCAACGCTCAAACACCTTCTGTGCCTCGAATATTCGACCGTCGCCATCCAGAACAAGGCGATGGACGACTTCCTGGCCGGACCGGACCACATCTTCTCCATCCTGGAGTCCGCGCTGCCCGAGGTGCGCAAGATGCGCGCCCAGTTCCCGGATGCGGTGGTGCTGGAGAGTGCGGCCGCGCTGCCCGCGCCGTCGGACAAGCGCTGGCGCAAGAAGGTCAACATCCCCACCAACCCGTTGTCGATCTCGGTTCGGCTGACTCGTGGTGTGCTGCATCAGCTTTCGGCGCACAACCCGGAGCATCACGTGCGTCCGCAGATCAACGTCGCCACCCAGGACGCGCGCTGGTTCTCGCTGTGCAATGTCGACGGCGTCACCGTCACCACGGCCGACGGCCGCGGTGTCGTCTACCGCCAGCGCGACCGCGCCAAGATGTTCGAACTCCTCCGTGAGTCGCTGGCCCGTCAGGTGCAACTGGGTCGTAAGTTCAACAGGATGCGCAAGGTGTACCGCAACGCGCTGCCGCAACTGACCAGCACCGAGAGCTGGGAAGCCGTGCTGGAGCCGGCAGGCTCGGTGCCGTCGGCGCTGGAAAAGGCCTGACGTGGCCGACGATCTGGCGCCCGAGGAAACGGCGCTGGTGCTGGTGCAGGCTGCGCTGGCGGGCCGGCCGGGCGTGCTGGTGACGGCGCGCACGCTGTCGCATTTCGGAGAGCACAGCGCGGGCTGGGTCGGTGTCTCGCTGCTCGGGGCGGTCGTGGCACCCCGGCAGCGCAGGCAGTGGCTGGCCGTGGGCGCCGGTGCCTTCATCGCCCACGCGGCCGCCGTGGTGATCAAGCGGGTCGTCAAACGGCAGCGCCCGCACCATCCCGCCATCGCGGTGAACGTGGGGACACCCAGCACGCTGAGCTTTCCGTCGGCGCATGCGACCTCGACGACCGCGGCGGCGATCCTGCTGGCGCGGGTCACCGGAACGCGCCTGCCGTGGCTGCTGATCCCGGTGATGGCGCTGTCGCGGCTGGTGCTCGGCGTGCATTACCCGACCGACGTGCTGACCGGAGTCGCGGTCGGTGCGGTCGTCGCCCGGAGCGTCGCTGCGGTGAACGACGCGGCTGTGAAGGAGACTGAGCTGTGAGCGAAGAGCCCCTCCCGACCGCCGGCCCGCCGAAGAACCTGGCCGCCGGCCTCGTCAAGGCGTTGCGACCGCGGCAATGGGTGAAGAATGTGCTGGTCTTCGCCGCCCCGGTGGCCGCCCTCGGGGACGACCGCTACGTCTACGACCTCCGCGAGGTCCTGGTCAACGTCCTGATCGCGTTTGCGGTGTTCAGCCTTGCCGCGTCCTCGGTCTACCTGGTCAACGACGCGCGTGACGTCGAGGCCGACCGCGCACATCCCACCAAACGGTTCCGCCCGATCGCCGCCGGGGTCGTGCCGGAGTCCCTGGCCTACATCCTGGCCGTGGTGCTCGGCGCCGCATCGCTGGCGATCTCCTGGTTGGTGTCACCGAACCTGGCCGCGGTGATCGGTATCTACATCGCCATCCAGCTGGCCTATTGCTTCGGCCTCAAGCACCAGCCGGTCATCGACATCTGCATCGTGTCCTCGGGCTTCCTGATCCGGGCCATCGCCGGTGGCGTCGCCGCCGGTGTGCCGCTGTCGCAGTGGTTCCTGCTCACCATGGCCTTCGGCTCGCTGTTCATGGCCGCCGGCAAGCGGTACGCCGAGTTGCAGCTCGCCGAACGCACCGGCGCCAAGATCCGTAAATCCCTGGAGAGCTACACCAGTTCCTACCTGCGATTCGTGTGGACGCTGTCGGCGACCGCGTTGGTGCTCTGCTACGGCCTGTGGGCCTTCGAACGCGATGGCGCCGAAGGTTCGTGGTTCGCCATCTCGATGATCCCGTTCACCGTCGCGATCCTGCGGTACGCGGTGGACGTCGACGGCGGGCATGCCGGCGAACCCGAGGAGATCGCGCTGGGGGACCGCGTGCTGCAGCTGCTCGCGGTGGCGTGGATCGGAACCGTCTGTGCGGCTGCAATCCTCAGTTGATCGCCTGGGCGCCGCCGTCGCGGCGCGCCTGAGCGACTGGCCGGCCTACCGCTACGGTCTGTCGGCCCGGATCAGTCTGTGGCTGTCGGTCCTGGTGGTCGCCGGACTGTTCGGCTGGGGCGCCTGGCAGCGTCGCTGGATGGCCGATGACGGCCTGATCGTGCTGCGCACCGTGCGGAACCTGTTGGCCGGCAACGGCCCGGTGTTCAACGCGGGGGAGCGCGTCGAATCCAACACCTCCACCCTGTGGACCTACCTGATCACCGCCGCCAGTTGGATCGCAGGACCGCTGCGCCTGGAGTACGTGACGCTGGCCCTGACGCTCGGGCTGAGCGTGGCCGGCGTGGTGTTCGTCATGCTCGGTACCGCACGGCTGTATGCGCCGGGGCTGCAGGGCCGCCGCGCCCTGCTGCTCCCGGCCGGCGCGCTGATCTACATCGCCATTCCGCCGGCCCGCGACTTCGCCTCTTCCGGGCTCGAAAACGGGTTGGTGCTGGCCTATATCGGCCTGCTCTGGTGGCTGATGGTGTGCTGGTCGCAGGCGCCGTACACCGGGCGTGGGCGGGCCGGGCGGTACCTGACCGCGGCGCTGGCCTTCGTGGCGGGGCTGAGCGTGCTGGTGCGCCCCGAACTGGCGTTGGTCGGCGGGCTGGCGCTGGTGATGATGGTGCTCGCCGCGGGCAGCTGGCGGCGGCGCCTGCTGATCGTGGCCGCCGGTGGCGCGCTTCCGGTGGCCTATCAGATCTTCCGGATGGGCTACTACGGGCTGCTGGTGCCTCAGACGGCGATCGCCAAGGACGCCTCGGGGGCCAAGTGGTCGCAGGGGTTCACCTACCTGAGCAATTTCAACGCGCCCTATCTGCTCTGGATTCCGGCCGTGATGACGGTGATTCTGGCGGTGCTGCTGGCCGTCTCGCGGAGCCGCCCGAATACCCCGGAACGAAAGCGGACCTGGCGTCGCGCGGTCCAGAGCCCCACCGCTGCTGTGGTTTTCATTGTGCTCAGCGGCGCGATCCAGGCCGTCTACTGGGTGCGCCAGGGCGGTGACTTCATGCACGGCCGGGTTCTGTTGACCGCGCTGTTCCTGATGCTGGCACCGGTGGCGGTGGTGCCGATCGCGATCCCGGACGCCGCGAAGTTCAGCAGTCGCACCGGCTATCTGCTGGCGGGCGTGACCAGTCTGCTGTGGGTGTCGCTCGCGGGATGGTCGCTGTGGGCTGCGAATTCGCCGGGGATGGGTGCCGACGCCACCCGGGTCACCTACACCGGCATCGTGGATGAGCGGCGCTTCTATGCACAGGCCACCGGCCACGCACATCCACTGACCGCCGCCGACTATCTGGACTATCCCCGAATGCGCGCCGTGCTCGTCGCATTGCGCAACACTCCGGACGGGGCCCTGCTGCTGCCGTCGGGCAACTATGACGTCTGGGATGTGGTTCCGGCGATCCCGCCGCCCCCGGACGATCCGCGTCCGTCTGGCGAAAATGGTCCGCACACAGTCTTTTTCACCAATATGGGCATGCTCGGTATGAATGTCGGACTCGATGTCCGGGTCATCGACCAGATCGGGCTGACCAATCCGCTGGCCGCGCACACGGCACGTCTGGAGGACGCGCGCATCGGCCACGACAAGAATCTGTTCCCGGACTGGGCGGTGGCCGAGGGGCCTTTCCTCAAGGAGCGGCCGTTCATCCCGCCGTATCTGGACGAGGATTGGATCGTCCAGGCCGAGGCCGCCCTGAAATGCCCTGACACCGAGGCGAAACTGAACGCGGTGCGCGCCCCGTTGGGTCCGCGCCGCTTCCTGTCCAACGTCGCGCACGCGCTGGGTTTCGGCCAGTACCGCATCGATCGTGTTCCCGTCTATGAGCTGCGCCGATGCGGGCTGGAGATACCGCCGCCGAAGGTGCCCGAGTACACCGGGCTGCCCGCCACCGGACCGTGAGCAAGGTCACTGCGGTTTTGCAGCACCGGTAACGGCGCGGTTATGTTGTGGCGATACACAAGCGTGGCCACAGATGCCCGCCGCGGAACTCCGCGTGGCAAAGCGCTACATCGCGTTGCCTATGAGATGGACGGATAGACAACACATGCGTGAAAAATTCGGAGTGGCCGCTCGTCGACTTCTCCAGATGACGATGGCGGCGGTCGCGGCTGCAGCAACGATCGTCGTGGTGCCCGCGCCGGCCGCCGGCGCCTTCTCCCGCGAGGGTCTGCCCGTCGAATACCTCGATGTGTTCTCCGCGGCGATGAACCGCAATATCCGGGTGCAGTTCCAGCCCGGCGGCCCGAACGCCGTCTACCTGCTCGACGGACTGCGCGCCCAGGACGATTACAGCGGCTGGGATATCAACACCGCCGCCTTCGAATGGTTCTACGAATCCGGCGTTTCGGTCGTGATGCCGGTCGGCGGGCAGTCCAGCTTCTACAGCGACTGGTACTCACCGTCGAGCTTCAACAACCAGGCCTACACCTACAAGTGGGAGACCTTCCTGGCCAACGAGTTGCCGCAGTGGCTGGCCGCCAACAAGCAGATCTCGCCCACCGGAAACGGTGTGGTCGGGCTGTCGATGGCAGGTGGGGCGGCGCTCATCCTGGCCGCCTACCACCCGGCCCAGTTCACTTATGCCGCAGCGCTGTCGGGATTCCTGAATCCCTCCACACCGTTCATGAAGCAGGCCATCCGGGTCGCCATGCTCGACGCCGGCGGCTACAACGTGGACAACATGTGGGGACCGCCATGGGACCCGGCCTGGAAGCGCAATGACCCCGTCGAGCAGGTCGGCAAGCTGGTGGCAGCCGGCACTCGACTGTGGATCTACTGTGCGCCAGGGGGTTCCACACCGCTGGACGAGAACGCCGATCCCGGTCAGAAGTTCAACGCCGACAGCCTGGAAGGCCTGGCGATCGGCAGCAACAAGAAGTTCCAGGATCGTTACACCGCCGCTGGTGGACGCAACGCGACGTTCAACTTCCCGGCCGCCGGCAACCATTCGTGGGCGTACTGGGGAGCCCAATTGCAAGCTCTGAAGCCAGATCTGATCGCCACTCTCAATCGCTGAGAACGGTTTTCGCCGGAGAGAGAAGTCCCACCGGGTTGTGGTTGACTACACGGGCAGTGCGGCCAGTTGTGGTCCGAAAACGATGGGATTGACCTACGGATGAGTTTCGTTCAGAAGTTGCGCGGCGCTACGCGCCGAGTGGTGGTCGCGACCGCAGCGGTCGCGGTGCTGCCCGGCCTGGTGAGTGCCGTCGGCGGCTCGGCGACGGCGGGGGCCTTCTCCCGGCCCGGTCTGCCGGTCGAGTACCTGGACGTTCCGTCGGCGGGAATGGGCCGCGACATCCGCATCCAGTTCCAGAGCGGTGGCGAGGGTTCGCCTGCTCTCTACCTGCTGGACGGTCTGCGGGCCCAGGATGACTTCAACGGTTGGGACATCAACACCGCCGCCTTCGAGTGGTACCACGACTCGGGCCTGTCGGTGATGATGCCCGTCGGCGGCCAGTCCAGCTTCTATTCCGACTGGTACAAGCCGGCCAAGGGTAAGAGCGGCACCTACACCTACAAGTGGGAGACCTTCCTCACCCAGGAGCTGCCGGCCTGGCTGCAGGCCAACCGGGGTGTCAAGCCGGACGGCAGCGCCGCGGTCGGTCTGTCGATGGCCGGCTCGGCCGCCTTCACGCTGGCCGTCCACCACCCGCAGCAGTTCCCGTACGCGGCCTCGCTGTCGGGCTTCCTGAACCTGTCCGAGGGCTGGTGGCCGATGCTGGTCGGGCTCTCGATGGGTGACGCGGGTGGCTTCAAGTCCGAGGACATGTGGGGCCCGTCCAGCGATCCGGCCTGGAAGCGCAACGACCCCTACGTCAACATCAACACGCTGATCGCCAACAACACCCGCATCTGGGTCTACTGCGGTGACGGCACCCCGTCGGATCTGGACGCGGGCGCCAGCGCGGGCAACCTGTTCAACGCGAAGTTCCTGGAGAGCTTCACGCTGCGCACCAACAAGACCTTCCGCGACACCTACCTCGCGAACGGCGGCACCAACGGCGTGTTCAACTTCCCGGAGAACGGCACCCACAGCTGGGGCTACTGGGGATCGCAGTTGCAGGCCATGAAGCCCGATATCCAGCGCGTGCTGGGCGCGACGCCGACCGTGACGCAGTAGCGGCGCGACGACGACCGACGACAGGCGGCGGTGATCCCTCGGGGTCACCGCCGTCATTCGTTTCCGGCGCGTGTCACTGCGGTGATGTGATTCACTACAACCCGTTGGTGGGGATTCGGCGCCGGGTTATGCGGCCAGATAAGAGGTGGGACATGAGGCTGCACGCAATGGTGTGCGCGGTGTTGCTGGCTATGGGGCTGTGGACGGTGTCGGCCGCGGTGGACACCCCGGCGAAGGCCGACGGTGTCGAGTACCTGATGGTGCCCTCGGCGGCGATGGGCCGCGATATCCCGGTCGCCTTCCAGGCCGGTGGACCGCATGCGGTCTACCTGCTCGACGCCTTCAACGGTGCCCCCGACGTCAGCAACTGGGTGACCGCCGGCAACGCGATGAACACCCTGGCCGGCTCCGGTGTCTCGGTGGCCGCCCCGGCCGGTGGGGCATGGAGCCTCTACACCAACTGGGAGCAGGACGGCAGCAAGCAGTGGGAGACCTTCCTGGCGACCGAGTTGCCGAACTGGCTGGCGGCGAACAAGGGCCTTTCCCCCGGCGGGCACGGGGTGGTCGGCGCGTCCCAGGGCGGTACCGGTGCGCTGATGCTGGCCACCTTCCACCCGGACCGGTTCCGCTACGCGGGTTCGCTGTCGGGCTTCCTGACCCCGTCGCGCACCTTCGAGAACGGCGCGATCACCGCGGGCATGGCCCGGTTCGGTGGCGTCGACACCCAGAACATGTGGGGCCCGGTGCAGTTCGGCCGCTGGAAGTGGCATGACCCCGATGTGCACGCACAGTTGCTGGTGGACAACAACACCCGGCTGTGGATCTTCAGCCCGCAGACCACCACCTGCAGTGATGTTCCCGCGATGATCAACGACTGCGCCCAGGCCCAGGGCAGCAACCGCACGTTCTATTCGCACTACCGCTCCATCGGCGGCCGCAACGGGCACTTCGACTTCCCGACCGCCGGCCAGCACGACTGGGGTAGCTGGTCGGCTCAGCTGGGTGCGCTTCGCGGCGACCTGGCGGCGGCCATCGCCTGAGCAGGCCTCGGTGCGATAACGGTCACAGGCGCGTTCGAGGTCCGGTGCCGGGCAGCCGGTACCGTGGAATCGTGCAGCACAACCGACGGTGGACCGCGACCCTGGCAAAGTGGCCCGTGGTATCCCCGTCGTTCGTGATGTTGACCCCGGTGATGCTGGCTTCGGTCGCCGTCATGACCGGTGGCTGTTCGATGGGTGACACCACGTTGACCACCATCGGCCAGCCCGCCGGCCAGTCCACCGATGCGCGCGCGCAGGGCCTGCAGGGCGCGGTCCGCGGTGATGCCCATATCGAGGATCACTTCGCGGCGACCCCGCACCAGCAGGACTATCTGAGGGCGCTCGCCGACGCGGGCGTGCAGCCCTCCGACGAGCTGATGGCGCTGAGCATCGGCGCCTACGTCTGCCAGGCCCGCGCGGCCAAACAGTCCGAGCAGGCGGTGTGGGATTTCGTCCTGCCGCTGGTCCGCGATGATGTCGACGACGCGCATGCCACGTCGATGGCCCCGGAGGTCGGTGAGGTCAACTCGGCGACCGCTGACTACATTCGCATCGCAACCGAACGGCTCTGCTAGCCCGACGGCGTACCCGCAGGGCTCACAGGACGGAACATCAAGGACTCATGGCGACCAAGAACAGCAGACGGAAACGGCACCGCATTCTGGCCCTGGCCGCGGCCGCGGCGGTCGCGGTGCTGGTGGCGGTGGTCGTCGCCGGTGTGGTGGTCTTCATGCGCCAGCCCGACGCCCCGCCGATCGCCACCCAGCCCGGGGTGCCCACGGACGGCCCGTCGGCCGTGCCGCCCACGGGCAAGCCGCGGCCCGAGTTCCAGGATGCCAGCTGCCCGGACGTGCAGCTGGTCTCGATTCCCGGCACCTGGGAGTCCTCGCCGCAACTCGATCCGTACAACCCGGCGCAGTTCCCGATCGCGCTGCTGCTCAACGTGACCAACCCGCTGCGCGCCGAGTTCGGCACCGACCGGCTGGAGATCTACACCGTTCCCTACACCGCGCAGTTCCACAATCCGTTCTCCGCCGACGGCCAGATGTCCTACAACGACAGTCGCACCGAGGGCTTCAACGCGACGGTGCGGGCGATGACCGACATGAACAACCGGTGCCCGTTGACAAGCTATGTGCTGGTGGGTTTCTCGCAGGGTGCGGTGATCGCCGGTGATATCGCCAGCGATATCGGCAACGGCCGTGGCCCGGTGGATCAGGACCTGGTGCTCGGCGCCATGCTGATCGCCGACGGCCGCAGGCAGGACGGCGTGGGCCAGAACCTCAGCCCCAACCCGCCCGGCCAGGGTGCCGAGATCACGCTGCACGAGCTGCCGATGTTGTCGGCACTGGGCCTGTCGATGACCGGTCCGCGCGACGGTGGCTTCGGCGCCCTCGATGACCGCACTTACCAGATCTGTGGTTCCGGGGACCTGATCTGCGCCGCGCCCGAGTCGGCGTTTTCGGTCGGCAACCTGCCCGCCACCCTGGACACCCTGCTGGGCAGTACCAAGGGGCCGGTGCACGCGCTGTACAACACCCCGCAGTTCTGGACCCTGGACGGCAAGACGACCACCCAGTGGACGCTGGACTGGGCCCGCAACCTGCTGGAGAACGCGCCGCACCCCAAGCACGGCTGACCTCGTCACGGCCCGGCCGATTTCCCGTCGCTTCGCTCGCCCCGGGGAAAGGCGACTCGCCGGTAACCAGATTTGGCCTGCGGGAATCGGTCACCTAACATTAAGAGAAAACTAAGAGTGGTGAGCGGTCGGCCAGTGGTCGTCCAGAGGTTGTGATCCGCGCGCCGGTACGATGCCGGAGGCTCGCGCCGACCGTGCGATGAGTGTGCTGTGACAGGAGTAGTTGATGCCGTTCCATAACCCGTTCATCAAGAACGGTCAGATCAAGTTCCCGGACAGCGCCAGCATCGTCTCCCATGTCGAGCGTTGGGCCAAGGTCCGCGGCGACAAGCTCGCCTATCGTTTCCTGGACTACTCGACCGAGCGGGACGGTGTCGAGTGCGATATGACCTGGTCGCAGTTCAGTGCCCGCAACCGTGCCGTCGCGGCGCGCCTGCAGCAGGTCACCGGGGTCGGCGACCGCGTCGCGATCCTCTGCCCGCAGAACCTGGACTACCTGGTCGCGATGTACGGCGCCATCTACGCCGGCCGTATCGCGGTCCCGCTGTTCGACCCGTCCGAGCCCGGCCACGTCGGCCGCCTGCACGCCGTGCTGGACAACTGCCGGCCATCGGCCATCCTGACCACCACCGCCGCCGCTGAGGGCGTGCGCAAGTTCTTCCGCAGTCGTCCGGCCAACCAGCGCCCGCGCGTCATCGCCGTGGACGCCGTCCCCGCCGAGGTCGCCGGAACCTGGGAACCGATGGACGTCAGCATCGACACGGTCGCCTACCTGCAGTACACCTCGGGTTCGACGCGCATCCCGACCGGCGTGCAGATCACCCACCTCAACCTGGCCACCAACATCGTGCAGATCATCGAGGCGCTGGAAGCCGAAGAGGGCGACCGCGGTCTGTCCTGGCTGCCCTTCTTTCACGACATGGGTCTGATCACCGCGCTGCTGTCCCCGATGATCGGGCACAACTTCACCTTCATGACCCCGGCGGCCTTCGTGCGCCGCCCCAGCCGCTGGATCCGGGAGATGGCCCGCAAGCCCGGTGACACCGGCGGTGTCATCTCGGTGGCACCGAACTTCGCCTTCGATCACGCCGCCGCGCGCGGCCTGCCCAAGGACGGCGAGCCGCCGCTGGACCTGTCCAACGTCAAGGCGGTCCTCAACGGCAGCGAGCCCATCTCGGCGGCCACGGTGCGCCGTTTCAACGAGGCGTTCGGGCCCTACGGCTTCCAGCCCAAGGCCATCAAGCCGTCCTACGGACTGGCCGAGGCCACGCTCTTCGTCTCGACCACCCCGGCCTCCGAAGAGCCCAAGATCATCTACGTCGACCGCGACGCGTTGAACAACAACCGAATCGTCGAGGTCGACGCCGACTCGCAGTCCGCCGTCGCGCAGGCCTCTGCGGGCAAGGTCGGCGTCTCGGAGTGGGCGGTGATCGTGGACGCCGAGTCCGCCACCGAACTGCCCGACGGCCAGATCGGTGAGATCTGGATCAGCGGCCAGAACATGGGCACCGGCTACTGGGGCAAGGACACCGAGAGCCGCGAGACCTTCCAGAACATCCTGAAATCGCGCACCAGCCCCTCGCACGCCGAGGGCGCGGCCGATGACGCAACCTGGGTACGCACCGGCGACTACGGCGCGTTCCACGACGGTGATCTCTACATCACCGGTCGCGTCAAGGATCTGGTCATCATCGACGGCCGCAACCACTACCCGCAGGATCTGGAGTACTCCGCGCAGGAGGCGTCCAAGGCGCTGCGCACCGGGTTCGTCGCGGCCTTCTCGGTGCCGGCCAACCAGCTGCCCGCCGAGGTGTTCGACGACTCCCACGCCGGTCTGAAGTTCGACGCCGAGGACACCTCGGAGCAGTTGGTCATCGTCGCCGAGCGGGCGGCCGGTTCGCACAAGCTGGAACTGGCCCCGATCATCGACGACATCCGTGCGGCCATCGCGGTGCGCCACGGTGTCACCGTCCGCGATGTCCTGCTCACCGCGGCGGGCGCCATCCCGCGTACCTCCAGCGGCAAGATCGGCCGCCGGGCCTGTCGCAACGGTTACCTCGACGGCAGCCTGCGCAGCGGCAAGATCGCCAACGACTTCCCCGATGAGACCGACTGAGACCGACTGGGTTTCCGGCCGCGTCACCAAGGCCGCACGGCGGCGAAAGTGAACAGTGAAAATGACTGAAGCGCAAGATAATTCACGCCAGCCGGAGAACGCCGCCGGAGCGGCGCCCGCCGCCCGGGGTGACCTGACCGTCAACGAGATGCGCGAATGGCTGCGCAACTGGATCGCCAACGCGACCGGTCAGTCCGCCGACACCATCAACGAGTCGGCGCCGGTCGTCGAACTCGGGCTGTCCTCGCGGGACGCGGTGGCCATGGCCAGCGATATCGAGGACCTGACCGGAGTCACGCTGACCGCCACCGTGGTGTTCCGCAACCCGACCATCGAGTCTCTGGCCACCGTCATCGTCGAGGGCGAACCCGAACCCGTGCTGGACGCCGACGAGGACTGGTCCCGCGCGCCCGGAGTCGACGACATCGCGATCGTCGGTCTGGCCACCCGTTTCCCCGGCGATATGAACAGCGCCGACCAGATGTGGGCGGCCCTGCTCGAGGGCCGCGATGCCAGCTCGGATCTGCCGGAGGGCCGCTGGTCGGAGTTCCTCGGTGAGCCCCGCATCGCCGAGCGGGTCGCCAAGGCGCACACCCGCGGTGGCTATCTCTCCGATATCAAGGGTTTCGACTCCGAGTTCTTCGCGCTGTCGAAGATGGAGGCCGACAACCTCGACCCGCAGCAGCGGATGGCCCTCGAGCTGACCTGGGAAGCCCTCGAGCACGCCCGCATCCCCGCGTCCAGCCTGCGCGGCGGCGATGTCGGTGTGTACGTGGGCAGTTCGAACAACGACTACATGTTCCTGGCCGTCGCCGACCCCACCACCGCGCATCCGTACGCGATCACCGGCACCACCAGCTCCATCATCGCCAACCGGGTGTCCTACTTCTACGACTTCCGCGGGCCGTCCGAGTCCATCGACACCGCGTGCTCCAGCTCGCTGGTCGCCACCCACCAGGGTGTGCGCGCGCTGCGTACCGGCGAGATCGATGTGGCGATCGTCGGCGGCGTGAACGCCATGGTGACCCCGATCGTCACGATCGGTTTCGACGAGGTCGGTGGCGTGCTGGCCCCGGACGGCCGGTGCAAGTCGTTCTCCTCGGATGCCAACGGCTACGCCCGGTCCGAGGGTGGCGGCATGCTGGTGCTCAAGCGGGTCGCCGATGCGCGGCGTGACGGTGACGAGATCATCGCCGTCATCGCCGGCAGCGCGGTCAACCACGACGGCCGGTCCAACGGCATGCTCGCGCCCAACCCGGATGCCCAGGCCGCGGTGCTGCGCAAGGCCTACAAGGACGCCGGGATCAACCCGCGCGATGTCGACTACATCGAGGCGCACGGCACCGGCACCATCCTGGGTGACCCGATCGAGGCCGACGCGCTCGGCCGGGTGATCGGGCTTGGCCGTGCCGATGGCAAGCCTGCGCTGCTGGGCGCGGTGAAATCCAATGTGGGACACCTGGAATCAGCGGCCGGTGCGGCCAGCCTGGCGAAGATGGCGCTGTCACTGCAGCACGACAAGCTGCCGCCGTCGATCAACTACGCCGGCCCCAACCCGTACATCGATTTCGACAAGGAACATCTGAAGGTCAACGACACCGTCAGCGATTGGCCCCGCTACAGCGGACACGCCATCGCGGGTGTCTCGGGCTTCGGCTTCGGTGGTGCCAACGCCCACCTGGTGCTGCGTGAGGTGCTGGCCGCCGATCTGGTCGAGCCCGACCCCGAGCCGGAAGCGCCTGTCGCCGAGGACAAGCCGGCTCAGGACGCGGTGTCCGTCGGTGGAGTCCGGATGGACGAGTACGGCGAGTTCGTGACCGACGAGCCCGCATACCCCAGCTATGACGACGACAACTACGAACTGCCCGGCCTGACCGATGAGGCCAAGCGACTGCTCGAGGTGGCCCGTGCCGAACTCGAGACGCAAGAACAGCCGAAGCCCGTTGTCCCGCTGTTCCTTTCGGGGTTCCTGACCTCCCGCAAACGGACCGCCGCCGCGGAGCTCGCGGACTGGATCGACAGCGCGGCCGGACGGGCCTCGTCGCTGGAGTCGATCGGCCGCTCGCTGTCGCGGCGCAACCACGGCCGCTCCCGCGCCGTGGTGCTGGCCCACGACCATGATGAGGCCGTCAAGGGTCTGCGTGCGCTTGCCGACGGCAAGCCCAGCCCCCTGGTGCTGGCCGCCGACGGCCCGGTCACCAACGGACCCGTGTGGGTGCTGGCCGGTTTCGGTGCGCAGCACCGCAAGATGGGCAAGAGCCTGTACCTGCGCAACGAGGTCTTCGCCGAGTGGATCAACAAGGTAGACGCGCACGTGCAGGACGAGCGCGGCTACTCCGTGGTCGAGCTGATCCTCGATGACGCCATCGATTACACCGACGAGACCTGCGAATATCCCATCGAGTTGGTCCAGACGGTGATCTTCGCCATCCAGATCGCCCTCGGTGAGGTTCTGAAGGCGCATGGCGCCAAACCCGGTGCGCTGGTGGGACAGTCGCTCGGCGAGGCGGCGGCCGCCTACTTCTCCGGTGGGCTGAGCCTGGCCGATGCCACCCGCACCATCTGCTCGCGTGCCCACCTGATGGGTGAGGGCGAGGCGATGCTGTTCGGCGAGTACATCCGGCTGATGGCGCTGGTCGAGTACTCGTCCGACGAGATCAAGACGGTCTTCTCCGATTACCCCGGGCTGGAGGTGTGCGTGTACGCCGCCCCCACTCAGACCGTCATCGGCGGTCCGCCCGAGCAGATCGACGCGATCATCGCTCGTGCCGAATCCGAGGGCAAGTTCGCCCGCAAGTTCCAGACCAAGGGCGCCAGCCACACCCAGCAGATGGATCCGCTGCTCGGTGAACTCGCCGCCGAAATCCAGGGCATCGAAGCACGCCCGACGCAGGTCCCCTACTACTCGACGGTGCACGAGGGTCAGCTGGTCCGTGTCGGCGCGGACCCGATCCACGATGTCGACTACTGGAAGAAGGGGCTGCGGCACAGCGTCTACTTCACCCACGGCATCCGCAACGCGGTGGACAACGGGCACACCACCTTCCTGGAGCTCGCGCCGAACCCGGTGGCGCTCATGCAGGTCGGGCTGACCACGGCGTCGGCGGGTCTGCACGATGCGCAGCTGATCGCCACGCTTGCCCGTAAGCAGGACGAGGTCGACTCGATGACGGTGGCGATGGCCACCCTGTTCGTGCACGGTCATGATCTGGACCCGCGCTCGCTGTTCCCGCGCCGGGCCCGCGGCCTGGCCGGAGCGCTGGACTACGCCGACATCCCGCTCACCCGTTTCCGCCGCAAGCAGCATTGGCTGGATGCCCGTTTCACCGGGGACAGCTCGGTGCTGATGCCGGGCACCCATGTGGCCACCCCGGACGGCCGGCACGTCTGGGAGTACGCACCCGACGGTGCGGCCGACCTGCCCGCGCTGGTGAAAGCCGCTGCCGCGCAGGTGCTTCCCGATGCCCAACTGGCGGCGTTCGAGCAGCGCGCGGTACCGGCCGACAATGCCCGCCTGGTCACCACGCTCACCCGGCACCCCGGCGGCGCGACGGTGCAGGTGCATGCGCGTATCGACGAATCGTTCACGCTCGTCTATGACGCCATCGTCACCCGCGGCGGCCAGCAGGCCGTGTTGCCGACGGCAGTCGGTGCCGGCACCGTCGCCGAGATCGCCGCGGCGCCTGCCGTCGTCGAGGAGCGGGCGGCGGGATCTGATGTCGCCGCCGGGGCGGCTCCGGCGGCGTTCGAGGCCGACAACCTCACCGCCGGCGCGAACATCGGTGCGAACTTCGCCAAATGGTCCCCGGACACCGGCGAGACGGTGGCCGACCGGCTGGGCACCATCGTCGGCAGCGCCATGGGGTACGAGCCCGAGGACCTGCCCTGGGAGGTGCCGCTGATCGAACTCGGGCTGGATTCCCTGATGGCCGTGCGCATCAAGAACCGCGTCGAGTACGACTTCGACCTGCCGCCGATCCAGCTGACCGCGGTACGCGATGCCAACCTGTACGCGGTGGAGAAGCTGATCCAGTACGCCATCGAGCACCGCGACGAGGTCGGCGAACTGGCCGAGGCCCAGAAGGGGCAGACCGCCGAGGAGATCGCCGCCGCGCAGGCGGAGCTCATGGGCGGCGCCACCACCGTGGCCGAGCTCGAGGCCAAGCTGGCCGAGGCGAGCGCAGCGACGGGGAATGTGCCAGAGGCGAGCGCAGCGACGGGGAATGTGCCAGAGGCAAGCGCAGCGACGGCGGCGGACCACACCACGGATTCGCTGGCCGAGGTCGGAATCGAGATCCCGCCGCCACCAACGGATCCCAGTGGTCCGACACAGGCTGATCCCGCGAAGCCGAGCGCAACCGCGGCCGCGGCCGCGGCGAAGGTGCTCACCCAGGAGGCCGTCACCGAGGCGCTCGGCGCCGATGTCCCCCCGCGTGATGCGGCCGAGCGCGTCACCTTCGCCACCTGGGCGATCGTGACCGGCAAGTCGCCCGGTGGCATCTTCAACGAGCTGCCGTCGCTGACTGCCGAAGCTGCCGCGAAGCTGGCCGGCCGGCTGTCCGAGCGCGCCGAGGGCACCATCACCGTCGAGAACGTGACCTCGGCCACGACCATCGAGGAACTGGCCACCCACGTCCGCAATCAGCTCGAGGACGGAGTGGTGGACGGGTTCGTGCGCACCCTGCGGGCGGCCGCTGAAAGTCCGGGGGGGTCGTCGCACGTTCCGCTCTTCGTGTTCCATCCGGCCGGCGGGTCCACCGTCGTCTACGAGCCGCTGATCAACCGGCTGCCCGCAGACGTCCCGGTGTACGGCATCGAGCGGGTCGAGGGCTCCATCGAGGAGCGCGCCGCCGAGTACGTGCCCAAGCTGCTGGAACTGCACGACGGACCGTTCGTGCTGGCCGGCTGGTCGCTTGGTGGTGCGCTGGCCTACGCCTGCGCCATCGGGCTCAAACAGGCCGGTGCCGATGTGCGCTTCGTCGGTCTCATCGACCTCGCCCTGCCCGGCGAGCCGATCGACCAGTCCAAGGAGGGCAACCGTGCCCGCTGGGACCGCTACGCGCTGTTCGCCCAGCGCACCTTCAACGTCGAGATCCCCGAGATCCCCTATGAGGAACTGGAGAAGCTCGATGACGAGGGTCAGGTGAGGTTCGTGCTGGATGCCGTCTCCCAGAGCGGGGTGCAGATCCCCGGCGGGATCATCGAGCACCAGCGCACCTCGTACCTGGACCAGCGGGCGCTGGCCACCATCGAGGTTCAGCCGTACGACGGGCACGTCGCGCTCTATCTGGCCGATCGGTACCACGATGACGCCATCGTCTTCGAGCCGGCGTACGCCACCCGCAAGCCCGACGGCGGCTGGGGTGACTATGTTGCCGACCTGGAAGTGGTGCCGATCGGTGGTGAGCACATCCAAGCCATCGACGAGCCCTATATCGCGAAGGTCGGCGCTCACCTGAGCGAGGCCATCAACCGCATCGAAGCTGAGAAGGACTCCAAGTGACGGAAACCCCGGTGCAGCCCAAGTCGCACACCACCGCCGAGAAGCTTGCCGAGCTCCGCGAGAAGCTGGAGCTGGCAAAGGATCCCGGCGACGAGAAGGCCAAGGCACGACGCGACAAGAAGGGTATTCCGAGCGCCCGCGCCCGGATCCATGCGCTGCTCGATCCGGGCAGCTTCCTGGAGATCGGCGCGCTGGCCAAGACGCCAGGTGACCCGAACGCGTTCTTCGGCGACGGTGTGGTGACCGGGCACGGCACCATCGACGGCCGTCCCGTCGGCGTGTTCAGCCACGACCAGACCGTGTTCCAGGGCTCGGTCGGCGAGATGTTCGGCCGCAAGGTCGCCAAGCTGATGGAGTGGGTGGCCATGGTCGGCTGCCCGATCATCGGCATCAACGACTCGGCGGGCGCCCGCATCCAGGACACCGCGACCTCGCTGGCCTGGTACGCCGAACTCGGTCGCCGCCACGAGATGCTGCGTGGCCTGGTCCCGGAGATCTCGCTGATCTTCGGCAAGTGTGCGGGTGGCGCGGTGTACTCGCCGATCCAGACCGATCTCGTGGTCGCCGTGCGTGATCAGGGTTACATGTTCATCACCGGGCCAGATGTCATCAAGGACGTCACCGGTGAGGATGTCTCCTTCGACGAACTCGGCGGTGCCGACGTGCAGGCGCAGCGCGGCAACATCCACAAGGTCGTCGAGTCGGAGTCGGCGGCCTACCAGTACGTGCGGGACTACCTGGGTTTCCTGCCGTCCAACCACTTCGACGATGTGCCGATCGTGAACCCGGGTCTGGAGCCCGAGATCACGCCGTCCGACCTGGAACTCGACACGATCGTGCCGGACTCGGACAACCAGGCCTACGACATGCACGAGATCCTGCTGCGGATCTTCGACGACGGCGACGTGTTCGAGATCGCCGATCAGCGCAGCCCCTCGATGATCACCGCCTTCGCCCGCGTCGACGGCCGCCCCGTCGGGGTGATCGCCAACCAGCCGATGCACATGTCCGGCGCGGTGGGCAACGAAGCCTCCGACAAGGCGGCCGGGTTCATCCGGTTCTGCGATTCGTTCAACCTGCCACTGGTTTTCGTCGTCGACACCCCCGGCGCGATGCCCGGTCTCGAGGAGGAGAAGGGCGGCATCATCAAACGCGGTGGCCGGTTCTTCAACGCCATCGTCGAGGCCGACGTGCCCAAGGTGACCATCGTGGTGCGCAAGGCCTACGGCGGCGGGTATGCGGTGATGGGCTCCAAGCAGCTCTCGGCGGACCTGAACTTCGCCTGGCCCACCGCGCGCATCGCGGTGATCGGCGCCGAGGGTGCCGCCCAGCTGCTGGTCAAGCGTTTCCCTGATCCCACCGCACCCGAGGTGCAGAAGATCCGCGCCGATTTCATCGAGGGCTACAACGCCAACCTGGCCACGCCGTGGATCGCCGCCGAACGTGGCTACATCGACGGGGTCATCGAACCGCACCAGACCCGGCTGCTGATCCGTCAGTCGCTGCGGTTGCTGCGTGACAAGCAGCCCGTCAACAAGGTGCTGCGCAAGCACGGCCTGACGCCGCTGTAACCCGTGCGATGAGTTTCACGCCCTGCGACGGTCGTATCCGGCATGAGACGAATCACCGCGGGTCTGTTCATCTCCCTCGACGGAGTGATCGAAGCGCCCGATCAGTGGCACTTCCCCTATTACAACGATGAGATGGGCGCCGCCGTCGACGCCCAGCTGGGCTCGGCCGACACCCTGCTGCTGGGCCGTGACACCTACGACAGCTTCGCCGGCGCCTGGCCGGCCCGGGAGGCCGAGGGCGGTGAGGACGCCGGATTCGCCAAGAAGATCGGCGATGCCCGCAAGATCGTGGTGTCCCGGCAGCCGCTGGCCTTCACCTGGCGCAATTCCGAACAGCTCGCCGGTGAGCTGATCGAGGCCGCGGCCGCGTTGAGGGAGCAGCCCGGCGGTGACATCGCCATGGCGGGATCCCCGTCGGTCGTTCGTGCGCTGCTGGCCGCCGGACTGCTCGACGAACTGCACCTGTTCATCCACCCGGTGGTGGTCGGCAGCGGTGCCCGGCTTTTCGCCGACGGCAGCACGCTGCCGCTGAAACTGCTGCGCTCCCAGGCGTTCACCAGCGGTGTGGTGCACAGCGTCTACACCAGCGATGACGCCGCTCCCACCGGGTCCTACGAAGAGGCCAAACAGCACCTCCGGTAGCGCACTACGATGCAACGATGTCGGACAAGGCGTTGCCGCCTGCGGTCGCCGTGGCACTCGGGGTCGTCGCGAGCGCCGCGGACGGTGTCGCCGTGGTCTACCGGGGTGTCGAGGGCCTGCCGATGGTCGGATCCTGGCTGCGGCGCGGCCGGTTGGACCTGCAGGCGCGCGGCGAACGGGTGCTGGCCGCCGGTATCGAGACGATCCTCGACGAGCTCGACCTGAACGCATTGGCACGTGAGCGGCTCGACCTCATCGGGCTGGCCGATGAGGTGGTGGACGGGATCGATCTGCCCGCGATCATCCGGCAGTCCACCGACTCGGTGACCGCCGAGGTGATGAGCGATGTGCGGACCCAGGGCGAGCGCGCCGACGATATGGTGTCCGGATTCGTCGACCGCCTGCTGGGCCGGGAACCACGGTGAGCTCGCTCGGCAAGCCTCGCTCGGCCGGCATCGTCAGCCGTGGGGTGGCCGCCGTCATCGATCTGCTGTTCGTCGGAGTGGTACTGGGCGCGCTCTACGTGGGTCTCATCCTGGCCCGGTTGATGTTCAACCCGTCCTCCTTCAGCTTCCCGACCGTCAGCGCCGTGTTCTCCACGGCGGTCATGTTCGGTGTCGCGGTGTTCTACCTGGCCGCGTGCTGGGCGGTGTCAGGCTGCACCGTCGGTGCGGTCACCATGGGGCTGCGGGTGACCGGCCGCCGCGGTGGCCGGGTGGCACCGTTGATCGCGTTGATCCGCGCGGTGGCCTGTGTGCTGTTCCCGGTGGGACTGCTGTGGGTCGCCGTCGATGCGCGGCGCCGTTCGCTGCAGGACGTGGTGTTGGGGAGCCGGGTGGTATACGCCAAGGTCTAGGTCGGTCGGCGTCAGAGCGAAGGCAGGTCCAGCCAGTCGTCGACCTGGAACCCGTCCCCACGAGCGACCAGGGTGGCGCCGCCGTGGCCCGGATAGTGCGCGGGGATGACGGTCGCACGCCGGCGCGCGGCCTCGGTGAACACCCGCTTGCGGGTCGCGGCGGCGGCGTCGGCGTCCAGATCGAACGCGCACGGATCCGCGGGCCGCGGAATCTGGATGGGGCAGTGCGTCAGATCCCCGACGAACACTGCGGGTCTGCCGGCATCCAGCCACAGCACCGATGACCCCGGCGTGTGTCCCGCCGCGGGCCGCAGCCACACCGATTCGCTCAAAGGGTAGTCTCCGCTGAACAATTCGACCTGTCCGGCCTCGTACACGGGCGCCACACTGTCGTCGAACACCACCCGTGCCGCGGCGTCGCAGCCGGCGCCGCCGGGTCCGAAATGCCGGAAGTCGGCCTCGGGCAGCAGATATCGGGCATTCGGGAAGGTGGGCACCCAGCCGCCGCCGGATGCGGTGGTGTTCCACCCGACATGATCGGTGTGCAGGTGGGTGTTGAGCACCACGTCGACGCTGTCCGGGCTGACGCCGGCGGCCGCGAGCGCATCCAGGAAACCGGTGTCCAGATTGTTCAGCACCGGAACAGCGCTTTCACGCCCGTTGCCGACGCCGGTGTCGATGAGCACCCGCAGCCCGTCGACATCGATCACCCAGGTCTGGATCGCCACCCGCCACCGCCGGGTGTCCGGGTTCAGGAAGGTGGGCACCAGCAGGTCGGCATTCTCCGACCACGCCTGCTCCGGTGTCCGCCCGAACATCTCGATACCCGGTTCGAACGACGTCTCCAACACCCTTGTCAGAACGGCATTTCCGAGGCGTGCCCGCTCAACCATGGCTACGGCCCGATGCGGATCTCGCCGGGCGAGTACAGCCCGGAGTGGGTGGAACTCCCCAGCTCGAGCTGGGCCGGTTCGGCGTCGACGATGGTGTCGAAGCGCCGCAACGATCCCCAGTCCTGGCCCCAGTCCTTGGACAGATAGGTCGACATCACCGAGGCCCGCAGCAGCAGATCGGTGATGCCCAGCAGTCCGCCCTCCAGACCGTTCTGCCAGGTGTCGGTGCTCTGCAGCTTGGCGAAGTAGTCCGGTGAGATCCGGTACTTCGGCACCTCGGTCACCCCGTTGGCGTGCAGCATCGGTTGCTGGCACGGGAAGGCCAGGCCGACCGCCCAGTCCAGCAGCACGGGCTGCTGGGAGCCGATGTACTCCTGGACCGAGCGCACCTCGGGTACTCGCGGCGGGGTCACCGCGACCCAATCGCCCTGGCCCAGTGAAAGATCCTCGGCGACCACGCGAACCGCGATCGCATCGGCCGGGATCTGCTGGCGCGGGTAGCGCAGGTTGCGCCACGACGGTGTCGGGCCGATGTCATACGGGCTGACTCGTCCGGCCGGCACAGGTGCGCCGTCCGGTCCGGCGACCGCGTACTCCAGCTCGACGGTCTGACCGGAGACCTCGCCCTTGGCGACGTTGACGCCGGCGATGGTGCCTGCCGCGGTGATGGTGACCAGCGGGTGCGCATCGTCGGCGGCGGGCAACTCGTACCAGGCTGAGGTGAGTTTGCTCTCCTGCTGTGCCCCGGTCGAATATGTTCCGGCGACCGGCACCCGCGCGGGGTCCAGCCCGTAGGGCAGCGGCACCCGCGACCCGTTGACGCCGGGCCGCGGCAGCCGCATCGGCCGGTTCCAGTCGTAGTCGGTGCCGGGCTGCGGATTGTTCAGCCGGATGGCCTCGGCGATGATCCGGTCCGGCACACCGTCGGGCGAGAAGCCTTGCGCGTCGGCCCCACCCAGCGGTCCCAGCGGGCCGTAGTCGCCGGGCAGCGGCCGTAGGAAGCCGGCATTGGAGTCCGGTTCGACCAGTACATCGTCGGCCATGCCGCAACCGCCGGCGAACGCGCGGACGTTGGCCCAACCGTTGGAGTAGGTCGGGTACTGGCGCACCATGCCGATGGCCATCGACGCCACGAACACCACGACCATGAAGCCGGCGGCGATCGGAATCGGTGCGGCGGTGAGTCGGTCGACGACGCGGGACTCCCCGTGCCCGGAGACGTGCAACCAGAACGCCCACAGCGCGGCGAGCACGAAAAGGACGAAGAACATCGTGCTGACCGTCACCCCGCCGATCGCCGGCACCGCGGTGTTGAACGGGACGCCGAAGTTCGAGACGTACCACCATCCGTTGACCGAGGCGAAACACAGGGCCAGCACGAAGAACACCAGCGACAGGAACGCCATCCGGTTTCGTGCCGACCGCAGCACCACCGGCGACACCATCACCGTGGCCAGCGCGGCCATCGCACCCGCGACCGCGGCGAACAGGCCGAAGTGGTGAATCCACTTGGTGGGGGTGAACATCAGGAAGAAGATCGTGGCGAAGATGATGCCCATCAATCGCCAGGCGGGCCCGCGCGCGATGCCGGCGATCCGCTTGCGGCGCAACATCATGAACAGCGCCGGGAACAGGCACATCACGCTGAACAGGAACGCGAACCGGCGCGAGATGGCGCCGTCGACGGTCGGCAGGACCAGGTAGTAGTACCGCAGAACCTCGGTGTACCACGCCTGGCTGGGTCCGATCGCGGTGCGGATCCTGGTGGCCTCCAGCACCGTGGCCAGCGTCTGATCGGCGAACACGACAGCCAGGATCACGGTGCCGGACGCCAGTAGCGGCGCCAGCAGCGGCCAGGTACCCACGACGGCCCGGCGGCGCATCAGGATCCGCAGGATGGGCCGGCCACCGGCCACCAGCGCGGCCACCGCGATCAAGCCGGTCGGCTGGATGCCGAGGGTGAAGGCCGCCGAGACGATGGCCAGCGCAGCCGGTGTCAGCCGCCCGGAGGTGACCGCGCGTTCGATCAGTACATAGGTGATCAGCGCGCCGGTGGCGATCTGGCCTTCCGGGCGCAGCCCGTTGTTGAACGGCATCCAGGCGCCCAGCAGTACCAGGCCGGCCGCCCACAGCGCCGGACGGCTGGCGACCACCGCGGGCCCCAGCCGGGGTAGCACTTCGCGGGACAGCAGCAGCCAGCACACCAGCGCACAGATCAGGTCGGGCAACCGGATCCAGATGCTGGCGTCGCTCACCCGGGTCATCAGCGCCAGCACGTTGTAGTACCAGCCGAACGGGTCCTCGGGGCTGCCGAACCAGCGGAAGTAGTTGGCCATGTAGCCGCCGTGATCGGCGACCCGGGCCATCTGCAGGATGTAGCCGTCGTCCGAGGAGTTGGTACCGATGACGTACCAGAGCGCGAACCCGCCCACCACGACACCGTCGACCGGAGTCGCCGTCCTCCAGCGGGTGGGGATGAGCCGGTGCATGCGCCGGCCGTCGAGGCGGTCCAGTCGCCACAGCGCCAGCACCGCGATGATCGTCGAGAGGATCGCCAGCACGATCGCGGTGAGTTTCAGCGCGGTCGGATGCGTGGTGAACCGGGTGTCGATATCGGCCGTCAGCGACAGGCCTTGCGGGGCAGGGCCGGTCAGGTCGGTGAACACGCCGACGACGGCCGGCCGCAGATTGGGGTCGGGGAAACCGGTGCGCTGCGGGGTGCCGTCCTCCTGGGTCAGCCCGACGAACTCGGCGTAGGTGCCGCTGTGGTCGGAGATGATCCGGAGGTCGGAACAGTCTGCGGCCCGGTCGCGTTCGACGCTGGCCACCACCACATTGCGCACGATGACGTCGACCCGGCCCGGGCCGTCCGCGCTCGACTCGGTGACGTTGACCAGCATCGCGTTCAGCGCCGCGTCCCGGCCCTCGGCGGGCGCGGTGCCCAGCACCAGACCGCCCTCGGCGGGCATGTCCCGGATCACCGAGCACGGCACCGTGGCGGTCAGGGTCACCGGGGCCTGCGAGATCAGCGGAGCGGTGACATTCGAGAGCTGGCCCGCCTGAGGCCAATTCAGGGTCGCGGTGGTCTGGGTGACCGGCAGCAGAGGTACGGCGACCGCCATCACGAAGCCCAGCAGGCCGGCGATGGTGGCGACCCAGCGGGCGATCTTCACATCCTTCGAGTTCACGTTCACGGCGGTGTCGATGCTGCCGTTCTCTCCGTTCACGGCGGTATCGATGCTGCCGTTCTCTCCGTTCACGGCAGGGCCCTGATCGGTCCGCCGCGACTCCAGCCGAACACGTTTGTAGTCCCTTCTTCGATGACGGCGTCGGGCGCGACATCGCGTGGCACCACCCGGATATAACGCTCGATCGAACCCCAGTCGCGGTACCAGTCGTCACGCAGATACGTCGGGATGGTCGAAGTCCGCAGCAGCGCCTGGATGAACAGGAACGGACCTCCGTCGTCGGCGGACTGCCACTGGTTCGAGGATGCCACCATCTGCTTGAAGTTCGGAATGATCCGGTAGTCCGGCAGTTCGGCGACACCGAGACGTTCGGCGAAGGGCCGCTGGCAGGGGAAGTTGGCCGCGGTGGCGATGTCCATCAGCACCGGGGTCTGCGTGCCGAGGTACTCCTGCGCGGTCTGCAGGACCGGCACCCGTGGCGGCGTGAAGCCGAACCACTGGTCCTCGGACAGGTTCGGGTCATCGGCGACGATGCGGGCCACGTTGGCCTCCGGCGGAGCCGCGGCGAGCGGGAAACGCAGGTTGCGCCAGGCCTTCTGATAGAAGGTGTCGATCGGCTGCACCTCGGACAGAGCCTGGTAGCTGCCGTCGGGCCGGTGCACACCCCACTGCAGTTTCAGCGACTGGCCGTAGTTGAAGGAGCCGTCCTCCTCGTAGAACCAGATCGCGCCCACCGCGGCGACGGTCACCAGCGGACGGTCCGGGGTGCGGGGCGGTAGCTGGTACCAGGCCGAGGTGGCCTTGGCTGCCAGGGTGTTCTCGTCGAAACTGCCCATCACCGGGGTGGTTTCCGGGTCCAGCCCGAACGGCAGGTACACCCGGGATCCGTTGACGCCCTCGGGGCCGTAACCGCCGCCGGTGCCCGCCGCGTAGCCGACGCCGACATTCGGCTTGTCGACCGGGCCGTCCGAGTTCGGGGTGCCTGGGTTGGCCGCCACGGGTTCGGGCGGCTCCAGGGTGTCGCTGACACCGTTGGGGGTGAATCCGATCGGCTTCTCGCCGCCCAGCGGGCCGTATTTACCGAAGCGCTGCCCCGGAACCGGTTGCAGCAGTCCGGCATTGGTGTCGGCCTCCACCAGCACGGCGTCGGCCATGGCGCAGCTGTCGGCGGACAGCCCGGACCGCAGGGCCGCCAGGTTGGCCGAGCCGGTGGTGTAGACGGGGTAGCGGCTCGCGGTGGCCTTGAGCATCGATCCCAGCTCCAGGACGACCATGATGACCGCGACGACCAGCAGCGGGGTGGACGCCAGCGCCCGGTTGCGGCCGGTGTCGGCGACCTCGGTGTGCCCGGCGTAGTCGATACGGAAGTGCAGCCAGGCCGTCAGCAGGCCACCGGCGATCGCCAGCACCAGGAAGATCGTGGTCACCGGGAAGCCGACGATGACGGGCTGCTTGTCGAACCACGGCACCCCGTAGTTGCCGGTGTAGAAGAAGCCGTTGAGACCCGAGGTGGCCCACGCCAGCACGAACAGCAGCGCGGTCACGTACAGCGCGAGATTGCGCCGGCTGTGCAGCCCGACCCGGGCCAGTGCGAATGCCGTCACGCCGCCGAGCGCGCCCGCCAGGCCGGCGAACGCACCGAACTGGATGGCCCACTTGGTCGGGGTGAACGTCAGCAGCAGCAGTCCGATGCCGGTGGTGCCGATCAGCCGCCACACCGGCCCGTTCATCGCGCCGGGCACGGTGCCGCGGCGCAGCAGCACCATCAACAGACCGAACAGACACAGCAGCAGGATCAGCACCGCGAACCGGCGGGTCAGCGAACCGTCGACGCTGTCCTCGACGGTCAGGTAGTAGTAGCGCAGGAACTCCTGGTACCAGGGGACCGTCGGGCCCACCACGTACTTGATGCGCGCCGACTCCGCCACCGTGGCCAGCGTCTGGTCGCGGAACACGATGACGAAGATCAGCGATGCGGCGCCGGCCAGCGGTGCCAGCTGGGCCGCCAGCCCCAGGGTGGGGCGGCGTTCGGCGACGACCCGGGTGATCGCCCGGGCGCCCACGAGCAGCGGCGCCAGCGCGATCAGACCCTGCGGTGCCAGCGTCACGCAGAACACCGCGACGACGATCGCGGCCGCGGTCGGCCACAGCCGGCGGCGGCCCACCGACAGTTCCACCAGTACCCAGATGAGGACCACGCCGAACGCGATCAGCGGTTCGGGGCGCAAACCGTTGTTGAACGGCAGCCAGGCGGCCAGGAACACCGCGCCCGCGGTCCACACGGCGGCCCGGTTGCGCGCCAGCCGGTTCCCGAGCCGGGGCAGCACGATGTGGCTCAGGAGCAACCAGGTGCCGATCGCGGCGGCGGTGGCGGGCAGCCGCATCCAGACGCCTGCGGTGCTGATCGAGGCCAGCTGCGCGAGCACGCTCTGGTACCAGTCGAACGGGGCTTCCGAGGCGCCGAAATAGCGGTAGTAGTTGGCGATGTACCCGGCCTCCCCGGACACCCGGGCCATGGTCAGGTTGTAGCCGTCGTCGGAGGTCGGCGGCCCGACGATGTGCCAGACCAGCAGCCCGCCCACCACGCCGGCGTCGGCGAGCCACACCGACAGACCTGTGCGGCGCCGGCGGCCCGACGGTGCGCGCCGCCCGGCGGTGCGGTCCAGCAGCGCCAGCGCGACGATGGACGCCAGCACGGCGGCCACGCCGAGCACCATCACCGCGGTCTTCAGCGCGGTCGGCGAGGTGATGAAGCGGGTGTCGATGTCGACGCGCGCGTTCAGTCCGGCATCCGGTCCGACGCGCAGGTCGGTGAAGATGCCCGCCACCTGAGGGCGCTTGTCGAGACCGAGAGTGCCGGTGGCGCCGGGGATGCCGACGAAATCCGCGCCGACGGCGCCGACATCGGCCCAGATCCGGAGCTCGCTGCAGGTCCCGGAGTCGACGGCATCGCGCGGCGCGACCGCCGCGACGGTGTCCCGGAACGCGACGTAGACGACATCGGCGTTGGCATTGACGAACAGGCCGTTGCGCCCGGCGTCGATACCGTCGGGCGGGATCGTGGAGAACACCAGTCCGCCGTCGGCGGGCAGGCTGGCGACCGTCCGGCACGGAATGGTCACGTCCAGCGATCTGGGCGCGCCGGAGACCAGCGGCGCGGTGATATCGCCGACGAAGCCGTCGGCGTTCGCGGACTGGGGCCACTGGATCGCCGCGGTGCTCTGCCGCACCGGCAGCAGCGGGGCGAGGGCGCAGAGCAGAAAGCCGACAAGGCCCGTGATGACGGCGAGAAGGCGGACTTTCCTATCGGGCACGAGGTTCAAGGTTAGGCGACAGCCGGCCCGGGACCGCCGGACGACCCGCGCTAGGCCCTATCGGGTTGCAGCGCCGCCAACCGGATATCGCCGCCGTAGTGCGCCAATACCCGGCGATCCATCACCCGGCGCCACAGCGGCGGGCACCAGGCCAGCACCAGCATGCTGCCGTAACCGGTGGGCAGCTGCGGAGCCTGATCGGAGTGCTGCAGCGTCTGGTAGCGCTTCTGCGGGTTGGCGTGGTGATCGGAGTGCCGCTGCAGGTGGTACAGGAACACGTTGGCGATCAGCGTGTCGCTGTTCCAGCTGTGCCGCTGCCCCACGCGCTCGTAGCGGCCGTCAGCCAGTCGCTGCCGGCGCAGGCCGTAGTGCTCGAGGTAGTTCACCGTCTCCAGCAGGCAGACGCCGATGATGGCCTGCCCGAGCAGCCACGGAATGATGACGGCGCCGAACCAGGCGACCAGGCCCGCGAAGATGGCCGCGGACAGCAGCCAGGCGTTCAGGATGTCGTTGCGCAGTGACCACCGGGACGAGCCGGCCTTGGTGAGTCGCGCGCCCTCCAGCTGCCATGCCGAGCGCAGCCCGCCCAGCACCGAACGCGGGATGAAGTGATAGACGCTCTCACCGAGCCGCGCGCTGGCGGGATCTTCCACCGTCGCCACCCGCAGGTGGTGGCCGCGGTTGTGTTCGACGAAGAAATGCCCGTAGCAAGTTTGCGCGAGGGCGATCTTGCTCAGTCGCTTTTCGGCGCTGGCGCGCCGGTGGCCCAATTCGTGGGCCGCGTTGATCGCAATCCCGCCCACGATTCCGACGGTGACCATCAGGCCGATCTTGTCGATCGTGCTCATGGTCAGCCATCCCCCGCCGCTCCACAGCCAGCACGCGAAAATCAGCGAAAGGTACTGGTTGGGCAGGTAAAGATAGTTGACCCAGCGATAGAAATTGTCGTTTTCGAGATCTTCGAGTGTGCCGCTGGGGACGTGTGTTTCGTCGGCGCCAATTAGCTGGTCAAGCACCGGAATCACGACGAATGCCAATACCGGGCCCACCCACCAGAACACCTGGAGACCGGTCAGCTGGACCATCAGCCAGGCCAATCCGACCATCCCCGGGACGATGGCGCCGAGCATCCACAGATACCGTTTTACAGCCCGCCACGTGGGCGTTCTGCCGGTCTGCGCGTCGGTCACTTCGTATCCTTGCCGGGGGATGGAGAGAACTAGTTACCGGTGCCTATTTAACCTGGTTGCGCGAGCAGTGCAAACACGGAGCCATAACGAATGATGATTTTGCTGTGAGGTTGGTGAAGGGGTGCTCAAGATCAAGGTGACACGACGGCGCTTTCTGGGTGCCGCGGCGGGTCTGGCGGCGGGTGCGGTGGGGGTGGGGGCCTGCTCGTCCAACCGGCCCGAGGAACGTCCGGCGGGGCGCGCGTTCCACCAGGCCATCGTGGTGGGCAGTGGCTACGGCGGCGGTGTCAGCGCGCTGCGCCTCGGCGAGGCGGGGGTGGACACCCTCATCCTGGAGCGGGGGCGACTCTGGGACACCCCCGATGAGGACGGGAAGCGTTTCACCAAGATGTTGCCGGCGGACACCCGCGCCGGCTGGTTCCGCGATGTCCCGCCGAGTCTGGTGCCGTCGTTCATGGGCGTGTCGGTGAACGCGGTGGCGGCGCAGAATCCGGGATCCCAGCCGATCCAGGCCGGGATCTGCGACAAGGTCACCTTCGGCGCCCACGACGTGTTCCGCGGGATCGCCGTCGGAGGCGGCTCCATGGTCAACGCTGCCATCGCCGCCGTGCCGACCCCCGACCAGGTGCGGGTCGCCTTCCCGGACATCGACCCGAACGAATTCCTGGGCACCTATGTCGAGCGGGCCAGGAATGCGTTGCAGATCAGCTACCGGGACATGGGCTGGTTCGAGCAGACCCCGTACTTCCAATACGCCCGGGTCGGCCGCGCCTACGCCGAGGCGGCCGGGTACGGCGTCGACATCAACGGCAGCGCCTACTCGTTCGACTACATGATGCGTGAGGCCGCCGGTGAGGTGCCGCTCTCGGCGCTGGACTGGGAGTGCCAGTACGGCAACAATCACGGCCGTCTCGGCAGCGTCGACCAGACCTATGTCGCCGCGGCGCTGAAGACCGGGAACGTGCAACTGCGACCGCTCACCGAGGTGACCGGCATCCGTCAGGAACCTTCGGGCGAGTACGTGGTGTCGATCCGCGAGATCGACCGCTGGGGCACGGAGGTGACCCGTGATGAGATCGGTTGTGAGCAGCTCTATCTGGCCGCGGGTGTGCTGGGCACCACGCACCTGCTGTTACGCGCCCGGGAGAACGGGGACCTGGCCAACCTGCACGACGAGGTCGGCAACGGCTACGGCAACAACGGTGACATCATGGTGTCGCACAACACCGCCGAACCGGTGGGCACCCAGCAGTCCCTGCTCGGCATGATCAACCTGGACGGTCGTGCCGACCCGGACAATCCGGTGTACGCCAGCATGTTCTCGCTGCCGTTGCCGCTGGAGACGAATGCGCTGGGCTACTACGCCATGGTGCGCACCGGTGACCGGGCGACGATCAGCTATGACCGGCAGTCCGACTCCATCGGCATCGACTGGCCGCAGAGTCACACCGACCATCTGATCGAGCGTGCGCGGCTGGTGTTCGACCGGGTGACCCAGGCCAACGGGGTCGATTACCGCGACGACCTGTTCGAAGGAAAGGCGTTCGCGCCCAATACCGTTCACCCGCTGGGTGGTTGTGTGCGGGGGGCGGCGACCGACCTGTTCGGGCGGGTCAACGGTCACGAGAAGCTCTACGTCAACGACGCGTCGCTGGTCCCCGGGTACATCGGCTGCAACCCGTTCATGTCCATCACCGCGCTCGCCGAGCGCAACATCGAGGCGATCCTGGCCGGGCGCCGCTAGCTGATCAGGCGGGTCTACCTGATTTCAGTCTCGTCGTTGATCTTCCTGCCCGGCTGACATGAGGTACGTCCGGACGCCCCGATTCGTACCTGGTGTCAGTCGACAGGGCCACGGTGCCACGAGGCTGAAACCTGGTAGATCTTCGCTGGCCGGCGCCGCTAGCTGGGCCGCAGGCTAGGACGGACGCAGGGCTGCCGGGCTCCACAACCCGCTGCGGGTGGCGGTGCCGAGTTCCAGTTCCGCGGTCTTCGCGTTCGGGTAGAACTGCCGAAGCTGTTGCAGGGAACCCCAATCGCGGAACCAGTCGCCCTCCAGGTACGTCGGCACCGGGATGGCGCGCAGCAGCAACTCGGTGATGCCCAGCGGCCCGCCGCCCAGATAGTCCATCACCGGCGAGTTGGCCTCGGCCCCGAACCGGTCCGGCAGGATGCGCCACTTGGGTACCTCGGTGACCCCGTACCGGTGGAAGAACGGTCGCTGACATGGGAAGGCAAGTCCGACAAGCCAGTCCAGCATGACCGGATCGGTGGACCCGACGACATCCTGCAGGCTGCGCAATTCCGGGATGCGCGGTGGGGTGACGGCGATCCAGTGCTGGGGAGACAGGTCGTCATCGGAGGCCACCAGCCGCACCCGGGTGGCCTGCTCGGGGATCGCGGACATCGGGGCGCGCAGATTGCGCCACGCGGGCACGGCCCCGACATCGGCGAAACCGATGGTTCCACCGGGCTTTCCGTCGGCGGCCTGCTCCTCGGTGGCCCACTGCACCAGGACCTCGTTGGCATCGAAGCGCCCGGCCGCCGACACCACCAGCAGCGGGCCGCGTTGACCGCTCGGGGGAAGCCGGTACCAGGCCGAGCGCAGCGTCGCGGGCGCCTGGGGCCCGGCCCGCCAGCTGCCCAGCACCGGGGTGCGGGCCGGGTCGAGGTTGTAGGGCAGGCGGGCCTGCGACCCGTTCACCCCGGCCGCGGCGGTGGTACCGCCTTCGGTGCCGGGCTCACTGCCGGACTCGTCGCTGCCCTCGGAGTCGGCGAAATTACTGGAACCGGGCTGCTCGGACACCGAGTCCGCGGAGATGTCGGACGGAATCCCGTCGGGGCGGAAATTCTGTGCGGTGCCGGCCCCCAGCGCGTCGCCGACCGGCTCGTCGATCGGGGTGAGCATCCCGACGTTCGGGTCCTGCTCGACCATCACATCAGTGGCCAGTCCACAGGTCTTGCCGCGCAACGCATCCAGATTGGAACGCCCGACCGACCACGCCGGGTACTGCGCCGTGACCGCCAGCGTCAGTGAGATCACCTGGAACAGCACGACCGCCCACGTCACGACGGCCAGCGGGGCGCCGGTGAATCGGGTCCAGGGCCGCTCCCGGTCCTCGCCGCCGGCGAAATGCAGCCAGGCCGCCACCAGCAGGGCCAGCACCGACAGGCCCAGCAGCATCGTGGTGAACCCGAACTTCCACTCCGGGAACTCATTCGACCACGGGACGCCGAAGTTCGACACGTACCACCAGCCGTTGACGGTGGCGAACGACAGTGCGGTCACGAACAACACCACGGCGGTGACCACCGTGCGGTTGCGTTTGGACGACATGGCCGTCGCGGCGATGGCCACCGCCGCCAGCGCGCCCAACGAGCCTGCCAGGCCGGCGAACACTCCGAAGTGATGCGTCCACTTGGTGGGGGTGAACATCAGCGACAGGAACGAGATGACGGTGATCCCGATCATGCGCTGCGCGGGTCCGATCGCGGTGCCGGGAATGCGCCCCTTGCGCAACGTCATTGCCACCGCGATGGCCACGGCCAGCAGCAGCATGAGCACCGCGAAACGCCGGGCCACCGAACCGTCGGGGCTGGTGGTGAACAACCGGGAGTAGCGGATGTGTTCGTCGAACCAGGCCAGGCTGGGCCCGATGGTGGACTTGAACGAGCTGGCCTGCAGCTCGCCGACCAGCGTCTGGTCCCGGAAGATCAGAAAGACGGTGACGGTGCCCGCGGCGGCGATGGGCGCCAGCAGCGCGGCGTAGCCGAAGCGTGAGACATGGGCCGCCACGATCGTTCGCAGTGGGCCGACGGCGACCAGCAGCGCACCGACCGCGGCGATGCCGGTGGGCCCGGAGAACAGGGTCAGCGCCCCGATGATGATGGCCACCGCCACCGGCAGCAGCCTGCTGGTCGCCACGCCGCGCTCCACCGAGCACCAGGTCAGCAGGATGCCGACGGCGATGATCGGCTCGGGCCGCAGGCCATTGTTCAGCGGCAGCCAGAACGCCAGGAACATCGCGGCCGCGGTCCAGGCCGCGGGGCGGCTCTTCTTGACCGCCGCCCCGAGCCGCGGGATCACCTCGCGGCTGATGATCCACCAGCAGGCCAGCCCCATCAGCAGGGTGGGCAGCCGCACCCAGATGCTGACGGTGGACACCTGGGCCCACAGTGCGAGCAGGTCGTAGTACCAGCCGAACGGCGCCTCCGGGGTGCCGAACCAGCGGTAGTAGTTGGCCATGTAACCGGCGTGCTCGGAGACCCGGGCCATGGTCAGGATGTAGCCGTCGTCGGCGGTGTTGGCGCCGACGAAATGCCACCACACCAGCAGCGCGGCCACCAGCGCGTCGAGCTTGGTCAGCGACCACCAGCGCTGTGGCAGGAAACGGCGGTGCCGCATGCCGTCGGCGATGTCCAGGCGGTGCAGCGCGACCAGCGCCGCGATCGTCATCACGACACCCAGCACCATCACCAGCGTCTTGAGCATCGTGGGCGAGCTGCTGTACCGGGTGTCGATGGTCGCGGAGAATTCCAGGCCGGGCGGCGCCGGGCCGGTCAGGTCGGTGTACACGCCGACGATCTGCGGGCGGAAGTCGTAGCCGCCGCGTTCGCCGCGCAGCGGCTCACCCGGATCCGGGTCGTCGGGGCCCTGGGTGAGGCCCACGAACTCGCCGGTCACCGTGTCCGCGTGCGCGGTGAACGTCAGTTCGCGGCAGGCCGGGCTGAGCACCTCACTCAGCGGTGCGCTGACCACCGGGGTGTTGCGCACGATGACCAGCAGCTCGTTGTTGACCCGCTCGATGAGCAGCCCGCGGTCGACGGCCTTGGGTGCCTGTTTGGGCACCGTGGACAGCAGCACGTTGCGCGTACCGGTGAGTTCGGTGGCCGCGGCGCACGGGATGGTGATCGTGAGGTCGGTCGCGACATAGCCGATCAACGGTGCGTCGACGCTGTCCAGCGTCCCGTTCTGCGGCCAGTTCAGCGTCGCGGTGGTCTCGGTGACGGGCAGGAACGGGGTGGCGATGGCCAGGATCGTGCCGAGCAACCCGGCGACGACAGCGACCAGTCTGGTGGTGCGGTGATTGGCCGGCGCGTCGTTCACGGAGCTAGATGCTAGTTGTCCGGCCATCAACCACCCGCCTGCGGTTTACGGATGGCCAGAACGAACGGACCGTCGGTGGACACGTCCCAGCGCGGATCGTCGAACAGCGCCGCATTCAACTCGACCTGATACCGCTTGACGTTCGGCTGGTTCGGATAGACGTCCGAGGCCAGCCGCAGCGTGTAGCTGTCCGGACCGCCGCGGCGCATCAGGAACACCGTGGGTGCCTGCCAGGGCAGCTGGTCCAGCGCGGTGATGAACTCCTCGGGCGTGCCGAGCAGCGCCCAGCTCTCGATGGCCGCCGAGCGGGCCTCGAACTGTGCCAACGGGTTTGCGTAGTGCGAGGTGAGGCCCTGGAAGCCGTAGTACGGGTAGTAGGACAGGAAGCTGTAGTCCGCGGTCATCACGACGGTCTCGGTGCGCGGCACGCCGGTCACCTGCAGAATCCGCTCGTCGAGTGCGCGGTAGTACTGCTCCGCACCGGGCGGGCGCCGGTCGGCGCGCTCGCCGTAGCCGTCGGTGTCGGTGTAGGCGACGTTGATGTCGGTGCGCAGCACATCGGGGATGTCCTGGCTGAAGGTGACCGCCCCGATGGCGCCGATGGTGGCGGCGATCGCCACCACGTGCCGGCCCGGGTGCTGGTAGCGGGCCATGACGGCCTGGGCCACCCAGATGAAGCCGAATGTGCCCGCGGCGGCCAGCAGCACCGACAGCGTGGGCTGCAGGCGGAAGGACAACAGGGTGGTGCCGACCAGCGTGGTCAGCATGGACAGCAGCGACCAGGCGTAGACGGCCAGCACCCCGACCGCGAGAGCGCCGGCTCTTGTCGAGGTGCGGGCGTGTACGACCAGCCAGATGGTGCCGAGCATGCACAGCGCGCCCAGCAGGGTGAAGTCCAGCATCGGGAAGGTCAGCTCGGCGCCGTCCAACGGCAGGTAGTGCTGGGCGGTGCCGCTGTCGGCCGGTTCCCCGCGGGCCGCGGCCAGCAGGTAGGGGCCCCAGGTGATGAGCGCCAGCGCGCCGGCGATGACACCCATCACCGCCAGCCGCAGCAGCGGCGCGATGCTGCGCCGCGAGATTGCCAGCAGCAGCGCCATCAGGGTGACGGTGAACGCCGCATAGCCCAGCAGCAGGGTGTAGTACAACGCGGCCATGCCGAGGAAGATCCCGACGCCGACAATGGCGCCCCAAGCGCCTCTTTTCAACCCCGACCACG
Organism: Mycobacterium sp.; assembly: GCA_034520035.1. Lineage (GTDB taxonomy): Bacteria > Actinomycetota > Actinomycetes > Mycobacteriales > Mycobacteriaceae > Mycobacterium. Next base: position 365,188 of record JAXHOA010000015.1, on the reverse strand, counting down.
CCAGCACGAAGATCGGCGGCAGCAGCACGGTGATCACCGCGGCGTACGGCTCGGCCGACGTGTAGGCCAGCGTCACCGCCGCGGTGGCGGTGGACACCGCGAGCGCGATCTCGAAACGCAGCATCGCCGACCACAGCACCAGGGCGACCGCGATCGCCGCGGTGATCGAGATGATGGCCCACGGCTTGAACATCTCCCAGGCGGGCATGCCGGTCAGATCCGCGAGCCGACCGCCGATCCAGAACCAGCCCGCCGGATAGAACGGCGGCAGACCGATGTAGGTCATGTCGTGCAGCGCGGGACTGTCGGCCAGCCTGGTCAGGTACTCCGTGCGGAACTGCTGATCCACCGAGATGCCGAACAGGTACAGCCGGGTGGCGCCGAGCGGCATCGCCAGGGTGACCACCGAGAACGCGGAAAGGAAGACCACCGCCGCGATCCGCGCGAGCAGTTGGCGGCCGTGGCGCCACAATGCGCCGGCGGCGAAAATTCCTGCCAAGCAGGCGAACTGGCCGACGGTGGTGAGTGCGTGCAGCTGGTTGGACGAGTTGTAGGCGGGCCACTCCACGCGAGCGATCGCCAGCAGGGCGACCACGGTGAGGAGCGCGGCAGTGACGGCCGCGGCCACCATCTGGCCGGCGGTCCTGAGGATCATTTCCCGGGTCGCTTCGCTCCTGCCCTCCGGCGAACCATCAGAAGGGCAGCTTGCGGAAGACCGGCCGCGGGATGTGCCGCAGCACCGACATCAGCACCCGCACCTGACCCGGTGCCCATACCAGGTCCTTACCCTTGGCCGCCGAGGTGACGGCCAGTTCGGCGACGTCCTCCTTGTCGACGGTGAAGGGTGCCTCCTTGGCGCCGGTGGCCTTCCAGTGCTCCAGCGTGGTGGTGGTTCGCACCTGTCCGGGACGGATCACCAGCACGTGGACCCCGAATTCCCGCAGCGCCTCGCCGAGGCCGAGGTAGAAACCGTCGAGGCCGGCCTTGGTCGAGCCGTACACGAAGTTGGAGCGACGTACCCGTTCACCGGCCACCGAGGACATCGCGATGATCTGCCCGAAGCCCTGGGCTCGCATCTGCTCGCCGATCAGGACGCCGACCGACACCGCCGCGACGTAGTTGATCTGTGCGGTCAGTACCGCCTTGGCCTGGTTCTGCCACAGTTCCTCGGCGTCACCGAGCACCCCGAAGGCCACCACGGCGACGTCGACATCACCGTTGGCCCAGGCCTTTTCGATGACAGCGGGATGGGATGCGGTGTCCAGGGCATCGAAGTCGAGGTACTCGACCGACTTGGCGCCGGCGGACTGCAGCTGCGCGATGGCGGCATCCTTCTTGGGTGCGCCGGGCAGGTCGGCCAGGATGATCCGGGCCTTCGCGTTGCGCAGGTACCGCTCGGCGATGGCCAAGGCGATCTCGGACGTTCCGCCCAGCAACAGGATGGTCTGCGGGTTACCGGTGGCGTCGATCATGTGCAGGTATGGCCTTTCTGGAGCAATTCGAGGCTAGAGCAGTTCAAGACGACGGGCCATGTCCGAGGCGAAGACACCTTGCGGATCCGCCTTGCGGCGCACGGCGATCCATTCGTCCACTCGGGGATACATCTTGTGGAAGTTCTCCGCGCTGACTCGGGAATCCTTGGCGGTGTAGACACGTCCACCGAATTCCATGACGCGGCTGTCCAGTTCGTTGAGGAACTCGTTGACCCCCGGCTTGTTCGGGAAGTCCATGGCGACGTTCCAGCCGGCCATCGGGAAGCTCAGCGGCGCCTTGTTGCCCGGGCCGAACAGTTTGAACACGTTCAGCGCCGAGTAGTGGCCCTGAGTCTGGATCCACCGGATGATGGCCTTGAAGTCCTCCAGCGCATTCGGCGGCACCAGGAACTGGTGCTGCGCGAAACCTGCTGGACCGTAAGCTTTTTGCCATCCGGTGGTGATGTCGAGCATGTGGTAGAACTGGGTCAGATTGACGATCTTGTTCTGGTAGTTGCCGCTGACCCGGTAGAACGCCTCTCCGACCAGGCCCAGCGACAGCTTGTTCATCACACTGACCGGGAAAAGGTTGGGCACCGCAGGCAGTTTCGGTGCGGTGAACTGCAACGGGTTCGCGGCCAGCTTCGGCGGCAGCTGATCCAGTTTGGCCAGGCTGCCCCGGCTGACGGCCGCCCGGCCCAGCTTCGGCGGCGGGTTGATCAGGTCGAACCAGGCGCTGGAGTAGGTGTAGTTGTCCTCGCTGCCGTCCTGGTGCACCGCCACGGTCTCGTCGAGATCAGCGGTGGCGATACCGTCGGCGATGAAATACGCGGTCTCGGTGCGGGTCATGGCGATCCGGGCGCGGATCACGATGCCGGTCAAGCCGTTTCCGCCGATCGTGGCCCAGAACAGCTGATTGTCCGGACCGTCCGGGGTGAGCGTGCGGACCTCGCCGTCGGCCATCAACAGGTCCAGCGACAGCACATGATTGCCGAAGCTCCCGGCGCTGTGGTGGTTCTTGCCGTGGATGTCCGAACCGATGGCGCCGCCGACGGTCACCTGCCGGGTGCCCGGGAGGACCGGTACCCAGAGCCCGAACGGCAGCGCGGTCTTCATCAACTGGTCGAGGCTGACCCCGGCGTCCACATCGGCGATCGCGGTCTCCGAGGACAGCGAGTGGATGCGGTTGAGCCGGGTCATGTCGACGACGATGCCGCCGCCGTTGCAGGCGTGGTCACCGTAGGACCGGCCCAGGCCGCGGGCCACGATGCCGCGCCGCAGGTAGGACGGACTGGCCGGTGAGGCATCGGCCACCTGCCGGACGGCGGCAGCGATCACCTCGACATCGGGGGTGGACAGTACCTGCGCCACGCTGGGTGCAGTCTGGCCGAACCCGGTGAGGGATCGGGGAGTGAGGGGAAGGTCGGTAGACATATCAGTGGCAGACGATACCGGTCGGGATACCGGAGCCAGATTCACCTCAGCCGGAATATCACGGCCCTCTGCACCACGAAGTTGATCACCGTCGCGGTGCCCTGCGCGATGATGAAAGCGGCCGGGACCTGCCACGACTGCCCGGCGAACTGCAGGTAGAACAGGTAATTGATGCCGACCTGAACGGCGTAGGTGAGCGCGTAGAGCGCCATCACCGCGAGGAACCGGGCCCGGCTGGGTGCGGCCTGGAAGGTCCAGCGCCGGTTGATCAGGTACGCGGTGGTCGTACCGGCGATGAAACTGAGCGTCTTGGCCAGGTTGACGTGCAGACCGAGCTTCAGCAGCAGGATGTAAAGCCCGAAGTCGACGACCGCCGACAGACCACCGGTGACGATGAAGCGGGCCGCCTGGGTTCTGAGGCTCAGGGGAGCGTTATCCGGGGTGTCGGCCACGCGGGCAGCATACGGGGCGAGAATGGGCGGGTGACCGATCTGCTCGGCGAGTGGCGTGCACTCCTCACGCGCCACAGCGCGTCGCCGGATATCGCCGCCGTGGGGGCTGCGCTGCTGGCCCGCTGGTCCGAACCGCACCGCCGCTACCACGATGTGACCCATCTGCTGGGTGTCCTGGACGCCGTCGATGTCCTGGCCGGATTCGCCGAGGATCCCGATGCGGTGCGGCTGGCGGCCTGGTATCACGACGCGGTCTATGCGGGTGCCCCCGATGACGAGGAGAACAGCGCGCGACTGGCCGAGACCGATCTGGGCTCCCTGGGTCTGCCTGCCGGGCTGGTGGCCGAGGTGGCCCGGTTGGTGCGACTGACCGTCGAGCACGATCCGGAGCCCGCGGACCGCAATGGGCAGGTGCTCTCGGATGCGGACCTGGCGGTGCTGGCGCTGGCACCCGAGGACTACCGCAGCAACACCGCCAAGGTCCGCGCCGAGTACGGCCACGTCTCCGATCTCGACTTCCGGGCCGGGCGAGCCCGCGTCATCGAGTCGCTGCTGGCGGCGCCGGCGCTGTACCGCACACCGGACGGGCGGCGGCTGTGGGAGGACGCGGCCCGGCGGAATCTGTCCTCGGAACTGCGCACCCTCAGCGATTGAGACCGTCCAGCACCCGGCACAACGCGTCGACCGCCGCGCCGAAGGCGTGATCGGCCGGGGTGCCGAAGCTGACCACCACCCCGTCGGCGTCGGGGATGTCGGGGCCGGCATCGGGGTGGCGCAGCACCTGGAGCCCGGACAGGGCGATACCGGCTTCACCGGCGCGTCGGACCACCTCGGCCTCGGTGCCCGCGGGCAGCGTCAGTTGCAGATGTAGTCCCGCCGACAACCCGCGGATGCCGACGTCGTAGGGCCGCAGCGCGTCGGCCAGCAGGTCGCGGCGGCGTCGGTAGTTTGTACGCATCCGCCGAATATGTTTGTCGTAGCTGCCTCTTGCGATGAAGTCGGCCATGGTGAGCTGCGCCACGGCGTTGACGTAGAACTGCTGACCGCCCATCGCGGCCAGCACCCGGTCGATCAGTTCGGCGGGCAGCACCATCCAGCCCAGCCGCAGTACCGGGGACAGGCTCTTGCTCGCCGAGCCCAGGTACACCACCCGGTCAGGGTCCAGGCCCTGGACCGATCCGATGGGCTGGCGGTCGTAGCGGAACTCGCCGTCGTAGTCGTCCTCGAGCAGATATCCGTCGGTGCGATGTGCCCAGTCCAGCACCGCTTTTCGCCGGCTTGGGTGCAGCGGGACGCCGTGCGGGAAATGATGCGCCGGGGTGAGCAGGGCGGCGGTCGCTTCGGTGCCCACCAGGTCGGCGATCACCGCGCCGTCGTCATCGACGTTGACGGGCACGGTGCGCACGCCCTGGGCGGCCAGCGCCTCCCGGAACAGGTGCAGCCCGTAGGCCTCGACGGCGATGGGTTTGTCGGGGCCACCCAGCACCCGGGCCAGGATCTCGACGGCGTGCCGGGTGCCCGCGCAGATGACGATGTCGTCCGGGTTGGTGCGTACACCGCGGACCCGTCCCAGGTACTCGGTGAGCGCAACCCGTAATTCGATGCGGCCCAACGGGTCACCCATGCTGAGAGCCTCGTTGGGCGCGGTGGTCAGCGCACGTTTGGTCGATGTCAGCCAGGCGTTGCGGGGGAACTGGGAGACATCGGGGGAGCCCGGCATCAGGTTGTGGGTCGGGATACCGGTGACACCGCGTGGCCGCGGTGGCAGTGGGTTGCTCCGTGAGTTGACCACCCAGGTACCCGCGCCCTGCCGCGACGCCAGCCAACCCTCGGCGACCAGATCGGCGTAGGCCTCGGCGACGGTGTTACGGGCCAATCCCAGGTCATGGGCCAGGCTGCGCGATGGCGGCAGCATCGCCGCGGGCGCCAGGCGGCCGGAGCGGATGGTGGCGCGCAGGGCCTCGACCAGCGCGTCTCGTGCGCCGCGTGAACCCGGAACGATGGCGTGCCGCAGCTCCAGGTGCAGATCCCGGGCGCCGGAATTGGCCCATGAAGTCACCGCGAAATTGAACCATGTATGCGGGTCTTTGGCCGGTTAGCGTGGGCGTCATGACGCAGACATTGGAGAACCCCACCGCTCTGGACAGGCTCAACATCTACAAGGTGTCCCCGGAGCTCTACGACGCCATGATGAAGCTGTCCACCGCGTCCGCCAAGGACATCGACCCGACGATCGGTGAGCTCATCAAGATCCGCGCCTCGCAGATCAACCACTGCGCGTTCTGCCTGGACATGCACGTCGCCGACGCGCGCAAGCAGGGCGAGACCGAGCAGCGGCTGGCGCTCGTCGCGGCGTGGGAGGAGGCCGGCAACCTGTTCACCGAGCAGGAGCGGGCCGCCCTGGAACTCACCGAGGCCATCACCGAGCTGCACCACGGCCACGTCTCCGACGAGGTCTACGCCAAGGCCGCCGCGGTGTTCAGTGAGAAAGAACTCGCGCAGGTGATCGCGATGGCCGTCACCATCAATGCATGGAACCGGTTCAACGTCGCCACCCGGATGCCGGCACCCCGTCGCTAGTCGCCAAACTCCACCCACCGGACACCGACCCGCGGGCGCTGCGAGAGCGCCTGCGGGTCGCCGTGCGTTGCCCCGAGCTGTTGTCCCCGGTGAGCACGGAACCTGAAGCGGTGGGCGATCGGTGGCTGACCCGTTGGCCGAGAATCGAGATGGTCGCGCAGGACCCGGTGGGGCTGCCGTGGGCGCAGGCCGGCGCGTTGCTCGCCCGGCTGCATCGGGAACCGTTGGGCGACTTCGCAGTTCCACACGGTGCGCCCGCGAGGTTGGCTCGGGCGCTGGTCAGGCTGGACGCGGGCCCGGTCGCCGATGTCATCCGTCGCGCAGCGGACCGCCTCGAGTTCCCCACCGGGCCGGTGCGCCTGGCCCACGGTGACTTTCATCTGGGGCAGCTCGGCCGCCACGGTGGGCGGTGGGTGCTCATCGATCTCGATGATCTGGGTGCCGGAGACGCGCGCTGGGATCTGGCGCGGCCGGCGGGGTTCTGGGCCGCGGGCATGGTGCCGGACTCCGATTGGCATGCCTTTCTGGACGGGTACCGCCACGCCGGCGGACCGGCGCTGCCCGACGGCGATCCGTGGCCGGCCCTGGATCCCTTCGCCCGCGCAGCCGTGATCACCGCGGCGGCCAATCACCCCGATGACGAGCTGCTGGTTGCGGCCTGCGCGAGGATGCTCACGCCGTGGTGAAGGCCAGTACGCTGCCGCGGACGTGTACACGCACCGACTCTCCGACCGCCACCGAGCCGTGGCCGGGTTCGGGTAACTCCAGGACCGTGCCATCGACAAGGCTGATCCGCACCGCTGTATGCGGGCCGTAGAAGCGGAGGTCGGTGACCACTGCGCTGTCGGCACCCTCACCCGGGACGACGGTGGCCTGCTCCGGTCGTATCACGGCAGTCACCGCACCGTCGGCCACTGTGTTGCGCACCGGATGCTCACCCAGTGGCGAGCTGATGACTCCGGCGCGGACATACCCGGCGATCTCGATGGTGCCGCCGACGAATCGGGCGACACCGAGGGAAGCGGGCCGTCGGTAGAGGTCCGCCGGCGTGCCGTGCTGGGCGATTCTCCCGTTCAGCAGCACGGCCACCTGATCCGCCAGCGAGAGCGCCTCCGCCTGATCATGTGTCACCAGAATCGCGGTGGTACCCGACTCGCGCAGGATGGCGGTGATGTCCTCCCCGGACCCGGGCCCGCAAGCCGGTGTCGAGGGAGGCGAACGGTTCGTCGAGCAGCAGCACCTGCGGCCGGGCGGCCAGCGCCCTGGCCAGCGCGACGCGCTGCTGTTGGCCGCCGGAGAGTTGATGGGGGTGGGCTTCGGCGAACCCGTCGAGGCCCACGAGCTCCAGCCAGCGGGCCACCTCGGATTCCCTGCGCCGCCGGGATATCCGGCCCAGGCCGAAGGTGATGTTGCCGGCGACGTCGCGGTGCGGGAACAGCGCGCCCTCCTGCGGCATGAGCCCGATCCGCCGCCGGTGTGCCGGCACCGAAATGCTCCGGTCGGCCACCGTGGTTCCCGCGATGCGCACCGCCCCGTCGTCGGGGTCCTCGAAGCCGGCGATGATGCGCAGCAGCGTCGACTTGCCGCATCCCGACGGGCCGAGGATCGCCGTGACCGAGCCGGGGGCGACATCGAGGAAGATCCCGTCGAGCACCGGCGTTTCGCCGAATGACTTTGTCACACTGTTATGTGGACGCCGGCCGACGCCAGGCTCTCCTATCGGGGGCCATGTCGTCCAGAGGCCGAGTAGCGCCGCGGCACGGCGGCGAACACCAGCGCGCCGCGGCATGGGCCGCTGCCGCAATGCTACGGTGCTGTATCCCCACAACCTCGTCGCAGGGACGACACCGGTCGGCGCGCGCCCCCCCGCGCCCGCCCCCCGCCGCCGCCCCGCCCCCCGCCGCGCGCCCCCCCCCGCGCCCCCCCCCCCCCCCCCCCCCCCCCCCGCGCGCCCCCCCCCCCCCCCGCCCCCCGCCCCCGGCGCCGCCGCGCGCCCCCCGCCGCCCGCCCCCCCCCCCCCCGCCCCCCCCCCCCCCCCCCCCCGCCCCCCCCCCCCCGCCCCCCCCCCCCGCCGCGCCCGCCCCGCCCCCCGCGCCCCCCGCCCTTCGCCATCACCCCCCCCAGCCGCCGCAGCCAGCCGCCCGTCGGGCCCCGGCGCGCGCCGAGCCCGGCCCTCGGCCCGCGCCCGCCCGGCGCGCCGCGCCCCGGCCCCGCGCCCGCGGCGCGGCCCGCCGCAGGGGACCCGGAACAGCACCGCGACGCTGCCGAGGCCCAGTGAGCGGGCCACCTCCTCCTGCGCCGGTCGACCCGGGCCAGCGCGGCTGCCGCCGTCAGCACACACGGGTAGCTGACCAAGGCCAGGACCAACGCGGCGCCCCGGCCGTCATCGACGGACGCGGACACCCACGGAATGCCGCGGTAGCTCGGCATCGCCGGGAAGGGTCAACGCGACGGCCCACCAGCGCGCCCCGGTGGTCGGTGCGCGAAAGAGCACCGCCCCGACGCCAGCACCACACACGCCGCGGGACCACGCCGACGAGCAGCAGGACCGACCGACAGCGCTGTGGTGGACGAACGCAGCAGCTCTCGGTGACGAACGTGCTGCCACGTTCGAGTGCGCGGTCGGCCAGAAGACCAGCGGCACCAGCATGACGGCGACGACTGCGCCGGCCGCCACGGAGCAGCGCCGGCGGCCGGCGCGTGGAACTCACCCGGCAGCCGGTGAGCAGGCCGGTGTCCACCAGCATCTGCTGGGCGCCTCGATATCGTCGAGCTGGGACAGATCGACCGCGGGTGGTTGCAGGTCGGCCAGCGGCGGGACGCACCGACGACGGCGACCCCTCGATCGCGGGAACTCGGCGGTTTCGGTCGCGGTACTGCTGCGCGGACTGCCCACGGTACGCCGCACTGCTGCGGCCGCTGCGTCGGGAGCGGCTCGGATGCCGACCCCGCGACGTTGACGAGGCCGCCCCGGGCGCCCGAGCCAATGCACGGCGGCAACGTTTTCGGCACCCTTGCTCTCAACACTCTACATGTAGTAGTGTCGTCAGCCCCATCATCTCGCCGCGTCCACCCGTCGCGGATCTGGCCATGCTCTCGTAGCCGAGGATTCTGCGCCTGGAACCGCGCCATCTTCGGCACCCTATCACCGCGCAACGCGCAACCCGTCACACGCCCGCCGGAAGCGTTGCTGGCAGGCGATCTGGCCCTGCCACTGGGGATCGAGTAGCGCGCGATGGCGTTCGGCGGCGCGGCACCATTTCGGGGTGTAACGATGGTGCGGGCCCGGCCGGATACGCCTACCCAGGTGCCGTCCGCGGCGGAGTAGGTCGACGGAACGGCCTGCAGCGTCGCGGCGTCGATCGGCGCGAACAGGCCGGCTCGAGACGGCGCCCAGTGCGCCGGCATCCTGGGACAGGAACACATCTGCAGGTGAGCCGGCACCTTCGGTGATGATCTGTGCGGCCAGCTCACCGGGCCGGCGTAGCGGACATCCACCTCGATGCCGGTGTCAGAGGTGAACTGTTCCAGTAGCGGGGCCACGAGTTCCTCGTTGCGCCCGGAATAGATGAGTACCTTCTGCGCACCGCCCTCGGCGTTCTCAGCGGTCGTCTCCGATGCGGAGTCCGATCCGGAGCTACAGGACGTGAGTGCCAGCGCCACGGCGCAGGCACCCAGGCCGGCAATCCATCTCGCCTTGGACATATATCGCCACCTTCGTCGGTCGTGTGATCGTCGCGCCTTACCTTAGGCAAACCTTGCTGTGAGAATTCTTTGTTTGCATCGCTGATATCGATTTGTTCGAGCATGCGAACTTTTTCTATTGGAGAGCGAAAACTATTGATACGTAACAGCTTTCAGCGACATAGGGTTTGCGATACCGATCGCGGTGTGTCAAACTTGGACCGCGAAGGGGAGTAGCCCCCAAATCGGTTGATCGACACACTGGCCCAGCGGTACCCGCGAAGCCCGGTCACCGAACCGGCATCTGCGCCGGTGGGCGAGACCTTCGGCCGTAGTAGACCGTATTGGTTTCTGGCCGGAGGCATCTTTTGATCCCCGACGGAAGCCACTGATCGAGGGGTTTTCCGTGATCTCCGCGCTCCTGTTGAGCTTCGCAGTCATCTTCGTCGCCGAGTTGGGTGACAAGACTCAGCTCGTGGCGATGACATTCGCGCTGCGCTACCGCTGGTGGGTCGTGCTTGGTGCGATCACCGCCGCGACGACGCTGGTGCACGTGCTCTCCGTCGCCATCGGTCACTACCTGGGTGCCGCCCTGCCCGGGCATCTGCTCGGCATCATTGCCGGCGCCATGTTCGTCTTCTTCGGACTGTGGACGCTGCGCGGGGACAGCCTCAGCGATGAGGAGAAGAGCCGGGTGCAGCGCGCATCCGGTATCGCGTTCTTCGTGGTCACCTCGGCATTCTTCCTGGCCGAACTCGGTGACAAGACCATGCTCGCCACCATCACGCTGGCCGCCGACAACGACTGGCTGGGCGTCTGGATCGGGTCGACGCTGGGCATGGTGGTCGCCGACGGCCTGGCGATCATCGTGGGCGCCGTCGCCGGCAAGCATCTTCCGGAGCGCGTCATCCAGATCGGCGCGGCCGCGCTGTTCCTGCTGTTCGGCGTGTTCATGCTGCTGCAGAACGTGTTCGCGAGCATGCCGTTCTGGGCGGTCGCCCTGGGCACCGCCGTCATCCTGGCACTCTTCGCGCTGGGCCTGCGCGCCCTGCCGCCGCGATACCGTCCCGCGGTGCTGAAGCCGGCTCCGGCCGACGATGCCGAGCCGGCGGTCGCGCAGCCTTAGCTGGAAAAGAACAGGCGACCGAAGCCCTGCTTGCGGTAGTGCTTATTGCCGCGATGGCTCCAGCCGGGCCCGAAGCCGGGGTCTGGCCCGTAACCCGATCCGTAGCCGTGTTGCGGCGGTGGCGGCGGCGCCGACTGTACGAACCGATTCTCCATCTGAGTCAGTGATTCGAGTTCGCCGAAGTCCAGGAAGATCCCGCGGCAGGAGTCGCACTGCTCCAGGTGGATGCCGTTGCGCTCATAGGTCTTCATCACCCCCGCACACTTGGGACACAGCAGGGTGTTGCCCACACCGCCGGGAAACGGGTTGGCGGGCTTCGGCGGCTCATATGGCGGAATGCTCATATGTACCCAACGCATGAACCGCCGCTGAAGTGCCGCGACCTAGAACGGCGGTGGGTTGGCCTCGATGTCGGCGCGGTTGAGCGCTCGTTCGTGGGCTATTCGGTAGGCGAGGTTTTGCGCCCGGGTACGCGTGCGGGTGGGGGCGGCGAGTTCGCGGTGTCGGCTCGGCGGTGGCGCCGGTGGCATCACCAGCGTCGCGGTCGGGGTGGCCAGCTGGGGGAAGAACAGCGCGCCGTCGGGTGTGGTGGTGTACACCCGGCCGTTGGGTGCGGTGAAGGTGATGGTGCCGTCCGGGTGTTGCTGATCGCGCCAACCCTGCGGGCCGCAGTGAAATGTCTTGATCAAGTGATGGATTCGACAGTACAACTTGGTGTTTGACGGATGCGTCGGGCCGTAGGGCCACGGCACCGAGTGGTCGATATCGCAGCGCGCGACCGGGACGTTGCAGCCGGGCCAGCGACACGTCAGATCCCGGCAGGCGACGAACTCGGTGAGCTTGCGCGATGGCTGGTAGCCACCCTCGGTTCCCAGATCGGCCGCCGCCGGCACGGGCCGAACCTCGGCCCGCGGGACCATCCTGCGGACCTGCTCGGCCGGGATCGGCCCATACCCGGGCAGCAGGGCCGGACGGTCCGAGCGGCCCTCGACAGTGTCGCGGTCACCATGCAGGTGAAGAACGATATGGCCGGTGGGTGCCTCGGTACCGGCGGCAGGGCAGGTGTCCTTACCGCACTCACACGGCAACGCGGTCGCACCCAGGGCCGGCAGATCGATGGCATCGGCGCGGCGCTCATCGAAGGTGCGGGGGTCATCGGGGCAGGTGGTGCGGGCCAGTTCATCGAGGCGCTGCTCGAAGACCGCGCCCTTGGCGGCGTCGACGCGACCGTGGATCTCCACCATCCCGTCCCCGATGGGTTCGACATGGATGGCGCGCGCACGCCGCGATTCGCGGGCGCGGCGCACGGCCTCGGGGTCGACGTCGCTCACCATCCAGTCGACCAGTTCGGTGATGCGGTCATCCGAGCGCGCATTCCATGCCGGTGCAGCCGCGGCCAGGTGCGCGTCGATGACCGACAGGACGTCGGGATCGGTGATCAGGGCGGTGCGGTGCAGGATGACCCGCAGGACGCGAAGGTCCACGGTGCCGGTGGCGACGATGTCGGCGAACCTGGGCAACCGGCTGAGCAGGTCGCGGCCCTGCGTGATCAGGGTGGCGGCCCGGCCGCGGCTGATCCCGAGTTCGGCACCCAGTTCGGCCGCGGCCAGTTCCCAGTCATCGACGATGAGATCCTCGAACGCGTGACCCAGCTCGGCCATCCTGGCCAGCGCAAACCGGCCGGCCTCGATCACCTTGAGAGCAACCGCCACACGCTCGGCGCGCAGCTGATCGCGCGCAGCATCGAGGTGAGCGGCAGCACCCCGACTCTCGAACATGTGTGCGATTCTACGGCGACCCACCGACAAGTGAATCGAAGAATGACTGCAGCGCTGCCGCCATCAGATCGGGCACGGTCGAGGTGGCGAAGTGCGACTGGTCGGGCCATACCACTCGCTCGGCATGCGGCAGCGCGGCGGCCAGCAGGTCCATGCCCTCAGGGAGCGGAGACCAGCTCTGTCCGCCCTGCATCAGCAGAACCGGCACACCGATGTCTGCCCACCGTGCGGTGTCGGTGCCATCGCCGGCCATCGCCTCCAGATCGGCGAGTGCGGCCATCGCGGCCACCGGATCGTCCGGAATCTTCGGCCCGTCCGCCAGCACCGCGGCGGGAATCCGGGCGGCCTCACGCAGGAACAGCTCGAGCGCGTCGGCGTATCGCACCGTGGTGAAAAGCCGTTGGTAGTGCTCGATCACCGGCATCAGGTGGGCTCCGGACAGCAGTATCGGTGGCTCGAACAGCGCCAGCGAGGCCATCCGACCCGCGTCGGCGCGTGCGGCATGCAGCGCTACCGTCGCGCCGTAGGATCCGCCCACCACATGGGCCCGGCCGACGGACTCGAGCACCGTCTGCAGGTCGTCGGCTTCGACGGTGAAGCTGTTCGGCGCAGGTCCGACCCCGCTGGGCCGGTGATTTCGCCGCGCGTAGCGCACCACCTGATAGCCCGTGAGCCGTGTGCCGATATCCGCCCACGACTCCAGACCGCCGTTGGATCCGTGCACGAATACGACCGCAGGCCCCGAGCCCGTCACCTCGGCGACGAGCTCGGTGCCGTCCGGGGAAGTCAGTTCCATGCCCACGAGGGGCACGTTAAGCGATGGCGTCCCGGATCGACTGTCGCGCCACCGAAATGCGGGCCTCGACCGTGTCGCGCAGCTCGACCGCGGTGGCGTTGAATTCGCTCCATTCGCGATCGATGGCGTCGCGGACGTCGCCCCGGTGGCTGGCGGTGGTGGCCACCGCGAACGCCCCGTCCACGGCGCAGGACGCCAGTTCGCCCTGAGCGCGCACCAGCGCACCGGCCACCTCGGCCGCCCCGACGATCACGGCGTTCGGCAGTACCGCTTGGCGGCCGACGTACTCGCCGACGGCGGTGCGGATGCGGCTGCCCGCCGCGGCAACGGAGTCCCCGACGGTGTCGCCGGTCTCGCCGAAGGCGGCGGGCAGGGTGGCCCCACCGCGTACCGCGGCGATCACCTTGGCCGGGGACTCCACAACCGCGACGCCTGCATCGGTGGCGGCGCCCAGGAGTTCCTCGCTCAGGCCCTGACCGGCGCCGAGTTGCCGTTCCAGTGCTTCGCGGATGGCGAGGGCGCGCCGCCGGACGTCGGCCTCCATCTCGGCGGCCTCATCGACCACCGGGACGATCTCGGCGTCGATGAAGCTGCCCGGGGCGGGGGCAGTGGTGGTTGCTGCATTTTCGGGGGTGACGGTGTCGGTCATGAAAGGCCATTGAACGCGCCACATCCGACTCCCCGGTGGCATCCAGATGACCACCGGGTGACACCGGCGGCTACACCCAGTACGGCACGCGCGCTCGGTACTGACGCATCGCGAACGCGGCGGCGATCCAACCGAGCGCCGTGCAGACCAGCACGACGATCCAGTGCCGCAGTTCCTGATCGGCGCCGAGCAGCGGCGCGCGGACGATGTCGACATAGTGCAGCAGCGGGTTGAACTCGATGATCTTCGCCCAGCCGCCGGCGCCCTGATCGCGCAGCGTCTGGTCGTTCCAGATGATCGGGGTCATGTAGAACAGCAGCTGCACCAGGCTGAACAGCAGCGGGCTGATATCCCGGTACCGGGTGGCCAGGATGCCGAAAACCAAGGCCACCCAGACACAGTTGAGCACGATCAGGAACAGCGCCGGGATGAACGCCAGGTCGGTCCACTTCCACGGTTGCGGGAAGATGATCGCGATCACCACGAAGATGATGATGTTGTGCGCGAACAGGATCACCTGCCGCCACACCAGCCGGTAGACGTGCACGCTCAACGGTGTCGGTAGCTGTTTGATCAGGCCCTCGTTGGCGACGAACACGTCGGCACCCTCGATGATGGCGGCATTGATCAGGTTCCAGATGATCAGGCCCAGGGTGACGTAGGGCAGGTGCTCGGAGAGTTCGAGTTTGAACAGCTTCGAGTACAGACCGCCCAGCGCGACCGCCATGGTGCCGGTGGCGATGGTGATCCAGAACGGGCCGAGCACCGAGCGGCGGTAGCGCTGCTTGATGTCCTGCCAACCCAGGTGCAGCCACAGTTCGCGCTTGCCGAACCCGGATGCCATATCGCCCCAGGCGCGGGTGAACGTCTTGGAATTGGCTGCTGCGTCAACGAAAGTCATGGGGTGCTGCTCCTCTGAAACCTTTCGAACTTCTCCTGCCTGCCCAACCGCCGCAGCCGCAACCACTCCCGCAGCCCGGCCGGATCGCGGCGGGTCACCAGGAAGAACCAGCCGAAGCGCACCCATTCCTGCGGGACCAGCCGCCGCAGACCGCGCTGCGCCTGCAGGTATCCGCGATTGCGATAGGTGAAGAAGCGCTTGGCAGCGTCATCGGGGTACTGGGTGTGCATGCGCCCGCCGAGGATCGGCTTGAACTCGTCGGCGCCGTGCGGGTGCAGGTAGGCCGCGTCCAGGCAGGTGCCGAACGGCAGCCCGGATGCCACCAGGCGGCGGTGCACATCGGTCTCGTCACCACGGATGAACAGCCGCAGGTCCGGTACGCCAACGGATTCCAGCGCCGCCGCGGTGAACAGCGCACCGTTGAACAGCGACGCGATCCCGGGCAGCAGGTCATCGGAGCCGTCGACCTTCAGTTCAGCGACGTGCCGTCGCCACGCGATGCCGCGGCGCAGCGGGAAGGCCAGGCGCGTCGGGTCATCGAGATCGCACACCATCGGCGACACCTCGGCTAGCGAATACTTTGCCGCACAAGCCAAGAGGGTCTGCAACACCGAAGAATCAGCGGGCCTGCCGTCGTCGTCGGCCAGCCACACCCAGTCCGCGCCGAGGGCGAGAGCATGCAGCATTCCCAGCGCGAAACCTCCTGCGCCACCCAGGTTTCGGCGTGATCCGAGATAACTCGACGGCACCGGTTGTGAGTCCACCAGCTCGCGCACCCGCGGATCGTCGTCGTTGTCGACCACGATGAGGTGGTCGGGCGGGCGGTTCTGGCCGCTCACCGCCTGCAAGGAGACCGCGAGCGCCTCGACCCGCCGGTGGGTGACGATGACCGCGATCACGGACTCAGGCGTCATCACGCGCATTCTCGGCGAGCACCTCGCGCACATGCCGGGCGGCGTCTGGGCCTTCGTAGGCGCCGACGACCTCTTCGATTCCGCCGGTCATCTTGATGGTGCCGTGATCGACCCACATGGCTGTCTTGCACAGCTGGGCCAGGAATTCGTTGGAATGGCTGGCGAACACCAGGATGCCGGAGCGGGCGACCAGGCTCTGCAGCCGGGTGCGGGCCTTCTTCATGAACTCCGCGTCGACCGCACCGATCCCCTCGTCGAGCAGCAGGATCTCCGGGTCGATGCTGGTGACCACGCCCATGGCCAGCCGCACCCGCATACCGGTGGAGTAGGTGCGCAGCGGCATGGACAGGTAATCGCCCAGTTCGGTGAAGTCGGCGATCTCGTCGACCTTGGCCAGCATCTGTTTGCGGGTCTGCCCCAGGAACAGCCCGCGGATGATGATGTTCTCGAAACCGGAGATCTCCGGGTCCATGCCGACACCGAGGTCGAATACCGGCGCCACCCGGCCCCGTACCGTGGCCGATCCGCGGGTGGGCTCGTAGATGCCCGACAGCAACCGCAGCAGTGTCGATTTGCCCGCACCGTTGTGCCCGACGAGCCCGACCCGGTCGCCCATCTGCAGGGACATGGTGATGTCGCGCAACGCCTCGATGACGACGACGTTGGATTCGTTGCGGCCGATGGTGCCGCCGGCCTTGCCCAGGAACGCCTTCTTCAGCGACCGCGACTTGGCATCGAAGATCGGGAACTCCACCCAGGCGTTCTCGGTGGAGATGAACGGACTGTTCGACACGGGCGGCTACAGGTACTGCCCGGTGCCCGGATGTCCCGGACCGCGGTGACTCGGTGCTGCTCCCGGCGGCAGCTGGCGCATCTGCTCCAACTGGGCGCGGGCGGCCATCTGCTGGGCGAACAGCGCGGTCTGGATGCCGTGGAACAGGCCTTCGAGCCAGCCCACCAGCTGGGCCTGCGCGATGCGTAGCTCACCGTCGGTGGGCACGGCATCGTCGCTGAACGGCAGGGTCAGCCGCTCCAGTTCCTCGCGCAGCTCCGGGGCCAGACCGTCCTCGAGCTCGCGGATGCTGCTGCGGTGGATGGTGGCCAGCTTGCTGCGGCTCGCCTCGTCCAGCGGTGCCGCGCGCACCTCTTCCAGCAGCTGCTTGATCATCGTGCCGATCCGCATCACCTTGGCGGGCTGCTCGACCAGGCCGGTCAGACCGCCTTCGTCGTCGGCGCCGGTCTCGGCCGGATCACCGGTGAGGATCTCGACGTTGTCGTCATCGTCAGGGGGGATCGTCATTGCTTTCCTGTCGTCTGATCTGGTCGGGTTGGTCACCGCGCCACGTGTAGATGCGGGACGCACCGTTGTCCTGGATTTTCGTCCACGACCGTGAGCTGTCTAGCGACACTAGTCCGTCGTGCATGACGAACCGGCGGGGCTCACCAACAGCAACAGGGCTATTAGCACCCCGCATGTCGAGCCCACTGCATTAGTATGGCTGCCGATGTGATCAAGGCCCCTACCGTGCGGTGCGGCCGGATCCTTTACCCAATGTGTGTTCGTCTGTGCGTTTCACAGACGTTCTAAGGTGGCTGACATGGCGTACGACGTTGCCCGGGTGCGGGGGTTGCACCCGTCGCTGGGCGACGGCTGGGTGCACCTCGATGCGCAGAACGGGATGCTGCTGCCGGACTCGGTGGCCACCACCGTCTCGACCGCGTTCCGAGGCTCCAAGCCGATCGCGACGGGCCCGCACCCGTCGGCTCGCCGCAGCGCCACGGTGCTGGCCGCGGCCCGGCAGGCGATCGCCGATTTCGTGGGCGCCGATCCCCAGGGGGTGGTGCTGGGAGCCGACCGGGCGGTGCTGCTGACCTCGCTGGCCGACGCCGCATCGGTGCGGGTGGGCCTGGGCTACGAGATCGTGCTGTCCCGGCTGGACGACGAGGCGAACATCGCGCCGTGGCTGCGGGCCGCGAACCGGTACGGCGCCAAGGTCAAATGGGCCGAGGTCGACATCGAGACCGGTGAACTGCCGCCCTGGCAGTGGGAGGGCCTGATCACCGCACCGACCCGCCTGGTGGCGATCACCTCGGCCTCGGCGACGCTGGGCACCGTCACCGATCTGACTCCGGTGACCAAACTCGTGCACGAGAACAGCGGCCTGGTGATCGTGGATCATTCCGCCGCGGCGCCCTACCGGATGATCGACATCGACGACATCGATGCCGATGTGGTGGCACTGAACGCGGTGGCCTGGGGTGGCCCGCCGATCGGCGCGCTGGTGTTCCGCGACCCGGCGGTCATCGATCAGTTCAGTTCGGTGTCCCTGGATCCGTATGCGACCGGTCCGGCGCGGCTGGAGACCGGTATCCACCAGTACGGCCTGCTGGGCGGTGTGGTGGCCAGCGTCGAGTATCTCGCCAATCTGGACGAGGCGGCCTCCGGCACCCGCCGCGAGCGGCTGTCGGTTTCCATGGAATCTGCAGCGCTGTACCTGGACCGGCTGTTCAACTACCTGGTGTCCTCGCTGCGCTCGCTGCCACTGGTGATGGTGCTGGGCAGCCCAACCGAACGGATCCCGGTGCTGAGCCTGGCCGTCGACGGTGTGCCTGCCGAACGGGTGATCCAGCGACTGGCCGACAACGGGGTCCTGGTCGGCAGCAGCGAACATTCGCGCGTGCTGGATGCCCTGGGCGTCAACGACATCGGGGGTGCGGTGACTATCGGCCTGTCGCACTACTCCACGGCGGCAGAGGTCGATCAGTTGGTACGGGTGCTGGCCTCGCTGGGCTGATCAGCCGACCCGCAGCAGCACCTTGCCGGTCACCTCGCCGGCGTGCAGCAGCCGGTGCGCCTCGGCGGCGTCCTGCACGGGCAGTTCCGCTCCGATGATCGGGCGCACCTTGCCCGCCGCGACGAGCGGCCACACGTTGGCGGTCACCTGTTCGACGATCGCTCCCTTGCCGTCCGGACCGTCGACCGGTCGTGACCGCAGCGCGGTGGCGATGACCCCGGCCCGCTTGCCGAGCAACTTTGCGATATTCAGTTCCGCCTTGATGCCGCCCTGCATACCGATGATCACCAGGCGTCCGCCGTCGGCGAGTGCGTCGATGTTGCGGTCCAGGTACTTGGCCCCCATGATGTCGAAGATGACATCGGCGCCGCCTGCCGCGCGGATCCGTTCGGTGAAGTCGTCGTCGCGGTAGTTGATCAGGATGTCCGCACCGAGCTCGGCGCAGACGGCCAGCTTCTCGGCCGATCCCGCGGTCACGGCGACCCGGGTGCCGAGTTCGCGGGCCAGCTGGATGGCGTGGGTGCCGATTCCGCTGGCTCCGCCGTGCACGAGCAGCAGGCCGCCGGGCTGCAACCGGGCGGTCATCATCATGTTGGACCAGACCGTGCACGCGACCTCGGGCAACGCCGCCGCGGCCGCGAGTTCGACGCCGTCGGGCACCGGCAGCAACTGTGCGGCGGGCACCGCAACGTACTCGGCGTACCCGCCGCCCGCCAGCAAAGCGCACACCGATTGGCCCACCGACCAGCCAGTGACGCCGGGTCCGATCTCGGCGATGGTCCCCGAGACCTCGAGTCCGAGGATGTCGCTGGCGCCCGGCGGAGGCGGATAGCTACCTCCGGCTTGGAGCAGATCGGCGCGATTCACGCCCGCTGCGGCGACCTTGATCACCACTTCACCCGCGTGAGCTGCGACGTCAGGAACTTCTTGCCATGTCATACGTTCGGTTGAAACCGCAACTATGGCCAACATTGGCCCTACGCTACTACTCGTTTCAGCCGTACGATTACGCGATGGAAGCGATTATTGGAGGGCGTACGGCAAGTACCATGCCGGGGCTGGATATCGCTGAGCAGAAATCTTGGCAAAACTTTCTGGACTCGGCGCTGCGTATCTATGCCACATTGAACAGGTCACTCGTGGATGCCCACGGGCTGGCGCTGAACGACGTGCGGTTGCTCGACATCCTGGACAGCTCGGACAGCGGTTCGGCACGGATGGGCGACCTCGCCGAGGGGCTGATGTCACTACCCAGCCGGGTGACCCGGCAGATCCACCGGCTGGAGAAGCTGAACCTGGTGACCCGGGTCGCCAGCGCGGAGGACCGCCGCGGCGTGCTGGCCACCATCACCGATGACGGCCGCGCCCTGCTGGCCGAGGCGATGCAGACCTACAGTGCCGGCGTGCGCAACCACTACCTGGGCCGGCTGTCGCGCTCGCAGATCACCGCGACGGGCGAGAACTGCCGCCGGATCAGTGTCGGCCTGCAGGCCGACGGGCGGCCCGCGAAACTCGGCCGGGTATAGACCGCTTAGGCTTGTCCACGGTGGCGTGGCAGAGCGGCCTAATGCACTCGCCTTGAAAGCGAGAGTCGGCTAACACCGACCGGGGGTTCAAATCCCTCCGCCACCGCCAAGCAGTGTTTGCTCGAACTCGGCGGAAGCCGGGTGCGATTTCGGTGCGGTCGGCACTGAGTCGGCCGGCGGTGTTTCGCGTCGATGCTCTCTGTCGGCGACGCGGCCGATCCGCCAGTTACGGCGGGGCCGACAGCAATCGGTATCCCGGGGGACCACCAGCAAACTCTGGCGTGGCCACGCATGATCTGTCGTCGAGCACCGTTCTGTCCGGAAACCGCGAACGGGACCACTCCCCTGGGTGCCGAAGTCGCTGGCGCGGAATCTCCTGCGCGCGTGGGGAATCCAGCCCAGGCATCTGGTGTGCTGGTGTCGCTTCCCATTGTCGCGCTCGGCGGTGAGCTTCCGGCAAGTGGTGGCGTTTGCTCGCAGGCACGGGGTTCGTCGAGGTGCGCTGAACGCGCACTGTAGAGCAACGTTGCTTCGAGACAAATGTGAATAGCAGTAGGGCAATTCACGCCACACAGCAAACTCCTATGTGGTTATATGAGGTTCTCATCCAACCGAAGGGGGAGCGGTGGACGCTCAAGGTTATGTGCGGGTACGGACGGCGCCGATGGTGGCGTTGACCGGTGCGGTGGTGATCGCGACTGCGACCGTGGTGAGCACACCGCCGGTGCAACGTGCAGCGGAGAACATCGTGCCGGCTGTCGTGCACGAGGTGAAGTCACTGCCGGTGCAGTTGGCGGCCTATAACCCGTTCGTTCCCTACGCACAGCCGGTCGGTGTGGTCGGCTATGCGCTGACGACGGTGTTCGCGACTCAGACCGCGCTGCTGCTGCCGACCTTCGACGGGGCGACGCAGGCGCTCACCGAGGCGGGGGTGGACCGGCGGTGGGCTCAGCAGCCTCAGCTGATCGCCCGGAGTCTCGTGCTCCCGATCGCCGTGGCTGTGCAGACTGCGCTGGTGGGCGGGCTGGAGGGAACCTATGTGTACGGCAAGTTCACTCCGGCGGAGGCGCTGAGCTTCTTCGTCGATGCGGTGAAGACCGCCCTTGAGGGGTTCGTCGCCGCCGAGAGAGCATTGTTCGGCCAGTCGACGTTGGCCCCCAAGGTATCTGGAGCGACGGCCGCGACGCCGGAGGTGTCATCGACCGAACTCCCGGACGCGGCATCGACGGTGACGTTGTCGACCGCGCAGGCAGACGGTGCTGCGGCAACGCCAGTCACGCGCCCGAGTGTTGAGACTGCGAAGGGCGACGATGAGCAGCCCCAGGTTGTCGCGCCGGAGACGACCGGCGAGACAACCTCCCTCGAAACCTCCGAGGCTGTGGCGTCGGTGCTGAAGAAGCCCACGTTCACGCTCCCAACCCTCAAGCTGCCGAAGCTGAAACTACCGACGCTGAAGTTCCCGACGTCCAAGAAGACAACCCGACCGGCCACGATTACGCCGGGTACCGCGGCGGCGAACGTGCAGGCGGACAACGACAGTGTTGCTTCGTCACCCAAGTCGGGTGAGTCGGATTCATCCGATCGCGGCGGAGACTCGGACAGCACCGCCGACTAAGGCGTCTTTCGACTTCAGGTGCTGTCTCCGATAGGGGCATCGGTGTCGGTCAAGCGACTGTGGAGTTCGGCGTTGATCGCCTGTGCTTCGGCGAGTTGGTCTTCGAGGATGATGATTCGGCACGCCGCCTCCAGGGCGGTGCCCTGGTCGACCAGCTCGCGGGCACGCGCAGCGATGCGGAGTTGATAGCGGGAGTACCTTCGGTGCCCGCCTTCGGAGCGTTGCGGAGTCAGCAGCTTCGCCTCGTCGAGGCTGCGCAGAAACCCCGGCGTGGTCCCCAACATCTGAGCGGCGCTACCCATGCTGTAGGCGGGGTAGTCCTCGTCATCGAACCTGTCGTCGGGGCTCGTGCCGGATGTGTTCTTCGGGGGTACCACAGCGCCTTCCACGGCCTTACCGGAGGAACTCTTCAAGGCCTGGAATTTACCGCAGGAAATAGAAGGGCCGGCAACCCGGCCATGAGACGCGCCGGGCCGCCGGCCCTGAGGAGATGGTTACCATCTGTCGACACTGCTTCGTAGCTGCGGTATCGGCCCCGTACTCGTGCGGGCGATCCGACGGTAGCTCCTCCTTTCTTGCAGCCGAGTGTATCGACCTGCTCGGCACTTCTCGCTGGGTACTGCAGCGACCCGGACCGATATGGAGCATCCGGTCGGTACCGCTGGGCCGCTTTCGATCTCCTGCTTCGCGGGTAGTTCGTCATCTCCCGCGCCTCATACCCTCTTTGTTCTCAACGACGATGAATGTAGCGCAGCCAAACGCAGATGTCTACCCCAGTCACGATAGATTTTTATGGTCAACGAGTGCAAGAAATATTCGACAAGATCCGCATGGTATCTCCTGATCGCGGAGCCTCGGGCGCGGATGCCCTCTCCGGCATATCTATTCCGAGGCGCATCTGACCAAGGCCCGCTGCTATGCGGCGGGCACCGTGGTCGAGCGTGACGCTCTGCGAATCCGCCTCAGTGAGGTGTGTCTGAAGTGGGTGTGTTCCGGACCATATTGACGCAAGTCAACTCGCGTGCAAAGGTCCCAAGCAACGATCTTGATATGTGCTCGGCAACCTTGCGCCGGGTTTCGATAGACACGAAGTTCCCATTTCGTGTCGCTTCGGCAGGACGGTGGGGATGCGGTCAGCAATAGCAGACGGATCGCTGTTGATGATGGCAGCAACTTCGACAGCAGTGATGCTGGTCAGCACCGCGCTTTCCGGCCATCGGCGTACTGATCGCGGGTACGGTGTCGACGAATGGCCGCGCACCGACTTCACGTCGGTAGCTCGTAATACCTGTGAGTGCAGGCTGGGCGATTGCACGGTATGCCCGGCGCGATGGTCGCTGTGACCCGACGGCCGAAGTTCGGTGGTCAGTGCTGACTCGGCGCTGAACCAGTACCCGGCCTCGGCCCGTCCAGAGGTGGTGAGCTTGACGCTGACGCGCAGGCCGTTGGCAACCTTCGGTTTGTGGCGGCGTGCGTCGGAGCGATTAGGCGGCAACCACTTTCACGCGCCAGAACTGTAGCGAGACAACCGGCGGATAGGCTGTCCCTCATGTGCACCCGAGTGATTTGGCCCGAGGCCGGTGGGGCCGTCCTGGTGGGCCGCAACATGGATTTCCACAAGGATCTGATGACCAACCTGTGGAAACAGCCCCGGGGTGTCACCCGAGATGACGGCGTCACCGGGAAGCTGCGCTGGACCTCGAAATACGGCAGCGTCATCGCCGCGGCGTTCGACATCATCTCCGTGGACGGACTCAACGAGGCCGGGCTGGCCGGTCACGTGCTGTGGCTCGCCGAGTCCACCTACGGCACACCGGACGCCGGCCGGACCCAGCTGAGCCAGGCGGTCTGGCTGCAGTACTTCCTGGACAACTTCGCGACGGTGGCCGACGCCGTGGCGTGGATCGCCCAGACCGACGTCCAGGTCGTGCAGATGGACGATCCCACCGGGGGTGGTCCGCCGGCCATCCACCTGGCACTCGACGATGCGTCCGGGGACTCGGCCATCATCGAGTACATCGACGGTAAGGCGAAGGTGTACCACGACCGCGCCTACCGGGTGATGACCAATTCTCCGACCTTCGACCAGCAGCTGGAACTGGTGACATCGTTCACCGGGCTGGGTGGTTCGGAACCGTTGCCCGGTTCGACGCTGGCGGCCGACCGGTTCGCCCGGGCCAGCTACTACGCCGGGCGGCTACCCGAGCCCGCAAGTCAGGTCGAGGCGATCGCCTCGATGTTCTCGGTCATCCGCAATGCGGCCCAGCCGTTCCGTATCCCCGACCCGGGCAAGCCCGACGCATCGCAGACCATCTGGCAGGTGGTGCTGGATCTGACGAACAAACGCTACGTCTACGAGTCGACCACCCGGCCGAACATCGTGTGGGTGGACCTGGCGGACCTCGACTTCGCCGAGGGCAGTCCGCAGCTCAAGCTCGACCTGCAGAGCCAGCTGGCCGTGCACGGCGGTATCGCGGGCAATGTGTCCGGCCAGTTCGAGGACACCGGCCCGATGACCTTCCTGTCGCTGCAACTGCTCACACAGCTGGAGGACGCGGCCACGTCGAAAGCGCCACCACCCGAGTAGGACCGGGCTACTCCCCGGTGAACTGCGCGGGCCGCTTCTGGAACATCGCGGTGACGGCCTCGCCCAGGTCCTTTGACGGCAGGAACGCCGAGTTCCACGCCGCCACATAGCGCAGGCTCTCCGACACCCGGCCGATGCGCTGCTGGTCCAGCACATCCTTCACCCCGTGCACGGTCAACGGCGGGTTGGCCGCGATCTCGGCGGCGGTGGCGTGCGCGGCGGCCAGGGAGGCCTCGGGGTCGGCGTGGACGTCGTTGACCAATCCGATCTTCTCGGCGCGCGCGGCATCGATGTCCTTGCCGGTGAGCGTGAGCTCGCGCAGATGTCCGTCGGACAGGATCAGCGGTAGCCGGGCCAGCGAGCCCACATCGGCGACGATGGCCAGCTTCACCTCCCGCACCGAGAACTTGGCGTCAGCGCTGGCGTAGCGGATGTCCACCGCGCTGATCAGGTCGACGCCGCCGCCGATGCACCAGCCGTGCACCGAGGCGATGGTGGGCGTGCGGCAGTCGGCCACGGCGCTGATGGCGCCCTGCATCTTGGTCAGCTTCTGGTGGAAGCCGAGGCGGTCCTTGGCGCCGGCGTCCAGGCCGGGCATGGTGGCGCCCATGGCGGCCAGATCCAGGCCGTAGCTGAAGTTCTTGCCCGAACCGGTCAGCACGATGGCCCGCACCTCGGGATCGGCGTCCAGCGTGCCGAACACCTCGGGCAGCTCGGCCCAGAACGCGGGCCCCATCGCGTTGCCCTTGCCGGGGCCGATCAGGGTGACCCGGGCGATATGGTCGGCGATCTCCACCGTGACGGATTCATATGCCATGGCGTGAAGGCTAACCGGCTACGGAACGGGCCCTCCGAGCAGCACCTCGCTGACGGTGCTGTCGGTCATGAACTGGCACACCGCCTCGGCCAGCGATCGGGCGATGTCCACATTCTCCGGTCCCAGGATCGAATCCTCGCCCTCCAGGATGGCGTTGACGACAGCCTTCCTGTTGGCCGCATCGAGTTCGTTGAACTCCGAGCACTTCATCGTCAGTGCATCCGGCGGTGCCGGGACATCGGGAACGTCGGACCCCTGACCCGGCATCGGGAAGTTGGGGATGGTGATATCCGGGAGCCCGGGGATCTGTGGCAATCCCGGGATGCCGCGGTCACGCGTGGTGGTCGGCTCCGAGCTCAGCGGTGGACCCGGTTCGGTGGTCATGGCGACGGTGCCGTCGGTGCTGCGTCCGCATCCGGTCAGCAGGCCGAGGGTGATCAGGCCGGCGCCGGCGGCCACCACAGTGCGCATCATGGCTGTTCTCCTCTGATCCACTGTTGGGCGAACGCCAGAAACGCGTCGTTCTCGTGCGGGGCGGCGACCGTGACGCGGACGCCGTCCTGGCCGTAGGGCCGCACCAGCAGCCGGTTGTCGGCCGCGGCATTGGTGAACGCGTCGCATCGCCCCGGCAGCGGCAGCCAGACGAAGTTGGCCTGCGAGGCGGGCAGGTCGAATCCCGCGGCGCTCAGCGCGGCGCTCACCCGGGTGCGTTCGGCGACGACGGCGTCGGTGCGGGCCAGTAGTTCGTCGGCGGCGTCGATGGACGCGATGGCCGCGGCCTGCGAGATGGTCGTCGCGGTGAACGGCACGTACACCTTGCCCAGCGCGGTGATGATGTCCGGATCGGCCACCGCGTAGCCGATGCGCAGCCCGGCCAACCCATAGGCCTTCGAGAAGGTGCGCAGCACAACGACGTTCGGGTATCGGCGGACCAGGCCGAGGCTGTCCGGCAGCAGGCGAGTCGCGGATGTACTCGACATAGGCCTCGTCGATGACGATCAGGACATCGGAGGGGACCGCCGCGACGAACGCCTCCAGTGCGGCCGGCTCGACGACGGTGGAGGTCGGGTTGTTCGGGTTGCAGACGAAGATCAGCCGGGTGCGGCCGGTGACGGCCGCCAGCATGGCGTCCAGATCGTGGGTGTGGTCCTTGAGCGGCACCGCGACCGGGGTGGCCCCGGCGGTGCGCACCTGCAGCGGGTAGATCTCGAAACTGCGCCAGCCGAACATCACCTCATCGCCGACGGTCGGCGGTGATCTGGATGAGCTGCTGGCACAGGCTCACCGATCCGGAGCCCACCGAGATGTTCTCCGGCGCGAACTCGACGTGCTTGGCGAGGCGCTCGCGCAGATCCAGGTAACCGTTGTCGGGGTACCGGTTGATGCCGGCGGCAGCGGCGGTGATGGCCTCCATCACGCTGGGCAGCGGACCGTCCACGGTCTCGTTGCTGGCGATCTTGATGGCGCCGGGCACGGTGCGGCCCGGCGTGTAGGCCGGCAGATCGGCCAGCTCGGGTCGCAGACGGGCAGTCACCCAGCCATTCTAGGGGTGCGCGGAAGGCGCGCTTTGCCTTCCGCCGTCCGGCCTGTGTAATCTGTGCGCTCGGCGGTTCCGGGGGTCCGGTACCCTCAGATCGTTCAGGAGGCGTGCCAGAGCGGCCGAATGGGACTCACTGCTAATGAGTTGTCCGCCTTAAAGCGGACCGGAGGTTCAAATCCTCTCGCCTCCGCTGCATAACTGAATAGTTCGACCAGCAAGACAAAGCTCCACTAGTACGACCAAGCGCCCGTAGCTCAACGGATAGAGCATCTGACTACGGATCAGAAGGTTAGGGGTTCGAATCCCTTCGGGCGCACTCCCCCCCGCCTTTTTCGTTTTCCATTTCCCTCTTCTTTTCTCTTTGTTTCCCTGGGGGTCTCCTGCCCCGGGGCATTTAAATTGAACTCTTTGATGACTTCCCCACTCTATTTTCACCTCCTTCCTCTCCCCATCCCTTCCTCCCCCCCCGGGCCTGTGGGAGCAACACCACCCCCTCCTCTCCCTCCCTCTTCTCCCACTCCTCTCCTCCCTTTAACCCACCCGGTCTGCTGTTTGTGGAAATCACCTTCCTCCATTCTTTGCCCTCAAGTCCATAAAAGGTTTTGGGGGCATGAGTCCCGGAGATGTAAGTCTGATCAACCAACCGGGCCACCCCCCCCTCCTCCACCGCCGCCAATCCAAATCACCCACTCAACAAACAATGTCCGGACCTCCAGTTGGTTTAATCAAACCAAGTGATAGGAATCACTTCCACTCCTCCGTTCGATTTGGAAGGAGATGATCTCCACCCCTCCTCCTCCTCGAAGCCATACAAAGAACCCCCTCCTTCTCCTCGTTTCCTTCCTCCCGTTTTGTTGTTATCAGCCCTTCCCTTGTGCCCCCACTCCCGTGTGGCACTTCGCCCCACCCGAGTTTCGCCTCCAATTTCCCGCCCCGGGCCGCCGGGCACCCCCTTGGTTTTCCCTTTTCCCGCCCGGGTAGAGAGGTCGCCGCCGGCGAAGTCACCAGGCAGTATGGGTCCATGACCCCGCAGGTGATCCAGCGCTGGATCGACTACATCGACAATCACGACCCCGCCGTCCTCGATGAGCTGCTCGCCGAGGACGCGGTGTTCTACTCACCGGCGGTGTTCACCCCGCAGCGGGGCAAGGCCGCCACGGCCAAGTATCTGAACGCCGCCGCGAAACTCTTCGGCGGCACCGACTTCCACTACGTCGAGCAGTGGTACGGCGCGAACTCGGCGATCCTGGAGTTCCAGGCCACCCTCGACGGTGTGGTGGTCGACGGTATCGACATGATCCACTGGGGCGAGGATGGCACGATCGTCTCGTTCAAGGTGATGATCAGGCCGTTCAAGGGCCTGCAGGCGGTCATACCGCGGATGGCGGAGCTGCTCGGCGGGCAGTGACGTCCAGCTGGGCCTGCAGGGCGGTGGTGAACACCGGCTCGGCAAAGTAGTTGCCCTGAGCCACGGTGCAGCCGTACCCGCGCAGCAGTTCGGCGGTCTCGGCATCTTCGACACCTTCGGCGACGCTGGTGATGCCCAGCGTGTGGGTCAGCTTGATCACCGAATGCACGATCGCGGCCGCCCGCGGGTTCGCCAACATGGGCGCCACGAAGTTGCGGTCCAGTTTCAGCTCGTCGATCGGCAGATCCCGCAGATAGCTCATGGTCGCGTAGCCGCTGCCGAAATCGTCGATGGAGACCCGGAACCCGGCCCTGCGGAGCCGCTCGATGACGTCACGGGCCTGGAGCGCGTTGGCCAGCAGGTAGTGCTCGGTGATCTCGATGGTCACCGCCTCCGGGGGCAGACCGTGACCGGCCAGCACGGCGCCGATCCGCTCGGGCAGCGTCGCATCGTTGAACGAGGGCGCGAACAGGTTGATGGCGACCGGCACCTCCCGGACCCCGGGCCGGTACCAGGCGGCGGCATCGCGGGCCGCCTGTTCGAGCACCAGATCCGTCACGGCGCCCATCAGGCCGTTGCGCCGGATCAGCGGCAGGAACTGATGGGGTGTGAGCACACCGAGGTCGGGATGCGGCCACCGCACCAGCGCCTCGACACCGACGATGTCGCCGGTCGCCAGCGAGATCTGCGGCTGGTAGGCCAGGCGGAGATCGCCGCCGTCGACCACCCGGCGCAACTCGCCGAGCAGCCGGATCTCCGAGATCGGCGGAAGACGGATCTGCCCGCTGTCTCCCCACGCGGGCGCGTTGTCCACATCGCCGATCTGCATGCCGGGGACGAACACCTGGATGCCGCCGACGCCGGAACGCTTCGCCACATACATCGCCACGTCGGCCCGCTTGAGCAGTTCCTCGGTGCTGATCGGCGGCTCCAAGTGCCCCGTCGCGGCGACCAGGCCGATGCTGGGGTGGATGTAGACGTCCTCACCGTCGAGTTGGAACGCGTCATCGAAGGCGTGCATGACCCGACCCGCGATCTGCTCGGGGGTTTCCGGACCGGCCTCGAGGATGATCGCGAACTCGTCGCCACCGAGCCGGGCAACGGTGTGGCCCGGAGGAACGCTGCGTACCAGCCGGCCCGCGATCTCGCGCAGCAACTCATCTCCGCAGTGATGCCCGAGGTTGTCGTTGACGAGCTTGAAGTCGTCGAGGTCCAGCGACAGCACGGCCACCGGTCGCCCGTCGCGATGCTGCAGCGCGATGGCGTGATCGAGGCGGTCGGTGAACAACAGCCGGTTGGCGAGCCCGGTGAGCGGGTCGCGGAACGCATGCTCGGCGACTTCCCCGAGCAGTCGTCGATTCTCCAGCAAGACGGTGAGCTGACGGATCAGTGCGGCGATCACCAGGATCGCCACCCCGACCAGCACCGGACGCGCATTCGTATCGGGCCACAGGGACGCTACCGCGGCGACGACGGCGAACGGCATCGCCGCGTACGGCAACCACATGATCGTTGTCGGCATCACGCGGCCACCTGAAGTGGCCGAGCTCCGTTTCACGTCGGCCGACATCTTCGCCGCGGCCGCGATCATCAGCAGCCCGGTGACCTTGCTGATCATCGGGAAGCCACCGATCGAACGGTTGCCCTCCAGTTGCAGGTACAGCGCAGCGACATCTCCCATCGCGATGGCGATGATGCCCGCTGTGAAGACGCCGAGGATGTAGCGACGACCCGTCGGCACGGTGGTCAGCACCAGCACCGACAGGGTGACCATGGTCAACGCGGCGATCGGGTAGATCGCGGTCAACGCGGCGTCGATGGTGCCGAAACGATGGTCGTTGAACAGGCGGTGCAGCACCGCCACCCAGACCAGCACGAACAGTGCGGAGGCGATCACCGTGCCATCGAGCAGCTGCCGGAAGACGGACAGCCTGCCGTTCGCGGCGCGCAACATCCAGACGGCGCCGACCGCCAGCGGGAGTGCCAGAAATCCGATATCGGCCACGGATGGGAACGACGGGTCGATCTGGAGGACCGTCGTGGAATAGAGCCAGACCAGGCTGCCGGCGACCCAGCCCAGGCAGCCGAAGGCAATGGCGATCCATCCGATCCGGATCCTGCCCCGGCCGGCGCGGGCGGCCATGACGGCGCATGCGCAGGTCAGTCCGCTGAACGCAACGAAGCCGACCGAGCTGACCACGGTCGTCACCTGCGCACCGCCCCATCCGGCGAGCAACCAGCAAACAAACGCCAGGTAAACCGCCAAGCCGGCGGCGTAGCTGGGGTTCGCCCTGATCATGCGCATTACATGCAGCTTAGAGTGGTTTTAGGGTGCCGAGGACACTAATCCGCTCAGCCGGTCCAGCAAAAACATGCGCCTGCGATAGCCTGCTAAGGATGCATCTTTTGCTGATTTCCGACACCCACGTGCCGAATCGGGCACGAGATATGCCGGCCGCGGTGTGGGATGCAGTCGAAGAGGCCGACGTGGTGCTGCATGCGGGTGACTGGATGGCGCCCGACCTGTTGGACCGCCTGCAGGACCGTACGCCGTTTCTGGTGGCGTGCTGGGGAAACAATGACGGTGACGAATTGCGCGCCCGGCTGCCCGAGCGGGCAGACGCCGACCTGGGTGGGTTGCGGTTCACCGTCACCCACGAGGCCGGTGTAGCGGCCGGGCGTGACGAACGGATGGCGCGGCTCTACCCGGACACCGATGTGCTGGTCTTCGGGCACAGCCACATCCCCTGGGACGCGACGGCCTCCACCGGTCTACGACTGCTCAATCCGGGCTCACCGACCGATCGCCGGCGCCAGCCGTTCTGCACCTATATGACCGCCTCGGTCGACTCCGGCGTGCTCACCGACGTGACCCTGCATCGGATTTAGCGGCGCCGGACAGCTCTGCGTGGCAGGGTCGTATCCATGGAGCAGAAGCCGCCCACCGCCACCATCGCCGCTGCCAACCTCGCCCAGCGCGACGGTCTGCCGTTCGAGGACACCCGTGATTTCGAGGACGCAGACCGCGGCTTCCTCGGAGCGCTCGAGCCGTGCGTGGTCACCGCTGCGGACGGAAGGGTGGTGTGGGACAACGACTCCTATGGGTTCCTGGCCGGTGACCCGCCGGACAGCGTGCATCCGAGCCTGTGGCGGCAGTCCCAGCTGTGCGCCAAGCAGGGGCTCTACGAGGTGGTCCCCGGCATCTACCAGGTCCGCGGGCTTGACCTGTCCAATATCAGCTTCATCGAGGGTGACACCGGCATCATCGTCATCGACCCGCTGGTGTCCACCGAGACCGCGGCGGCGGCGCTGGCCCTATACCGGGCGCACCGCGGTGAACGCCCCGTCGTGGCCGTGATCTACACCCACAGCCACGTGGACCACTTCGGTGGCGTGCTCGGCGTGACGTCCCAGGCGGATGTCGATGCCGGCAAGGTCGCGGTCATCGCGCCGGAGGGGTTCACCGAGCACGCCGTGCAGGAGAACGTCTACGCCGGCACCGCCATGGCGCGCCGTGCCTCCTACATGTACGGCGCGGTGCTGGCCCGCGGCCCGCAAGGCCAGGTCGGCTGTGGTCTGGGGCAGACGCCGTCCCTGGGTGAGGTGGCGCTGATCGTGCCCACCGTGGATATCGAGCAGACCGGCCAGACGTACACCGTGGACGGCGTCGAGATCGAGTTCCAGATGGCGCCGGGCACCGAGGCGCCCGCCGAGATGCACTTCTATTTCCCGAAGTTCCGGGCGCTCTGCATGGCCGAGAACGCCACCCACAACCTGCACAACCTGCTGACGCTGCGCGGTGCGCTGGTGCGCGACCCGCACGGCTGGGCCGGATATCTCACCGAGGCGATCGACGCCTTCTCCGATCGCACCGATGTGGTGTTCGCCTCGCACCACTGGCCCACCTGGGGGCGGGACAACATCGTCGAATATCTTTCGGTGCAGCGGGATCTGTACGCCTATCTGCACGACCAGACGTTGCGCCAGCTCAATCAGGGGTTCACCGGCATCGAGATCGCCGAGACCTTCCAGATGCCGCCCGCGCTGGAGAAGGCCTGGCACACGCACGGCTATTACGGGTCGGTCAGCCATAACGTCAAGGCTGTCTACCAGCGCTACATGGGCTGGTTCGACGGCAACCCCGGCCGGCTCTGGCAGCACCCGCCGCAAGCGCTGGGCCCGCGCTATGTCGAGGCGATCGGCGGTGTCGACCGGGTGGTCGAGCTCGCCAGGTCCGCCTTCGATGACGGTGACTACCGTTGGGCGGCAACGCTACTCGACCATGCGATCTTCACCGACGAGAACCATCCGGGTGCCCGCGAGTTGTATGGCGACACACTGGAGCAGCTGGCGTACGGCGCCGAGAACGCGGTGTGGCGCAACTTCTTCCTGTCCGGGGCCACCGAACTGCGGGACGGCAATTTCGGCACTCCCACCCAGACGGCGTCCCCGTCGCTGATGAGTCAGCTGACTCCGGAGCAGATATTCGACATGCTGGCGATCAACATCAACGGGCCGCGCTCGTGGGATCTGGACCTCACGATCGACGTGACGTTCGTCGACCTCGCGACCGACTACCGGCTGACGTTGCGCAACGGCGTGCTGGTGCACCGCCAGGCTTCAGCCGATCCCTCGACGGCGACGGCGACCGTCACGTTCGCGACCAAGCTGAGGCTGCTGGCCTTCGCCGCCGGTGACCGCGACTCGCCCGGCGTGGAGTTCACCGGCGACACCGAGGCGCTGCCCGCACTGCTTGGCGTGCTGGACCGACCGGACCCCGGTTTCAACATCATCACCCCCTAGTGGGGCGTGCGGAACGAGCTAGGGCATGCCGCCGTCGACGCGCAGGGTCGACCCGCTGGTGTAGCTCGACGCGTCGGAGGCCAGAAACAATGCGGCTCCGATGATCTCGGGCGGATTGCCGAGCCGCTTCAGCGCAAAATGCTGCGCACCGGTCTGGGTCGCTTCGATATCCCACGCGTCGCTGATGTCGGTCAGGAACGGACCCGGCATCAGCGTGTTCACCCGTACCGTCGGGCCGAAGGCCAAGGCGAACCCCTCGGTCAGCGCATTGAGCCCGGCCTTGGAGGCGGCGTAGGGCAGGAACGCGGGATCGGGCCTGCGCGATCCGCTGGTGCTGACGTTGATGATCGAACCGCCGCCGGCGGCGACCATGCGTTCCCCGACCAGCGCCGAAAGCCGGAACGGGCCCTTGAAGTTCAGGTTCATCACGGAGTCGAAGAGCTTCTCGGACACCGAGGTCAGCGACTCGTACAGCGGTGACATGCCTGCATTGTTGATCAGCACGTCGACCTTGCCGAACCGCGCGTACGACGCGTCGACCAACCCGTCGAGCTGATCCCAGCGCCCGACGTGCACCGCGTACGGGAATGTGGCCCGCCCGGTCGACGCGGTGATCTCCTCGGCGGTGGCGACGCACGACTCGTACTTGCGGCTGGCGATGATCACATCGGCGCCGCACGCAGCCATCGCGAAGGCCATCTGGCGGCCCAGTCCGCGACTGCCGCCGGTGATCAGCACCACCCGGTCGGTCAGGTCGAACAATGTGTCGGCATAGCCCATGCCCGGTCCTCCTCGGTATGCCGCCATATGGTGTCACGGTGCAACTTCTTCTGGTCCGACATGCGCTGCCGCTGCGGAGTGAGCCCGGCGAGGGGTCCGATCCGCAGCTGTCCGAGGAGGGGCTGGCCCAAGCCGCCCGGCTACCCGATGCGTTGTCCCGTTTCCCCATCACCCGGCTGGTGAGCAGCCCGCAGCGCCGGGCACAGCAGACCGCGCAGCCCGTCGCCGACGCGCTCGGGCTGGCCGTCGACGTCGACGAGCGGCTCGCCGAGTACGACTACGGTCTGTCGCACTACACACCGATCGAGGAGATCTCCAAGGAAGACCTGCAGCGTCTCATCGACGGGCATCTGCCCGGGGATGTGGATCCCGTCGCCTTCCAGGCCAGGATCTGGGCGGGCATCGACGACATCGTGGCGACGGCCGGCCACGATGACACCGTGGCGGTGTTCAGCCACGGTGGTGTGATCAACGCGGTGGTGCACCGGGTCATGCAGACGGCGCGACTGCTGTGCGTCCAGGTCGACTACGTGGGCGTCACCCGGGTGTTGTCCTCTCGCGGCGGCCGGCTCTCGGTGGCCTCGGTCAACGGCACCGACCACGTATGGGATCTGCTGCCGCGGAACCTTCTCGATGAGCGCTCGCGCGAAGCGCATCAGGAGGGTGGTAGAAAAGCCCGGTGAACTCTCTGGCCGGACTTGATCTCGACGCCCTGGACGCCCATCTGCGTGCGGAAGGTATCGCCCGCACCGGCGAGTTGCGCAGCGAGCTGATCTCCGGGGGCCGCTCCAATCTGACCTTCCGGGTGTACGACGATGCGTCGAAGTGGGTGCTGCGCCGCCCGCCGCTGCACGGTCTGACGCCGTCGGCGCACGATATGGCCCGCGAGTACAAGGTGGTCGCCGCGCTCGCCGACACCCCGGTGCCGGTGGCCCGCGCGGTGACCATGCGCAACGACGACTCCGTGCTCGGTGCGCCGTTCCAGATGGTGGAGAACGTCGAGGGCAACGTGGTGCGCAGCGCCGACGAACTCGCGGCGCTCGGCGACGCCGCCGTCATCGAGGGCTGCGTCGATTCGTTGATCACGGCGCTCGCCGACCTGCACGCCGTCGATCCGGCAGCGGTCGGGCTCGGTGACTTCGGCAAGGCCGAGGGCTACCTGGAACGCCAGGTGCGCCGCTGGGGTTCGCAGTGGGATCACGTGCGGCTGCCCGACGATACCCGGGACACCGATGTGAAGAAGCTGCATTCAGTTCTGTCGGAACGGATCCCGGCCAGCCCGCGGGCCTCCATCGTGCACGGTGACTACCGCATCGACAACACCATCCTGGACGCGCAGGACCCGACGGTGGTACGCGCGGTGCTGGATTGGGAGCTGTCCACCCTCGGTGACCCGCTGTCGGATGCGGCGTTGATGTGCGTGTACCGCAACCCGAACTTCGACGATGTGCTCGGCATGCGGGCGGCCTGGACCTCGGAGTTGTTGCCGCCGGCCGATGACCTGGCCCAGCGGTACGCGGTCGCCAGTGGCCAGGAACTGCAGAACTGGGAGTTCTACATGGCCCTGGCCTATTTCAAGCTGGCCATCATCGCCGCGGGGATCGATTTCCGCGGACGCGAGGGCGGCGACGCACCCGCCGCGGTCGGCGAAGCCGTGGCCCCGCTGATCGCCGAGGGGCTCAAGCTCGTCTAGAAGGTCCGGCGGGCCGCCTTCAGGTTCTTCCGGGCTGCCAGACGCAGTTGCACGATGCGGGCCGCGCCGACCATCACCGCGAGCAGCCCGCCGCCCACCGCGGCCAGCAGCAGCGCCACACCCAACGGCAGCGTCCAGTTCCAGCCCAGGAAGTGGAAGGTGCCCGAATCGGTGTTCTGCGAGATGAAGATCAGCAAGACGATCAGGATCAGGAATCCGACGATCAGTGACGTCCAGAGCGCTGCCGCCCTGGTGAACTTGACCGCGTCCTCCGGCGGGGGCGGTGGCGGCTCCGCTGCGCCCAAAGGTTCGTAAGGCTGCTCCGGCTCAGCGGGCACCGCGTGCGGGTCGGTCGTCATGGTGTTCATCTTGCCCGTTCATCCACGATTTCAAACCATCTCCCGGTGAGTTAAAGCCCGGCATGTCCCGGCCAGGCCCGTTACTGTCGAGAAGATTGCCACGCATCGACGCACCAACGGCCGAGGGGACGGTATGCGCCGCATCCGTACGTTCATCATCTTGTGTGCCGCTTTGCTCATCCTGTCGGCCGCCGGTTGTGGCAGTTCGAACCCGCTCGGTGGAGGCGAGATCTCCGGCGACCTGAAGGCAATCACCGTCGGCTCCGCGGACTTCACCGAATCGAAGATCATCGCCGAGATCTACGCGCAGGCCTTGGAGGCCAACGACTTCACCATCAAGCGGCAGTTCGGCATCGGCAGCCGGGAAACCTATATCCCTGCCGTACAGGATCATTCCATCGACCTGATCCCGGAGTACACCGGCAACCTGCTGCAGTACTTCGACCCGGAGGCAACCGCCACCACATCTGACGCCGTGCTGCTGGCGCTGCTGAAGGCGCTGCCCGGCGACCTGTCGATCCTGTATCCGTCACCGGCCGAGGACAAGGACACCCTCGCGGTGTCGGAGAACATTGCACGGGAGTGGAATCTGACTTCGATCGCCGATCTGGCCAAGCGCTCTCCTGAAGTGAAAGTCGGTGGGCCATCGGAGTTTCAGACCCGCGTCACCGGGCTGGTGGGCCTCAAGCAGAAGTACGGACTCGATATCGCACCCGCCAACTTCGTGGCGATCAGCGACGGCGGCGGGCCCGCGACCGTGCAGGCCCTGACTGGCGGCACCGTCACCGCCGCCAACATCTTCAGCACATCGCCGGCCATCGAGAAGAACAATCTGGTGGTGCTCGAAGATCCCGAGAGCGTATTCCTGGCGGCGAATGTGGTGCCACTGGTCGCCTCGCAGAAGATGTCGAACGATCTCAAATCCATCCTCGACGCCGTCAGCGCCAAGCTGACCACCGAAGCGCTGATCGAGCTGAACACGTCGGTCGAGGGCAACGAGGGCGTCGACCCCGACGAGGCGGCCGCAAAATGGATCAGGGACAACGGTTTCGACCAACCACTGCCGGGTAGGTGAGTACGCGATGATCACGTTCACAGGCGTCACCAAGAAGTACCCGGACGGCACTGTGGCCGTCGACGACCTCACCCTCGACGTCCCCGAGGGCACGCTCGCGGCGTTCGTCGGCCCGTCGGGCTGCGGGAAGACGACCTCGATGCGGATGATCAACCGGATGATCGAGCCCACCTCGGGCACCCTGACCGTCAACGGCGAGGACGTGACCAAGGTCGACCCGGTCAAGCTGCGCCTCGGCATCGGGTACGTGATCCAGAGCGCCGGGCTCATGCCCCATCAGCGGGTCGTCGACAACGTCGCCACGGTGCCGGTGCTCAAGGGGGAGTCGCGGCGCAGCGCGCGTAAAGCCGCCCTCGAGGTGCTGGAGCGCGTCGGCCTGGATCCGAAACTGGCGCAACGCTATCCATCGCAGCTCTCGGGTGGTCAGCAGCAGCGCGTCGGGGTGGCCCGGGCGCTGGCCGCCGATCCTCCGATCCTGCTGATGGACGAACCGTTCAGTGCCGTGGACCCGGTGGTGCGTGAGGAGTTGCAGGCCGAGATCCTGCGGCTGCAAAGCGAATTGCGCAAGACCATCGTGTTCGTCACCCACGATATCGACGAGGCGGTCAAGCTCGGGGACAAGGTGGCGGTGTTCGGCAGGGGTGGGGTGCTGCAGCAGTACGCAGAGCCGTCGTTCGTGCTGTCCAATCCGGCCAACGAGCTGGTATCCGGTTTCGTCGGTGCCGACCGCGGTTACCGCGGTCTGCAGTTCTTCCAGGCGACCGGACTGCCGCTGCACGACATCCGGCAGGTCGCCGAGGAGGATATCGACCAGTTGCACCTCGCACCCGGCGAATGGGCGCTGGTGCTGCGCGCCGACGGGAAGCCGTTCGCCTGGATCAACGCCGAGGGCGTGGCCGTGCACCGCAGCGGAAGTGCGTTGTATGACAGCACCATCGGCGGTGGGTCGTTCTTCCGCCCCGAAGGTTCCCTGCGACTGGCCCTGGACGCTGCGCTGTCCTCGCCGTCGGGTCTCGGGGTGGCCGTCGACGAGGACGGCCGCCTGCTCGGCGGTGTGCAGGCCGATGACGTGTTGGCCGCGCTGAAGCAGCAGCGCCGGGTCCCGAAGGTCGGGTAGGCGGACGGATGAACTATCTGCTGACCCACCTCGACGACGCCTGGACGCTGACGCTGATCCATCTGCGACTGTCGCTGGTGCCGGTCGTGCTGGGGTTGCTCATCGCGGTACCCATCGGCGCCGTCATCCAGCGCACCACCCAGCCGCGCCGGATCGTCACGGTGCTTGCCAGCATCGTCTTCACGATCCCGTC
This sequence comes from Mycobacterium sp., assembly GCA_034520035.1. Taxonomy (GTDB): domain Bacteria; phylum Actinomycetota; class Actinomycetes; order Mycobacteriales; family Mycobacteriaceae; genus Mycobacterium. The sequence continues at coordinate 327,094 of JAXHOA010000015.1, read as the reverse complement.
GCTCGCGCTGTTCGTGGTGTTGCCGCTGGTCATCCCGACCCGCATCCTCGACGAGGCAAATGTCATCATTGCGCTGACGCTCTACACCACCGCACTGCTGGTCCGGGCCGTCCCCGAAGCCTTGGACGCGGTACCGCCCGACGTGCTCGACTCCGCCACCGCCGTCGGCTACCGACCGCTCACCCGGGTACTCAAAGTCGAACTGCCGCTGGCCATCCCGGTGCTCATCGCCAGCCTGCGGGTGGTTGCGGTGACCAACATCTCGATGGTGTCGGTGGGTTCGGTGATCGGCATCGGCGGCCTGGGCACCTGGTTCACCGAGGGCTATCAGGCCAACAAGAGTGGTCAGATCATCGCCGGCATCATCGCCATCTTCGTGCTGGCGGTGGTGATCGACACGCTGATCCTGTTGGCGGGCAAGGCGCTAACCCCTTGGGACAGAGGCGCCAGAACCAAGGCGGGTGCCCGATGAACTTCCTGCAGGAGGCGCTGTCCTACATCTTCACCTCGGCGAACTGGTCGGGCCCCGCGGGTATCGGTATCCGCATCGTCGAGCACCTGCAGTACACCGCGATCGCGGTGGTGTTCTCCGTGCTGGTCGCCATCCCGATCGGGCTGATCATCGGGCACACCGGCCGCGGCACCTTCCTGGTGGTCACCGGTGTCAACGCGCTGCGGGCGCTGCCGACGCTGGGTGTGCTGCTGCTCGGTGTGCTGTTGTGGGGGCTGGGCCTCATCCCGCCGACGGTGGCGCTCATGCTGCTGGGTATTCCACCCCTGCTGGCGGGCACCTACTCGGGTATCGCCAACGTGGACCGCGCCGTGGTCGACGCGGCCAGGGCGATGGGCATGACGGAACGGCAGGTGCTGCTGCGCGTCGAGGTACCCAACGCGCTGCCCCTGATCCTCGGCGGCCTGCGCACCGCGACCCTGCAGATCGTCGCCACCGCCACCGTCGCCGCCTACGCCAGCCTCGGCGGGCTGGGTCGCTACCTGATCGACGGCATCAAGGTGCGCGAGTTCTACCTCGCACTGGTCGGCGCGCTGATGGTGACGTTGCTCGCACTCATCCTCGACGGGGTGCTGGCCCTGGCGGTGTGGCTGTCCCAGCCGGGTGCCGACCGTTTCGGCAGGCAGGCCGACCGGCTACCGCAGCCACTGCTGGATGACGAAGTAGCACTCGAATCGTCCAACGCGGGTACGAAGCGTGGGGACGTTCGCATACGGTATGAGGGTGACTGAACCAGCCCCACAATCAGGCACGGGCGCCACGGATGACACTGCAGGCGCCTGGCCGGCGATCCTGACATGGCGTGCGCACGATGTGCCGCGGATGGAGTCGGTGCGTGTGCAGCTGTCCGGCAACCGCATCAAGGCGTACGGCCGCATCGTCTCGGCCGCCACCTCCTCGGACCCCGCGTTCAGCGCCTCCTATGACCTGGTCACCGATGAGACCGGTGCCACCAAGCGGTTGTCGCTGACCATGACGCTGGCCGAACGGGAACGCCAGCTGTCCATCGCCCGCGACGAGGAGGGCATGTGGCTGGTGCGCGACCACCAGAATCAGACCAGCCGCGCCGCCTATGAAGGCGCAATGGATGTCGACGTCGTGTTCAGCCCGTTCTTCAACGCGCTGCCCATCCGCCGCACCGGACTGCACCAGCGGGCGGAGTCGCTGGAGGTCCCCGTCGTGTACGTGCGCCTGCCTGAACTGACGGTGGAGCTGGAGACGATCAGCTACAGCAGCGCAGGCGGGCCAGAGATCGGACTGAAATCGCCGATCGCCGACACCACCATCACCGTCGACGACGACGGTTTCATTCTCGACTATCCCGGACTGGCAACGCGGATCTGATCACGCCGCCGGCGCGGCCGGCGGCGGCGAGTTCCTCCCGCCAGCCCGGTGCGCCGATGGTGACCGCCAGGATGTCGGGCCTGCTGAAACTGTCGTAGCGGATTCGTGCCGCGTGGCCGGCTTCGACCAGATCGGCCACCGAGGCATGCGCGGCCAGGTGCTCACGGGCCCGGGTGAGCAGTTCGATGCTGCGGTCCAGGCCGGTCAGCAGCTGCTCGGAGTTCGCTTCGCACATGGCACGCACCAGGTCCGGGGCGGTGGCCGCGACCCGGGTGCCGTCCCGGAACGACCCGGCGGCCAGCGCGAAGGCCAGGGGAACCTCGCTCGCGGTGGCGGCCAGCGTCTCGGCCAGCAGGTGGGGAAGATGCGATATCGCGGCGGCCGCGGCATCGTGCTCATCGGAACGTGCCGGCACCACGAACGCCCGGCAGTCCAGCGCCAGCTGCGCCACCATGGCCCAGACTGCGGCGTCGACCCCGTCGTCGACGGCAACCACCCACGGGGTGCCGGCGAACAGGTCCTTGTCGCCCGCGGACCACCCGGAGTGCGCGGTTCCGGTCATCGGATGACCGCCGACGAACCGTGCCCGCAGCCCCGCGGACTCGACCTGCGCCAGCACCGCACCCTTGACGCTGATGACATCGGTCAGCGCGCAGTCCGGCGCGGTCGCGCGAATGTGCTCGAGCATGACCCCGAGTGCCGGCATCGGGACGGCCAGCACGATCAGCGCCCCGGTGTCCGCGGCACGCGACAGTGCCTCGTCGAGGGCCGTGGTGGCGTCGAATCCGTCGAACCGGGCGCCCTGGACACCGTCCACCGAGCGGTTGTAGCCGAACACCTCACGGCCGGCCGCGGCCGCCGCCCGCATCAGCGAGCCGCCGATCAATCCCAGTCCCAGCACGCACACCGGAGTCTCGGTCACGGTTCTAGGTTGGCACACGGTCCGGGCGCCGGGTTGCCGGCCGGTGAATAGGTGGTCAAAGGTCCCGGGCGGGGACTAGCGTTAGCCCCCATGGGAGCACAGCGTGCGCCGGCGCAGGAGGCTGCCAACCTGCCGGGCGGATTCGGAGTCGCGGTCGTCCGGGAGGACGGCAAATGGCGGTGCGCTCCGTTGCGCAAGGGTGCGCTCAACAGCCTGACTGCGGCCGAGACGGAACTGCGGGAGCTGCGTAGCGCCGGCGCCGTTTTCGGGTTGCTCGACATCGACGAGGAGTTCTTCGTCATCGTCCGGCCGGCCCCGGCGGGCACTCGGTTACTGCTCTCGGATGCCACCGCCGCGCTGGACTACGACATCGCTGCCGAGGTGCTCGACACGTTGGACTCCGATATCGACGACGAAGACCTCGAGGACGCGGACCCGTTCGAGGAGGGCGACCTCGGGTTGCTCGCCGACGTCGGACTGCCCGCGGGTGTGCTCGGTGTGATCATCTCCGATGACGACATGGAGATCGACGAGCAGATCACCGCGATCGCCGAGCGGATGGGCTTCGAGAACGAACTGTCCGCCGTGCTCGACAAACTGGGTCGGTGAAACCGGATCAGGAGCTGATCCGGCTCGCCCTGCAGGTGGCCCGCGCCGCGCCCGTCGACGATGTGCCGATCGGGGCGGTGGTCTTCGGGCCCGACGGCACCGAACTTGCCCGCGCCGCCAACGCCCGGGAGGCGCTGGGCGACCCGACCGCGCACGCCGAGATCCTGGCGATGCGGGCCGCCGCCGCACGACTGGGTGACGGATGGCGGCTGGAGGGCTGCACGCTGGCCGTCACCGTCGAGCCGTGCACCATGTGCGCGGGAGCGCTGGTGCTGGCCCGCATCGAGTTGCTGGTGTTCGGGGCATGGGAGCCGAAGACCGGGGCCGTCGGCTCGCTGTGGGACGTGGTGCGCGATCGCCGGCTCGTGCACCGGCCGCAGGTGCGCGGCGGGGTGCTCGCGCAGGAGTGTGCGGCCCCGCTGGAGGAGTTCTTCGCCCGGAAGCGCTGAGCGCTGCGCCGTTTTCTACACCAGGGTCGTCAGCGCCCGCCGATCGCGACCGTGACGTAGAAATCGGCGCGATTATGGCCAACCGCCTGTCCCCGGTAAGCTGCCACGCGGTGGCGTGTCCGAGCGGCCTAAGGAGCACGCCTCGAAAGCGTGTGACGGGTAACCCCCGTCCGAGGGTTCAAATCCCTCCGCCACCGCCATAGCCCCTCACCTGCTCGCCCAGGTGGGGGGCTATTTCTATGTTTGCTGCGAAGCCTGACTGGACGCCGGTGGACACAGTTTGGCCTCACTACTGCTGCCGCGTAATTGACCGCACTGGGCACGCGGGGAGGATGTGCGCACGGCAACGTGTCACGCCCGCGACACCGGGGCCGCGGGCCCTGACGTGCGGACCTTGCACCTTTGCGCGGTGACCGCGCCCTCAACCACCCGCGCGAACTTGCCCGGCCGAACACACGCGGCCGCGGCCCCCGCCGCGCACACCGCACGAACGACGCACGCACCACAAGTGCGGCCCTCGTGCCCGCGTAACGCGTGTACGCGCTCTCACCGCGCGCCGAACTCGACATCGCTGACGCGCAGCGCGATCGCCTCGCCCCACCGGAGCCCACAGAACGCCAGTAGATACACCAGTGGGCGGCGCTCACCAGATAGACTGCGGCGGTGTACGTCGTCAGCCATAGGTAGATACCGACGCACGGTCTGCGGAGTCCGTCGATCACCACGAGCCGGACTCACCGCGGCGCCGGACTCACAGCGATCCTGTAGTACTCCCGACAGCACGCCGTGCGCGCGGAGAACCGTCGTGACGCCACGGCCCTCGCGCATCATCTGGGCAATCCATGCCTCGACATCGACAATCGGCACCACGACACCCCGCCGGCCCCCTGGGCGCGACCTGCCCGCCACCCGACTCGGTCGTCGTAGCTACGCCCAGTGCCCTCTTCGGGTCAACCAGTCCGGTGCCAGCTCGGCGATAGTGATACGACCAGCAGTCTCGGGGATGAACTCGCCAGTGAGCTTCTTGACCTCGACAGCGTTGGAGTACGCCTCCGCTGCGCATTTGGTGGTGAAGCCACGCTGCGCGTCAACATGGTCGGGGGCCATAGCGAACCTGTCAAGAATTTCCAGAGCTGCGCACCACTATTTCCCAAGGTCCTTCACCCCCCCTACAAGCCTTCGTCGAGTTCTCATTCTGAGGAACCAACGCCATTGCACGCAATGTCCCTCGTCCAATGTCCATGCTGGGCAGCGGTCGGTCTGCGCCAAACCAGCCCAGGTGTCTCGCGTCTGCTAATCGGAACTAATCACCGAAGCCACATGATAGGTGGTCGTCCTATGCATCGGCGAACGCGGCTCAACTCGCAGGAACGTCGACAGGTAGCCGTGCGACGGCTGTGTTGTGCCGTGCACCCCCGGGTGGGCTCCCCCCGTCCGCCCGCTGCGGGCGGGGCCGTCATCAGTTCGGCCGCGTAGTACCCGTTCACCGTCCTCGCGCCAGGCGTATCAAGCTATCCCCGACGACCCATGGGGTCGCACCATTTCGCGGTAGTTCACCGTAGCGATAGAGATGATTGCGATCCGGCATCGGGTGACACACCTCGGCACATGCTTCCTCGTGACCAGCGGCCACTTCTTATCGCGTCGAGCACCATCGTGGTGCCATGCGGGCCACCCGCCGCCCCCGATCATCCGGCTGAACGCGTCGCGGAGGAAGCTCACGTACGCCACCCCGCCCGGTCGGGTCGTACGGTGCGTGACCCACAATTGATTGGAGCCCAAGCTACAAACACCTTGAACGAGATCCGGATGTCGCGGCGGCGGGATCGGGCTTGGTGGTGCGGCCTGGTTGCGCGCGCCGTGCTCCGCAGATCCCGGCGGCCCGCATCAGGCGGGCGACCTGATCGACGTCCCACGCCGTGCCCGCCTCGACGAGCGGCTTTCCACAGCGTTGCGGCCCCTGCGCGGTAGTTGTCCTCCCGTACCTTACCAGGCCGGCCCCGGACAGCGTCGCGGCAGGCCCCTCCGGCCGGGCGGGCTTTGGTGTCGTAGTAGGTGCTCGGGGGCCACCGACCACGCCTGCTTCACGCAGGACGGGTAGATGGGCTCGACCCCGAACCCTGCGGTCGTCATGAACGCGACCATTTGCGGTGTTGGCGGTCGAGCTCCTCCCCGAAGAAACTCGCCGCTCGCCAGTATTTCGTTGGCACGCTTGAGTTCTCGGTTTTCCTGCTCAGTTCCTTGAGCCGCGCCGACTCTGCAGTCGACACCCCTGGGGCCAGACCCTCGTCGATGTCGGCCTGACGCACCCGGAGCGCACGGACTCGACCCCGTAGCCAAGCTGATGGGCTACCCGCGCCACGGTCCCCTGCGAGGTGCCCAACTCGGCACGCAGCGTGCGGACCATCCGCACCGCGGCGGCTTTCTCTTCCGGCTGTAACGGCGCGTCGTGGCCTTTCCCGGTGACTGTTCCTTCGGCATACCTGCATCCTCGTTTCCAAGGTCAGGAGCCTCCGGGATTTCCAGGGCGTTTCAACTCGGCCGAATATCAGCGGTTATGTGCGCTCTTGCGCCAACTGCGGCGAGACGCTGACCTGACCCAAGTCGAAGTCGCGGAACGTCTCGGTGTCCCGCAGTCGTTCGTCAGCAAGTACGAGACAGGCGAGCGTCGGCTTGACGTAATTGAGCTCGGGCATGTCGCAGCGGCTATTGGGGCAACGCTGCACGAGGTAGTGCGCCTGATAGACGGCGAGTAGGTCACCGTCCGGTTTCTGAACTGTAAAGCATCGGGATCGCGGGTAAGTGTTACGGCGGTTGGTCCGCAACTCTGAGCTTGCCGAAATACGTGCATGTGTCAGGCACTCACTGGGAGTTGTCTGTGAATCAGTCACCTGAAATCAACTGGCGCAAAAGACGTTCAGATCTTCTTTTCGCAATTTGCAAAAAATTTGACCCTTCAGAATCTGATTTGCTGGCTGTGGCGAGGGGGTCTAAGTGTCGAGCTTCCGGCAGCGCATCGCTTGTCTGAAAAGCGCTGTTGCAGAGTGCTTACGAAGGTTGAAGTGCGAGCGTTGAACTCCGCTGGGCGAGATTTGCCGACCGGGCGCATGATTGCGGTAACGAAGTGGTTGTCGCTTGTTGGAAAGCCGTCCACTTCACTTGGATTCCGCGGTTGCGCGCCGGCAAGTCGTGTGTATTGTCAGCAAGTGCAGCGGGGTACAGGGGCCCGCTGCGGGGGATGCTGGACCGAAAGCTGTTGTGTAGGTCTGGTTCTCCGTCTCAGTTTCCAACTGATTGCGGAGAGGGGGTGAATTGATCGATGCAGAACATCGAGCGGCCGTCCGCCGCCGACCTCAGCAAGCTGCGTTCTCGCACGAGCGCTGCGAGCAGCGCGACAGCTACGCGTGGGCCGGTGACGCGCAGCAAGACGTACTACACCCGCTAAACGGGGCATGAGGCTTGGTTGGGGTGCCCGCTATGCTCCCCAACCAAGCTGCTTGTGGGGGCAACTGCACGTTCAGGGGGATTTGTGGATATCACCTTTATCGGCCATAACGCAATGTACTTCGGCACTGTTGGTGGATTGTTGATCGATCCGGTGCTGGAGAAGAAGTACGGTGATGACTACACGAGTAGTCCTGTCGAGATCTATCCGCCACGCGACGTGGACTACGAGACGCTTCCAGCGCCGTCAGCGATCGTGATCTCGCATGAGCACAGTGATCACTTTCAGATCGCAAGCCTGTCGAAGCTGAGCCGAGACGCCACAGTCTATGTGGGGCCTTTGATGCCCGATGCCGTTCGTGAACTTGTGACTGCGCTGGGCTTCGGGCTCATTGAGGCGGAGTTCGGTAGGCCATATGAAGCCGGAGACGTTCTATTCCAGCTGTACCCGGCCGGGCGCCAGACGGCGCTGTGGGAGAGTCGAGTGAGTCAGATCTATGTGCGCGACCTAGGAGATCCGGAGTTCGGCGGGGCATTCATCACGGTTGATGCGCTGCCATCTGAGATGTTCGTTGAGGATGTACGTGCAGGCAGTATTCCGCCGCCGGTGCTACTGGGCTGCAGTAACAACGCGCAGGTGACCCCCGCTGGCGTCTATGGTTCGACCGATAACATGCAGAACGAACGCACATTTGAAGGTGCGGGTCAGCGTTCAGCAATTCCTGGAGCGGACATCGTTGGTTCGCTATTCGACGATGTGATCGCAGAGTTTCCGGAGTTTGCGCAGTCGAACCTGCTACTGACTGGTGGAGGCTTTCTCAAAGACTATGAGGAAATGGGACCGTTTCCGCTGTCTGATCAAGACGAAATCGCCTCAGCGGTATCTGATCTCGTCGATTCGATACAGGTCTTGGGCCCTCGACCAGGTGATCGATTCAGGGTTGAGACTGGTCAACTGACAACCCTAGACGAGCCCGCCAAGTGGGTCCGTCTAGACACGAGTCGATGGGTCGAGCTGCAGAGTCGGCGCGATGCGTTCCTGGGTAGTGGTGGTTTCATCCCGATGAAAGCTATCTTGCAGGCCGTCGACGCAGTCGATGTCGATCGGGTCATCGCCGATGTTGAATCCGACTTCCTGTACTTGGAGCGACTCCTTCTGACATCGTCTCTGGCCCGCGAGCTGCTTACTGCGTCCGCGGAGCGAGGCCGCGCGGAGGACGTTGTGCTGTTTCGTCTCCTCAACGGTAAAGATACATACGACTGGTCCTTCGACCTAGCGGCCTCAAAGTTTCTGAGGGTAGATGAAAAAATCGGTCGAAATACGTTGCACCACTATCCGTTTGGCATTGTCGCCCATCTATCGGATTGGCATGCAGTCATAACTGGACGGTTCCAGATCTGGGACATCGTGGGAGTGGCGATGCGAGCCTGGTTCCCGGAAGGCTATGGGTCATCGCCTGTCATCTGTCTCTACAACGGCTACGGCGAGCAGGCGCGACCTGAAATCGCCTACCAGGTCTATCGCGAGCAACTGTCGAAGGTGGTAGTGCAATGAGCGATTCCGTGGCGCACAGCCTGAATGCGACTTACCTCGGTCATCAATCGTGGTCCATTTCTACAACGTCTACGCTAGTGCTCGTCGATCCTGTCCTCACCGAGAGTTTCGGCTATCAACGTGACCTGCGGTTCTCGATATACCCCGAGCGTTGCGTTGATATTTCTAGTATCGACTCGGTTCACGCCGTAGTGCTTACCAACGAGCATTTGGACCACTTCCATCTGCCATCACTGAGACTATTGAGACGGTCGGTGCCGATCGTGCTGCCCGCAATAGCGCCAAGGATGGTGACAGAAGCATTGCGGCAGAGTGGTTTTGAGCGTATCGTGCGGCTAGCTGACGGGGCACGCTACGACGTTGATGACATTGGCATTCGTCTCGTCGGAGTCGCGCCCAGTTCACCAAAGTGGGAGCACCGTGTCCACTCGGCCCACCTGTTCGCGGACAACGATCCAGGTATCCTCATCCAATCTGACGGAGAGCTTGCCTACGATCGTCTCGAAGAGTTGGGCGTACGGCCCCGCATCTTGGTTGCTACCAACAATGCTCAGATTCCTTGTGAGCCGGGCGACAGTGCGTTCGCCAATCTGCTCACCGATAATGCTCCCGCACCCATGGAGGGGCTACGAATCGTACGAGCCGTCATCGATGAGCCAGCGTCCAGGATGAGGTCGGTTGATACCGTATTGCTAAGCGGGGCCGGCTACACGTATGACCGTAAACGATCGCAGCTCTTTCGTTGGAATGATCCGGTTGCCTTGGACGGGATAGTCCGAAAGCTCTCATTGAACGTGCACGTTGTGGGTCTAAACCCAGGACAGAGTCTTGGTCCAGATGGCTCGGTGAGCTGGGTGCCCTGGATCCATAAGCCAGAGTCAGCTCAAAGCCCAGTCGAGTGCTCGGAAGGCTCCGCGCCGCCGGAGCGACCCCGGCATCTGGGGAGCTCGACGGCCGGTGCTCGTGACCTCATCGACCGAATCCTTGAGGGGTTACGGTGGCTTGAACCGCTCTTAATCAACTCCACCTTGGGATTCGCAATGGTGGGCGCTAACGAGTACCAGGGCGTACTAACTGGATCGCGGCGCCTCTACCTGCATCTCCGTGGCGCCGATGATGATTACGCGGCTATCGAGTTTGATCTCAATTCTTCTCGATTTGAACAATCCAACCGGTCACTTCGGGAAGCCCTGTTTACTATCCCCTTCCGGATTCGACGTGTACGCCGACGACTTCCTTGATGTATTGGAGGGCCGCAGGCAGGGTGTGGGAAGTGTGTACTGCGGGCTCTTCGCAGTGGTTTGATGCTGCACGGGATGCTTCGCCCGTCGCCTTTGTTTACGAGATGTTCAGCGAGCAAGTTCGACCTGACTTGGCGGAGAACCTTATTCGAGTCGGGCTTACAGAGCATGCGTAGCATCATCGTCCTCGGCCCACCGGGGGCGGGAAAGACCACGCTATCTGCGGTGCTAAGCGCGCGGGTCAAGATGCCTTGCCGCAGTATGGACGCCGAGCGCGACAGTGTTGCTCCACGATTTGGTTTCTCGAGTACGCGGGCTGAGCGGCTTTTCCGGGATGGCGGGGCGGTGGAGTATGCGGCCTACACCAACAAGTTTGATTGCGTGGTACTTGAGCACTGGCTCGCCGCAGCCAATCCTTCTGTTGTGGACACGTCGGGAGCGCTAGTTATGGAAGCGCAACGGCTAATGCCCCGACTTTCCGCGGAAAATCCTGTGTGGGTGTTGATTTGGCCGCCAGAGTGCGGTGAAGCGCAGCGCTGGTCGGATCGGCTCGCAGATAGAAGAGATGGGCGAGAATGGTGGTCACGGGGAGGCTGGGCTGTGCAAGACGCGGCCATCGATGCTGGCAGACAATTGCGCACAGACGCGAGAGTCACAGTGGTGTCCGGGATTGAAGAGGTAGAGAGGCTATTCAATGTTGCCGGGTAACAACGGTCGGCCCGTGCTGATGAGATCCGGACGTCAGCTGCGCACCCTTATGACCATCCAGCTCCTCAACATGGTCGGCGATGGATTGCTGATTGTCGGCACGACCATGCTTATTGTGTCGGGTGGGCGTGCGGATCGGGACCTCCCAGCGTTTCTCGTAGCGAGCTCAGTTAGCACCGTATCAGCGCTGTTCGGCGCTTCGATTTTGTTAGATTCGCTCAGTCGACGTCGGACGCTCATGGCTATCGACATGGTGCGGGTCGCTGCCGCTGTGTCGATAGCGGCCTACCTCTATGCTCCGGTGACTGCGCTGGCAGTTCTCGCCGGCTTACTCGTGGGGCTCAGTGTTGCGGTGTACCGACCGGCCCTCAACGCTTACATTGGCGGCACCGTGCCGGAGAGTAACCGACGGTCAGCAAACGCGCTCCGCTCCCTCTCGTCGAAGATATCCAGCATAGCCGGGCCCGCCCTCGCGGCCCTTCTCACATCTCTAGGGTTCGGTTTTCTGCTACCGGAAATTGCGGGGGTACTGGCGGCCGTATCGTTCGTCGCCTTCTACGTAGGTCCGACTGGTGACCGTCAGCAAGATGGCGATCAAGTTCAACAAGAGGACAGGACGAGTCGGTTCGCAGGATTCCGCTATGTGAAGTCCCGACCCTGGATTCTGACAATCATTGCTCAGGGGGCCATACAGATCGGTCTGGTCAGTGCGCCGATGCTAGTTATCGTGCCGATGTGGCTGGCAGCCCACGACGGCGCGGATCAGTATGGCTATGTGGTGGCCATCGAGGCGATAGGCGCCACACTGGCAGCCCTGGCGCTCACACGTTCTGGAGTAGCTGCGCCAGCTTGGATTGCAATGCCCATGCTTCTGTTGCAGGCTGCGGTTTTGCTTGTGATCGCCACTGGCGCTTCTTCGTTGTGGCTCTATCCGTCCTACTTCCTCCTTGGCGTGGGAATGAGTGTTTTCGGCGTGTTATGGATTGGTGCTCTGCAGGACCATGTGCCCGACGAGTTGTTAGGCCGAGTTCTATCGATCGATGAGCTAGGGAACAACGTGCTGTCAACGATCGGACTGGTGTTAGCAGGCGTTGTCGTGGCTGCCATGTCTCTTGCCTCGACGGCCACGGTCGCGTTGGTAATCCTGGTGGCGTCAGTAGTAGCCGCTGTGTTCGTACCAGGAGTCGTTTCGCTTGGGCAGAGCACTATGCGCGATGAAGCGTCTACAACGTCGTGAGCGCCGCTTTGCTGAACGGCAACTACCCTTACACCGCAAACGAACTCGCCGCACTGGCACGGCTCGAAGAACTGTATCCAGGACAGTTCCCGTTGGTGGCGTTCTCCTTCGACGCTGGTTGCTATGACGACGACATGTCTCCGGAACTCAGTCGTCGATCGGGTGGCGACTCCCTACTCGGTAACCCACGAACATGGGTGAGTGGGGCCCCGGCCCGCAACCCCCAACTCAACGCCGACGGTCACCCATACCGTCTAGAGCGTGTCTCCCATATGGGGAGTCTGGCAGGTCCCCGATAGTCGGACCACGTTGTTCTAGAGCCGTATGTGTTTGATGTCAGTCGATCTCGCAGCCGTCCACGGGGTGGTGGGTGTGGCTGCATCGGGCAGCGTACTCGGACGGCGTCAGGTAGCCCAGCGACGAGTGCCGGTGCCGGTGGTTGTGGTCGTCCTTGAAGTCCTCGATCACCACGCGCGCTTCGAGGAGACTCGTCCAGTGGTTGCGGTTGAGGCACTCCCTGCGTAGTCGGTTGTTGAACGATTCGATGTGCCCGTTGTTCCACGGTGTCCCAGGTGGGATGTAGCAGATGCCGATTCGATCACCGCAGAACTGTTGCAGCACTTCGGAAATAAACTCCGGCCCGTTGTCCATCCTGAGCGCTAGCGGCGGCCCACCCCATAATGCGAACGCCTTGTCCAACTCCTCGGTCAACCTCTGCGCGGTGATCGAGCGCTCCACGATGTTCATCAACGAAAGCCGGGTGTGCTCGTCGATCATCGAGGCGATCTTGATGGCCTTACCGTCGACAGTGGAGTCGAACTGAAAGTCAATCGCCCATACGACTTTGGGTGCATCGGCTTCCACTTGCGGGATCGAGCTGACACCGGCACGTTTGCGGGGGTGGTAGATCCGGACCTGCAAACCCTCTTCTTTCCACAGCCGGTGCACCCTCTTCTTGTTCACCCGTACGCCCTGGTCGTGCTTCAGGTGCGCCCACGCGCGCCGGAACCCGTGCAGTGGGTGCTCGCGTGCGTAGGTGCCTAGCGTGGCCCTCAGGTCCGCATGCGGATCGTCGGGTGTCTGCGCGACCGGGGTGCGCGCGTAGGTGGATCGGGGCAGCCCAACTGCTCTGCACGCCAACCGTTTCGACAGCTTCATCGTTGTGACGAGCATGTCCACGGCGCGGCGCTTGGCGGCCGGGTCTAGAATTTTCCCCGCGCCACCTCCCTCAACGCGTCCTTCTCCAGCTCGGCATCGGCGAGCAGGCGTTTGAGCCGGCCGTTCTGCTCACGCAGCTCCTTGAGTTCCTTCGCCGCGTCGGTGTCCATCCCGCCGTACTGGCGGCGCCAGTTGTACAACGTCGCAGCCGACACCTCGAGCTCGGCGGCGATCTCTTCTTGGGTCTTGCCCGCCGCGGTTAGTTCGTCTGCGTGGCGAGTCCCCGTTTCTGAGTCCACCCGTTTCTAGAGTCGGGTTGGTGTGATCCAGATTCAGTTGATGCCGGCCATCGGTGTGTGGCTGCACCTGCAGACCGCAGCGTACTCGGCTGGTGTGCGGTAGCCCAGGGCCGAATGGCGGTGGCGGTGGTTGTGGTCGGCCTTGAAGTCGCCAATGACCACGCGGGCCTCGAGCAGGGTGTTCCAGTGGTTGCGGTTGAGGCACTCCTTGCGTAGCCGGTTGTTGAACGATTCGATATGCCCGTTGTTCCATGGCGTGCCCGGCGGGATATACGACATGCCGAATCTCCCGTCGCAGAACTGTTGCAGCGCTTCGAGAAATGAACTCCGGGCCATTGTCCATCCGCAGCACCTTCGGCGGCCCGCCGGCCGCGGCGAACACTTTCTTGAGCTCGTCGACGAGCCGCTCTGCAGTGATCGAGCGTTCGACGATGTTGAGCAGCGACACCCTCGTGTGTTCGTCGATCATCGACGCGATCTTGATCGCCTTGCCGTCGATGGTGGAGTCGAACTGGAAGTCGATCGCCCACACCACGTTCGGCGCGTCGGCCACGATCGGCGGTATCGAGGAGACCCCGGCCCGCTTTCGCGGACTACGGACCCGCACCTGTAGCCCTCCTCGCGCCACAGACGGTGGATCTTCTTCTTGTTGACCTCACGGCGCTCGTCGTAGTGCAACGCCGCCCAGGCACGTCGGAACCCATGGCACGGGTGCTTGACCGCGTAGGAGCGCAGCCAGGCCCGCATCTCGGCGTCAGGATCGGCGGGGGTCTGCGACAACGGCAGACGTCGGCAGGTGGAGCGGGCCAGCCCAACGGCTTTGCATGCCAGCCGTTCCGACATGCCCAACGTGGTGGTGAGCATGTCGACGGCGCGGCGCTTGGCAGCTGGGCCTAAAATTTTCCCTTGGCGACCTCCCGCAAGGCGTCTTTGACCAGCTCGGCCTCGGCGAGCAGGCGCTTGAGCCGGGCGTTCTGCTCGCGAAGCTCTTTGAGTTCTTTGGCGGCGTCGGTGTCCATGCCACCGTAGGAGCGGCGCCAGTTGTACAACGTCGCCGGCGACACCTCCAGCTCCGCGGCGATTTCCTCGCCGGTCTTGCCTTCGGCAGCCAACTCATCGGCGCGGCGCAACTTGCGCACGATGTCCTCCGCGGAATTCCGCTTCCGACCAGCCATACGTTTCATCGTCCCTTCTCGCCCGACATCGGGCTACAGGACTCTAAAACTGGTTGGACTCAGTCAGTGGGAACACGCCACTGGTGCAGGGTGAGTCAGACGGGATCTCTGTCCCGCTGGATGGTGGACCCAAGGTCTAGCAGGCGTTTTGTCTCTGGCGAGGGGTTCGAAAGCCATCCACTTCCTTCCGCCAAAAGATCGACGAACGAACCCAGCGAAAGCTGGGTTCGTTCGTCGTACCGAGACCGTTTTTTCGGAGATTCTCACGGACGTTTCCTGCACGACGGGTGCGGGCGGTCATGCGACATTCGGATCCACGGTTTGCTCAGCCGGGTCCCGTTGACGGAATCGACTCGGCGCGATCCCGGACCAGCGTTTGAAAGCAACGCTGAATGCGCTCTCGGACCGGTAACCGAGCGACGTGGCGAGTTCGGTGATCGATGCCGATCCGTCTGCCAGCGCTCGTTCGGCTTGGCGCATTCGCCATCTGAACAGGTAGGTGACAGGGGGAACGCCGGCGATCTTGGTGAACCGGTCGGCAAAGCTGCTTCGCGACATTGCGCACGCCGCGGCGAGTTCTGAGATATGCCAATCTCTGCCTACGTCGGCATGCATGAGCTGCAACGCCGGGCTCAACCGGTCGTCGGCGGCGGCACGGACCCATCCGGTGGGCAGCTCATCCGCTGCCGCCGCCCAGGCCCGGAGAACCTGCACGAATAGCAGCTGCGTCAGCTGAGCTGAGGCAGCGGTGCGCCCAGCACGTTTGTGGGCGAACTCCTCGAAAAGCTCCTCGAGGAGCCAGCGCGCGGTCGTGGCCTCTCGCGCTTCGCCACGTAGGTGCAGGACGGGTGGGATGGCGTCTCGAAGGAAGTCATCGCCCGCCTCGAACAACTCGACGTGCGCGGTAATGCAGATGTGGTCATCGTCTCGATGGATCGGACGGACCGGATCGTTCTCTCGGAGATGCATCGGTGGTTCGTCGAGATCGCTTCCCAGGTCGAAAGGCGTGCGTCCGTCGACCACCAGTACCTCGCCTGCGGCGACCTGTAGACCCGCGGGCTCGGTGGCGAGTCGAAACCGCAAGGACCCCCTGACGACTCCCATGATCTTGATCCGGCCCGGGGCCGGGGACCGGGCTGCCCATGCCCCTGATCCGGAGATACCGCCCGACAGCACGCATCGCGCGCGGGAAATCTGGAGAAGATCGGAGATGAGGTCCATACACACCAAGTTAGGACTCTGGCGAATGGATCGCGGGGTCTTGATGATTCACAATCCCAAGATCTGCCGTCAGGCTGGACGCGACCGAACACCCGTCGGCCCGAGCTGAGGCGGGGAAGGCCCACTTGAGCCTTGCGGTCATCCCTCCAGCTCATCGAGATATCGGAGTTCCTCATGGCCTTCACCGTCCTCCTGCATGCCAAAGCCAAGTCTGGCCGCAGTGACGATGTTGTCGACTTCTACCGCGAGACCCTCGCCGCCACCCGCTCACGGCCCGGCTGTATTGGGGTGCGGGTCGTCCGCAGCGCCGACGACGACACCGAATTCGCGCTGATCGAGCAATGGGACGACAAGGCAGATCAGGAGGCTTATGCCGCGTGGCGAGCCGAGACCGGTGCCGATGTCATGGTGCGGTTTGGCGAGCTTCTCGCCGGACCGCTCAGGATCGAGTTCTACGAGGAGATCAACGCCTGAGGCGTTTTGTCTCTGGCGAGGGGTGCGAAAGCCATCCACTTCCTTCCGCCATGGCTCCCCACCGTTACACCCTGTGGGGAGTTTTCATTGCGCCGTCAGCTCTCGTCGAGTGCGTCTTCCAGGCGCTGCACCTTCGCGCTGAGCTGGCCGGTGTGCCCGGGGCGGATATCGGCCTTCAGCACCAGGCCGACCCGCGGTGAGACGGCCGCGACGGCGTCCACGGCCTGCTTGACGACGGCCATCACCTCGTCCCACTCGCCCTCGATGTTGGTGAACATCGCGTTCGTCTCGTTGGGCAGTCCGGACGCGCGCACGATGCGGACGGCTTCGGCGACCGCGCGGTGCACACCGCCGTCGTCGTCGGCGGCGGACGGGGTCAAGCTGAAGGCGACAAGCATGGTGTTCAGCCTGGCACAGCAGCCGGACAGTGTTTGGGCCCGGCACTGCCGGGTATTACAAGAGTCTCCTGCTCACTCGCCCAGAACCGGCGAATGCGTTGTGGGGAATCACCACTAGACGAGGCATGGTCCTACCCGGCATATCGCCGGCGTCAATCGCCAAGATTTTGCGCATCGGTCCAGCATGTGGCCGCAGTGACGGCGCAACCAACCACCTGACGGTCGGTATCTCGCTGGCTTCACAAGATCGCGATGGCCAACGGCTACACCAAGTAAGGAATGCAGATGAGCGAACACAACAAGGCTGACCAGGCCCGCAAAGGGCTGATCGATTCGGTGAAGGGCAAGGCGAAAGAGGTCTTCGGAGCCGTCACCGGCAACGAATCACTCACCGCTGAAGGGCAACTCGAGCAGACGCAGGCCGCGGAGCGCAAGGAGGCCAACAGCGTCGAGGCCGTTGCCGACGCCGAGGCCGAACAGGCGCGCCGGCAGGCCGCGGAGGTTCAGACGGCCGGGGCTTCCGAGCGTGCCGCTGTGGCCAACGATGCCGCTGCGGTCGAGAACGCCGTATGCATCCGGCAAGAGGCAGAGAAGCATGCGGCCGAGAACGCCGAAGGCCAGAAGCTGGCCGCGAAGAACCGCAGTGCCTCGGTGACGGCGCTGAGCCAGGTGCGCCAAGCGAAAACCGAAGCGCGCGAGCAGATCGAAGGGGCGGCCGACGAGGTTGTCGAGGCCATTGACGATCACCGCTCGGAGGCCCAGAAGGCCGACGATACGCGCGAGGCAGCAGAGCGTGCCCGTCAGCGCGCCGATGCCCTCACCTCAGAAGACCTGTCCTGAACACCGTCACCACCCAGGAGATGACCATGCAGATCACCGCAGTACCCTTCGCGCTCTGGCGCGCGCAGTATCAGATCGTCCGCTATCCGTTGCAGCTGATCCAGGATCGGATGGCCGACCGGCTGGACCCCGATGCTCCGGCCCGGCTGTTCTACGAGCGCACCCTCGGCCAGCTGGATTCCACCGTCGGTCGCGTGCTGCGTGACCCGGATCTGGAAGCCCGCGGCACCGCTTTGACCGAGCGCGGCGACGCACTGGTCAGAGCCTCGCGGCTCGACGCGAAGGCGGCCCAGATCGAGGAGCAGGCCGACACCACCCTGCACGCCAGGCGGGAACAGGCGATGGAAGACCAGAAGCAGGCGCGTGCGGACCGGGAGCAGAAGGTCAACGACGCTCAGCGCAACGCCAACGAGCGCAAACAATCCGCCGCCGAGGAAGCCCGGGCCCATACCGCGGCGGCCAAGAAACAGGCCGACGATGCCGCGGCCCGCAAGTCCGAGGCTGTCCGAACCGCTGAACAACAGGAGCAGAACCGCATCAAAGCGGCCGAGAAGAAGGCCATGGAGACTCCGAAGGCCGCGATGGCCGACGCGACGTCCAAGCGCACCGAGGCCACCGACAAGCGCCGGCAGGCCGACCGTGTCGAACAACTCGCCTCCGCCGAGAAGGCGAAGCGGCAGTCGAGCTGATCCTCAGACCGCGACGGTGACGAACCTGCTGGCCGGTACCGCGGACCCGATCACCGTGCCCTGGGCCGTTCCCTTGGGCGTGCTGATCGGCAACGTCGACCCGGGTACGAGTTCGTCGCCGTTGTCGGTGTCACCGGCGAACCAGTCGTTGAACCAGTCGGCGGACAACTCATCGACGGCCGACGGGTTCTGCGGCTGCGGGAACCCTGCCAACAACTGGGCGCCGAACTGGATGAGTGCGTTGCCGCCCTGCATCGAGTCCATGTGCACGCCACCGGAGAGCACCACACCGTTGAACCGGCCGGGGCGCGCCGCGTTCAGATCCGTCCTGAGTGTGCTGATGAAGTTGAAGGCGTTGCGGGGCGCGCCGATCTCGCGAACCGGGATGTAGCGGCCGGTCTCGTCCTCATAGGCCTGCAATTTGCGCAGCGCGACCGCCATCGTGTTGCCGCTGGGCACACCGTCCAGGGTGATCACCCCGACCAGATCATCGGCGGCGCCGTTGTCGACGAGATACCCCGCGACCGCCGACATCAGGCCGGCGCCGGCCGAGTGCCCTGCCAGACCGAACTTCTCGGGCAGCGTCGCGTCGGCCGGGTCCAGCCCGTACCGGGTGGCGAAACCGGCGGCGAGCGCGCTGTCGGTCAGCGCCGTCCGGTCGCCGACGAACAGCTCGGCGATGGCCGCAGCCATCCCGTCACCATTGATCCAGTTGTCGTCACCGGCAAAGGGATTCGAGGAGATCGTCGGGGTGACCACGATGGCTCCGGTCGACGCGGCGAGGTTGGCCGCGGTGAAGCTGTACATCGGGCCGAGTGCGAAGAAACCGTGCTGCAACACGATCAGCTTCTCCGGCACCACATCGCCCTCGGGGTAGTACCAATTCGCCTTCACCCGCTGTCCGGTGGACAGCAGTATCGTCGAGTTGCGCACCGTCACAGTGCTGTTCGGGGGCAGCACCGGGGGACCGGTGACCAGCGCCTCCAGCGCCTGCAGCGAATTGAACGCCAGCGAACCGATGCCGTTGGTGATCCTGCCCACCACGCCCTGTAGCCAGCGGATCAGGTTCGGGGGTGACGCCGCCGCGGCCTGCACAGGAGCGGCGGCTTCCGGTGCGGCCAGGGCCAGTGACGCACTCGGCTGCGCGGCGATCTTCGCGACGGCGGCCGCGCCACCGGCACCGATATCGGTGACCGCGGGCGTCGAGACGGTGGGCGCCGAGAGGGTCGGAGTGGTCACCACGGTCTCGGCGGGGATCGTCATCGTCCGCTCGGGTGCGCTCGCGGTCATCGGCGCCGAGCGTGGCCGGAGAGCCGTCATCGCGTCGGTGCGCGCGGTCAGGTTCTTCTTCTTTTTCTTCGGGGTGTCGCTGAGGGTGTCTTCGCTGGGCTTCTCGGGCACCTCGACCTCGGACTCGGCGCCTGGCGAGGTGTCGGGGGTGGTGTCATCTGAGGGGCTCTCAGGCTGGTTGCCGCCCGCCGCGGGGGACGAGTCGGACGCCGACTCCGATCCGGATCCGGTCGTCGAGTCGTCGGCGAGCGCCACGCCCGCGCCGGCGAGAACCGCCGCCGAGACACCTGCGGACAACAGCCCGGCACTCACCCACATCGGCAGCCGTTCCATAAAATCCCCTGACGCTGAAAAAGAAGCAAACACCATCCTGCCTGATTATTGACACGGGCGAAAGCTACCTGGGTGGTTTTGCCGGACCGCCATACTCAGATACTGACGAAGGGAAATACTCATGAAGGCTGTCAGTTGCCTGTCCGGCGAACTGTCCGTGGTCGAGATCCCCGCCCCGCAGCCCGCCCGCGGGCAGTTGCTGCTCGACGTGCGGCGATGCGGTATCTGCGGCTCCGACCTGCACGCCAAGGACCACGCCGACGAGTTGACCGAGGTGATGGACGCGGTCGGATACCCCGATTTCATGCGCGGGGACACCCCGGTGGTGATGGGCCACGAATTCTGCGGCGAAGTCGCCGAGCGCGGCCCCGGTGTCGCCAAAGAATTCAAGGTCGGAACCACGGTGGTGTCCTTTCCGCTACTGCGGGCAAACGGTGGCGTGCATCTGACGGGGCTGTCACCCCTGGCGCCGGGCGGCTATGCCGAGCAGGTACTCGGCGAGGCCGCCATGAGTTTCGTGGTGCCCAACGGTCTGGACGTCGACACCGCCGCGCTGACCGAACCGATGGCCGTGGCGCTGCACGCGGTCCGGCGCAGCGATATCGGGCGCCGGGACACCGCCGTCGTGATCGGCTGCGGACCGGTCGGGCTGGCCGTCATCTGTCACCTCAAGGCCATGGGCGTGACCACCGTCATCGCCAGCGACTACTCGCCGACCCGCCGCGCGCTCGCCGCGCGCTGTGGCGCCCACGTGGTGGTCGATCCGGCGCGGGACTCGCCGTATGACCGGGCCGCCCAAAAGAAGGGTGTCATCACCGCGGCCCCCGATCTCTACGAACTCGGCATGAGCTCGATGGAGAAGTTGCGCAGGGTTCCGGGCTGGGCCCATCTCTACCGGCTCGCGGACAAGCTGGGTGCGGCCGGACCGAAGAGCCCGGTGATCTTCGAGTGCGTCGGGGTGCCGGGCATGATCGACGGCGCCATCGCCGCCGCACCCGTGGCCAGCAAGGTCATCGTGGTCGGGGTCTGTATGGGTGATGACCGGCTGCGGCCGGCGATGGCCAACGGCAAGGAGATCGATCTGCGGTTCGTCTTCGGCTATACCCCCTTGGAATTCCGGGACACCCTGTACCTGCTGGCCGATGGCAAGGTCGATGCGTCGGCTCTGGTCACCGGCAGGGTCGGCCTGGACGGGGTGGCGACGGCGTTCCAGGCGCTCGGGGACCCGGAATCACAGGCCAAGATCCTGATCGATCCGCGTAGCCCGGCCGTCGAACCGGGTTCGCCTGTCGCTTGAAAACCGTTCACCGGCAGTTCTTTTCATCGGTGACATTGGTCAAACACGTGGCGCGTCAACCGCGTTGGCGCGTGACGTGTGCGACAGTTGAGAAACTATGGGTAACAACGTGACATGGCGTGACCCGCTGTCGTTGTCGTTCGAGGTGCACCGCCGGGTGTTGCTGGCGCGGTTGCGTCGCCGTCAGCGGCGTCAGGCCGCCTCGGCGCCGGCGTCGCGGGTGTCCTGACCGGACCTCTCCGAGCGGGCCGGTGACTGTGCGGTCTTGGGGGCGGTCCGGTTGCCGCCGAACGCACTCCGCGGTGCGTCGCGCAGGGTGACGACGGGTCCGCCGGGGGTCTTTCCGTGTCGACGGCGGCGTCTCCAACTCGTCGTCGCCGAAGTTCGTTTCAGCCTCGGGAGCCGTCTCGCTCGGCACCGCGGACTCGGGCCGCGAGGCCGGCTGCACGGCCGCGGCGGCCGCCGGTGGCGCTACCGCGGGAGCGGCCGGGGTGCGCGTGATGCCCAGCAGATTCTCCACGCCCTCGCGCACCGCACCGGGGACCGCGTTCAGTGCCTCGACGATCTTGTGCGGCGGGGTGAACAACGAAAAAGGCTTGCGCACTTCGGGGTTCAGATTCAGCCGGTCGGTGTAGCCCATGTCCACGATGACCCGCAGCAACGGCTCGATCGCGCCGAGCAGTCGTTCTGCGGCCGCCGACACCCCCAGGTGATAAGCCATGTCACGCAGCGGACCGAGCAGTGGTAGCCGGGACGCCGGCACCAGGATGTAGGTGTCGGTCCCACCGGCGGGATTGGTCACCACCTTGACGTGATTGGCCGCCGCGGTCGGGTCCACCGCGTCGTACCAGTTGTCGACGTGGGCGTATTCGTGGCCGAGCACGGCGTTCAGGATCGCCACCGGATTGAAGTACGCGGGGAAGTCGCCCCACAGGTCGTACTCGTTGACCACGTAGGTGGTGTCGTACTGCGTCGCCTGCCCCGGCCCCATCGGCGAGACCACGTCCGGGATCGCGATGCCGGGGAACCGCGCGAAGATGCCCCCGTTCGGGACGAACGGGGTGGCGATCTGCAGGAAGCTGAGATCCGAGCGGTGACGGCGGCGCATCGGACTCCGCGACGTCTCGTTTGAGCTGCTCGACCAGCAGGGCGCCCAGCGAGTAACCCGCAACGAGCACCTTCCCGGAGGTGGTGACCAGGTGCTGGTGCAGCACCGGCATGCCGATGCGCACACTGCGATCCAGGTTGAGCGACGCCGGGTACTCGGTGCCGATGTAGGTGTCGCCGGGCGGCACGATGGTGTTGTTCAGCTTGGCGGGCAGGCGCTCGGACACCGGGTCGCTGCTGCCGCCGATGCCGATGACGGTGGTGACCAGCCCCACCAGCGGACGGAACCCGCCGCCCCCGATCGCCTGGCCGCAGACGAGCGCGATCGACACCACGACGGCGAACAGGGCCGTCGTGAGCGTTCTGAGCCGTGATGCGGCCATCTGTGCCCCCTCGACGAGAATGGACCGTACCCCGGTATTGCAGCGAGCAGAGGAGATTTGCCGCGTTCGCACCGGCGGGGGATTAGAGTCAGCCCGCATGAAGGTCTTACGGGGAATTGTTGCGGCGGCCGCGGTCACGGCGGGCCTCGGCGGACTTGCCACCACGGCGGCCCCCGCGGCCGACGCCGATGTGGTGGCCTATCTGGTCAACGTGCATGTGCGGCCCGGGTACAACTTCCCCAACGGGGACGTGGCGATCGCCTACGGCCAGACCGTCTGTGACCGGGTGGCCGCCAAGATGCCCTATGCCCAGTTGGTCGACCAGCTCAAGGTCGACTTCCACACCACCGACTACTACCAGGCCGGATACCTGATCAATCAGGCGGTCAATGAGCTGTGCCCGGCGCAGATCTGGCAGCTGCGCGAATCGGCCGCCGGCTACACCGCCTGACACGAGAACGGCGGCACCCCCGGACAAGGATGCCGCCGTCGCTCGTCTGACCCCGGTCAGGGGCAGGTGACCTCGATCTCGAAGGGCTTGTTCACCGGTGTCATCGGGTTGGCCATGTCGATGCCAGTGGCGGTCCCGGTGATCTTGTAGGTATTGCCGTCCTTCTCGGCCGTCGCCTCGCCACCCGCACCGGCGGCGTAGCCGAGTGTCACCCCGTTGACGTTGCCCAGGCCCACCGAGGTGACGGTAGGGGCGTCGCCCTCGCTGACGACGGCGGCGATGCCGGTGGTGGCCTCACCGATGGCGATGTTGACGTTGCCGCCCATGGCCGCGCACACGACGCTGCCGTTGACGGTCTGCTCTGCGCCGTCGATGACGACCCTGGTGGTACCCGAGCCGGTGGCGGCGGTGGGCGACTCGGTTGCGGATGCTGCCGTCTCCTCCGACGTGACGGCTGCACTCGTCTCCGAAG
This sequence comes from Mycobacterium sp., assembly GCA_034520035.1. GTDB lineage: Bacteria > Actinomycetota > Actinomycetes > Mycobacteriales > Mycobacteriaceae > Mycobacterium. The sequence goes on along the minus strand of JAXHOA010000015.1, from coordinate 303,487 downwards.
AGGCACTGCTGGATGAGGATTTGTCGTCCGAGGAACAGCCGGACAAGCCGGCGATGAGGAGCGCCGCACTACTCACGGCAACTACGAAGCCACGCTTCACCACTGATCTCCTTAGGTTGTGCGATCAATCAAGATCGCCGGATGAACCTCAGCAGTATGTGCGCCGCCGGACCCGCAGTCATCGAATTGCGCGAAAATCTTGTCTGTCCATGACAGATCAGCACGACACCCGCAGGGTGAACGTCCCGTCGGCGGTGAAACTGGCGGCGTCGGTGCGAAAGCCCGTCGCCGTTCCGGAGATGACGAACGTCGGCCCCGTCATGGTGACCTCGGCGGCCGGTTCGCCCAGACCCGCGTTGTAGCTGCCGGTGAAACCGGCGAGGTCACGAATGCCGACGGACTCGGCGGTGAGCTCGTCACCGCCGGTGACCAGGGCCGTCGTCCCCGAGGTCTGGCTACCGGTGGTGATGGCGGTCTGGAAGCCCATGGACGAACACTGCACCTCGTGGGTGGTGCCGCCATCGCGGCCGTCGACGGTGATCTGTGCGGTGCCCGCGGCGAGCACGCCCTCGGGCAGTGGGGCGGCCTTGGGTTCGGACGAACACGCCGCGCACGCCGCCACAGCCCCCGCGATCAGGGCCAACGCTCCGATTCTCATGCACCGAATGTACGGCCGGAGCGGGTGGGCCACAGTGTCTTGGTTAAATGTCGACTTGGTTGAATGTCCCGGTGAGTGAGCCGTTCTTCGAGGTACAGGCCGAACTGCCCGGGCGGTCCGGGCGGGTCGGCACCATCCACACGCCCCACGGCGATATCCAGACCCCGGCGTTCATCGCGGTCGGCACCGCGGCCACCGTCAAGGCGGTGCTGCCGGAAACCATGAAAGACCTTGGTGCGCAGGCGGTTCTGTCCAATGCCTACCATCTCTATCTGCAGCCGGGGCCCGACGTGGTGGATGAGGCCGGGGGGCTGGGCGCCTTCATGAACTGGCCGGGCCCGACGTTCACCGACAGTGGCGGCTTCCAGGTGATGTCACTGGGTGTCGGGTTCAAGAAGGTGCTGTCGATGGACAGCACCCGGGTGCAGGCCGACGATGTCATCGCCGAAGGCAAGGAACGCCTCGCCCATGTCGACGAGGACGGGGTGACGTTCCGCTCGCACCGCGACGGATCCTCGCACCGGTTCACCCCCGAGGTGTCCATCGGCATCCAGCATCAGCTGGGCGCCGACATCATCTTCGCCTTCGACGAGCTCACCACGCTGGTCAACACCCGCAGCTACCAGGAACAGTCGGTGCGGCGCACCCATGACTGGGCGGTGCGCTGTGTGGCCGAGCATCGCCGGCTCACCGAGGTGCGCCATGACAAGCCGTATCAGGCGCTGTTCGGGGTGGTGCAGGGCGCGCAGTACGAGGATCTGCGCCGCCAGGCCGCCCGCGGTCTGGCCGATATCGGTTTCGACGGGTTCGGCATCGGTGGCGCACTGGAGAAGCAGAATCTGGCCACCATCGTCGGGTGGGTGACCGATGAGCTGCCCGACGACAAGCCGCGCCATCTGCTCGGCATCAGCGAACCCGACGACCTGTTCGCGGCGGTCGCCGCCGGCGCGGACACCTTCGACTGCGTGTCCCCGTCCCGGGTGGCGCGCAACGCGGCCGTCTACTCGGCGACGGGCCGGTTCAACATCACCGGTGCGCGCTACAAGCGCGACTTCACCCCCATCGATGCCGAATGTGACTGTTACACCTGCTCGAACTACACCAAGGCCTACATTCATCACCTGTTCAAGGCCAAGGAGATGTTGTCCTCGACGTTGTGCACGATCCACAACGAGCGCTTCACGGTCCGGCTGGTCGACCGGATCCGGCAGTCGATCCTCGACGGCCGGTTCGACGAGCTGCAGGCCGACGTCCTGGGCCGCTATTACGGCAGCTCGCGGGCCTCTTAGACGTTTGTAGAATAAGGAGATGACAAGTACTGCGGATCCGCAGATGCTGCTGCTCCAGATGCTCGACCCCGTCAACCGGGCCAACCCCTACCCACTGTTCGCGCAGATCCGTGAGCTCGGACCGCTGCCCATGCCGGAATCGAACATGACGGTGTTCTCGTCCTTCGCAGACTGCGATGAGGTGCTGCGGCATCCGGACTCGTGCAGTGACAGCATGAAATCCTCTGTCGTGCAACGCCAACTGGCGTCCGGCGCGATGCCCCCTCGTGGAAACACACCCGGATTCCTCTTCCTGGACCCGCCGGATCACACCCGGCTGCGCAGGCTCGCCCAGCAGGCGTTCGCGCCGAGGGTGGTGCGGGCGCTGGAGCCCGAGATCGCCGCCACGGTCGACAGCCTGCTCGACGCGATGGCCGACGTCGGCTCGGCCGATCTCATCTCCGGTCTGGCCTACCCGCTGCCGGTGGCCGTGATCTGTCGGCTGCTCGGTGTGCCGGTGGCCGACGAATCGCGGTTCAGCAGTGCCGCTGCCCTGGTGGCACAGGCGCTGGACCCGATCATGTCGATCACCGGCGCCCCCGACCCGGAGGTCGATGCCCGCCTCGACGCCGGCGCCTGGTTGCGCGAGTACCTGGGTGAGCTGGTCGAGCAGCGGCGTGCGGACCCGCGGGAGGACCTGATCTCGGCGCTGATCGCCGCCGAGGAGGGCGGCGATCAGTTGACCGCGGACGAGATCGTCGCGACCTGCAATCTGTTGCTCATCGCGGGACACGAGACGACGGTCAACCTGATCGCCAATGCGGCGCAGGAGATGTTGCGGACGCCGGAGCACTGGTCGGCGCTGGCCGCCGATGCCGAACTGGCGGGTGTGATCGTCGAGGAGACGTTGCGGTTCGATCCGCCGGTCCAGCTGGTCATGCGGATCGCCGGTGCAGATATGCGGGTCGGCGAGGTTTTCGGCGGGCAGGAGCGCAGCGACCGGGGGATTGTCACAGTCCCGGCGGGCGACACCATGCTTCTACTGCTGGCCGCGGCCCAGCGCGATCCGGCCATGTACGACGTGCCCGACGAGTTCCGGCCAGGCCGCGACGCCACCCGTCATCTGTCCTTCGGGCTCGGCCCGCACTTCTGCCTGGGTGCACCGCTGGCGCGGCTGGAGGCGCGGGTGGCGCTGTCCAAGCTGACCGCGCGATTCCCGCGCGCGCGGTTGAATGCCGATCCGGTCTACAAACCAAACGTCACTCTCCGCGGTTTGGCTGCGCTTCCCGTCGCCTTGTAGCGTGCGGCTGAGCCCCCTTGCGAGGGTGTGACGACAGGCGTAGTATCGAACACAAGTTCGAATACGACGTTGCTCCCATCGTCATCCGGTGAGCACAGACCGCGACTCCGGTCGCCGCGAGGTTCGATGGCCCCTGTGGGGTTGTGCGGACCGTATTGCCTGATCGTGCCCGCTTGGGGTGCCTTCTGTGAAAGCCGGTATCCACATGGACGCCACCGATCTCGACACGTTTGTTGATGCGCTCATCGATGACCTCACCCCCTCGCCTGTGCCCGAGGCAGATGCTGACCGCACGCTGTTCCATCTGCTCGATAGTCCCCGCCGGATCATCGATGAACAGCGGTTGCTGGCGGTGCTGGCGGCCGCGGTGACTTTGCGCAACCTGTTCGATCATGTGATCGCTCAGGCGGTCGCGGCCGCCGAGCGTGCCGCTATCCCAGCGCGAAAACACCTGCGCACGGGAGCCGATCTGCTCACCAGTTGCGGCATGGCCCCGGGTGCGGCGCACCGCGCCGCGCGGGTGGGCCGGGCCGCGCACACCCTGCCGGCGCTGACCCGGGCCCAGCGCCTCGGTGGGATCGGCATCGAGTTCGCCGACGCCGTCGGACGCGGCGTCGCCCACGTCGATGCCAGGGTGCCGCTGTCCGAGGAAGACCGGGCCGCCGTGGTGACGACGCTGATGATCCAGACCACCCCCTCGGGGGTCAGAAAGAAAGCGCGCGAGATCGCCATCGACAAAGCCGCCACCGAGCCTCACGACGACGGGGCGGTGCCGGTCGCGGAGAACACCGATCTCAACGACATGACGCTGGTGCAGACCGAGGACGGGCGGGTCAGTGCCGCCCTGGATCTCGACGCGCTGACCGGGGAAGAACTGCTGGCCGCGCTGGACCCGCTGTGCCGGCCCGTCCCACTACCCGACGGATCACCGGACCCGCGCCCGGTCGGTAGGCGTCGCGCCGACGCATTCGGTCAGGTGATGCGTACCTACCTGTCGGGCTCGCAGCGCCCCATGTCCGGTGGTGTGCTCCCGCACGTCACCCTGATCCGCCCACAGGCAGCGGGGTTCGTGGACTCCCTGGGGTTCGGCGGGCCCATCAGCACCCGCACCGCCGATCTGATCATGTGCGACAGCACGCTGACCGCGGTGACTGTCGACGGTGCGGGCGCCCCGCTGGATGTGGGGCGCGCCGAGCGGTTGTTCACACCCGCGATCCGGAAAGGGTTGGCGGTCCGCGACCGTGGGTGCGCCCACCCGGGCTGCGGCAGGCCGGTGTCCTGGTGCGACGCCCACCACATCCAACCCTGGAGCAGCGGGGGCACCACCTGCATCGACAACGGGGTGCTGCTGTGCCGGCTGCACCACACCGCGATCCACCACGGCGGCTGGCAGGTCTACCTCGGCGCTGACCGCCACCCCTGGTTCATCCCACCGTATGACCCGACCGGACCTGAACCGGCGCACCTGCGATCGCATGCCCGACGCACCATGACCGACCTACCCACCGCCGCATAACCAAACCCGCACGGCACCTTGACAACTGAACAGTGAACCGGGCGGACGGCCGACCCGCGGAGGGTGCTCACCCCAACTGCGGTCAGCGACTCGCGACACTCAGGTGAGCGCCGCGATGACTTCGGCGGCGGCGCGCTCGCCGGACTCGACGGCACCCTCCATATAGGCACTCCACTGTGTTGCGGTGTCGGTGGACGCCCAGTGGATCGGGCCGATCGGTTCGGCCAGCGCGGGTCCGTAGGTGGTCCACACCAGCGGACCGCAGTTGGCGTTGTAACAGCCGCGGGTCCACTGCCGGTTGCCCCATTCTCCGTCGATGTAGTGCAGCGGCTTTGCCGCCCGAGCACCGAAATGCCGCACCAGTTCGGTGGTCAGCGCCTCGCGGCGATCGGCTTCCGACCAGTGGGCGTGCGTGCGGGCCTGCTCGCCCTCAAGGAAAAGCAGGATCACGCCGTGCCCGTCACCCTGGATGCAGGTGTCATTCGACATCCGGGCGGGCCCGATATCGGAGATCAGCTGCCCGTTCAGTCCTTCTGTCCGCCAGAAGGGTTCGTCGTATACGAAGAATGCCTTCATGGCGGCTGAATTCGGCATTCGCTGAGTCAGTTGATCGCGATACCCGGACAGTGGCGGGTCGTACATGATGCGCCCCGCCAGCATCGGTGAGAGCGCCACGATTACGCGGCGACCGCGCGCGGTGCGCCCGCCGCGGCAGTGCACCGTGACGGAATCGGTGCCGTGCTCGATCAGTTGCACAGGGGCGTCGAACACCAGGTGGTCGGTGACCAGCGCCGCCAGCCGCTGGGGTATCTCGGCGGTCCCGCCGACGAACCGGGTGGTCTGCGCGCCACCCTCGGACTCGGCGAACAGCTCGGCGGTCACCCCACAGGTCTGGATGGTGAACAGCAGATGCAGGAAGGAGACTTCGACCGTCGGCACGGCAAGGATCCCGACGGTGCAGATCTCCAGCAGTGTGCGCGCGACCGGTGACAGACCCTGTGCGTCGTACCACGCGCCCGCGGTGATGGCGTCCCACTCGGCGGCGTGCGGTGCGGTCCATGGAGTCGCCGGTGATACCTCGGCGGACAGCTCGTCCAGACGCCGCAGCACCGTCTCCAGCTCTGCCAGTTCATCGTCGAATCGGTCGTGAAAATCGTTGCCGCGCAGAATTCCTGTGCCGGCAAGCTCGTAGGACGTCTCACCCTCGTAGTGCTGCTGATATGTCTCGACACCGAGTTCTGCGGCCAACGCGAACATGCGGTGATGGGTATCGCCGATCCACTGCGCGCCCAATTCCATCGGCAGACCGGCCAGATCCTCGGTGAGAATGCGTCCGCCGACGCGGGTGTCCGCCTCCAGGATCAGCGGTGTGAACCCGGCCGCCAACACCGTGCGGGCCGCGATCAGACCGGACAGCCCGGCGCCGATAATCAGGACGTCCGCTTCATCGCTTGCCATGTACGACACCCTCTCACGATGATCGCGTAGCGTCGGGCAGATGCCGACCGAGCTCACCGCCGAGCAGGCCGCCGCGCGGCTGCAGGCGACCGATACATTGGGAATTCCGTTGGGGCCCGGCCAGCCGCCGGCGTTCCTGCGGGCACTTGGCGAGCGCGACGACTGGACCGATCTGCGGGTCTACGGCGCACTGCTGGCGGTGCTCACCGAATTGTTCACCCGCGAGGGCGTGCACTACCTGTCCGGGTTCTACGGCCCGCTGGACCGGGCGCTGCGTGACGGCGGTGCCGACGTCGAGTTCGTGCCCGCGGACTTCCGGCGTTTCGGGCCGCTGCTGCAGCGACAGTCACCGCGGGTGATGACGACGGTCACGGCGGCGCCGGACGACGACGGCTGGTGTTCGCTGTCCCTGCACGCCGGCGGTACCGTCGACGAATTACGGCGTGCCGGAGCAGATCCGGACCGGTTGCTCATCGTGGAAGCCTCCGATGCGTTCCCGCGGACCTACGGGATGGGCGATCACCGGCACGCCCTGCACGTCGACGAGATCGACATTCTGGTGCGGTCCTCGGAGGCACCGCTCGCGCTGCCCGGAGGTGACACGCCGCCCAGTGACGTCGACCGGGCCATCGCGAAGAACGCCGTGGCCTACATGCCCTCCGGGGTGACCCTGCAGACCGGGATCGGCTCGATCCCCAACCAGATCGCCACCCTGCTCGCCGAGGGCGACGGCGGCGACTTCGGTTTGCACAGCGAGATGTTCACCGATGGCTGCATGCGCCTGCACCGGGCGGGCAAGATCGCCAACGCCCACAAGGGCCAGTTCGACGGTGTCAGCGTGACGACCTTCGCGTTCGGTTCGGCCGAACTCTACGACTGGCTGGACGGCAACAAGGAGGTGGCCTTCCTGCCGGTGGAGGTGGTCAACGCACCGGACGTGATCGCCGACAACCATCGCATGGTCACCATCAACGGTGCGCTGGGCATCGACATCCACGGGCAGGTGGTCGCCGACACCATCGACGGCGGGCAGTTCAGCGGGATCGGCGGCGCCGAGGACTTCGTGGCCGGTGCGGGCCTCGAGCTGTCCGACCGCTCACTCATCTGCCTGCCCTCGACGTACATGAAAGACGGTGAACTGCGCTCGCGCATCGTGCCGTGGTTCGGACCCGGAGCGGTGATCACCACGCCACGCCACCACGTCGACGTGATCGTCACCGAACACGGCACCGCCGAACTGGAGGGTCTGACGGTCCGCGAGCGGGGCGAGGCGCTGGCGGCCATCGCGGATCCGCAGTTCCGAGACGGTCTGCTGGCGGCCGCCGGGCGGGCGGCAAAGGGCCGGTCGCCGGTGCCGGACCGCACCATCCTCTTGTAACTTACAAAATGTAAGTTAAGGTCGGCGGATGGGAGACGACGCGCGGCGCTTCGTGGTCATCGGAGGCGGGCTTGCCGGGCTGGCCTCGGCGGTCTGGCTGGCCGAGGCCGGGTGCACGGTGACCCTGCTGGAGCGGCGGGGCAGCCTCGGCGGCCGTGCCCACGCCATGCGCGCCGAGGCCGGCAGCAATGGCCCGGGCGATGTGCCCGACAACGGCCAGCACGTCATCGCCAGCGGGTATCAACACCTCTACCGGTATCTCACCAGCGTCGGCACCCGCCAACACATCGCGTTCCCGAAGTCCTCCACACTGCGCTGGCCCGACGGGCGCAAGGTCACCATGCAGACCACCGGGGTGGGCGCGATCCGCACCCTGTTCGGGGTGCACCCGGACGCGAGCTGGGCGGACCGGTTGCGCGCCGCGCGCGCCACCCTGCTGCTGGGCTGGCAGGCGCTGCGGCAGCCGGCCGATCTTGCCGATATCTCCACCGAGCAGTGGTTCGACCGCGTCGGGATGCCGGCCCCGGCGCGGGAAGCGTTGTGGGACTGGCTGGCGCTGGGAATCGCCGCCGAGCCGGTCGCGCAGGAGTCGGCGAAGGTCTTCGCGAATGTGCTCGGCACCGGCATCCGGTTGGGGATCAAACACCGCACCCCGGTCACCATCGGGTATCCGACTGTCGACCTGAACACGCTGTACATCGAGGGCGCCCTGAAGCGTCTTCGAGGAGCGCGGTGTGGACGTGCGCTACCGCGCGGTGGCCCGGCGCATTAACATAGCGGACCGCATCGGGGCGGAAGGTGACCGGCGTGCTGCTGGCCGACGGGACCGAGATCCCCGCGGACGCGGTGGTCTGCGCGGTGCCCAACTCCAATATCGCCGGCCTGCTCGACGACCTGCCCGAGCACCCGGAAATCTATGCCGCGGCAGACAAACTGGGCTACACACCCATTGTCAGCACCAACCTGTACCTTGACCGGCCGCTGGGCACCGAGTCCGCCTTCGAGGGGCTGATCGGCGGCACCGGTGTCATCGACGAGGTCTTCGATCGGCAGATCATGCACGGCCGCAGCACCGAACGGTCGTGGTTGTACTGCCTGACCACCAGCGGTGCCTACGAGCAGATCCACAAGAGCAACGAGGAGATCGTTGCCGAGCAGCTGGCGTTGCTGCGGCGGTACTACCCGGCGGCGGCGGAGGCGAAAGTGCTTGAGGCCCAGGTGGTCAAGATGCCGCGGGCCACCTTCTCCCAGGTGGTCGGCACCGATTCGCTGCGCCCACCGCAACGCACGTCGGTGCCCTCGCTGGTGTTGGCCGGGGACTGGACCGCGACCGACTGGTCGGCCACCATGGAGAGCGCCGTGCAGAGTGCCGCCAAGGCCGTCGACCTGCTGCTCACATGACACGCCGCCGGCTCACCGGCGCCGAACGTCGGGCCCAGCTTCTCGATGTGGCCCGCGATATCGTCGCTGCCGACGGCTATTCGGCGCTTACCGTCGACCGGGTCGCCGGCGGCTCCGGGGTGACCAGAGCGGTTGTCTATCAGCAGTTCACGGATCTGGCGGGGTTGTTGACCGCACTGCTGGACCGCGAATCCGCCGTGGCATTTGCCGGTATCGGCAGCGTGCAGGGCGCGCGCGACATCCACGAACTGGGGCGCGGCATCCTGACGTATCTGGACGCCGCCCCGACAAGTTGGCGGATCATTCTGCGGCCACCCGAAGGTGCGCCGCCGGAGGTGCGGGTGCGCATCGAGCTGGGCCGCGCCTACGCCAGGTCGGTGGCGGCTCGGCACCTGCGGGTCGACCCGGACAGCACGACGGTACGAATCCTGTTGGCCGCCATCGAGGAATTGGCCCGGCTGCATCTCGACGATCCGGCCGCGCATCCGGATGCTGAGATGTTGTCCTACCTCGGGTCGCTGGTGGGCTGGGCCGCAGGCATCACAGCGGATTGAGGATCCGGTCCAGGAACTGGCGGGTGCGCTCCTGCCGGGGGTTGCCGATGACCTCTTCGGGTGTGCCCTGTTCCAGGATGACGCCGTTGTCGGTGAACAACACCTGATTGGACACCTGGCGGGCGAACTGGATCTCGTGCGTGACGATCACCAGGGTCCACCCCTGCACGGCGAGATCCTTGATCACCGAGAGCACCTCACCCACCAGTTCCGGGTCCAGGGCCGATGTCGGCTCGTCGAAGAGCACCAGCTTGGGTTTGAGCGCCAGTGCCCGCGCGATACCGACGCGCTGTTGCTGGCCGCCGGACAGCTGGAACGGGTACTGGTCCTGCTTGTCGGTGAGCCCCACCTGCTCGAGCAACGCGACGGCCTCGGCGACCGCTTCGTCCTTGGGCCGCTTCTGCACCATCACCGGGCCCTCGATGATGTTCTCCAGCACTGTCTTGTGCGGGAACAGGTTGTGGCCCTGGAACACGAAGCCGCTGCGCGACTGGAATCGGCGCACCTCGGATTTCGGGGTCGGCGTGGCGAAGTCGATCTCGACATCGTCGACCCGGATCACCCCGGCGTCGGCGCGGTCCAGCGCGTTCAGGGTGCGCAGCAGGGTGGTCTTTCCCGACCCGGACGGCCCGATGATCGCCGTCGCGGTGCCGGTGGCCACCGTGAAGGACACGTCGCGCAGCACCTTGTTGTCGCCGAACGCCTTCTCGATGCCCCGAGCTTCCACACGGTATTCGGTCATCTCGCCACGTACCTTTCCAGTCGGTGTTCCACTCTGGCTTGCCCGAAGGACAGCACCAGACAGATCACCCAGTAGTAGATCGCCGCCGTGCCGTAGAGCGCGAAGAACTCGAACGTCGGCGCCGCGACGATCTGAGCCTGTCGCAGCAACTCGGTCACCAAGATCGTCGACGCGAGGGACGTGTCCTTGACCAGCGAGATCAACGTGTTGGACAGCGGCGGGACGGCGACCCGGGTGGCCTGGGGCAGGATGATGCGCCGCAGCGCGCCGGTGTAGTGGTAGCCGATGGTCTCGGCGGCCTCCCACTGTCCTTTCGGCACGCTCAGGATCGCGGAACGGATGATCTCGGCCGCGTAGCCGCCGACGTTGAGGCTGAAGGCGATCACCGCCGCCGGGAACGGGTCGATCCGCACCCCGAACTCCGGCAGCGCATAGAACACGATGAACAGCTGCACCAGCAGCGGTGTGCCGCGGATGATCGAGATGTAGAACCGCGCCACATTGCTCACCACCACATTCGACGACAACCGGGCCAGCGCCACCGCCAGCGCGATCACCAGGCCGATGATGAAGCTGATGAGCGTCAGCGGAATCGTCATGGTGAGCGCGGCCTTGGCGAGCGGCCAGAGGTTGTCGAGCACCAGCTGGAACGCCGAGCGCACCTCGGGAGTCGCACCGGGGCTCTGGGCTGCGTCCGGGGCGCCGCCGGTGGCGTCGGCCTTCAGGTACCTCTCCGAGATCGCCGCCAGTCTGCCGTCGGCGCGTAGTTGGTCGAGGGCGCCGTTGAGTTCGGGCAGCAGGCCGCTGTCCTTGCGGGCGGCGAAGCCCTGATCGCTCGTCTCGCCGGTCTGCGCGGCGATCTTGACCGACGTGTCACCGGTCTCGGCGAGGTAGGCGTACACCGCGACGCTGTCGTTCACGGTGGCGTCGATGCGACCCTGGTTGAGCAGGGTGATCGCCTGCGCGAAGCCCTCGACACCTTCGACGGTGGCGCCGGCATCGCGCGCAACCTGCGCCCAGTTGCTGGTGATCGACTGGGCGGTGGTCTTGCCCTTCAGATCGTCGAGGGAGGTGATCGAGTCGTCATCGGCTCTGGTGACGATGACGCCCTCGCCGACCGTGTAGGGCTGGGACAGGTCGTACTTGGCCTGGCGTTCGGGGTTGATGGTGACCTGGTTGGCGACGATGTCGAAGCGGTTGGCTTCCAGCGCGGCGAAGATGGAATCCCATGGCGTTTCGACGAATTCGACGGTCACACCCAGCTGGTCGCCGACCGCCTCGGCGACGTCGATGTCATAGCCGACCAGTTCGCCGGTGGCGGGATCGTGGTAGCTGAACGGCGCGTAGGTGCCTTCGGTCCCGACCCGCAGTACGCCGGCCGACTGGATCGGGTCCGTGCCGGTAGCGTCGGGCGAGCCGCAGCCGACGGCGCCGAGGATCACCGCGGCGGTGAGCAGTGTGGCGAGCAGCACCCGCCGGAGGTTTCCGAGCACGGGCGGACCGTAACAACGCGTGTCCGCTGTGCACAGGGTTTCGCTCACACGGGGCGGTATACCCAGGGCTGCCGCGGAACAGACATGGGATCGAATTCGCCGAGCATGCCGTCGAGTGTGGTGGCCGAATAGCCCAGGGAGTCCGCGATCAGAGCCAGCGCGGGTGCCACGCCGATCTGGGCGAGCGTCACCGCGCCGTCACGTTTGGCCAGCCGTTTGCCCTCGGCGTTGAGTACCAGCGGTACGTGCGCGTAGGTGACCGGGGGGTAGCCCAGCAGCGCCGCGAGATACGCCTGCCGCGGCGAGGACGACAGCAGATCGTCACCGCGCACCACCTGGTCGATTCCCTGGGCGGCGTCATCGACCACCACCGCCAGGTTGTAGGCGGTCACCCCGTCGCCCCGTCGCAGCACGAAATCATCGACCACGCCGGTGAATTGGCCGTGCAGGATATCGGTGACGGTGTAGGAGAAGGTGTCGCTGCGCAACCGCAATGCCGGCGGTCGGTCCGGGTCGGGAGGTGGCTCCCGATCGCGGCAGGTGCCCGGATAGGCGCCCTCCGGGGCGTGCGGAGCCCGCGGCGCGCTCAGGATATCCTTTCTGCTGCAGTAGCATTCGTACACCAGTCCACGCTCGGTCAGCTCTGCGATCACGCTGTCGTAGCGGCCCGCGTGCGCGGACTGATATTCCGGCGGGGCATCGGGGATCACCCCGACGGCGGTCAGGTCGGCGAGCTGCCGGGCGGCCACATCGCTGAACGTGCGGTCATCGAGGTCCTCGACCCGGATCAGGAACCGGCGCCCCGAGGATCTGGCGAACAACCAGGCCAATATCGCGGTGCGCAGATTGCCGATGTGCAGATCGGCCGACGGGCTGGGCGCGAACCGGCCTGAACGCATGGTGCCACGCTAGATCACGCCACCTCCGCCAGCCGATCGCGGGCGTCTGCCGCACACTGTGCCCACCGCGGACCGGGAATCTGCACGCCGGACTCCGAGGGGAAACGCACTGGAGATCACCAGATCGGGATGCAATCTGCCCAGCACCTGCAGGCTGTCCTGCAACTGGGCCGCGTCGCTGATCCCGGGCAGGTGGCCGGCCGCCCAGTCACCGTCTGCGCCCAGGAAGATGGTGTCCCCGGTGAACAGGTAGCTCTGGCCGTTGGCGCCGGGAACCAGGTAGCTGGTGCTGCCGGGGGAGTGGCCCGGGGTCGGGATCACCTCGATGCCGTTGCCGTCGACATGCCTGCGGCCGATCGGGACCTCGATGTGGGCGTGCCTGCCGATATCGACCAGTTCGGCCACCGGGGCGTGCAGGCGGGCATCGAACTGTTCGGCGATGCGGCCCAGCATCGGACCGGCTTCGTCGCGGTGGGACAGGTACTGGTGGGCGACTCCGCCGAGCCGTTGCAGTTCGGCGAAGTCGGCCTCGGTGTGGGTGCTGTAGAACAGCACGTTGCCACCCGGGCCGCCGGTCCACAGGTAGGCGTGGGTGGTCAGACCGGGAAACGGGCTGTCCTGCCGGGTCTCCCACAGGTCGGAGCGGATCTGCTGCATGGGTGCCTCCTCGTCGGTGTGCACCCAGCCTTCAACCTCAACCATGGTTGAAGTCAAGCGATGTATCCGCCCCGTGCGGGCGGTGTCAGTTGCAGCCGCCCGCGCTGACCCATCGCCCGTTGTAACCGATGCAGCCGGTGACGTTCGAACCGGGCGGCGGCGGAGGCGGTGGCGGGTCTTCAGGCAGCGGGGCGTAGTACGCCGGCGGTGGCACGTAGGGGGCCACCGCGTCGGCGATGTTGACGCATCCACCCACGGAGATCCGGCGCCCGGCGCTGGCACACACGTCTGCAAGGGCAGTACCGGCGGGCGCGGCCAACACGATCACGCCGGGCAGCGTCAGGAACGCGAACGCGACCGCCATGAGGCGGGCCCGGATCGACCTACTCGTGCTGTTCACGACTGCTGTCCTCCAGGGGGATTGGGTGCGTTGTAGCCGCAGCGGTTGCGGAAATCGACCAACGGCTGGCGGATGCCCCTCAGCTCTGCGTGCTCCTGAGGATGGGCGTCGAAATAGACCTTGGTGGATTCCGGAACCTCGTCCTGCGGGAGTCCGTGTAGATCGGTGAAGTAGGCGTTCAGCTCTGGATGAGTGAACAGGTACGCCGACGTCGCGGCGGCAACCCCGGAGGCGATGCCGGCCAGATCGGCGGCAGAACAGTTCGGCGGGCGCGGCGGCTCGGTGGGTGGCTCGGCCTGGGCCGTGGCACCCCCCAGCAGAGCGCCGGCGGCAAGCGCGAGCGCTCCGGCATCCCTGAGTCGGTTCAGTGTCAGCCTCATCGGTGGATCCCTTTCATCAGCCCGCTTCGCCGGTCGTGGGCGGGCGGTACCTCATGATTGTCGACCCGGATGGCGCGGAGCGCTGGCCGATTGGGCATCTTGAACCGGCACCGCCGCTCAGTCGTTCTGCGGGCCGAGCCCGCCGATGATGTCGCCGAGCCGGAACGTCATCGGCTGTTCGAGCTGGGCGTAGGTGCACGAGCTCGGATCGCGATCGGGACGCCACCGGTTGAACTGGGCGGTGTGCCTGAAGCGCCTCCCCTCCATGTGGTCATAGCGGACCTCGACCACGCGCTCCGGGCGCAACGGCACGAAGGACAGGCTCTTGTCGGGGTTCCATCGCGAATTGGTGGTGCGGCGCATCGATGGGTCGGCCACCACCTGCGCCGCCCAGTTCCATGGATGGTCGTCGAAAGTCGTTACCAGTGGCTGTAATTCGGCGAAGATTTCGCGGCGACGAGCCATGGTGAACGCACCGATGACGCCGACCGAGGCCAGCGACCCGTCGACGCCGTAGAGCCCGAGCATGAGCGATCCGACCGCATCGTCGCCCGATTTGTGCAGCCGGTAGCCGGCCACCACGCAGTCTGCGGTGCGGGCGTGCTTGATCTTGAACATCGCCCGCTTGTCGGGCAGGTAGGTGCCATCGAGCGGTTTGGCGATCACCCCGTCCAGCCCGGCGCCCTCGAACTCGGAGAACCAGCGCTGCGCCGTGCCGGGATCCGTGGTCGCCGGGGTGACGTGGAAGGTGGGACCGCATCCGTGCAGCGCCTCGACGAGTGCCGCCCGGCGCTCCAAGAACGGTCGCGAGGTGTAATCGATGTCACCGAGCGCGAGCAGATCGAAAGCGATGAAGGCGGCCGGTGTCTCGGCCGCCAGTTTCGCCACCCGCGAGGCCGCCGGGTGCAGACGCAGTTGCAGCGCCTCGAAATCGAGCCCGCCGCCGGTCGCGATCACGATCTCACCGTCGATGACGCAGCGGGCGGGGATTTCTGCGCGGGCCGCGTCCACCAACTCGGGGAAGTAACGGGTCAGCGGCCGGACATTGCGGCTGCCCAACTCGACCTCATCACCGTCGCGGAAACAGATCGCGCGGAAGCCATCCCATTTCGGTTCGTAGGACGCGCCGGGCGGGATCTCCTGGACCGACTTCGACAGCATCGGCAGTACCGGAGGCAGGACGGGCAGTCTCATCGTGGTCCAAGATAGACCCATGGATGCAGAGCATTTCTGGGCAGCGGCCGATCGACACCTGGTGCGCTACGGTGCTTCGTTCGTACCGCGGATCATCACCTCTGCCAAAGGAAGTCATGTCTTCGACCAGGATGGTGCCGCGCTGCTCGACTTCACCTCAGGCCAGATGAGCTCGGTGCTCGGGCACTCGCATCCCGATGTGGTGGCCACCGTCAACGCATCGATGGCCACCCTGGATCACCTCTACAGCGGCATGCTGAGCGTGCCCGTGGTCGAGTTCGCGCGTGCCCTGGCCGCCACCCTGCCGGCGTCGCTGCAGAAGGTGCTGCTGCTCACCACCGGCGCCGAATCCAACGAAGCGGCCATCAAGATGGCCAAGCTGTACACCGGGCGCTACGAAGTGGTGTCCTTCGACCGGTCCTGGCATGGCATGACCTCGGGCGCGGCGTCGGCGACCTTCAGCGCCGGCCGGCGCGGGTACGGCCCGCCGCTACCCGGCAATCTGACGCTGCCCACTCCCAACGCGTACCGGTCGCCCTTCCGGCACACGGACGGAAGTTATGACTGGGCAACCGAACTCGACTACGGGTTCGCGATGGTCGACGCGCAGTCGTCGGGCAGCCTGGCGGCCTGCCTGGTCGAGCCGATCCTGTCCTCGGGCGGGATCATCGAGCCACCGCCGGGCTACCTGCGCAGGCTCGCCGAACTGTGCGCCGAGCGCGGCATGCTGTTGATCTTCGATGAGGCGCAGACCGGTGTCGGTCGCACCGGGACGATGTACGCCTTTGAGCGCGACGGCGTCGTGCCGGATCTGCTGACGCTGTCCAAGACCCTGGGGGCGGGTCTGCCTGTCGCGGCCGTGGCCACCACCGCGGAGATCGAACAGGTCTGCCATGACCGGGGTTTCCTGTTCTTCACCACCCATGTCTCCGATCCGCTGGCCGCGGCGGTGGCACTGACGGTGCTCACGGTGGTCGAACGTGACGGGCTTGTCGAGCGGGCGAAACGCCTGGGCAGGTCGCTGGCCGGCGGGCTGACCCAGCTACAGGATCGTTACGAGCAGGTGGGCGACATCCGCGGCCGCGGGCTGCTGCAGGGGCTCGAACTGGTCGCCGACAAGGTCACCAAGGAACCGGCCGACGCGCTGGGGGCCGAGGTCACCGCGGCGTGCCTGAAACGCGGGCTGCACATGAACATCGTGCAGTTGCCGGGGATGGGCGGCATCTTCCGGATCGCCCCGCCGCTGACCATCGCCGAGTCAGAACTGCAGGAGGGGCTGGACATTCTCGACGATGCGCTGGGCAGCGTGCTCGGTTAACTGTTGAGCTCGTCGCCGATCACGGCCACGAAATTGTCGACATCCTCCGGGGTGGTGTCCCACGCCGTCATCCACCGCACCTCGCCGCGGGCCCGGTCCCAGTCGTAGAAACGCATGCGTTCGCGGATCCGGTCCGCGACGGCATTGGGCAGCGTCGCGAAGATCGCGTTGGCGGGGCTGGGTTGGCTGAACGCCAGTCCGGCCAGCGACCCGTCGGCCAGCCCGGCCTCCAGCGCGGCACGTAGGCGCCGCGTCATCGCATTGGCGTGCCGTGCGCTGCGCAGACCCAGATCATCGTCGAACAGGCTGAGCAACTGGGCCGAGGCGAAGCGCATCTTGCTGGCCAGCTGCATCGTCAGCTTGCGCAGGTAGACCAGCCCTTCGGCCCGAGACGGGTCCAGCACCACGACGGCCTCCGCGCCGAGCAGACCGTTCTTGGTGCCGCCGAGACTGAGCACATCGACCCCGGCGTCGGTGGTGAAAGCACCGAACGGCAGATCCAGCGCAGCGGCCGCATTCCACAGCCGCGCCCCGTCCATGTGCAGCGCCATGCCATGGGAGTGGGCCAGATCAGCGATCGCTCGAATTTCAGCGGGGGTGTACAGCGTGCCGAGTTCGGTGGTCTGGGTGATGCTGACCGCCAGCGGCTGGGCCCGATGCTCGTCACCCCAGCCGTAGGCCTCGCGGGCCACCAGTTCGGGTGTCAGCTTGCCGTCCGGGGTGGGCACGGTCAGCAACTTGAGGCCCGTCACCCGTTCCGGGGCGCCGGCCTCATCGGTGTTGATGTGCGCGGTCGACGCCGCGATGACCGCACCCCAGCGCGGCAGCATGCTGGTCAGCCCGACAACATTGGCTCCGGTGCCGTTGAAGACGGGAAACGTCTCGGCGTTCGCCCCGAACTGCTCCCGGATGACCTCGCGCAGGCGCGCGGTGTACGCGTCCTCGCCGTAGGCGATCTCGTGGCCACCGTTGGCGGCCGCGATCGCGGCGAGCGCCTCCGGGTGCACACCGGCGTAGTTGTCGCTCGCGAAGCCGCGACGGTCGGGATCATGAAGTGTGGGAACGGGCACGGGTTCGATCGTGCCAGCCCGGCGTGAACGCGATGACATTGTGGGGGTACCCGGGTCTACGTGACTATGGAACCCATGGGACTACCCGTGCAGCCCCCGCTGGAGCCGATGCTGGCCAAGGCGCAGACGAAGGTGCCGACCGACGACGGTGTCTGGTCCTTCGAACCCAAGTGGGACGGGTTCCGGGCGCTGGTCTTCCGTGACCACGACGATGTCGTGCTGCTGTCTCGCAGCGGGAAGGACCTGGGCCGGTACTTTCCGGAGGTCATCGAGGCGGTCCGCGACGAATTGGCCCCGCGGTGCGTGCTGGACGGTGAGGTCGTGGTGCCGCGGGAGATCGCCGGCCGGACCCGGTTGGACTGGGAGTCGCTGAGCCAGCGCATCCATCCCGCGGAGAGCCGCATCACCAAGCTCTCGAACGAGACACCGGCCCACTTCATCGGTTTCGACGCCCTCGCCGTCGATGATCGGTCGCTGCTCAAGGAACGTTTCCGAGTTCGCCGGTCGGCACTGCTGGAAGCGGTCACGGAGAAGCGGTGGTGCCACGTCACCCGCACCACCGAGGATCCCGCGCTCGGGGAGCAGTGGTTGGAGGAGTTCGAGGGCGCCGGCCTGGACGGGGTGATCGCCAAGCGACTCGACGGCCCGTATCTGCCGGGCAAGCGCGAGATGGTGAAGGTCAAGCACCACCGCGATGCGGACTGCGTGGCGATCGGCTACCGCATCCACAAGAGCGGTGAGGGCATCGGTTCGATCCTGCTCGGCCTGTACCGCGAGGACGGCGAGCTGCAGATGGTCGGCGGCGCAGCATCATTCACGGCCAAGGCCCGGTTGTCACTGCTGGCCGACCTCGAACCGCTACGCGAGGGCGATCAGGTCAACGACGGCGAACCGAGCCGATGGAATTCCGCGGCCGACAAACGCTGGATTCCGGTGCGCCCGGAGCGGGTATGCGAGGTCGCCTATGACCAGATGGAAGGCAACAGCCAACATGGCCGGCGGTTCCGGCATGCCGTGAAGTTCCTGCGCTGGCGGCCCGACCGCGAACCACGCAGTTGCACGTTCGCCCAACTCGACGTGCCGCTGAACTACGACCTGTCCGACGTCCTGGAGAAGAACTGATGGCAAGCAAGGCCGAAGAGGTCGACGTCGACGGTGTGGCCGTGCGGTTGACCAACCGCGACAAGCCGTACTTCCCGGCACTCGGCGCCAAGGGCACCAAGGGTGCGTTGTTCGACTACTACCTCTCGGTCGCTGGTCCGATGGTGAACCTGTTGCGGGACAGGCCGGTTCATCTGCAACGATTCCCCGACGGCATCGACGGCGAGGAGATCTACCAGAAGCGGGTGCCTCAGAAGCATCCCGACTATCTGCAGACCTGCACGGTCACCTTCCCCTCGGGCCGCACCGCCGACGCGCTGAAGATCACCCATCCGTCGGCCATCGCGTGGGCCGCCCAGATGGGTTCGGTGACGCTGCACCCGTGGCAGGTGCGCTGCCCGGACACCGAGCATCCCGACGAGTTGCGCATCGACCTCGACCCGCAGCCGGGCACCGGGTTCAAGGAGGCCGCCGAGGTCGCCGTGGACGTGCTCAAACCGCTGCTCGACGAGCTCGGCCTGGTGGGCTATCCGAAGACCTCGGGCGGGCGCGGCGTCCACGTCTTTCTGCGGATCGCCACCGACTGGGACTTCATCGCGGTGCGCCGCGCCGGCATTGCGCTGGCCCGCGAGATCGAGCGGCGCGCGCCGGCAGCCGTGACGACGTCGTGGTGGAAGGAGGAGCGAGGCGCGCGATTGTTCATCGACTACAACCAGAACGCCCGGGACCGCACGTTCGCATCGGCGTACTCGGCCCGCAAGACGCCGATCGCGACGGTGTCGACGCCCTTGACGTGGGACGAGTTGCGTGACGCCGACCCCGATGACTACACGATCGCGACGGTGCCGGGCTTCGTTGCCGGCCGACCCGATCCGTGGGCGGGGATCGACGACACCGCGCAGTCGATCGATTTGCTACTGGACATGGTGCGCGCGGACGAGGAGCGCGGGCTGGGCGATCTGGCGTACCCGCCCAGCTATCCGAAAATGCCGGGCGAGCCGCCGCGCGTGCAGCCGAGCAAGAAGGTCGCCGCGCACTGGGACGCGGAGGGCAATCCGGTGTGACCCGACCTCCTCGCGGCCTCGGTCGATTCCGGCCGAGGATGCCGTCGGCGAGCGCTTCCGCTACTCTTGTCCACGGCGATGGATCTCCGCCGAGGCACCGATGTGTTCAGTGCCTGAACCGCCTCACGTGAGGCTGATGGCTCCTTCCCGTTGAGGAAGGAGTATGCCCATGGCAGATCGTGACCGCCCGGAGTCCGTTCCACCCGTCGATCCCGACATCGTCGATGTGGCCTCGAGCCCACTGCACCTTCGTCCGTGGGCGATCGCCGCGGTAGCCGTCGGCGGCTTGGTCGGTGCGCCGGCACGCTACGGCCTGGAGCTCGTGTTTCCGCAGGCGGCCGGCCAGTGGCCGGTCACCACGTTCGTGATCAACGTGGTCGGCGCCTTCCTGCTGGGCTTGTTGTTGGAAGGCCTGACGCGGACCGGACCTGATACCGGGTGGCGCCGGCAGATGCGGCTGGGGGTGGGGACCGGGTTACTGGGATCGTTCACCACCTACAGCACCCTTGCGGTCGACACCGACACGTTGTTACGCGGCCAGCAGTGGTGGGCGGCGGCCTCGTACGCCGCGGGCAGTGTGGTGGTGGGATTGGCGGCGACCGTGCTCGGGATTGCCGTCGGGGCCCGAATGCCTTCTCGTCGAGAGGAATCCGGCCGATGATGGCGTTCTGGGTGGCGTGCGCGGGTAGCGCGGGCGCGGTCGCGCGGTTCGTGCTGGACGGCGCGATCCGGCATCGGCGCAACTCGGACTTTCCGTGGGCGACCATGTCGATCAACATCGCCGGGTCGCTGCTGCTGGGCTTCATCGCTGGCCTCGTCCTGTTCCACGGGGCGCCACGAGAGGTGCAGCTGATCGTCGGGGTGGGGTTCTGTGGCGGCTTCACCACCTTCAGCACCGCCAGCGTCGAAACGATCCGGCTCATTCAGCGCCGCCGCTACTGGGCCGGCGCGCTCAATTCGATCGGCACACTGCTGATCACCGTCGCGGCCGCAGCGGCGGGGATGGCGATGGCCGTGCTGTGAGGAGACCACGATGACCTGGTACCACAACCACCCGACCCGGGGGACACGATGACCGGCCCTGGGACGCTGCAACGCATCGAGGGCCCCGCCGGCGACATCCAGCCCACCCACCACCTGGTGGTGGGATTTGATCGGGCTGAGTCCAGCATGCAGGCGCTGCGGTTCGCGATCACCTTGGCCGCAGCCGTGAACGCGCATCTACACGTCGCGCACATCGTCGACCTCGAAGACTTCCCGATCGATCCCGACGGCGACGATTGGCAGGAACACGTCGTCGACGCACTGGCTCAGGAACGGGCCCGGGCGTGCGATCTGCTCAGGGCGTCGCCGGTCAACTGGACGTACTCCGCGCTTCACGGAGACCCGGCGGGTGTCCTCAGGGTTTTGGCCGACGACCACGACGCGCTGATGATCGTCGTCGGCTCGGCGCGTGGCGGTGTGATGTCGGCACTGGATCGAGCGCTGGGCGAGTCGGTGTCGGCGCATTTACTCCGCCACGCCCACCGGCCCGTCGTCTTGGTTCCCGTCGCCGGACCTGGGACCAAAGCCGTTCCATGACAGACGAACCGCGGCGCGGAGGCCGGCAGCGTCATCCCGGCTTCTGGTCGTAGAGGTCGACGCGCCATCCGCCGCCGACACGACTCAGTTGGTTCCAGCAGGCCGTGCGTTGCCCGACTTCGGTGAGTCGGCCATCCAGTGCGGCGATCAGGGCACGATTGACGGCGTCATGCGAGACAAGCACCAACGGATCGGAGCCGGGACTCTCGACGATCTCGGTGAACGCCGCACAGACGCGAGCAGAAAGGGCATCGAGCGTCTCGACGCCCGGTGCCGCGTCGACGCTGCCGAACTCCGCGATGACGTCGGCTTTCACCGCGCCGGTCCACGGGCCGTAGTCGCGGTCGTTGATGCGTTCGTCGGCAGTAGCGGTGATGCCGGCGGCACGGGCGATTGCGGCGGCGGTCGCCACCGCCCGCTGCAGTGGGCTCGAGAGAATCCGGGCGGGGTTCTTCGCGGCCAGGACAGCCCCGAGGCGCTCGACTTCGGCGCGGCCGACAGCGTCCAGGGGAGGGTCGCTGAGCCCTCGCAGACGCCCTTCGGCATTGAGCGCGGTCTGGCCGTGGCGGGCGAGGTACACCCTGTCGACGGACGAGTTCACGGAGCGAGTGCGAGCACGGGGATGTCGAGTGATGCGGTTCAGCGCAGCGGTACGACGCCCGCGCCGACGAGTTCGGGACCGTCGACCTTCAGATGCGAGGCGGCGTTCGAGCACGCCACGAGCGAGCTGAACTCGACGGCTCCCAGCAGCAGCATCGGCCACAGCGCGCCGGCCACGGCGCTGAGGATCAGGATGTGCGGAGCCGGGTTGCGGGGATCGTTGAGACGGCGGCTCGCCACGTAGACGACGGCGGCGCTCGCCACCCAACCGATCAGGTACGCGATGACTGCTGTCTGGACCACGGTGTCTCCCCACTTCATCGGCAGCGGGGCGTGTGATGCACAAGCCTGGGCGCGATGTTCAGCTAAATGTAACCTCCACCTGATCTCGGCGGAAGACCCCACGCGCCCCCGAGTTTGCCGACATTTGCCTGGTCAACGACCTAATCGTCCCTCCAGCAACCTCACAGTCGGTTGCCAGCCCAACCTGGAAGTTAGCCAGGCGCCACGTCGTTGAAGGCGGTCCGGCCGGGGGTGTCGGCAGCGGTTCTGCGCGAGTTTCGGGGTGGCGGGCCTCCGGTGCAGGCCGGTGCTGGGGGGCCGGTTCATCGGTTCGCCGGACCCGGCCCGGTCCGGTGCCATGAGAGGCCGAGCGCGCGGTCCTCTTCTCAGGTGCATCTTGGGCTCGAAAAGCGTTGTCTCACGATGGATTCGGTCTCGAAGCGAACAGCTGCACCGGGGCCTGTCCCGCGCGGACCCGTGGGAGCCGGCGCGGCGGGATGCCGCACACGACGGGCGCCCGGAAACGGTCTGCCGATGAGCGGCCCCGTGACGGCCTCCGCCAGGATCGGTGGGAGCCGCCGCATCGCCGGACGGTGTTCGCAGCCGCATTTGTGCCGCGATGTAACGCCGGTCACCAGGGTCGCCGACACCGGATCGAGCAACGCCGTGTGCGGCAACGTGACCCCTGAGCGTGGAATGTGGCGAAGTTCCGCGGCGACGTGCGGCGGCGCCCCCAGGCGGGATTTTCCGGCGCTGAGCGATCGCTCAGCAAAGCCTAGGGCCCGGGCGTGAGTGCGGCTTTGCCGGTGCGTTGCTGGCCCGCGCGATCAATCCACGTCAACCCGATGACATCGCCCGGGTAGTGCCGGTCCAATACCTGGGTGAGATCGGCGGCAGACTCGATCGGGGTCTCGTCGATGGTCAGGATCACGTCACCATTGGCGAGTCCGGCCATCTCGGCCGGGCCGCCAGGCAACACCTCGCGCACGAGCACGCCGGGGAAGGCCTCGTGCTGCTCGGCGCTGCTGACCCCGACTCCCAGCAGCGTCGGGGGGCCGATGTGCACGGTGTCCGAGGGTGTGCGCGACCGGATCTGATTGGCGATCGCCATCGCGTCGTTGATCGGGATGGCAAAACCCTCACCACCGGGGTCGGTCCGGAAGTTCACGGTCGCCGCGGTCGTCACGCCGATGACCTGCCCGGCGCCGTTGACCACGGGGCCGCCGGAGTCACCGGCCCGCACGGGTGCGGCGATTTCGAACAGTCCGTTCATCTGCGACTTGGCGCCGGTGAGCTCGTCCTCGGCGCTGATCGTGCGGCCCAGTGCGGTGACCGTGCCGGATTCGCGGGTCAGCGGACTGTTGCTGCCCCTGGCGTTGCCGATGGCGATGACGGGCTCGCCGATCACGATTCCGTTGGAATCGCCCAGCGCAGCGGGCGGCAACCCGCCGGCCCCACGCAACTGCAACACCGAGATGTCGCGGCCACGGTCGTAGCCGATGATATCGGCGCCGAACGAGCGCCCGCCCACCACGGCGGTGATCACATCGGCGCCCTGCACGACGTGGTAGTTGGTCAGTACCTGACCGCCGCCGTCGATCACGAAACCGGTGCCGGTACCCATCACGCGCTGGTAGTCGACGACCGTGTCCAGGCGGACCACGGACGGCTCGACCTGATCGGCGGCCAAGGACAGCGCATCCGGCTCGGCGAGCGCGGTGGCAGGGGAGACCAGCAGGACGGCAGCAGTGGCGGAGACCAGGGCGGTGAGCCACCGCCGAGAGTGGACCTTGCGCATTCGCCGCCTTCCGGGCGCCAGAGGTTTCCCCTCAATAGTGACTGTGAGTGGGCAAACTGTCGACGTAATTGACGCCGGGAACGTCAATCCTCGGTGGCGACGCCACCGCGCGTGCGGCTCCGGCGGGACTTCCCCGACGGTCGGCGATTGCGCAATTTGCCCTCGTCGGAGGCGGTTTGCTCGACCGTTTCGGCATGCTCGGTCGACTCGGGCGCGTCCGCGGCATCGGCGGACTCCGCAGAATCGGATTCGTCGGAATCGGGATCTTCGGTGGCCGCGGCGGTGTCCTCGGTGGCCTCGGCAGGTTCGTCGGTGGTCTCGCCGGCGGTCGTCGAGGCGTCCGCGCCGCGTCCGCGCCGGCTCTGCTTCTCTGCCTTCACCTTGAGCGGCTTCGGCGGCGGCGGCGGCAACTCGGCCACGAAGGCCAGATAGAACGCGAAGGCGGCGAGCAGGGCGATCGCGGCAGCGGCACCGTAGATGCCGAACAGCCACTGGCCGGCGGTGTCCAGATCCAGCCAGATCTCGCTGATGGCGGCACCGGTGATCAGCACCCCGGCCGCGATATGTCCGACGATGGACCAGACCCGCAGCGACAGCGCCAGAGCCGGCGTGCCGAGCTCGGGTTTGCGGGTACGCGCCAGGGTCAGCACCACCGGCAGCGCCGTCAGACCGACCAGCACGCCGCACACGATGCGTAGCGCGGTGCCCAGGGTGCCCGGCCACTGCCCGGTCAGCTCGAACCAACGTGGAAGCACAAAGAGGAAGAACAGAACCCCGGCGAGTACCAGCGATGACGCGTGCCACAGCGATGCGATACCGCGCCGCATACTCCTCCTAGAACGAGTTTGTGGTCCCGGGGCGCGACCAGATCGATCTTCGGTCACGCCCCGGACCAACTGCGGAGGATAGGGGATTTGAACCCCTGAGGGCTATTAACCCAACCCGCGTTCCAGGCGAGCGCCATAGGCCACTAGGCGAATCCTCCGTCGGCCATGGTAGCCGACTGCCGGGAGATGCCCGACCACCCTGGTGCATGACGGTGCGTACTACACTCGGCACTCGGACCCCGCGCGGCGTCCATCCTGTGAACTCCCCCAGGGCCGGAAGGCAGCAAGGGTCAATGGGCTCTGGCGGGTGCGCGGGGTCCCCTTACGTTGTGGAAGCAACCCGCTTTCTGATTTTCCTGTGTAACCCGTGTTCGCGGCTTCGCGTGAAAGGTCCGCCGTGTCGTTTGAGTCCTCGTCGTTCGAGTCACTGAGCCGCGACGAGCTGACGGCCCAGCACGAGCTGCTGCAGCGCAGCTACGCCGAGCTGCAGGCCAAAGGTCTCACGCTCGACCTGACCCGCGGTAAACCGTCGGCGGCGCAGTTGGACCTGTCCAACGGTCTGCTCGACCTACCGGGCAGCGATGCCTACCGGGACGGCGACGGTACCGACACCCGCAACTACGGTGGCCTGCACGGTCTGCCCGAACTGCGTTCGATCTTCGGTGAGCTGCTGGACATCCCGGTGCAGAATCTGATCGCCGGTAACAACGCCAGCCTGGAGTTCATGCACGACGCGGTGGTGTTCTCCCTGCTACACGGCGGCGTCGATTCCCCGCGGCCCTGGTCGCAGGAGCCGGGCGTGAAATTCCTCTGCCCGTCGCCGGGTTATGACCGGCACTTCGCCATCACCGAGAGCTTCGGCATCGAGATGATGCCGGTGCCGCTGCGCGAGGACGGCCCCGATGTCGACCTCATCGAGGAACTGGTCGCCGCCGATCCGGCGGTCCGGGGCATGTGGTGCGTGCCGGTGTACTCGAATCCGACCGGCACGACCTATTCCCCGGAGACGGTCACCCGGCTCCTGCAGATGCGCACCGCGGCGTCGGACTTCCGGTTGTTCTGGGACAACGCCTACGCGGTGCACACCATCACATCCGACTTCGTCGACCCGATCGACGTGCTCGCCATCGCCGCGGACGCGGGCCACCCCAACCGGCCGCTGGTGTTCGCGTCCACCTCGAAGATGACCTTCGCCGGTGCCGGGGTGAGTTTCTTCGGCGCCTCGGCGGACAACATCGCCTGGTACCTCAAGCACGCCGGCAAGAAGTCGATCGGCCCGGACAAGGTCAACCAGCTGCGGCATCTGCGTTTCTTCGGTGACGCCGATGGCGTCCGGCGGCACATGCAACGCCACCGGGACCTACTGGCGCCCAAGTTCGCGTTGGTCGCCGAGATCCTGCAGGACCGCCTGGACGCCGCCAAGATCGCGTCATGGACCGATCCCAACGGCGGGTACTTCGTCAGCCTGGACGTCTGGCCCGGTACGGCG
This sequence comes from Mycobacterium sp., assembly GCA_034520035.1. Taxonomy (GTDB): domain Bacteria; phylum Actinomycetota; class Actinomycetes; order Mycobacteriales; family Mycobacteriaceae; genus Mycobacterium. Next base: position 277,059 of record JAXHOA010000015.1, on the reverse strand, counting down.
CGGCGCACCATCGCGCTGGCCAAGGACGCCGGTATCGCCGTCACCGCCGCCGGCGCGGCCTTCCCGTACGGAAAAGACCCGGAGGACAAGAACATCCGGATCGCACCGAGCTTCCCGCCGGAGTCCGACCTGCGTGCCGCCATCGATGGTCTTTCGACGTGTGCACTGCTGGCGGCCACCGAGTCGCTGCTGGCTCGTGATTAGTCGCCCCCGCTCGGTACCCTGCTGACCGTGGCGCTCTACCGGAAGTACCGACCCGCAAGCTTCGCCGAGGTCGTCGGCCAGGAGCATGTCACCGCACCGTTGTCGACGGCGCTGTCCGCCGGCCGCATCAACCATGCCTATCTGTTCTCCGGCCCGCGTGGCTGCGGCAAGACCTCCTCGGCCCGCATCCTGGCCCGGTCGCTGAACTGCGAGCAGGGGCCCACCCCGACGCCGTGCGGGGTGTGCGACTCCTGTGTGGCGCTGGCGCCCAACGGCCCGGGCAACGTGGACGTGTCCGAACTGGACGCCGCCAGCCACGGCGGCGTGGACGACACCCGTGAACTGCGGGACCGCGCGTTCTACGCGCCGGCCCAGTCGCGGTACCGCATCTTCATCATCGACGAAGCGCACATGGTCACCAATGCGGGCTTCAACGCGCTGCTCAAGATCGTGGAGGAGCCGCCGGACCACCTGATCTTCGTGTTCGCCACCACCGAACCGGAAAAGGTGCTGCCCACCATCCGGTCCCGCACCCATCACTACCCGTTCCGGTTGCTGGCGCCCAAGACGATGCGCACCCTGCTGGAACGCATCTGCCGCGACGAGGGCGTCACGGTGGAGGACGCCGTCTACCCGCTGGTGATCCGGGCGGGCGGCGGATCGCCGCGGGACAGTCTCTCGGTGCTCGACCAGCTGGTCGCCGGGGCCGACAACAATCACGTCGTCTATCAGCGGGCGCTGTCACTGTTGGGCGCCACCGATGTCGCGCTGATCGACGACGCCGTCGACGCGCTGGCCGCCGGGGATGCCGCCGCACTGTTCGGGGCGGTGGAATCGGTGATCGACGCCGGCCACGACCCGCGCCGATTCGCTGTGGATCTGCTGGAACGTTTCCGCGATCTCATCGTGCTGCAGGCCGTTCCGGACGCCGCCGACCGCGGGGTGGTCGATGCCCCGGACGGGGTGCTGGACCGGATGCGCGAACAGGCCGCCAAGGTCGGCTCGGCCACGCTGGCGCGATACGCCGAGGTGGTGCATGCCGGGCTCGGCGAGATGCGCGGCGCCACCGCGCCGCGGTTGTTGCTCGAAGTGGTCTGCGCCAGGCTGCTGCTGCCGTCGGCGCACGACACGGAATCGGCTCTGCTGCAGCGCATCGAGCGGATCGAAACCCGGCTGGACATGGCGATACCGGCTGACGGTTCGGCCCCGGCACCTGCTGCGTCTGCGACGTCGGCCAAGCAGTTCGTCCGGGCCAGCCGGGCCCAGGCCGCGGCCGAGGCGGCTCCCGAGCCGAAGCCCGAACCCACGTCCGAACCCACGCCCGCGCCGATTCCCCAGCCCAGGCCGCTGCCCACACCCGAACCCGCCCCGGCGCCGGAACCTGCGGTGGTCCCGCAACCGGCGCCTGCCTCCGAGCCGGTGACGCCGCCGGTGCCCACACCGGCTCCCGCACCGGTGCCCCCGCCCCGGCCCGCTCCGGTCCCCGAGCCGGAACCAGAGCCGGCCCCCGCTGCGGTGCCGCCGCCCGCCGCCGTCGGTCAACCGGATGCGGCGGCGGTCCGCTCGATGTGGGATACCGTGCGGGAAAAGGTGAATGCCCGCAGCAAGCCGGTCAACGCCATGCTGGCCGATGCGATCGTGCGCGCGGTGGACGGTGACACGCTGGTGCTCAGCCATCGGGCTCCGCCGCTGGCCAAGCGGCTCAGTGAGCCACGCAATGTCGAAGTGATCCGCGAGGCACTCAAGGACGCGCTCGGGGTGAACTGGCAGATCCGGTGCGTGCCGGACTCGGGCGAACCTGCCCCGTCCGACACCGCTCCGGCTCCGCGCCCGGATCAGCGGGCCGAAGAGGAACGCATGCTGGCCGAGGCCAACAGTGACACCTCGGAGGTGGTGCGCCGCGACCCGGAGGAAGTGGCGATCGAACTGCTGCAGAACGAACTGGGCGCCAAGCGCATCGAACGGGGTTAGGGCGCCCACCACGGCCGCATCGGCAGATCGCCATCGCGGCCACGATCATCCAGCTTGACCGCCAGAACCTGGTGTAGCTGAACCACATTCGACTCGAAACCGAGCCGGGACCCGGCCATGTACAGACCCCACACCCTGGCGGTGGGCAGACCGACCTCGGCGACCGCCTCATCCCAGTGCTCGACCAGGTTGCGGCACCAGTCCCGCAGTGTCAGTGCATAGTGCTTGCGCAGATTCTCCTCGTGCAGCACTTCCAGCCCGACGTCCTGCGCCTCGGCGATGATGCGTCCGGATCCCGTCAGCTCCCCGTCGGGGAAGACATAGCGGTCGATGAAGAAGCTGGCCGAGGCGCCGGCACGGTTTTTGGGGCGGGTGATGCTGTGGTTGAGCAGCAGGGCACCTGGACGCATCCTCGCCTGCAGGAAGGCGAAATAGGCGGGGTAGTTGGCCACACCGATATGTTCGGTCAGCCCGATCGAGGACACCGCGTCGAATCCGGACTCCGTGATATCGCGATAGTCGCCGTGGCGCACCTCGGCCAGGCCGGACAACCCCTCATCGGCGATGGCGCGCTGCGCCCACGCCGCCTGCTCGGCGGACAGGGTCACGCCCAGCACCCGGACGCCTCTGCGGGCTGCGTAGCGCGCCATGCTGCCCCAGCCGCAGCCCACATCGAGCAGCCGGTCCCCGGGTTGCAGGCGCAGCTTCTCCAAGACCAGCCGGTACTTGTTGTCCTGGGCGTCTTCCAGCGAGGCGTGCGCATCCGGGTAGCACGCGCAGGTGTAGGTCATCGACGGGCCGAGTACGCGTTCGTAGAACGTATTCGACACATCGTAGTGATGGTGTATCGCCTCGGCATCGCGTTTCTTGCTGTGCCGCAGCCCTTCTGCGACACGTCGCCAGCGCGGAAGTGCCTCCTGCGGGGGCGGCGCGATGGGGAACAGATGCTCCAGGCCGATTGAACCGATGACATTGGCCAGCACGCGTGCGGGCGGGCGTTTGATCGCCATCTTGTCCGCGAGGGCCCGCAAGAGGTCGTAGGGATCGCCGGGGTGCACTCCCAGCGGCTCGATATCGCCCGCGACGTAGGCACGGGCCAGGCCCAGTTCGCCCGGTGCGGTGGCCAGGTATGTGGTGCCGCGCGGAGACGTCAGCGAAAGGCCGACGGTGGCATTCTCCGGTCCCGATGTGCTGCCGTCATAGGCGGTGAACTTCAGTGGGAGCTTGCCGGCGGTGAAGACTTCGAGCACCTCGGCGAGACTGAGCCTGCCCTGCTCGGCGTGATCTTTGAACGTCGTCATCGGTTGTGCACCGCCTTCGCGTACAGGTCGAGTAACCGTGAGTCGGGGTCATAGGTCTTCTTCACGGACCGGTAGGTCTCGCCGCCGTAGAGGGCGTCGAACTCGTCGGCGCTGTAGAAGGACTCCGAGTACAGCGACTTGTGGCCGTTCAGTTCGGAGACCGCGCGTTCGATCAGTCGGTTGGTGTGTCCGGGCGCGGGACCGGCCGGTACCGAGGACCAGAAGCCGATGTTGACGTAGGTGCGTCCGGATCGCAGCGGATACAGCGGCCATTGCGCACCGTGGTCGCGCAACCGCAGCGGGCACAGCCAGATCGGCTCGATGGGAACGTTGTCCAGGAACCAGTTCAGGAAGGTGGCGCAGTTCTCCAGCGGCACCTCGACATCCTGGACGACCCGCTCCCTGGGGGGACGGCCGTTGCGTTTCTCGATGCGGTCGGCGATCCCGAACCTCTGGTCGTAGCCGATGAGCTTCCAGTAGAAACTGCTGCGCCGGTAGCGGCGCGGCCACAGCCGGCGCAACACCGGATGCTGGGCGCCGAAAGCCCTTGAACACCAGAACCAGTCGGTGTCCCAGCGCCACAGGTAGTCGGCGATGGTGAGGCGGTCGTGGCGCTCGCCCTCGGCGTGCTGAATGGAGCGGTAGTAGATGTCGCGGCCGGTGTAGTCGCCGACCGGGCCCGCGGTGTCGGTCTGGGAGCCCAGGCACAGGTAGCTCTCGTCGGCGCTGAACACCACGCCGTCGAGGTAGTGCACGGGCACGCCCTCGTAGCTGCCGGTCTCGATGATGCGGTCCATCTCAGCGATCATCTCGTCGAGTGAATGGAACCGTAGATGGCGCAGCGCGACGAAGGGCTGGACGGGTTCCAATTCGATCCGCAACCGCACCGAATAGCCGAGGGTGCCATAGGAGTTCGGAAATGCGTGAAAGAGGTCCGGATGGGTGCTCCGGTCGGCGGTCACCAGTTCACCTGCGCCGGTGAGGACATCGAGTTCGAGCACCGACTCGTGGGGTAGGCCGTTGCGGAAGGAGGCCGATTCGATACCGAGACCGGTGACCGCCCCGCCGAGCGTGATCGTCTTGAGCTGGGGAACCACCAGCGGGGACAGGCCGTGAGGCAGGGTGGCGGCCACCAGATCCTCGTAGGTGCACATGCCCGAGACGTCGGCGGTGCGCGCTGCGGGGTCCACGGCGATGACGCCGGTGAGCCCGGAGGTGTCCAGACCTTCGGCAGTGATCTTCTCCCGCGCCCGGAACAGGTTCGACGTGGGTTTACGCAGTCGCACAGTCGCTGTCGGGGGGATGGCCCGGTAACTGGCCATCAGTCGCTGCACGCCCGCCCCGTGTACAGCTCGTGCGTCAGATGCCACAACAGACACACATATACGCTAGTCCTCGGTCGCCGAAGCCGCGACCGCACCGATACGTGATGACAGGAGTTTTGCACTCATGGGACAGGTCAGCGCTTCCAGCACTGTGTTGATAGATGCCGCACCGGAAGCTGTGCTTGCCGCGGTCTCCGATTACCAGACGGTGCGGCCCAAGATCCTCTCGTCGCATTACAGCAACTACTCCGTCCTGCAGGGCGGGCAGGGCGCAGGCACGGTCGTCACCTGGAAGCTGCAGGCCACCGAGTCCCGCTCCCGTGATGTGTTGGCCAGCGTCGACGTCGCCGGCAAGACCGTCATCGAGAAGGATGCCAACTCCACCCTGGTGACCAACTGGACGGTGGCGCCCGCAGGCACCGGCTCGACCGTCACCGTCAAGACGTCGTGGAACGGCGCGGGCGGTATCAAGGGCTTCTTCGAGAAGACCTTCGCCCCGCTGGGCCTGCGCAAGATTCAGGACGAGGTGCTGGGCAACCTGAAGAAGGAACTCGAAACGGCTTCCTAGGTGTTGGCCAGCCAGGTCGCGACGCCCCGGGCCACCGCCTCGGCCAGCTTCTGGCGTCCGGCCTCGGACTCCATCAACGCGGAGTCGGCCGGGTTCTTCATATTGCCCAGCTCCACCAGCACCGACGGGAACTGCGCATGGTTGAGCCCGGCGATGTCCGAGCGCGGGTTGAGGCCCCCTGAGCCGATGTAGTTGGCCGGCGGGATCCCCGAGCCGCGTAGTTGATCGCGCATGATCTGGGCGAACTGCACCGAGGGGCCGGCCTGCACGGTGTTCAGCGGCGGGTCCGAGTAGAGCACGTGGAAACCCCGACCGGTGGCCGGGCCGCCGTCGGCGTGAATGCTGACGATCGCGTTGGGTCGCAGGGCGTTGGCCATGGCGGCGCGCTCATCGACGCACGGTCCGAGTGCGTCGTCATTGCCGCGGGACAGCGCGGTGCGGACACCGTTGGCATCCAGGATGGCGCGCACGCGAAGCGTGACATCCCAGTTGAAGGTGTGCTCGGGGTAGCCGGAGTCCGTGGCGGTGCCACTGGCCTGACAGTCCTTGGTGCCGCCCCGGCCGGTGGGAACCTGACGGCTGATGGACGCGTCGTTGGCGCCGTTGTGGCCCGGATCGAGGAACACGATCTTGCCGGCGATGGTGTTGGGCGCGGCACCGGCCAACGGGGCGGCCGAGCCGGACAGACTGGCGGCGACGAGCATCGTCGCCGCTGCGATGGCGCCGACACGCGAGCTGGAGGGGACGTGCACGCCGCCACGGTAGTCGCGGTGACGGCTAGTGTTGAAGAGCAAATCGTCTCGTACTCGTGAGTGCAATGAAGTCGAGACCAGGTCGAAATCAAGAGGGGACAGTCATGCAACCCGGTGATGGTCAGCCCGATATGTCCGCGTTGCTCGCGCAGGCGCAGCAGGTGCAGCAGCAGCTGATGGAGGCTCAGGAGGCGCTGGCCAACGCCGAGGTGCACGGCCAGGGCGGCGGTGGCCTGGTGCAGGTCACCATGAAGGGCAGCGGTGAGGTCATCGCGGTGGCCATCGACCCGAAGGTGATCGACCCGTCGGATCCCGAGACACTGCAGGATCTCATCGTCGGCGCGCTCGCCGATGCCGCCAAGCAGGTCACCATCCTCGCCCAGACGCGGCTCGGGCCGCTGGCCGGTGGCCTGGGTGGTTTCGGACTGCCGGGTACCTGAGTTGTTCGAGGGGCCGGTACAAGATCTGATCGACGAGCTCGGCAAGCTGCCGGGTATCGGGCCCAAGAGCGCCCAGCGCATCGCGTTCCATCTGTTGTCGGTGGAGCCGCCGGATATCGACCGGCTGACCGCGGTGCTCGGCCGAATCCGCGACGGTGTCACGTTCTGTGCGGTGTGCGGCAACGTCTCGGATGAGGAACGCTGCCGGATCTGCAAAGATGCCCGCCGCGACGCCTCCCTGGTGTGCGTCGTCGAGGAACCCAAGGACATCCAGGCGGTGGAGCGCACCCGTGAGTTCCGGGGCCGCTACCACGTGCTGGGCGGGGCGCTGGATCCGTTGTCCGGGGTGGGGCCCGACCAGCTGCGCATCCGCGAACTGCTCAACCGGATCGGGGAACGGGTCGACGGTGTCGACGTAGCCGAGGTGATCATTGCTACCGACCCCAACACCGAGGGCGAGGCGACAGCGACGTATCTCATGCGGATGCTGCGCGATATCCCCGGATTAACCGTCAGCCGGATTGCATCCGGTCTGCCCATGGGTGGTGACCTGGAGTTTGCCGACGAATTGACGTTAGGACGTGCGCTCGCCGGCCGTCGCGCTATGGTCTAGATGACATAGACGTCAATATGTTCACTGCCTGCCGAGCGGCTGGTGGTTTGCTGAATCTGAGTGTCGGTGCACGTGTTGAAGGGCGGTGAAGGTGACTCGCGTCTTCCTTTCGACCTGGGGGCAGAGTGACAACATCGGCGATTCGATCCTGCGGCGCGGTCAACTACGCACGTTCCAGAACATCGACGGCGCCCAACTGCACGTCCATGTGGGTCGCAAGGATTTCGATCCCAACGCCGAGGACTATGTGACCGCGATCGGGCTCGACGGCACCGAGAAGCAGTACGACACGGCGGCCGGCTGGCTGTTCCGCGCCCTCGGCAGTTCGGCCGCGGCGCGCACCATCCTGGTCATGCCGACCGGGGAGATCCTCATGCCCGAGCGCTTCCGCCGCTACTGGGGATGGTGGACCCTCGTCGGTGCGCTCGGAGCCAAGAGTCGCGGCGGCGCCATGGTGCAGGTCGGCGCCGGGGTCCGGATGGCGACGGTCGGCAAGAACGCCGAGGACGGCACCCGCGTGGTTCGGGAACACATCGAGGTACCGCCGTTGGAGCGGATCGCCCGCCGCAATATGCCGGTGGTCGCTTGGCGAGATGCCAACACCCGCAACTCATTCCAGGTCGGCGACGTCGCCCCGGACTGGGCTTTCGGCGAGGGCCCCGATCCGGCCGGCGGCCTGGGCCCGGCGCCTTCGGCGCGCAAGGTGCTGGCGGTGACCATGCGTTCGGACCGGGATGTGTTGACCGAGGACAAGATTGAGCTGCTCCGGGATATCGCCGACATGCACGGCTTGCGGATCCAGGTGTACAGCCAGGTGCGCCGGGACCGTGCCACGATGGAGAAACTGGCCGAGATCATGCACCCAGGCACGCCGCCGATCGTGATGCGCGATGAAACACATGGTGAATGGGAAGCGCTGATGCGCAACCTGTATCGGGATTCCGCGATTGTCGTCAGCGACAGGCTGCACGCCCTGATCATCGCCGCTACCGAGGGCGCCATACCGCTGGCCCTGTCGAACTGGACGACCGAGAAGGCCGTCCGGATGCTCAAACCCGGCGGGTTCGACCTGCCGTCGCAGGATCCGGGTGCCATCAAGAGCTATCTCGCGGAGATGTTCGCCGACCCAGCGGCCGTGAGCAGCCGCATCAGCGGCGCACGTGCCGAACTCGACGGCGTGCGCGGCCGATTGCGGGCCCTGGTCGCGGGTTAGACCCGGCGCGGCGCCGCCAGCCGCTCGGTGCGCAGCAGATCCACCTCGGCCAGTTGCAGCGCGGGAAGCTCGCCCACGACCTGGGTGAGCAGGTGGTCGGCCAGCTCCGGATTGCGTGCCAGGCACGGTCCGTGCAGGTAGGTGGCCACCACACTGCCCTGCACCGCGCCGTCGTAGCCGTCACCGGCGCGGTTGCCCGCGCCCTTGGTGACCGCGCTCAACGCCTCGGCGTCGCGCCCGAGAACCGTTCCGCCCCGATGGTTTTCGAAACCGGTCAGGGGCTGGGTGAGACCGCTCAGCAACGGTGTCGCCGACACCTCCCCGATGGTGCGGACATCCTGTGGCGCGGTGGTGACATCGAGCAGACCGACGCCGTCGACCCGTTCACCGGCCGAGGTCTCATACCAGTGTCCGAGCACCTGGATGGCCGCGCAGATCGCGAGCACCGGGGCCCCGCGCACCGCGGCGCGTTGCAGACCCGGGTAGCGGATCAGATGCTTGGTCGCCAGCCGCTGGGCGTAGTCCTCGGCACCGCCCAACGTGTAGATGTCCAGCGAGTCCGGTACCGGGTCGGCCAGGGTGATCTCGACGATCTCGGCGTCGATCCCGCGCAGTCGCAGGCGTTGTCGCAGCACCACCGCGTTGCCGCTGTCACCGTAGGTGCCCATCACATCGGGCAGCACCAGCCCGATCCGGACGGTCATGACACCCGCCGGTTCAGTTGCAGGAACGCCGTGTAGTTGGCGATCACCTCGACATGCCCAGGCGGGCAGGACGCGATCGCGGCGACGGTGTCATGTACCAGGGTGTGCTCCACACCGGCATAGCCGAGGCGCACCGCCAGGTCGGTACCGCGTTCACCGGCCGCGACCACCTGGGTGCGCTCGAAATGCTCGAACCGGACATCCCAGAGCCAGGACAGATCTTCGCCGTCGGGGACCTGTCCGTTGACCGAGATGACCACTCCCGCTGCGTCTTTGTCGATCATCGACAAGGCCTCCTGCCAGCCCGCGGGATTCTTGGCCAGTAGCAGGCGTGCGGTGTGGGCTCCCACCTTGACGGTCCGGTACCGGCCGGCGACTTCGTCTACCGTCGATACCGCGGCCACCGCCTCGGCAGGGTCGGCACCCAGCGCGACCGCCGCGGCAACGGCCTGGATGGCGTTCCCGCGGTTGACCGCACCCGGCAGCGCGAGCGTCATCGGCAAGGTGAGGCCGTCGGGGCCGTGGATATCGGTGTCGTCATACGTCCACTGCGGTGTGGGTCTTTTGAAATCGGTACCGGTGGAGTGCCAGTGGTTGCCGTCTCGGACGATGATCTCCCCGGAGCGTGGACAGCTCACCGAATCCCCGGCCCAGCTGCCACCGGCCGCCACCCACACCACGTTCGGGCAATCGTAGGCCGCCGAGGTCATCAGGACGTCATCGCAGTTGGCGATCACCACGGCGTCCGGGTGGCGGGCCAACCCGGCGCGCAGCGTGCGTTCGATGTGATTGATTTCACCGACGCGATCGAGCTGATCGCGGGACAGATTGAGCAGCACGATCACCGCCGGTGACACCGCGTCACTGACGTGTGGCACGTGCATCTCGTCGACTTCCAGCGCGGCCAGTTCGGCCCTGCGGGCGCCGGCCAGCGCGGCCACCAGCCCGGCGTCCATGTTGGCGCCCTCGGCGTTGGTGGCCACCGGGCCCAGCGTGGACAGCGCCGCGGCCGTCATCCGGGTGGTCGTCGATTTGCCGTTCGTACCGGTCACGACCACCGCGCGGCGGTTCTTGCCGAGTTGTCCCAGGATCGATTTGTCGATCGACATCGCCACCAGGCCGCCGATCATCGCACCGGCGCCGCGGCCGGTCACCCGGGAGGCCCAGCGTGCGGCGGAACCGGCGCCCAGCGCCAGCCGTGCTCGCAGGTTGATTCCCGGGTCGCTGCGCTCCTGCCCTCCGGTGGTGACCATCCTGCGAATTTTAGGGGCCCGACACGCCCTGCTGCGATCCGGTGTTGTCAGACCACCGTGCCATCCTCGGGATATGAGCCAGTGCTGGGGCCGACCGGCCGCCGATGCGGGCACCGGATGGGCCGTCGTCGACGTGGAGACGACGGGATTCCGGCCGGGGCAGGCCCGGGTCGTCAGCGTCGCGGCCCTGGCGGTCGGCGATGACGGCAGCGTCGAACACAGCATGTCCTCCTTGCTCAACCCCGGCGTCGATCCCGGTCCGACCCATGTGCACGGCTTGACCACCGAGATGCTGGCGGGCCAACCCACGTTCGCCGATATCGCACCGCAGCTCATGGAGGTGCTGCACGGCAGGACGCTCGTCGCGCACAATGTCGCTTTCGACTACGCATTTCTGGCGGCCGAGGCCGAACTCGTCGGCGCCCAGCTGCCGGTCGACACCGTCATGTGCACGGTCGAGCTGGCGCGCCGGCTGAATCTGGGTACCGAGAACCTGCGCCTGGAGACGTTGGCGCGGCACTGGGGTGCCACCCAGCTGCGCCCGCACGACGCACTCGACGATGCACTGGTGCTCGCACAGATCCTCAAGCCCGCGCTGGTGCAGGCCCGTGAGCGCAGATCATGGCTCCCGATCCGCTCGGTGAGCCGCCGGATCTGGCCCAACGGCCAGATCACCCACGACGAGCTGCGGCCGCTGAAGGTGCTGGCGGCGCGGATGCCGTGCGATCACCTGAATCCGGGGCTCTATGTCGCCGGGCGGCCGCTGGTGCAGGGGATGCGGATCGCGCTGTCGGCCGAGATGACGCACACCCACGAAGAGGTCATCGAGCGGATCATCGACGCCGGCCTTTCCTATGCGGAGAACGTCGACCAGCAGACCTCCCTGGTGGTGTGCAATGACGCGGCACCCGCACAGGGCAAGGGCTACCAGGCGGTCGAGCAGGGCATCCCGCTGATGGGAGACACCGAGTTCATGACACTCATCGGGCAAGCCGTCGGCGGCACCGATGTCGAGGAGTTCACCGACACCACTGCGGACGGCGACCAGTACGCGCTGTTCTGAACGATGTTCACCGGGTGAACCGCAGCGTCCCGGCGATCGCCGGTCAGGCGAACAGTGGCGGATTCAGCCGCGCGAAACCCGCTTGTCGCACGTAGGGGAAATGCGGATAGGACGGTTCGGGTGCACTGACGGCATCCAGACGTGCGATCTGCTCGCCGGTCAGGGTCCACCCGACCGCACCGAGATTGTCGAGCAGCTGCGCGGGGGTGCGGGCGCCGACAATGACCGACGCGACCGTGGGACGGCGAAGTACCCAGTTGAGCGCGACCTGCGGGATCGAACGTCCCGTCTCGTCGGCGATGGCGGACAGTTCGTCGACGACATCGAAGAGCACGTCATCGTCCACAGGTGGTCCGGCATCGGCCGTTCTGTGCAGGCGGCTGACGGGCGGGAGACCCGTTCCGCGTCGTATCCGTCCCGTCAGTCGTCCCCAGCCCAGTGGGCTCCAGACCAGCGCGCCCACCCCCTGGTCGAGGCCCAGTGGCATCAGGTCCCATTCGTAGTCCCGGCCGATCAGCGAGTAGTAGACCTGGTGGGCGACATATCGCACGCGGTGCGCTGCGTCCGCCGCCGCCAGGGATTTCATGAGCTGCCAGCCGGCGAAATTGGAAACGCCCGTGTAGCGAATCTTCCCCTGTGTCACAAGGACATCGAGTGTGTCCACCACCTCCTCGACCGGTGTCGCAGCATCGTAGGCATGGAGCTGGAACACGTCGATGTGATCGGTGCGCAAGCGGCGAAGTGCGGCTTCGACGGCGGCGATCAGGCGCCGCCGTGACGTGCCCGCGTCGTCGGGTCCGGAGCCGACGGGTAGTGCGGCCTTGGTCGAGATCAGTACGGAATCGCGCCGGCCCTGCAGGGCCGCGCCGAGCACGGATTCCGATGCACCGTCGGAGTAGACATCGGCGGTGTCGAACAGGGTGATCCCGGCCTCCAGGCAGATGTCCACCATGGTGCGCGCCTCATCGATTCCGGTATCTGCCCACGCTCCGAAGAACTCTCCGCTTGCGCCGAATGTTGCTGCACCGAAGGCCAATTCCGAGACGACGAGGCCGGATCGGCCTAGGTTGCGGTACTCCATGAGCACTCCTTAAAGAGAGTATGTTCCCGTTAAGGACGGTAGCACCGGTCGCGCGTTAAGGAAACGCCAGTCCCGTTAAGATGGGGTCATGGCGACCAGACCCGGAGGCAGGACGGCCGCGGTGCGATCTGCGGTGCTCACCGCGACTACCGACCTGCTCATCGAGAACGGTCTGGTGGGGCTGGAGTTGACGGCGGTCGCCGACCGGGCTGGTGTCGGCAAGTCGACGGTCTACCGACGCTGGGGAACGGTGCCTGCCCTCGTCGACGACCTGCTGGCCGATATGGCAGAAACGTCGCGTCCGCGTCCAAGGACCGGCAGCCTCCGGGATGACCTGGTGAGCGTGGCCAGACTCATCCAACGGACGCTGGCCGATCGGCGCCAGGGCAGCCTTTTCAAGGCGATCCTCGCCGCGGGCACGTGTGATCTGCGCACCGCCGAGGCGCTCGCCGGCTTCTATAAGGTACGCATCGAGGAGATGGCGCCGATCGTCCTGGACGCGATCGAGCGCGGTGAGGCTCCACGGGGAACCGATCCCGCCGCAGTGATCCGGTACGTGTCTGCCCCGCTGTACTACAGCCTGCTCACCGATACCGAACCACTGCGCCGGGCACACGCGGATACCGCTGCTGCTGCCGCGCTTGCGGCCGTGACCGCCGGCGTCTTCGCCTGAGCTACCGGGCCGCCCGGTTGACCGCGGACACCACGGCGCGCAGCGACGCGGTGGTGATGGATGTGGCGATGCCGACGCCCCACACCGTCTTGCCGCCGATGGACGCTTCGACGTAGGCCGCGGCCTGGGCCTCTTCGCCGGCGGACAACGCGTGCTCGGAGTAGTCCAGCACGTTCACCTGGAAGCCGACCGCGCCGATGGCATCCACGAACGCGGCCAGCGGACCGTTACCGGCACCGACGATCTCACGTTCCTCGCCATCGATCTTGACGATCGCGGTGATGGTGTCCGTCCCGCCGTCGATCTCGGAGGCGTCGACCTTCTGGCGCATGCGCTCCAGTGGCCGGATCGGGGACAGGTACTCCTCGGAGAAGACGTCCCAGATCTCCTTGGGTGAGACTTCGCCGCCCTCGCCGTCGGTGATCTGCTGGATGGCCTGGCTGAACTCGATCTGCAGCCGGCGCGGCAGCGCCAGACCATGATCGGCCTTCATGATGTAGGCGACGCCGCCCTTGCCGGACTGCGAGTTCACCCGGATGACGGCCTCGTACGTGCGGCCGACGTCCTTGGGATCGATCGGCAGGTAGGGCACCTGCCACAGCATGTCGTCGACATCGGAATCTGCTTCGTCGGCAGCGACTTTCATCGCGTCCAGGCCCTTGTTGATGGCGTCCTGGTGGCTGCCGGAGAACGCGGTGTACACCAGGTCGCCACCGTAGGGGTGACGTTCGTGCACGGGCAGCTGGTTGCAGTACTCCACGGTGCGCCGGATCTCGTCGATATTGGAGAAGTCGATCTGCGGGTCCACACCGCGGCTGAACAGGTTCAGGCCCAACGTCACCAGGCAGACGTTGCCGGTGCGCTCGCCGTTGCCGAACAGGCAGCCCTCGATGCGGTCCGCTCCGGCCTGGTAGCCCAGTTCGGCTGCGGCCACGGCCGTTCCGCGGTCATTGTGCGGGTGCAGGCTCAGGATGATGCTGTCCCGAGGCACCAGGTGCCGGTTCATCCACTCGATGGAATCGGCGTACACGTTCGGGGTCGCCATCTCGACCGTCGCGGGCAGGTTGACGATCAGCGGCACCTCGGGCGTCGGCCGCACGATCTCGGCGACGGCGTTGCAGACATCCACCGCGTACTCCAGTTCGGTGCCCGTGTAGGACTCCGGGCTGTACTCGTAGCGCCACCGGGTGTCCGGGTACTTCTTGGCCTCTTCGACGCACATCCGCGCACCGTCGGTGGCGATCTTCTTCACGGCGGCGCGATCGGCGCGGAAGACCACCCGGCGCTGCAGGATCGACGTGGAGTTGTAGAAGTGCACGATCGCCTGCGGCGCACCGGCGCACGCCTCGAAGGTCTTCGAGATCAGCTCGGGACGGCACTGGGTCAGCACCTGGATGGTGACATCGTCGGGGATGGCGCCCTGCTCGATGATCTCGCGGACGAAGTCGAAGTCGGTCTGGCTGGCCGACGGGAAGCCGACCTCGATCTCCTTGTAGCCCATCCGGACCAGCAGGTCGAACATGCGGCGCTTGCGCGCCGGGCTCATCGGGTCGATCAGGGCCTGGTTGCCGTCACGCAGGTCCACCGCACACCACTGCGGGGCGGAGTCGATGACCTTGTCGGGCCAGGTGCGGTCCGGCACGGTGACCGGTTCGACCTCTTCGGCGAAGGTGCGGTAGCGGTTCACCGGCATCGCTGACGCGCGCTGGGTGTTCCAGGAGGGCTGGCCGGGGTTGCGGGGACCGGCCGGGGTGGTGATCGCGCGGACGGACGAGAAGGCGTCAGATGAGATGTCAGGGGTGGTCATGATATTGGCTCCGGGGTCTTGGGTGGATTTCAGACCGGCGCATCGCGAAAACCCGCGACGGGAGGCCAGTCTGGATCAGACCCCGTCGCGGCGTCCGAGAAGGAGCACCCGCTGCACGTGGGCAACTGTACTCCGGGAGGGGCGCGGGCCAAAACGGCAGTCGCAGAATTGGTGCACTTCGCCGTCCCGAACCCGGCTTAGGGTGCTAGTGGGCTACGAATTCGGGGGTCGGATGGGCGAGTCGGTCGAGGTTGCCACCTCGGAGCTGCACCTGGCAGCGGACCGTTTACGGGGCGCGGGACAGCGCCTGCAGGATGGGCTGTCGGCGGTGGACCTGGAGACCGGCAACCTGCTCGCGGCCGGCTGGAAGGGCGAGGCGGCCACCGCCTTCGACACGTACTGGGAGCGATGGCACAACGGCGCGGGCCAGGTGGTGCGGGCGCTGCAGACCATGTCGGAGGCCCTGGACGCGGCCGGCACGAACTATCAGGCGGCCGATGAGCAGGCCCGCGACGCGCTCGGGTCGACCATGCAGGCCGGCGGGGGCTCGGGGGCGGGACGGCGGGGGCCCTCTGGGGGCCCCGCGGGGGGGTGCGCCGGCGCGGAAGATACCTCGGCTCGACCGGCTCACCGTCCGGTCTGGCAGAGCAGATGAATCTCGGCGAGCCGATGGCACCGATGTCGCAGGCAGCGGGTATCCCCGCGCAGGACGCGGGGGGGGGAGGGAGGATGGCCGGAGGGGGGGCCGGCGCAGGGGAACAGGCCGAGCAGCGGAGGCGGAGTTGGAGCGGAAAGGAGGCGCCCCCCCCGCGGCGGACTCTAAGGCGGGCGGGGGGGGCCAGAGCGAACCGAGGTAGGGAGAGGCGCCCCGGGGGTCGCCCGGTCGAGGCATCCCGTGCGGGTGCCGGCACATCCGGGCCGGAGGAAACGCCGGGTCGGAGCCTCTGATGACGAAGCTGGTGGTGGATTTCCCGGCACTGCAGGGTGCCATCGATCACATGGAGCAGTTCGGGCGCGAGGTCGCCGACGTACTCGAGGAGATCGACCAGGCGATGGCCGCCCTGCGGGCCAACTGGGAGGGCGACGCCTCGGAGACTCAGGCGGAATCGCAGCGGTTGTGGGATGAAGGTGCCGAGCAGATGAAGACGTCGCTGGAGGCGCTGCGCAAGGTCGCCGAGAACGCGCACAAGAACTACACCGACGCCGTGGACAAGAACGGGACGATGTGGGCGGGCTGATCGTGTGCGGATCGAGGTAGAACCGCAGGCGCTCATCGATGCGGGTAGGCAGGTCGGTTCTCTCGGCACCCAGCTGGGTGCGCTGTCCGACGCGTTGGGTCAGGCGCTCTCCAGCGGTATCGCGTCCGGCGCGGATCCGGCTGGGCTGAACTTCGGAATCTCCTACGGTCGCCAGGCCGATCAGTTCGCCCAGTACCTGGCCCAGGCCGCCAACGCATTCAAGAATGTCGGACTCATGCTGGAGGCCACCGGATTCAACTATCAACACGCCGATCAGGCGTCGGCGGCGGGCGGGCCGGGACCGTCCGGCAGCGTGAGCGGAGAACCGGCGGAGACGACGGCCGGTGATGCCCCCTACGGGCCCAACGGCAGCATCGTGACCCCGCCGACGAAATACCATCTGATCACGCCGTTCATCCGGCTGATTCCCGCCTTCGGGATGGCGGCCGGTGTCGCGATGACCTGGCCCAGCGGTAACTCCGGCATGATGAATGTGACTGCCGCGCAATGGCGCAACATCGGGCAGGGGTTGAAGGTCTTCGAGTCGGCACTCAGCGGGGTGAAAGCGGCGGTCGGCGCCCAGAGCATCCCCGAAGGCGCCACCATCACCACCGCGCTGGCGGATCTGGGTAGCGGCACCACCGCGCTGGCCGGCGTCGCCGATGGATTGGCCACGTCCATCAGCGATTTCGCGGCCGGTGTGCTGGAGACCCAAGACGCGATTCGGGATCTGCTGGACCGGATCTCGCTCGACGGACTGTGGGATACCGTCACGGGCTTCCTCAGCGGTGAAGGCGCCCGGGTCCTGCGGGAGATCGCCGACGATGTCAGCACCGTGCTGGAGAACTTCCAGAATCAGGTCAGGGGTGTCCTCGGGCTCCTCGAAGAACTCACCACCCTGCTGGGTGAGGCCGCCGATGCCTTCCAGAAGTGGATGAGGCCAGTTTTGGTGGAGGCGTTCGGAGATGACGCAGGCAACGCGCCTGCCGACGGCATCAAGCTGTTCACCGACATCCAGGTGGGCGGGGCAACCGGTCTGATCGCGTTGGTCTCGGGCACCGTCGCGCTGGCCGATCCCGATACCTGGAAGGGCATCGCGGATACGGCGCTGATGGTCGCCAAGGACCCGTCGCTGATCGACGATGTGCTCAAGCAGATGGGCAGCGAGTTCATCGCGTTGGACGAGTGGCAGGGCGACAATCCGGGCCGTGGCTTCGGCGAGGCCGCGGTCAACGTGGCGTCGTTGTTCGTCCCGGGCGGGGCGTTCGCCAAGGGTGGTGCGGTCGCCAAGGGGCTGGCCGCCACCCGCAATCTGCTGGAGAGGGGCGAACTCGGGTCGCTGGGCAGGCTGCCTGGGCTCGGCGGCGGCAGAACCCCGGATGCACCCGAGCTCCCGAATGTGACTGGCATGCCGCATGTTCCGGACTTCACCCCGCCACCGGGCATTCCCGGGTCGGTGCTGGGACCAGGTGGTTCGTCGAGCCCCGCCCCGACGGCCCCGACGTCGCCGGGATCGGGCTCCGGCGGCGGCTCTGCGCCAACCGGACCGTCCCCCAACGGGTCTGGGCCCAGCCAGTCCGGTGGGGGAGCCGTGCCCGGCAGTTCGTCGTCGAACGGGCCCGCTCCGACCGGAGGCTCGCCTAGCGCGGGTGGTGGCGATGGGCCGAGTGAGCCGTCGGGTGGCGCGCCGGTGCCCCCGTCGATGAGCTCGACTGGTGATTCGGCCGGTTCGGGTGGGCCGGATCCTGTTGGCGGTGGAGGACAGTCGCCGGACCCAGTTCCTCCCGGCCCGGTGTCCGGCGACAGTAACTCGTCTGCGTCTGGTGACGACGGAACAAACACAATCCCGTGCACTCGCACGAGCAAAGTGGTGACGGTTGGCACCGTATCGAAGACAAACCAGATAACCCGGAATACGGTCAGCCGCTTCAAAAGCACTGGGAATCAGGCGACTACCCGACCCCGACCCAACTGACCCAATCGACCTTCGATCTGATCGACCGTCCCGACGAGCCGTATGGCCACGACTCGGATGGAAACCCGTTGAGCAAGGTCGAATATGACGCGAGATACAACCTCGTCGGCCCTGAAGGACAACATGAATCACCCCAGGTTTCGTGCCGTTTCCTTCTGAGTTAGGAAGGATGACGATCATGCCGAAGAAAATCGAACCGGAGGTCCGTGAGCGGGCCTTGCGGTTGTTGGAGACCCACGGCGGGGAGTATCCGTCTTTGACCGCCGCCGCGGAGGCCATCGCCAGACAGGTCGGAGTGGGTAAGGAAACGGTCCGTCGTTGGGCTGTACAGGCCCAGATCGATGGCGGTACGCGCGCTGGTGTCACATCGGAGGAGTCGGCCGAAATCAAGAAGCTCAAAGCCGAGAATCGGCAACTGCGTGAGGATGTCGCGATTCTCAAGGCGGCGACGACTTTCTTCGCGGGGGAACTCGACCCCCGCAACCGATGATCATCGCATTCATCGACACGATGCGATCGAAAGGTGCTGCGGTCGAGTCGATCTGCCGAGTTTTGTGTGAACAGGGCTGCCAGATCGCCGCACGCACCTACCGGGCCTGGCGCAGTCGCCGACCCGCCAGCCGTACCGTCACCGACGCCCAGACCGTCGATGCGGTCCGCGAGGTCGCGTGGCGCACCGATCACCACGGCCGGCGCCGGATGACCCCAGAAGGGCTTTACGGGCGGGTGAAGATGCGCGCCCACTTGGATCGCACCACGATGCCCGGCGTGTCCTACGGGGCGGTGGATCGCGCAATGAAGGCGTTGGAGCTCAGCGGTATTCGACGTTCGAAGGGGATCCGCACCACCATCCCCGCTGCGGACGGGATCCGCGCCAGGGATTTGCTCAATCGGCAGTTCCGCGCTGAGGGGCCCAACCGGGTGTGGGTGACCGACTTTACTTATGTCCGGACGTGGGCGGGCTGGGTGTACGTGGTGTTTATCGTCGATGTGTTCTCGCGGCGGATCGTGGCCTGGCACGCTTCGACGGGCAAGGACGTCTCCTTGGTCACCACGCCGTTGCGGATGGCGTTGTGGCAACGTGCTCACGATGGCCATCCGGTGAAAGACGGTGAGCTGATTCATCATTCGGACGCAGGGTCGCAATATACATCCATCCTGCTGACCGAGAAGCTATCGTTGGAACACGTCGCCGCGTCGATCGGGTCCGTCGGTGATGCCTACGATAACGCGCTCATCGAGTCGGCGAACGGTCTCTACAAGACCGAGTGCATCCGCACCACGATCTTCCACGCCGGACCCTACAAGACGATTGCCGACGTCGAGTTCGCCACCGCGGCCTGGGTCGACTGGTACAACAGCAGCAGGCTCCACTCGAGCATCGGATTGATCCCACCCAACGAGTTCGAGACCGTCTACTATGCTGCCCTCAACCTCGAGGAACAGCCCACAATGGAGGCGGCACGAAACCTTGGGTGATTCAACATTGGGAAACTACCCGCCGAACGACGGGGCCGTTCCTGGTAGCCGTGTGGTGTACGAATCGGGTGACGCGTTCTTTCGTGACCACGGTCAGCATCTTGACCGCATTGGGAGAGAGAGCGGCACTACCCGGTGTGATGCCAGACGGCATTGCGCCTTCGTTCGAAGCCAGAGGGTTGCCGATATCGTCGCTTAATCAGCCATACGATAGTGCGACACCAACGGAGCTACCCGAGAGTTGATCGATCGAGGTCGTCCCAAACGCACCTGCGTTTGGGCGTGATGGTGGCGGACTGCAGGTACTGATCTACAACCACAAAGGCGAGAAAGTGTCGGTAGCAGACTTGATCAAGAACGGTGTGCTCGAATGACAGCGCCCGAGATATCAAGGGAGCTTGTCGAGTGGGCACGCCTCGCCGGCTATTCCTTGACCCCCGAGGATCACTCGGGGGCTGCGCTGTTCTGGTCGGACCCTGGTGGTGCGAGATCCGGTTCCATCCGAAGGAACGTCGATGGCACGCCATTCGCCAGACCGGAACGGGCGGCGGAGGAACAGTTCGCATTGGCCGGAAGTTCGGCCGAGGTGATAGAACGCCATCTATATGGAGTCTTCGGGTGGGACATTCGTCATTCAAAGCGGCTTCCCAGAATCAAGACGCCGAGAAGGACTAACGAGATCGCCCGGGGCTACCAACTCAACGATGAGGACGCGGAAGGCTTCCTTCAACTGACAGATGAAGCCGGGACTGTCGTGGCGACCGCACCTGATGGGCTTACCGGTGTAACTAGGCTTGTCGAGTTGTCGCATCTGATCTCGTCGTCATCGCCAGATGAAATCATGAGGTCGTATGAAAGCCCGGACGGCGGTCCGTTGTTTCGAGTGTGACAGTTGGCTGGTGTGGGACTACCCCTTTCCTCGATGAAGGTGGGTCACCGTTGTTGACTGAAGGGCAGTACAGAATTCCTTGAGAATCCTGGAGTTCGGCTACCTGACGACAAAGTGGAATAGCGACCGGAGCGAAGTTCGTCATACGACGTCGATGACTGGCGTCGTGGATATCTCAAGACTTGGCTGATTGGGCAACGCTGGCGGGCTACGAGGTGGATCAAGGATCTCAACCCCCGTTGAATGGCAACGTGGGGAACGATGGACGCGCCGCAATCTGTGCCAATCATGGCGAGATTTGCTACTTTCGAGCTAGATGATCACCGACCCGGTCCGCCCATCCACGGTGATCTGAGCCCGGTCGACAATGGTCTTGGTGGCTCCGGTGATACCGGCCGACAGCCGGTGCGCCGTACTCCCGGGACAGGATCGCGCCGTGGCTAAAGCTTGCCGCCCGTCTCGACGACAAGCCCGGACAGCAGTGGGAAGACGCTCGTCCAGCCCGGGTCGAGGTTCTGGGCGACAAGGATGTCGCCGGCTTCGACCTTGCCGAGTTCGGCCAGGGTGTGCACCACCCGGGCCGGGCCGGTTGCCAGCCCGTGGCAGAACGCGGTCCCGGCGATCGCCCCCTCGGGCAGATCCGGGTGCCCGTCGGACGGTTCGTTGTCCACCTCGGTCTCGACATCGTCGAACAAGTACGTCGCCGGCAGCCGGCCGGTATTGCGGGCGAACTCCGCGCGCCGTGCATCGAGGGTTCCGGTCAGGCCAGGCGGTGCCGTGTGGCCGTCCAGTAGTCCGAAGAACTCCTCGCCGCGCAGCAGGAACACATCGTCGGTGTTGTTCAGCACACCCTGCCGGACAAGACGTTCCGCCCGTTCGAGAACCAGTGATCGCAGGTGGGTGAGCAGGTAGTCGAGGTGGTAACGCTGCCATTCTCGCGGTAGCGGGTGTAATCCCTGGACCAGCGCCATCAGGCGAATCAGGATCGGTCTACGCCAGGCCGAGGCGGACTGCCCCCCAGTCTTGCCAGCGCGTCGGCTTCGGTGGCAAGGCGACGCTGCCGCGACGAATTCGATTGCGGGCGTGCGGTGCCTGTGGCGCGGAAGCTGCGCGCGAACGAGTTCGAGGATCAGGTGTGGCTGTTCCCGCCAGCGGGGCCGACCGATATCGCGGCTGTCGGATCGGTGGCCGCGACGTGCCAGGAAAGCGTCGTAGTGCTCCTCCGGAGCCGCGAGTCCGGGGCCTGTGGTCGCGGACACGTTCATAGGCCGCACCGGCACGCACCATGGTGGTGAGCTTGGCATCGTCGAGCGCGGTGCGGGCGAGCCCGGTGATCTCGGTGTTGATCGTGGCGGTCTTGGTGTCGTCGAGCCCGCTGATGACGTTCTGGTAGAGCTCGCCCGAGGTGTCGCCGCACCAGGTTTCCAGTAACCGTTGCAGCAGCCCATGCAGAAAGCTGTTGTAGATCGTCATGCCCCAACGCACGATCCGAAAGTGCTCCTCGCCGAGCGCATTGACCTCGCCGTACTGGCGGCGCCATTGGCTCTCACTTAGTGCGCCGTAGTCTTGATCGAGTTTCGGCACGATGTTTGCTTCGATTGCTGTGCAATGTGTTTCGAGTACACGTAGGTTGTTCTTGAGGCCGCTGCGCCGGTGGTCGCGCCGCGGGGCCAGGGCGAACCCAGCCAGCAGCCGCGGATCCCAGGTGGCGGCGCGGACCCGGTCGAGCACCAACGGCGGGAACCATTGATCGGCGCCGTTGGACCGCATCGAGCGCGGCAGCATCCGCATTCCCTCGACGAAGTAGGCACCGCTGAAATAGGCGTATCCATGGTGTAGCCGCACCGGCGCCATAGCGGCCATATCGCGGCGTCCCTGCAGGCCGGCCATCTCCTTCATGCTCATCTCGATGATCCAGGGCACCATCAGATCTTCCGGGGAGCGGCAGGGTGCAGTCGGAAAGGTATTCGTCGCCGAAACGCGCGTTGACCATACGTCGACGGGATCATCGCTGGGCAGGTTGGTGATCGGCCGATCTTGAAGCACGAACAGGAGTCCGTCCGCGATGGCCCACTCGAGGTCGCGGCGCGGGCCGATGCGTTCGGTGACGACATTCGACAGTTCATGCAGGTCGTGTAGTTGCGCTGTGGTCAAACAGAATGCGTTGCGACGGGCGGCCTCGGCATCGCGTTCGTGTACCCCGTGGTCCCAGACAGCTTCGGTTGCCTTGGCGCCGAGCGTGCGGCTGCGGAGGGCGCCGCTGGCCCGGTCGAGGACGAAGTTGTCGGGGTCGGTGCGGCCGGAGACCACGGTTTCGCCAAGACCCCATGCCGCGTCGATGACGATCTCGGGCATCAACGGGCGCAACGGGTTGGCGGTCAGGAGCACTCCGGCGGCATCGGGGATGATCATCCGTTGCAGGATCAGCGCTATGCCAACGGCATTCGTCTTCGCGAGGTTGTCCCGGTACGTCTGGGCGCGGGTGTCGTCATAGGATGCCCAGCAGGTGCGCACTGCCTGCCGCAGGCCATCCAGCGAATCGACACCCAGGACGGTCTCGTACACCCCGGCGAACGAGGCATCGGCCAGGTCCTCGGCGACGGCCGAACTACGCACCGCCCAGGGCGCGCCCGGAAACATCGCTTCGACCTGCTGCCACCAGCGCGCCAGTCCCTCGTCGAGGCAGGTGGTGCGGCTGTCGGCATCAAGTGAGATGTCGGCGGGGATGCACCAGGCCTCCGGCACGGGCAGCCCCGCAGTGAGCAGCCGAACCAGGCCTGCGCCCTTGCCGCCGATCCGTTCGACGGTGCTGTCCGTATCGGGTGAGAGTGCGACAATCACCGGAACCTCGAAACCACAGCGTCTTTGGCGACCGGAAGGAGGGCAGGCAGATTGCGCAGCAGCTCGCGCCGCCCCGCATGCCAGGTGTGTTCCAGGACGCCGGCGCCGGGCAGGTGCGAGCCGTCCGGCAGCCGGGCGTCGAACCGGGCATGGGTCTCGTGCAGCAGCAGACCGCTTTTGAACAGTGGGACCTGGCTGATTCCGAGTGCGGTGACATCGATCGAGGCCCCGTCCTCATCGATGATCGTCAACTCGGCATCCCGGGCGCTGTGCGCGCCTGGGGAGACGTAGCGCAGTTCGAACCTGCTGATTCCGTGTGATCGGCCGCCGCGGCTGATGAACCCGGACTGCACCGGTTGGCCTCCGACAGTGATTTGGGTGATGGTGAAGGCCAGCTCGGCGCCGAACTGCGCGGAGATCCAATCCTAGCCGGCGAGACCGCCCCAGTCTCGGGGACCCCAGGATTTGTCGCGGGTGCCGAAACCGCTGACCTGCTGTTCTCGGCCCCGGATCACCGAGCGGCCGGTCACCGCGCCGGGGTGCTCGAAATGCCGATGCGCGATGACTTCGGTGCCGTTGTGGCCGAAGTCGAAGGCCGGCGCCAGAGCCGTCCAGGTCAGATCGATCTCGTCGCGTCCCGTCAGGGTGATCTGCCACTGCCGCAGCGGCTCGTCACACCGGAAAGTCAGGCGACCGACGGTCAAGCCGTCGGCGCACCGGAATGCCAGGGGATCACCGCCGATCGGTTGGTCGACGGCGCCGTAGACCAGTTCTCGCCGGCCCGCGCGCATGGTGATGACGACCGCGTCGGCCCGGCGCTCGGCGAACCGGTAGCCCAGGCGCGCGAAACCCAACGCCTCGCCGGTGACGTCGACCCAGTTGAAGTAATAGCTCTCCTGCCAGTGCGCTGCGGCGCCGGGCGGGTGCAGCTCTTCGTCTGACGCTGCGATGGAGCATTCACCATCCGCCTAGTCAACGTGAGCGATAGCTCGCTTTCAATTCGTGTCTTGTGCCACACTGCGGGGATGTCCGTCCTACGCTCCGGCCCGCGCAAACAGCCGCGACAGGAGCGTTCGCGGGCGACGGTGGATCGCATTCTGGAAGCTGCCGCTCGCGTCTTGGTCGCTTACGGGTACGACGGTGCGTCCACCAACCGCATCGCCCGCGCGGCGGGCGTGAGCCCGGGCTCGCTCTATCAGTACTTCAGCGACAAGGACGCCATCACCGGCGGCCGTATGTGACCGGCCTCGCCGAGGACATCAGCTCCAGTGTGTCGACTGTCTTCCGCACCATGGCGGGGCGATCAGCCGAACACGGCACCCGGGCGGCGCTGACCACATTGGTGGATGCGCTTGCCCCGCAGGCGGATCTGTTACGAATCGCCGTCGAACAGGTGCCACGCTTCGGTGACGCCGACAGGCTGGCCGCTCTGCTGGCGCGGGGACGTGATCTCGTCTACCACCAACTGCTCGCCAACCAGGCCCGACTTCGGCACCACGACCTGGACACCACCACCTGGTTCGTGGTGCACACCGCCACCCAGTTGACGATCCGTTATACCGTCGACCGGCCCCAGATTCCCGCGGACCAATTCGTCGACGAGCTGAGCCGACTGCTGCTCAGCTACGTCTATGTGGACTGAGCTGGAGCGGCGTCACACCTGCGAGTCCGGGAACGCGATCACCGACAGGAACCGGATGGGCAACTCCACCAGATCCACCGGCCCGTGCGCACCCTCGCCGTCGATCTGCAGGGAATCCCCGGCGTGCAGCCGGTACACCGACCGGCTGTGGCTGTAGTCCATCACGCCTTCGAGCATGTAGATGAACTCGGTGCCGGGATGCTGGAACAGCGGGTAGGTCTGGCTCTTCTCGGTCAGCGTGACGTGCAGGCACTCGAGGCGCTTGTGCTCCCCGCGCAGCGAGCTCAGCAGTTGGTACTCGTGGCCCTGCTTGGTGCCGTTGCGCACGATCTCCGCGCCGGTGCCGGCCTTGACGAACGCGGCCGGGCGTTCCACGTCGGCACCGCGGAACAGGCTGGTCACCGGGACGTCCAGGCCGCGGGCCAGTAGCGCCAGGGTAGACAGGCTGCACGAGGTCTGCGCGTTCTCGATCTTGGACATCATCGCCTTGGAGATGCCGACCCTGGCCGCCATCTCTGCGACGGTGAGCCCGTGCTGCTGGCGCAGTTGGCGCACGTTGCGGCCGATCGCGGCCTCGAATTCCAGTTCCTCGACCGGCTCGTGCGGGTCCCGCTCGCGAGCCGTTCCGGACTGGTTGCGCAGCAGCGGAACGTCGCTCACGGCCGGCCCCCTGTCGTCTAACGCATCTCCCCGGCACCCACGTACGGATACGGGCTTCTGAGCAGTGTGCCACCGGCGAACCGGGAGAGCGCAAAGTCGGTCTCCGGAATGCGCGCGTCGGCACTGCGACCGTCGGTGACCAGGTCGGCGACCAGCCGTCCGACCGCGGGGGCGATCTTGAAGCCGTGCCCGCTGAACCCGGCCGCCACGACCAGTCCGTCCGGCCCGGCGCGGAGATCACCGGGTTCCAGTCCGGGGTGACGTCGTAGCAGCCCGCGTAGCTGCCGGTGATCCTGGCGTCGGTCAGCCCCGGGAACCGGGTACCGACCTTGTCCACCGTCATCTCCACGAAGGCGTCGGTGGCCCGGTTCAGGTAGTCGTCGGGGTCGGCCTCCTCGCAGTGCGCGAGGTCGCTGTTGCCGAACAGGATCTCCCCGCCCAGTTCCGGGCGCACGTATTGCAGCGAGACCAGATCGGAGAACACCGGCACCGGCCCGAGATCCATTCCGGGGGAGATCGTGACGATCTGTTCGCGCACCACGCGGATCGGCACGTCGACGCCGTAGCGGGCCAGGAACGCACCTGTCCACGCGCCGGTGGCGACCGCGACGGTGCCGGCCGGCGATCTCGGTGCCGTCGGCCAGCCGGATCCCGGTGACGCGATCGCCGTCGGTGAGCAGATCGGTGACGTTGGCGCCCTGCCGGATTCGCACGCCGGTGGCGCGCGCCGACACCGCGAACGCCTGTGCCGTCTGGTAGGCGTCACCGTATCCGCCGCGCGCCTCCCACCCGAACGCCGCGAACGGGCTCAGGTCGGCGGTCGGCCACATCTTGGCGACCTCGTCGGCACCGATCTCCTCGGTCTGTACCCCGACGGCGCGTTGCGCAGCAAGGCTTTTGCGCATCGACTCGACGTTGGGGGCGCCGACACCGACGACATAGCCGGTCTGCCGGAAGCCGATATCGGTGGCGTGATCACCCATGAACTGCTGGGGCTTCTCGAACACCTCCAGGCTGGACGCCGCCATCGCGGCCAGCGAGCTGACCCCATAGTGGCAACGCACGATGCCGCTGGACTTCCCGGTCATCCCCGAGCCGACGGTATTACGCTCGGCGACAAAGACATCGGTGACGCCGCGCTGGCTCAATGCCCAGGCCGCCGCGGCACCTTCCAGACCGCCACCGACGATGGCGACGTCCGCGGTCTCGTTCACAACCCTGCTCCGGGGCCCCGGCCTGGAATCCACTCAGTGCCGGCCAGCGGCACCCGGGCCATGGCGGCCGCTTCGATGGTGACCGCGACCAGGTCCTCGGGCTCCAGATGGGTGACGTGGGCCTTGCCGCAGGCCCGGGCGATGGTCTGGGCCTCCATGGTCAGCACGCGCAGATAGTTGGCCAGCCGGCGCCCACCCTCGACGGGGTCGAAGCGGGCGGCCAGTTCCGGGTCCTGGGTGCTGATCCCGGCGGGGTCGCGCCCGTCCTGGAAGTCGTCGTAGAAACCGGCTGCGCTGCCCAGCTTTTGGTACTCGGCCTCATAGCGGGGGTGATTGTCGCCCAGCGCGATCAGTGCCGCGGTGCCGATCGCGACGGCGTCGGCGCCCAGGGCGAGCGCCTTGGCCACGTCGGCACCGTTGCGGATACCGCCGGAGACGATGAGCTGAACTTTTCGATGGACGTCGAGCTCCTGCAGTGCCTGCACGGCCTGCGGCACCGCGGCCAGGGTGGGGATGCCGACGTGTTCGATGAACACGTCCTGGGTGGCGGCGGTGCCGCCCTGCATCCCGTCGACCACCACGACATCGGCACCGGCGTGCACCGCGAGTTTCACGTCGTAGTAGGTGCGGGTGGCGCCGACCTTGACGTAGATCGGCTTTTCCCAGTCGGTGATCTCCCGCAGCTCGTTGATCTTGATGGTCAGGTCGTCGGGTCCGGTCCAGTCCGGGTGCCGGCAGGCGCTGCGCTGGTCGATGCCCTCGGGCAGGGTGCGCA
The DNA here is from genome assembly GCA_034520035.1 of Mycobacterium sp. GTDB lineage: Bacteria > Actinomycetota > Actinomycetes > Mycobacteriales > Mycobacteriaceae > Mycobacterium. Next base: position 249,378 of record JAXHOA010000015.1, on the reverse strand, counting down.
TCCCGGCGACCCGCGGGGAGATCTTCTGGCCCAGCAGCATTCCGCCGCCACCGGGCTTGGCGCCCTGTCCGAGCACGATCTCGATGGCGTCCGCCTTGCGCAGGTCGTCGGGGTTCATCCCGTAGCGCGACGGAAGGTACTGGTAGACCAGGTGCTTGCTCTGGCCGCGTTCCTCGGGAGTCATGCCGCCGTCGCCCGTGGTGGTCGAGGTGCCTGCCTCGCTCGCGCCGCGGCCCAGGGCCTCCTTGGCGGGCCCGGACAGCGCGCCGAAGCTCATCCCGGCGATGGTGACCGGAATATCCAGGTGCAGCGGGTGTTTGGCGTGCCGGTCACCGAGCACCACATCGGTGCCGCAGCGCTCGCGGTAGCCCTCCAGTGGATACCGCGACATCGACGCGCCCAGGAACAGCAGGTCATCGAAGTGCGGCAGCGGCCGCTTGGCGCCCCAGCCGCGGATGTCGTAGATGCCGGTCTCGGCGGCGCGCTGGATGGCGGCGATGGTGGGCCGGTCGAACGTGGCGGATTCGCGCAGGCCGCGGCGGGCCCGGTCATCTGTTGCAGTCATCTAATAGCTCGCAGAGTTGTCGACGTGGAAGTGGTAGAGGTTTCGGGCCGAGCCGTAGCGGGTGTACTCCGTGGTCTCATCGGTGAACCCGGCGGCGGCAAGGAGCTCGGCCAGCTCGGCGTGGTGTTCGGGTCGCATCTCCTTCTTGACGCAGTCCGCGCCCAGCGAGGCGACCGCGCCGCGCACGTAGATGCGGGCCTCGTAGATCGAGTCACCCAGTGCCTCACCGGCATTGCCCCGCACCACCAGTCGCCCGGCCTGGGCCATGAATGCGCTCATGTGGCCGATATCGCCGCCCACCACGATATCGACGCCCTTCATCGAGATGCCGCAGCGCGCGGCCGCGTCTCCCTGGATGACCAGCAGGCCGCCATGGGCGGTGGCCCCGGCGGACTGGGAGGCGTTGCCGTTGACCCGCACGCTGCCGCTCATCATGTTCTCGGCGACGCCGGTTCCGGCGTTGCCGTTGATGGCGATCTCGGCGTGCTGGTTCATGCCGGCCGCGTAGTAGCCGACGTGACCGTTGACCGTGACGCGCACCGGCGCGTTGACGCCGACCGCCACGTTGTGCGCGCCGTCGGGATGGTCGATGACGTACTCACCCGTGATGCCGGGCTTGTGCAGCGCCGAGTTGACCTCGCGCAGTGGTGTTGTGGCCAAATCGTATTGGACTAGCGTGTCCATGCGTACACCACCTCCGGTTCGGGTTCCCAGATCCTGGCCGATTCGACACCGGGCAACTCGGACAGCGCGCGGTACTCGCTGGCCATGGCCACCCAGTCGGCCGTCTCGGCGATGACGGCGGGCTTGCAGGCGATGGCGTCGCGGACCACGGCGAAGGAATCGTGGTTGGAGACCAGCAGGGTGTAGAAACCGTCGAAGGTGGCGCAGAGCTCCTTCAACGCGGTTTCGACATCACGGCCGGCGGCCAGCTGCTGCGCGACGAACCGTGCGCCCACCTCGGTGTCGTTCTCGCTGTCGAAGACCACCCCGGCTCGGCGCAGGTCGCGGCGGATGGTGGCGTGGTTGGCGAAGGATCCGTTGTGCACCAGGCACTGTTGTGGGCCGACGGTATAGGGATGGCAGCCCGACGGCGTCACCGCCGACTCGGTGGCCATCCGGGTGTGCCCGACGCCCTGCCAGCCCTGGGCCTTGGCCAGGCCCCACGCGTCGGTCAGAGCCCGCGGGTGCCCGACGCCCTTGAGCACCGCCAGGTCGGCGCCGAAGCCGGCGATGAGCGCGTCGGGATAGGACAGCCGCACCCGCTCCAGCAACTCCTCGGAGGAGAGCTCGGCCGACAAGAGATAGCTCGAATCCACCTGCACCACATCGACATCAGCTCCGAGATCGGGCACCACCTCGATGTCGGTCACCGACACGCAACCCCGTCCTGGCGGCGACCACACGGGGTCCCCGTACACTGCGACCCCGGCCGAATCAGCCCCCCGGTCCGCCATCTCGCCGAGCATCCCGCTGAGTAGTTCCCCCAGGCGGGGATAGAGCTCCGGTGTGCGCAGGTGCAAACCCACGATCCCGCACATAGCGTTCCTTTCTAGAAGGCTGTCAGGTACTGGTCGACCTCCCACGGGCTGACGGTGCCGTGGTAGGTGAAGAACTCCTCGCGTTTGATGCCGGCGAAGTAGGTGGCCACACCCTCGCCGGCGGCGTCGAGCACCCCGGCCACCACCGGATCGGCGTCCAACTCATCGACCGCATGCAGCAGCGTGGGCGGCAGATTCGCGGGGCCTTGGGCGCCGACCGCGCCGGGGTCCAGGCTGCGCTTGATCCCGTCCAATCCGGCACCCAAGGCGGCGGCGATGGCCAGATAGGGGTTGGCCGAACCGTCCCCGCCGCGGAGCTCGACCCGCTGGTTGTCCGGAACCCGGATGTAGTGGGTGCGATCATTGCCGCCGTAGCTGGGCTTGCGGGGCGCCCAGGATGCGCCCGACGCCGTGGTGGTGGCGCCGGTTCGCTTGTAGGAGTTGACGGTCGGGGCGATGACGGACTGCAGTGCGCAGGCATGCTCGAGGATCCCGGCGATGAAGGCGTACGCGGTGTCGGACAGTCCCAGGCCGCGGTCATCGGTGTCGGCGGGAAAGACCGGATTGCCGGCGCTGGTGAGCGAGAGGTGGAAGTGCAGCCCGCTGCCGGTGCGGTCGGCGAACGGTTTGGGCATGAAGGTGGCCACCATGTCGCGTTCGGCGGCGATCATCGACAGCAGGTAGCGCAGGGTGATCACCCGGTCGGCGGTCACCAGTGCCTCGTCGAACTGAAAGTTCTGTTCGAACTGCCCGTTGCCGTCCTCGTGGTCGTTGGCGTAGTTGGACCAGCCCAGCGTGTTCATCGCCGTGGAGATCGCGGTGAGGTGCTCATACATCCGGGTGACGCCGCGGGCGTCGTAGCAGGGTTGGGCGGCGGTGTCGGCCGCATCGGCGGTCACCAGGGCGCCATCCGCGTTGCGCCGCAACAAGAAGTACTCCACCTCGGCGCCGACCCACGGCTCGAAACCGGCATCGGCGGCCTGGGCCACGAGGTTCTTGAGAATGACCCGCGGCGCGTACGGCCACGGCTTGCCCTCCACGTGCGGGTCGCAGTGCACCAGCGCCAGACCCTCTTTGATGAACGGGATGGGGGTGAACGAGGCCGGATCCGGCACGGCGATCAGGTCGGGGTCCTTGGGCTCCTGGCCCATGGCGCCCACCGCGTAGCCGGCGAAGCCGACGCCTTCGGTGGCCAGCTGGTCGACGGCTTCTACGGGAACCAGCTTGGCGCAAGGCTTTCCGCGCAGGTCGACGAACAGCGCGAGGATGAATCGGGTGCCGGACTGCTCGGCGAGAGTGGCGAGATCGGTGGTCATGGTTACCAGAACTTTCGTCATCTTGTTATGACTCGTCTCTTTGTAAGAAACAGAGTATCACGCTATGAAACACTTGCAAGCCGAGGAAACCCCGGCGACCGATGGTCACCGGGGAATCATCGGTAGATCAGGAGAATTCGAGCTCGTAGGCCGAATCACGGTGGAACTTGGCGTCGATACCCTTCTCCTCCTCATCCGGGGAGATGCGGATGCCCATCGTCTTCTTGATGGCGAAGGCGATCGCGAAGGCGATGACGAACGAGTACGCCATCACCGCGCCGGCCGCGACGGCCTGCTTCCAGAGCTGGTCGATGCCGCCGCCGTAGAACAGCCCGTTGATGCCGTTGGGCATGCCCTCGCTGGCGAAGAAGCCGATCAGCAGGGTGCCGATGACGCCGCCGACCAGGTGCACACCGACCACGTCGAGGGAATCGTCATAACCGAACTTGTCCTTCAGGCCGACCGCGTACACGCAGATCGCCCCGGCAATACCGCCGACGAAGATGGCGCCGATCGGGGTGACCGCACCACAGGCCGGGGTGATGGCGACCAAACCGGTGATCGCACCCGAGGCCGCGCCGACGCCGGTCACGTGACCGGTCTTGATCTTCTCCACCGCCAGCCAGGCCAGTACCGCCGCGCAGGTCGCCACGAATGTGGTGACCATGACGATGGAGGCCGAATTGCCCGCTGCCAGAGCTGATCCGCCGTTGAAGGCGTACCAGCCGGCCCAGAGCATTCCCGCGCCCAGCAGCGTGAGCGGCACATTGTGCGGCTTGCGCAGCTGGCCGAACATCGCGGACTTGCCGAGCACGATGGCCACCGCCAGGGCGGCCGCGCCCGCGTTGATGTGCACCGCGGTGCCGCCGGCGAAGTCGACGGCGCCCAGGGTGTTGGCGATCCACCCACCCACCGAGTTCTCGGTGACCACGCCGTCGAAGGCGAACACCCAGTGCGCGACCGGGAAGTAGACCAGCACCGCCCAGACGGCCGCGAACACCATCCACGCGCCGAACTTCATCCGGTCGGCCACTGCGCCGGAGATCAGGGCGACCGTGATGGCCGCGAACAATGCCTGGAACAAGGCGAACAGGCTGATCGGCAGCCCGTCGATGGTCGTCATCGGTTCGAGCAGATCCGTCATACCGGCGAATTCGGTGACGCTGCCGACGAAACCGCCCATCGAGGTCCCGAACACCATCGAGAAGCCGAAGAGCACCCAGAGCAGGCCGACCATCGCGACCGCGCCGAAGGTCATCATCATCATGTTGGTCGAACTCTTGACCGAGACCATGCCGCCGTAGAAGAGGGCGAGGCCGGGAATCATCAGTGTGAGGCCGATGATGCAACAGAGTATGAAGGCCGTGGTTCCTGTATCCATCAACATCTCCTACAGATGCGCGGCCCGAGCGGGCCGACCACTGGCAGTAACCTCCGTTTCTATTACGTGGACGGCATCGTTGCGTTGCGGACGGGTAAACGGTGTCGCCGCAAGTCAAGCGCTTGGAAGGTGGAGGAGTAAAAGGCCGTGCGTCGACCCCTTATCCTTGTCAGGACATCCCCGGCTGGTTGAGAGGTTTTACAGTGGCGCTCGTCGTGCAGAAATACGGCGGATCATCGGTGGCGGACGCCGATCGGATCCGGCGCGTCGCCGAGCGAATCGTGGAAACCAAGAAGGCGGGCAACGACGTCGTCGTGGTCGTCTCGGCGATGGGCGACACCACCGACAACCTGCTGGATCTCGCCCGTCAGGTATCCCCGGCGCCGCCCGCCCGCGAGATGGACATGCTGCTCACCGCCGGTGAGCGCATCTCCAACGCGCTCGTGGCGATGGCCATCGAGTCCCTCGGCGCGCAGGCCCGGTCCTTCACCGGATCGCAGGCCGGCATCGTCACCACCGGCACCCACGGCAACGCCAAGATCATCGACGTCACCCCGACCCGCCTGCGCGAGGCACTCGACGAGGGGCTGATCGTGCTGGTCGCCGGGTTCCAGGGCGTCAGCCAGGACAGCAAGGACGTCACCACGCTGGGGCGTGGCGGCTCGGATACCACCGCCGTCGCGTTGGCGGCCGCGTTGCATGCCGACGTCTGCGAGATCTACACCGACGTGGACGGCATCTTCACCGCTGACCCGCGCATCGTCCCCAACGCCAAGCACCTCGACAGCGTCTCGTTCGAGGAGATGCTGGAGATGGCGGCGTGCGGCGCCAAGGTGCTGATGCTGCGCTGCGTGGAATACGCCCGTCGCTACAACGTTCCGATACACGTCCGCTCGTCGTACTCGGATAAGCCAGGCACCATCGTCAAAGGATCGATCGAGGACATCCCCATGGAAGACGCCATCCTGACCGGAGTCGCCCACGACCGCAGCGAGGCGAAGGTCACCGTCGTCGGCGTGCCCGACGTACCCGGATACGCCGCCAAGGTGTTCCGTGCGGTCGCCGACGCCGACGTCAACATCGACATGGTGTTGCAGAACATCAGCAAGATCGAGGACGGCAAGACCGACATCACCTTCACCTGCTCGCGGGAGAACGGTCCGTCGGCCGTGCAGAAGCTGGCCTCGCTGCAGGGCGAGATCGGGTTCACCCAGGTGCTCTACGACGATCACATCGGCAAGGTGTCGCTGGTCGGGGCCGGGATGCGCAGCCACCCCGGCGTCACCGCCACGTTCTGCGAGACGCTGGCCGACGCGGGGATCAACATCGACCTGATCTCCACCTCGGAGATCCGGATCTCGGTGCTGATCAAGGACACCGAACTCGACACCGCCGTCGCCGTGCTGCACGAGGCCTTCGGCCTCGGTGGTGATGAGGAAGCCGTCGTCTACGCGGGAAGCGGTATCTAGGTCGTGGGGCGAGCGACGCGAGGGGGGAAATAGCATGGTTTCGATAGGTGTGGTCGGCGCGACCGGTCAGGTCGGCCAGGTGATGCGCGCGCTGCTGGAGGAACGCAACTTCCCGGCGAGTTCGGTGCGGTTCTTCGCCTCGGCGCGTTCCGAGGGGAAGAAGCTGACCTTCCGCGGCCAGGAGATCGAGGTCGAGAACAGCGAGACCGCCGACCCGCACGGGCTCGACATCGCGTTGTTCTCCGCCGGTGCGACCATGTCGCGGGTGCAGGCACCGCGGTTCGCCGCGGCCGGTGCCGTCGTCGTCGACAACTCCTCGGCGTGGCGCAAGGACCCCGAGGTGCCGCTGATCGTCAGCGAGGTCAACTTCGACCGCGACGCGGCGAATCGGCCGAAGGGCATCATCGCCAACCCGAACTGCACCACCATGGCCGCGATGCCGGTGCTCAAGCCGCTGCACGACGAGGCCGGCCTGACCCGGCTGATCGTGTCGAGCTACCAGGCCGTCTCCGGCAGTGGGCTGGCCGGCGTGGAAGAACTCGCATCACAGGCGCGGGCGGTGATCGACGGGGTCGAGCAACTGGTGCATGACGGTTCGGCGCTGAACTACCCGGCCCCGGTGAAGTACGTCGCGCCGATCGCGTTCAATGTGGTGCCGCTGGCCGGTGCGCTCGTCGACGACGGCTCCGGCGAGACCGACGAAGACCAGAAGCTGCGCAACGAGAGCCGCAAGATCCTCGGCATCCCGGAGTTGCTGGTGTCGGGCACCTGCGTGCGGGTACCGGTGTTCACCGGGCACTCGCTGTCGATCAATGCCGAGTTCGCCCAACCGCTTTCGCCGGCGCGGGCTCAGGAGCTGCTGGCCGGTGCGCCGGGCGTGACATTGGTCGACGTGCCGACGCCGCTGGCCGCCGCCGGAGCCGACGACTCGCTGGTCGGTCGGATCCGTCAGGATCCGGGCGCTCCGGAAGGTCGCGGGTTGGCCCTGTTCGTGTCCGGTGACAACCTGCGAAAAGGTGCCGCACTGAACACCATTCAGATTGCCGAGTTGCTCGCCGCCCAGCTCTGATCCACGCCGAAACTGCATTCCAGAAGGAAAAGTGCGAGTAACCACCTTCCGGAACGCAGTCTCGGCAGTGCTGGTGGCGGCGGTTGCGCTTGCGCCGTCTGCCTACGCGGACCTGAGGCTGTTGCCGGGCCAGGTCATCATGCTCGGTCCGGTGGCCGGAACAGGCACTGCGACAGGAGATTACGGGATCGGCGCGACCGATCTGTGTGAGTTCATGGAATTTCCCAGCCGGCTGCTGCAGGTGTGTGGTGACAGCTTCGCCGGGCAGGGCGTCGGTTACGGCGGCTGGTACTCGCCGATCGCGCTGCACGTGGACCCCGACTCGATCGACGCCCCGGCGGGTATCCGCATCACCGGGGTGACCGGTATCTCGACACGGCTGCTGGCCGACCCCACCCCCGCCGGTGCATCGCAGCTGCCTGCGGGCATCGTGTCGATCAACCGCGAGAACTACATGCTGGTCACGACGACGCAAAACCTCCGCCCGTCGAGCTCGCGTCTGGTGAAAGCCGATGCCGCGAAGAGCAATTGGCCCACCATCGCGGGATCGGAGCGGCCGGCAGATTTTGCCGGCGGTGGGCAGTCCCAGATCAGCGGCTACTACGACCCCATCCCGACCTCGGATTCCGAACGTGGCTGGGTCTACATCGTGGCCGACAACTTCGACCGCAGTGCACCGGCGACGCTGTACCGCGTGGCGCCGCAGAACTTCACCGACCGCGGCGCCTGGCAGGGCTGGTCGGCGGTCGAAGGGTGGGGCAAGGACCCGACCCCCTTGTGGCCCGACCGGGTGGGCGAGCTGAGTGTGCGCCAGATCGACGGCAAGACGGTGTTGTCCTACTTCAACGCCGCCACCGGCAACATGGAGGTCCGGGTGGCGGCCGACCCGACCCAGCTCGGCTCCGCCGCGGTGACGACGGTGGTGGTCGGCTCGCCCTGGCCGGATCGGCCCGAGGACCTGCCCGCGCCCCAGGACAACCGGCTGGCCCAGCCGTACGGCGGCTACATCTCACCGGCCTCGACGCTGGACGAATTGCGGGTCTTCGTCAGCCAGTGGAACACCACACCCCGCGGCGGCACCCCCTACCGGGTGATCCAGTACGCGGTGCGCCCGTTTCATAGCTGATTCACATGCTCTAACCAGCTGCCACATTGCCGCTCGTCGGCATCATGAATCCATGAGCGAAGAAGCCGACAACTCGACCAGCACCACGGCCCCCGTGGCCGCCGCCGCAGCACCCCCGCCGCCCCCTGCGGTGGTGGTGCCCACCGAGGAGCACCCCCGACGGAACCGGGTCACCCAGGTGGCCGCCTGGGTGGGCATCGTGGCCGGCGTCACCTTCGTCGTCGCGGTGATCTTTTTCTCGGGCTTCATCCTGGGCAAGAGCTCCGACGGGGGCGGGCACCATCGCGGCGGGCCGGACCGCGAGAGCGGGATGTTCCATCGTGGCGGGCCGCCGATGGGACCGCCGCACATCTTCTTCCCCGGCGGCCCGGGCGGACCCGGTGGACCGGGCGCCCAGGGTGGCCCCGGGTTCGGACCGGGGTTCCAGGGCCCACAGCAGGGCCAGGGCCCGGGGCCCGGCAACGCACCGGCCACACCGCCGCGCCCCTGAAACATTAAGAGGACCCTCGCGGGCGAGTGAGGAATCATCCGTAACTCTTGGCACTCTGACCTCATTCGTGAGAGTGTCGCTAACCATGACACGCCGACCACTGCGCATTGCCGCGTTTGTTGCGGCCCTCGTGGTAATGGCGGGTCTGCCCGGCTGCAGCCTGCGCGGGGCCGCCCCCGACGTCGCCGCCTCGACGGTATTCGCCGTCGGGGACTGCGTGGAAATCAAGACGGACGCGGCCCCGACGCCGGATCCGGTGCAGGCCAGCGAGGTGTCCTGCACCCAGGATCCGAGCTACACCGTCGGGGCCACCACCAACGCCGCCGGTGAGTGCCCCACCACCGAGTACCAGCACCTGCCGACCGACTACGCCGAACCGTCGACCGCTCGGCTGTGCCTGGTGCCCAACCTGGTCGCCAACCAGTGCTATCTGATGGAGATGCCGATCGGGCTGGTGGAGAAGGCCTCCTGCGACGACCGCGACGACGGCGTGCTGGTGCAGGTCACCCAGCGTCTGGACGTCCGGGACCAGTCCGCGTGCCCGGCGATCGCCGGTTCCTACGCATGGCCGTATCCCGCGCCGGCCCGGACGTACTGCACGCAGACGCTGTTCTGACTTTGGCATGATCGAGCCATGCGGCTGACTGCACTGGCCGCCGGGGTGGGAGTGGCTCTGGCCTTGGCTGGATCACTACAAGCCGCACCGGCATCGGCCCGACCATCCGATCCCGGCGTCGTCAGTTACGCCGTCCTGCCGAAAGGGTCGGTCAGCAACATCGTCGGCGCGCCGCTGGGGTGGGAAGCCGAGTTCGGCAACCCGGGCCAGGCGTTCTATGTCGACAACCCGGCCTGCAACAACTGGGCCGACATCGGTCTGCCCGACGTGTACGCAGACCCTGACCTGGCATCGTTCAACGGCGCTGTTGCGCAGACCTCCGCCACGGATGCCACCCGCCTGGTCAAACAGTCGGTCGGTGTCTTCGCCACCGACGACGCGGCCACCCGCGCGTACCACCGCGTCACCGACCGCACCACCGGATGCGCCGGCCAGACCACCACGATGCACCTGGACAACTTCGTCAACCAGGTGTGGACCTTCTCCGGCGGTGCCGCGACGCCGACCGACGCGGTCTGGGTGAAACAGGAGGGCGGCACCGACCGCCGGTGTTTCATCCAGACCCGGTTGCGGGAGAACGTTCTGCTGCAGGCGAAAGTCTGCCAACCCGGCAACGGTGGGCCCGCGGTCAACGTGCTGGCCGGGGCCATGCAGAACACCCTCGGGCAATAACGGCGAGCTAAACCGCTGGGAATATGTCAGACCCGTCTGGAAGATTGAATAACACGGGCTCATCGGGTTGAGGGCTCCCAGCGTCCAGGTCCGGGGGAGGAGTGGTTCGGATGACCACCGCTGCCGCGCGGGACATGGAGTGCGCGTCCGGGCGGGCTGCCGCCGCGATCGCGGCGAACTGTCTGCATGATGGACCGATCGGCAAGGTCGGGCTGGAGATCGAGGCGCACTGCTTCGACGTCACCGATCCACTCCGCCGGCCCGGCTGGGATGAGCTCAGCGACGTCATCGCGACGGTGCCCACGCTGCCCGGCGGCAGTGCCATCACCGTCGAACCGGGCGGCGCCGTGGAACTGTCGGGCCCACCGGCCGACGGCGCCGCCGACGCGATCATCGCCATGACCGCCGACCGCACGGTTCTCACGCAACATTTCGCCGCGCACGGCCTGGGCCTGGTACTGCTCGGCGCCGATCCGCTGCGACCGGCGCAGCGCGTCAATCCCGGCGCCCGTTATCGGGCGATGGAGAGCTTCTTCACCGCCACGGGTACCGCCGCGGCCGGCGCGGCCATGATGACGTCGACCGCCTCGGTCCAGATCAACATCGAGGCCGGCCCGCGGGCGGGCTGGGCGGACCGGGTCCGGCTGGCGCACGCGCTGGGCCCCACCATGATCGCGCTGTCGGCGAATTCGCCCCTGCTGAGCGGACACTTCACCGGATGGCGTAGCTCCCGGCAGCGCGTCTGGGGTCAGCTGGACTCGGCACGGTGTGGCCCGGTGCTGGGCGACAGCGGTGATGATCCGTCCGCCGACTGGGCGCGCTACGCACTGCACGCGCCGGTGATGCTGGTCCGCACCCCCGACGCGGTGCCGATGACCGAGTTCGTCTCCTACGCCGACTGGGCCGACGGCCGTATCTCCTTGGACGCCCGGCTTCCCTGCGCCGAGGATCTTGAGTACCACCTGACGACGCTCTTTCCTCCGGTGCGGCCGCGGCGCTGGCTGGAGATCCGCTACCTCGACAGCGTGCCCGACTCCATCTGGCCGGCCGTGGTGTTCACCCTGGTCACGTTGTTGGACAATCCTGCAGCCGCCGAGATCGCCACCAGTGCCACCGAATCGGTCTCCGGTGAATGGGATCTGGCCGCCCGGTCCGGCCTCGCGGACCCCCGCCTGCGGGCCGCGGCAGCAACGTGTGTGGCCGCCGCCGCCGAACACGCGCCGGACGGACTGGTCGATGCGATGGCCCGGCTGCTCGCCCAGGTCGAGGCCGGCCGCTGCCCGGGCGATGACTTCTCCGATCTCGTCGTCGAACATGGGATACCGACGGCGTTGACACAACTGGCGAGGGGCGACTCGTGACATCACCGCAAGCGCTGGCCACCGAACTGACCCGGGCCCGGGAGCGCACCCTGGCCCTGGTCGACTTCGACGACGCCGAACTGCATCGCCAGTACGACCCGCTGATGAGCCCGCTGGTGTGGGACCTCGCCCATATCGGCCAACAGGAAGAGTTCTGGCTGCTGCGCGATGGCAACCCCAACGCCCCCGGCATCCTGGCACCCGAGGTCGACTCGCTCTACGACGCATTCGTGCACTCCCGCGCCAGCCGCGTCGATCTTCCGTTGCTCCCGCCCGCCGACGCTCGCAGTTACTGTCGCACGGTCCGCGACCGTGCCCTCGACGTGCTGGACCGCACCGACGGCCACGAGGCGTTGTTCCGCTTCGGGTTGGTCGTCTCCCACGAGAACCAGCACAACGAGACCATGCTGCAGGCGCTCAACCTTCGCGCAGGCCCCGCTCTGCTGAGCACCGGCGCGGCGCTGCCGCGCGGCCGCGCCGGTGTGGCCGGAACCTCGGTGCTCATCCCCGGGGGCCCGTTCACCCTGGGCGTCAACGCATCCGAGGAGCCGTACTCGCTGGACAACGAACGTCCCGGCCACGCCGTGCACGTCGAGCCGTTCCGGATCGGGCGGGTACCGGTCACCAACGCGCAATGGCGCGAATTCATCGACGACGGCGGCTACCGGACGCCGCGGTGGTGGTCCGAACGCGGCTGGGCGCATCGCGAGCGGGCTGGTCTGAGCGCGCCCGCATTCTGGCACGCCGACGGCAGTCGCACCCGGTTCGGTCACCGCGAAACCGTCGCGGGTGACGAACCGGTGCAGCACGTCACCTATTTCGAGGCCGAGGCGTTCGCGGCGTGGTCGGGCGCCCGGTTGCCGACCGAGGTCGAATGGGAGAAGGCGTGTGCGTGGGACCCGGTGGCAGGCGTGCGCCGCCGATTCCCGTGGGGTGAAGCACCACCCACGTCCGAGCTGGCCAATCTCGGCGGCGATGCGCTGCGCCCGGCGCCGGTGGGCGCCTACCCGGCGGGAGCGTCGGCGTACGGGGTGGAGCAGATGCTCGGCGATGTGTGGGAGTGGACTTCCTCGCCGCTGCGCCCGTGGCCCGGTTTCACCCCGATGATCTACGACCAGTACACGGTCCCCTTCTTCGACGGTGACTACCGGGTCCTGCGCGGCGGGTCCTGGGCGGTGGCGGCGGGCATCCTGCGGCCCAGCTTCCGCAACTGGGACCATCCGATCCGCCGGCAGATCTTCGCCGGTGTCCGCCTGGCCTGGGACGCCTGATGTGTCGTCACCTGGGCTGGCTCGGTGCACCGGTGCCGGTGGCCTCTCTGGTGCTCGATCCACCGAGTGGGCTCCTGGTGCAGTCATATTCGCCGCGGCGGCAGAAGCACGGCACCATCAACGCCGACGGCTGGGGTGTCGGTTTCTTCGATCGGGGCGTGCGGCGCTGGCGTAGTGACAAACCGCTGTGGGGTGACGCGTCGTTCGCATCGGTGGCGCCGGCACTGCGCACCGACTGCTTCGTCGCCGCGGTGCGATCGGCGACCGTCGGCATGCCCATCGAACCCTCGGCCTCGGCGCCGTTCAGCGATGGCACCTGGTTGCTCTCGCACAACGGCATCGTCGACCGGGCCGTCCTTCCCGCCTCGGCGACCGCCGAATCCACCGTCGACAGTGCGGTACTGGCCGCGTACATCTTCGAGCGAGGAATGGATGCGCTCGGGGATACCGTCGCCCGCGTCGGCGCCTGGGACCCCGGTGCACGTCTGAACATCGTGGCCGCCAACGGTTCCAGCCTGCTCGCCACCACCTGGGGAGACACCCTGTTCTCTCTGCAACGCGATGACGGCATCGTGCTGGCCAGCGAACCCTACGACGACGACCCGTCCTGGCGTGATATCCCCGACCGGCACCTCGTCGAGGTCACCGGCGGGAGCCTCACGCTCACTCCCCTGGAAGGATCCTCATGACCACCGGCACGGCCTCGGACCTGTCCAAAGCTCTGCGTCGCGACGTCCGGCACGGACTGGCGCAATCACCGAAAACTCTGCCGCCCAAATGGTTCTACGACGCGAGGGGCAGTGATCTCTTCGACCAGATCACCCGGCTGCCCGAGTACTACCCCACCCGTACCGAGGCCTCGATCCTGCAGGACCGGGCAGCCGATATCGCGGCCGCCTCGGGCGCGGACACTCTGGTCGAGTTGGGCAGCGGGACGTCGGAGAAGACGCGATTGCTGCTCGATGCCCTGCGGGACAGCGGTGCGCTGAAACGCTTCATCCCGTTCGACGTCGACCCCAGCGTGCTGCGCGACGCCGCCCGCGCGCTGCATGCCGAGTACCCCGACATCGAGATCGAGGTGGTGTGCGGCGATTTCGAGCGGGACCTGGGCACCGTGCCCAAGGTCGGCCGCCGGATGGTGGTCTTCCTCGGGTCCACGATCGGGAATCTCACTCCCGAACCCCGCGCGGAATTCCTTGCCGCGGTCGCCGACACCATGGAGCCCGGCGATTCGCTGCTGCTGGGCACCGACCTGGTCAAGGATGTCGGCCGGCTGGTGCGCGCCTATGACGACAGTGCCGGTGTCACGGCCGCGTTCAACCGCAATGTGCTGACCGTGGTCAACCGCGAACTCGACGCCGACTTCGACCTGGACGCCTTCGATCATGTCGCGCGGTGGAACCCCGACGAGGAGCGCATCGAGATGTGGCTGCGATCCACCGCCGATCAACGGGTCCGCATCGCGCAGCTCGATCTCACCGTCGAGTTTGCGGCCGGTGAGGAGATGCTGACCGAGGTGTCCTGCAAATTCCGCCCCGAGGGTGTGGAAGCCGAATTGGCCGCCGCCGGACTGCGCCGCACCCACTGGTGGTCCGATGGCGCAGGCGATTTCGGTCTCTCGCTGGCGGTGAAATGAGCCTGGCCGACACGTGGCGGGCGGCCCGGGTGCCGGTGGCGGGGCTGCATCTGGATAGTGCGGCGTGCTCGCGGCAGAGCAATGCGGTGATCGACGCGGCAGCCACCCACGCCCGGCACGAGGCCGAGGTCGGTGGCTACGTCGCGGGCGAGGCCGCGGTGCCGGCGCTGGATGCCGGACGGGCCGCGGTGCGTGCGCTGGCCGGGATGCCCGATGCCGAGGTCATCTTCACCACCGGCTCCAATCACGCTTTGGATCTGTTGTTGAGCAGCTGGACCGGACCGCGCACCGTGGCATGCCCGCCCGGAGAGTACGGACCGAACCTGGTCATCATGGCGGCCAACGGGTTCGAGGTGCGCACGCTGCCCGTCGACGAGCTGGGCAGGCTGCGGGTCGACGAGGCCGCCGCGGCGCTCGAGGCCGATCCGCCGGCGCTGGTGCATCTGACCGTGCTCGGCAGCCACCGCGGGGTGGCGCAGCCGCTGGCCGAGTTGGTGCCGGTGTGCCGGTCGCTCGGTCTGCTCCTGGTGGTCGACGCGGCCCAAGGGCTCGGGCACGTGGACTGCGCGGTGGGCGCCGACGTGCTGTATTCGTCCTCGCGCAAATGGGTGGCCGGGCCGCGTGGTGTCGGCACGCTGGCGGTGCGGCCCGAGTTGTACGGCCGATTGACACCGCGATGGGCGCCGATGGAGTCGCACGAGGCCAATATCGGTTCTCGCCTCGGCTTTTCGCTGGCACTGGGGGAGCACCTTGCCGCCGGCCCGGAGCAGGTGCGGGCCCGGCTGACCGAGGTCGGCCGGCTCACCCGGACGCTGCTCGCGGACATCCCCGGGTGGGAGGTGGTCGAACCCGTGGACGAGCCGACCGCGATCACGACGTTGCGGCCCACCAATGGTGCCGAGCCGACACCGGTGCGCGCCAAGCTGATCGCCGAACACCGGATCGTCACCACGGCGTGCGAAGTGGCGCGGGCTCCCGGCGAGATGGCCGGGCCGGTGCTGCGGGTGTCTCCGCATGTGGACGTCGACGCCGCGGATCTGGAGCTGTTCGCCGAGGCGCTCGCCGCGGTCACCTGAAGGTCAGTGGTTGCGCCGTCCGATAGCGCGCCAGCACCCCGGGTGTCGCCTCGGCCTCATAGCGGGCGGATTCCCCGAACGACCACTGCGGTGGCAGCTCCTGTCCGGACAGCACCCATGCCGCCTGACGGGCCGCGCCGAGCGCGACGTACTCCGCTGGTGTCGGCACATGCACCGCGGTCTCGAAGATGGCGGGCGCGATGCGCCGCACGGCCTCCGATCGCGCGCCACCACCGACCAGGATGATGCGCTCGACGTCGACGCCCTGTTCGGTGATCTTGTCGATGCAGTAGGCCATCGAGCTGAGCAGACCCTCCACCGCGGCCCGAGCAATGTTCGCGGAGTTCAGGTTTCGTGTCGTCATCCCGTGCAGTGCACCAGCTGCCTCAGGCAGGTTCGGCGACCGTTCCCCGTCGAAGTACGGAACCAGTACCAGGCCTTCGGCCCCCGCCGGCGCCGACAAGGCGAGCCGGTCGAATTCGTCGAAATCCACCCCCAGCATCGTCGCGACCGCGGCCAGTACCGGTGCTCCGTTGAGGGTGCACACCAGCGGAAGATGACGTCCGGTCGCATCGGCAAAGCCCGCCACGATGCCCTCCGGGTCGTGCGGGGCCGCCGATCCGACCGCGCTCACCACTCCCGAGGTCCCCAGCGACACGACACAGTCGCCGGCTCCGGCGCCCAGCCCCAGCGCGGCGGCGGCGTTGTCACCGGCGCCGGCTCCCAGGAGAATTCCCTGTGGTGTCTCACCCGCCGGGTCGTGGGGTCCGAGCACCTTCGGCACCATCGGCCGACGCCCTCTGAAGGCAAGCTCGAGCAGATCGGTCTGATAGCTGTCGCTGTCGGCCGAGTAGTAGCCGGTGCCGCTCGCATCGCTGCGGTCGGTACGCAGGTCCGCGATATCGGAGCAGCCGCCCAGCCGCCAGGTCAGCCAGTCGTGGGGAAGGCAGACCGCCGCGGTCGCGTCGGCGTGACTCGGTTCGTGGTCGGCCAGCCAGCGCAGCTTGGTGGCGGTGATCGACGCGACCGGTACGACGCCGACGCGGGCGGCCCACCGGGCGGCACCGCCCAGTTCACCGACAAGTTCCTCGGCGGCCGCACCTGAGCGCGTGTCGTTCCACAGCAGTACATCTCGTATCACCCTGCCGGTCGAGTCCAGGCACACCATTCCGTGTTGTTGGCCCCCCACCGCAATCGCCGACACGTCGTCGACTCCGCCCGCCATGGCGAGTGTGCGCTGCAGCGCACCCCACCACAGTTCCGGGTCGACCTCGGTTCCGGCGGGGTGCGGTGATGACGCCGAACGCACGATGCTGCCGGTCTCGGCGTCGCAGACCACGACCTTGCAGGACTGGGTGGATGAGTCGATGCCCGCCACGAGTGTCACGCTCAGAACCTCCCGGGATCGGTGAGCACGGGTGCGAATGCCAACTCGGCCGCGCCGATCACCAACGTATCGGCGCCGAGGGTTGCGGGTACCACGCGGACCAGCTCGCGTGGCGCCCGCATGCTGCGGCGCGCCAATTCGGTACGCAGCACCGGCGCCGCGCAGGTGGGAAAGACCCGCAGGAATCCGCCGAGCACGATCAACCGGGGATTCAACATGTTGATGGCATTGCCGAGGGTGATGGCCAGTGCCCGTGCCTGGCGGTCGAGCACATCGGTCTCCGCGGAGTTGGGGCAGGGCTCGGCGTCGCCGGATGTGCCGTCGAGCTCGGCGAGCAGGCGGGCCAACGGTGGCTGGGTCACCTCGGTCTCCAGGCAGCCGACACTGCCGCAGTGGCATTTCTCGCGGCCGCCGACGTAGGTATGGCCCAGTTCGCCCGCGTACCCCGCGACGCCCTCGAGGAGCCGGCCGGCAACGATGACGCCGGCCCCAATGCCGCTGGGTCCGCCGTTGACGTAGATCAGATGATCGGCATCGACATGGTTGCCGAACCGGTGTTCGGCAATGGCGCCGACATTGGCATCGTTGGCCGCATAGACCGGCAATTTCGTTGCTGTGCTGAGTATCTGGCCGATCTCTACATCATGCCAGTCGAGGTTGGGTGCCAGTTGCACCGCCGATGCGCGACCGTGTACGAGCCCGGGCACCGCCACGCCGACCGCTGTCAGCACCTGACCGTCGGCCAGGCCGGCGCGGATCCGCTCCACCGCATCGCCGGTGATGGCGACCGTCTCCGCCGCGGTCGGTATCCGCTCGGTCGGGTAGCGCACCATGTCGAGTACCGCGCCCCCCATCGCCACCACTCCTACGGTGACCGCGTCGACCTCCGGGCTGATCGTCACCGCGAGCGCCCGATTGCCGGGGCGCACAATGGGACTGGGCCGTCCGACCTGCGATACCGACGGCGCCGGTGTCTCCTCGACGAGGCCCCGTGTCACCAGCTCCTCGACCAGATCCTTGGTGGTCGACCGGGACAGTCCGGTGTGGCGGGTCAACTCGGCGCGGCTGAGCGCCCGGTGGCGGTGCACCAGGGTGAGAACGCTGGACAGATTTCGTCGCCGAACGTCGTCGGTGCTCGTTCCCACCCGGGCGGCTCGATGGGCTCCCGATCCGTTCACCGACACATCAAACACCTCACTTTCAGCCTTGACAGTGGCACAGGCCACATCTTATGTTCGCACAGAGAACAAATAGAGGTTCCATCGCACCACTCGCACCGACAGGTGCCATGATCCCCGAGGAGGACCCCATGACCGTCCTGGAGGCCGGCGCCCCGACGTCGGAGGGTTTGATACCGAGCCCTTCGGACAAGTTCTCGTTCGGACTGTGGACCGTCGGCTGGCCGGGCGTCGACCCGTTCGGCGTCGCCACCCGGCCCGCGGTCGACGTTGTCGACGCCGTCGAGCGACTGGCCGCGTTGGGTGCGTACGGACTGACGCTGCACGACGACGACCTGTTCGCGTTCGGCAGCTCCGATGCCGAGCGACGGCGGATGATCGACAGATTGACCTCGGCGCTGAGCGCCCACGGTCTGGTCGTGCCGATGGTCACCACCAACCTGTTCACGCAGCCGGTGTTCAAGGACGGCGGGTTCACCAGCAACGACCGTGGCGTGCGTCGTTTCGCGTTGCGCAAGGTCCTGCGCAATATCGATCTGGCCGCCGAACTCGGTGCCGAGACCTTCGTGATGTGGGGTGGCAGGGAAGGTGGCGAGTACGACTCGGCCAAGGACGTTCAAGCTGCCCTGGAACGCTACCGCGAGGCGCTGGACATGTTGTGCCAGTATGTGATCGACCAGGGCAGCGGACTTCGGTTCGCGATCGAGCCCAAGCCCAACGAACCGCGCGGTGACATCTTGCTGCCCACGGTGGGACACGCACTGGCGTTCATCGAGACCCTTGCCCATCCGGAGATGGTCGGCGTCAACCCCGAGACCGGCCACGAGCAGATGGCCGGGCTGAACTTCGTGCACGGTATTGCCCAAGCCCTCTACAGCGGCAAGCTGTTTCACATCGACCTGAACGGTCAGCGCGGCATCAAGTTCGACCAGGACCTGGTGTTCGGTCACGGTGATCTCGTCAACGCGTTCGCGTTGGTCGATCTGCTCGAACACGGCGGCCCCGGCGGCGGCCCGGCCTATGACGGGCCGCGGCATTTCGACTACAAGCCCAGCCGGACCGAGGATGCGGACGGTGTGTGGGCCTCGGCGGCGGCCAACATGCGGATGTACCTGCTGCTGCGCCAGCGCGCCGCGGCGTTCCGCGCCGACCCGGCGGTGCAGGCGGCGATGGCGGCGGCCAAGGTGCCCGAGCTACGCGAACCCACCTTGGGCCCCGGCGAGACCTATGCCGATCTATTGGCCGACCCGACCGCCTACGAACAGTTCGACACCGGTGCCTACTTCGGCGGAAAGGGTTGCGGTTTCGTCGCTCTCCACCAGTTGGCGATCGAGCATCTGATGGGTGCGCGGTGAGGCCCTGCACGCGCCCGAATCCTGCAATTCCGTCCGCACAGTGAGCTGGATCACCGAATATGTCATCACCGACAACAAATCCACGCACCATTGGAGGGATCTTCGTGAAACGAATCAGCACCCTGCTCGTCGCGACCGTCGTCGGCGCCGGCCTGACGCTGACGGCCTGCGGATCGGATTCGGGTTCGGAGTCGACAAGCTCGGGGTCGGGCAAGGTCGGGGTGATCCTGCCTGACACCAAGTCGTCGGTTCGCTGGGAGACCAAGGACCGCCCCGCGCTGGAAGCCGCGTTCAAGGCGGCCGGGGTGGACTACACCATCCAGAACGCGGAAGGATCCGCCGACACGATGGCCACGATCGCCGACGGCATGATCGCCGATGGCGTCACCGTGCTGGCGATCGTGAACCTCGACTCCGACAGCGGCGCGTCGATTCAGCAGAAGGCCGCCACCCAGGGCGTCAAGACCATTGACTACGACCGCCTGACCCTGGGCGGTTCCGCCGACATCTACGTATCGTTCGACAACACCACCGTTGGTGAGCTCCAGGGGCAGGGGCTCGTCGACTGCCTCGGTGGCAGGCCCGCGAATGTGGTCTTCCTCAACGGTTCTCCGACCGACAACAACGCGACATTGTTCAGCGCCGGGGCCCATTCGGCGATCGACGTGACGCCGACCATCACCGTCGTCGGAGAGCAGGCGGTGCCGGACTGGGACACCGACGCGGCGGTGACCATCTTCGAGCAGCTCTACACCGCGGCGGACGGACGTGTGGACGGGGTCTACGCGGCCAACGACGGTCTGGCCGGCTCGGTCATCTCGATCCTGGAGAAGAACCGGCGTGCCGGCCAGGTTCCGGTCACCGGCCAGGATGCAACGGTCGAGGGTCTGCAGAACATCCTCGCCGGGACGCAGTGCATGACCGTCTACAAGTCGGCAACCGAGGAGGCCAACGCGCTTGCCGAAGTGGCGATCGCGCTCGCCAACGGTGAAGAACCGAAGGCCACCAGCACGTCGCGCGACGATACGGGCGAACGTGACGTCCCGTCGGTGCTGTTGACACCGAAGTCGATCACGAAGGACAACGTGGGGGTTGTCTTCGAGGACGGCGGTCAGTCCAGAGACGAGGTGTGCACGGGACAGTTCGCGCCCATGTGCACCGCCGCGGGGACCTGAGCGCTGATGACCGCCAGCGCACCATCGGCCGATCCGATACTCGAATTGCGAGGCGTCAACAAGACTTTCGGCGTAGTCCACGTGCTCCACGACATCGACTTCTGCGTCTACCCTGGTCAGGTCACGGCCCTGGTCGGCGACAACGGCGCCGGCAAGTCGACCTTGGTCAAGGCGATTGCCGGGATCCACCCCATCGACACCGGCAGCTATCTGTTCGAGGGTCGGCCCGTGACAGTGCACAGTCCGAACGAGGTTGCGGCGCTCGGGGTAGAGGTGGTCTACCAGGATCTGGCGCTGTGCGACAACCTCGACATCGTCGAGAACATGTTCCTCGGGCGGGAACTCACGAGCCGAGGGCTGCTCGACGAGGCCCGAATGGAAACGATGGCCCGCGACGCCCTCACCTCGCTGTCGGTGCGGACGGTGAAATCCGTACGGCAGACGGTGTCGAGTCTGTCCGGGGGCCAGCGCCAGACCGTGGCGATCGCCAAGTCGGTGCTGTGGAACTCGAAGGTGGTTCTGCTCGACGAACCGACCGCAGCGCTGGGCGTCGCGCAGACCCGCCAGGTGATCGACTTGGTGCGCCGGCTCGCCGATCAGGGGGTGGGGGTGGTGCTCATCTCGCACAACATGGTCGATGTCTTCGAGGTCGCCGACCGGATCTGTGCGCTCTACCTCGGGCGGGTGGCCGCCGATGTCAAGGCATCCGACGTCACCCGCGGCCAGATCGTCGAACTCATCACCGCCGGACGTTCCGGCAGCCTCGGGCTGGCGCCGACACAGGCCGCCGAGTCGATGTGAGCCACGACGTGCACGACCGAAACGGAGATGTGAGGGAAACCCCCATGGCCGCCGAAACACGCACCGTCAGTTCCGCAATCCGATGGCACACTCGCCGACGCCGACTTCGTCGGCGACACCAGCTCCGATCAGACGTTCGGCGAGGCGGTCCGCGGTTACCTGCAGCGGGTCCGCGGCGGTGACATGGGTTCACTGCCCGCCGTTCTGGGTCTCGTCGTGCTGTTCGTGGTGTTCGGTGTGGCGAACGACCGCTTCCTGTCGGCGCTGAACCTTGCCAACCTGGTCACCCAGGCCGGATCCATCTGCGTCCTGGCAATGGGGCTGGTGTTCGTCCTGCTGCTCGGTGACATCGATCTGTCCGCGGGAGTCGCAGGCGGGGTGGCGGCATGTGCGATGGGGTTGACCATCGTCAGCCTGAGCTGGCCATGGTGGGCGGCCATCCTGACCGGCATCGCCTGCGGCGCGTTGATCGGCCTCGCCATCGGCGTGCTGCGCGCCAAACTCGGGATTCCGTCGTTCGTCGTCACGTTGGCGTTCTTCCTCGGACTGCAGGGCGTGACGCTGAAACTGATCGGCGAGGGCGGATCTGTCCGAGTCGACGATCCGGTGATCCGCGGCCTGACGATCAATAATCTGCCCGTTTCCGTCGGCTGGGCAATCGCGCTGGTGGTGGTCGTCGGCTTCACCGGCCTCGAGGTCTACCAGTACCGGCGCAAGAAGGCCCTGCGGCTCTCACACGCCCCGCTGGGTGTGGTCCTCGCGCGGGTGGCCGTGGTGGCCGGCGTCATTTTAGGCGTCACGTTCGTGCTGAGCGTCAACCGCAGCGTCAACCCCACCGTGGACATCCGCGGCATTCCGTATGTGCTGCCGTTGATCCTGGTCCTCCTCATCGCCATGACGCTGGTGCTCAGGCGGACGTCGTACGGCAGGCACATCTATGCCGTCGGCGGTAACGCCGAGGCCGCGCGCCGCGCAGGTATCCCCGTTGACCGCATCCGGGTTTCGGTGTTCATCGTCTGCTCGTCGCTGGCCGCGTTGAGTGGAATCATCGCCGCGTCCTACGCGGGAAAGGTGTCGGCGTCCTCGGGCGCGGGCAATGTGCTGCTGTACGCGGTCGGCGCGGCCGTGATCGGCGGCACGAGTCTTTTCGGCGGCAAGGGCCGGGCCATCGACGCCGTGATCGGTGGCGTGGTGGTCGCCACCATTGCGAACGGACTGGGCCTGTTGAATCAGTCGTCCTATATCAACTTCCTGGTCACAGGTGGAGTGCTGCTGCTCGCGGCCAGCGTGGACGCGATCTCGCGGCGGCGGCGCTCCTCCGCCGGCCTGGGGTGACGGCTCGCCGGCGGCGACCACCGGCGGTCCTTCTAGTCTGAATCGATGGCCCCGCTCAACGACGAAGAGACCTTCCTGATCCAGACGGTGCGCGAGTTCGTCGACCGGGAGGTCAAGCCCCGCGTGCAGAAGGTGGAGCACGCGAACGAGTACCCCGAACGCTGGATCGAGCAGATGAAGCAGATCGGCATCTACGGGTTGGCGGTGCCGGAGTCCTACGGCGGCTCGCCGGTATCGATGCCCTGCTACGCGCGGGTCACTCAGGAACTCGCGCGCGGCTGGATGAGCCTGGCCGGCGCGATGGGCGGGCACACCGTGGTGGCCAAACTGCTCGCCCTGTTCGGTACCGATGAGCAGAAGCAGGCCTACCTGCCGCGGATGGCCACCGGCGAGGTGCGCGCCACCATGGCACTGACCGAGCCCGGCGGGGGCTCCGACCTACAGGCCATGACCACCGTCGCGAGAACCGACGGCGAGGACCTGGTGATCGCGGGCGCCAAAACGTGGATCTCCAACGCCCGACGCTCGGATCTCATTGCGCTGCTGTGTAAAACCGACCCCGGCGCGCAACCCAAGCACAAGGGTATCTCCATCGTGCTCGTCGAACACGGGCCCGGCCTGACCGTCTCACGCGATCTGCCCAAGCTCGGCTACAAGGGCGTGGAATCCTGCGAGCTGTCCTTCGACGACTACCGCATCCCGGCCACCGCCATC
This sequence comes from Mycobacterium sp., assembly GCA_034520035.1. Taxonomy (GTDB): domain Bacteria; phylum Actinomycetota; class Actinomycetes; order Mycobacteriales; family Mycobacteriaceae; genus Mycobacterium. The sequence continues at coordinate 225,844 of JAXHOA010000015.1, read as the reverse complement.
CTGGGCGGCGCCCCGGGGAGGGGCTTCGCACAGATGATGAAGGGCCTGGAAACCGGCCGCATCCAGGTCGCCTCCCGGGCGCTGGGGGTGGCCACCGCCGCCCTGGAAGACTCGCTGGCCTACGCCCAGCAGCGCGAGAGCTTCGGTCAGCCGATCTGGCGCCACCAGTCCATCGGCAACTACCTCGCCGATATGGCCACCAAGCTCACCGCGGCCCGCCAACTCACCTGGTATGCCGCCGAGAAATACGACAGTGCCGCCAACAACGAAGGTGAGCGCTGCGATATGGAAGCCGGCATGGCCAAGCTGTTCGCCTCCGAGGTCGCGATGGAGATCGCGCTGAACGCGGTGCGTATCCACGGCGGCTACGGCTACTCCACCGAGTACGACGTGGAGCGCTACTTCCGGGACGCCCCGCTGATGATCGTCGGCGAGGGCACCAACGAGATCCAGCGCAACGTCATCGCTGCCCAGTTGGTGTCGCGCGGCGGGCTGTGACGCCTGCCCGATCGGGCAGTTTCCGCGTGCCGGACGGCGGGTAGTCGCAGAACTTCATTGTGACGCGGGCCACGCAGGTCCACGGTGGTGTCCAGGAGGGTCTTCCGCCCGTCCGATACCGCAAGGAGTCGACCGATGGCCATTGAGCTGAACCAGATTTGGGACTTTCCGATCAAGGAGTTCCACCCGTTCCCCCGCGCGCTGCTCGGTGTGGGCGCACACGACATCATCGGTGTGGAAGCCAAGAACCTCGGCTTCAAGCGCACCCTGCTGATGACCACCGGCCTGCGCGGCTCGGGCATCATCGAGGAGCTCACCGGCAAGATCGAGTACCAGGGCGTCGAGGTCGTGCTCTACGACAAGGTGGAGTCCAACCCCAAGGACTACAACGTCATGGAGGCCGCCGCGCTCTACCAGCAGGAGAAGTGCGACAGCATCATCTCCATCGGTGGTGGCTCCAGCCATGACGCCGCCAAGGGCGCCCGCGTGGTGATCGCGCACGACGGCCGCAACATCAACGAGTTCGAGGGCTTCGCCAAGTCCACCAACAAGGAGAACCCGCCGCACATCGCGGTATCCACCACGGCCGGAACGGGTTCGGAGACGTCGTGGGCCTACGTCATCACCGACACCTCGGACATGGAACACCCGCACAAGTGGGTCGGCTTCGACGAGGCCACCATCGTCACGGTGGCCATCGACGATCCGCTGCTCTACTACACCTGCCCGCAGCACTTCACCGCTTACTGCGGCTTCGACGTGCTCGCGCACGGCAGCGAGCCGTTCGTGTCCCGGCTGGACTTCGCGCCATCACTGGGAAATGCTTTGTACTCGGTCGAACTCGTCGCCAAGAATCTGCGGGAGGCGGTGTTCGAGCCGCGCAACCTCAAGGCCCGCGAAGGCATGATGAACGCCCAGTACATCGCCGGTCAGGCGTTCAACTCCGGTGGTCTGGGCATCGTGCACTCGATCAGCCACGCCGTCAGTGCCTTCTTCGACAGCCATCACGGCCTGAACAACGCCATCGCGTTGCCCCGGGTGTGGGAGTACAACCTGCCCTCGCGCTACGAGCGGTACGCGCAGCTGGCCACCGCGATGGGTGTCGACACCCGCAACATGACCACCGTGCAGGCCGCCGACGCGGCCGTCGAAGCCGCCATCCGGCTCTCCCAGGACGTCGGCATCCCGGACAACTTCTCCGCGGTCCGCACCGACTCGTACGAGAAGAACCGGATGAACACCGGCAAGTACTCCGGTCGCGGCGACGCAGATCTTGGGCGACGACAAGACCGTGCTGGCGATCTCGGAGCACATCCAGGACGACTGGTGCACCCCGGGTAATCCGCGCGAGGTCACCGTCGGTTCGATGATTCCCGTTGTCGGGCACGCGATCAACGAAACCTACTGATCCATCGTGTGAGGAGATCGCCGTGACCACTGCGCACATCCCCATGCGCGATGATCCGATAACATTCGCCACCGCAACCGAACTCGCCGACTCGCTGCGCGAGCAGGACTACATCGCCGACGACGATCTGGCCACCGTGGTGCATCTGGCCACCGCGCTGGACCGCCCGCTGCTACTGGAAGGCCCGGCGGGAGTCGGCAAGACCGAGTTGGCCAAGGCGCTCGCCGCGGCGGGCGGCCGGCGGCTGATCCGGTTGCAGTGTTACGAGGGCCTCGACGACAACCGGGTGCTCTACGAATGGGACTACGCCAAACAGCTACTGCACGTGCAGATGATGCGGGACAAGGCAATCGAGACCGTGGACCTCTACACCGAGGAGTTCCTGTCGGTGCGGCCGCTGCTGGAATCGGTGCTCTCCGAGCAACCTGTGGTGCTGCTCATCGACGAGGTGGATCGCACCGAGGAAGCCATGGAGGCCTTGCTGCTCGAGGTGCTGGCCGAACGTCAGGTCACCATCCCCGAGATCGGCACCTTCGTGGCGCGGTCGGTGCCCTGGGTGGTGCTGACCTCCAATGACACCCGGGAACTGTCGGCCGCCCTCAAGCGTCGGTGCCTGCACTACCACCTGGGTTTCCCCACCCCGCAGCGGGAACGGGAGATCGTCGGGGTCCGCGCGCCGGACGTCGAACCCGGGGTGGTCGCCACTGTCGTCGAACTCGCCCGCACGCTGCGTGAACTGCCGCTGCGCAAAAGTCCGTCGATATCCGAGGTGATCGACGGTGCCAGGGCGGCCGCGCTGCTCGGGCAGGGCATCACCGACACGGTGTTGCTCTCGGCGCTGGTGAAGTTCACCAGTGATCGCGATATCGCGCTGCGTCACCTCGGTGGCGTGCCCACTCGCGCAGCAGAAACCGTCGTCCCGGAACGGGTGACGGTGGCATCGCGTCCGGCCAACACCACCACCTCGGTGTTTCGCGGGCGTGGTGGGCGGTGACTCCGTCGGAGATCCTGGACGCCGTGGCGGCGACGTTCGGGCAGCTGCTGCGCCGCGCCGGGGTCGCGACCTCGCCGGCGGAGGTCATCGAGGTGCGGCGCGTGTTGGGGTTGCTCGGCGCCGCCGACCGCCGCGGGCTGCGGGCGGCACTGCGAGCCACGTGCGCGAAATATCAACGCGAACAACGCGGTTTCGACCGCGCCTTCGATGCCCTGTTCGGCCGGCGCGGCACGAAAGATGAGGAGCCGGTGGCGGGCCCGGGCCGTGCGCACACCGGCTCGGGCCTGCCCGACCAGCTCGATGTCGACATGGAGGATCTTCGACGAGAGAGCCTCGCGCGGTACGCCGAATACAACGAACGGGCCGCCGAGGTCGGCGACCACTTCGACACCCCGGACGCGGACCGGGGCTTCAACCCGCACAAGGACGACGACGATTTCAGTATGACCGGTGCCGATGACCAGCTGATGGTGTCCTCCGAGGCCGACGGTGGCCGCCGCGGCATGCGCTACACCGTCGAGGTGGATCGGGCCCTGTCCAGCGGGGCGGGTGATCTGGCCGATTCGGTGGCCCCCGTGGTGGCCGGCTCGCTGAGCTTCGACGACCCGGACGCCATCCTGGCCTGGTTGGACGCCTATGACCCGACCCGCACCTACGGTGGCGACGCCGGTGACGAACCGCTGACCGCCGAGCAGCTCGATCAGTTGACGCAGGCGGTCGAGGGGTTCGTCGCGGCACTGGCGCGGCGCAGCGGGCTGGCCGCCGAACCCGAGCACCCCGAAACCGATTCCGTTGCGGGACTGGCCGCCGATATCGACCTGGCCTGCCACGAGGTGCTGCGCCGGATGCGCGGGGCACCGCGGGCCCGTCCCCGGGAGCGCGGCCGCGGCCGGCTCGATATGCGGCGCACGGTCCGGGCCAGCATGCGTACCGACGGCGTGCCCTTTCACCTCATCACCCGCACCCCGCTGCCGGACCGGATCCGGCTGCTGGTCATCGCGGACGTGTCGCTGTCGGTGCGCCCGGTCACCGCGTTCACACTGCGGCTGGCGCAGGCCATGCACCGGCGGGCACACCGCTGCCGGGTGATGGCGTTCGTGGACCGCCCCGTGGACGTCACCGAGATCCTGCTGCGCGCCGGCGGCGATGACGCGCTGGCCGCGGTGCTGGCCGAGCGACACCTGGATCTGCAGGCCAGCAGCGATTACGGGCAGGTGTTCGAGGAGATGCTGCGCGGCCAGGCCGACGCCCTGGATTCCCGGACCGCGGTGCTGATCGTCGGCGACGGCCGCAGCGGCGGTCTGCCGCCCGGGGTCGACCGGCTGCGGGAGCTGCGCCGGCGGGTGCACCGGCTGGCGTGGGTGACCCCCGAGCCGCAGCGCTACTGGCGCCAGGCCACCTGCGCCATGCCGGACTACGCGCAGGTGTGCGATCGCGTGGTGGTGGCCAGCAATGCCGAGGCCCTGACGGCCAAGGCGGCGGAGCTCGCGCACGCCCTCTCCTGAACGTGCTACCTGCCCGATCGGGTAGGTGAAAGCCTGCCCACCTGCACATTGGTTGGGCCTGTTGGGGCACGTAGGCTGGTCGTGTTACGTGGATCACACAGCGGCAGGGAGGTCGTGTGGTGCCTTCTCGCCTGCTCAAGTTTCACGCCCCCGAGATCGTGTTCGGCATCGACTCGATGGCCGAGGCGGCGCACGCCGCGCTGCGGCTCGGCGGCCAGCGTCCGCTCCTGGTCACCGATCCCGGCCTGATCGAGGCAGGTTGGGTGGACGAGCTCGTCGACCATCTGCGCGACCAGGGCGTCCAGGCCCAGGTGTGGAGCGCGCTCACCCCCAACCCCAAGGACCACGAGATCACCGCCGGGCACGAGTTCTACCGGTCCCGTGGCTGCGATGTGCTGATCGCGCTGGGTGGGGGATCGGTCATCGACGCCGCCAAGGGCATCGCGATCCTGGCCGCCAACGGCGGCGACATCCTCGACTACGCCGGCGTCGACAAGGCCACCATGCCGATCCCGCCGCTGGTGGTGCTGCCGTCGACCTCGGGCACCGGCGCCGACGTCTCGCAGTTCTGCATCGTCACCGACACCACCCGCAACACAAAGATCACCATCCTGGGACGTGCACTGGTCCCCGATATCACCGTGATCGACCCGCGCCTGCTCACCACGATGCCGGAATGGCTCAATGCCGCCACCGGATTGGACGCCCTGACCCACGGTATCGAGGCGTTCGTATCCCTCGGGCACAACCAGCTCACCGACCATCACGCGCTGCGGGCGGTGGTGATGGTGACCGAGAACCTGGTCACCACCATCGAACAACCACACGAGATGAGCGCCCGGGTGCTGATGGCGCAGGCTGCCCTGGATGCCGGGCTCGCGTTCACCAACGCCATCCTGGGCGCCGCCCATGCGATGAGTCATCAGGTCGGCGGGCTGCTCGATCTGCCACACGGTGTCATCAATGGCGTGTTGCTGCCGCATGTGGTGCGGTTCAATGCCGAGGCCGACCCGGCTCCGTTCGCCGTCATCGCGGCCAATCTGGGCATCGCCGACACCCGCGCGCCCGAGCTGGAATCCGCACTGGCCCTTGCCGATCACCTGCAACAGCTGGCGCAGAAGGTCGGTGTGCCACGGGGGCTTGCCGATCTCGGCGTGCGCGACACCGACGTACCGGTGCTGGCTCGCAACGCCATGGCCGACGCGTGCATCACCACCAACCCCCGCGCGGCCGACGAGGCACAGCTGCAGGCACTGTTCCGGGCCGCACTGTGAGGGCCCAGCCGGATCTGGAGCAGCTGACCGGGGTGCGCTCCGGCAAGCCGACGTTCTACCCGGAGTTCCGGGTCGCCGCGCAGCGCACCGAACGGGTGATCGCCGCCCTCGACGCCATCTCTCGCGCCCTGGTGCAGACGGTGAACGGGCCGGAGAAGCTGGTGCGGGCGGCCGCCGAGGCCGCCCGGGTCCATCTCGGAGCCGAATGGGTGTTGCTCGCGCTGGCCGACGGAGCACTGCCCGAGGCCCGCCCGCGCCACCTCATCCTCGACGCCGACGGCAACCCCTACTCATTCGAAGGGCTCTCCGGGGCAAAGCATCCGGTGCCGCACCTGCCGGACGCGGTGCTCAACCGGCTCAACGACATCCTGCGCGGGCAACTCGCCCAGTTCCGGCTGCCGGTGATCGAACCGCACCACGCCCATGTCCCCATCGAACTCGACGGCGGCGTGATCGGCGCCTTCGCGGCGTGGACGCCCAGTCACCGCACCTTGGACGGCACCGATGAGACGGTGATGCGGATCCTGTCCAGCCAGACCGCCGTCGCGCTGCACAACTGCGAGCTGTTCCAGCGCTCGCAGGCGTTGCTGGCCCAGTCCGAGGCGCACAACGCCCAGCTGCTGGCCACCCAACGCGAGCTCGGCGCCGCCCAGCGCCACCAGGTGCTCGACAACGAGCGGCATCGCATCGCCCGCGAGCTGCACGACAGCGTTACTCAGACAGTGCTGTCGGCCGGTATGCAGATCGAGGTGTGCCGCAGCGAGATCCGGTCTCTGGTCGGCAACCCCGATCTCGCCGACCGCCTGGACATGGCCAAGACGCTGACCCGCTCGGCGACCGAGCAGCTGCGCTCGGCGATCTATGCGCTCAACCATCCCGAGGACGCCGGCCGCTCCAGCCTACCGGAACTGCTGGCACAGTTGGCCACCGTCCATATGCCCGAGGATCTGCGGGTGACCCTGAAAGTCGAAGGGGCCGTGGCGGAATTGCCCAGTGCCGTCGAGCACGCGTTGCTGCGGGTGGCCGGCGAAGCTCTGTTCAACGCGGCCATGCACGGCAAGGGCAGCCGGGCGATCCTGCGCTTGCAGTACCGGGCACGGGCGGTCACCTTGTCCATCGCCGACGATGGCTGCGGTGACCCGGAGAAGCTGCGCCTGATGCTGAGGATGGCCGATGTCACCGATGTCGACGGGCATCACCGCGGCCTGGCCAATATGCTCGCCCGCTGTCGCGAACACGGCGGAACGCTTGTGGTGCAACGCTCCCGAATCGGTGGGGTGCGGCTGGTCGCGACCATTCCCAGGGAAAAGAGTCCACGATGACAATTCAGTTGGCACTGGTCGATGATCACGCCATCCTGCGGCAGGGGCTGCGGTCACTGCTGGAGCGCGAGGACGATCTGGTGGTCGTCGGAGAGGCCTCGACGGAGCCGGAGGCCGAGGCCATGGTGTCGGCGGTTCGGCCGGACGTCGTGCTGCTCGACCTGAAACTCTCGGCGGGTTCGGATTTCGAGGGCTTGTCGTTGTGTACGAAGCTCTCCGCCGCGCACCCCGAGTTGGGACTGCTGGTGCTGACGACCTTCCTGGACGAGGACCTGGTGGTGCGCGCCGTGCACGCCGGGGCCAGGGGCTATGTGGTCAAGGACGTCGACACCACCGAACTGGTCCGGGCGATCCGCGCCATCTCGGCGGGGGAGAGCGCCTTCGATTCACGCAGTGCCGCGGCGGTCGTGCGCTCGCTCAATGGTCGCACCGAACACCGTGAACAGCTCACCGACCGTGAGCTGGAAGTGCTGCGGTTGCTGGCAACCGGGTTGTCCAACAGCAGGATCGGCGAGAAGCTGTTCATCTCCGCCACCACCGCGAAGTTCCATGTCAGCAACATCATGCGCAAGCTCCAGGTGAGCCGGCGGGCCGAAGCGGTGTACGCGGCCAGCAAGCGCGGGCTGATCTAGATCCGGTCCAGCACCAGCCAGCCGCCGTGATGTTCGAAGACCCTGGCGCGCACACCGGTGAACCGCGTACCCAGATCGCGCAACGTCGCCATGTCGAAGGTGCGGACATGCCCGTAGCAGGCCTGCGGTTCATCCTCGAACGGCACGGCCACCACCACGCGGCGACGCGCCAGCCGCAACGCTTCGCCCAGCACCGCGTTGCCGGTGTCGGGATCGAGGTGCTCCAGCAGATGCAGCGCGGTGACGGTATCGGCCGCGCCGTCGGCGCGCGGAACATGCGCGGCGTCGCAGGCGATGGTGCGCAGCGGCCGGTTTAATCGAGAGCTCACGCGCGCAAGCAAATCCATCGTCGGTGCGCTCAGGTCGGTTGCCGTCACCTCGTAGCCCAGTCGGATCATTCGCAGTGGGAAGAAGCCGAAGCATGATCCGAGGTCCAGGAGCCACGGCCCGGTCACGAGCTCGGCTGCCCGCCGGTGGATCGTCGCGAAGGCGGTCTGCCCGGATTCCAGCGCATCCAGTGAATTACGGTAGAACCGTGACCACGCGGCGATCCCTCCCGGCACGGTGGTGCGCACGACCCCGGTGAACACCGACTCGAAATCGTGGCGGCCGAGCAGAATTCCGTCCAGTTGTTCGGTCAGCAGAACCGCCAGGGTGTCGGACAACTCATCGGGGGTGAGGTCGTGTTCGACGGTGAGGACGCCGCCGCGGCGGTCGGCACAGAACCGTGGCCTGGCCGGATGCTCACGCCGGGTACCGTCCCGTCGTAGCACCCGTACGCCGCTCCCGCGCCACACACCACCGGGCACCGGGCTCAACGGGTCGACCTCGGCCGGCCGGACGGCGGTAATGCTCATGCTGGACAACGCTATTGGCCAACAGCGGCTGGCGCGCGAGCCGAATGGTCGGCCTTTACTGCCCGTTCGGGCAGTATCGGGGAGCGCGAGGTTACTTGTGCGCGGTCAGCAGGAAGGCCGGCAGCTTCATCCGGCCCCTGTCGTCGTGGTCATGCGGGGGCATGTCGAACGGCGCCCCCGGCCCCGATGGCATGTTGGCGTGGATGAAGGCCGGCCGGATGTCGTCCACGGTCCAGTGCGCCGCCACGATATCGCGCAATTCGTACTCGTCGACCTCGTTGGGCTTGGTCGCCAACTCGGCGGGGAACGCCCCGTTGGCGAACACCAGGACGTAGTAGCGCGCGCCCGGGGCCGCGGCACGCTGAACCGCGTGCAGGTAGTTGTGCCTACCGTCGACGGGCAGCGAATGGAACAGCGTCGAATCGATGACGGTGTGGAAACGGCCGTCGTAGCCGGTGAAGGAGGTGATATCGGCCTGGGCAAAGCTGGCGTGGCGCAGGTTGCGTTCCTGCGCTGCACGGTTCGCCACGGCGATGGCGGTCGGCGAAATGTCCAGGCCCACCACGGTGTAGCCGTCTGATGCCAGTGACAGTGACAGCTCGGCATGCCCGCAGCCGGCGTCCAGGACGTCGCTGTGCACCATGCCCGCCGAGGTCAGCGCTGCCAGTTCGGGTTGCGGTTCACCGATGCTCCACGGCGGTGGTCCCTGGAACTCGCCGTCGTGGCGGTATGCGCTGTCCCAGTCCAGTACCTCAGATGCCATGACATCCAACGTACGCGCGCTCACGCGGTAGGTGTCTCCCACGTGTGTACGGGTGCATTGGTGTGCATGTGCTCGCAGTACATACGCAGCATCTCCGCCAGCGCCGCGGGCCGCGCGAGACCGCGTTCCTGCAGCGCGCGCACGGTGGCGGTCTGCCACGCGGCTCCGTTGCGACCGGTCTTGGCGCGCGCCTCGATGACGCCGAGGAAGCGTTCCCGCACTTCCGTGGCGACACCCCAGCGTCGCAGCCCGTCATGGGCCAGCGGCAGCAGCTCCCGCAACACCAGCTCGTCGGCGGTCACCTCACCCAACCCGGGCCAGTACAGCCGGGCGTCCATTCCGTGCCGCGCCGATGCGAAGAAATTATGCTGTGCCGCAGCGAAACTCATCTTGCTCCACAGTGGGCGGTCGTCATCGGTGAGGGCCCGCAGGGTGCCGTAGTAGAACGCCGAGTTGGCCAGCATGTCGAGCACCGTGGGCCCGGCGGGCAGCACCCGGTTCTCGACCCGCAGGTGGGGTTTGCCGTTCACCACGTCGTAGACGGGCCGGTTCCACCGGTAGATGGTGCCGTTGTGCAGGCGCAACTCGGAGAGTTGCGGGGTGCGCCCGGCCGCGAGTTCGGCGACCGGGTCCTCATCGGAGATCTCCGGCAGCAGTGCCGGGAAGTAGCGGACGTTCTCCTCGAACAGATCGAAGATCGAGGTGATCCACCGTTCGCCGAACCAGACGCGTGGGCGCACGCCCTGTGTCTTGAGTTCGTCGGGCCGGGTGTCGGTGGCCTGACCGAACAGTTCGATGCGCGTCTCGGCCCAGAGCTCGTGGCCGAAGAAGTACGGGGAGTTGGCGCCCAACGCGAGTTGCGGGCCGGCCAGTACCTGCGCGGCGTTCCAGTTCTGCGCGAACTCTGCCGGCGACACCTGCAGATGCAATTGCATACTGGTGCAGGCGGATTCGGGTGCGATATCGGCCGACTGCAGTGACAGGCGTTCGGGCCCGGTGATGTCGATGTCGATATCCTCGCCGCGTGCGGTGAAGATGGAGTCGTTGAGCGCCTGGTAACGGGTCGACTTGCTCATCCACCCCGACTCCAGATGTTCGGGCATGAGCGTGGGCAGGATCCCGATCATCACGATGTGCGCGCCGTCCTCGGTGGCCTTGGCCTCCGCGGCGTTCAGGCTGGCACGGACCTCGGCCTCCAGTTCCAGCGCGGACTGTCCGGGCAGCGGGCGGGGCGGAACGTTGAATTCGATGTTGTAGGCGCCCAGTTCGGTCTGATAGGCCGGGTCGGCGATGGAGGCCAGCACCTCCTGATTGCGCAGTGCCGGCTGGTATTGAGCGTCGACCAGGTTACATTCGATCTCCATGCCGGTGAGCGGTCGGTCGAACTCGAAGCTGGACTGGGACAGCATCGTCTCGAACACGTCCAGGCACAGCTGGACCTTGCGCCGGTATTCGCGGCGCTGTGCGCGGCTGAATTCCGTGCGGGAAACCTCTTCGCCCACAGCGTCGACACTAGCGCCGAACGGCCACCGCGATCTGTGGACTGAGCAGACCGCCCCGTAATTCGATGTCGACACCGGCGTGCTCGGCCAGTGCGCGCAACGCCGACGGACTGTAGCTGCGCAGCGAACTGATGACACCGTCGTGCACGAACGGGATGAACGGGGCCAGTGGCAGCATCGTGGCCAGCCGCAGCAGATGCAACGGTGCCGGTGGTCGGGGCAGGTCGATGATCAGCAGCTTGTCCGCGACGCGGGTGCCCTCGGCAAGCACCGCGGCGGCCGTCGCGGGCGGCAGGTGATGAAAGGACAGGGCGAACACCGCCAGCGCGAAATGGCCGTCGGGTGCGTCGACGGCGGTGGCGTCCATCTCCCGCACCAGGGCGCGCGGATGGCTGCCCAGCTCACCGGCGGCCATCGCGGCGACCGAGTCCGGCTCGACATCGGTCACCGTGACGTGGGCGGTGGGGTGTCCTTCGAGAATGACCGCCGACAGTGCCCCGTGACCTGCTCCCAGTTCGAGGACCTTCGGGTCCGGTACGTCGGCGATCTCGTCGAGCACCAGGTGCCCGAACTGCCGGTGGTTGCCGAACACCCGGCCGGTCCACTCCAACGCATCCACCACGCTGCGTTTGACCGCGGGATCGACATCGGTGCGATCCAGATACTCGGGCCGGTCGGTCTGCAGCAGCCGGTCCAGACAGGACGCATCGGGACCACCGCGGGGCATGCGATCCAGGTCGGTCACGTCCGTCAGGCTACAAGTCGGCCAGATCCCTGGGCTTGAGCAGCAGCGTCGCCGCCACACTGATGATCGCCGTGGCCACCAGGTGGCCGCAGGCCGACCACGGTGCGTCACCGCCGAGCGCGCGATCAGTGTGGTCAGGATCAGTGTTGACCAGCGCGAACGCCGGAAACACCCCACCGCGTAGGCAGCGACGGTCCACCGAACAGCTCCCGCAGCGGCGTCGGCGCCACGTCATCGTCGGCTTTGAGCTTCTCGAAGGCCGGTGTCAGCTGCTCAGACCGATGCGGCACGTGCGCAGGATGGGCTTCAGTTCTTCGTAATACTGGGCGCCCAGCAAGGCGTGCTGGGCGGTGTCGTCGTTTCGGACCGCAAAGGCGATCTGGCCCGCCAGATCGGCCAGCCTGCCGGCGTGATCCGCGATCTCGCCGGGAGCGATCTGACGCGCCTCATCGCGGATGGCCCGCGCTCGTTCGTCGAAATCGCCGGGCGTAGGTCCTGGTTCATTCGTGAAGCTCGGCATCACGAACGATTGGGCGCTCAGCGCGATCAGTGGTCCGACCTGACGGCAGGCTCTGCCGTCGACGTAACTGAACGACACCGCCGCGATGATGACAGCCACGGCCAGTCCGGTGGCGGCGGTGCCCCTCATGGCGGTGCTCCGCTCGGCATCGAGGACCAGCCTGCGCCAGAGCACATGGGCACCGATCGCGGCGGCCACGCCCGCGGCGGCCAGCCCCGCCGCCTCGAGCGCGCTTCCTCCCGCGGAGGTCGAGTCGAGCGCGGCGTAGGTGGCGATCGCCGACACCGCGACCAACATCAAGACCCAGATGCCGCGGCGGCGCATATGAGAATCCGCGTCGCGGAACGGGATGCCGATCACGCTGCCGGCCGCGGCGAGAACCGCGACCAGCAGCGGGATCAGAACATCGAGATAATTACCGGTGATCATCGTTGGCCAATGCTACGGGCGTCACTCCTCGCCGAGAATCTGGTAGATCTCCCGGCGTGCGTTGTTGACGATGTCGAGGATGCGCCGCTGCTGATCGGCCGAGGCGGCGTGCGCCGACTGCCCGACGGCGCCGAACAACTGGCCCAGCGCTGCCCGCAGGTTCACCGCGTTGGGATCGGCGTCCTCGGCGATCTCATCCCACGGGGCGGTCTCGATCTTGGCGGCCGCCGCGCGGCCTTCCTCGGTGAGCTCGAAGGTCTTCTTGCTGCCCTCGCTCGCGGTCGGGGTGATCAGACCCTCGTCGACCAGCAGTTGCAGGGTCGGGTAGACCGAGCCGGGGCTCGGCTTCCACAGATCGTTGCTGCGGGCGGCGATCTCCTGGGTCATCTCGTACCCATGCATGGGACGTTCGGTGAGCAGGGTCAGGATCGCGGCGCGCACGTCACCGCGCCTGCCGCGACCGCGGCCGCCGCGACCACGGGGGCCGCCGAAACCTGGCCCACCGAAGCCTGGGCCGAATCCTCTGCCGAAGCCCGGACCGAATCCCGGTCCGAACGGACCCTGCTGGCCGGCGGCCTGCTCGCGGATGTGATCGCGGAACTCGCGGCGGGCGTGACGTCGATCGAAACCGACCGGGCCGAAGGCTCCCGGGCCGAAGCCGAATGCGGGGTTGGGGGGTGTGAAGGGGGTGTTCATGGGGTGCTTCTTTCTGGAGAGGGAAGCACGGTATGCGCTTCCGATGCGTTAACGATATATCGGAAGCTATCGTGATGCAACTAGTTCTGGGTGCGATTTTCGATGGCGGTCACCAGCCAGCGCGCCCATTCCGCCTGCATGGCCTCGAAACGCAGGCCGTATTCCAGGGCGGCGTTGCCGTAGAAGGAGTCGTCGGTGTCATCGAAATGCAGTTCGTCCCGTAGCGCCTGCAGCCGCGCCAGTTCGGATTCGGCGTGCCCGACGAGCGCCTGCACGTGGTCTGCGGCGTCGGCGCGCGGCAGCTCGCCCAGCAGGAAGATGCGCAGCAGCTCCGGGCTGCGAAAGGGCGGATCATCCTGCGGGCTGGTCACCCAGCGCAGGAGTTCGGCACGCCCGGGTTCGGTCACCCGATATACCTTGCGCCCGCGCGGGCCGATCTCGGTGACCTCGATGAATCCGTTGTCCGCCAACCGGTTCAGCTCGCCGTAGAGCTGGCTCTGGGTGGCCGGCCAGACATTGGCCATCGACTTCTCGAAACGTTTGAGCAGGTCGTACCCGCTGCCCGGATGTTGGTTCAGCAGGCCGAGTGCCGCCATTCGCAAACTCATGGCCGGTATCCTACATTCCACTCTTGACATGTCACTAGTGGAATGTCATCGTGGTGCCATGACCACAGCCTCCGCATTGCCCGCCGAGGGTGACTTCTTCCGGCGCGGCAACTACGCGCCCGTCGCCGATGAACTCACCGAGTACGGCCTGCCCGTCCAGGGCGTGATCCCGCCCGAGATCGCGGGCTGGTACCTGCGCAACGGGCCCAACCCGCGCGAGGCCAACGCGCATTGGTTCACCGGAGACGGCATGATCCACGGCGTCCGGATCGAGAACGGGGCGGCCAAGTGGTACCGCAACCGGTGGGTCCGCACCGATAGCTTCGTCGCGGATTTCCCGCTCTACAACGCCGACGGATCCCGCAACCTGCGCGCCGCGGTTGCCAACACCCACGTGGTCAACCATGCAGGGAAGACCCTGGCCCTGGTCGAATCGTCGTTCCCCTATGAGATCAGCGATGAACTGGAAACGTTGGGCGCCTATGACTTCGGGGGCAAGCTCACCAATTCGATGACCGCCCACCCGAAAATCTGCCCGACCACCGGTGAGATGCACTTCTTCGGATACGGCAGTATCTTCGAACCCTATGTCACCTACCACCGGGTGGCCGCGGACGGCGAACTGATCATCAATCGGCCGGTGGATGTCAAGGCGCACACCATGATGCACGACTTCGCCATGACCGCCGACCACGTGGTCTTCATGGACCTTCCGGTCGTTTTCGACCTGGATATCGCGGGCAAGGGCGAGGGCGCCATGCCGTACCGCTGGAGCGATACCTACGGTGCCCGGTTCGGCGTGCTGCGCCGCGAGGACCCCTTCGGCGCCATCCGCTGGTTCGATATCGACCCGTGTTACATCTTCCATGTCGCGAACGCTTTCGATGCCGCGAATTCCATTGTGCTGCAGGCGGCCCGATACCCGGAGCTGTGGCGCAACGACGGCGGTTTCGGCGAGCAGGCGGTGCTGTGGGAGTGGCGGATCGACCTGAACGCCGGCGTGGTGACCGAACGCCAGCTCGATGATCGCAGCATCGAGTTCCCGCGAATCGACGATCGGCTGGCCGGACTGGCGGCGCGCTACTCGGTCTCGGTAGGGGATGCCGATCTGGTGCGTCACGATCTGTCCACGGGTGCCGCCGAGACGCACTCCTTCGGGCCCGGGGTGTCCGGTGAGGCGGTGTTCGTGCCGTCGTCCGGCCCTGCCGACGAGAGCAGCGGCTGGTACCTCAGCTACGTGTACGACCCGGTGCGCGACGGTAGTGATCTGGTGATCCTGGATGCGTCTGACTTCGGCGCAGCCCCGGTGGCGACCATCGCGCTGCCGCAGCGCGTGCCGTTCGGCTTCCACGGCAACTGGATACACGCCTAGTCAGAGGCTGTTTTTGGGCCTTCCGTCCGCAGTGCGTCCGCAGCCGCTTCGAGCGCCTGGTCGAGAAGGCCCGCGGCGGCCTTGCGGGTGCGGTCTTCTGCATCCGGCCAGAGGTGGCTGTAGGTCTTGAGCGTCTCGGTCGCCGAGAATATGCCCAAGTGCCCGCTCGACCTTCAAACGTCGCTCCCGGCCGCAATGAGCCCCGAAGCGTAGACGTGCCGCAAGTCATGCAGTCGGGGCGCTTGCGCGCCACGGGCCGCCCTCCACGCGCGGCCCACCGTCGCTTAGTGCACGGCGCCCGAGCGTTGTCTACTCCCAGCGGCCGCGACGCACTGCGCACCTGGACGGCCCTGATTGCCCAGAGGCAGGGCCCCGACAACGAGGTCTGAACGGCACCGTGCGCCCGCCCATTGGGGGTGAATCGATGTCAACTTCGCAACTCGAATAGGCCTGTGAGCATGCGCTTTGCTGGCATTCAGCCGCTACTTTGAGGCGACTTTGGGGGAGTTTACGATTTTGAACTCACCCCAAAGTACGATCAAATACGTGTCAGATATCGATGCGCTGGTCAACAAGATTCGGAATGGCCACTCTCCGGCCAGTCTGGAGAGCTCCGTGCTTGATTTCAAGACCGAGAAACCAACTTTCAAGGACACGGCATCGGATCTGGCGGAAGCTTGCGTTTGCTTCGCCAACGGAATCGGCGGGCAGCTAGTGGTGGGGGTCAAGGATCGACCGGGCGGTGAGCACGCACTTGTAGGGACTGCACTGGGGATCGATGAGCTGAGGTCGGCGATTTACGACAAGACGCAGCCTCACATGAACGTCACGATTGCAGAGCACAGCGTTGGGGCTGTCCGCTTGCTCATAATCACAGTCCCGGAAGGACTGGAAGTCCATTGCACTTCGAAGGGTGGGTATAGCCAGCGTTGGCAGGCAGAGTGCCGTCCGATGGCGCCGGCCGCCGTCGCGCGCTTGAGCGACGAACGTCGGGGAGCGGACTGGTCAGCAGATCCGTCGAGCAGTACGCCTGGCGATATATCGCCGGCTGCGACCGATAAGGTCCGTGAGTTGCTTCGCCTGACTGGCGACGACTCAAAGGCCAGACTCGCAAGAGCGACGTCGGAGGAGATCGTCAGAAAGCTCGGCTTGGTAACGGACAGTGGGTTCCTCACCCGGGCAGGCGAACTCTTGCTGGTCGAGAACGCGGAGAGCGCGCCGCAGGAACTGCTCGTCTATCAGCACCGCAAGACACCTGGTGGCGAAGCTGACTACAGCCGGAGGTGGGGCGGCCCCCTCGTGCTCACGTACGCCGAGGTCTTGGAGACTGTCGCAGCGCGGCTGACTATCACGCCAGTTACGGTTCGATCTGGCCAGCAGCTCAGCATTGAGGATTTTCCCTCGATTGCGATTCGCGAAGCAATGGCGAATGCGCTCATTCACCGAGATCTCAGGGAGAATCAACCTGTCCACGTAGATCACTCGCCCGCGGTGCTGTCCATAATTTCGCCGGGCCCACTTGTCGCTGGCGTCACACCTGACAACATCCTGACCCGTGGAACAAAGCCCCGGTATCCCTCTCTGTCAAAGGCTTTCAACGCGCTGGGATGGGGCGAGTATCTCGGGCAGGGCGTCAATCGAATGTTTCGTGAGATGGCTCGGAGCGGCCGTCCACTTCCTGCGATAACGAGCGATCAAGACCGGGTAGAGGTTCGTTTCCGTGGGGATCCGCCGAATTCGAACGTCGCCAGAGTCGTCGCCGAGTTGCCTGAGCATCTGAAAGACGACACGGACACTCTCCTGATATTAATAACCCTCTGTTCGAAGAAAAGCGTTACGGCGCAGCAGATCGCTCCGATAATCCAACGTTCCGTCGTTGACTCCGAGACCGCACTGCGGCAGGCCAGCCAGCCGGATGTAGATCTAATCGAGCCCACACCTGGCACTAGAACACGCAAGATGCCCAACTACGCGTTCCGCGGTGAAGTGCTCGCCCGACTCGGCCCAGCGGTTGCATACCACTCGCGAACGAGTAGCGACCGTGACCGCAAGATCGTCGAACACGTTCGTGAGTACCTATCGATCAACAATGGCACTATTCAGAGACTCTTCGACATTGACGTATATGGAGCTCGCGACATACTGAGCAATTTGGTCGGCCGCGAGATTCTGACCCGTGTCTCGACCCAAACACGGGGCAAGGCCGTCAAATACGGACCCGGCCCGAAGTTTCCGGATAAAAGCAAGCCTCGGCGAAGCCGGGCTAAGCGATCAGCCGGAGCGACGCCTACTTTGTTTGATGAGGCGGAGGGCGGGGCGGGCCCCTGAGTCCCCTGGCTGGGCCGTCCGCAGCAGCTACGTCCGCCATCATTCGCTGTCAACGCAACCAACGTCTACATAGCTGCGGAAACTAGCAATATTGATGCGAGCCAATGGTGCCCAACGTCCAGCCCCCAGTTCCGCTGGAAACTGGATCCGCGACTGAAGCCGGCATCTCACGATGTGGACGCCAGGAATCCGCACCTGTTGCGCTGGCTGTGACAGCCTGACTAGGCCCCGGGCGGACGGCTGAAAATGGCTCCAATTGCGTGGTCGCGGTCGTGCCGTTGTGACGGTAAACCGACGGCGCCGCAACGGAGGTGGCCCCGGTGAGCAGTGGCGAGGAGTTGGCTGAGGCGCCGGCGCAAGCTCCCGTCGAAGCACCGGCCGAGCTGCCCGCCGAGGAGGCCGTGACCGAAACGCCGATCGAGGAGGTCGCCGAGGTGCCGGTTGATGAGGTGGAGGTGCCGGAAGAGGTTGCGGAAGCGGAGGAAGCAGCCAAGCCCGTCACCCGGCCAAGCCTCAAGCAGGCCGGATCCGGTCAGACCTCGCCCAAGCGGGCGGGTAACCCCCGCGCCGCGGCCTGATCACACCACGATGAGCAGTCTCCCCCGCCGGTCGGCAGGGGAGACTGCTCCTATGTCCAACCCTGTCCTCGCGTTGACCGTCGTGACTGCCGTCGGCAGCGTGGCGGTCGGCGGCCTCTTCTACGCGTTCTCGACGTTCGTCATGCGCGGTCTCAACCGCACCGCACCCGCTGAAGCCGCCGTGGCGATGCGCGGGATCAACTCCGAAGCCCAGGCGAACGCGCCATTTCTGGTGCTGTTCCTCGGAACCGGCGTGCTGGCCGTGGCGCTCGGCGTCACTGCCATCATCAACCAGGACGGCTATCTGCTGGCGGGGACGGTACTCGCGCTGCTGCCGACGGTCGTCACCATCGCCTTCAACGTGCCCTTGAACAACCGGCTGGAGGCCGGTCTGGACTGGGCGTCCTACCTGGGGTTGTGGACCGCGTGGAACCACGTCCGGACGGTCACCGCTCTGCTGGGAGGGGTGCTGCTGGTGATCGCCGGAACGAGACGATGACGATCACGGCGGCCGCGAGGGCCAGCGTCGCCGCCAGGGCCGCGGTCGGTGCGATCCCCGAATCGAAGGCGATATGCGCCGATTCCAGCAGCTTCTCGGCGGTCGACGCGGGCAACTCGCGCGCCACCGCGGTCGCGCCTCCGATGCTCTCCGCTGCGTCCCCGGCCTGAACCGGGGTCAGCCCGGCGGGTACCTCGACGTTGGAGCGGTAGAACGCCGTGAAGATGGTGCCGAGTGTCGCCGCCCCCACCACCGCGCCCAGCTCATATGCGGTCTCCGAAACGGCGGATGCGGCACCAGCTTTCGCCGCCGGCACGGAGGCCACGATGGTGTCGTTCGAGATCGTCTGCGAAACACCCACACCGAGTTCGAGCACGATGAACGACACGATGATCGCGGCCACCGACAGATCGTGGCGGAACAGCAGGATCAAGATGAAGCCGGCCGCGACGAACACCAGGCCGAAGACGATCAGGGTCTGAGCGCTGAAGTGCTTGGCCGCCTTGACCACCGAGATGCCGGCGATCATGGACACCACGGCGCCGGGCAGGGTGACCAGACCGGCCTCCAGCGGGCTCAGCCCGAGAACCAGCTGCAGGTGCTGGGACACGAAGAAAATGAACCCGATCAGCCCGACGATCGACAGGAAGTTCGCCAGCACCGACGAGGTGAACGGCCCCGAGCGGAACAGCTCCATGTCGAGCATCGGTATGGGCCTGCGATTCTGGCGCCGCACGAACAGCACGCCTGCGCCGATGCCCACCACCACCGCGGCCGCGACGAGCAGCGACGGCCCGTCGTGCGCGGCGGTCTTGATGGCCCACACCAGCGGCAGCATCGCCACGAAGGACAGCACCACGCTGACCAGGTCCAGCGGGCCCGGATTCGGGTCACGGGACTCGGGCACCAGCTTCGGGGCCAGGATCAGCAGCGGCAGCAGGATCGGGATCGCGATCAAAAAGACCGAGCCCCAATGGAAATGCTCGAGCAACGCGCCACCGACGATCGGCCCGAGGGTCGATCCGGCGGTGAAGCAGGAGGCCCAGATGGCGATGGCCAGCCGGCGCGCCGACGCCTCGGTGAAGATGTTGCGGATCAACGACAGCGTCGAAGGCATCAGCATGGCGCCGAAGAAGCCCAGCACGGCGCGGGCGAGCACCAGCATCTCGGCGCTGGGCGCAAACGCCGCCACGGCGGACACGATGGCAAAACCGGCGGCCCCGATCATCAACAGCCGCCGCCTGCCGATGCGATCTCCGAGGCTGCCCATGGCGACCAGAAGGGCGGCCAGCACCAGCGAGTACACATCGACGATCCACAACTGGGTGGACGCCGCGGGCCGGAAATCCTCGGCGATCGCCGGGAGCGCGAAGGCCAGGACGGTGTTGTCGATCGCGATCAGCATCACCGGCAGGGTCAGGACCGCGAGCGCTATCCAGGACCGCCGGGGTGTGGTCGTCGGCGGTGTTGCCGACCGGGTGGTCATTTGATGGTTCCTTCGGTGAGGCTGTTCATGATGGCGTCGACGATCTGGTGTCGCGGTGTGCGGTCCTGCTTCATGGCTTCATAGCCCGACAGCAGCAGTGACCAGAACACCCGTCGCGACCACCCGGGCGGATATTCCGGCTTGTCCGCGCTTGCGCGCGCCAGGATCTCGGCGATCGCCTCATCACCGGTGTCGAGGTGGGCGGCCAGGTCGGGATCGGCCTGAATCGTCGGCTCGGTGTAGACGAAGAGCACGATCGGCCCGAGGTCGAGCTGGCTTTCCACCACCCGGCGCAGCGCGGCGTGCACGGGACCGCAGTGCGGGTCGGCGGCTTCGATGGCGGCATTGCTGGCGGCGTGCACCTGCAGGGCGACCGCGCGGAGCAGATCGCTGCGCTCAGGAAAGTGCCGGTGCAGCGTGCTGCGCCCGACACCGGCGACCTCGGCGATATCGGTCAGGGTGGCCGCCGGATTGTCGGTGATGACCGAGATGGCGGCCTCGATGATGGCACGCCGGGTGCGGCCACGCGCACCCGGTTCACCCATGTCAAGGACACTCATGCCGCCAACTGTAGCAACATTATCCCAAAATGGGACATTCGTGTCCCACTTTGGTTCAGGTGGGTGGCCGCACCTGGAGTCGGGCCAGTTCGCGGCGGTGCCGCTCGGCAAGCACGGCGGCCAGTACGTACTCCGGCGGCGCGCCGGGCGGTGGCGGCGGAGCGATGCGCGCCACCACGTCACCGGCGATGCGGTGCGCCATCTCTTCGCGCATACCGGGCTCCAGCTGGCCGGCCCGGGAGAGGAACTGCCGCGCCATATCGGCCTGCTCACCACCCAGCCCGGACAGCTGCAGGCTCGCCGCCCACCAGGCCAGTTCCGGCGGCATCAGCGGCGGCGGATTCAGCTTCGGGGCACGCTCGCTGATCACCATGGTGCCGGCGAACACGTCGCCGATCCGCTTGCCCCGCGGTGAGATCATGCTGCAGATGACCGCGGGCCCCCCGGTCAGCATCCAGATCTCGATGACGCTGGACAGGGCCCGAAAAACAGCCTGCCGAAACCGCTCCGGACCGCCGTCATCGGAGACCACCCGCAGTCCCAGGGCCATCTTGCCCAGTGATCTGCCGCGGGTGGCGGTTTCGAACACCACCGGATACCCGACGAGAACCAGCACCATGAAGATGAGCAGCACCGCCGCTGAGAGCGCCGGATCCAGCTCGGACAAGGTCAGCGCCCACAACATGGCCAGTACCGCATAACCGGTGGCCATCACCGCGACGTCGATCAGCGCCGCCGCGGCCCGCACCGGCAGCTGGGCGATCGACACCTCCAGCTGGACGGCGTCACCGGTCACCACGGGTTCTGGCTGGAAGACCATGCAACAGACGCTACTAGGATCGCAGGAGTGGATGTCGACGCGTTCGTGCTCGCCCACAGCCCGACATGGGACCGTCTCGAGCACTTGGTCAAGCGCCGCCGCAAGCTCACCGGAGCCGAGGTCGACGAACTCGTCGACCTGTATCAGCGGGTGTCGACCCATCTGTCGATGGCGCGCAGCGCGACCGGTGACGCGGTGCTCGTCGGCAGGCTCTCGGGTCTGGTGGCGCGGGCGCGCGCCGTGGTCACCGGCGCGCACGCACCGCTGGGCAGTGAGTTCGTCCGGTTCTGGACCGTCTCGTTCCCGGTGGTCGCCTACGACTGCCGGCGCTGGTGGCTGGCTTCGGCGCTGGGCTTTCTGGTCGTCGCGATCGTGATCGGATTCTGGGTCGCCGGTAGCCCGGAGGTGCGCGCCACCCTGGGTACGCCGGCCGAGCTCGAGCAGCTGATCAACCACGACTTCGAGTCGTATTACAGCGAGAACCCGGCAGGGTCGTTCGGGCTGCGGGTGTGGGTGAACAACGCGTGGGTGGCCGCGCAGTGCATTGCCTTCGCCATCCTGCTGGGGTTGCCGATCCCCTGGGTGTTGTTCCAGAACGCCGCCAACGTCGGGGTGTCCGGCGGGCTGATGTTCGGTGCCGGGAAGGGCGATCTGTTCCTCGGGCTGCTGACCCCGCACGGTCTGCTGGAGTTGACGGCGGTGTTCCTGGCCGCCGCGGCCGGAATGCGGCTGGGCTGGTCGGTGATCGCACCGGGGAACCGGCCGCGCGGACAGGTGCTCGCCGAACGGGGCCGCGCCGTGGTCTCGGTGGCCGGCGGACTGGTCGTGGTGCTGCTGATATCCGGGTTGATCGAGGCGCTGGTGACGCCGTCACCGCTGCCGACCTACGCCCGCGTCGCGATCGGTGTCGGCGCCGAGATCGCCTTCCTGACCTATGTGGTCCATTTCGGGCGCAGGGCATCGCGAGCCGGGGAGACCGGCGATCTCGACGATGCGCCGGACGTGGTGCCCACCGGTTAGAGCTTCCCGGCCGCCTTCATGGCCAGGTAACGGTCCGCGAGCGCGGGTGCGAGTTGTTCGGGGAGCGCGTCGATGACGTCGACACCGTGGTTGCGTAGCCGGGTGGCGATCGTATGCCGCTCGGTGCGGGCGCGTTCGGCCGCCGCCGCGTCGTACGCCTGCGCGGCATCGGCGCGGCCGGCCGCCAGCGCATCCACCCGCGGGTCGGCGACGGCCGCCAGCATCACCTGGTGCTTCGCGCACAGCTGGGGCAGCACGCTCATCAGACCCTCGTCGAGGGCCGAGGAGTTCAGATCGGTGAGCAGGACCACCAGGGCCCGGCGGCGCACCCGGCGGTGGACCGCGGCGACCATCGCCGCGGCATCGGATTCCACCAGTGCCGGCTGCAGGGGCGCCATCACCGTCACCAGCTGGGCCAGCAGTTCGCGTCGGGACGCGTTGAACAGGCCGGCTCGGGAGATCCGGTCGTGGGCGAGGAAATCCACGTGATCACCGGCCCGGGCCGCCAGCGCCGCCAGGAGCAGTGCCGCATCCATCGACCAGTCCAGCCGCGGCCAGCCCGCGGGATCCGACGACAGCGGGTCCACCCCGATCCGCCCCGCCGATGTCCGGCCGGTATCCAGCACGATGACCACCCGCCGGTCACGTTCGGGACGCCAGGTGCGCACCACCACATCGGCTCGGCGGGCCGTCGCGCGCCAGTCGATGGACCGCACATCGTCACCGACGACGTATTCACGCAGCGAATCGAACTCGGTGCCCTGGCCGCGGATCAGGATGGGCACCATGCCGTCGAGCTCGCGCAGTTTGGCCAGCCGCGAGGGCAGGTGCTTGCGGGACAGGAACGGCGGCAGGATGTGCACCCGCCAGGGCACGTCATGAGAGCGCTGTCGCCCGGCCAGCCCGAGTGGGCCGACGGTGCGCACGGTGACCTGTGCGCCGTCCTGGTCACCGCGTCGCGCGGGTGTCAAGGTGGTGACCAGACGCGCCCGCCCACCGGCCGGGATGGCGACCGGCCGGGTCCGCGGATGTGCCCGGGCGCTGGGCGCCCACGCGTCGCGGATCTCACCGCGCACCCGTCGCGCCCCCGGATTGTGCACCTCCACGGTGATGTCCACCGGCTGTCCCAGCCGTGCCGAGGTGTCACCCGAGCGGGTCAGCGCCAGCCGTCCCGGGCTCGCTGCCAACGCGGTGTCGGCGACCAGCGCCACGGCGATCACCACCAGCACGACGGCGAAAGTCGTCGCGGGCCAGGGGGATACCACGATCGGCAGGATGCCGATCAGCGCCAGCAGGCCGGCCCGGCCGGTCAGGATCACCAGCGTGGCACCGGGACCGAGGCCAGGATGCCGTCGAGCACGCCGTCGGGGCTGGCGCCTTCGAGCTCGGCCTCCGGCCGTAGTGCGATCCGGTGACGCAGAGTGGGCCTGGCCATCGCCTTCACATCGTCGGGTGTCACATAGTCGCGTCCCGACAGCCAGGCCCAGGATCGTGCCGTGGCCAGCAGGGCGGTCGTGCCGCGCGGTGAGACCCCGAGTTGCAGGGCCGGGGAATGTCTCGTGGCACCGGCGATGTCGACGAGGTAGCCGAGGATCTCCTGGGCCACCAGGACCTCGCGCACCGCCGCGCGGCCGGCGGCCAGTTCAGCCGGCCCGGCGACCGCGGTGAGCCCGGACAGATCGCGGGGGTCGAATCCGGCGGCATGTCTGCCCAGGATGGCGATCTCCTGATCGCGTGGCGGCAGCGGCACATTCAGTTTCAGCAGGAAACGATCCAGTTGGGCCTCGGGAAGTTGGTAGGTGCCCTCGTACTCGATGGGGTTCTGGGTGGCCGCCACAATGAACGGATCCGGCAGCGGACGGGCCTGTCCGTCGACGGTGACCTGTCGTTCCTCCATCGCTTCCAGCAGCGCCGCTTGGGTTTTCGGCGGGGTGCGGTTGATCTCGTCGGCCAGCAGCAGGTTGGTGAACACCGGGCCGGCCCGAAAGTCGAACTCCGCGGTGCGGGCGTCGTACACCAGGGATCCGGTGACATCGCCGGGCATCAGGTCCGGGGTGAACTGGACCCGTTTGAAATCCAGCTGCAGCGTGGCGGCCAGGCTGCGTACCAGCAGCGTCTTCGCCACGCCCGGTACGCCTTCGAGCAGCACGTGGCCGCGGCAGAGCAGCGCGATGACGAGTCCGCTGACCACGGCGTCCTGGCCGACCACGGCCTTGGAGATTTCGGTGCGCAGCGCGAGCAGCGCCTCCCTGGCGGCATCCGGGTGCGAAGGTGACGTCACGACTGTGCGACCTGCCTTTCGAGATCATCGAGTTGGTGGGCGAGTTCGAGAAGTTCGGCGTCGGTTTCGGGGGCCGGACCGAACAGCACGGAGCCGCAGTCCCGGCCGACACGTTGGGTGAGCGCCGCGGTCACCGCCGGTGGCGACGCGGTGCGCCCGAGACCGAGGCGGGGAAGCAGGCGGGCGAGCGCGGCGGTACGCAGTGCGTCGGCCGCGCGGTCACGTGCGCGGTGTGAGCGGTACAGCCGCGCCCGGCCCTCCACCGTCTCCGACGCCCGCACCACGACGGGCAGTTGCTCGGCGACCAGCGGCCCCAGTCTGCGCCCGCGCCACCAGGCGACCAGCGCCACCGCGAGGCACAACTGCAGGACCGCCCAGCCGACCTGGCTGGGCGCCAGATCCAACAACGATGCCTCACCGGAGGATTCGCCCTGCAGGCGCTGCGGCGCATACCAGATCACCCGGTCGCGGGTGCCCGCCAGATTCATCGCCAGCGCCGCGCTGCCCTCACCCAGCAGGCCGGCGTTGGTCATGAAATCCGCGCTGCCGACCACGGTGGTGGTGCGTCCGGATTCGGTGAAGCGCACCAGCGCACCGTCATAGCAGCGGGTGACCGGCAGGTCGCCGTCGCTGCGGTAGCTGTCGCTGATCCCGAACTGCACGTCCCCCGATGTCACGGCTTCCCGCAGATCGCACCCGGGTTGGCCGCCGAACTGCACCGAACCGTCCAGCCGAATGTTCGGCGCCAGTCGTTCCCGGGTGCGTGCGGCGGGAGCGACCAGCAACCGGTCGCCGGGAAGGTCGGCCAGTGTGTCCAGACCGGCGTCGTCGAGCAGGAAGAAGGTCTGGGCGATGAGAATCAGCGTGTCCGGACGAGCCGCCGCGGCGACCTCGTCGACATCCTCGGCGACGGCCACCTCGACCCCGCGGTCCTCCAGTAGCGTGACCAGAGCGTGCGCGCCGTCGGGGGAGGTCGAGCCGGCCTCCATCAGGCCACCCGGACGCGGCGCGGTGAGATAGGTGCTGAGCGTGGACACCAGCGCAATCACCAACAGCGTAAGGAGCACCCAGCGTGCTGTCCGCCAGCGTTGCTTCGTCACGGTGTGCCCGCCCGCAGCAGTTCACGATCCAGTGCGGCGATCTGCTGGTAGCCGGCTTCGGTGCCCTGCTGTGCCCCGTAGCTGACGCCGTTGAACGTGTCTGCCGCGTAATCGAATTCGGCTTCCAGGTCGGGACGCGCCGCAGCGGCGTCGCGGGCCAGCTCGGTCGCCGTGCGGCCGGGTACCGCATCCAGGAAGCCCGCCTCCTCGAGCCCACGCGCCACCGCGCGTAACCGGTGCCGGATGGCCAGCGCCCAATCGCCTTGTGCGGCAAACCTCTCGGCCTCGGTGCGGTGCTGCGCGGCGCTGAGGTCATGGCCACCGAACAACAAGCGTTCCGATCCGCGATTCGTGCGCATGGTGCGCCGGGCGATCCGGATCGCCACGAAGACCGCCACGGCGATGACGGTCAGCAGCAGCGCCAGGGTGATCCAACCGCCGGGTAACCACGATCCGTTCGTGAAGACCTTGTAGAGGATCTCGTCGAGCCAGGCCAGCAGTTGTTCGGTCAGCGACGGTCGGGGATAGATCGGCTTGCCGAGTTCGCGCTGGGCAGCATCGTGCGCGGCGTCGCCGTCGATATTGATACCGGTCACGTCAGGGCCGGCGGGTCAGCCACAGGTAGTCGGTGGAATCGGCGGGGGAGGCCGGACCGATACCGGCGCCGGTCTGCAGGACGAGGTCGAAGGCCTCGGCGCGGATGCGGCGATCGGTGTACTGCAGTACCACCACCCCGGCGGTGAACGGGGCGGTGAGGATCTGCCCGATCGCGCCGCCGATGGAGGCGAGCGCCAGCCCGGCCAGTGCGGTGCCGGCCGAACCGCCCATGATGATCAGCGCCTGCGATCCGAGGCTGAACGGCATGGCGACCGCCCCGGAGATGAGCCCGGCGACCAGCACCGCCAGCAGCCGGATACCGAGAACTCGCCAGAAGTCGTGGCGCACCAGGGCAAAGGACCGCTCGATCGCGGCGAGGACGGGGAGTCGCTCCAGCACGATCAGGGTGGGCGCGAAGCTGAGCTTGGTGAACAGGAATGCCAGCGCCCCAATCGAACCGAGCACCAGCGGCAAGCCCACGGCGAATGCGAACCAGCCGTTCAGAGCGAATGCAACCGCGGTGATGACCCCGGCGACCGCCGCCACCAGCAGGACGGCACCCAACGATTCCAGCGCGGTGTAGACCAGCAGCGCGAGCAGTCTGCCCTTCACCCGCTGCCATGCCTCGGCGATGGTGATGGGCGAGCCGAACACCGCCCGGCCGACGATCACCGTGAGCAGTCCGCTGAGCAGAATCATCGAGATCCACGTGGCCAGACCGCCGGCCAGCGCGCCGAGGACGGACCCGACCAGGATCGAGACGTCGGGATCCGGGCCGGTCAGATTCGGCGGCTCCAGGATCCCGCTGGTGGCCAACGGCCCGAACTGCAGCAGCAGGGCCAGCATTTGGGCGATGACGACCACGATGGCGGTGACGCCCAGGGTGGTCTTCGGGTTCGCCCGGATATAGGCGAAGGCGCCGTTGAAGATGTCGGACAGGTTCAGCGGGCGCAGCGCGATGATGCCGGGTTTGAGCGGCGGCTGATAGTACGGCGGCGGTTGGTTGTACGTGGGGTAGGGAGGCGGTGGCGGGTAGTACGGGTGGTACCCGCCTGCGTCGCTACTCATGGTTCCATCCTGTCATTGGCGTAGCGTCGCAGCCATGTCGGAATTGAAGGCCAGGCTGCGGACCGATCTGACTGCGGCGATGAAGGCCCAGGACAAACTGCGCACCGCGACGTTGCGCATGTTGCTGGCATCGATCCAGTCCGAAGAGGTTTCGGGCAAACAGGCCCGTGAGCTCTCCGACGAGGATGTGCTGAAGGTGCTGGCGCGGGAGGCCAAGAAACGCGGTGAGGCCGCCGAGATCTACACCCAGAACGGGCGCGGTGAGCTGGCGGCCAACGAGCACGCCGAGGCCCGGGTCATCGACGAGTACCTGCCCACACCATTGACCGATGCGGAGTTGGCCGATGTGGTGGACACCGCGCTGGCTCAGGTCGCCGAGGAACTCGGGGAGCGGCCCGGGGTCAAAGCAGATGGGTCAGGTGATGAGGGCGGCCAACATCATCGCCGCCGGCAAGGCCGACGGGGCCCGGTTATCCGCGGCGGTGAAGGCTCGCCTGTAGCTCCGCCTGGGCGCGGCGCTCGACGAGCAGCGCGACGTAGTCGCGGACCGTGCTGGTGATGAAGTGTTTGTGGGCCTGCGCGACGGTGGCGCTGACCTGTTCCGCGGGCACGTCGGTGAAACGTTTCATGAGCCGGTCCTGGACGTTCGCGATTTGTTCACCTTCATCGATCCTGAGCACATCAAGATCTTTGTTGACAGTCGACTCGCCGGTCAAATCGGTGCGAGCGTCGTTGCTCACTGCCCGCCGAGCCGCCACAGGGCCTGCTGGCTGGTGTTGGCGATCAGCGAGCCGGCCTCGTCGTACAACCCGCCGACCACCAGTCCGCGGGAGTGGCTGTTGCCCAGCGAGTCGACCTCATAGCGATGCCAGGCATCGGGGCGGAACGGCCGGTGAAACCACACCGAGTGGTCCAGGCTGGCGGCATAGCCGACGTCGTCACCGACCTGGGTGCCCGGTGGGCGTGCGGCGGGCACCGGGCCCAGGTCCGACATGTAGGTCAGGGTGCAGGCCCGGATCAGCGGATCGTCCTCGATCCGGTCGCGGGTGCGGATCCAGAACGGCGGGACCGCGAACGGCGAATCGTCGTCGGGATTGCAGCGCAGTTCGAACCGGTCGACCACGTCCAGGTCCGGGTCCTTGGCGATGGCGTCGACGAGTTCGACGCTGGGCGCCCGCGGCGGGAACCAGTCCGCGCCCGGTTCGTCGAGGTGGAAGGAGGCGATCATCTCCAGGATGACTTTGCCCTGCTGGCGGGCGGTGACACGGCGGGTGTCGAAGGATCGGCCATCGCGGGTGCGCTCGACCTGCAGTTCGACATCGACCCCGTGCTGTCCACCGCGGACGAAGTAGGCGTGCAGCGATTGCGGCCGTTTGTCGGGATCGACGGTCGCGCCCGCGGCGCCCAGCGACTGGGCGGCGATGAGTCCGCCGAACAGCCGCGCACCCGGCCCGCTCCACTGCGGGGCGATGAACACATCGCCGTCCCGGTCGAAGTCGAGCAGGCCGCCGATCCAGCTGGTGGTGGTCATCCCCGGACCGTATCAACCGCTTGGTTGGGACCGGGTGCGGGTGGACGTCACCGCTCAGCGCAAGCGCATCTTCATCGGATCTTTATCGGACGTCGAGGTGACCCATACCCGGGTGATCGACGCTGGAGAGG
Organism: Mycobacterium sp.; assembly: GCA_034520035.1. GTDB lineage: Bacteria > Actinomycetota > Actinomycetes > Mycobacteriales > Mycobacteriaceae > Mycobacterium. Next base: position 196,720 of record JAXHOA010000015.1, on the reverse strand, counting down.
TCACAGAGTGTGCCCAGGAGGGATGTGCGATGCAGCATCGTCGGTATGGATATGGGGTTGCGGCGCTCGCTGCGTCGGCTCTGTTCGTGAGCGCCTGTTCGGGCACGGCGAGCGACGGCGAGGCGTCGTCGGTCACCACGTCGATGTCGACATCGGTCGGTGCTCCGGCCGCCGCCGGCACGCACAACGATGCCGACGTGGCATTTGCGCAGGGCATGATCCCGCACCACGAACAGGCGGTCGAGATGAGCGACATGCTCCTCCGGAAGCAGGGTGTGGACCCTGTGGTGGTCTCGCTGGCCGACAAGATCAAGGGCGCACAGGCGCCCGAGATCGCGACGATGCAGGGCTGGCTGCAGCAGTGGGGCGTGCCGGCCGCACCGGCGATGAGCGGCGCTGACATGCCCGGCCACAACATGCCCGGACATGACATGTCGGGCGGGGGCGCTATGGGCGATATGCCGGCTATGGGTGGCGGTCACGGCATGATGTCCGACGCCGACATGGCGGCGCTGCAGAACGCGCAGGGCGTCGACGCAGGGCGGTTGTTCCTGGAACAGATGATCGAGCACCATCAGGGCGCGATCGTCATGGCCCAGCAGGAGATCGACAACGGGCAGTTCCCGGCGGCGGTGGACATGGCGCGCAGCATCGTGTCGTCGCAACAAGCGGAGATCGACGAGATGCAGACCATGCTGGCCGAGTAGGGCCCCTCAGCTCAGCGGGCCGCGGCGGATATGGGCAGGTCGACCGTGAAGGTCGTGCCGGTTCCGGGTCCCGCGCTGGACACCGAGATGGAGCCGCCGTGCGCCTCGACGAGGGCTTTGGCAATGGCGAGGCCGAGGCCGGCCCCTCCGCGTTCACGGTCGCGGGCGGCATCCGCGCGGTAGAACCGTTCGAAGATCTTGGGCTGGTGTTCGGCGGCGATGCCTTCGCCGTTGTCGGCGACGGTGATCGTCACGCTGTCACCGACACGGGTGCAGCTCAGCTGGACCGAGCCTCCTGGCGGCGTGTGGAGCAGGGCGTTGTCGAGGAGGTTGGCGAGCACTTGAGCCAGCCGTTGCTCGTCAGCCCAGAGGGCCGGAAGCGCGTGGTGCTGGCTGAGGTCGACACTCACCCCCTTGCTGTCGTAGCGAGCTTGGGCGGCGGCGATGCAGCGACGGGCAACAGCGCCCGGATCGATCACGCTGTGTGTCAAAGAAAATGAGCTCTCCTCGGCCTTGGCGAGTGCCGCCACATCGTCGGAGAAGCGCACCAGCCTTCTGGTTTGGTCGCGCAACATGGCCGCGGTCTCGGGTGTCAGGGTGCGTACTCCGTCTTCGAGCGCCTCCATGTAGGCCTCCAGTACGGCCACGGGGGTCCGGATTTCGTGCGCGAGGTCGCCGAACAATCGTTGCCGCGTCGAGTCGACGGTCTGCAGGCGGGACGCCATCTGGTTGAAGGCAATGGCGAGTGCGTCGAAGTCGTCGCCGAGGCGCGGCGGCGCGACCCGGGTGTCATACCTGCCCGTGGTGACCGCCCTGGCTGCCGAGGCGACCTCGGTGACCGAGCGCTGCAGACGCCGGCTGACGTAGAAGCTGACGGCCAACGCGACCAGCGCCGACACCGCCACTGCGACCCCGATCGAGATGACCGTGGCGTAGCCGTAGGCCTCTTCGGCGTGGACTTCCTCGGCGGAATCTGCCGGCACCCCGGCTCGGTGCAGGTGCTCGCGGAACAGTGGCGGGCCGACGATGGCGGCCACGGCGGTGGTGGTCAGCGCGCCGGTGATCACCACGATGGCTTGAGCGGCCAGCAGTCGCAGTCCGATGCCGGGACGCCGGGACCGGCTTCGTCCAGGCGATCCGGGCTTCGGGTCTGCGGTCATTGTCCGGAGCCCATGCGGTATCCGACCCCGCGCACCGTGGTGATGTATCGCGGTTGGGCGGCATCGTCGCCGAGCTTGCGTCGAAGATGTCCGATGTGGACGTCGACGAGGTGCTCGTTGCCCACCCACGGGCCGTCCCGCACGATCTCGAGTAGTTGACGGCGACTGAGAACCACGCCCGGCCGACCCGAAAGAACTTCGAGGATGTCGAACTCCGTGCGGGTCAACAGGATCGGCTCGCCATCGACGTGCACCTCGCGGGCCGCCACATCGATGTTCAACAGCCCGAACTGCCGAGGTGGCACCTGCTGGGATTCGGGGGTGGCAGTCGTGGCGTGCAGCAGGCGTGGGCGACGCAGCATGGCTCGGATGCGCGCGACGAGCTCGCGCGGGCTGAAGGGTTTGGTGATGTAGTCGTCGGCCCCGACGGTGAGACCGAGGACGGTGTCGATCTCGGCGTCGCGGGCGGTGAGCATCACGACGTAGGCGTCGGAGAAGGTACGCAGCTGGCGGCACACCTCCAGGCCGTCGATTCCGGGCAGGCCGAGGTCGAGGATGACGACGTCGGGGTCCAATTCGCGCGCCACGGCGATGGCATCGATGCCGTTGTCGGCGACGATCGCCTCGAACTGCTCGCGCCGCAGGTAGCTGGCCACCACCTCGGCCAGCGGCACCTCATCGTCGACGACGAGGGCCCGGTACCCCTTGGCGTGCTCCATGGTGTTCATGGTGCCTGCCGGTGGCGTGATCATGGGCGGATCTTCATGCAGGCTCAACTTTCGATGATGCGTACGGCATGCGGGGTCATGCCCGCCAAGCGCACCGGTGACACCTTGACGGGCACGCCCGTCTGCTGTGCCTCGATCATCCGGCCCCCGCCAAGGTAGATGGCTTCGTGTTGTCCGCCGCCGGGTCCCCAGAACAGCAGATCGCCGCGTTTGGCTTCGGACAGCGGAACTTTGCGGCCGGCCCCGTACTGGTCGCCGGAGTAACGCGGCAGCAGCACCCCCACGCCGGCGAACGCGAACCGGGTGAGGCCGGAGCAGTCGAATCCGACAGTTCCGGCGCCCTGATTGACTCCGCGGCTGGGGCCATCGAGAGTGCCTCCACCCCAGGAGTAGGGCACGCCGAGCTGGGTGCCTGCTCGGCGGATCACGTGCTCGATGGCCTGTGCGCCATACAGTCGGTTGCTGCGGATACTCGTCGCCGGGCTGGCCGGGGAACCGAGGATCCCCAGGCCACTCAAGAAACGGCGACCCAAGTCGACAGCGGTCTGCGTTGCCGCGGCGCTCGCCTGCAACGACGCATTGGCAATGGCGACGGGGTCGCCTGGTGCGCCGGCGCTGACCACCTTGGGTAGCAGCGGATCCCAGTGTCCACCGGTGTGTTCCGCTGTTGCGGACGGGGCATACAGGACCACCCCCAACGTAGCGGCTGCGCAGATTGCCATGAGACGTCGCCGGTGGCTGCGGACAGGTGACGGCTCCGAGCGTGCACGTCGAATGCCGAATCTCATATCGTTCTCCCTCGTGCCTCGCCGGTGATGAGTCGTCGCGCCACGGCGGCTCTCGCGGATTCAATGGTGTGACAACAAAGTACGTACTGAGTACGTAGATCACACTAGTTCACATTGGCCACATTGAAAACAGGGATTCCGAATCTCAGCAATGAAATTCGTTGCACCAGAAGTGATGTGAGCATGCGCGGGGTCGGGCCGGTCGACGGCGGATCCTGTGCTTCTGCTGTTTCTTCGATGAAGATTTCGTAAAGGTGACGATTGCCCGGTGCCCGGGTATATGTTGGGTGATATACCCAGTAGGGGTATATCTGGAACGGAGGACGTGCGGATCTTCGGCGGGGTATCGGTGAACCGCTGGTCGACGAAAAGCAGGACGGATATGACACATCACCACCAGGGCCACGGCGGCCACGGCGATCACGTCGCCCAATTTCGGAAACTGTTCTGGATCAACCTGATCATCGCCGTGCCGGTCGTGATGTTCTCGGCCATGTTCGCCATGCTCGTCGGCTACGAGATTCCGGACTTTCCCCTCGCCCGATGGATTGCGCCCCTGCTGGGCACGGTGATGTACGCCGTTGGTGGGCGTCCCTTTCTTACCGGCGCCGTCAGTGAGATCCGTTCCCGCAAACCGGGAATGATGTTGCTGATCGGACTGGCCATCTCCGTCGCATTCGTCGCGTCCTGGGGAGCAAGCCTGGGCCTGTTGCACCATGAGCTCGAATTCTGGTGGGAACTGGCCTTCCTCATCGTCATCATGCTGCTGGGCCACTGGGTGGAGATGCGCTCGCTGGCCCAGACGACATCGGCACTGGACTCGTTGGCCGCTCTCCTGCCCGACGAAGCCGAGAAAGTCGACGGCGACCGCACCGTGACAGTGTCCCCGGCCGATCTGCGAGTCGGTGATCTGGTGGTGATCCGCCCCGGCGGAAGTGTTCCCGCCGACGGTACGATCGTCGACGGACGCGCCGACATGGACGAGTCGATGGTCACCGGTGAATCCCGACCCGTGGCCAGAGGGGCCGGAGAATCGGTGACCGCCGGCACCGTCGCCACCGATTCCGGTCTGCGCGTGGAGATCACCGCCACCGGCGACGATACCGCGCTGGCCGGTATCCAGCGCCTGGTCACCGAGGCGCAGAACTCCACATCGCGAGCTCAGCGTCTCGCCGACCGCGCCGCCGGATGGCTGTTCTGGTTCGCGCTCGCCGCCGCCGCCACCACCGCGCTGGTGTGGGGCATCGCCGGGGATCCGGATGCCGCCGTCGTACGCGCGATCACCGTTCTGGTCATCGCCTGCCCCCACGCTCTGGGCCTGGCCATCCCGCTGGTCGTCTCCATCGCCACCGAGCGCGCCGCACGCGGCGGTGTGCTGATCAAGGATCGGCTCGCCCTGGAGGGGATGCGCACCGTGGATGCGGTGCTCTTCGACAAGACCGGCACCCTCACCAAAGGCGAACCCACCGTGACCGCCATCGAGACCGTCGGCGACCTCGATGCGGCAACCATGCTCGCGCTGGCCGCGGCGGCTGAGGCCGACAGTGAACACCCGCTGGCCAGGGCGATCGTCAGGGCGGCTGCTGACCGCGGGCTCGACGTCCCCCGCGCCACCGGCTTCTCCTCGTCTCCGGCCGTGGGGGTCACCGCAACCGTCGACGGCCGCGACGTGCGGGTGGGCGGCCCGCGCCTGCTCGACGAACTCGGCCAACGCGAAATCCAGGCCGCCGCCGCAATGGCGGGAGAACGGTGCCATCATCCTGCACGTGGTGCGAGACGGCGCCGTCATCGGTGGTGTGAGCCTGGCCGACGAAGTCCGTCACGAATCTCGCGAGGCCGTCGACGCCTTGCACGAGCTCGGCGTGGAAGTCGTCATGATCACCGGTGATGCGCAGGCCGTTGCCGACGCCGTCGGGCACGAACTCGGCATCGACCGCGTCTTTGCCGGCGTCCGGCCCGAAGACAAAGCCTCCAAAGTGTCTGCACTGCAGCATGAAGGCAAGAAGGTCGCCATGGTCGGCGACGGCGTCAACGACGCCCCCGCGCTGGCCCAGGCCGATGTCGGCATTGCGATCGGAGCAGGCACCGATGTCGCGATCGCTTCAGCGGGCGTCATCCTGGCCAGTTCGGATCCGCGCTCGGTGCTGTCGGTGATCGAACTGTCCCGCGCCAGTTACCGCAAGATGAAACAGAACCTGTGGTGGGGCGCCGGCTACAACCTCGTCTCCGTGCCGCTGGCCGCCGGGATCCTGGCGCCCGTCGGCTTCGTGCTGCCGATGTCGGTCGGCGCAATCCTGATGTCGCTGTCCACCATCGTTGTCGCGCTCAACGCACAGTTGTTGCGGCGTCTCGACCTGCGACCCGAGGTCAGTGCGAAAGCCGTGCTGGACCGCTGAGCACGCCACCGGAGATGGGTCAGTCGTGGTGGCCGTGATCGCCGTGGCCGTCGAGCGCCTGAGCCGGCACACCGGCGGCATCGACCGGGAGAGGGGCCGCCGGGGCCTGGACCGGCTTGACGTTCAGCGGGACAACCGGATCCCGGTCGTGCCCGTCATGGCCTTCTGCATGATCGATTTCCGCCCCGTGATGGCCATGTTGCTGTCCGGAAGCCACACCGACCGTCGAGGCCAACGTGACGACACCGACCGCGCCGATGAGGACCGCGGCACTGGAGAACGCCGAGATCGGCACCCCAGGTAGCCCGCGGTACCAGATCCAGGAAGCGCCCATGACGACGTAGATCTGCAGTAGCAGCGCACACAGATCGGCGGCCTGCACCAGTTCCGGTTCGCCCGCGTGCGGACCGAACGGGGCACCCGAGGTCCGCGTCACCACCCACAGCGCCACCGCACCCACATTGAGGGCGATCCCGGCGGCCAGCACCGCCGTCGTGGTCCTGACCAGGACGACCCGCGCCCAGATCAACTGCAGAAGCGCAAGCGACACAAAGAACACCCCGGACAGCGCCCATTCCCGCCAATGTGCCGGAGCGACGCCGAAGTGGACGAGCGCAGCGCCGAAGGAGGCGAGCGCGGCACAACGAGCAGCCAGCCTGCTGTCAGACCTCGGCGCCGCCTTGATTGCCACCGTCCGATGATGACAGCGCGGCCCGGGGATGGGCTTGGGCGACATCACATCTCAACCCGACCGAGATTCTTCCGTCACTGTCCCCGGTCGGCGCTCGGTCTAGGTCTGGGTCGAGACCGCGGCGGCGATGCGGTCCAGAGCCGCGGTATTGACCCGGTAGTAGGCCCACTTGCCGCGTTGTTCGCGACCGACGAGGCCGACGTCGACCAGCATCCTCATGTGGTGCGAGACCGTGGGCTGGCTCAAGCCCAGCGGTTCGGTGAGGTCGCAGATACAGGCTTCGGCACCTTCGGAGGCGGCGATGAGGGACACCAGCTTGACCCGCGCCGGATCGCCGAGCGCCTTGAATACCGACGCAAGACGTTCGGCGGCGGCGGAATCCAAGGCGCCACCGGTCAGCGGCGAGCAGCAGGCCGTCACATCGCCGGCGGTCATGGAAGTGGTCATGCTCTCCATGATGACACACGCATTGACAAACTTCGATACATCGACCACGATCGATTCATCGAAGGCTGTCGATGAGAGGATCGAATCATGTCAGAGCTGCCCGTTGTCGTCATCGGTGCCGGACCGTTGGGTTTGGCAGCCGCCGCACACCTGCTGGAGCGCGGTCTGACGCCCCTGGTGCTGGAAGCCGGCGCCGGGCCGGGGTCGGCGGTCGAACAGTGGGCGCACGTGCGCACCTTCTCGCCCTGGCCCGAACTCATCGATCCGGCCGCATTGCGGCTGTTGGAGCCGACCGGCTGGGTGGCTCCCGAATCCGGGTTCCCCACCGGTCGCGAGTGGATCGATGGTTATCTGGCGCCGTTGGCCGACGTGTTGGGTGACCGCGTGCAGTTCGGCACGAAGGTGGAGGCGGTGTCGCGGCTGGGCCGGGACCGGCTGGTCAGTCCGGGCCGGGCCGAGACGCCGTTCGTCGTGCATGTCCGCAATTCGGCAAGCGCAGGATGCCGGGTGCAGGCGCGGGCGGTCATCGATGCCTCGGGCACCTGGGGTCAGCCCAATCCCGCAGGCGCCGACGGAGTCCCCGCGATCGGTGAGCGCGCAGCGGCGGCGGCCGGCGTACTCAGCTACATCCCGCCGACGTTGGCGCAGGCCGCGGCGCTGGCGGGTCGGCATGTCGTGGTGATCGGCAGCGGGCACTCGGCGATGACCGCGGTGATTCAGCTCGGTGAGGTGGTGCGCAAGGATCCGTCGACCTCGGTGACGTGGGTTCTGCGCAGGGCAGCAACCGATGACACCTTCGGCGGTGGCGCCGCCGATGAACTCCCGCAGCGTGGCGCCCTGGGCGTGCGGTCCAAGGAAGCAGTTGAGGCGGGCCGTGTTTCGCTGCTCACCGGGTTCCGTAGCGAACGCATCGAGTGGGCGGACGGACGCGCCGTCGTGACGGCCGAGGACGGCCGCGCGCTGGCGCCGGCCGATCACGTGGTGGTGCTGACCGGGTTCCGGCCGGACCTGTCGTTCCTGTCCGAGATGCGCATCGAGCTCGACCCGATTCTGCAGGCGCCGGTCAAGCTGGCGCCCTCGATCGATCCGAACATGCACTCCTGTGGCAGTGTCTTGCCCCATGGCGCAGCCGAATTGGCCCACCCCGAGCCGGATCTGTACATCGTGGGCATGAAGTCCTACGGCCGGGCGCCGACGTTCCTGGCGATGACCGGCTACGAGCAGGTCCGCAGCATCGCCGCCGAACTGGCCGGCGACCATGAGGCCGCCGGCCGAGTCGAGCTCACCCTGCCCGATACCGGGGTGTGCAACGGCGCAGGACTGTTCGACACCCCCGCGGGGGAGAGCGACGGTGACGGGTGCTGTGGAGCGGCACCGTCATCCCCGCAGCCGTTGTCCTTGTCGCTCGACCCTGTGGGCGGATGACGGGGACGCTGCGCTGGGTGCTGCTGACCCTCTGCGTCACCGAGATCACCAGTTGGGGCGTGCTGTACTACGCCTTCACCGTGCTGTCCGAACAGATCAGCGCCGACACCGGCTGGTCGGCGCCCGCGGTGACCGCGGCGTTCTCCGCGGGTCTGGTCACCGCCGCGTTGGTCGGGATCCCGGTCGGCGGGCTGCTGGACCGGGTCGGTCCGCGCTGGATCATGACGGCCGGTTCGGTGCTGGGCTGTGTGGCGGTGCTGGCGGTGGTGGCCGCGCCGAACTACGGATGTTTCGTCGCGGCCTGGGTGCTGGCCGGGGTGGCGATGAGCGCGGTGTTCTATGCGCCCGCGTTCGCCGCCCTGACCCGGTACTTCGGTACCCGCGCGGTGCGCGCGCTGACGGTGCTGACGCTGGTCGCCGGGTTCGCCAGCACCGTCTTCGCGCCGCTGACTGCCGCCCTGGTGGCGCAGATGAGCTGGCGCCACACCTATCTCGTTCTGGCTGCGGTGCTGGCGGTGATCACGGTTCCCGCCCACTTCTTCGGGCTGCGCCGCCCGTGGCCGTCGATGACGACCGCGCATGCGGCGGAGACGCCGACCCGCACCGCCCGTAGCCTGCCGTTCCTCGCGTTGGTGGCGGCGTTCGCGCTCGCCGGTCTCGCGTCCTACGCGGTGATCGCCAATCTGGTGCCGTTGATGAGCCAGCGCGGCATCAGCACCGGCGCCGCGGCGCTCGCACTCGGCCTCGGTGGTGCCGGACAGGTACTCGGCCGCCTCGGCTACCACACCCTGGTGCGCCTTGTCGGGGTGGTACCCCGGACGGTGATCATCATGGCCGGTGTCGCCGCCACCACTGCGCTGCTGGGAGCGTTCAGCAGCTACGGGGCGCTGCTGGTCGTGGCCATCGGTGCCGGTGTCATGCGGGGCATCATGACGCTTCTCCAAGCCACCGCCGTCACCGAACGTTGGGGCCCAACCCATTACGGGCATCTCAGCGGCATCTTGAATGCACCGGTGATGATCGCCACCGCGGTCGGTCCGTTCGTCGGCGCGGCGCTGGCCAGCATCCTGGGCGGATACGCCGCGATGTTCATCGCCCTGGGCGCGATCGCGGCCGCCGGGGCGCTGCTGGCGATGGCCACCTCGGTGCGGGCGCGGGACCCGGCGGCTGTGCGGCGTCGGTGAGGTTCACCACGACAGCAAGAAGGCCCTGAACCGGTTTCCCGGTCAGGGCCTCTCACCTGCTTTTCCCACGAGTCGGGGTGGCGGGATTTGAACCCACGACCTCTTCGTCCCGAACGAAGCACGCTACCAAGCTGCGCCACACCCCGCGTGAAGCCACGACAGCGTATCGCACCGGGTGGCCGGAAAGCCAAACGGCCACCGCCTTCCGGGAAGGATGTCGGACCCCGGTGTTGTTATAGACATCAAGGACGCCGTCGGGGGCGGTCCACGACATGGAGTGAGGCAGATATGACCGGGTTGGGAGCGTCGATCTACATCGGGTTCTTCGTCCTGGCTGCGCTCTGGCTGTACCTGAGCGGCCGGCGAGAGGATCAGGCCCAGCGGCCCGAGGACTCGAACTGGGCCAGCGCCGAGGCCGGTTCCGAGGGGTTCAGTCCCTGGCTGGCCAGCCACTCGCTGTCGAAGTAGGTGTCCGCGTAGCGGTCGCCGCTGTCGGCCAGTAGGGTCACCACCGAGCCGCTGCGTTGCTGGGCGATCATCTCGGCCAGCAACCGGAACGCGCCCCAGATGTTGGTGCCCGTCGACGGGCCCACCCGGCGGCCCAGTACCCGGCCGACGTGATGCGCGGCGGCCACCGACGCCGCATCGGGCACCGTCATCATCCGGTCCACCACGCCCGGCAAAAATGAGGGCTCGACCCGCGGCCGGCCGATTCCCTCGATGCGTGAGGACGCCCCGGTCGCGAATGCCGGATCACGTTGCGCGTAGGAGGGGTAGAAGGCCGAGTTCTCGGGGTCGACGACACACAGCCGGGTCCGGTGGCGGCGGTAGCGCAGATAGCGGCCGATGGTGGCACTGGTGCCTCCCGTCCCGGCGCCCACCACGATCCAGTCCGGCACGGGGTGCGACTCCTGGCACATCTGGTCGAAGATCGATTCGGCGATGTTGTTGTTGCCGCGCCAGTCGGTGGCACGTTCGGCGTTGGTGAACTGATCCAGGTAGTGCCCGCCGGTCTGCTCCGCCAGCCGTTCGGCCTCCGCGTACACCTGGGCCGATGTCGCGACGAAATGACAACGCCCACCTTGGGATTCGATGAGGGCGATCTTCGACGCGCTGGTGGACGACGGCATCACCGCGATGAACGGCACGCCCAGGAGTGCGGCGAAATACGCCTCGGATACCGCGGTGGAACCCGACGAGGCCTCGATGACGGTGGTGCCCTCGCCGATCCAGCCGTTGCACAGCGCGTAGAGGAACAGCGAACGCGCCAAGCGGTGCTTGAGGCTGCCGGTGATGTGCGTCGTCTCGTCCTTGAGATACAGCTGAACGTCGAACTCGTCGGCCCACGCCGGCAGTGGATAGCGCAGCAGGTGGGTGTCGGCGCTGCGGCGTGCGTCGGCCTCGATCAACCGGACGGCGTTGTCCACCCAGTCACGAGGCCCGCTACAGGCGATATCGCCCTCGACGCTCACCGTGCCGATACGGTCGGATGTGCTTGCCCGGCGCGGGCACCCAGCAGCGAGCTCTTGGTGGGCGCGGCCACCAAGGTCAGCAGCGTGGCCTCCGGACGGCAGCAGAACCGCACCGGTGCGTACGGGGAGGTACCGATACCCGCCGATACATGCAGTTTCATATCCGCGCCCCACTGCGACGGGCCCTTGGCGCGGGTGCGGTCCAGTTCGCAGTTGGTCGCGACGGCACCGTAGAACGGCAGGCACAGTTGGCCGCCGTGCGTGTGCCCGGCCATCACCAGCTGATAGCCGTCCGCGGCGAACCGGTCGAGCACCCACGGCTCGGGGGAGTGGGTGACGCCCAGGGACAGGTTCGCGGTCGGGCTGGGGGCTCCGGCGATGGTCTCGTAGCGGTCGCGCTTGAGGTGCGGATCGTCCACCCCGGCCGCGGCGATCCGCAGCCCGGCGACATCGAACTCGCGGCGGGTGTGCGTCATGTCCAGCCAGCCCCGCTCGGTGAATGCCGCCCGCAGGTCCTGCCAGGGCAGCGGATCACCGTGGACCCGGCGCTTCTTGTTGAACAGGTAGTTCGTCGGGTTCTTGGGCCTCGGCGCGAAATAGTCGTTGCTGCCGAACACGAACACCCCGGGCACCGACAACAGATCGCCGAGCGCCTGCACGACGGCGGGCACCGCCTTCTGATGCGACAGGTTGTCCCCGGTGTTGACCACGAAATCCGGCGCCAACGTCGCCAGCTCCCGCAGCCAGGCCTGCTTGCGCCGCTGACGCGGCAGCATGTGCAGGTCGGACAGGTGCAGCACCCGCAATGGCGTCGATCCCGGTGTCAGCACCGGCATCGTCAGTTCCCGAAGTGCGAACGCGTTGCGCTCGATCAACGACGCATAGCCGATGCCTGCGGCCAGGGTGCCGGCGGCGATCGCGGCAGTGTTCTTCAGGTGCGACATGTGAGCAGCTTACTGCCCGATCATGGTGCGGGAGGGGGTGGCGGTGGGGGTGGTGGCCCCAGCACCGGCACCGTGATCGGCGGCAGGCCGGGAATCTGGATCACCGTCTCGCCGACCGGCGGTGGCAGGCCGGGGATGCCCGCCGGTGGCGGCGGTGGGGGCGGCGCGATGCCGTTGCTGGTCTGGATCGTGATGATCGAGCCGGGGATGGTCTGCCCGGACGGCGATGTGCCCACCACGTAACCGGCCGGTGAGGTGCTGTTGACCGGCTGCGGGTCGGCGGCGACCTGGAACCCGGCCTCACGGAGCCGCTGGCGGGCCAGATCGAGGTTCATCCCGCCCACGCTGGGCACCCGGGAACCCGGCCCGCCCTCGACGTAGCGGGGATCGGTCGGCGGCAGCACCACGGTGTCCGGGGTGATCGGCTTCATCGCCGCGAACCAGGTCCGGGCGGGTTCGTTGCCGCCGAACAGGTTTCCCGAACCGCACTGTCGCAGCGGAAACGAGCACAGCTCGCTGGGGGTGGTGGAGTCGTCGTAGATGTAGTTGGCGGCGGCGAACTCACTGGTGAAACCCAGGAAGGCCGAGGAGCGGTTCGATTCGGTGGTGCCCGTCTTGCCGGACATCGGCAGGTTCCAGCCCACCGATCCCGCGGCCGCGGCGGCGGTACCCGCGCCGGTGTCGTCCTTGCTCAGCGCATTGGCCAGGGTATTGGCCAGGCCCTCGGGCACGACCTGCTCACAGGTCTCGGTGGTCACCGCGACCTCGGTGCCGTTGCGATCGAAGACCTGAGAGATCGGATTCGGCGGGCACCAGGTGCCACCCGACGCGATCGTGGCAGCGACGTTGGACAGCTCGAGTCCGTTGACCTCGATGGGGCCCAGCGTGAACGAGCCGAGGTTCTGCCGTTTGACGAAATCGGCGAGGCTCTCGTTGCTGTCCGGGTCGTAGTCGCGGGCGGTACCGGGCAGCGCGTAGGACCGCAGGCCCAGGCGCACCGACATGTCGACGGCCCGCTGCACGCCCACCTGGGAGATCAGCTTGGCGAAGGCGGTGTTCGGCGAGGTGGCCAGCGCATCGGTGATGTTCATCGAGTCGCGGTAACCACCGGCGTTGCGCACACACCAGGTGGCCGGCGGGCAACCCGGCGAACTGCTGCTGCCCAGTCCCTTGGCCTGGAAGGCCGGCGGCACCGGAAGCTGGGTGTCGATGCCCATGCCCATCTCCATGCCGGCGGCGACGGTGAAGATCTTGAACACCGAACCCGCACCGTTTCCGGCCAGCGAGAAGGGCTGCGGCTGCATGGTCTCGCCGGCGTCGGTGTTCAGGCCGTAGGTGCGGTTACTGGCCATTGCCACCACCGGGTGGGCCTCCTTGCCCGGCCTGACGACGCTCATCACACTGGCGACGCCGGTGATATCCGACGGGGCGTACTGGTTGACGGCCGATTTGATGTTGGCCTGAACATCGGGATCCAGCGTCGTCTTGATCAGATATCCGCCCTTGGCGATCTGCTCCTTGCTGATGCCGGCCCTTGCCAGGTAGTCCAGCGCGTAGTCGCAGAAGAACGCGCGGTCCCCGGCCGCGATGCATCCGCGCGGCAACTCATTGGGCGTCGGCAGCACGCCGAGAGGTTCCAGCTTGGCCGCGCGCAGCGCCTCGGCTTCCTGCGGTACGTTCTCGATCATGGTGTCCAGCACCAGGTTCCGGCGGGCCAGCGCACCCTCGGGGTTGGTGTAGGGGTTCAGCACGCTGGTCGACTGAACCATGCCGGCCAGCAGCGCGGCCTGCTGCCAGTTCAGCTCGGAGGCGTTGACCCCGAAGTAGGTCTGGGCGGCGTCCTGGACGCCGAAGGCGCCGTTGCCGAAGGACACCAGGTTCAGATACCGGGTCAGGATCTCCGGTTTGGTGAGTGTCTTGTCCAGCGTCAGCGCCATCCGGATCTCGCGCAGCTTGCGGGCCGGGGTGGTCTCGATGGCCGCGCGCTTCTCGGCGTCGGTCTGGGCGACCACCAGCAGTTGGTAGTTCTTCACGTACTGCTGCTCGATGGTGGAGCCGCCACGGGTGTCCAGGTTGCCGGAGAGATAACCGGACAGGCCGGTCAGCGTGCCCTGCCAGTCCACACCGTTGTGCTCGGCGAACCGCTTGTCCTCGATGGAGACGATCGCCAGCTTCATGGCGTTGGCGATCTGATCGGTGGGCACCTCGAAGCGGCGCTGCGTGTACAGCCAGGCGATCGGGTTGCCGCGGGCGTCGGTCATCGTCGACACCGCCGGGATGTCGCCCTCGACCAACTGCGCCGATCCGTTGGCGACCACATCGGAGGCCCGGTTGGACATCAGGCCGATCCCGCCGACCACCGGGAACATCAATCCGGCGGCGATGACGGCGGCCAGCAGACAGCACCACATCAGTTTGATGACCGTCACCGCTACCGGGGGACGCGTCGGGGGCTGCTCAGGCATGAGTTACAGAGTAGCCAGCGGGTCCAACCGGGGCCCGCGAGCCGGGCGAATGCCGCTTTCGGGGCCCTGACGGCACGGTCGTCCCAAAAAAGCGTGATCTGACTGTTGCGTAAAAGGCCACTGACCACCTAGCTTGGACACACAATGCGATTCAGGTAACACTCTGGACGCAATGTGGCGCAGATTACATCTACGTGTTATGTAGTCCGGACGAAGGGATCGCTGGTGTCAGTCACATCATCTGCCACGCACAAGATTGGCGTTAGCCCCCAACTCCACGCTGCCGCCCCCGGAGCTGAGGCCGAGGCCAGGATCGCGTGGGTTTCGCAGGCGCGCTGCCGACAGGCAGACCCCGATGAGCTTTTCGTACGCGGTGCCGCCCAGCGCAAGGCGGCAGTCATCTGCCGACATTGCCCCGTCATCGCCGAATGCGGCGCCGACGCCCTGGACAACAAGGTGGAGTTCGGTGTCTGGGGCGGCATGACCGAGCGCCAGCGCCGCGCCCTGCTCAAGCAGCACCCCGAGGTGGTGTCCTGGGCGGACTTCTTCGCCGCCCAGCGCAAGCACCGCAGCGCGGTCTAGCTCGCCCCGGCGCCCGTGAGCTGATCGCCGATGGCGCGCAGCGCTTCCAGATCCGATACGTCGAACGGAAGTGACGGCACCCCGACGATCGCAACATGCGGGTTGGCGCCGGTGAACCGGGACAGCAGTCGCACCTCGCGCTTGGCGGTGGCCGCCCGCGCGGCGTGCACCCGCAGCACCGCAGCGGTCAACCCGCCCGCACCCTGCTCGGCATCCAGCTGATCGGCGGCCTCGGCGGCCTTCTCGCCGGCCAGACCGGTCAGCGTCGGGTGGGTGCGGTTGAGAATCAGGCCGGCCAGCGGCATCTTCTCCTGCGACAACCGGTCGACGAAGAACGACGCCTCGCGCAGCGCATCCGGTTCGGCCGCCGACACCACCACGAACTGGGTGCCGCGGCGCTTGAGCAGCTCGTAGGTCTTGTCCGCCTTCTGTCGGAACCCGTCAAAGGTGGCGTCCAGCGCCTGCACGAAACCCGCTGCGTCAGCCAACATCTGGGATCCGAGCACCGTTGACAGTGCCTTCATCGCCAGTCCGACGGCGCCGGTCACGAGCTTGCCGATCCCGCGGCCCGGGGCCAGCAGCAGTCGCCACAGTCGGCTGTCCATGAAGCTGCCGAGCCGTTTGGGTGCGTCCAGGAAGTCCAGCGCGTTGCGCGACGGCGGGGTGTCCACCACGATCAGGTCCCATTTGTCCTCGGCCAGCAACTGGCCGAGCTTCTCCATCGCCATGTACTCCTGCGTGCCCGCCAGCGAGGTGGCCACCGTCTGGTAGAACTGGTTCTCCAGAATCGCCTCTGCGCGTTCGGAATCCGATGAGTACTGCAGCACCATCTCATCGAAGGTGCGGCGCATGTCGAGCATCATGGCGTGCAGTTCGCCGGTCACCTCGGGAGCAAGCGGCACCCGCTGCGGGATTGTTGCCCAGGCTCTCGATGCCCAGTGCCTGCGCCAGGCGCTTGGCCGGGTCGATGGTCAGAACCACGACGGTGCGGCCGCTTTCTGCGGCCCGCAGCGCCATCGCGGCGGCGGTGGTCGTCTTGCCGACGCCGCCGGCGCCGCAGCACACGACGACCCGGTTGGCGGTATCGGCAAGGATGGTACCCAGGTCCAGGGCCGGTGGAGTCGTGCTCACGGGTTACCTCACTCCTTGGGCGGCAAGTGCTTCGGCGAGTTCGTACAGGCTGCCGAGGTCGACGCCGTCGGCGATGGCGGGAAGTTCCAGCCGGGCCACGTCGAGATCTTCGAGCAGTTCGGCGCTCTCGGCGCGTGCGGCGATCCGGGTGGCATGCTGGATGGACTCGGTGAGCAGTCCGGCGAAATCGTGGTCCGACAACGTGATCCCGGCGGCATCGAGTCCGGCGCGGACGGCGTCGGCGTCGATGTCGCCCTCGGCGGCCTTGGTGAGGTCCGCGGCGGAAAGGTACGAGGGGATGTTGCGGTTGACGATCACGCTGCCGATGGGCAGATCGAGTTCGCGCAGTTCGCTGATCGCCTCGATGGTCTCCTGCACGGGCAGCGCCTCCAACAGGGTCACCAGGTGGATGGCGGTCAGATCCGAGTGCAGGATCTTGACCACGCCGTCGGCCTGCGAGTGCACCGGGCCGCCCTTGGCCAATTCGGACACCGCCTTGGTGACATCGAGAAAACGTGAGATGCGCCCCGTCGGGGGAGCATCGACGACGATCGCGTCGTAGGCCGTCTGGCCCGGTCTTGGCTGGTTTCTCTCTGCGCACCACGATCTCTTTGATCTTGCCGGTGAGCAGCACATCCCGCAGGCCCGGGGCGATCGTGGTGGCGAACTCGACCGCACCGATGCGGCGCATCGCGCGGCCGGCGATGCCGAGGTTGTAGAACATGTCGAGGTATTCCAGGAACGCCGCCTCGGTGTCGATGGCCAGCGCGTTGACCTGCCCGCCACCGTCGGCGGTGGCGATCTTGACTTCCTTGTAGGGAAGCGGGGGCACGTCGAAGAGTTGGGCGATGCCCTGTCGCCCTTCGACCTCGACCAGCAGCACCTTGCGGCCCCCGGCGGCCAGCGCCAGTGCCAGCGCCGCCGCGATCGTCGACTTGCCGGTGCCGCCCTTGCCGGTGACGAAGTGCAGCCGTGCCTTGGTCAGTCGGGACGGCCAGCCGACCGGTTTGCGGTCGTTGGATTCGTGTTCCACGCCTGCATGCTATCCATGCGCGACGGGTGGCCGGATAAGCTCGCCCACATGAGCGAGTTAACCCGTTGGGAATACGCCACAGTTCCGTTGCTGACGCACGCCACCAAGCAGATCCTGGATACCTGGGGTGTCGACGGCTGGGAACTCGTGTCGGTGCTGCCCGGCCCCACCGGCGAGCAGCACGTCGCCTACCTGAAGCGGCCCAAGTGAGCGCCGTCTCGGCGAAGCTGGCCGAGCTGGGCATCGAGCTGCCCGCCGTGGTCGCGCCGCTTGCCGCGTACGTACCCGCGGTGCGCACCGGCAATCTGGTCTACACCGCCGGACAGCTGCCGATCAGCGACGGTGCGCTGCTGGCGTCCGGCAAGGTCGGCGCCGAGGTCACCGCCGAGGCGGCCAAGGACCTGGCTCGCCAATGTGGGCTCAACGCACTGGCGGCCGTGCACGCCCTGGTGGGCATCGACGCGGTCGTCAAGGTGGTCAAGGTCGTCGGCTTCGTGGCCTCGGCACCCGGATTCGACGGGCAGCCCGGCGTCATCAACGGGGCCTCCGAACTGTTCGGTGAGATCTTCGGCGAGGCCGGCGCTCACGCGCGCTCCGCGGTCGGGGTGTCCGAGCTGCCGCGCAACGCACCGGTGGAAGTGGAAGTGATCGTCGAGGTCGCGTGACGACCCATCCCGCGTACGGCGTGCTGCGGCCGGTGACCGAATCGGCCTCGGTGCTGCTGTGCGACAACCCGGGCATCATGACGCTGGACGGCACCAACACCTGGGTGCTGCGTGCCCCGCGCAGCGACGAGATGGTGATTGTCGACCCCGGGCCCGACGACACGGCGCACATCGAGCGCATTGCGGCGCTGGGCAGGATTCCGCTGGTGCTGATCAGCCACAAGCACGGCGACCACACCGACGGTATCGACATGCTGGTGGAGCGCACCGGCGCGGTGGTCCGCGCGGTGGGCAGCGGATTCCTGCGGGGCATGGGCGGACCACTGACCGACGGCGAGGTGATCGACGCGGCCGGTCTGCGCATCACGGTGATGGCCACTCCCGGCCACACCGTGGACTCGCTGTCATTCCTGGTCGACATCCGGGGCGAGCGCAGCCACGGGGGGAATGCTGCGGTGCTGACCGCTGACACCGTGCTGGGCCGCGGCACCACCGTCATCGATGACGAGGACGGCAGTCTCGCCGCCTACCTGGAATCGCTGCGCCGGCTACAGGGGCTGGGGCCACGCACCGTGCTGCCGGGACACGGACCCGAACTCGACGATCTGGCCGGTGTCGCCACCGCCTACCTGGCCCATCGCGAACAACGACTCGAGCAGGTTCGCGGCGCCCTGCAGGTGCTGGGTGAGGACGCCACCGCCAAGCAGGTCGTCGCCCACGTCTACACCGATGTGGACCAGAAGCTGTGGCCCGCGGCCGAGAAATCGACGCAGGCCCAGCTGGACTACCTACGCAGCTGACTGCCGAATCAGCGTTCCAGAAGGTCGGGACCCGGAGTTTTACGTCCGGAACGCAGTTTCGGCGGGAGAGCGCTAGCGCGCTCGGCGGGCCAGCCGTTCGCTGTCGCTGATGAGCACGCTCTTGCCCTCGAGCCGGATCCAGCCGCGGTGGGCGAAATCAGCCAGCGCCTTGTTCACGGTCTCGCGGGAGGCACCGACGAGCTGGGCGATCTCTTCCTGCGTCAGGTCGTGGGTCACGCGCAGGGCGCCGCCCTCCTGCGTACCGAAGCGCTGGGCCAGCTGCAGCAGTTGCTTGGCGACCCGGCCGGGCACGTCGGTGAAGATCAGGTCGGCCAGGTTGTTGTTGGTGCGGCGCAGGCGGCGGGCCAACACGCGCAGCAGCTGCTCGGCGATCTCCGGGCGGTCGGCGATCCAGGCGCGCAGCGCCTCGCGGTCCATCGAGACCGCACGCACCTCGGTGATCGTGGTGGCACTGGAGGTACGCGGGCCGGGATCGAAGATCGACAGCTCGCCGAACATGTCGGACGGGCCCATGATCGTCAGCAGGTTCTCCCGGCCGTCAGGGGAACGCCGGCCGATCTTCACCTTGCCGGACGTGATGATGTAGAGCCGGTCACCGGGCTCGCCTTCGGCGAACACCGTGTGTCCGCGCGGAAAGTCGACGGGCTGCAGCTGTTTGGTCAGCGCAGCGACCGCGGTGGGTTCTACCCCTTGGAAGATTCCGGCCCTGGCCAGGATCTCGTCCACGTTGCCCCTCTTAAGCTCATCGGGTGATATGTCATGCGTATCAAACCTGCGGTGGCTGACCGCCTAGCTTGTTAGCGAATTCAGTCTAGAGGTTGGCCCGCCGACGACGAGCCAACGCTACACACGATTGGGCTGGCGAGTCGCGGGAAACTGCGGATTGGCCTCGCTGGACGTCGCCAATCGGGTCGGCAGACCGGTGAACGCCTGCGGTTCGCGCGGGGCCGGGCGTGTGCGTTCCAGCAAATTCGTGCCGACATTGCGGCGCAGCGTCGTGGTCTCCTCGGTCTCCAGGCTTGCTTCCAGGCGCTCGAGCCCGAAGGTCGCCAGCATCAGCAACCCGGGGACGAAGGCGACCAGCAACCAAGACACACAGGTGAGTAAACACGGCGAAGGTCTCAGCGCGATTACGGTTTGTCACCGGTCGGAACCGGGCTGTTGGGCCTTCTTCCCCGTCGCTTCGCTCGCCCATGTCCGCATGTCAGTACGCTGATCGGGTGAGCGCGAGCACCGTTCGGAGCAAGTCGTCCGCCGCATGGGACCGCGAGACCCATCTCGGTCTGGTCCGCCGGGCCCGGCGGATGAACCGTGCGCTCGCGGTGGCCTTCCCACACGTCTATTGCGAGCTCGATTTCACCAACCCGCTCGAACTCACGGTCGCGACCATCCTGTCGGCCCAGTGCACCGACAAACGCGTCAACCTGACCACCCCGGCGTTGTTCACGCGGTACCGCACCGCGCTGGACTACGCCCAGGCCGACCGGACCGAACTCGAAGAGCTGATCCGGCCCACCGGTTTCTACCGCAACAAGACCAACTCGCTGATCAACCTGGGCCAGGAACTGGAGGCCCGGTTCGACGGTGAGGTGCCGGACAACCTGGCCGACCTCGTCACCTTGCCCGGTGTCGGCCGCAAGACCGCCAACGTGGTGCTGGGCAACGCCTTCGACATCCCCGGCATCACCGTCGACACCCACTTCGGCCGGTTGGTGCGGCGCTGGCGCTGGACCGCCGAAGAGGACCCGGTGAAGGTCGAGCACATCGTCGGTGAGTTGATCGAACGCCGCGAATGGACGCTGCTGAGCCACCGCGTGATCTTTCACGGCCGCCGCGTCTGCCATGCCCGTCGCCCGGCGTGCGGGGTGTGCGTGCTGGCCAAGGACTGCCCGTCGTTCGGTGCCGGCCCCACCGATCCCGTCACCGCGGCGGCGCTGGTGAAAGGTCCCGAGACCGAGCACCTGCTGGCGCTGGCCGGGCTGTGAGCGGCTCGGCCCGCTGGACCGCGGCAGTACTGATCATCCTGGTGGCGCTGGGCTACGCGCTGTGGCGCGAACTCGATACCGACGCCGTCGGACCGGTCGATGCGGGGAGCCCCGCTGCGCGAGATCACCGCGATGCCGACACCCCGGAAGCGCTGGCCGGCCCCCGGGCGCGGGCCGATCTGGCACCCTGCCCGAGCGCGGAGGCCGGTCCAGGGCCGCAGGCGCTGCGCGGTATCACCCTGGAATGCGCGGGTGACGGCAGCCCGATGGATCTCGCACCGGGGTTGGCCGGCCGGCCGGTCCTACTCAACCTGTGGGCGTACTGGTGCGGACCGTGCGCGGACGAGCTTCCCGCACTGGCCGAATACCAGCGGCGGATGGGCGATCGGGTGACGGTCCTCACGGTGCACCAGGACGAGAACGAGACCGCCGGTCTGCTGCGCCTCGCCGAGCTGGGTGTCCGGTTGCCGACGGTGCAGGACGGGCGACGCCTCGTCGCGGCCGCGCTCAAGGTGCCCAACGTGATGCCTGCGACCGTCGTGCTGCGGGCGGACGGTAGCGTGGCCGAAATCCTGCCGCGACCGTTCACCGACGCCGACGATATCGCCGCGGCGGTGAATCCGTCGATAGGAGTTCCGGTTGAGTAGGGATGGCGGGCCGGGGGCACCTCCCGCTTGCG
The DNA here is from genome assembly GCA_034520035.1 of Mycobacterium sp. Taxonomy (GTDB): domain Bacteria; phylum Actinomycetota; class Actinomycetes; order Mycobacteriales; family Mycobacteriaceae; genus Mycobacterium. The sequence goes on along the minus strand of JAXHOA010000015.1, from coordinate 175,417 downwards.
GGGGAGAGCGCAGCGACCCGGGGAGTGTTCTGGCGCCGGACGCCGCGCCGCACTGGCTGCAGCCGCTGGTCGACAATGTCGCCGCGGTGCCCGATGCCTACCGGAGTCGTGTCCCCGCCGATGTGCTCGCCGCCATCACCGCCGCCAACGAAACCGCCACCCGCGCGGGCACCAAACGCGACGCCGCGGTGTTGGTGCTGTTCTCCGGACCCTCCGATGCGCCGGTCGCCGGACCGCCGCCGGACACCGACCTGCTGGTCACCGTGCGCGCCTCCACACTGCGAAACCACTCCGGACAGGCCGCATTTCCCGGCGGGGTGTCCGACCCGGAGGACGACGGCCCGGTGTCCACCGCGTTGCGCGAGGCCCGCGAGGAGACCGGCGTCGACACCGGTCGGTTGACCCCGTTGGCCGTCCTGGACCGGATGTTCATCCCGCCGACCGGTTTTCACGTTGTTCCGGTGCTGGCCTATTCGCCGGATCCGGGTCCTGTCCGGGTGGTGGACCCCGGGGAGGCCGCCATCGTCGCGCGGGTTCCGCTGCGCGCGTTCATCAATCCGGAGAACCGGTTGATGGTCTACCGCGAGGCCAACACCAGCCGTTTCGCCGGCCCGGCATTCCTGCTGAACCAGATGCTGGTGTGGGGTTTCACCGGTCAGGTGATCTCGGCGATTCTCGACGTCGCCGGCTGGGCACAGCCGTGGGACACCGACAACCTGCGTGAGCTGGACGAGGCAATGGCGCTTGTCGGACGCGCCAGCCAGTACCGTGAGGCCCAACAATGACACCGTCACAGTGGCTCGACCTCGCCATCCTCGCCGTCGCCTTCGTGGCAGCGGTCTCGGGCTGGCGCTCCGGCGCGCTCGGCTCGCTGCTGTCGTTCATCGGGGTGGTGCTCGGCGCCGTGGCGGGCGTGCTGCTGGCACCCCATGTCGTCGGCAACATCGACGGGCCCCGCACGAAACTGTTCGCGACGCTGTTCCTGATCCTGGCCCTGGTGGTCATCGGGGAGATCGCCGGTGTGGTGCTGGGCCGCGCGGTGCGCGGCGCCATGCGCAACCGCGGCCTGCGCACCATCGACTCGATCATCGGCGCGGCCCTGCAGCTGGTCACCGTGCTGGTCGCGGCCTGGTTGCTGGCCACCCCGCTGACCAGCCAGCCCACCCTGGCCGGGGCCGTCCGCGGTTCCAAGGTGCTCAGCGAGGTCGACGCCCTCGCCCCGGAGTGGCTCAAGAAGGTGCCCGCCCGGCTGGCCGGTCTGCTGGACACCTCGGGCCTGCCCGCGGTGCTCGAACCCTTCAGCCGCACCCCGATCGTCGCCGTCGACGCACCGGATGCGGCACTGTCGGCATCACCGGTTGTCGAGGCCACCCGCAACAGTGTGGTGAAGATCCGCGGAGTCGCACCCAGCTGCCAGAAGGTGTTGGAGGGCAGCGGCTTCGTCATCGCACCGAACCGGGTCATGTCCAACGCACACGTGGTCGCCGGCGCGGAGACCGTCACCGTGGAGGTGGGCGGGCAGTCCTATGACGCCAGCGTGGTCGCCTATGACCCCAACCAGGACATCTCCATCCTGGCCGTCCCGGAACTGCCGTCCGTCCCGCTGATCTTCGACGATTCCGAGGCCGAGCCGACGACCGACGCCATCGTGATGGGCTATCCGGGTGGCGGGGACTTCACCGCGACCCCGGCGCGCGTGCGCGAGACAATCGAGCTCAACGGTCCCGACATCTACAACTCGACGACGGTGAACCGGACCGTGTACACCATCAGGGGGACTGTCCGGCAAGGCAATTCCGGTGGCCCGATGATCGACAAGGACGGCAGGGTCCTCGGTGTGGTGTTCGGGGCCGCCGTCGACGACGCGGACACCGGATTCGTGCTGACCGCGCAGGAGGTCCTGCCGCAGCGGCTCGAGGTCGGCAACACCGCGCCGGTGCCCACCGGTACCTGCATCGGTCAGCCGGGATAGACCTCAGCCAGAAACTGCTGTAGCGCGGCGTCAACCGGCATCGGTGTCTCCTCGTGCGCGAAATGCCCGGCACCGGGCACGGAGACGAACTGGCCGCGCGAGACAAACGGCTCGGTGCGGCGCACCGAGTCGGCCAGCACATACGGATCGGCCGCGCCGCGCAGATGGAGCAGCGGAATGTCCAGCGGTCGCTTCATCGACTGCATGAAACGTCGACCCTCGGTGCGCAGCTGGCTGCGCACCGCCCAGCGCTGGTACTCCAGGGTGGAATGGGCCGCCCCCGGGATCTGAATCGCCTGCCGTAGGTGCCGGACCGTCTCGGCGAAGTCCTCGGTGGCCAGCCAGGCGTCACCGGCGCGACTGCGCACCACCCGCTCGACCTCTATTGCGTTGTGGCGCATCAACTTGCGCTCCGGCCAGATGGGCAGCTGATAACGCAACAGCCATGGCAGCAGCGCCCGGCGCTGCGCGGAGTTGGCGAGCACCGATTCGCGCAGTGCCACCGGATGCGGCGAGCTGACCAGGGCGACGGCGTCGACCGCCCGGGGATGCAGGATCGAGGTGGCCCAGCAGACCAGCCCGCCGTCGGCATGACCGATCAGCGTCGCCGAACTGTGGCCGAGCGCGCGCACCAGGCCGGCGGTGTCACCGGCCAGCGTCCACCCGTCATACCCGCGAGGGGGTTTGTCGCTGCCGCCGTACCCGCGCAGATCGACGGCGACGACCCGAGCCGCCCCGGCGTCGCTCAGGCCGCGCAGCTGGTGGCGCCACGACCACCAGAAGGACCCGAAGCCGTGCAGCAGGATCACCAGCGGGCGGTCGGGCTGCTCGGAACCGGCCAGCCCCTCCACGACATGGAAGCGGATTCCGTTGGCGTGGATCTGCAGGTGTCGCCACGGTCCGTCGATGCGTACAACAGACGGATCCGGCCGGGGTGCCATGAGGGGCGTCGGCTACCAGCCCGACGGATCGGTGGTGAGCGCGGGACGCGGCGCCTCGGGCTTGTCGTGGCCCGGCGTCAGCGCCTCCTTGGTTTCCTTCACCGACTCGATGGTCTGCTGCGGGCCCCGGATGCGGCGCACCTTGAGGTAGCCGAACAGCGCCAGCACAACCGTGGTCAGCACCATGACCCCGAACACGATCAGGAACGCCGCCCACCGCCACAGCCAGGTGTCCAGCAACTCGGCGATGAAGAAGAACAGGAAGAAGGTCGAGTAGAACAGCACGACCAGCGCCGCGATGAAGAAGACGCTGCCGGTGAGGCCCTTCTTCACATCGCGGGTGATCTCGGCCTTGGCCAGTTCCACCTCGGCGCGCACCAGCGTCGAAACCTGCGCGGTCGCATCCTTGACCAGGTCACCGATCGACGGATCAACCTTCGGGGCGTGCGGGTCCACGAGCGGAATCGATGTGACGGTCGCGGGCACGCCGTTCTTGCGGTCCCCGTTGCTCGAGCTCATGGGGGCTATGTTGCCATGGTCCGGGGGCGAGCGAAGCGACGGGGAAGGTTCCAGCAGCCCAGGTTTCCTCCCGGCCGACATAGAATGGCGAGCACCGATTGAACGGGGAGACCTTGAGACACCGCTGGCGGTACCTGGCGCGTTTCGTTTCGCTCGCGGTGCTGGCCCCCCTCGCGTTGTCGACGGGACCGGCCGCCCACGCCGAAGGACCGGTCGATCTCGGTGGCGGATCCGGCATCGTCATCGACGGGCATGCGTTCTGCACGCTCACCTCGATCGGTCACGACGCAGCGGGAAAGCTCATCGGGTTCACCTCTGCGCACTGCGGCGGACCGGGAGCGGTCGTCGCATCCGAGGCGGCCCCGAAGGCGGGCACGGTCGGCGTCATGGTCGCCGGCAATGACGGCCTCGACTACGCCGTCATCGAGTTCGATCAGCAGCGGGTGCGTCCGGTGAACACCGTCAACGGATTCTCGATCTTCGGGCTCGGTCCTGACCCGTCGTTCGGTGAGGTGGCCTGCAAGCTGGGCCGCACCACCGGATACTCCTGCGGCGTGACCTGGGGCCCGGGTCAGGACCCGGGCACCATCCTGAATCAGGTGTGCGGGCAGCCCGGTGACTCCGGCGCGCCGGTGACGGTGAACAACCGGCTCGTCGGCATGATCCACGGCGCCTTCACCGAGGAACTGCCGACGTGCGTGGTCAAGTACGTGCCGCTGCACACCCCTGCCGTCACCGTGTCGATCAACACGGTGCTGGCTGACATCACGACCAAGAACCGCCCGGGCACCGGATTCGTGCCGGTCGCCTGAGCCGACCGAATCCCCGGGCCGCTGCGCTGCGGCCCGCCGTAGCTACTTGCTGGCGCGGATCGCCTCGAACACGCTCGGATCCAACAGCGTCGAGGTGTCGCCGAGTTCGCGGCCCTCGGCCACATCGCGCAGCAACCGGCGCATGATCTTGCCGCTGCGGGTCTTGGGCAGCTCCGGAACGACATGGATCTCGCGGGGTTTGGCGATCGGCGAGATCTCCTTGGCCACTTCGGCGCGCAACTCGTCGACCATCCCCTCGGCACCACCGTGGGCGCTGGCCTTCAGGATGACGAACGCGCAGATGGCTTGCCCGGTCTGCTCGTCGGTGGCGCCGACGACGGCCGCCTCGGCCACCCCGGCGTGCCCGACCAACGCGGACTCGACCTCGGCGGTCGAGATGCGGTGCCCGGAGATGTTCATGACATCGTCGATGCGGCCCAACACCCAGATCTCGCCGTCGCTGCCGTAGCGCGCGCCGTCGCCGGCGAAGTACCAGCCCTGCTCGGCGAACCGCGACCAGTAGGTCTCCTTGAACCGCTCCGGGTCACCCCAGATGCCGCGCAGCATCGACGGCCACGGCTTGTCGAGCACCAGGTAGCCATTGGCCTGCTCACCGTGGTCGGTGCCCGGTGTGAGCTCGTTGCCCTCGTCGTCGACGATCTTGGCCGAGATGCCCGGCAGCGGCCGCATCGCCGAACCCGGCTTGGTGGACGTCACGCCGGGCAGCGGCGAGATCATGATCGACCCGGTCTCGGTCTGCCACCAGGTGTCGACGATCGGGGTTTTGTCGTCGCCGAAAACGGTGCGGTACCAACGCCATGCCTCGGGGTTGATGGGTTCGCCGACCGAGCCCAGCAGTCGCAGGCTCGACAGGTTGTGTTCGGCGGGGATCTGACGCCCCAGCTTCATGAACGTGCGAACCAGCGTGGGTGCGGTGTAATAGATTGTCACACCGTACTTTTCGATGATCTGGAAGTGACGGTGCTCGGTGGGAGAGGTCGGGGTGCCCTCATAGACCACCTGGGTGACGCCGTTGGACAGCGGCCCATACACGATGTAGGTGTGTCCGGTCACCCAGCCGATATCGGCTGTGCACCAGTACACGTCGGACTCCGGCTTGACGTCGAAGACGTTGAAGTGGGTGTAGGACGACTGCGTCAGGTAGCCACCGGTGGTGTGCACGATGCCCTTGGGCTTACCGGTGGTGCCCGAGGTGTAGAGCAGGAACAGCGGATGCTCGGCGTCGAACGCCTCAGGTTCGTGCGCGGTCGACGCGCCGTCCACCGCATCGTGCCACCAGATGTCGCGGCCTTCGGTCCACGTAATGTCAATACCTGTGCGGCGCACCACCAGTACGTGTTCCACGGACTCGGATGCTTCAACAGCGTCGTCCACGGCCTCCTTGAGCGAGGCGGCCTTTCCGCGCCGGTACTGGCCATCGGTGGTGATGACGAGCTTGGCCTCGGCATCGTCGATGCGGGCCCGCAGCGCGGACGCCGAGTACCCGGCGAACACCACCGAGTGCATGATGCCCAGTCGTGCGCAGGCCAGCATCGACACGATGGCCTCGGGCACCATCGGCATGTAGATGGCGACGCGGTCGCCGGACACCAGTCCCAGCTCGATCAGGGCGTTGGCGGCCCTGCAGACCTCGTCCTTGAGTTCTGAATAGGTGAGTGTGCGGGCGTCGTCGACCGGTTCGCCGACCCAGTGGATGGCGACCCGGTCACCGTGGCCGGCCTCGACGTGGCGGTCCACACAGTTGTAGGCGACGTTGAGCTTGCCGCCCACGAACCACTTCGCGAACGGCGCGTCCGACCAGTCCAGTACCTCTTCGAACGGGGTCTGCCAGGCCAGCCGGTTGGCCTGCTCGGCCCAGAACCCAAGCCGGTCGGCCTCGGCCGCGTCATACAGGTCACCGGTGGCATTGGCGTTCGCCGCGAAATCCGCCGGCGGCGGGTAGGCGGACGGGACGCCGGTGTGCGTGGCTGTGGTGTCGCTCATGGTGTGTGAGCCTAGTCACCGAACGTTGCACGGGCGTTGGAGGCTCACAACATGCGCTGCGGGCGGTGCGCGTGCTGCGCCGAACGTCGAAGATTGCGAGCCCAGCGGTCGGCTAGCGTTACGCCAATGACCGATCCACTTGCCCCGCTGCTGGCACTCGAAGGGGTAGCGGCCGCCGGCGAAGAGGCCCGCGAGGAGCTGGGCCGGGCCCATCGTCACCGGACCAACCTCCGCGGATGGCCGGCCACGGCCGCTGAAGCCGCGTTGCGGGCCGCTCGGGCGTCGTCGGTGCTCGACGGCGGCTCGCTCAGTCTGTCCGAGAACGGCGAGCCCGATCCGGTGCTGGCCGGTGCGCTGCGGGTGTCCGAGGCGCTGGAGGGCGGGGCGAATGCGCTGACCGGGGTATGGCAGCGTGCGCCGCTGCAGGCGCTGGCCAGGTTGCACGCGCTGGCCGCGGCGGATCTGGTCGATGACGAGCATCTGGGCCGTCCGCGCTCGGCGCCGGAGGTGGGGCCCCGACTGGAGACGCTGGCCGAGCTGGTGACCGGCGGGACCAATGTGCCCGCCTTTGTGCTGGCGGCCGTCGCGCACGGCGAACTGCTGACGCTCGAGCCGTTCGGCACCGCGGACGGCGTGGTGGCGCGGGCGGTGTCGCGGCTCATCACGATGTCGAGCGGGCTGGACCCGCACGGTCTCGGGGTGCCGGAGATGTTCTGGATGAAGCAGTCCGGAAACTATCGGGCGGCCGCTCGTGGATTCGCGTCGGGAACGCCGAACGGGTTGGGCGCGTGGTTGGTGCTCAGCAGCCAAGGGCTGCATGCCGGTGCGCGCGAAGCGCTTTCGATCGCCCAGGCGGCGAAGGGCTGATCCGGACCGTCCAGCAAATGAAGCGGGCGACGATCCGTGATCGAACTCTCGTCCGATTCGGCTCGCCGCCCGCTAGCACGGACTCCGGTTACCAAGCGTGCTCTGGTGGGTTGTGTGGGTGGCCTCGGCGTTCTTCCGATGCGCTACGACTGGCAACCCCACCCAAGAGATTGTCGACGCCATTCGCTTTTCGCAATTCCGCAGGCCCACAACGCTTCTGCCTGTATGGCGGCATGTGCTCCGCGTGGGTTCCGGTGATCCGTGCTGGGATGCCCGACTCGGGAGATCACACCTTCTCTTCCGGTGTGGCCTTGGCCTTGCCGTGCTTCCGTGCCTCCCTTTGTACTCCGTGACCGCGGTCACAGCAAGTACCAATCGGGGGTGAATCCGGATCGTTACGCCGGCGTGTGTAGCTACCGGCGGGCAGTGGTGCGCGGCAGCACCTTACGGAGCAGGGAATAGGTGAGCGCACCGCCGGCCAACGCGCTCAGCCCGACCGCGACCGTCGTGGCGACGGCCGCGCCCGACGGAGCGGCGGGCAGCCGGTCCCGCAGCGGCACCGGGCGACTGAAGGTGAGCACCGGCCACTCGCGCGCGGTGGCCTCCTTGCGTAGGCCGCGGTCGGGATTGACGACAGTGGGGTGCCCGACGGTCTCGAGCATCGGCAGGTCGGTGATCGAATCGGAGTAGGCGTAGCAGTGCTCCAGCGCATACCCCTCGCGGGCGGCCAGCTCACGGATCGCCTCGGCTTTGCCCTCGCCGAAGCAGTAGAAGGCAACCTCGCCGGTGTACTTTCCCTCTTCCGCGACCATCCGGGTGGCCATCGCGTGGGTGGCGCCGAGGGCGCGGGCGATCGGCGCCACGATCTCTTCGCCGGATGCCGACACCACCACCACGTCCCGACCGCACAGCTTGTGGTCGGCGATCAGGTTGGCGGCCTCCGCGAAGACCAGTGGATCCACGATCTCGTGCAGGGTCTCACCGACCACGGAGCGCACCTGCTCGACGTCCCAACCGGTGCACATGTCGGTCAGATAGGTGCGCATCCGATCCATCTGATCGTGATCGGCCCCGGACATCAAAAAGAGGAACTGGGCGTAGGAGGACTTCAGTACGGCGCGGCGGTTGAGCAGACCCTGATCGAAAAACGGTTTGCTGAACGCGAGCGTGCTCGACTTTGCTATGACCGTCTTGTCGAGGTCGAAAAAGGCGGCCGTGCGGACTGGTTGCCCGGTGTGCGCTGCGGGTCCCAGCGCGCTGGATTCGCCGGCTGGCCCCTCGGATGCCGTCACGGAATCCAGCATAGGGGGAGCCCTCGGGAGTACTTTCCCAACCCTGGGAAAGTGGCAGCTCACGACACGTGTCGTAAACTGCACAAATTTTCGTAATTCGGGCAAATGTCCTGCATCGCTACTTGCGCCGACCGGCAATTCCGTGTGTATAGTGGGCCTTACTCGGCTATGTCCGAGTGTGGATCAGCCCGACCCCCCGGGGCTGATACACGACGACCTCCGCCTCCTCCCCCCCTGGCGGGGGTCGTCCCTTTTTCCGGGTAAGTCCACCGCCGCATCGACGTCTCCAGCACCGCTGTGAATCGTTGCGGAACGGGATTTTCACAAGATCAGACGCCCGTCCAGTTGTGCACAAATGCCGATTCATCCACAGATCGGCCGCACCCTCTGGTGCCGCCGGCACCCGCTTGCGCAGGGTGGGTGCATGACGCCGGCCACCGCAGTGCTCGCCCTGGTCGATGACCGGACGCTGCGCGATGATGTCGACCGGGTGGCGGCCGCCGCGTCGGTGCGTGTGGTTCACGCCCACCGTCCGTCCAGTCGTACGGTCTGGGTGAGCGCTCAGGCCGTGGTGCTCGATGCGGCAGCGGCAGGCCGGTGCGCTCACGACGGCATGCCGCGGCGTGACCGGGTCTTCCTGGTGGGGTTGGCCGAACCCGTCGGCGGCGACTGGAAAGCCGCGGTATCCGTTGGGGCGCAACGGGTTATCCAGTTGCCCGAGCAGGGTGGCGAATTGATCGACGCGTTCGCCGCAGCGACACAGGGCACCGTCACGGATGCCCACCGAGGTGCGGTCGTGGCGACGCTCGGCGGGTGCGGAGGGGCAGGTGCCTCGCTGTTCGCCGCGGCGCTCGCGCAAACCGCACCGCAATCACTGCTCGTCGACACCGACCCCTGGGGCGGCGGCCTGGACCTGGCGATGGGTACCGAGGGGGTACCTGGACTGCGGTGGCAGGACCTCACGCTGCGCGAGGGCCGGCTCGGGTTCGACGCCTTGCGCGGCGCACTGCCTGGGCGCCGTGGCGTCACTGTGCTCTCCGGCGGGCGCCACGGCACAGAGATCGACGTCGGAGCGTTGAGCGCGGTCATCGACGCGGGACGCTCCGCCGGGGTGACGGTCGTGTGTGACGTGCCGCGGCGGATCACCCCCGCGGTCGAGCTCGCGCTGGCATCGGCGGATCTGGTCGTGATGATCGTCCCGGCCGACGTCCGCGCGGCGGCGGCCGCCGCCGCGCTCGCCGGATGGGTCCGGACGGTCAATCCGAACGTCGGTCTGGTGGTGCGTGGCCCGGCACCCGGCGGGCTGCGCGCGGCCGATATCGCTGCGACCGTCGCGCTGCCGCTGGTGGCGGGGATGCGTCCGCAGCCCGGGCTGGCCGACACCCTGGAACGGGGCGGCCTGTGCCTGCGGGCGCGGTCCCCGCTGGCACGGGCCGCGGCGGACGTCTTGGGGATGCTGTCGTGACCGGGTCTCTGATCGACCGGGTCCGGGAGCGGCTGGCGGCCGAGCAGGCTCCGCTGCATCCCACCGTCGTGGCCGAGGCCATCCGGGCGGAATCCGGCGGGCTGCTCGGTGACACCGAGGTGCTGGCCGGGATGCGGACCCTGCAGACCGAGTTGACCGGTGCAGGCATACTCGACCCGCTGCTGCGCAGCGCGGGCACCACCGACGTGCTGGTCACCGCACCCGATTCGATATGGATTGATGACGGAAACGGGCTGCGCCGCAGCCAGATCCGCTTTCCTGACGAGGATGCGGTGCGCAGACTGGCCCAACGGCTGGCGCTGGCCGCGGGCCGCCGACTCGACGACAGCCGGCCCTGGGTGGATGGGCAGCTCAGCTGCCTCGGTGAGGACCTGGTCCGGCTACACGCCGTGCTGCCCCCGGTCGCGGCCGCCGGGACCTGCATCTCCCTGCGGGTGCTGCGCCCGGCGCGTCAGGACCTCACGGCGTTGATCTCCACCGGCGCCATCGTCGGCCCGGCCACCGAACTGCTGCGGGGAGTCATCGCCGGCCGGCTGGCGTTCCTCATCTGCGGCGGAACCGGATCCGGAAAGACGACTCTGCTGTCGGCCGCGCTGGGTGCGGTCTCCGCCGCAGAACGCATCGTCTGCGTCGAGGACGCACCGGAACTCGCGCCGCGGCACCCGCACGTCGTCAACCTGGTGGCCAGGGGCGCCAATGTGGAGGGCGTCGGCGAGGTGACGGTACGCGACCTGGTGCGCCAGGCACTGCGGATGCGCCCCGATCGCATCGTGGTCGGTGAGGTGCGCGGCGCCGAGGTGGTCGACCTGCTCACCGCCCTGAACACCGGGCACGACGGCGGAGCGGGCACCGTGCATGCCAACAGCGCAGCCGAGGTGCCCGCCCGCCTGGAGGCGCTGGCGGCCCTCGGTGGACTGGACCGGGCGGCGTTGCACAGCCAGCTGGCCGCAGCGGTGCAGGTGGTGTTGCAGGTGGGACGGGACTCCGCCGGACGCCGGCGGCTCACCGAGATCGCAGTGCTGAGCCGCGGACCCGGCGGCTGGGTGGGGACACACACCGCATGGCATGCCGACCGCGGGTTCTGCTCCGGTGCAGACACCTTGACCGCGCTGCTCGACGCGCGGAGCCCGCGATGAGCGCCGCGGCGGTCCTGCTGGCCGTGGCGCTGCTGGTGGCCCCGGCGCCGGCACGGGCCAGGCTGGTCGGCCCGGGCGGGCCCGGCCGACCGCCGACCCGGGCGCTGTGGTGTGCAGCCGTGCCGCTCGCCCTGATCGCGGTCATCGTCCTGGAACCGACCGTGGTGCTGGCGGCGGCCATCCTGCTCGGCACCCTGTTCATCCGCCGGCGCGGCTCATCGGCGAAGCGGCGGCAGTGCGCCGAGGCTGCGGCCTTACGGGACGGGCTGGACATCCTCGCCGGCGAGTTACGGGCGGGCGCGCACCCGGTGGCAGCCTTCGACGCGGCCGGCACCGAGGTCGGCGCGGATGTGGGTGAACGGTTGCAGGCGGTGGCCGCGCGGGGCCGCCTCGGCGCTGATGTCGGTGCCGGGATCCGTTCGGTGGCAGCGGTTTCCGCGCAGCCGGAATGTTGGGTGCGGCTCGCGGTGTGCTGGGAGCTGGCGCAGTCGCACGGGCTGGCGATCGCCACGCTGGTGAGGGCCGTGCACCATGACATCGTCGAACGGGAGAGATTCCGTGTCCGGGTCGATGCCGGGCTGGCGGGGGCGAGGACGACGGCCGGGGTGCTGGCCGGGATGCCGTTGCTCGGCATCGCGCTGGGGCAGGCGATCGGTGCCGATCCGTTGGCGTTCCTGTTCTCCGGGGGAGCCGGGGGTGTCCTGCTGGTCGCCGGGATCACGTTGTCCTGCCTGGGCTTGTTGTGGTCGGACCGCATCGTCACGGGATTGCCCAGATGAGCTGTGCCGCGCTGCTATTGGCCGCCGCACTCTTGGTGGGCGCCGGCCCCAACCGGATCCGCGGGAGCGGCACCGATGCCACTGCGTCGCTCCTCCCGCGGGTCGATCCGCTGGCGGCGGCCTCCTGTTTCGACGTGCTTGCGGCCTGCTTGACCGCGGGGATGCCGACGGGCTCGGCCACCGCAGCGGCCGCCGGTCTCGCACCACCGGCGCTGGCTGACCAGCTGACCCGGGCAGCGCACCTGCTCGCGCTGGGCGCCCGGGCCGACCGGGCCTGGGCCGATCCGGGTGACTCGGGCGACCGGCACGGCGCGGCGTTGGCCCGACTGGCGCGGCGGTCGGCGAGCTCGGGTGCCGCGCTGGCCGGCAGCGTCGGTGAACTGGCCGAGCAGGTCCGTGTCGATGCCGGGGCCGCGGCCGACGCCGCCGCCGAGCGGGCGTCGGTGCTGATCGCCGGTCCGCTCGGACTCTGCTACCTGCCGGCATTCATATGCCTGGGAATCGTCCCGGTGGTCGCCGGACTGGCCGGTGACCTGATGTGGTCAGGACTATGGTGAAAGGGAAAGGTGAACATGCGCAACAGAATTCGAGAGTTGCAGGCGCGGCTACTGGTGGCGGCGGTCGACGAGTCCGGGATGAGCACCGTCGAATACGCGATCGGCACGATCGCCGCGGCGGCCTTCGGTGCGATCCTGTACACGGTGGTGACCGGCGACTCCATTGTCGCTGCGCTGTCCAACATCATCACCCGTGCGCTGAACACCAGCGTCTGAGCGGTGACACCGGTGCCGTCACCGTCGAGGCCGCGTTCGCGATCGCCGCGCTGGTATCGGTTCTGGTGGTCTGCCTGGCCGGGCTCAATGCCGCGGTGCTGCAGATCCGGTGTGTCGATGCCGCCCGGGAGGCGGCAAGGCTCGCCGCCCGCGGGGATGACGGTGTCGCGGCCGCACGACGCGTCGGTCCGGTTGGGGCCGTGGTGTCGGTGCATCGCGCGGGTGACCTGCTGGTGGCCAGAATCAGTACGACATCGGCTCTGCTGCCCGGAATCACCATTGCCGCCGAAGCGGTGTCGGTGGCCGAACCGGGCCGCTGAGGACACCGGATCGGCCGGCCTGGCTGCGCTGGGGATGATCATGGTGCTGCTGTCCGTGACGGCCGGTGTGGCGGTGCTGGGCTCGGTGGTGATCGCGCGGCACCGCGCCCAGTCCGCGGCCGACCTGGCCGCACTCTCGGCGGCAGCGTGGATCGTCGCCGGCCACCAGATCGCATGTGCCCGTGCGCTATCGGTGGCCACCGCGATGCGTACGACGCTGAACGACTGTGCGGTGCAGGGCCTGGACACTGTCGTCACCGTGTCGGCCGATGCGGGCGTGCCGGGTTGGCGGGCCTCCGCGAAAGCCCGGGCCGGCCCGGCGGAAACGGACCGCTAGCCGGCCGAATCCGCCGATTTCCCCATCCGCAGTATCGATTTCAGCGTGGGGCGGGCGGTGGGCTCGGCGCCGTCGAGCACCGTGGCTTCGTGCTCAGACGCGGCGAGTTCCTCGTCGGTGGGCAAGCGCATCGACAGCAGCGCGGCGTAGGTGTCATCGTCGAGTTCGACCTTGTTGGCCGTGACGTGGATGGGGGTGTACCCGCCGCCGATGGCCGGCAGCCGCAGCACCCGCGCGGTCGGGCCGTGCATGAATTCCTGCATCATGGACGCGACCAGATGCTCGTCCGCCGGATCCAGGGCCGGTTCGCCGCGTTCGCGGGCCCGCCAGTCGTAGTGCGGACTCGGCCGGTCCAGCCACTTGAGCAGCCGCCAGTGCTTCATGTCGACCAGCGCCCGGTGCACGCCGGGGGCGGCCAGCCCGTTGAGGATCCGCTGCGCCAGATCATCGGGGCGCACCACCGGACCCTCGCGCACACTGCGCCAGTTCATCGCCCGGCAGATCAGCCGCTCGCTGCCGTCCTCCTGCTGCTCTTGGACCGCCCGGGCGACGAAACCCACGGTGATGGGCTGGCCCTCGTAGTCGGTGACATTCCAGGTGCTGCACAGCGTCATGCCCGGTTTGGCCTTGATGACCATGGACAGCACCTTGGACTCATTGGGGTTCAGCGCCCGCGCGGGCAGATCCTCGGCGAACGCCCGGCCGTGGGTCGCCTCGGTGGCGATATCGCGGCCCGCGTTGGCCAGTGATTCCGGCGTGTCGGTGGCGACCCCGGAGGTCAGGTCCCACTTGAGCGGTCCCGGAATCGGGCGCTCCGGTGGTTCGGCGTCGGGCGGCCCGATCCACAGATGCACGCCGTGGATGACCCCGTCCGACATGTGCACGACCTCGGTGCGGATCACACGATCGTGTTTGGGCGTGATGATGCTCAGCGCGTGGCCCGCGCGCACGGTTTCACCGATGGCCGACTGGATGGCCATCAGATGCGGGTTGCTACGCAGGAAACTGCTGGTCGGCACGAGGTTCTTGGTTCGGGACCCCTGCGCGACGACGGCAGGTTCGTCCCCGAGTGTCTCCACGAGCAACCAGTCGTGGTCCATGGGGGCAGTTTAGCTGGCAGGCGGTGGCCCACCCGCGGTTTTCCCGTCTGCGGAATCAGTCGTTCACCGCGGCCGGACGCCGATTGTAAGCCCGATTCGGACACCTCCACGCACTGGTTCTGAGTTGCACATTGCTGAGCTCAGGAGGTACTTTCCCCTCTGCGCCCGGATCTCCGGGATTGAAAACGGATCGCGTTGTCCGACCGTTTTTTCGCGAAGCCTGGGTGCTCGGCGTCGCTGGTATCGGCACATTGCTGGACGGGGCGGTCGGCGAGGGGTGGACCGCTGCACGGCATCAGTGCCGCGCCAGCGCGTCGAGCACCAGGCGCAGCACCCGCACCGCCCCGGCCTTGTCCAGTGGGTCGTTGCCGTTGCCGCACTTGGGGGACTGCACACACGACGGGCAGCCGGCCGGGCACTCGCAGGCCTCGATGGCCGCGGCGGTCGCCGCCCACCACGTTTCGATCTGCCGGTAGCCCCGGTCGGCGAACCCGGCCCCGCCGGGATAACCGTCGTACACAAAGATCGTCGGTAGGCCGGCCAGCTCACCCGGTCCTGGTCCAGCGGCCGTCGACACACCGCCGATATCGCCGCGGTCGCAACTGGCCACCAGTGGCAGCAGACCGATCGCCGCGTGCTCGGCGGCGTGCAGGGCACCCGGCACCGACAAGTGCCTCGACACCGTTGTCCGCCAACGCTTCCGGCGTGATCGTGCACATCACCGCGACGGTGTCCAGGGTGCGGGTCGGCATCTCGAGCTCGACGAAATCGATCACTTCGCCGTCCAGCGCCCGCCGGAGATAGCCCGTCACGGTGTTGGACACCGACACCGGGACCACGCCGACGGTCACCGGGCCGTGGCCGTGCAGCTCACCGTCTCCGGTCACCGCGATGTCGGTCAACTCCCGTGCCGAGGTGGTGTAGCCGGGGTCCCCGGCGTGCACCAGGGCGACACCGTCCTCGAAGTCCAGTGCGTCCACGACGTAGGTCTCGCCCTGATGCAGATACACCGCCCCGGGATGCACCGATGCCGGCGCCTGCCCGGTCCCGGTGGTGCCCAGCACGCGGCCGGTCCCGGTCTCCAGGATGGCGATCTGGCCACCCGACGAGCCGCGGATGTCGACAGCGGGGTGCGGATCGACTCCGGGAGCCGGAAAGTAGCCGCCCGGCCTGCGGCGCAGCAGGCCGTCATCGATCAGCTCCGCTGCCACCGCCTCGGCATCCCAGCTACGTACCTCGGCATCGGTGAGCGGCAGTTCGGTGGCCGCGCACAGCAGCTGTGGGCCCAGCACGTACGGATTCTGTGGGTCGATCACGACGCGCTCGATCGGCTTGTTCAACAGTGCCTGCGGATGATGGACCAGATAGGTGTCCAGCGGATCGTCGCGGGCGATCAACACGATGAGCGCGCTCTGCCCGCGCCGTCCGGACCGTCCGGCCTGCTGCCAGAACGACGTGACGGTCCCCGGGAATCCGGCCAGCACCACCGCGTCGAGGCCGGCGATGTCCACCCCGAGCTCCAGGGCGTTGGTGGTGGCCAGGCCGCGCAGTGCACCCTCGGACAGCGCGCGCTCCAGCGTCCGGCGATCCTCGGCGAGGTAGCCGGCGCGATAGGAGGCGACCTGCCTCGACCAATTCCGGGGCGACCTGCTCGAGTCGGGTCCGCGCGCCGAGTGCGGTCAGCTCGGCACCGCGGCGGGACCGCACGAAGGTCAGGGTGCGCGCGCCCTCGGCCATCAGATCGGCCATCACCCGGGACGCCTCCGCGCCGGCCGAGCGCCGCACCGGCGCACCGTTCTCGCCGACCAGGTCGTCGAGCAGGGCCGGCTCCCACAACGCCACCGTCCGGCCGCCCTGCGGTGAGCCGTCCTCGGTGACCGCGGTGACGGTCTGCCCGATCAGCTCGGATGCGGTCTCGGCGGGTGCGGCGGTGGTGGCGCTGGCGAAGAACACCGTCGGCGAGCCCGAGTACCGCTCGCACAGGCGCAGCAGACGCCGCAGCACCATGGCCACGTTGGAGCCGAAAATGCCTCGGTAGTAATGGCATTCGTCGACCACGATGAACTGCAGATTCCGCAGGAACACCGCCCACCTGGCGTGGTTGCGCAGCAGCGAGAGGTGGATCATGTCCGGGTTGGAGAAGATCCACCGGGACCGTTCGCGGGCGAATCGTCGCAGATCGGTGGTCGCGTCACCGTCATAGGCGCTGGGGGCGACATCGCGCAGGCTGGGCACCGCATCGGTCAGCGCCTGCGCCGCGCGCAGCTGATCGTGCCCGAGGGCCTTGGTGGGGGACAGGTACAGCGCGCGGGCCCGCGGGTCGGCGGCCAGCGTCGTGAGGATGGGGAGTTGATACCCCAGCGACTTGCCCGATGCCGTACCGGTGGACAGCACCACGTGCCGTCCGGCGTGGGCCAGATCGGCCGCCGCGGCCTGATGCGACCAGGGTGTGCCGACGCCACGGTCGGCGAACGCCGCGACGATGCGCGGATCGGCCCACTGCGGCCAGTCCCGGTGCTCGCTGCGGCGCGGTGGAAGGTGCTCGACGTGGCGCACCGGATGCTCGTCGGGGGCGGTGCCCTCGATCGCGCGGAGGAGCAGGTCCCGGCCGAAATCGGACCCGGAATCTGCCGCGGAACCAGACAACTGTCGCCTCTCAAGATCGTTTTGATGTGTACCCAGGTGAATTGTTAACTACATGATCATTTCCGAGACTGTCGCTGGCGCGTTGAACGTGGTTGACTGAACGTGGTCGCAGCTTCTGTGTTCGTGTTTCAGCACCCGCAGGATCGAACGTTGCGATCGCGGTTCCTGCGAGGTTGTAGGTCGGGTCGAGTTCCGGCGACACACGCGTTGGTATGGCGGTCGGAACGGGCCCGGTACACCGGAAGTCGGTGAACCGCACCCGGTAAGAGAAGGAATGTACGAGAGATGCCACAGGGAACTGTGAAGTGGTTCAACGCGGAGAAGGGCTTCGGCTTCATCGCCCCCGAGGACGGCTCCGCTGACGTGTTTGTCCACTACACGGAGATCCAGGGGTCGGGCTTCCGCACCCTGGAGGAGAACCAGAAGGTCGAGTTCGAGGTCGGCCAGAGCCCCAAGGGGCCGCAGGCCACCGGCGTTCGCGCCGTCTGAGCAATCGCACTAGGAAGACACCCCCGGCCCAGCCGGGGGTGTTTTCGTATCGGACGCCGATAGTGTCGTTCGTGTGAGCCAGCTGTCGTTCTTCTCGGCAGAGTCGGTACCGCCGGCCGTCGAGGACCTGACCGGGCTGCTGGCTGCCCATGGTCAGGTGGTGATCCACGGCGGTGCGGCGCGCCTGTCGATCGTGGTCGAGGCGCTCTGGCGGGCCCGAGAACTGGCCGCGATGATCACCGAGGTCGGGCTGGAGCCCGAGATCGCGCGCACCGACGAGAGCACACCGCTGGTGCGCACCGGAATGGACAGCCGGTTGGTGGGCATCGCCGCCGAGTGGACCCGCGGCGCGGTGAAGACCGTTCCCGGCGATTGGCTGCCCGGTGCGCGGGAATTACGTGCCTGGACGCTGGCCGCCGGCACCCCCGAGGCCACCGACCGGTACTTGCTGGGATTGGATCCGCACGCACCCGATACCCATCCGGTACTGGCATCGGCGCTGATGCGGGTGGGTATCGCTCCGACATTGATCGGCACCAGAGGGGCGCGGCCGGCGTTGCGGATCAGCGGGAGAAGACGGCTGTCACGGCTGGTGGAGAACGTCGGGGAACCTCCCGCGGACAACGACGCGTTTGCACAATGGCCGCGAATATAAGGAAAGCTGACGGGCGAGCCAGTTTGCGTTGGTTCGCCCAGGATGCGAAATTGTCAGTTGCCAGCGCGCCGCACGGCAGCTTGGCAACAGAGAAGTGGAGTGTAAGAGCAGGTGGCTGACGACGACCGGAGCCGGGCAGGCGCCGGTAACGTTCGGCGGCTCGTGATAGTCGAGTCGCCGACCAAAGCGCGCAAGATTGCGGGCTACCTCGGCTCCAACTACATCGTCGAGTCCTCGCGCGGTCACATCCGCGACCTGCCGCGGGCGGCCGCCGACGTGCCCGCCAAGTACAAATCCGAGCCGTGGGCCCGCCTGGGCGTCAACGTCGACGCGGATTTCGAACCGCTCTACATCGTCAGCCCCGACAAGAAGAGCACGGTCACCGAGCTCAAGGCCCTGCTCAAGGATGTCGACGAGCTCTACCTCGCGACGGACGGTGACCGCGAGGGTGAGGCCATCGCCTGGCACCTGCTCGAAACCCTCAAGCCGCGCATTCCGGTCAAGCGGATGGTGTTCCACGAGATCACCGAGCCGGCCATCCGCGCCGCCGCGGAAAACCCCCGTGACCTCGATATCGACCTGGTCGACGCGCAGGAGACCCGCCGCATCCTGGACCGGCTCTACGGCTACGAGGTGTCCCCCGTGCTGTGGAAGAAGGTCGCGCCGAAGCTGTCGGCAGGCCGCGTGCAGTCGGTGGCGACCCGCATCATCGTCCAGCGCGAGCGCGAGCGGATGGCCTTCCGCAGCGCCGGTTACTGGGATGTCACCGCCGAACTCGACGCCAGTGTGTCCGACCCGCAGGCCGCCCCGCCGCGATTCACCGCGAAGCTCAACACCGTCGACGGACGCCGGGTCGCGGCCGGACGCGATTTCGACTCCCTGGGTGGGGTCAAGAAGCCCGACGAGGTGCTGGTGCTCGACGAGGCCGCGGCCGCGGCGCTGGCCAGTGGCCTGCGCGGGGCCCAGCTGGCCGTCTCGTCGGTGGAACAGAAGCCCTACACCCGCAAGCCCTACCCGCCGTTCATGACCTCCACGCTGCAGCAGGAGGCGGGCCGCAAGCTGCGGTTCTCCTCCGAGCGCACCATGAGCATCGCGCAGCGGCTGTACGAGAACGGCTACATCACCTACATGCGTACCGACTCGACGACGCTGTCGGAGTCGGCGATCACGGCGGCGCGCAACCAGGCCGGCCAGCTCTACGGCCAGGAGTACGTGCATCCGACCCCGCGCCAGTACACCCGCAAGGTGAAGAACGCGCAGGAGGCCCACGAGGCGATCCGGCCCTCCGGTGACGTGTTCCAGACCCCGGGCCAGCTGCACAGTGCCCTGGACAACGACGAGTTCCGGCTCTACGAACTGATCTGGCAGCGCACGGTGGCCTCGCAGATGGCCGACGCGCGTGGCACCACGCTGAGCCTGCGTATCGCCGGAGCCGCCCCGGCGGCGACCTTGGAATGGGCGCAGGCGTCCGAGGTTCAGGTGGTGTTCAACGCCAGCGGTCGGACGCTCACCTTCCCGGGCTTCCTCAAGGCCTACGTCGAGAGCCTCGACGAGCAGGCCGGCGGCGAGGCCGACGACGCCGAGAGCCGGCTGCCCAACCTCACCCAGGGCCAGCGGGTGGACGCCGCCGATCTGACCGCCGACGGCCACACCACCTCGCCGCCGGCGCGCTACACCGAGGCCTCGCTGATCAAGGCGCTGGAGGAACTGGGCATCGGGCGCCCCTCGACCTACAGCTCGATCATCAAGACCATCCAGGACCGCGGCTACGTCCACAAGAAGGGCAGCGCGCTGGTGCCGTCCTGGGTCGCGTTCGCGGTGATCGGCCTGTTGGAACAGCATTTCGGGCGTCTGGTGGACTACGACTTCACCGCCGCCATGGAGGACGAGCTCGACGCGATCGCCTCGGGCAATGAGCGACGTACCAACTGGCTCAACAACTTCTACTTCGGCGGTGAGCACGGCGTCGAGGGCTCGATCGCCCGCGCGGGTGGTCTCAAGCAGCTCGTGGGCGGCAACCTCGAGGAGATCGACGCGCGACTGGTCAACTCCATCAAGCTGTTCGACGACGAAGAGGGACGCGCCGTCAACGTCCGGGTCGGCCGCAACGGCCCGTACCTGGAGCGGATGATCGCCGATCCGGACAATCCCGGTGAGCTCAAGCCGCAGCGCGCCAACCTCAAGGACGAGCTGACGCCCGACGAGCTGACTCTGGAGTTGGCCGAAAAGGCCTTCGCCACACCGCAAGAGGGTCGCTCCCTGGGTGTCGATCCGGAGTCCGGCCACGAGATCGTGGCCAAGGACGGCCGGTACGGCCCGTACGTCACCGAGGTGCTGCCCGAGCCGCCCGAAGATCCCGAAGACGGGGTGACGGCCAAGAAGGGCAAGAAGCCGACCGGCCCGAAACCGCGTACCGGCTCGCTGCTGCGCACGATGGACCTGGAGACGGTGACGCTGGAGGACGCCCTCAAGCTGCTGTCGCTGCCGCGCGTCGTCGGCGTCGACCCCGCGTCAGGCGAGGAGATCACCGCGCAGAACGGCCGCTACGGCCCATATCTGAAGCGCGGCACCGACTCTCGTTCGCTGGCCACCGAAGAGCAGATGTTCACCATCACCCTCGACGAGGCGCTGAAGATCTACGCCGAGCCCAAGCGGCGCGGTCGCCAGGGTGCGGCCACCCCGCCGCTGCGTGAACTCGGCAACGACCCGGTGTCGGAGAAGCCGATGGTGATCAAGGACGGCCGGTTCGGTCCGTACGTCACCGACGGCGAGACCAACGCCAGCCTGCGCAAGGGTGATGACGTGCTGTCGATCACCGACGCCCGCGCCTCCGAACTGCTTGCCGACCGCCGTGCCCGTGGCCCGGTGAAGAAGGCGGCCAAGAAGGCACCGGCGAAAAAGGCCGTCAAGAAGGCCGCCGCGAAGAAGGCGCCCGCCAAGAAGGCCGTCAAGAAGGCTTAGCTCTGGCTTAGCTCGACACCGCGCGGTGGAACGACCGGGCGGGCCGGGCCAGCTGAGTGGGCGCCTGGCGGCCACGCAGTTCGACGATCTCGCCGACATCCCAGCACAGCGCCTCGGCGTCGAGCGCACCGCTGACCGCGATGGCCGAGGCGAGCACGTGGCCCACCTCCAGCTTGGCCAGCTCGGTGAGCCGGGCGGCCTCGTTCACCGGATCGCCGATCACGGTGTACTCGAAGCGGGCCTGGGCGCCGATATGACCGGCGATCGCCCGTCCGGCGGACACGCCGATACCGAACTCGGTCTGCCCCAACACATTCACCAGTTCATCGTGCAGCTCACGGGAGGCCGCCAGTGCTGCCCCGGAGGCGTCGGGGTGCTCGATCGGGGCGCCGAAGATGGCCAGCGCGGCATCACCCTGGAACTTGTTGACGAATCCACCGTGCTTGTTCACGGTGTCGACGATGACGCGGAAGAACTCGTTGAGCAGGTTCACCACTTCGGAGGCGGGGATGGTGGAGGCCAGCTGCGTCGAGCCGACCAGGTCGACGAACAGCACCGCGACATCGCGTTCCTGGCCGCCCAGTTCGGTGCCGCGTTCCAGGGCGCGCCGCGCCACGTCCTCGCCGACGTAGCGGCCGAACAGATCACGCAGGCGCTGCCGTTCGGCCAGATCACGCACCATGTCGTTGAAGCCGGCCTGTAGCAGGCCCAGCTCGCTGGCGTCATAGATCTGCATGTGCGCGTTGTAGTTTCCGCGCTGCACCTCGCCCAGCGCCCAGCGCAGCTGGCGCAGCGGGTCGGCGATCGACATGGAGACCAGGACGGTGCCGACCAGACCGATCAGCAGGGCGGCGATGGCCAGCAGCAGGATCGGGGTGGTCAGCTTCTCGGCGGGTGCGTTGAGGATCTCGAACTTGCTCGCCACCACGGCCAGCACGATGGCCAGGATCGGCACGCCGGTGGACAGCACCCAGGTGAGCACCTGGCGCAGGATGACCCCGGGTGCCCGGAAGTTCTCCGGCACGCCGGTGCGCAGTGCGGCCACCGCCACCGGGCGGAGCACCCGTTCGGACTGCAGGTAGCCGATGATCGCCGTCGCGGTGGCGCCCAGCGCGGCGGCCACCGCGACGACGGGCGCCGACTTGCTGGCCACCGGCCAGCTCGCGACGATGAACACGATGGAGCCCAGGCACCAGTTGGTGACGTTGATGACCGACCGGTAGAACGGCATCTTCAGCGCCCGGACCCGGGCCACCTCGGTGATGGTGGTGGAGGTGTCACCCAGCAACGTGTCGCGGCGCTGCCAGCGGATCACCGGGATGAGCATCCGCAGGGTGATGTAGGCGGCGATGCTGAACGAGACGAACAGGTAGGCCAGGAAGACCGCCAGGTTGAAGGCCGGAAGCTCCTGGAGCTGGATGCGGTCCTCGGGCGGCAGGCCGTAGCGTAGAAAGCCCAGGACCAGCAGCGCACCGATGATATCGGCCTGCACCATGCCCAGGCCGAACACCGGCCATGGCGTGCGGGCCACCCAACGGAGGAACGCGCCGACGCGCCCGACCAGTGTCACCTCCGCACTCACCCGTTCACCGTATCGGTCACCGGCGACGTCTCGCGCCGGTGAGTCCGTGTCGTGTCGGGCGGTGCCACTACTGTTGACCGGTGCATAGCGGTGTTTTTTCGCGTCTGGTGGGCCAACACCTCGTCGAGGAGGAGCTGCTCGCGGCCGCCAGATCCGCCCGTGGTGAAAAGTCTCACAGCGGACTCACAGCAGGCGGTATGACCCATGCCTGGCTGATCACCGGTCCGCCCGGTTCCGGTCGTTCGATCGCTGCGCTGTGCTTCGCCGCCGCGCTGCAGTGCACGTCAGAAGGCCAGCCCGGCTGCGGTGAGTGCCGCCCGTGCACCACGACGATGGCGGGCACCCACGCCGATGTCCGCCGGATCATTCCGGAGGGGCTGTCCATCGGGGTGAAGGAGATGCGCGAGATCGTGCAGATCGCGTCGCGGCGGCCCGGCACCGGGCGCTGGCAGATCGTGGTGGTCGAAGATGCCGATCGGCTCACCGAGGGTGCGGCGAACGCCCTGCTCAAGGTGGTGGAGGAGCCGCCGCAGTCGACGGTGTTCCTGCTGTGTGCGCCATCGGTGGATCCCGAGGACATCTCGGTCACCCTGCGGTCGCGGTGCCGGCACGTCCCGCTGGTGACTCCGCCGACCGCGTCGATCGCCGAGGTGCTGACCGGGCGCGACGGGATCGACGCCGAAACGGCGGCCTGGGCGGCGTCGGTCAGCGGCGGGCATGTGGGCCGCGCCCGGCGGCTGGCGACCGATCCGGAGTCCCGGCTGCGCCGCGAGCGCGCGCTGAGCCTGGCGCGGGACGCCGCGACGCCGTCACGCGCCTTCGGGGCCGCCGAGGAGCTGGTCGCCGCCGCCGAGGCGGAGGCCAAGGCACTGACCGCCGACCGCAATGAGAGCGAGGCCGAGGAACTGCGGACCGCGCTGGGTGCCGGTGGCACCGGCAAGGGCACCGCGGGCACGATGCGCGGTGCCAGCGGCGCGATGAAGCAGCTGGAGGCTCGGCAGAAATCCCGCCAGACCCGGGCCGGGCGGGATGCGCTGGACCGGGCGCTGATGGACCTGGCCACCTACTTCCGCGACGCGCTGGTGGTGTCTGCGGGCGCCGGTGGGGTGGCCGCCAATCACCCGGACATGGCCGAGAAGGTGGGGGCGATGGCCGCGCACGTGGCGCCGGACAAGCTGCTGCGTTGTATCGAGGCCGTGCTGGACTGCCGGGAGGCGCTCGCGGTCAACGTGAAGCCGAAGTTCGCCGTCGACGCGATGGTGGCGACGGTGGGGCAGGCGCTTCGGAACTGAGTTGGGCGGTGGATGGGAGGACCCTGGGATCAAGTTGGGTCATCGGTGGGCGCTGCCGTAGACTCGTCCCGCCTGCGTAGGCAGGCTCGCCACCTTAGCTCAGTCGGTAGAGCAATTCACTCGTAATGAATAGGTCAGGAGTTCGATTCTCCTAGGTGGCTCCACGTTCTCGTTCAAAGAGCTGTCACGGCTGCACGGCGTCGCGCCAGGCCAGCGGATTCAACTCGCGGTAGGGGTCGCCTGCCCGGATCTCCTGCAAGTCGGCCAGTATCGCTTCCAGCGATGTCTGGGTCCGTTGTTTGACGGTGTCAGCCCACTCCGGCGCTGATACGCCGGCCGGCCTGGCGGTGTCGATCGGCTCGGCGAAGCGCAGATACATCCGCTGCGGGCGCGGGATCAGAGTGGGGCCGATACCGTGCAGCAGCGGCATCGCCATATCGTCTGGGGCGCCGAGCGCCTTGGCGATGCGCTGGCTGAACCGCCCGAACAGCCCGTCGCGGGACGTCAGGCTGCGGTACACGTCGTCTCCGCCGATGAGCCCGGCCGGAACGATCGGATAGTCGTGTTCGGCCGAGATGCGCGCGAACCCGGCCCGGTCCTGCCAGCGCAGGGTGTTCTCCTCGCCCTTGAACTTCGCGATCTCCCGTCCGCCGCCGGGGAACACCAGGATCGTCTGGTCATGGCGCATCAGCTCGCCCGCGGATTCCGGGGAACCGACCGTCGCGCCGCAGGCCGCCAGCAGGTCGGCCGCGGGCCCGGGCATGGTGGCGAACCGGCGGTCGGTCAGCGGGCGCACCAACGTGCCGATTTCGCGACGGACCAGATACGGGATCAGGAATCCCTCGGTGCCGGACTGGGTGTGATTGCCCACCAACAGGAATCGTCCGTCGCGGGGGAGGTGCTCGAGTCCGTCGACAAAGGGCCGCCAGAGGTCGATGAGCGGGGCGGCGTTGTCGGCGACCGTCTCGACCACCCGCCGAATCGCCTGGATGCGACTCGGCTGGTCCATCAATCTCTCGGTGTTCGTCATGACTGTCATGACTTCACAGTACCGAACGAACTGGTTCGTCTGGTTATGCTCTTCCTGTGAGAACCACGACCGAACTGCGCGCCGAGATCCTCGCCGCGGCGCGCACCGAGTTCGCGCAGCACGGACTGGCCGGCGCCCGGATCGATCGCATCGCGCGTGCGGCCCACGCCAGCAAGGAACGGTTGTACGCGCATTTCGGGGACAAAGAGACGTTGTTCAGGGAGGTCCTTGCCGCCGATGCCGCCGAGTTCTACCGCTCGGTCACGCTGCGGCCGGAGGCGGTCGAGGAATTCGTCGGCGGAATCTTCGACCTGGCCTGCCACGAACCCGCTCACCTCCGGATGATCACCTGGGCCCAGCTCGAGGGGTTCGCCCTCGGTCCGCCTGAAGTCGAGGGCCAACCCTTTCCGGATCAGGCGATCCGGGCCATCGAGGTGGCCCAGGATGCCGGACATGTCGATTCCGCGTGGCGGCCCGACGATCTGATCGTGCTGCTGTTCGCCATCGGGCTGTCCTGGGCGCATTCACCGCACCCCGACGCCGCCACCGGCGATTCCGGGATCCTTGCCCACCGGCGTGCGGTCGCGGTCGACGCCGCACACCGACTGATCGCGACGAGGCCCTAACCGGCCCTGCGCTGGGATTCCTTGCGCTCGGCGAGCCGCCGCCACAGGTCCTCGAGATCGATATCGTTGGGCTGGCGCGGCCGACGGTGATGGAACAGCGAGTCGTCATGGCTGGCCGGGCAGTGAAAACGGTGCAGCTGCAGACATTTCGCCGGCCAGCGCGGCTCGTGCTCGTCGTCGAGGTCGATGACCTGACGCGTCGAACGCCGGATCGCGAACCGGTTGCCGGCCGCGCTCTCCTCGGTGGCGAACATCTCGGCGTGGAACAGTCGCCAGCCGCCATAGGCCATCTGCAACCAGACCGTATCGGTGCCGCAGTGCTTGCACGGCGCGACCACCGACGGTCGCGAGTCTGTCCGGTCCATGGGATCAGGCTAGGGACACCTACCGACATGTCGGGTCCGCACACGCCGTGGCGGGTGGAAACTATCGGGGCGCCACGAAGCCGATCGGACCGGAGGCGACACACACCGACAGCGCTGCGGTGTTCGCGCTCACCCGGACGGCGTCACCCGCCCCGGACAGTCGCACGAACACCCGGTTCAGGCCGGGATGCACCGGAACCTTCACCGGCAGGCCCTCGGTCAGCGACATGGTGAGTGATCCCTCGCTGTTGGCCAGATAGTTGATCTCCGCGGTCCAGTCCGCGGGCAGCAACGGCCCGTCCAGCGGCATGACGACCTCGGCGTCCTCGGTCTGCACCAGGTATCCGCAGTTGGGCGCGGGCCCGGGGACGATGGCGCGTACCCAGGTGACCAGCGCGTCGCGCAGCCGGCCTGTGCTGTCGAGAACTCTCAGTTCGGTGGTGGCACTGCTGAATTCGGGGCGTTCGGGCAGCAGCGCGAACATGTGGCTGGCCAGATTCTCCGGGGCGGCCACCCGCTGCATGATCATGGGGTCGACCTCCTGATCCAGCAGTGGCGCCGCCAGCGGGTCCATCGAGGCCAACCCGGTGCGCGCGTTGTCCAGGTAGGCCGGGACCGGACTGTCCTGCCAGACCCGCAGGAAGGTCACCGTCGAGTACAGGCTGCTGCCGACGAAAGCCGCCGCGACCACGGTGACCACCACGGATCGGACGGGTGAGGCATCCAGCCGCCGCGACGATGCGCGGTTCGGGGCACAGAAGGCCACCGCGGTGAGCAGGGCCAGGACCACCACCAGATCGGGCAGATAGCGCAGGGTCTGAGCCAGCTCCAGCGCAGTGAACTGCGAAGAGCGCATCAGGTAGATCGGCACCTGGCAGGCCACCGCATAGCCGACGGCGGCCAGCCACACCGGGCCGATGCGCTCCTTGCGGGCCAGCGACACCGCCACCACGGCGGCCAGCACCAGCCAGCCCAGCACCATCACCGTCACCGACGGCGTGGCCCACGGGGACGCCGGCGCCCAGCGCTGCCAGTCCCACGGCCCGCCGGCCAACCCGGGAACGATGCCGTGGGTCACCGAACGCAGGAGCAGATCCCAGGTCATGTCGAGGTCCAGCGACCACCGCTGCTGGTCGACAACGATCAGATACACCCCGATCCAGGCTGCGGTCACCGCGAGAAGTCCACTCCAGAGCCGGATTCCGCGGCGCCAAACCTCCGCGACGGAGGCGCCGGTCACCCAGGCCAGCAACGCCGCCACCGCGAACGCCACGAACGGGATGACTGCGGACTTCTCGAAGAACAGCAGCCCGCCCAGATACACCAGGGCGCCGGTCGCGGCGTAGCGGCGATTCCCGGTGCGTACCAACAGGATCGCGTCGGCGCACACCCAGGCCAGCGCGGCCAGCATGGGCAACGAGTTCAATCCGGCCGCCCACCAAGCGAAACCGGGCACCGTCAGCGGGGTGAACAGCGCGAAGGTCAGCGGTATCAGCAGCACCGGGCGCCAGCCCAGGATCACGTGCAGTGCCCGCAGCAACGCCGCCGATGCCAGCAGTTGCAGCACCAGCAGGCTGAGCGCCGGACCTGCCCATTCCAGTGGCGTCAGCCGGGTGATGGCGCCGGCCACCAGGAAGGCCCCCGGCATCACGTGCCCGTCATGATCGTCGAATAGGTACTGCGCGGACAGCAGGCTCTGGGTGCCGGCCCGGCCGACCAGGATCAGGTCATCCCAGTAGAAGTCGCCGCCGAAGGCCAGCACGGACCGGACCAGCAGCTGCACCGCGATCAGCGCGACGGCACCCCTAGCGACCCAGTTCATCGGTTGCGACTGTACGGAGCCGTTGCCTTCAGCCCGCGGTCGGATAGCTTTCGCCCGCCGCCCGGCGGGCCGCCCATGCCGATGCCACCATATCGGTCAGCGAATGTCGCATTCGCCAGTCCAGATCGCGTGCCGCCAGGTCCCCGGCCGCCACGATGCGGGCTGGATCTCCAGGCCTGCGCGGGGTGACCGCAGGGTCGAAATCGATTCCCGGTGACGTCGCGGATGGCCGTCATGATCTCGCGTACCGATGTGCCCGAGCCGCTGCCCAAGTTGTAGACGGCCTCGACGGGTTCACCTGTCGCCAGTCGGCGCGCGGCCGCGACGTGTGCCGAGGCCAGATCCGAGACGTGCACGTAATCGCGCACGCAGGTTCCGTCGGGTGTGGCGTAGTCCCCGCCGTTGATCTGCGGGATCTGGCCGTGGAAGAGCATGTCCAATACCTTGGGGAACAGGTTGTGCGGGCTGCGGTCGTAGATGTCGGGCGAGCCGGACCCGACCACGTTGAAATACCGCAGGCTGGTGTGGCGCAGTTCTCGGGAGCGGGCCACGTCGCGAAGGAGCCATTCCCCGATGAGCTTGCTTTCGCCATAGGGCGATTCGGGCGAAGTGGGGGTTCGCTCGTCGACCACCTCGACATCGGGGGTTCCGTAGGTCGCCGCGCTGCTGGAGAAGACGATCTGGTTCACGCCGGTTTTGGCCATCGCCGAGAGCAGCAGCGTCATGGCCGTGACGTTCTGCCGGTAGGTGTGCAGCGGGTGCTTCACCGACTCGCCCGCATACTTGTATCCGGCAACGTGCACCACTCCGCTCACCCGGTGATCGCGCAGCGTCGACTCGACGGTGTCGACATCGAGCAGATTTGCTCTGACGAGTTCGACTCCGTCGGGGACGAACTGCGCCAGCCCGGTGGAGAGGTCATCGATCACGACCACCGGGGTGTTCGCATCGGTGAGCGCCCGGACGACGTGCGATCCGATGTAGCCTGCGCCTCCGGTAACCAACCAGGTCACGTGGTCTCCCTATCTGCGGATCGTCCGAGGTCACCATGCTGTCACAGAGCTGCGGCAGGCAAACGGCTCCGGGCGTCATCGCGATGAGGCCGGTGAAAAAGATTGTGAGTGATCACTATCTAACCTAGCCTGGGCCCATGCCCTATGACGTGATCATCCGCAACGGTCTGTGGTTCGACGGCACCGGGCGCCCGCCGCTGACCCGCTCCCTGGGTGTTCGCGACGGCCTCGTCGCCGAGGTGTCGGCCGCCGCGCTGGACGAGACCGGTTGCCCCGAGGTCATCGACGCGACCGGCAAATGGGTGACCCCCGGTTTCATCGATGTGCACACCCACTACGACGCCGAGGTGCTGCTCGACCCGGGTTTGCGCGAATCGGTGCGCCACGGTGTCACCACCGTGCTGCTCGGCATGTGCTCACTGTCCACCGTGTACGCCGACGCCGAGGACGCCGCCGACCTGTTCAGCCGGGTGGAGGCCGTGCCGCGGCAGTTCGTGCTCGGTGCGCTGGCCGACCACAAGACGTGGTCGAACCCCGCCGAGTATGTGGCCGCCATCGACGCCCTGCCGCTGGGCCCGAACATCGCCTCGCTGCTGGGGCACTCGGACCTGCGCGCCTCGGTGCTGGGACTCGACCGTGCCACCACGCGTGACGTGACGCCCACCGATGCCGAATTGGAGACGATGGCGCAGCGCCTCGATGCCGCGCTGGACGCCGGGATGCTCGGCATGTCCGGGATGGACGCCGCCATCGACAAACTCGACGGCGACCGGTTCCGGTCGCGCGCCCTACCGTCCACCTTCGCCACCTGGCGGGAACGCCGCCGGTTGATCAAGGTGCTGCGCCGGCGCGGCCGCATCCTGCAGAGCGCACCGAACGTCGCCAAGGCCCACGAGGCGCTGAACTTCTTCCTGGAGAGCAGCGCAATGTTCGGCCGTCGGCGCGGGGTGAAGATGAGCCTGCTGGTCTCGGCCGACGCCAAGTCCGCACCCGGGGCCGTGCACGTGCTGGGCCGCGGTACCCGGCTGTTGAACCGGGTACTGGACGCGAAGGTGCGGTTCCAGCATCTGCCGGTGCCGTTCGAATTATATTCCGACGGAATCGATCTGCCGGTGTTCGAGGAGTTCGGGGCTGGTACGGCGGCGCTGCACCTGCGCGATCAGCTGGAGCGCAACACGCTGCTCGCCGACCCCGAATACCGCCGCCGGTTCCGTAGGTCCTTCGACCGCCGCAAGCTCGGACCCGCGTTGTGGCACCGGGACTTCCACGACGCCAAGATCGTCGGCTGCCCCGATGCGTCGTTGATCGGCAAGAGTTTCGGTCAGATCGCCGATGAGCGTGGGATCCACCCGCTGGACGCCTTCCTGGACGTGCTCGTGGAGAACGGCGAGCGCAACGTGCGGTGGACGACCATCGTGGCCAACCATCGCCCGAAGCAGCTCGACAAGCTCGCCGGCGAGCCGTCGGTGCACATGGGGTTCTCGGATGCCGGTGCGCACCTGCGCAACATGGCGTTCTACAACTATGCGTTGCGGTTGCTCAAGCGGGTGCGCGATGCCGATGAGGCGGGCCTGCCGTTTCTCACCCCGCAGCGTGCGGTGCACCGGCTGACCGCCGAGGTGGCCGATTGGTTCGGGCTGGAGGCGGGCACCCTGCGCTGCGGCGACCGGGCCGACTTCGTGGTGATCGACCCTGCCGCCCTGGATGATTCGGTGAACTCCTACCACGAGGCGACGGTGCCGTTCTACGGCGACCTGAGCCGGATGGTCAACCGCAACGATGACACGGTGATCGCCACCGGGGTCAACGGCCAGGTGGTGTTCACCCGCGGCGAGTTCCGCGATGGTTACGGCACCACGGTGCGGTCCGGGCGCTACCTGCGCGCCGGTGCATCGGATTCCCCGTCGCTGCGCTCTACCCGCTCGGCGACCGTCTGAAGATGGCCCGCACCCAGCAGCAGCGCCGCGCGGACACCATTGCGCGGCTTCTCGACGCCAGCATCGAGACCATCGTCGAGGTGGGTTATGCGCGGGCATCGGCGGCGGTCATCGCCAAGCGGGCCGGCCTCTCGGTCGGTGCGTTGTTCCGGCACTATCCGACCATGGGGGACTTCATGGCCGCCACCGGATATGAGGTGCTGCGCAGGCAGCTCGAGTCGTTCAGCAAGCAGGTGGCTCAGATCCCGAGCGGTGAACCGGCGCTGCCCGCAGTGCTCTCCGTGCTGCGCGACATCACGGCCAGCGACACCAACGCCGTGCTGTACGAGTTGATGGTCGCCGCCCGTACCGATGAAAAGCTGCGCGCTACACTGCATGTCGTGCTCACCGAGTACAGCGCCAAGATCTTCGATGCCGCCGGCGCGGTCACGCCGACAGATGGATTCCCCGCCGACGCCCGGGCCGTGGTGACGGCGATTCTGACGAACACCTTCGACGGTGCGGCCATTCTGCGGCCGGTGATGACCGACCCGGAGTTCGAGCAGCGCAAACTCGCGATGCTGGCCGATATGCTCGGCCGCTACTGACTACCCGCGATCGGCCGCGGCGAGTGCGTGCAGATGTACGGCGATGCCCACGATCGGCCCGCACAACAGCGCGATGACGGTCCGGGTCTCCAGGTCCAGCGGGAGCAGCAGCAGCGCCACCGCGGCCAGCGTGGCGCCGACCCACCCCGCCGCATACGCGCGGTGCAGCGCCGCCGCGACGGCAGCTGCACCGGTGAGGGTGAGCAGGGCGATGGCCACCGCGCCCGCGGTGAACCAGGCCAGCAGCCCGCCCGGGGCCTGATAGTCGGGGCCGAAGGCGCTGCGCAGCAGCCACGGTCCGGCCGACCAGGCGGCGACCACACCGACGCCGCCGATCGTGGTCACCGCCACGGCCGGCACCACCAGCGCCCGCAGACGACGGTGGCTCTGGTCCACGAAGTGCGCGATCAGGTTGCCCTGCATGGCGGTCAGCGGTACCAGTAGTGGTGCCCGGGTGAGCGTGACCGCCAGGATCACCACACCCCCCGCCGCGCCGAGTTCACCGGTGGTGGCCTTGAGCAGCACCGGGAAACCCATGATGAGGACGGCACTGGCACCGGCCGCGGCCACCGAGTGGAAGGCTCCGGTGAGAAACGTGCGTGCGCTGCCCGCCGCCGTCAGCCGGGCCGCGTCGCGGGTGGCCGGCGAGAGCACCAGCAGGACCAGCCAGGCCACCGAACCTGCCACGGTGGCCCACAGAAAACCCGCCAGCCCCCACCCCAGCACGAAGGCCGCCGCGGCGACCGCCACCCGAAATGCCGCATCGGTCACCATCAGCGACCCGTACTGCGTCCAGCGGTCCACTCCGGCGAGCATCCCGAGTAGCGTTGCGTGCAAGCAGAATCCGGCCAGCCCGATGCTCAGCAGAATGACGCTCAGCAGCTGTTCCTCGGTGAACACCCGGGCGGACCACAATGGCGCGGTGGCCGCGATCAGCACCGCGGAGCCGATGCCGACGACGGCGGCGATCCGCATGGGCCGCGTGGTCGCGGCAGGACGGTGTTGCCCACGCATCGCGCGGACCTCGCGGGTGGATTCCTGCAGCAGGCCGTTGGCGGCACCGCTGACCAGTCCGAAGGCCCCCCAGAACACCCCGAACAAAGAGAACCCGGCCGGGTCCAGATCGCGGGCGGCCAGATAGAGCACGGCATATCCGCACAGCGCGGACAGTGCGGTGGCGATCCCGACGCGGGCGACGCTGCCCCGGGTCACCGGACCGCGGGCCGGCACTGCCGCGCTGGCGTCGGTCACAGGTCCGGTACGTCCTTGGAGTACAGCCAGCGGTCCCACAGCGAACGCAGCGACACGTCGGCGTGGTTGGCCGCCAGCCCGGTGAAGTCGTCGGTGACGGCCGTGCTGTGCCGGTACCGGGTGGTCCAATCACGAAGCAGCGCAAAGAAGTTGTCGTCACCGATCACGCCGCGCAGCGCGTGCAGGGTGAGCGCACCCCGCTTGTACACCCGGTCGTCGAACATATCGGCCGGGCCCGGGTCGGTCAGCAGCAGGTTCTGGGGCGAGTCCTTCAGCCTGCGGTGATACGACCGTGCCCGCTCGTCGGCGCTGGGGCCGCCGGATTCCTCGGACCACAGCCACTCCGCGTAGCACGCGAATCCCTCGTGCAGCCAGATGTCACGCCAGCGGCGCACCGTCACCGAGTTGCCGAACCACTGGTGGGCGAGTTCGTGCGCGATCAACCGCTCCGCGCTGCGCTTGCCGTCGCAGTGATTGGCCCCGAATATCGAAAGTCCTTGTGCCTCAAGTGGTATCTCGAGATCGTCATCGGTGACGACGACGGTGTAGCCGCCTGCGAGCGGATAGGGGCCGAACTGGCGGGTGAACAGTTTCATCATCTGGGGCTGCCGACCGAAGTCGTGTTCGAAGTTGCGCCGCAACCGATCCGGGAGCACCGCGTGCATCGGTACCGGGCTCTTCTGTAGCCGGTGGCGGCTGTACTCACCGATCTGCAGGGTGATGAGGTAGGTCGAGGTCGGCTCGGCCTGCTCGTAGACCCAGGTGGTGTGGCTGGCCCGCACCTGCTTGGCCAGCAGTTCACCGTTGGCCAGCGCGTAATACGGGCTGTCGGTGCTGATCCGGATGTGGAAGCTCGCCTTGGCGGCCGGATGATCGTCGCACGGGAACCACGAGGCCGCGCCGTTGGGCTGTCCGGCCACCAGCGCGCCGTTGGACAACTCCTCGAAACCGACCTCGCCCCACAGAGTGCGCAGCGGCCTGGGCGTTCCGCCGTAGCGGACCGCGACGGTCATCGCCGCACCGGCGGGCAGCGTGGACCCGAGCGTGACGTGTAGCTTGCCCGCCGACGTTCGGAACTGGGCGGGGCGCCGGCCGTTGACCGTCACCTTCGACACCGACAGCGCGTCGGACAGGTCCAGCGTGAAGGTGCGCAGCGCGGCCAGCGTCACCGCGGTGATCGTCGCCGTCCCGGCGAGCCGGTTGATCGCCACCTTGTATTCGAGATCCAGTTCGTACCGCGAGACCCGGTAGCCGAAGTTACCGTTGCGGGGCAGATAGGGGTCGATGACCGGGGGCTGGTGTGCCGCCTTGCGGGCGGCTTTCTTGGCGGGCGTCACCGGTCATGCTTCTTCGGCCGTTTGATCGTCCACGGCGCAATCGGGTTGCCCTGCCACCTGGTCCACGGCGGCACCTCGTCACCGCGCATCACCAGCGATGCCGGTCCGACGGTGGCGCCCTCGCCGATGCGCGATGCCGGCAGCGCCACGCAGTGCGGGCCCAGTGTCGCGCCTTCGTCGAGGATGACGGTGTCCATCCGCATGATCCGGTCGTGGAAGAGGTGGGTCTGCACCACGCAGCCTCGGTTGACGGTGCTGCCGTCGCCCAGGGTGATCAGGTCCGCCTCGGGCAGCCAGTACGTCTCGCACCACACCCCGCGGCCGATCTTCGCGCCGAGCCCGCGCAGCCAGATGTTCATCACCGGGGTGCCGGTGGCGGCCCGGGCGAACCACGGCGCGGCCACCGTCTCGACGAAGGTGTCCGAGACCTCGTTGCGCCAGACGAACGATGACCACAGCGGGTGCTCGATGGCGTCGATACGGCCCACCACAAGCCATTTCGCCGCCACCGCGATGGCTCCGGCGACCGCGCCGGCGATCAGGAGCACGAGCCCGCCGGCCAGCGCGGTCCAGCCGTAGCCGATGGCATCGGCCAACTGGTGCAGCGCGGCCAGCACCGCGACGCCGATCGCGAAGGTCACGATGACCGGGATGAGGCGGCAGGTCTCCACGGCCGAGCGCATCACCCGCAGCTTGACCGACGGATTGAAGGTGCGGATCACGTCTGCGGTAGTGGGTTTGCGGCGCAACCGGATCGGCGGGCTGCCCAGCCATGACGAGCCGGCCTTGGCCTTGTGCGGTGCCGCCGACAGCACCGCCACCAGACCGTCGTCGGGGACCCGCCGTCCCGGCTGGGTGATACCGGAGTTGCCGAGGAACGCGCGTTTGCCGATGGTGGCCTTCGCGACGTGGATCCATCCGCCGCCGAGTTCGTAGGAGGCCACCATGGTGTCGTCGGCCAGGAACGCGCCGTCCTGCACCTCGGTGAACTTCGGGGTCAGCAGCGCTGTCGAGATCTCGGTGTCCTTGCCGATTTTCGCGCCGAGCAGGCGCAACCACCACGGTGTCAGCAGGCTGGCGTAGATGGGGAACAGGTAGTTGCGCGCGGCATCCATCAGCCGCTCGGTGGCCCACAACTGCCAGCCGACGCGGCTGCGCACCGGGTGATAGCCCTCGGTGAGGCCCGCCGAGAGCAGGCGCACCCCGATCACCGTCAGCCCGGCGTACACCACCATCGCCACCAGGGCCGCCACCGGTGTCCAGGCCAGGGCCGGGAGCAGGGCGTCGGCCGGGGTGGCAGTACCGCGGATGGCCCAGCCCAGCACGGCGAGCCCGGCGGCCAGCGCGGCCAGCGGCAGCCCACCCAGCAGCATCGACGTCACGCTGTAGAAGGCCACCCACACCGGTGCGCGGCCGGGCCGCTCCTGCGGCCAGGGATGGCGTGCCTTTCCGGATTTCGCTGCCGGCGAGCCCTTCCAGTATTGGCCGTTCTTCACCTTGCCGACCACGCCGGAGCCTGCGGCGACATCGGCGTTCTTGCCGACGACCGCGCCCGGGAAGAGGGTGGTGCGCGCGCCGATGGTGGAGTCGTTGCCGACGGTGATCGGTCCGACATGGAACACGTCGCCGTCGATCCAGTGTCCGGTCAGGTCGACCTCGGGTTCGATGGAACAGCGGTGGCCAAGGGTCAGCATCCCGGTGACCGGCGGCGCGGAGTGCAGGTCGACCCCTTTGCCGACCGTATTGCCAAGGGCGCGAGCGTAATACACCAGCCACGGGGCACCGGCCTGATTCTCCGCGCCGCTGGCCTCGGCCAGTCGCTCGGCGAACCAGACGCGCAGATGCTCGCTACCGCCGCGGCGGTAGCTGCCCGGCTGCAATCCCGACAGCAGGGTGCGGGCGCCGAGTACGGCGATGCCCATCCGGCCCGGCGGGGTGATGAAGAGTACGAAACCGGCGATGATCCACCACCAGTTCGCCGTTACCGCCCATCGGCACCAGCTCGGTGGCGGCCGCGATGTTGTTGAGGATCGCCAGCCAGATCACCCACTGCAGGCCGGTCAGCGTCGCCAGCGGCAACGACATCGCCACCTGCGCCAGTTGGGTGAGAACGGGCGTCGGTGCCACATCGCGGCGCACCACCTCCGGCGGCGGGGCCAATTCGTCGAGATAGCCGGCCAGCGAGCCGAGCCGCGGATGGTCGTACAGATCGGCGACGGTCACCTGCGGATAGCGTCCGCGGACCGCGGTGACCAGTTGCGCGGCCGACAGGGATCCGCCGCCGAGGGCGAAGAAATCGGCTTCCGGGCCATCCACCGCTGCGGCCAGCACATCGCGCCACAGGCTGGCCAGCCAGCCCATGGTGCCGCCGAGGTCGGGTTCCTCCTCCGCCGCCGCTCCTGGTGGGGGCCACGGCAGCGCGTTGCGGTCGACCTTGCCCGAGGTCCGGGTGGGCAGTTCGTCGAGCAGGACCAGCCGGGGCACCAGCGCCGCGGGCAGGGCCTCCGACAGCGCGGTGCGGGCCGCGGCCAGGTCGAAGCCCGGATCGGCACTGGCGATGTAGCCGACCAGCAGGGGAGTGCCGCTGGTGGTGCGGCGCACCGCGGCCGCCCCGCCGCTGACGCCGGGCAGGTTCACCAGCGCGGCGTCCACCTCGCCCAGTTCGATGCGGCGTCCGCCGACCTTGACCTGGTCGTCGGCGCGGCCCTGGAAGTACAGGCCGTCGGCCTCCAGCCGCACCAGGTCCCCGCTGCGGTAGGCCCGTTCCCAGCCCAGCGTCGGCATCGGTGCGTATTTCTCGGCGTCCTTCTCGGGGTCCAGGTAGCGGGCCAGCCCGACGCCACCGATGACGAGTTCGCCGGTTTCGCCCAGCCCGACCGGCAGCCCGTCCTTGTCGACGACGACGAGGTCCCAACCGGCCAGCGGCAGCCCGATGCTCACCGCGGATTTTCCGTCCAGTGGCGCCGCGCAGGCCA
Source organism: Mycobacterium sp. (assembly GCA_034520035.1). GTDB lineage: Bacteria > Actinomycetota > Actinomycetes > Mycobacteriales > Mycobacteriaceae > Mycobacterium. The sequence continues at coordinate 138,511 of JAXHOA010000015.1, read as the reverse complement.
CCACGGTCGCCTCGGTGGGGCCGTAGGTGTTCCACACCTCGCGACCGTCGACGGCGAGGCGTTCGGCCAGTTCGGGTGGGCAGGCCTCGCCGCCGAAGATCAGCAGCCGGACCGCTTCCAGCGCCTCGGCGGGCCACAGCGCGGCCAGGGTCGGGACGGTCGAGACGACGGTGATGTCGCGGGTCACCAGCCACGGCCCCAGGTCCATACCGCTGCGCACCAGCGACCGCGGCGCGGGCACCAGGCAGGCGCCGTGGCGCCAGGCCAGCCACATCTCCTCGCAGGACGCGTCAAAGGCGACCGACAGCCCGGCGAGCACCCGGTCACCGGGGCCCAGCGGGGCGTCCGGCGAGGAACATCCGGGCCTCGGCGTCGATGAAGGCGGCGGCGTTGCGGTGGGTGACCGCCACACCCTTGGGCGTGCCGGTCGATCCGGAGGTGAAGATGATCCAGGCGTCGTCGCGGGTCAGCGGTGCCGCGGCCCGCCAGCCGCGCGAGGATCCCGGGCCGCGCACCAGGCCGGCGTCGGTGATGATGGCCACCACCTGGGCCTCCCCGAAGACGAGTGCGGCGCGTTCTTCGGGGTCGTCGGCGTCGACCGGGACGTACGCGGCGCCGGTGGCCAGGGTGGCCAGGATCGCGGTGTAGAGCGCGTAGCTGCCCGAGGCCATCCGGATGCCGATGCGGTCACCGCGGCCGACGCCGCGGGCCGCGAGCCACTGCACGCTCTCTTCGATATCGCTGACCAGTTCCGAATAGGTCAGCTGCACGTCGCCGTCATCGATCGCGGGGGCATCCGGGAAACGGCTCGCGGTGTCGTAGAGGACATCGATCAGGGTCCGCGGGGGAGCGGCTGCCGGGGAAAGTAGGTACTGGGGAGGTATGGCCTGCCCGGGCTCCGCTGTCACTGTTACAAACTACTAAGCCACCCGACCGGCCCGCGCGCGGCGCGCTGCCCCGCCATGTTGCGTTCACGTCGTGGTGATCGCAACCATGGGCCGGTCGCGGCCGTCTTCGTAACGTGGCGGGGTGCGGTTATTCGTGGCGGATGAAGCGTGGAGTGAACTGACCTGCGGTCCCGAGCCGGTGGTCCGAGTGCCACGCCGCTGGACCTGACTGGGATCGGCCATACCGTGCTGGCAATTCTCGAGCTGCGCAGCCGAATCTGCGCGTAGCGAGCGGCCGTCTGATTGATTCATCCACTGCATTAGTTGGCACCGAATCGGTCTTGGACATGAATGGATCGGCGTCCTAGCGTTAGAGCCATGACTGCCACCCTCGCCCATCAACTGACCGGACAGATGATCATCGCGGGATCGCCCGTCAGCGGAACCGGTGCCGAGATCCGCGGATTCGACCCCGCCGCCGGTCAACCGCTCGAACCGGTCTACCGGCACGGCGACAGCGCCGACGTCGAGGCCGCCGCCGCCGCGGCCGCCGCCGCGTTCCCGGTCTACCGGGCCACCACGTCCGAGCAGCGCGCCCAGTTCCTGGAGGCCATCGCCGCGCGCATCGAAGCGGTCAAGGAAACCCTGATAGCCCGCGCCGTCGCCGAGAGCGGTCTGCCCCAGGCCCGCATCACCGGCGAGGTCGGGCGCACCACCGGCCAGCTGCGGCTGTTCGCCGAAGTGCTGCGCGAGGGCAGCTGGAACGGCGCCCGCATCGACAACCCGCTGCCCGATCGTGCGCCGCTGCCCCGCCCCGACATCCGTCAGCGTTTCATCCCGCTGGGCCCGGTCGCCGTGTTCAGCGCCTCGAACTTCCCGCTGGCGTTCTCCGTCGCCGGCGGTGACACCGCCTCGGCCCTGGCCGCCGGGTGCCCCGTCGTCGTCAAGGGTCACGACGCGCACCCCGGCACCTCCGAGATCGTGGCGCGCGCCATCACCGAGGCCGTCGCCGAGAGCGGGCTGCCCGCCGGGACGTTCTCGCTGCTGTTCGGCACCGGCCAGACGCTGGGCATCGAGCTGGTCACCGATCCGCGGATCAAGGCCGTCGGCTTCACCGGATCCCGCACCGGCGGAACGGCTCTGGTCGCCGCGGCCGCGGCGCGGCCCGAACCCATCCCGGTCTACGCCGAGATGAGCTCGATCAACCCGGTGTTCCTGCTCGACGGGGCGCTGAGCACCCGCGGCGCCGAACTCGGCACGGCGTTCATCGGCTCGCTGACCATGGGCTCGGGCCAGTTCTGCACCAATCCGGGCCTGGTCATCGCCGTCGACGGCCCCGGCCTGGACGCCTTCGTCGCCGCCGCCCGGGAGGCCGTCTCGGCCGCCCCCGCCACCCCGATGCTCACGCCGAACATCGCCGGCAACTACGCGTCCGGCGTGGAGTCGCTCGCGGCCGCCGCCGAGCTGGTCGCACGTGGCGTCGAAGGAAGTGAAACCTGCGGCCAGGCAGCACTTTTCACCACCGATGCGAAGAGCTTCCTGGCGTCGGAGGACCTGCAGGCCGAGGTGTTCGGGGCGTCGAGCCTGATCGTGCGCTGCGCCGACGCCGCGGAGGTCGCCGTCGTCGCCCAGGGCATCGAGGGACAGCTGACGGCGACCGTGCACGCCGATGACTCCGATGTCGACGCCGCACGCGAGTTGCTGCCGCTGCTCGAACTCAAGGCGGGCCGGATTCTGTTCAACGGCTGGCCGACCGGTGTCGAGGTGTGCCACGCCATGGTGCACGGTGGCCCGTTCCCGGCCACCTCGGATTCCCGGACCACCTCGGTCGGGGCACGCGCCATCGAGCGATTCCTGCGTCCGGTCGCCTACCAGGGTGTCCCGAAGGCCTTGCTGCCCAGCGCCATTGCCGACGGAAACCCCGAGCAGATCTGGCGTCGCATCGACGGCCGACTCTCCCAAGACTGACACACACCCACACCACACCCGAAAGGCCCGCCCATGCGTCCGAACTTTGACGGCGTCCTGTTCTTCCCCGTCACGCCCTTCACCGAATCCGGTGCCGTCGATCTCGAAGCCTTGGCCGCCCACCTCACCAAGGGTCTGGAGGCCGGCCCCGGCGGGATCTTCATCGCCTGCGGCACCGGCGAATTCCACGCCATCGACGAGGACGAGTTCCGCGACATCGTCACCACCGCGGTCAAGGTCGTCGCCGGCCGCGTCCCGGTGTACGCCGGTGCGGGTGGCTCGGTGGCCCAGGCCAAGCGCTTCGCCGTCGCCGCGCAGGAAGCCGGCGCCGACGGCCTGCTGCTGCTGCCGCCCTACCTCGTCGAGGTACCGCAGCCCGGTCTGGTCGACTTCGTGGCCGCAGTCGCCGGGGCGACCGAACTGCCGGTCATCGTCTACAACCGCAACAACGCGAAGTTCACCGAGGCCTCCGCCGTCGCCGTCGCCAAGATCGGGAACGTCATCGGATTCAAGGACGGCACCGGCAATTTCGACCAGGTCGCGCGCATCGTGGCGGCGGTGAAGAGCGAGGTCGACCCCGACTTCCTGTTCTTCAACGGGCTGCCCACCGCCGAGACCACCCAGCTGGCGTTCCGCGCCATCGGCGTGCCGCTGTACTCGTCGGCGACGTTCGCCTTCGCGCCCGACCTGGCGCTGGCGTTCTACAACTCGCTGGAATCCGGGAACACCGAGCTGACCAACGCACTGCTCAACGCCTTCTTCATCCCGCTGGTGCAGCTGCGCGACACCGTTCCCGGCTACGCCGTCTCGCTGGTCAAGGCCGGCGTGACGATGGAGGGTGTGCCTGCGGGTCCGGTGCGTCCGCCGCTGGTGATGCCGCACGCCGATGACCTGGCCCAGCTGAACTCGATCATCGCTGCCGGTCGTGCGGTGCTGGCCGCATCGTTGAGCGAGGCCCGCTGATCATGGCGCCGATCAGGATCACCGGAGCCCGCATCACCCCGGTCGCGTTCGTCGACCCGCCGTTGCTCAACACGGTCGGGGTGCACCAGCCCTACGCGCTGCGCGCGATCATCGAGCTGGACACCGATGCGGGCCTGGTTGGCCTCGGCGAGACCTACGCAGACACCCGCCACGTGGCCCGGCTGAACGCCGCCGCCGAGGCGATCACCGGTTTGGATGTGTTTGCGCTCAACGAGATCCGGGCCGCCATCGCCGTGCGGCTGGCCGGGGATGACGCCGCCGTCGGCACGGCGGGCATGATCACCACGGCCAGTGCCGTGGATCAGGTGTTCTCCCCGTTCGAGGTGGCCTGCCTCGATGTGCAGGGCCACACCCTGGGCCGGCCGGTGTCAGATCTGCTGGGCGGCAAGGTCCGCGACGCCGTCCCGTTCAGCGCGTACCTGTTCTACAAATGGGGCGCCCACCCCGGCCGGCAGCCCGATCGCTTCGGTGAAGCCCTCGATCCGGCCGGCCTGGTAGCCCAGGCGCGGCGGATCATCGACGAATATGGTTTCACCGCAATCAAACTCAAGGGCGGGGTGTTCCCTCCCGAGGAGGAGATGGCGGCGATCGAGGCGCTGGCCGAAGCGTTTCCCGGCATCCCGCTGCGGCTGGACCCCAACGCCGCGTGGACCCCGCAGACCTCGGTGAAGGTGGCCTCCGGACTGGCGGGCATCCTGCAGTATCTGGAGGATCCGACGCCGGGCCTGGACGGGATGGCCTCCGTGGCCAGTGAGTCGCCGCTTCCACTCGCCACCAACATGTGCGTCGTCGCGTTCGATCAGCTGGCACCCGCCGTGGCCAAGGGTTCGGTGAAAGTCGTGCTCTCCGATCACCATTACTGGGGCGGGCTGCAGCGATCCCGGCTGCTCGCCGGGATCTGCGATACGTTCGGTCTCGGCCTGTCCATGCACTCCAACTCGCATCTGGGCATCAGCCTGGCCGCGATGGTGCACCTGGCCGGTGCGACACCGAACCTCAGCTACGCCTGTGACACGCACTGGCCGTGGAAGACCGAAGAGGTCGTCAAGGACGGTGCGCTGCGCTTCGTGGACGGCTCCGTCCCGGTGCCCACCACGCCGGGCCTGGGCGTCGAGATCGACGAGGACTCGCTGGCCGCACTGCACGAGCAGTACCTGCGCTGTGGGATCCGAGATCGCGACGACACCGGCTACATGCGGACGGTCGACCCGAACTTCGAACTGGCCAGCCCGCGCTGGTAGGCCGCTGTCCCTTCTCCCGTCGCTCTGCTCGCCCCGCTACGGTGGGTGGATGGAAGACCAGTCGGCAGTTGACGTCGCCCACCCACCGCAGTTGCTGCTCAACGTCGTCAACCGGGTGCTCAAGGTTGCCCTCAAGACCCCACTGGGCGGCGTCGTCGGCGATTTCATGCTGGTGGCCTTCACCGGGCGCAAGACCGGGAAGCGCTATGCGACGCCGGTGAGCGCGCATGCGCTCGACGGTGCCCTCTATGTCGTGCTGGAGGCGCAGTGGAAGTACAACTTCCGCGACGGCGCCGACGCACAGGTGTCCTACCGCGGCAAGACCAGCACCATGCGCGGCGAACTCATCACCGAACCCGCCACCGTCGCCGACCTCGCCGACCGGATCGCCAGGTCCTACAGTCCGAAGAAGGCGCAACGGCAGATGGGGATGGCCTTCCGCGGCGGGGCGTATCCCACCCTGGCCGAGTGGGAGGAATCCGTGCGCCGGATGAAGATCGCGGCCATCAAGCTCACGTGAGGGCCGGGGCGCGGTCGGCGATGACGAACGTCGCATCCGTGCGTGCCGGCGCACCGGGACGGGTCACGAACGGTAGCGTCCGGAAGTCGGCACGCAGTTCGTCGGCCGTGATGCGGGTGCGGACGTAGCCCCGGCGGTTGCGGAAATATTTGATGTGCGGATTCTCCGGAAGGATCGCGTCCACATCCGGCCGGGAGTCCGAACCGTCCCCGCCCGACGAGATCGACGTCGTCACCAATTCCGTTGCCACCGGCCCCGACCGGGGGTCGCTGATCTCCGCGGCCCAATGCGAGTGCACATCGCCGGTCAGCACGACGGGGTTGCGCACACCGGCCAACCCGGCGGTGATCCGGTCGCGGCCGGCTGCGTATCCGTCCCACGCGTCGGCATTGACGCCGCGTCGAGGTCCCGCCACCACATCCAGTGGCGCGAAGAACACCTGCTGGCCCAGGATGTCCCAGCGGGCCCGCGAATCCCGCAGGCCGTCGAGCAGCCAGCGTTCCTGCGCGGGACCGGTCAGTGTGCGCCCCGCGGAGTCGAGCTCCGGGCAGTCGGCGTCATACGCATCGCCGCAGGCCTGATCCGTCCGGTACTGGCGGGTGTCGAGCATGTGAAAGGTCGCCAGCGCGCCCCACTGCACGCGCCGGTATAGCTGCATCGCGGCGCCCTGCGGCCGTGCCGGGGCACGCAGCGGCATGTTCTCGTAGTAGGCCTGCATCGCCGCGGCGCGCCGGGCCGGGAAGTCCGGTTGTGGTTCCTCGGGCATATCGCCGGCCCAGTTGTTGTCCAGTTCGTGGTCGTCGAACACCACCAGCCACGGCGCGGCGGCGTGTGCGGCCTGCAGATCGGGATCGGTCTTGTACTGCGCGAACCGCCGGCGGTAGTGGGCCAGCGTGACGGTTTCCGGTCCGATGTGCCTGCGCACACCGCCGTCACGGCCGGCGTACTCGTACTGGTAATCACCCAGGTGCAGCACGAGATCCGGGTGGTCCTCGGCGAGTCGTCGGTAGCCGGTGAACCAGCCCTGTTCGTAGTTCGAGCACGACGCGACACACATCGTCAGGGGCGCGAGCGCGCCGGGCTCCGGTGCCGTGCGGGTCCGCCCGGTTGCCGACAGGTACCCACCGGTGCGAAACCGGTAGAAGTACTCGGTGCCCGGACGCAGGCCGGCGAGCTCGATGCGCACCGAATGCGCCGATTCCGCTGCGGCCACCGCCATCCCGCGCTGTTCGATACCGCGGAAGCGGTCATCGGTGGCGACCTCCCATTCGACATCTACTGTCCGCCAGGGCATTCCGCCGTGGCCGTCGTCGGCCAGCGGGACCGGCGCCAGGCGCGTCCAGATCACCACGCCATCGGGGACCGGTTCACCGGAGGCCACCCCGAGGGTGAACGGGTCGGCCGGTGGCGCGGACCGCCCGAAGCCGACCAGCGGAACCGCCGCGACGGCCAGGGCCCCGCCGAGCAGCGCCCGGCGGCTGAGATTCGTCGACACGTCGCAGTGTCAGATGCCGATCTTGCCCGCAGGTGACGCTCAGTCGTCCGGTGTCTCTCCGTCAGTTGTCATCTCGTGGTTGCCGTGCGGCCGGTGCGCGCACCGCCTCGAACAGTCGCACCAGCACCTCCACCAGGTGCTCGCGGTCGACCTCGACATCGCCGAGCAGCACCGCGCCGATGGTGCTGATGACGCCGCCGACCAGGAACTGCGAGACCAGCCGCAGGTCGGTGGGTAGATCGTCGGTGGGCAGGCCGGGATCGCCGCTGGATGCCGTGGATGCCAGCATGCCGGCGAACCGGCTGGATTCCTGCAGGCTGCGCCGGCCCAGCGCCGGCGACGCGGTGGCCTCCAGCACCAGGATCCGGCCCTTGCGTGGGTCGGCGAGAATCAGGTCGACCAGTTCGGCCAGCACCGCGCGGGTTCTCGCGAGGCCGTCATCGGGCGCTTCGGCCAGCGCAGTGACCGACCGGCGCGCGCTCTCCTCGACGACCATGTCGTAGACGGCCAGATGCAGCGCCTCGATATCGGGGAAACTCTCGTAGAAGTAGCGTGCCGCGACCCCCGACGCCTCGGTGACGCCGCGCACCGTGGTGCCCGCGATACCGCGGGTGCCCATCAGTTCCAGTCCGGCGGCGAGCAACCGGGCACGTCGTTCGGCCACCCGGTCATCGGCGGTCTGCCCTCCATACCGCCGGGTGACGCGCTCCTGCCCGCCGGTGGCCATCGAACCATCTTGACACAGTGCATATCGGGCTGGTTTCCTCAATCTGCACACAGGTGTTTCCTGTTTTGCGATGGGAGATCAGATGACCGGCACCGCAATCGAAACGAACACAGCAGCTCCGAAGCCCTGGGAGCCCGGGCAACCGCATCACGAGCTGGCCGCCGACGTGCGCTGGTGGATGGGGATGCCGTTGGCGTTCGGTCTGTTCGGACGGCTGGCGCTCGACCAGGTGGCCTACCGCAAGGTCGCCGCCGCCGTCGATGCCAGTGGGCGCTTCGCCTCGAACTTCACCGACCGTGGGCTGAACAGCTACCTGTGGAACGGCCCGCTGGCCTTCGGCGATGACGCCGACCGCCACGCCGCCCAGGACCGGCTGAAGTCCAAACACGGGGCGGTTCGCGGTGTCGGCACAGGCGATTTCGAGGGCGAGCGTTTCAGCGCGCTGGATCCCGCACTGTGGAAATGGGTCGGCACCACATCGCTGAACATCTTCTACGCCGGCTACGTCGCGGTCTACGGTGAGGATCTGACGGCCGAGCAGCGCGAGGTCGTGTATCGCACGGTGTGCGCCATGGCCGATATCGGGTTGCCCAGCACCGCATCCGAAGTGCCGCCGACGGTGGCCGAGATGCAGGCCTACTACGACGAGATCGCGGCCACCGAACTGGCGGTCAACCCGTTCCTGCTCTGGGCCGCCGACCAGTTCGGCGCGCCGCCGGTGCCGACGTTGTTCGGCCCGCGCTGGCTGCACCGGACCATTGCGCCGGCCTGGCGGTTGGCGGCCCCGGTGCTGGCCCGGCCGGCCCGCATCTGCGCGGAGTCGACCACCCATCCGAAGATGATGGAATTGCTGGGCAGCAGCTGGAACTCCCGAAAGCAGCTCGAATTCGCCTGCTACCGGGCCGGCATCCGGGCCGCGCGGCGGTGGTTGCCGAAGTGGGCACTGCTGGAACCGATGGCCTACAACCGGTACCGCTATGAACAGTTGCGCGCCTTCCACCACAAATACGAGTTGGCGTCCTTCGCGCCGGCCGCGAGCTAGACTGATGCACTGCTGACGTCCCGCATCGGTGCGGTGATACGAGGAGTGCATGGATGTTCTCACTGGCCCGGCTGTCCTGTTTCATCGCCGTCGCCGAGGAACTGCATTTCGGCCGCGCCGCCGAGCGTCTGCACATGACCCAGCCCCCGCTGAGTCGCCAGATCCAGCAGCTGGAAACCGAACTCGGCGTGCAGCTCATCGACCGGACCACCCGCTCGGTGACCCTGACCCCGGCCGGAGTGGCCTTCCTGCCCGACGCGCGCCGCATCGTGGCGCTGGCCGAGAGCGCCGCGCTCACCGTGCGTCGGGTGCCGGCGGGTGACCTGGGCACGGTGGTGGTCGGATTCACCGCGGCCTCCGCGCATGCGGTGCTGCCGCGCCTGCTCGAGCAGACGCGCAGCATCCTTCCCGATGTGAAACTCGAACTGCGCGAGATGGTTTCATCGGTGCAGATCGAGGCCCTGATGAGCGGCGAGATCGACCTCGGGATGGCCAGGCCACCCCTGAAGCGGCCCGGCATCGTGTCCCGTCCGTTGCTGCACGAGCAGTTGGTGGCCGCGCTGCCCGCCGGGCACCCGCTCACCGAGCAGGCACGTCAGCTCACCCTCAACGATCTCGACGGCCAGGACTTCGTGATGTACTCGCCGGTGCAGGCTCGGTACTTCAACGAACTGCTGATCAGCACGTTCACCATCGCCGGCGCGACGCCGCGCTTCGTGCAGTTCGTCACCCAGGTGCACACCATGCTGGTGCTGGTGCGTTCCGGGATCGGGATCGCGCTGGTCCCGGCCTCGGCGGCGACGCTGCACCCCGAGGGGGTGATGTTCCGGACCATCGGGGCGTTCCGGGAACGCCCGGTCGAGCTCGACGCCGCGTGGCGCGGGGACAGCACCAACCCGGCGCTGCTGAGGCTGCTGCGCGATGTGCTGCCGCCCCGCGAGTGGACGACCGATGACCTGGTGGAACAGGTGATCGTCTAGACGCGTGCGCCGGGCTGCAGCACCGGGGTGACCAACCTGCCGGTGGCCAGGAACTCATCGAGGTTGCGCAGCGTGAGGTCCTCCATCGCCGCGCGGGTCTGCACGGTGCCGCTGCCGACATGGGGGAGCAGCACCACGTTGTCCAGCCCGAGCAACTCGGAAGGGACGTTGGGCTCGTCGGCGAACACGTCGAGTCCGGCGCCGGCCAGTCGGCCGTCGCGCAGCGCCGCCACCAGGGCAACCTCGTCGACGACGCTGCCGCGGGCGATGTTGATCAGGTAGCCGTCGGCCCCCAGCGCGTCGAGGACCGCGGCGTCGACCAGCTTCTTGGTGCTGCTGCCGCCGGCCGCGGCGACCACCAGCACGTCGACTGCCCCGGCGAGTTCCACCGGCGACGCGACATAGGTGTAGGGCGACTCGGTGACCTCGCGGCGGTTGTGGTAGCTGATCGTGCATCCGAACGCGCTGAGCCGCTGGGCGATTGCACCACCGATGCGGCCCAGCCCGATGATCCCCACCCGGGTGTTGCTCACCTGCCGGGTCAGCGGGTAGTTGCCGCCGGCCGACCACTGGCCGGCCCGCACGTAGCGGTCGGCAGCGGAGAACTGGCGCATGGTGTCGATCAACAGGCCCACCGCCGTGTCGGCGACGCAGTCTGTCAGGACGTCGGGGGTGTTACTCACCCCGACGCCCCGAGCTTCGGCGGCCTCGACATCGGTGGTGTCGTAGCCGACGCCGAAGTTCACCACCGCCCCGAGGCGGGGCAACTCGGCCATCAGCGCAGCGTCCACGCCGGTGCGCCCGGAGGTGACGACGGCGGTGATGTCGGCGCCGGAACCGGCGAGGAACTCCGTCCGCGCCGCGGCATCGTCGGGGAGGATCTGCGCCCGGTAACGGGTGCGCAGGGTCTCGGCCAGGGACGGCTTGAGGGGGCCGACCTGCAGGATGTTGGCTGTATCGGGCATGGCTGCTCCTTCGCTGCTCACTACGTACGGTATTGAGACCTGCGGATACCTGTCCAACACGGAAATAGCATGGGTTAATGCAGAACCCGCATGACTAGGCAATCCTGCGCCCGTCCCGGGTATCAAAGCCTCGTCCGTCGAACGAAAGTCCCAGCTCAACGGCAATTTCCTCGACTCATCTGCGGCGTCGGCCGAACCGCTGCAACCGTTCAGCGCCCCATTTCGGGCGGTTGACGCTGTCCGAGAGCCGCTCCTACGGTGTGTCTACCGTCACAGGTGATGTCCACATACGTAGACGTCACTGCCGATGATCGCAGGTAGTTCAGCCCACATCCTTGATCTGGAGGTCCCGATGGCCGCGACAGTTGCCCGAGCCTCGCTGCGCCGGCTCGCTCTTCTCACCAGCGCAGCCGTGCTGGCCGCCGGATGTAGCGTCGCCAATACCGGCAGCGGTGGTTATGACCCCGACACCCTGCGGATCGTGCTTCCCCAGGAGCCGCCCACGCTGGAGCCGTGCGAGGGCTCGCTGACCTCGACCGGCATCGTGACCCGCTCCAACATCACCGAGCCGCTGGCCGAGCGTGATTCCACCACCGGCGATCTGCTGCCGTTGTTGGCCACCGGGTGGGAGCAGACGTCGCCCAACGAGTGGACCTTCACCCTGCGCGACGGTGTCACCTTCTCCAACGGCGCGCCGTTCACCTCCGCCGACGCTGCGTTCTCCATCGACCGCGCGGTCAACTCCGATCTGGGTTGCAATGTCGACGGCTACGTCTTCGGTGACGAGGTGCTGACTCTGCAGACCCCCGATGAGCGCACCGTCGTCGTCGGCACCTACTGAGCCCGATCCGATTCTGCCGCTGCGGATTTCGTTTGTCGAGATGGTGCCGGTGACAACCAGCATGACCGAGAAGGTCCGGGAGCCCATCGGCACCGGGCCGTACGCGATCGAACGCTGGGATTACGGTCAGAAGCTCACCCTGGCGCGCAACCCCACCTACTGGGGAACCCCGCCCGCCTTCGCGCGCGCCGAATACAAGTGGCGCAGTGAGGGAAGTGTGCGCGCCGCGATGCTCACCAACGACGAGGTGGACATCGCGACCGGGCTCGGACCCGAGGATGGGGCCGGAGATCTCGGTGTGCCGTTCCAGAACAACGAGACCACCGCGCTGCGCATCACCGGGACCGAGGCGCCGCTGAACGATATGCGGGTACGTCAGGCCATCAACTATTCGGTGAACCGCACCGGCATCGTCAAGGCGATCTTCCGCGAGCTGGGCGAGCCTGCCGCCCAGCTGATCCCAGAAGGGGTGGTGGGTTTCAACTCCAATCTGCAGTTGTGGCCCCACGACCCGGAAAAGGCCCGCCAACTCGTCGACGAGGCGCGGGCCGACGGGGTGCCGGTGGACCGCCAGATCCGCTTGATCGGCCGCAACAGTCAGTTCCCGGGCGTCACCGAGACGGTCGAGGTGATCCAGAGCGAACTGGCCGACGCCGGCCTCAACGTCAAGATCGAGATGATGGACACCGCGGCCCAACTGGAGTACCAGCTGCAGCCGTTCCCGGCCGATGCCGGACCGTTCCTGGCGTTGATCCAGCACGGTAACCAGGCCGGTGACGCCGCCTTCTCGGTCGATCAGTACATGCGCTCCGATGGTGCCCAGAGCGCCTTCGGAACACCAGCTTTCGATGAGCAGATCGCCGCGGCCGGCAGGCTCACCGGAGAGCAGCGCCAGCAGGCCTACGCCCAGATCTTCGCCGATGAACCGGAGAAGATCATGCAGTTCGCCTACATCGCCCACATGCGGGGGATCCTCGGCAAGTCCCCGCGCGTCGACTACGTACCGAACCCGGCGACCGGTGACGAAATGTTGCTGGCCACGATGGCGCCCGCCGCATCCGACCGCACAGACCAGTCCTGACAGCCAACATCCTCTCCTGAAGGGTCACGCCCGATATGTTCTCCTTCGTCCGACGCCGGATGTACACCAGCGCACTACCGTTGGTGATCGTGCTGCTGGGGGTGTTCCTGCTTGCCAGGCTCACCGGCGATCCCACCAATCTGTACCTTCCCGAGTCCGCGACACCCGATCAGCGCCAGGCCTTCGCCGACGCCAACGGATTCAACGACCCGCTGATCATCCAGCTGTTCGACTACTTCAAGGGCATCATCCACCTCGACTTCGGAACCTCGCTGCGCACCGGCGAATCCGCCTCCGAGATGGCGCTGCGCGCCTTCCCTGCCACCCTGCAGTTGGCCTTCGTGACCATGCTGCTCGCCATCATCGGTGCCGTCGTCATCGGCTGCTGGGCCGCCTACCGGCCCAACTCGCTGGCCGATCGGTTCTCCAGCCTGCTGTCCATGACCGCGGCATCGATCCCCGACTTCTGGTTCGCCATCACCGGTGTCTGGCTGTTCTCGGTGCTGATGGGCTGGCTGCCCACCTCGGGCACCGACGCAGGGATGCTGTCCTGGATCCTGCCGATCGCCACCCTGATGATCCGCCCACTCGGTGTGCTGACGCAGGTGGTGCGCGGCGCCATGGTGTCGGCGCTGTCGGCTCCCTACGTCCGGCTGGCACGCAGCAAGGGCGCCAGTGATTTCCGCGTCGTCACCCACCACGCGCTGCGTAACGCCGCCGCTCCCGCACTCACCGTCGCCGGTGACCTTGCCGTCGGCCTGATCAACGGCGCCGTGGTCGTGGAGGCCATCTTCGGCTGGCCCGGTATCGGCAAGCTGATGATCGACGCCATCCTGCAACGCGACTTCGCGGTGCTGCAGGCAGCGGTGCTGCTCACCGCTGTCAGCATCTTCATCCTCAACATCGCCATCGATGCCTGCTACGCGTTGCTCGACGCACGCGTTCGGGAACCGGCCAAGGTCTAGATGATCCCCCCGTCGCTCCGCTCGCCCCAAGGGAGAAGTGCACGATGACTCAAATCGATCTGGTCCCGGTCAAACCGACCACCGCCATCGTCGGAGAACCGGGATCGCGCAAGACCTCCGGTCGCTCGGTGTGGTTCCGGATGCTGGTCAACGACCGTGTGGCGGCCGTTGCGGCCACCGTCCTCGGGCTCGTCGCGCTGACCGCGATGTTCGGTCCGATGCTGGTCGGCGATCTGGCCACCGACATCGACCTGGACAACTCCAACCAGGCGCCCTTCACCCTCGCCCACGGCTGGGCCAATGTGCTGGGCACCGACCCGCTGGGCCGCAGCATGCTGGCCCGTCTCATCGTCGCCTGCCAGACCACGCTGTCGGTGGCCATTCCCGCCGTGGTGATCTCGGCCGTCGTCGGATCCGTCATCGGCATGTGGGCGGGTTACCACCGCGGGTGGCGCGAGACCGTGGCGATGCGGATCGCCGACGTCATCATGAGCTTCCCGTCACTGTTGCTCGCCGTGGTCGTGCTCTACGTGTTCTCCCCGAGCGCGGCCAATATCGTTGCGGTGCTGGCGATCACCCGTATCCCGGTCTATCTGCGCACCGCCCGTGCCGAGTCCGCCGAGCTGTCCACCCGGGTATTCGTCGACGCGGCCCGCACCTTCGGCGCCAGCGGCACCTCGATCATCACCCGGCATGTGCTGCCCATCGTGCTGCCCACGCTGTTGACGGTGGCCACCCTGGACTTCTGCTACGTGATGCTCGCCGAGAGCTCGCTGAGCTTCCTGGGCATCGGAATTCAGCCCCCGGACGTCAGCTGGGGCCTGATGGTCGCCCAGGGCCGCACCTACCTGCACACCGCGTGGTGGCTGTCCTTCCTGCCGGGCCTGGCCATCGTCATCACCACGGTTTCGGCCACCATCCTGGCGGCCTGGGCACGTATCGCCACCGATCCCGCCCAGCGGTGGCGGCTGACTGTTCCGCAGAAGCGACTGTCCCGCTTCGCCAAGTCCGGAAAGGCTCGCTAGATGACTGCTGTCGCCGAACACCCGCCCGTGGACCGCACGGACGCCGATCCGGCCTTGCGGGTGCACGATCTCACCGTCGACATCCGCACCATCGCCGGTACCGTCCGCGCCGTCGACCACGTCACCTTCGCCGCCCGCAGCGGTGAGACCCTGGCGCTGCTCGGGGAGTCCGGCTGCGGTAAGTCGATGACAGCCACCGCGCTGGTCGGCCTGCTGGAACCGGTCGCCCAGGTGGTCGACGGATCGGCACGCATCGGTGACACCGATCTGATCACCGCCGATCGCAAGAAGCGCCGCGAGATGGCCGGCCCCGAACTCGCGATCGTCTTCCAGGACGCGTTGACGGCACTCAACCCGCTCTACACCGTCGGCACTCAGCTCGCCGAGCCGTTCCGCATCCACCACGGGATGAAGGCCAAGGAGGCCAAACGCCGGGCCATGGAACTCATGACGCGCGTGGGCATCCCACAGCCGGAAGAGCGGATGAAGGCCTACCCGCATCAGTTCTCCGGCGGTATGCGGCAGCGCCTGCTCATCGCGATGGCCGTCGCGCTCAACCCCAAGGTGCTGATCGCCGACGAGCCGACGACCGCGCTGGACGTCACGGTGCAGGCGCAGATCATGGCGCTGCTCAAGAGCCTGCGCACCGAATACGACATGGCCGTCGTGCTGATCACCCACGATCTCGCCCTGGTCGCCGAGGAGGCCGACCGGGTCGCGGTGATGTACGCCGGCAGCATCGTCGAAACCGGTTCGGTTGCCCAGGTTTTCGGCGACCCGAAGCACCCCTACACCAAGGGCCTGCTGGACTCGGTGCCGGTGGACGCCGTACGTGGGGCCGAACTGAAGTCCATCGGCGGCTCGCCACCGGACCTGCACTCGATCCCGCCAGGCTGCGTCTACCAGGACCGCTGCCCGCTGGTCCGCGATATCTGCCGCAGCACCCGCCCGGGTCTGCAGGACGTCGGCAGCCGGCGCAAGTCCGCCTGCCATTTCCCCGGGGAGGTTTCGAATGCCTGAGAACCACGAGACAGACCAGGTGCTGTCGGTCCGCGACCTGACCAAATCCTTCCGGGTGGCCGGCGGCAAGAAACTGTGTGCCCTCGACGGCATCAACCTCGACCTGGCCCGTGGTGAGACGCTGGGGCTGGTCGGCGAATCCGGTTGCGGCAAGTCCACTCTGGCCCGCACCCTGATGATGCTGGAACGCCCGGACTCCGGGTCGGTCACCTTCGACGGCATCGACCCGTTCGGGCTGAAGGGTAAGGACCTGCTCACGTTCCGCCGCCGCGTGCAGATGGTGTTCCAGGACCCCTACGCCTCGCTGAACTCCCGGATGACCGCGGCCGAGATCATCGCCGAGCCGTGGCGCACCCACAAGACGCTCTATGCGTCGCGGGCGGACCGGGACATGCGGGTCCGTGGCCTGCTCGACCTGGTCGGCCTGGGCGCCAAGGCGTTCGGCAAGTACCCGCAGGAGTTCTCCGGCGGTCAGCGCCAGCGCATCGGCATCGCGCGGGCGCTGGCGCTCAATCCCGAGGTCATCATCTGTGACGAGCCGGTGTCCGCACTCGACCTCTCGGTGCAGGCCCAGGTGCTCAACCTGCTCAACGATCTGCAGCAGGAACTGAAGATCTCCTACGTCTTCATCTCGCATGATCTGTCGGTGGTACGCCACGTCGCCGACCGGGTGGCCGTCATGTATCTCGGCCGGATCATCGAAAACGGACCGACCGAGGCCGTTTTCGATCGTGCGTCCCACCACTACACCTCGGCGCTGATGTCGGCGGCCCCGAAACTGCGCGACGAGCAGCGCGGCGAGCGCATCCTGCTCAAGGGCGAAGTGCCCTCACCGCTCGACCCGCCGTCGGGGTGCCGGTTCCGCACCCGGTGCGCCGCGGCAACCGACATCTGCGCCGAGCAACGCCCGCCGCGCTCGCTGGATGTGCTGGTGCCCGGACACGCCGCCGAGTGCCATCATCCCCGGATCGACGAGCAGCAGTCGGCACTGTCCAACGCGTGAGCGGGCTCATGGCGGGCGAGCGGAGCGACGGGAAATGAGCGCTGCGGGTGAGCGGAGCGACGGGAAATGAGCGCTGCGGGCGAGCGAAGCGACGGGAAATGACCAGTGTCCTGGGATTCGCGGTCGTGGCGATCGCGGTCCTCTTCGCGTCCTGCCTGCAGGGCTCCATCGGGTTCGGCATGGGAATGCTGGCCGCCCCGGTGGTCGCCATCGTGGATCCCGGTCTGGTGCCGGGCACGCTGATCATGCTGGCGACCCTGCTCACGCTCATGGTGGTGATCAAGGAGCGCGGCGCGATCGACGTGGCCGGCGCCGGCTGGGCACTGCTCGGACGGGTGCCCGGCACGATCGCCGGGGCCCTGCTGCTCGCCGCGATTCCCGAACGCACGCTGGCCATCCTGATCGCCGCCGTCGTGCTCGGCGGTGTCGCGGTGACCGGGCTGGGCTGGGTGCCCGCACCGCGGCGGCGCAATCTGGTGCTGGCCGGGGCGACCTCGGGTGTGCTGGGCACCGCGACATCCATCGGTGGCCCGCCGATGGCGCTGGTCTGGCAGCGCAGTGAGGGCCCGAAGTTACGGGCCACCATGAGTAGCTTCTTCCTGATCGGCTCGTTGATGTCGATCGCGATGCTCGCCCTGACCGGTGCCGTCGACCGGCACACCGTGGCGATGTTCGGTGTGCTGATACCGGCCGCCGTGCTGGGGTATGTGTTGTCCCGCTACGCAAACCGGATACTCAACCCGAGCCGTCAGCGGTGGACCGCGATCACGGTGTCCATGATCGGCGCGGTGGTTCTCATCATCCAACAGACGGGTCTGCTATGAGCGAATCGACGGCGCGCGCAGGCGTGAAATCGGCCGTCCGGACCGTCGAGCTGCTGGAGTACCTCGCCGCCCGGCAGGACAAACCCGCGCGCATCCGCGAGATCAGCGAGGCACTGGGGATGCCGCGCAGCAGTGCCCACGCGCTGCTGCGCACCCTGATGGCACAGGGCTGGGTGCGCGCCGAGGGCACCGGGCCGGATGAAACGGGAGCCCTGTACGGGATCGGCATCCGGGCCCTGCTGGTGGGCACCAGCTATCTCGACGGGGATCCCTACCTGCCGATGATCGCGCCATTCCTGGACGACCTGCGCGCGGACTGGGGCGAAACCTTCCACCTGGGCCGCCTGGACGGCACCGACATCGTCTATCTGGCCACCCGCGAGTCCGGGCAGTACCGGCGGTCCACCAGCCGGGTCGGCAGGAGGCTGCCCGCGCACGCCACCGCACTCGGTAAGGCACTGTTGGCCGAGCGGGTCGGGGCCGAGCGCCGCAGCCATCTGCCCGACGAGCTGGTCGCGCTGACACCGCGCACGCTCACCTGTCACCGTGAACTCGACGACGCGCTGGAGACCGCACGTGTCCGCGGCTATGCCACCGATGACGAGGAGAACACCGCGGGTGTGCGGTGTTTCGCGGTCGCGCTGCGCTACGCCCGGCCCGCCCAGGACGCCATCAGCGCCTCGGTGCCGGTGTCCCGGCTGACACGTGAACGCGAGCATGCACTGGTCGAGGCCCTGTGCGCGGTCGGTGACAAGGTCAGCCGGGTGCTGCGGCCTGTCGCCAACGGTGACAAGTGGTTCGGCTGATACGGGTGTCGGGCCAGGTGGGCCATATCAGTGTTGGATCAATTGATGCGATAACAGTGTTGGACGTGCATCAACCGCGATTTATAGGCTGGCACGCATGAGCGCTCAGACCCCCATCGTCACCGAGATGCGGGTCGTCCCCATCGCCGGCCACGACAGCATGCTGCTGAATCTCAGCGGTGCGCACGGGCCGTTCTTCACCCGGAACCTGGTGATCCTCAGGGATTCCGACGGCAACACCGGTGTCGGAGAGGTTCCCGGCGGTGCAGCCATCCAGACCACGCTCGAGGACGCCCGCCCGCTGGTCGAGGGACGCGGCATCGGCGCCTACAACGCCGTGCTCGCCGACATCCGGCGGGCCTTCGCCGACCGTGACTCCGGTGGGCGCGGCGCACAGACCTTCGACCTGCGGATCACCGTGCACGCGGTGACCGCGGTGGAATCGGCGATGCTGGACCTGCTCGGCCGGCATCTCGGCGTGTCGGTGGCTGCCCTGCTCGGCGACGGACAACAGCGGGACCGGGTGCAGGCTCTGGGATATCTGTTCTTCGTCGGTGACCGCAACCGCACCGATCTGGCCTACCGCAGTCCCGCCGATGAGGATTCCGGCGCCGATGACTGGCTGCGGATCCGGCATGAGGAGGCGATGACTCCCGAGGGTGTGGTGCGCCTGGCCGAGGCCGCCCGCGAACGTTACGGTTTCCGCGATTTCAAGCTCAAGGGCGGTGTGCTGCCCGCCGCGGACGAATCCAAGGCCGTCATCGCGCTGGCCGACCGGTTCCCCGATGCCCGGATCACCCTGGACCCCAACGGTGGATGGCTGCTCGCCGACGCCATCACCACCTGCCGTGAACTGACCGGCGTGCTGGCCTATGCCGAGGATCCGGTGGGACCCGAGGGCGGTTTCTCCGGCCGTGAGGTGATGGCGGAGTTCAAGCGGGCCACCGGCCTGCCGACCGCCACCAACATGATCGCCACCGACTGGCGCGAGATGGGCCATGCCATCCGCTCCGGTGCTGTCGACATCCCGCTGGCCGACCCACACTTCTGGACCATGAGTGGTTCCGTGCGCGTCGCCCAGCTGTGCGACGCGTGGGGACTGACCTGGGGATCGCACTCCAACAACCACTTCGACGTGTCGCTGGCGATGTTCACCCAGGTGGCCGCCGCCGCCCCCGGCGATATCACCGCCATCGACACCCACTGGATCTGGCAGGACGGGCAGCGCATCACCAAGCAGCCCTACCGGATCGTGGACGGTTATCTCGACCTGCCTGCCGCACCCGGCCTCGGCGTCGAACTCGACGAGGAAAGGGTGGCAGCCGCGCACGAGCTGTACCTGGCCGAGGGCCTCGGGGCCCGCGACGACGCCGTTGCCATGCAGTATCTGGTCCCGGGCTGGCGCTTCGACAGCAAACGCCCCTGCCTGCAACGTAACTCGTGACGATGAAGGTTCTGGTCGGCGATCGCAACCTGGTACCGCACCGTCGCCGGTTCGAGGCCGCCCTTCCGCCGGAGGTCACGGTGACCTGGGCGGCCGGCGATATCGGCCCGGATCGGCTACGGGACGCACAGGTCTTCGTCGGCGGCCGCTTCACCGCGGAGATGGCGGCCACCGCCGAGAAGCTACGCCTGGTGCACGTGGCCGGGGCAGGAACCGACCGGGTCGCCTTCGCGGCGCTGGGTGCTGACGTAATGGTGGCCAACACCTTTCACCATGAACGCTCGATCGCGGAGTTCATCCTGGCCGCCGCGATCATGCTGCGCCGGGGCTTTCTCAAGCAGGACCGCGCGCTGCGCAGAGGCGTGTGGGCCAGTTCGGTGTATGACGACACCATCGTCCAGCCGCCCACCCTGCACGGAGCCCGGATCGGCTTCGTCGGGTTCGGCCATATCGGCCAGCAGAGCTGGAAACTGTTGAGCGCCTTGGGTTGCCAGGGAGCTGCGGTCACCGGATCGGGACGGGTGCGTGGCGGCGCGGGGTTGTCCTGGGCCGGTGATGCATCCCGTCTCGACGACCTCGCCCGCGAATCGGATGTGCTGGTGGTGTCGGCGCCGCTGACGCGGGAGACCGCGGGCATGATCGGCCGTAGCCAGCTCGGCGCGTTGGGGCCCGACGGGGTACTGATCAATGTCGGGCGCGGCCCGCTGGTCGACCAGAACGCCCTCTACGACGCGCTGCTCACCGGGCGTCTCGGGGCCGCCGCCATCGACGTCTGGTACCGCTACCCCGACGCCGCGAACGGTACCGGCGCGGCGTGCGCACCCAGTGCGCTGCCGTTTGCCGAGTTGCCGAACGTGTTGATGACTCCGCACGCCTCCGGCGTCACCGCCGACACCTTCAAGGGCAGATCCGACGACATCGCCGCCAATATCGGCAGGCTGCTGCGAAACGAGCCGCTGCAGAACGTGGTTCAGCCCAGCACGTCGTAGATCAGCCGGAAGTAACGGTCGGTGCGCGCGGAGCCCTCGATCCCGGGGCCCATCTTGTTCATCACGTAGGCGATGGTGGTGCGGCGGTCCGGGTTCATCGATTCCCACGACCCGCCCCAACCGCCCCAGAAGCAGATCTTGCCGTCCGGGATGTATCCGATGGCGGCGCTCGGGAGACCGAATCCGAGACCCATGCGCAGGTGATGTCCGGCGAGCACCAGGTCGGGTCCCTCGATCTGGGTCTCGAAGATGCGCTCCACGGTCTGCGGCTTCAGCAGTTGGACGCCATCGACGGTCCCGCCCAACGAGATCGCGGACAGGATCTTGGTCAAGGCGCGCGCATTGGTGTGTCCGTTGGCGGCACCGACATCGGCCGCCCGCCACGCCGCGGTGTTGGCGATCAGCGGGTCGGGGGCCGGTCCGGTGAATGTCTTGAGCATCTGCTCGGTCCACTGATCCAGCGGCGGAATGCCCTCGAAGGGGTCTGCGGGAGCGATGATCTCGGCGATGCGGCCGTCTTCCTCCGGTGTCGCTCCGATCTGGAAGTCGGCGCCCAGCGGCCCGGCGATCTCCTCGGCGACGAACCGCTTCAGGGTCCGGCCGCTGACTCGGCGCACCACCTCCCCGATCAGGTGCCCGTGGGTGAGCGCGTGGTACCCGGTGGCCGTGCCGGGCTGCCACCACGGCGCCTGCGCGGCGAGCATCGACGTCGAGCCTTGTCCCAGTCGAGAACGTCCTCGATGGTCACGGGCTGCACCCACGCCGACAGACCCGACGAGTGGGTGAGCAGGTGGCGGAACTCGATGTGCTGCTTTCCGTTCGCGCCGAACTCCGGCCACACCTCGGCCACCGGGGTGTGCGCCTCGATCAGCCCGCGGTCGATGAGCATCAGCCCGGCCAGTGCGGTGACGTTCTTGGTCGATGACCAGACATTGACGATGGTGTCGGCCGTCCACGGTGTCGTGCGGTCCGCATCGGCGTGCCCGCCCCAGATGTCCACCACCGATTCGCCGTCGACATCGATGGCGATCGCGGCACCGCACTCCTCGTCGGCAGCGATGGCACGATCCAGTGTCTCGGCCAGCGCAGCGAATTCCGGGGAGAAGTGGCCCTCGACGTTTCTCATACCCGACATCATGCGCCGGGCGGGGCTCACCAGTTGTGGTATCCGCCTTCGGGGCCGAGCATCCGTTCCAGCCGGCTGCGCCCGATCTTGGCCAGCTCATTGCGCAGGATCTTGCGTTCCATTTCGACCTCGTGGTGCATGCGGTCGGTGAGCGCGTTCAGCACGTCCCCGGCGCAGTGTCCGTCGACGAACATCACGAAGGGGAAGCCGTACCGGCCGACGTAGCGGCGTGATGCTGCGCCGAGTTCGGTCATCGTCGCGGCGTCGTCGTCCCACACCGAGCACTGTTCGGCCGCGGACCGGGCACTGCGCGGCCGGCGCCCGACGTCGGGGCAGGTGTCCAGAATCTGGTCGACGGCGGCCTCGGGGAGTTCGAACAGCAACGCGTCGGCGCGGCGGAAGAGGGCGTCATGATCACCGTAGGCGCGTCCCCGGGCCAGTTCACGGGCCATCGCGTAGCTGTTGCAACACTCGTAGAGCGCGTGCACGGCCTTGCGTTCGGGCAACGTGTTGAACACGTCCAGGCCGATTCCTTGATGGAGTAGCACACACCCATGATCAAAGGGCCAGGACACGCCCGGGTTACCGCGTGTTACAGCGGTGCTAAATCAATTCCCGTCAGTGACCGGCGCTCTTGAACCGTTCGATCGACCGCTGCAACTCGGCCTCGGCCTCTTCGCGGCCCGCCCAATCGGCGGCCTTGACGAACTTGCCCGGCTCCAGGTCCTTGTAGTGCACGAAGAAGTGCTTGATCGCTTCCAGCTCGAACGGGGGCACATCGGCCAGATCCTGGATGTGGTCCCAGCGCGGGTCGCCTGCGGGCACGCACAGCAGCTTGTCGTCGCCGCCGGCCTCATCGGTCATCTTGAACATCGCGACCGGACGGGCCTCCACGATGCAACCCGGGAACACCGACTCGGGCAGCAGCACCAGCGCGTCCAGCGGATCGCCGTCCTCGCCGAGGGTGTCTTCGAAGAAGCCGTAGTCGGCGGGGTATCCGAACGAGGTGTAGAGGTACCGGTCGAGCTTGACGCGGCCGGTCTCGTGGTCCACTTCGTACTTGTTGCGCGAACCCTTGGGGATCTCGATGACGACGTCGAACGACACCGGCGTTGCTCCTTCGGCTGGCTTGGTCTGGCGGGTCCACAGTAGAGGAGCGATACGCTGCACGTTATGCGGCCCGGGAGATGGCGCCGATCCACCCACCTGGTGATCGGCCTGGTGGTACTCGTGCTCGTGGCTGCCGTGGTGGGGGTGGCCGCGATGGTCACGTCCACCCGGACCTCGGCGAACAAGTCGCTGCCCGAGCAACCGGCCGCCGTGGCGGCCGCGCCGGGTGTCCGCCCACTCGGCGAGGCCACCACCGAACCGACACCGAAGGGT
Organism: Mycobacterium sp.; assembly: GCA_034520035.1. Lineage (GTDB taxonomy): Bacteria > Actinomycetota > Actinomycetes > Mycobacteriales > Mycobacteriaceae > Mycobacterium. Next base: position 115,195 of record JAXHOA010000015.1, on the reverse strand, counting down.
CTGGCCGCCACGCTCGCCGCCGCGCTGGCCGACCCGAACCTGGGCGCGTTGACCGGCCGGATCACCGACGCCGGCAACGGCACCGAATTGTGGGAGCAGGGCGAGCGCATCCCGATGCAACCGGCATCGACGAACAAGGTGCTCACCACCGCGGCCGCGCTGCTGACCCTGGACCGGGACGCGACGCTGACGACCCGGGTGGTCGCCGGCGACCGGCCCGGCGTGGTCGTGCTGCACGGCGGTGGGGACCCCACGCTTTCTGCTGCCGCCGACGACGAGCGCACCTGGTACAAGGGCGCGGCCCGGATCAGTGACCTGGCCGATCAGGTTCGGGAGAGCGGCACCCGGGTCACCGCGGTGCAGGTCGACCTCGGTGAGTACAGCGGGCCGACGTTGGCACCTGGCTGGGATCCGCTGGACATCGACGGCGGCGATATCGCCCCGATCGAATCGGTGATGCTCGACGGCGGCCGGACCCAGCCCGTCTCCCCGGAATCGCGACGATCGCGGACACCGGGTCTGGACGCGGGCCGCGCGCTGGCCACCGCACTGCGCGTGGACCCGGCCACCGTCACGGTGACGTCCATCGGGGCGGGCGCCGAGGAACTGGCCGCGGTGCAGTCGCCCCCGCTCATCGAGCGACTGCGCCAGATGATGAACGACTCCGACAATGTGATGGCGGAGTCGATCGGCCGCGAGGTGGCCGCCGCGCTGAACCGTCCGCAGAGTTTCGACGGGGCGGTGCAGGCGGTGCTCGGCCAGCTGCGCGGAGCCGGCGTGGACACCGCGAACGCGACCCTGCTGGACTCCAGCGGGCTGTCCGTGGACAACCGGCTCACCGCATTGACCCTGGACGGTGTCATCGCCGCCGCGGTCGGTGATGACCACCCACGACTGCGGCCGCTGGTCGACCTACTACCCATCGCCGGCGGCAGCGGCACCTTGTCCAACCGCTACCTGGACACCGACGAGGGCCGGGCGACTGCGGGCTGGCTGCGCGCCAAAACGGGCTCGCTGACCGGCACCAACTCGCTGGCGGGCATCGTCACCGATTCCGGCGGCCGGGTGCTGACCTTTGCGTTGATCTCCAACAACGCCGGGCCGACGGGGCGCACCTCGCTGGACGCGCTGGCCGCCACACTGCGGTCCTGCGGGTGTGGCGGATGAGCCCCCCGGCGTCCGGCGGGCTGGGGGCACCTCCCGCTTGCGGGGGAGAGCGCAGCGACCGGGGAGGCAGCTCGGTGGGCGGCGCGGTGGACTGGGCCTTCGCCGCCGATATCGGCGCGAAGCTGAGCAGGCCCGGCCCGGCGACCACCGACTACACCCGGGACCAGGCGATCGCCCAGCTCTACGAGTCAGCGCGGACCGCCGAACTGCCGGTGCGCGAGGTGACCCACCTCAACGAGGGGGCCGAGGTCCCCGAGGCACTGGTGATCGACCGGCCGCAATGGGTGCGCGCGGCGAGCCAGTCGATGCGGGTGATGACCGGCGGCGCCGAGCAGACGACGAAGGGACCGGCCGGTGCGTTGACGGCCAAGGCGACCGGCGCCCAGACCGGCGCCGTGCTGGCCTTCATCTCGTCGGGGATCCTGGGGCAGTACGACCCCTTCGGTAAAGACGGCGGTGAGTTGCTGCTGGTCTACCCGAATGTCATTGCGGTGGAACGGCAACTGCGGGTCAAGCCCGCCGACTTCCGGCTCTGGGTGTGCCTGCACGAGGTCACCCACCGGGTGCAGTTCCGGGCCAATCCCTGGCTGGCCGAACACATGTCGTCCTCGTTGGCCGTTCTCACCAACGACGGCGGCGAGCAGGTCGGTGATGTCGTCGGCAGGCTCGGTGCGTATGTCCGTGCCCAGCGCAGCGGCACACCGGTCGACGCGAACTCGACGGGTGTGCTCGGTCTGCTGCGCGCCGTGCAGGCCGAGCCGCAGCGCGAGGCGCTGGACCGGCTGCTGGTGCTGGGCACCCTGCTGGAGGGGCATGCCGAGCACGTGATGGACGCCGTCGGGCCCAAGGTGGTGCCGACGGTGGCGACCATCCGCCGCCGCTTCGACGAACGACGTCAACGCAAACAGCCACCGCTGCAACGCATCATCCGCACCCTGCTGGGTTTCGACGCCAAGCTCAACCAGTACACCCGGGGCAAGGTGTTCGTCGACGATGTGGTGGCGCGGGTCGGGATGGACCGCTTCAACGTCATCTGGACCGACGCCGGCACCCTACCCAGGCCCGAGGAGATCGAAGAGCCGCAGCGATGGATCGATCGGGTCCTGTAGCGCAGTTGCGCGCGGTGGTCGCGGCCTTCGCCAGGACCCATCTCGACGACGACGCGCGCTGGTGTGTGGGCCTCTCCGGCGGTGCGGACTCGCTGGCGCTGACGGCGGTCGCCGCCCGGTTGCGCCCCACCACGGCGCTGATCGTGGACCACGGCCTGCAGGTCGGCTCGGCGGACGTCGCCGAACGGGCCCGCGAGCAGGCCATCGCGTTGGGATGCGTTGGCGCACAAATACTTCCCGTCGAGGTCGGCAGTGTCGGGGGACCGGAGGCGGCGGCCCGGACGGCCCGCTACGGCGCATTGCGGACCGCGCGGGACGGTGCACCGGTGCTGCTCGCCCACACCCTCGACGATCAGGCCGAGACGGTGTTGCTGGGACTGGGGCGGGGTTCGGGTGCCCGGTCGCTGGCCGGGATGCGGGCCCACGACCCGCCCTGGTGCCGTCCGCTGCTCGGGATCCGCCGGGATACGACAGTGGCGGTATGCGCCGAACTGGGCGTGGTGCCCTGGCAGGACCCGCACAACAGCGACCCACGCTTCACCCGGGTCCGGCTGCGCACCGAGGTGCTGCCGCTGTTGGAGCAGGTGCTCGGGGGCGGGGTGGCCGAGGCGCTGGCCCGTACCGCCGCCGCGTTGCGCGAGGACACCGAGGCGCTGGATGCCGCGGCCGCCGAGATCAGTATCCCGGCGCAGGGCCTGCCGGTCGCGGACCTGCACGGCCTGCCGTCCGCCGTCCGGCGCCGTGCCATCCGGAGCTGGCTGCTGGCCGGGGGAGCCTGCGATCTCACCGACGCCCAGATCCGCGCCGTCGATGCTCTGGTCACCGACTGGCGGGGCCAGGGCGGGGTCGCGGTGCCCAGCGGATTGTCCCGGGAGCGTCTGTTCGCGGGCCGCCGGAACGGCGCTCTGGTGCTCTACCGTCAGCCGGTCGCCTGATCCCGGCTACGCTGTGACGGTGACTGCGGAGTTGTATCCGGGCGATATCAAGTCGGTCTTGCTGTCCGAAGACCAGATCAAGACCAAAACCGCCGAACTGGCCGAACTGATCGCCGCGGACTTCCGCGACGGCGGACCAGATCAGGACCTGCTGCTGATCACGGTGCTCAAGGGTGCGGTGCTCTTCGTCACGGACCTGGCCCGGGCCATCCCGGTGCCCACTCAGCTGGAGTTCATGGCGGTCAGCTCGTACGGATCGTCGACATCCTCGTCGGGTGTGGTGCGCATCCTCAAGGACCTGGACCGCGATATCAACGACCGTGATGTGCTGATCGTCGAGGACATCGTCGACTCCGGGCTCACGCTGTCCTGGCTGCTGCGCAACCTCGCGACGCGGCGTCCGCGGTCGCTGAAGGTGTGCACGCTGCTGCGCAAGCCCGACGCCGTGCGCGCCGATGTGGAGATCGAGTACGTCGGCTTCGACATTCCCAACGAGTTCGTCGTCGGCTACGGCCTGGACTACGCAGAGCGCTACCGCGACCTGCCCTATATCGGCACGCTGGAGCCCAAGGTCTACGAGAACCGTTAGTGTTCTCCGGAGATGGCGCTCGTCTCGGGGTGTGCGCGGTACTTGCCTGTTTGCGTTAACGGGTAGAACGGCTTTCGGAGCATGCTGCGCTCGGCATGATCGTCCGACGGGGTGCCCGCTCGCGAATACCTCGATCCTCGGTCCGGCGAATCTGTCTCCGATGTCCTGATGGATCACCCTTGCGCGGGGGCTTGAGCGGCGTAGTGTCGAACACAAGTTCGAATGCGACGTTGCTCCCATCGCCATCCGGTGAGCACAGACCGCGACTTCGGTCGCCGCCAGGTCGCTGGCCCTGGGCTGTGCGGACCGTATTGCCTGATCGTGCCCCTTAGGGCGCCTTCTGTGAAAGCCGGTATCCATATGGACGCCACCGATCTCGACCGTTTGTCGATGCGCTCATCGATGACCTCACCCCTCGCCTGCCCGAGGCGAGCCGACCGCCGCTGTTCCATCTTGACTGTCCCCGCCGGATCATCGATGAACAGCGGTTGCTGGCGGTGTTGGCGGCCGCGGTGACCGTGCGCAATCTGGTCGATCATGTGATCGCTCAGGCGGTCGCGGCCGCTGAGCGTGCCGGTATCCCGGCGCGCAAGCACCTGCGCACGGGAGCCGATCTGCTGACCAGTTGCGGCATGGCCCCGGGTGCGGCGTACCGGGCGGCGCGGGTGGGCCGGGCCGCGCACACCCTGCCGGCGTTGACCCAGCAGCAGCGCCTCGGTGGGATCGATATCGAATTCGCCGACGCCGTCGGGCGCGGCGTCGCCCACATCAGCAGCCGGGTCGCGTTGTCCGAGGAAGACCGGGCGGCCCTCGTCACCACGTTGATGATCCAGACCACCCCCTCGGGGGTCAGAAAGAAGGCCCGCGAGATCGCCATCGACAAAGCCGCCACCGAACCTCACGACGACGGGGCGGTGCCGGTCGCCGAAAACACCGACCTCAACGACATGACCCTGGTGCACACCGAGGACGGGCGGGTCGCCGCCAGCTTGGATCTCGACGCACTCACGGCGGAAGAACTGCTCACCGCACTCGACCCGCTGTGCCGGCCCGTCCCGCTGCCCGACGGATCCCCGGACCCACGGCCGACCGGGCGCCGTCGCGCCGACGCATTCGGCCAGATCATGCGCACCTACCTGTCGGGCTCCCAGCGCCCGATGAGTGGCGGGGTGCTCCCGCACGTCACCCTGATCCGCCCACACGCAGCGGGGTTCGTGGACTCCCTGGGGTTCGGAGGGCCCATCAGCACCCGCACCGCCGATCTGATCATGTGCGACAGCACCCTGACCGCGGTGCTCGTCGACGGTGCCGGCGCCCCACTGGACGTCGGGCGCGCCGAGCGGCTGTTCACACCCGCGATCCGGAAAGGGTTGGCGGTGCGCGATCGTGGGTGCGCGCACCCTGGGTGCGGGCGGCCGGTGTCCTGGTGCGACGCCCACCACATCACCCCCTGGGGCAGCGGGGGCCACACCTGCATCGACAACGGGGTGCTGCTGTGCCGGCTGCACCACAGCGCGATCCATCACGGCGGCTGGCAGGTCTACCTCGGCGCTGATCGGCACCCGTGGTTCATTCCACCGCATGACCCGGCCGGCCCCCAACCGGCGCACCTGAGATCGCACGCCCGACGCACCATGACCGACCTACCCACCGCCGCATAAACCACGACTCAGCACCTTGAAAACTACACAGAGAAACCGGTCGGAGCGCCGATTGCATTGGTGGCCAACCCAACTACTGCACACGCACCAACGATTCAGGGCGCTAGGTCAGCTCCCAGATGACCGTCACCGAGAAGCCCACGCTCTGCTCGCCTGGTGAGAGCGGCACCGATTCGGCCATCGCTGAACGCGGCATCGGGACCGGCGGTGGCGGTGTGGTGCCGTCGGCCTCCGAGATCGAGATGACGTCTCCCAGATTCATCCCGGACAGCTCGGCGTACTGCTGAGCGCGGTCCTTGGCATCCTCGAAGGCGCGGGTGCGGGCATCGCGCACCAGTGCGGAGTCATCGGCAATCGAATAGTTCACCGAGTTGATCCTGGTGTTGTCCCCGCCGGTGGTGACGATCAGGGCCAGGATGTCCGATGCCCGGTCGGCGTCGCGGATCTTCACGTCGATCGCATTGCCGGCCCGATAGGAGGCGATGTTGGTGCCATCGGCGTTGTACTGCGGCTGCAGCGTCACCTGAGTGGTGCTGATGTCCTTCTGCTCGATGCCCGCGCCGGTCAGCGCGTCGATGACGGCCTGCTGACGCTGGCTGGTTTGGTTGAGGGCGCCGGTGACATCGGCGGCGATGGCTTCCATTGCCGCCGAGACGGTCAGCGTGTCCGGGGTGCCCTGCACCTCCCCGGAGCCGACGACGGTGACCTGGCGGGCGGCCGCGGCGGACGAATCACCGACCGGCACGGGACCCGCCTGTGCGTCACAGGCGCTCACCCCGACGGCGAGCACCGCCGCGGCGAGAGCGAGACAGACACGGACCGGCAATCGTCGCGCGAGAGGCATGTTCGCACCATAGCGCCTCACGGAGTGACTGCGATCAACCGTCACGGCGTGACGACGATCTTGCAATGCCGTTCCGGGTCCCCGAGATCTGCGAACGCTTCGGCCACCCCGTCCAGCTTCACCTCGCCGGTGACCAGCGGTGCCACATCGATATCGCCCTCGGCGATGGCCCGCAGCGATTCGGCGAATTCGGATGGGTCGTAGCCGAATACGAAGTGCAGGCTGATCTGCTTGGCGCTGGCGTAGAACGGGTGCACGGTGTCGGGTTGCATGCACACACCGGCCACCACGACGCGGGCGCCGGCCGGTGCCCGGCGCAGCACATCGTCGATGACGCCCGGGGCGCCCACCGCCTCGAACACCACCGCCGGTGTGCTCTGATGGAACGGCGAACCCTGGGCGGGGTCGACGGTGAGATGGGCGCCGACGGTCTCGGCCAGCGCGCGCCTGGTGGGAGAAAAATCGGCTGCCACAATGGTTTCCACGCCGCGGTACCTCAGGGCGGCGATGATCGCAATACCGATCGGGCCGCATCCGATGACGAGTGCCGGCTCACCGCGTTCGATCTTGGAGGTGTTGACGGCGTGCAGGCCGACCGCCATCGGCTCGGTCAGGGCGGCGTGGCGGGCGTCCAGGCCGTTGGGTACCGGCAGCAGCAGCGGAGCCGACAGCAGCATGCGTTCGGAGTAACCGCCGACGGTGGTGTTGCTGTACACGATCATGTCGAGCCCGGTCGGTGTCAGCAGCACCGGGACCGAGGTCACCAGGGTCCCGGGGGCCGGCGCGTCGGTACCCGGCCCGGCCTCCAGGACCTCGGCGCTGAACTCGTGGCCCATGTAGACGTCGGCGGCCAGGTCGATACCGGCCAGGGTGTCCGGCATCCCCTCCATCTCCGCGCCGGCGGCCAGCATCTGATCGCCGTGCGAGGCGAAATGCAGGTCTGATCCGCAGATTCCGCACGCCTTCACCGCCACCAGCACCTGGCCGGGACCGGGTGTTGGTTCGGGCACGTCATCGCGCACCACCATCGCGCCGTCACGTAGCACCGCGCTGCGCATCAGCGCTTTTCCCCGGCATGCTCGGTGATGGCGTTGACGATGGCCTGCCCGGCGCGCCCGAACAGCTGGTCCCGGATGCCCTTGGCCCACTCGTGGGAGGCGCGCGGCGCGGTCAGCTGTCCCTTGAAATGCGGGATGACCTCTCGGGCGAACAGCTCGTAGGAGTGGTAGGTGGCCGCCGGTGACGCCCAGTCGTGCCCGAGCATCAGGAACGTGCCGAACCCGCCGGAGCGGTCGAGCAGATCCTGGATGTAGGCGATCGCTTCTTCTGTCGTGCCGATGCAGCAATTGCCCTTGGCCGCATAGTCTTCGACGAACTGCCGGGCATCGCCCTGGCCTCCGTCGGCCGAGTTGGACAGCGGCACGAACCCCGCGGCACCGAAGTAGTTCGCGAAATCCTGCAGCCCGTAGGTGCAGTCCTCGATTGCCTGTTCCTTGGTGTCGGCGACGTGCACGATGCCCAGCACCCGCCAGTCCTTGCGGTCGGGTGCCTCGCGCCCAGATGCGGCGGCCTGATCCTCGACGATGCCCCAAGTGGTCTCCAACGCCGCGACCCCGCCGGGCACCGACATCGACAGCGACAGCAGCGAGGTGCCGAGCTGGCCGGCGAGCCGCGGTCCGGACGGCGAAACCATTGCCGCGGTTGATATCTCCGGGTGTGGCCAGGTGTACGGGCGGATGTGCAGCGCCGCGTCGCGCAGGGTGAACCAGTCGGTCTGCCGGTCGATCCGTTCCTCGGGGCCGGCTCGGAAGAGGGCCAGGATGGCGTCCAGGGACTCCTGCATCATCCGGCGCTGGTCGACGGGATCGATCCCCATCATGTAGGCATCCGAGGGCAGCGCGCCCGGTCCGGTGCCGAACATGACCCGGCCCCTGGTCAGGTGATCGAGCAGCACCCAGCGGTCGGCGACCATCAGCGGGTGGTGATAGGGCAGCGACACCACGCCGGTGCCGAGCCGGATGTGGCGGGTGCGCTCGGCGGCCGCGGCGATGAACACCTCCGGGCAGGCGATGAGTTCGTAACCGCCGGAATGGTGTTCGCCGAACCAGGCTTCGTCGTAGCCCAGCCGGTCAAGAGCCTCCACCCGGTCCATGTCGTACTGCAGTGCCAGGGTGGGGGACTGCCCCGTCGGGTGGAACGGGGTGATGAAGACCCCGAAGTCGAGTGGTGCGTTCATGTCAGGTCCAATCCGCCGAGGAACTCCAGCAGCGCCGCATTGACTTCGTCGGGCCGCTCCTGCTGCAACCAGTGCCCGGCGCCCTCGAGCAGCACCTCGCGGTAGCCGCCGGTGGCCACCTCGGTCACCCGGTCACGCGGGGTGAACCCCAGCACCGGGTCGGCGCTGCCGGCCAGGAACAACAGCGGCACGGTGATGGTGTGTGCCGCCAATCCGCCGGCCGCCGGATCGGTGAGCTCCCAGTTGCGGTCGAAGTTGCGGTACCAGTTCAGCGGGCCAGTGAAGCCGGTCACCTCGAACGCCCGCACGTACTCGTCGAACTCTTCGGTGCTCAGCCAGTCCGGCAGCGGTGGCAACGGCTGCTCGGTCATCTCGTCGACGGGGCCGCCGAATCCCTCCAGCGCCACCATCCGCTGCAGCGAGGAGCGGACATCGGCGTTCAGCGCGGCGTCGGCCACGCCGGGTTCCTGGAAGTAGAGGATGTAGAAGAAGTTGTCGCCGAAGATCTTGCGCCAGATCTGGGTGGGCGGGGCCGAGGCCCGCGGGATGGGCGGCACGCTCAGCGCGGCCACGGCGCTCACCCGGTCGGGGTAGTACAGCGGGAAATTGGTGGCCACCGGGGATCCCCAGTCATGGCCGATGAGCACGGCGCGCTGTGCGCCCACGTCATCGAGCAGTCCGGCGATATCGGCGGTCAGTTCGGCGATGTTGTAGGCCTCGATCGCCTCCGGGCGCGAGGATCCGCCGTATCCGCGCTGGTCGGGGGCCAGCACGTGGTAGCCGGCCGCGGCCAGCGCGGGGATCTGGTGACGCCACGAATGGGCCAGTTCGGGGAAGCCGTGCGCCAGCACGACGACCGGATTACCGGGGTTGCCGGCCTCGGTCACCTGCAACGTCACGCCATTGGTATCGACTAACCGGGTGGTTGGTGTGATCACGATCTCAGCCAAGCACACGGGGTGCGCGTGGGCGAGCATCCCGGGCGGGGAACTTCTGATCGTTGGTCAGGCGGTAGCCTTGAGTTTTCCAACTGCGCTTATCGGAAGGACCGGGCCGGCCGCACCCGTGCAGGCCGGAGATATCGATGAACCGTAAAAACGTCATCCGCACGCTGTCGGCGATAGCCGTCGTGCTGCTGCTGGGTTGGTCCTTCTTCTACTTCAGCGACGACACCCGCGGATTCAAGCCGGTCGACACCTCGGTGGCGATGGCCCAGATCAACGCGGACAACGTCAAGAGCGCCCAGATCGATGACCGTGAGCAGCAGCTCCGGCTCGAGCTGAAGTCGGGCAACGGCGACACCGAGAACAGCGACAAGATCCTCACCAAGTACCCGACCGGTGTCGGTGTGCAGCTGTTCGACGCGTTGAGCGCCAAGAACGCGACGATCAACACGGTGGTCAACCAGGGCAGCGTGCTGGGCACCCTGCTCATCTACATGTTGCCGCTGCTGCTGCTGGTCGGCCTGTTCGTGATGTTCTCCCGCATGCAGTCCGGCGGCCGGATGGGCTTCGGTTTCGGCAAATCCAAGGCCAAGCAGCTGTCCAAGGACATGCCCAAGACCACCTTCGCGGATGTGGCCGGCGCCGATGAGGCGGTCGAAGAGCTCTACGAGATCAAGGACTTCCTGCAGAACCCGAGCCGGTACCAGGCGCTCGGCGCGAAGATCCCCAAGGGCGTGCTGTTGTTCGGCCCGCCCGGAACCGGTAAGACGCTGCTGGCCCGCGCCGTCGCCGGTGAGGCCGGCGTTCCGTTCTTCACGATTTCCGGTTCCGACTTCGTCGAGATGTTCGTCGGCGTCGGCGCCTCCCGGGTGCGTGACCTGTTCGAGCAGGCCAAGCAGAACAGCCCCTGCATCATCTTCGTCGACGAGATCGACGCCGTCGGGCGGCAGCGTGGCGCCGGTCTGGGCGGCGGCCACGACGAGCGTGAGCAGACGCTCAACCAGCTGCTGGTCGAGATGGATGGTTTCGGTGAGCGCCAGGGCGTCATCCTGATCGCCGCGACCAACCGTCCCGACATCCTGGATCCGGCCCTGCTGCGTCCCGGCCGGTTCGACCGTCAGATCCCGGTGTCCAACCCGGACCTGGCCGGCAGGCGCGCAATTCTCAAGGTGCATTCGGCGGGCAAGCCCATCGCCGGTGACGCCGATCTGGACGGCCTGGCCAAGCGCACCGTCGGGATGTCCGGTGCCGATCTGGCCAATGTGATCAACGAAGGGGCGCTGCTGACCGCCCGCGAGAACGGCACCGTCATCACCGGCGCGGCGCTGGAAGAGGCCGTCGACCGGGTCGTCGGCGGTCCGCGCCGCAAGAGCCGCATCATCAGCGAGCACGAGAAGAAGATCACCGCCTACCACGAGGGCGGCCACACGCTGGCGGCCTGGGCGATGCCCGATATCGAGCCGATCTACAAGGTGACGATCCTGGCGCGCGGGCGCACCGGCGGTCACGCCGTCGCCGTGCCCGAGGACGACAAGGGCCTGATGACCCGTTCGGAGATGGTCGCGCGACTGGTCTTCGCGATGGGCGGCCGGGCCGCCGAGGAACTGGTGTTCCGCGAGCCCACCACCGGTGCGGTCTCCGATATCGAGCAGGCCACCAAGATCGCCCGCGCCATGGTCACCGAGTACGGCATGAGCGCCAAGCTCGGCGCAGTCCGCTACGGCACCGAACACGGCGATCCGTTCCTGGGCCGGTCCATGGGGACCCAGGCGGACTACAGCCACGAGGTCGCCCAGATCATCGACGACGAGGTGCGCAAGCTGATCGAGGCGGCGCACACCGAGGCGTGGGAGATCCTCACCGAGTACCGCGATGTGCTCGACATCCTGGCCGGCGAACTGCTGGAGAAGGAGACCCTGCACCGCAAGGAGCTCAAGGCCATCTTCGACGGGGTGAAGAAACGTCCGCGGATCACCATCTTCAACGACTTCGGTGGCCGGATCCCGTCGGACAAGCCGCCGATCAAGACCCCCGGCGAGCTGGCCATCGAACGCGGCGAGCCGTGGCCGCCCCCGGTGGCCGAACCGGCCTACAAGAGCGCCATCGTGGAGGCCAGCAGGGCCGCCGAAGCGGCCGGGCAGAACGGCGCGGCCGGTCCCGGTACCAACGGCACCAATGGCGCACCCCCCAACGGTCAGGCACAGCCGGACTACGGTGCGCCGGCCGGCTGGCACGCTCCGGGCTGGCCGCCGCGCCCCGAGGGTGGCCAGCAGCCGCCGCCGCCTCCGCCGCAGGGCTGGTACCCACCGCAGCATCAGCCGCCCCAGCACCAGCCGGGCCCGCCGCCGGCGCCGTACCCACCGCAGTACGCGCCGCCCCCGCATTCGCCCGGCAACGATCAGCAGGGCCCGGACGCCCCACGGACCCGTGGCTGAACAGAACGGAGCGTCGATGACGACGTCAGGGAACGACCTCGCCGAAGCGGTCGCCTTCACCCCGGCCAACTTCGACCAGGAACGCGCGGAAGCGGCGGTCCGCGAGCTGCTGATCGCGGTCGGCGAGGATCCGGACCGGCATGGTCTGGTGGATACCCCCGCGCGGGTGGCCAGGGCGTACCGGGAGATCTTCGGTGGCCTCTACACCGATCCCGACACGGTGCTCAACACCACCTTCGATGAGCAGCATGACGAACTGGTGCTGGTCAAGGGGATCCCGATGTACTCCACCTGTGAACACCACCTGGTGTCGTTCCACGGGGTGGCCCATGTCGGGTACATCCCCGGACTCGACGGCCGGGTCACCGGCCTGTCGAAAATCGCCAGGCTTGTCGACCTCTATGCGAAACGTCCGCAGGTTCAGGAGCGGCTGACCGCACAGATCGCCGATGCCCTGATGCGCAAGCTGGACCCGCGCGGGGCGATCGTGGTGGTCGAGGCCGAGCACCTGTGCATGGCGATGCGCGGTGTGCGCAAGCCGGGCGCGGTGACCACCACCTCGGCGGTGCGCGGACAGTTCAAGACCGACAAGGCATCACGGTCCGAGGCGCTGGAACTGATCCTCCGGAAGTGACCGTGCCGGTGGTGATGGGTGTCGTCAACGTCACCGAGGACTCGTTCTCCGACGGCGGCCTCTTCCTCGATCGCGACCGGGCCGTGGAACGGGCGATGGCGCTCGTCGTCGCCGGTGCCGCGATCATCGATGTCGGCGGCGAGTCGACGCGCCCGGGTGCCACCCGGGTCGCCCCGGAGTTGGAGAGCTCGCGGGTGCTGCCCGTCATCCGGGATCTGGCCAGCGCGGGTGTCACCGTCAGCATCGACACGATGCACTCGTCGGTGGCCGCGGCGGCACTCGAGAACGGTGCGCAGATCGTCAACGATGTCTCCGGCGGGCGCGCCGACCCGAACATGGCCGCCGTGCTGGCCGAGGCGAAAGTGCCATGGGTGCTGATGCACTGGCGGTCGGTGCGCGCCGATGCCCCGCATGAGGTGCCCGCCTACGCGGATGTCGTCGGCGAGGTGCACGAGGACCTGTTGCGCAGCGTGGACGCCGCGGTCGCGGCCGGCGTGGACCCGGCCAGGGTGATCATCGACCCCGGCCTCGGTTTCGCCAAGACCGCGCAACACAACTGGCAACTGCTGCGCGCGCTGCCGGCGTTCGTGGCGACCGGATTCCCGGTCCTGGTCGGGGCGTCGCGCAAACGGTTCCTCGGCGCACTGCTCGCAGGACCCGACGGTGCGTTGCGCCCGGCCGACGGGCGGGAGACGGCGACCGCGGTGATCTCCGCGTTGTCGGTTCTGGCCGGCGCGTGGGGCGTGCGGGTACACGACGTGCAGGCCTCGGTCGATGCGCTCAAGGTAGTGGACGCGTGGTCCGGCGGGCAGGAGCGAAGCGACTCGGGGGAACGGTCCGGCGGGCAGGAGCGAAGCGACTCGGGGGAGAAAATGACTGATCGAATCGAACTGCGCGGGTTGACCGTTCGGGGGAACCACGGCGTCTTCGACCATGAGCGCCGGGACGGACAGGACTTCGTCATCGATGTGACGGTGTGGATCGATCTGGACGCGGCCGCCGCCACCGACGACCTCGCCGACACCCTGAACTACGGAACGCTGGCGGAGCGGGCGGCCGCGATCGTCGCGGGCCCACCGCGCAATCTGATCGAGACGGTGTCCGCCGAGATCGCCGAGGACGTGATGACCGATGAGCGCGTGCATGCCGTGGAAGTGGTCGTGCACAAGCCCAGCGCGCCGATCCCGCTGACCTTCTCCGACGTGGCCGTGGTGGCGCGGCGGTCCCGGCGCGGCCGGGGACTGGTGCCATGAGCACCGCGGTGCTGTCCATCGGGTCGAACCTGGGTGACCGGCTGGCACATCTGCAGTCGGTGGTCGACGGCATGGCGGCGCTGGGCAGCAGGATCGTGGCGCTCTCACCGGTCTACGAGACCGACGCGTGGGGTGGCGTCGAACAGGGCCCGTTCCTCAACGCGGTCCTGATCCTCGAGGACCCCGCCTGTGACGGTCACGGCTGGTTGCGGCGCGGACAGCAGCTGGAATCCGCGGCCGAGAGGGTGCGCGAGGTGCGGTGGGGGCCGCGGACCCTCGATGTCGACATCGTCTCCTGTCGCGACGGGGCAGGTGAATTGCGTTCCGAGGACGCCGAACTGACACTGCCGCACCCGTTCGCCCATCAGCGTGCGTTCGTACTGGTGCCGTGGCTGGCCGCCGATGCCGGCGCCGAGCTGTCCGGCGCCCCGGTGGCCGAGCTGGTGGCGCGGCTGGAGGAAGCCGAGCGCGCCGGGGTGCGGCCCACCCACCTGAGCCTGGATCACCCGGGACATCGATCCTGATGGGACCGACCCGTAAGCGCGACCTCGCGGCAGCGACGGGTATCGCCGCCGTCGTCTGCTACCTGCTGGTCGTCTTCCTGTACCGGTGGTTCCCGCCGATCACGCTCTGGACGGGACTGTCCCTGCTGGCGGTGGCGATCGCCGAGGCGATCTGGGGGAACGTCGTGCGATCGCGTATCGCCGACGGCCAGATCGGCATCGGTGCGGGACGGCTGCATCCGCTGGCGGTGGCCCGGTCGGTGGGGATCGCCAAGGCATCGGCCTGGGTCGGCGCGCTGGTACTGGGTTGGTGGGTCGGGGTTCTCGCGTATCTGGTGCCGCGCCGCGGCACCATGCGGGTGGCGGGCGAGGACACCGCCGGTGCCGTGGTGGCCGCGCTGTGCGCACTGGCACTGCTCGCGGCCGGGCTGTGGCTGCAGCATTGCTGCACGTCCCCGGATGAGCCGAACGACAAACCCGACTCGTACAGTGGCGCAGCCGAGTAGCCGAATCGCCGTGCAGGTCGACACGCGATGCGAGCTGTGAACGGTACAGTCGCCCCATGACCGATCCGTCCCGCGGCGTGCGCGTTCGACGCGTCAACCGCAGGCCGGGTTGGGTCCTGCTCACGGCGTTGCTGGTGCTCGCCATCGTCGCCAGCACGGTGCTGGTCTTCACCAATCGGGTCGAGTTGCTCAAACTCGCCGTGGTGCTGGCGTTGTGGGCGGCGGTCGCCGCGGCGTTCGTCTCGTTCATCTATCGGCGGCAGAGCGATCTCGACCAGGCCAAGGTGCGCGACCTCAAATACGTCTACGACCTCCAGCTGGATCGTGAGATCTCCGCGCGCCGCGAGTATGAATTGGCCGTCGAAGCCCAGCTGCGCCGCGAGCTGTCGGCGGAGTTGCGGGCCCAGGCCGCCGACGAGGTGGCCGCGCTGCGGGCCGAACTCGCCGCGCTGCGCACCAATCTGGAGATCCTGTTCGACACCGACCTGGATCACCGGCCCGCGCTGGAGACCGAGCGCCCCGCCGGCCGGGTGATCGCCAGCCGCATCGACACCCCGGTGCCCGCGGAGTTTCTCCCACCACCCCGCCCGGCGCGCGAACCGCGCACCGAGGAAAGCCCGATCATCGACGTTCCGGCCGAACCGCACCCCCCGGAATATCAGTGGGCACCTCCCGAACCGGTCAGGCCCGAGCCGGTCGCGCCCGAACTGTTCGGTGGGGCGCATCGACGGGCCTCGGACGCCGAGGAGCCCGCACCCTGGCAGCGCCGCGGGGCCACGTCCCAGCCACCGCCGCCACCACAGCAACCACCACCACCTGCCGCCCCGCCCATCCCGGAGCCGGCCGTCGCGCAGTGGTCGCCGCCCCCGGCCCCCGAGCCTGCCCCTCACGCCGAGCAGCCGAGCCCGGAGACGCCGGAGCGCCGTGGCCGCCATTACGGTGCGGATGCCGAATCCGCACCGCCGCCGCGCCGCTCCCGGCACGCCGTGCCCGGCGAGACCGGTCCGCCGCCGCCGCGGACCCGCCGGGCGGCCCAGCCCGACCGTGAGCCCCCGGTTCCGCCGGTGCAGGCTCCCACCCCGCCGCCGGTGCAGGCTCCCACCCCGCCGCCCGCGGCCCGCCACCGCAGCGCCGAGGAACTGCAGCGAGCAGCCGAGCAGCCGGAGCCCGAAGGCGGCCAGCACGCCGGTGGTCAGCCGGTCTCCGAACTGCTCTCGCGCCTGCAGGCAACCCCCACCGGCGGTGGCCGGCGCCGACGCCGCGAGGAGTGAGCTAGGCTCTCCCCGACCGTGCGGTACCCGGGTAAGGGACCGCAACGTTTCTCACGACTGAATTTGCGAGGTCGTCTGTCATGGTCGACGGACTCCGTCCGGCGCGGCTCACTGTCGGCATCATCTCGGCGGGCCGGGTGGGAACCGCTCTCGGCGTGGCGCTCGAGCGCGCCGAACATGTCGTGGTCGCCTGCAGTGCCATCTCCACCCGGTCCCGCGAACGCGCGGCCGCCAGACTCCCCGACACCGCCGTGCTGCCCGTGCAGGACGTCGCCGCGCGGGCCGAACTGCTGCTCCTCGCGGTGCCCGACGCCGAACTGGTGGCGCTCGTCTCCGGTCTGGCCGCCACCGACGCGGTGCGTCCCGGCACGATCGTGGTGCACACCTCCGGGATGAACGGGGTCGGCGTGCTCGAACCGTTGACGGCCCAGGGTTGCATCCCGCTGGCCATCCATCCCGCGATGACCTTCACCGGCTCCGACGAGGACATCGCCCGGCTGCCCGATACCTGTTTCGGGGTCACCGCGCTCGACGAGATCGGTTACGCGATCGGTCAGGCACTGGTCCTGGAGATCGGCGGTGAACCATTCCGGGTCCGCGAAGACGCGCGCATGCTGTACCACTCGGCGCTGGCGCACGCCGGCAACCACCTGATCACCGTCATGCTCGACGCGGTCGAGGCGCTGCGCTCCGCGCTGCGCGGGCAGGAGCTGCTCGGTCAGGAACTCGTCGGCGACGCACCCGGCGGACTCGCCGAGCGCATCGTCGGCCCGCTGGCCCGGGCATCGCTGGAGAACGCCCTGCAGCGGGGACAGGCGGCGCTGACCGGGCCGGTGGCGCGCGGTGACGCGGCCGCGGTGGCCGCCCATCTGCGCGCCTTCGGTGAGGTGGATCCCGAACTGGCGCAGGCATATCGATCCAACTCACTGCGCACCGCCCAGCGGGCGCACGCACCGAAGGACGTGTTCGACGTGCTGACCACACCCGGGACGGGGCAGAAGTGACCGACCGCAAACCGCCGGCCTACGCCGCCGGTGAACTCAATGTCTACACCCGGCCTGCCGATATCGCGGACGTCACCAGGGCGCTGCGGGGGACCGGCAGGCGGGTCATGCTGGTGCCGACGATGGGCGCGCTGCATGAGGGCCACCTCACGCTGGTCCGGCACGCCCAGCGCATCCCCGGTGCCGTGGTGGTGGTTTCGATCTTCGTCAATCCGCTGCAATTCGGTGCCGGCGAGGATCTCGACGCTTACCCGCGCACGCTGCAGGACGATCTCGCGGCGCTGCGGGCGGAGGGGGTGCAGATCGCCTTCACGCCGACCGTAGCGGATATGTACCCGGCCGGCCCACGCACCAGCGTGCACCCGGGTGCCCTCGGCGCAGAACTGGAAGGCGCTTCCCGGCCAACACATTTCGCCGGCATGCTGACCGTTGTCATGAAGTTGCTGCAGATCGTCGGGCCGGATCGCGCGTTCTTCGGGGAGAAGGACTACCAGCAATTGGTGTTGATCCGTCAGATGGCCGACGACCTGAACCTCGGCGCCCGCATCGTCGGGGTGCCGATCGTGCGAGAGGCCGACGGATTGGCCATGTCCTCGCGCAACCGCTACCTCGACCAGGAACAGCGCGAACAGGCCTGTGCCATACCGTCGGCGCTGCTGGCCGGCATGTACGCCGCGGGCGAGGGTGTCGATGCCGCACTGGATGCGGCCCGGTCCGTGCTCGACGAGGTCCCGGCGATCAGCGTCGACTATCTGGAGGTGCGCAACACCTGGCTGGGGCCGGCGCCGCAGACCGGAGCGGCCCGGCTGCTGGTCGCGGTTCGCCTCGGCGGCACCCGACTGTTGGACAACATCGCCATCGATATCGGGGTGCCCTCGGGCGCCGGTCCGGATGTCGCGTACGACGAACACGAATTGCCCTGGAGGAACTGATGTTACGGACGATGCTGAAGTCGAAGATCCACCGCGCCACGGTGACCCAGGCCGACCTGCACTATGTCGGTTCGGTGACCATCGACGCGGACCTGATGGATGCGGCCGACCTGCTCGAAGGCGAGCAGGTCACCATCGTCGACATCGACAACGGCAACCGGCTGATCACCTACGCCATCACCGGGGAGCGTGGCAGCGGGGTGATCGGGATCAACGGCGCTGCAGCGCATCTGGTACATCCAGGAGATCTGGTCATCCTCATCGCCTACGGCGCCATGGAGGACGCGCAGGCGCGCGAATACCAGCCCAGGATCGTCTTCGTCGACGCCGGGAACCGTCAGATCGACCTGGGCGCCGATCCCGCCCACGTGCCGGCCGATGCGTCCGGCCTGATGTCGCCGCGCTGATGCTGCTCGCCATAGACGTCCGTAACGCGCACACCATCGTCGGGCTCATCTCAGGTACGGGTGAGAACGCGAAAGTAGTGCAGCACTGGCGGATTCGGACCGAATCGGAAGTGACCGCCGACGAACTGGCGCTCACCATCGACGGCCTGGTCGGTGACGATGTCGAGCGGCTGACGGGTGCGGCGGCGCTGTCCACGGTGCCCTCGGTATTGCACGAGATCAGGCTGATGCTCGAGCAGTATTGGCCTTCGGTGCCGCAGGTCCTCATCGAGCCGGGGGTCCGCACCGGCATCCCGCTGCTGGTGGACAACCCCAAAGAAGTCGGGGCCGATCGGATCGTCAACTGCCTGGCCGCCTTTCACAAGTACAACTCGCCGGCCATCGTGGTCGACCTCGGATCCTCCATCTGTGTCGATGTGGTGTCGGCCAAGGGGGAGTTCCTCGGCGGTGCGATCGCGCCGGGAGTGCAGGTGTCCTCCGATGCCGCGGCCGCCAGGTCGGCAGCCCTGCGGCGGGTGGAGTTGACCCGTCCGCGCTCGGTGATCGGCAAGAACACCGTGGAGTGCATGCAGGCCGGTGCGGTGTTCGGATTCGCCTCCCTGGTGGATGGACTGGTGGAGCGCATCCGCGCCGATGTGGACGGTTTCGGCGGCAGCGACGTCGCGGTGGTCGCGACCGGGAACTCCGCTCCGCTGGTGCTGCCCGATCTGCGCACCGTCGGGCATTACGACCAGCACCTGACATTGGAGGGGCTGCGGCTGGTGTTCGAGCGCAACCGCGACAACCAGCGCGGCCGCCGCTGATTAAGCTGGCTGTCCGTGAGTTCTTCTGACGTGCCTGCCGCCCCGACCCAGCCCGAGCACGACGACACCCCGGAGCAGTACCGGATCCGTCAGGCCAAGCGCGAGCGGCTGCTCGCCGAGGGCCGTGACCCGTACCCGGTGCAGGTGGCGCGCACCCATTCGCTGGCCGAACTGCGGGCGGCCTACCCGGATCTTCCGGTGGACACCCAGACCGGCGATATCGTCGGCGTCGCGGCCCGGGTGGTGTTCGCCCGCAACTCCGGAAAGCTGTGTTTCGCCACCCTGCAGGACGGCGACGGAACCCAGTTGCAGCTGATGGTCAGCCTGGCAGAGGTGGGCCAGGAGTCCTTGGACGCCTGGAAGGCGGACGTCGACCTCGGCGACATCGTCTTCGCGCACGGACAGGTCATCAGCTCCAAGCGCGGGGAACTGTCGGTGCTGGCGGATTCCTGGCAAATCGTCTCCAAGGCCTTGCGGCCGCTCCCGGTGGCTCACAAGGAGATGAGTGAAGAATCGCGGGTGCGGCAGCGCTACGTGGACCTCATCGTCCGGCCCGAGGCGCGCACCATCGCCCGGCAGCGCATCGCCGTCGTGCGGGCGGTGCGATCGGCGCTGGAGCGCCGCGGGTTCCTCGAGGTCGAGACACCGATGCTGCAGACCCTGCCCGGCGGCGCGGCGGCCAGGCCGTTCATCACGCACTCCAACGCCCTCGACGCCGACCTGTATCTTCGCATCGCGCCGGAGTTGTTCCTCAAGCGCTGTCTCGTCGGTGGTTTCGAGAAGGTTTTCGAGCTCAACCGGAACTTTCGCAACGAGGGTGCGGATTCCACACATTCTCCGGAATTTGCGATGCTGGAGACTTATCAGGCCTATGGCACATATGACGATTCCGCCACCGTCACCCGTGAACTGATTCAAGAAGTGGCCGATGAGGCCCTTGGTACGCGCGAGGTCCAACTGCCCGACGGCAGTACCTATGACTTGGACGGCGAATGGCAGACGCTGGAAATGTATCCTTCGCTGTCGGCGGCACTCGGTGAAGAGATCACCCCGGACACCGACCTGCCACATCTGTTGTCCATCGCCGAACGTCTTGAGATCGAGATTCCCGCCGACCGCGGTTATGGGCACGGGAAATTGGTCGAGGAACTGTGGGAACACACGGTCGGAGAAACACTGTGGGCGCCGACCTTCGTCCGTGACTTCCCAGTGGAGACGAGCCCACTGACACGCGCTCACCGCAGCATTCCGGGCGTCACCGAAAAGTGGGATCTCTATGTGCGCAAATTCGAATTGGCCACCGGATACTCCGAGCTCATCGACCCGGTGATTCAGCGCGAACGTTTTGTCGCGCAGGCCGCTGCGGCCGCCGCCGGCGATGATGAGGCGATGCGCCTCGACGAGGATTTCCTCGCCGCTCTGGAGTATGCGATGCCGCCGACGACGGGTACTGGAATGGGTATTGACCGTCTCTTGATGGCTTTGACGGGGCTGACGATTAGGGAGACAGTTTTGTTCCCGATTGTGCGCAGACACTCAAACTGACTACATATCCGCCGGTGGTTGTTGAATGAATTCCATCCGTATGCAAGCATTACCGCAGGGGTCCGGGGTGAATCTGCGAGTGGCCACAGAAGGGTCGTGTGAGCTATATGGCGAAGAAAGTCACCGTCACACTGGTTGACGATTTTGACGGCGAAGCAGCGGCAGATGAGACCGTGGAATTCGCGCTCGACGGCGTCAGCTATGAGATCGATCTTTCTTCGAAGAACGCCGCCAAACTGCGCGGCGACCTCAAACAGTGGGTGGAGGCCGGCCGCCGCGTCGGAGGCCGCCGCCGGGGACGATCGGCGGGAACGGGTCGCGGCCGCGCCGCGATCGACCGGGAGCAGAGCGCGGCCATCCGGGAATGGGCGCGGCGCAACGGTCACAATGTGTCGACCCGCGGGCGTATTCCGGCCGAGGTCATCGACGCATTCCACGCCGCGACATGAGTTGACACACGCAAAATAACGGTCGGTAGCCGACTCTCTTGTCGCCCACGACCGGGCCGCTCCGCTGCTTCGCTCACGGCGAACTCGTCACAGCGTGTTTCCGGAAACGTTCGGCGTGCGCTGGGCGTTATGCCACAGACGGCGGTAGCACGGCCCGACACCACGAGGGGCACGGGTTTCCCCCGACCACTACAGTGGACGGCAGGTGCGGTGCCTGTGCAGTTCCTGTACAGCGCACGTGGCCGCCCTATGTGAGGAAGCGCAGGTAAACCGATGTTCGAGAGATTCACAGACCGTGCCCGTCGGGTGGTCGTCCTGGCCCAAGAAGAGGCCCGGATGCTCAACCACAACTACATCGGCACCGAGCACATCCTGCTCGGCCTCATCCACGAGGGTGAGGGCGTAGCGGCCAAGTCGCTCGAGTCGCTGGGCATTTCCCTGGAAGGCGTGCGCAGCCAGGTCGAAGAGATCATCGGCCAGGGCCAGCAGGCGCCGTCGGGTCACATCCCGTTCACGCCGCGCGCCAAGAAGGTTCTCGAGCTCTCGCTGCGTGAGGCCCTGCAGCTCGGCCACAACTACATCGGCACCGAGCACATCCTGCTGGGGCTGATCCGCGAGGGCGAGGGCGTCGCCGCCCAGGTCCTGGTGAAACTGGGTGCCGAACTCACCCGGGTGCGCCAGCAGGTCATCCAGCTGCTGTCCGGTTACCAGGGCAAGGAAGCGGCCGAGGCCGGTACCGGCGGACGCGGCGGCGAGGCGGGCAACCCGTCCACGTCGCTGGTTCTGGACCAGTTCGGCCGTAACCTGACCGCCGCGGCCATGGAGGGCAAGCTCGACCCGGTGATCGGCCGCGAGAAGGAAATCGAGCGGGTCATGCAGGTGCTGAGCCGCCGCACCAAGAACAACCCGGTGCTGATCGGCGAGCCCGGCGTCGGCAAGACCGCCGTCGTGGAGGGCCTGGCCCAGGCCATCGTGGCTGGCGAGGTTCCCGAGACGCTGAAGGACAAGCAGCTCTACACCCTCGACCTCGGCTCGCTGGTCGCCGGCAGCCGCTACCGCGGCGACTTCGAGGAGCGCCTGAAGAAGGTGCTCAAGGAGATCAACACCCGCGGCGACATCATCCTGTTCATCGACGAGCTGCACACGCTCGTCGGCGCGGGTGCCGCCGAGGGCGCGATCGACGCCGCCAGCATCCTGAAGCCGAAGCTGGCCCGCGGTGAGCTGCAGACCATCGGTGCGACGACCCTCGACGAGTACCGCAAGTACATCGAGAAGGACGCCGCGCTGGAGCGCCGCTTCCAGCCCGTGCAGGTCGGTGAGCCCACCGTCGAGCACACCATCGAGATCCTCAAGGGTCTGCGCGACCGCTACGAGGCGCATCACCGGGTGTCCATCACCGACGGTGCGCTGGTGGCCGCGGCCACGCTGGCCGACCGCTACATCAACGACCGCTTCCTGCCGGACAAGGCGATCGACCTGATCGACGAGGCCGGGGCCCGGATGCGCATCCGCCGGATGACCGCACCGCCGGACCTGCGCGAGTTCGACGAGAAGATCGCCGACGCGCGCCGGGAGAAGGAATCCGCGATCGACGCGCAGGACTTCGAGAAGGCCGCCAACCTGCGCGACAAGGAGAAGACTCTCGTCGCGCAGCGTGCCGAGCGTGAGAAGCAATGGCGCTCAGGTGATCTCGACGTTGTTGCCGAGGTCGACGATGAGCAGATCGCCGAGGTGCTCGGTAACTGGACCGGTATCCCGGTGTTCAAGCTGACCGAGGCCGAGACCACGCGTCTGCTGCGCATGGAAGATGAGCTGCACAAGCGCATCATCGGCCAGGAGGACGCCGTCAAGGCGGTCAGCAAGGCCATCCGGCGTACCCGCGCCGGCCTGAAGGACCCGAAGCGCCCGTCCGGTTCGTTCATCTTCGCCGGCCCGTCCGGCGTCGGTAAGACCGAGCTGTCCAAGGCGCTGGCCAACTTCCTGTTCGGCGACGATGACGCCCTCATCCAGATCGACATGGGCGAGTTCCACGACCGCTTCACCGCGTCGCGGCTCTTCGGTGCCCCTCCGGGCTACGTCGGCTACGAAGAGGGCGGCCAGCTCACCGAGAAGGTGCGCCGCAAGCCGTTCTCGGTGGTGCTCTTCGACGAGATCGAGAAGGCCCACCAGGAGATCTACAACACCCTGTTGCAGGTCCTGGAAGACGGTCGCCTCACCGACGGTCAGGGTCGTACGGTCGACTTCAAGAACACCGTGCTGATCTTCACGTCGAACCTCGGCACCAGCGACATCTCCAAGGCGGTCGGGCTCGGCTTCACCCAGGGTGGCGGTGAGAACAACTACGAGCGGATGAAGCTCAAGGTCAACGATGAGCTGAAGAAGCACTTCCGCCCGGAGTTCCTGAACCGTATCGACGACATCATCGTCTTCCACCAGCTGACTCAGCAGGAGATCATCGAGATGGTCGACC
Organism: Mycobacterium sp.; assembly: GCA_034520035.1. Lineage (GTDB taxonomy): Bacteria > Actinomycetota > Actinomycetes > Mycobacteriales > Mycobacteriaceae > Mycobacterium. The sequence goes on along the minus strand of JAXHOA010000015.1, from coordinate 91,498 downwards.
TGATGATCGGCCGGGTGTCCAAGCAGCTCGCGGCCAAGGACATGACGATGGAGCTGACCGAGCAGGCGAAGTCGCTGCTGGCCAAGCGGGGCTTCGATCCGGTGTTGGGTGCGCGGCCGCTGCGTCGCACCATCCAGCGTGAGATCGAGGACGCGCTCTCGGAGAAGATCCTGTTCGACGAGGTCGGGCCGGGTCAGGTCGTCACCGTCGACGTCGAAGGCTGGGACGGTGAGGGTGCCGGCGAAAACGCCAAGTTCACCTTCGCCGGACGGCCCAAGGCTGTCACCACCGAGGAGCCGGACCTGGCGGCCACGGCCGCTGAGTAGCAGCTACACGTACAAAGCCCCCGACCGGAGCATCCGGCCGGGGGCTTTGGCGTAGTATCCGTACTGCTCTCGACGGACAACGGAATCTGGTGTAATCCCAGAACGGTCGCGCCACTGTGAAAGTCAGACCCGAAGCCCGTCAACCCGCTTTTCTACCTGGGACGCGAATTCCCGAAAGGACCGGACATGACTTCTGCTGAGGCATCCAAGGCGCCTGGCGCCCGGGCCCGCGCCATCGACCTCTCCGCCGCCTCCGCGGTGGTGTGGCTGTCGGCTACCGCCTTCCTGGCACTGCTGGTGCTGTATTTCGTCGGGATGGATCAGGGTGCGACATCGGTCTTCGGGGCCAACACCGTCATCCACGAATTCGTGCACGACGCCCGGCATCTGCTCGGCTACCCCTGCCACTAGACGCCGGAAGCGGAAACAACACCGATGGAAAAACGAATCATCGGGCGCGGCCTGCTGGCCGGCGCCCTCGGCGGCGTACTCGCATTTGTCTGGTCCTGGGTCTTCATCGAGCCGGTCATCGACCGTGCCATCGAGTTCGAGGACGGCGTCGGCGCAGCCCATGAGGCCATCGAACACGGTGGTCATGCCCATGAGCACGGCGCCGGAGGTGGCATCGAGATCACCCGGACCGTGCAGTCGACGATCGGTCTCGGCTTCGGCCTGGTGGCGTTCAGCGTCGCCATGGGCGCACTGCTCGCGGTGCTCTTCTGCGTGGCCTACGGACGCATCACCAGCCTCTCCGCCAGGGCCACCGCGGCCCTGCTGGCCGGCGGCATGCTGATCGCCCTGTGGATCGTGCCGTCCCTGAAATATCCGCCGAACCCGCCCGCGGTCAGCCTGGACGAGACGATTCAGCAGCGCACCCTGTTGTATCTGTTGCTGACAGTGCTCTCCGCGGCGCTGTTGGTGGGGTCGGTCCTGTTGGCCCGCAAGCTGGCGCCCAAGTTCGGCGCCTGGAACGCCGCCCTGCTCGGCGCCGCCGACTACATCGTCTCGATGGCCGTGGTGTTCCTGCTCATGCCGACGATCGCCGAGACCCCCGGCCCGATCCTCGACGATGCCGGCACCATCATTTTCGGTGCGTTCCCGGCCGATGATCTCTACCAGTTCCGGCTGTACTCGCTGGGCACCCAGGTCGTGATGTGGACGACCATCGGCCTGGTGTTCGCCGCGCTGGTATCGCGTCTGCTCGACCAGAGGCAACGCGACGAAGTCATTGTGTGAGTGAGGTCGTCCGGCTGACCCTCGTATCGCACGGCATGACCGATGCGATGGCAGCTGGGCGCTTTCCCACCGACGAGCCACTCAATGATCTGGGACGCCGCCAGGTCGGCGGCTGCCCGGATCTCGGAACCTTCGACGAGGCGTTCTGCGGGCCGGAGCAGCGAGTGGTGCAGACCGCCGCGCTGTTGGGCGTGCCCGCCGTCATCGAGTCGGGCCTCGCGGATCTCGATCACGGCCGCTGGCGTGGATCGGCCCTCGATGGCGTCGGCCCCGTCGAGATGACCGCCTGGCTCACCGACCCGGCGGCCGCCCCGCACGGCGGGGAATCGGTACTCACCCTGTGCAGGCGGGTCGGGGACTGGATGGACTCCGTTGCGCTACGGCGCGGACGCCTGCTGGCCGTGACGCACCCGGCCGTCATCCGGGCGGCCATCGTGCACGTCCTGAATGCCCCGCCGAAGTCGTTCTGGCGCATCGATATCGAGCCCGTCAGCGTCACCTGCATGCATTACCGTGGGCACGTCTGGACGCTCAGGTCACCGGGATGAGACCGAACGACTGCGTGGCGATCGACAGCAGCCACGTTGCCGCGGTCAGGCTGCGGTACTTCGGCCAGTTGAGCTGATAGCTCACCACCCAGCCCTGCCCGGTGTGGTCCTCGGCGTACCAGCTGAAGGTGAGATCGCCCGGCAGGTTGCCGCCCTTGGCGCCGACGTAGCGCCACTTCGAGCCGTCGAGTTCGATACCGGGGGTGGCGGACAGGATGTCGCGCACCGGTGCGGCCGGTCCGTGGGCGGCGACCTGAAGTGCGGCGTGGACCCGGCAGATATCCATCGGGGTGCCGTACCACTCGATGCCATAGGGTGATGCCGGCGTGCGGTTGAGCATCGGATCAGGCTCGTAGGGAACGGCTCTGGTGTGCGCGAGCATCTCGGCCCGGTGTGCCGGCGAGGCCGTCTTCCACTCTTCACGGACATCGGGCTTGCCCCAGCCGATGGCGAACAGTTCGTAGGTGCTGGGGAAGGGCGTCATGGACGACGGGTCGTGGTGGCCGGCCGTCACCAGGGCGCGCTCGACGGCGCCAGGCCCGAGGCGGGCCATCAGCATATCGGTGGCCATATTGTCGCTGGCCGAAATCATCTGTTGGGCAGCATCTTTCACAGACACCGTGGCGCCTGGTTCCAGATCGTTGAAGCCGGCGGAGCCGACCGCCTTGTTCGCCGCGGTGATCGTCAGCGGTTCGTGCCATGTCATGCTGCCGTCGTTGACGGACTCCGCGACCGCGAGCAGCACGTAGAGCTTGAAGATGGAGGCTAGTGGCATCGACCGGTCGACGTCGGTGCCGGCCACCCGGGTGCACTCACCGCCGGACACCTTGGACACCTGGTAGGCGTAGCCGGCGCCCGATCCGGCGATCTCGGCGTCGATATCCGGCCATTGCCGGATGTCCGGCGTGTCGATGTCGACCTCGAAGCGGTCGACCAGACCGGTGTCACCGGTGCGCATCGTGATGGTCTGCCCGACGCTGTAGGAGTTCCGCACATGCAGTGTGGCCTGCCCGGCCCCCAGCGATATGGCGGTGACGGTGATGGGGCGATCGGCCCACAGCCGGTCCATCGCCGCCCCGACCGGTTCGACCATGTCGGGCACGGCCAGCGTCCCGACGGTGACGGTGCCGATCGGCCAGTCGGAATTGACCATGTCCAGCAGCTGTTTGGCGCGCAGGCCCTGCGGGGTGTTGGTGTCTATGTGCATGCCGTACGCCGCGTCGGCGACCGGCGGCCCGGTCTGCCCGCAGCCGGCAGCCAGCAGAACGACGGCGGTGGCCAGCGCGCCGACACCCAGCGCGCGCCGCTGCGTGCTACTTGCCAGTCCCCGCAACGTCCAACACAACCTCGAACTCCAGCAGCGAGGCGCCGGTCGAAACCGGCTTCGCCTGCTGCCCGGCGTGGGCTTCCGCGGCCGGGCCCTTGGCCCACGCCTCGAATGCCTCATCGGACTCCCACTGCGTGACCACGAAGTAGCGGTTCTCGCCCTTGACCGGACGCAGCAACTGGAAGCCGAGGAAGCCGGGCTGGTTGTCCACCGCGTGTGCGCGATGGGCGAACCGCTTCTCCAGCTCTGGGCCTGCGTCGGCCGGTACCTCGATGGCATTGATCTTCACGACGGGCATGAAGTTCAGGCTACCCGGACCCGGTCGCGGCAGGATGGCGGCATGCGCAGCGTTTCGCTCACCTCCCGCGGCGGCCCCGACGATGCGGGTGGCGAACCACTCGTCCTGGTGCACGGCCTGATGGGCCGCGGCAGCACGTGGTCGCGGCAGCTGCCGTGGCTGACCCGATACGGCCCGGTCTACACCTATGACGCGCCCTGGCACCGCGGCCGAGATGTCAGCGATCCGTTCCCGATCAGCACCGAGCGTTTCGTCGAGGATCTCGGGGCGGCGGTGGACTCGCTGGGGCGCCCGGTCACGCTGATCGGGCATTCGATGGGCGGGCTGCACTCCTGGTGCCTGGCGGCCGAGCGACCGGACCTGGTGAGCGCGGTGGTGGTCGAGGACATGGCGCCGGATTTCAGAGGCCGGACCACCGGCCCGTGGGAACCGTGGCTGCACGCGCTGCCCGTCGAGTTCGACTCCGCCGAGCAGGTCTATCAGGAGTTCGGGCCGGTCGCCGGGCAGTACTTCCTGGAGGCGTTCGACCGGATCGGGTCCGGTTGGCGACTGCATGGTCGCACTGCCCGCTGGATCGAGATCGCCGCGCAATGGGGCACCCGCGATTACTGGGCGCAGTGGGACGCGGTGCGGGCCCCGGTGCTGCTGCTGGAGGCCGGCGGCACCGTCACGCCACCCGGGCAGATGCGCACCATGCACGAGACCGGCTACCGGACGACGTATCTGCAGGTTCCGGGTGCGGGTCATCTGATCCACGATGATGCGCCGGAGGTCTACCGCGAGGCCGTGGAGGCGTTCCTAGCGGCGTTCGCCCGAGGCGCCTGAGGACGGCCAGGACGGGCGAGGCGAGCGAAGCGACGGGAAATCGGCCTGGGTCTCGAAGCGGGTGCGGATGGCGTCGAGGTCGTGCGCGGCGCGCAGGCCGTCGCGGTCGAGGCCGTTGTCACTGCTCACCAGTCGACCGACGAACGGTGCGGCGGGACGGAACTGATCGAGGGACAGCCGCAGGATGCCGGTGCGGCGGGCGATGCGGCTCAGCGCCCAGGTGAGCGCGAACGGTGCCAGCAGCACGGCGCCCAGCGCGAGGTAGGTCAGTGGAGTAGTCATGGCAGTAAGTCTCCGTTGATAAATATCCGGCCAACAGTGGCAGGAATGACACCCTGGGATAAAATGCTGCCATGGCGATATCGAGCGTATCGGTGCTGGTGCTGGACGGTCTGGCGATTTTCGAGTTCGGCGTGATCTGCGAGGTGTTCGGCATCGACCGCTCCTCCGACGGTGTGCCCAACTTCGACTTCAGGGTGTGCGGGCCCGCGGCCGGCCAACCGATCCGCACCGCAGTCGGGGCCACCCTGACCCCGGACCACGGGCTCGACGACCTGATCGGGGCCGACCTGGTGGCCATTCCGGCGATCAGCGGAACCGACTACTCGCCCGAGGCGCTGGCCGCGGTACGCAAGGCCGTCGACTCCGGCTCGACCGTTCTGACCGTCTGTTCCGGCGCCTTCCTGGCCGGCGCGGCGGGCCTGTTGGACGGCCGGCCGTGCACCACCCACTGGATGCACGCCGACGATCTGGCCACCGCATATCCGACCGCGCGAGTGGACCGCAATGTGCTGTTCGTCGACGACGGGAACCTCATCACCAGTGCGGGAACCGCGGCGGGCATCGACGCCTGCCTGCACCTGGTGCGCCGTGAACTCGGCGCCGAGATCACCAACAAGATCGCCCGGAGGATGGTGGTGCCACCCCAGCGGGACGGTGGCCAGCGCCAGTACATCGACCAGCCGATACCGGTTCGATATTCGGAAGGCTTTGCCCCGCAGCTAGATTGGATTCTGGCCAACCTGGACAAACCGCATACCGTGGCCAACCTGGCGGCCCGCGCCAACATGTCGGCGCGCACCTTCGCCCGGCGGTTCGTCGAGGAGACCGGGCGGACCCCGATGCAGTGGGTGACCGATCAGCGGGTGCTCTACGCGCGCCGCTTGCTCGAGGAGACCGACCTGGACATCGACCGGGTGGCCGACCGCTGCGGGTTCGGCACCGCGACGCTGCTGCGCCACCACTTCCGGCGCATCATCGGCGTGACGCCATCGGATTACCGGCGCCGCTTCTCCTGCGACAATGCCTGCGAGGCGACCGCTTAACCGCCTTCGCCGGCAAGGGCGAACAGGCCCGCCGCCGTCTGCTCCACCAGGCCGTCCACCAGTAGCGAATCCAGCGCCCGGTCGCGTTGCGCGGTATCGGAAAGCCACACCACATCCAACTGCGCCCGGGTGACCGGAGCGGTGCTGGCGCGCAACACATCGAGCAGTCGTCCACGGCACTGCCGGTCGGTGCCGGCGTAGCGCTGCACCCGTCGGGCCGGCGTGGACGCGGCCGGATATCCCGCGCTGCGCCAGCGACAGGTGCGCAGTGGGCACACCCCGCACCTGGGGGAGCGCGCGGTGCAGACGATGGCCCCGAGTTCCATCAGAGCCGCCGAGAAGCGCGGCGCCGTATCACCTTCGGGCAGCAGTGCGGCCACCTCGTCGAGATCGCGGGCGCTGGCCGGCGCCTCCGCGACGCCGTGCACGACCCGCGACACCACCCGGCGGACGTTGGTGTCCACCACCGCGACCCGCTGTCGATAGGCGAAACACGCGATGGCCCTCGCCGTGTAGGCCCCGACGCCGGGCAGGGTCAGCAGGGTCTCCACATCGGAGGGCACCTCGTCGCCGTGCCGGCTCGCGATGGTCACCGCGCACTCGTGCAGGCGCTTGGCGCGGCGGGGATAGCCCAACTTGCCCCACGCCCGCAGCACATCGGCCGGACCGGCCGCCGCGGTCGCCGACGGCGTCGGCCACCGGGCAACCCAGGCCAGCCAGATCGGCTCCACCCGGTTCACCGGCGTCTGCTGCAGCATGAACTCGCTGACCAGGATCTGCCACGCGGTGACCTCGGGCTGCCGCCACGGGAGATCGCGTTCGGCCTCGTCGAACCAGGCGAGCAGCTCCTCTGGGTCGATACCGACACCAGGCTCGGGCACAATACCGATCATGCCCAACTCGAATCCCATCGCCGCGTGGAAGTCACTCAAAGAGGGTAACGAGCGTTTTGTTGCCGGAAAGCCGCTGCATCCCAGCCAGGGGATCGAGGACCGCGCCCGCCTGACCGAGGCGCAGAAGCCGACCGCGGTCCTGTTCGGCTGCGGTGACAGCCGCGTCGCCGCCGAGCTCATCTTCGACCAGGGTCTCGGCGAGATGTTCGTGGTCCGCACGGCTGGTCACGTCATCGACTCGGCGGTCCTCGGTTCCATCGAGTACGCGGTCGGTGTGCTCAACGTGCCGCTGATCGCGGTGCTGGGACACGACAGTTGCGGCGCGGTGAAGGCCACGCTGAACGCGCTCGACGAGGGCGAGATTCCCGGTGGCTACATCCGTGACATCGTCGAGCGGGTCATGCCGTCGATCCTGCTGGGCCGCCGCGACGGTCTGACCAGGGTCGACGAGTTCGAGGCCCGGCATGTCGTGGAGACCGGCGCGCAGCTGCTGGCCCGCTCGACGGTCATCGCCGAGCGGGTCGAGGCGGGCAGCCTGGCGATCGTGGGACTGACCTACCACCTGGCCGACGGCCGGGTGGCGCTGCGCCAGCATTTGGGCGATATCGGCGAAGCCTGACCGATACCACACCCGACACGCCGACACGCCTCGAACGACTACAGGTGGCCTCGGCTTACCGTTGAGGTCGTGCTAGACACCGAGCCCCCGCGCCAGCTGCCACCGGAGATCTACCGGCGCCGCAGGGCGCTGGCGATAGGTGTCGCAGTGCTGGTGATCGTCATCGTCGCCGCCATCGTGGCGGTCGTGGTCGCCAACAGCACCGGATCCGACGGTGCCACCGCTGATCCGTCGGCCAACTCCGAGGCCGCACCGGCCCCGACGCCGTTGCCGGGTGAGGAGCCCGGGGTGAAGACCCCGGTCGTTCCGCCCGCCGCCCAGGCCCCGCCGCCGGTGCCGACGCCGACCACCGCGGTCGTTCCGCCCCCGGTGTTGCAGGAGGGCGATGACTGCCCGGACTCCACTTTGGCGGTCAAGGGCATCACCAGCGCCCCCGATTATGTGATGGGCGATCAGCCGAAGTTCACCATGGTCGTCACCAATATCGGGCTGGTGGCCTGCCAGCGTGATGTCGGTGCCGCCGTGCTGGCCGCCTACGTGTATTCGCTGGACAACAACCGGCTGTGGTCGAACCTGGACTGCGCGCCGTCCAACGAGACGCTGGTCAAGACCTTCAACCCGGGCGAGCAGGTGACCACCGAGGTCACCTGGACCGGTATGGACTCCGCCCCGAACTGCCCGCTGCCCCGCCAGCCGATCGGCCCGGGCACCTACAACCTGCTGGTTCAGCTGGGCAACCTGCGGTCGGCTTCGGTGCCGTTCGTCCTGTCCGAAGCGGCCCCGCCGCCACCGGCCGACGCGCCGCCGCCCGCGGAAGCCCAGCCGCACGAGGGTGGCGGGCAGGCGCCGGGCTGACGCAGCTCAGGCCAGCTGGTCGGCGATCGTCGACTCGGCCAGCTGGGACAGGCCCTCCCTGATGTGGCGAGCCCACATCGAGCCGATACCGTCCACCGACTGCAGGTCGGTGGCACTGGCCGCGAGCACGCCCTGCAACGAGCCGAAGGACCGCACCAGCAGATCGACATGGGCGAACTGCAGTCGCGGGATGCCCGCCATCGCCCGATAGCCGCGTGAACTCATCGCCGAGTCCTGCGCCTCGATGGTCGACGGATAACCGAAAACCCTTGCCAGCGCGGTGAAGTCGAGCAACTCATTGTCCGACAGCGCGTCCAGTTCCTCCAGCGTGGCGCTCACCTGGGCCGCACTCGGCGGATCCGGATTGGCGTGATAGTCGCGCATGATGAGCTCGCGGGCGGTGTCGTTGCCGCCGACGAGTTCCTCCAGTTGCAGCTTGAGCTGGCGGCCGTCGGTGCCCAGTTCGACGACGTCTGCGTCGATCTCCAGGCTGATCCGGCGGACCATCTCCAGGCGCTGGGCGACGGTCATCACGTCGCGCAGCGTCACGAAGTCCTCGATCTCCGCGGTGGACAGCTGCCGGTTCACCTCGTCGAGACGGGACTTGTAGCGCTCCAGCGTCGCGATGGTCTGGTTGGCCCGGGACAGGATGGTCGGGGTCTCGGGCACCACGTGCCGCTCCCCGGCGGCGTACACCGTGACGATGCTCATCGAGTGGCTGACCGAGATGACCGGGTAGCCGGTCTGCACGGCCGCGCGCTCCGCGGAGCGGTGCCGGGTGCCCGATTCGTCGGTGGGGATCGACGGGTCGGGCACCAACTGCACATTGGCCTTGAGGATGCGGGAGCCGTCGCTGGAGAGCACCACCGCGCCGTCCATCTTGGACAGCTCGCGGAGTTTGGTGGGCGCGTACCGGACGTCGAGGTTGAAGCCGCCGTCGCAGATCGCCTCGACGCTGTCGTCGTAGCCGAGCACGATCAGCGCACCGGTGCGCCCCCGCAGGATCCGTTCCAGGCCGTCGCGCAGGTCGGTGCCCGGCGCCAGCCTGCCGAGCGTCTCGCGCAACGTGGGGCGGGCCAGATGCACCACGTTCCGGCTGCCCCTGGACTTCACCGCCATCGCGCCTCCTAGGATCGGCCGCCATTGTTGTCGATCGACCGGAGTGCCCGCAATGCCGTGCCGATGTTGTCCGCGGTGGTCAGGCGCAGACCGGCGGGCACATCCTTGACCCCGGGCGGCACGATCGCGTCGGTGAAGCCGAGCCGGGCCGCCTCGGCGAGTCTGCGGTCCATCCCGCTGACCCGGCGCAGATCCCCGGCCAGCCCGACCTCGCCGATGGCGATGGCCGTGGCCGGCAACGGCACATCGGTCTGGGCCGATGCGATGGCCATGGCCACCGCCAGGTCCGCGGACGGGTCGGTCAGTCGCATACCGCCCACGGTGGACAGGTAGATGTCGTGCTGCCCGAGTTTCAGGCCGGTCCGTTTCTCCAGCACGGCGGTGATCATCGCGGCGCGGGCGGAGTCGATACCGCTGACGGCGCGCCGAGGGGTGCCCTGCGCCACGTTGCCGATCAATGCCTGCACCTCGCCGAGCAGCGGCCGTTTGCCGTCCATCGTCACCGTGACAGCGGTGCCCGGCACCGGGGCCGGGCGCTGATCCCGGAACAGCCCCGACGGGTCTTCCACACATTCGATCCCGTTGTCGTGCAACAGGAAACAGCCGACCTCATCGGATGCGCCGAAACGGTTCTTCACCCCGCGCACCATGCGCAGGGCCGAGGCGCGGTCACCTTCGAAGTGCAGCACGACGTCGACGAGGTGCTCCAGTGAGCGTGGGCCGGCGATGGCACCGTCCTTGGTGACATGGCCGACCAGCAGTAGGGCGACACCGTCGGCCGCGCGGGACATCTTGGCGTAGGACGTCAGCGCCGTGGTGACCGCCCGCACCTGGGTGACCCCGCCGGTCACCCCGTCGGATTCGGAGCTGGACATCGTTTGCACCGAGTCGACCACCACCAGGGTGGGCTTGACCGCCTCGATATGGCCGAGCGCGGTCTGCAGATCGGATTCGGCGGCCAGATACATCTCGTCGTGTGTGCACCCGGTGCGTTCGGCCCGCAACCGGATCTGCCCGGCCGATTCCTCACCGGACAGGTACAGCGCGCGCCGGCCTCTGCCGGCCCAGCGATGCGCGACCTCGAGCAGCAGGGTCGACTTGCCCACCCCGGGATCACCGGCCAGCAGTGTGACCGAGCCGGGCACGAGCCCGCCGCCGAGCACCCGGTCGAGTTCGCTCACCCCGGTGGGGAAGTGTCTGGTGACGCCAGGGTCGATCATCGTGATCGGCACCGCGGGGGAGGACGGCGCTACGGCGCGCCGGGTGGAACTGCCGTTCAGTGCGGTGAGCGCGGCGACTTCGTTGACGGTGCCCCAGGTACCGCAGTCCGGGCAGCGCCCGACCCATTTGGGCATGACATGACTGCATTCCGAACACCGGTATTGCGAACGTACTTTCGAAGCCACGCTGTGACGGTAGCGGTCACCCCCGACAGATCGTCAGATTCAGTGCCCGCCGGCTTCGCCGTGTCCGCCGCCGACGACGGGCTCACCGTCGCGGCGTGCCACCTCGCCGGCCGAGATCGGCACGGTGAACGTGGTGGTGCCGGCACGCTCGAAGGTGAAGGTGAAGTCGTAGGTGAGTCCGTTGGAGATCGGCTCGGTGAGGGTGACCTGCGCCTGGACCTCGTCCTCGCGCTCGACCGAGCCCAGCGCGTCGTGGCCGTCGGGGTCACCGACGAGCAGCAGACCGCTGGCCGGGATCTCCGCGTCGCCGGTGAGGGTCACCGTGCCGACATCGGAGGTGATCGACACCAACGTGTCGTCGACGTCCGCGGAGCTGTTGGCGGCCGCGAAGATGAGTTCGACATCGGTGCCGGGCTGCACGTAGTCGGTGGTCTGCGGCGCGCGCAGGAACACGTTGCGCAACGCGATGTCACCCACGGTGTCGACGGTGCCGTTGACGGCGGGTTCCTGATTGGCGCTCTGGGACACCTGACCGGCGCTGCAGCCGGTGAGGGCGAGGCCGGCGATCAGGGCGCCGGCGGCCAGGCGGGACGCACGCACATTGGAGCGGTTCACTGCGACCACTGGAGCCTCCTGCTCAACCGGACGGATTCGACTATGCACTGTAGTAGGTGCTGATTGCGCGCGGTAGCCGAGGGCTTCTCCGGGTCGTGGCGGGCCCCGAACTGGGCGCCAAGACAGCCGTCCACGTGCACGTATCGGCCACGGTGTCAACCCCTAGTCTTCGTCGCCGATGCCCCTGACCTGCATTGTTGTTCCGCGCGTGTCCGGGCTCCGTGCTAACATTGAGCGGTGAAAGGGGCTCGAAACTGATGATTTTCAAGGTCGGAGACACCGTTGTCTATCCACACCACGGTGCGGCGTTAATCGAGGCGATCGAAACCCGAACCATCAAGGGCGAGCAGAAAGAGTATCTCGTCCTGAAGGTTTCGCAGGGGGATCTCACTGTTCGTGTTCCCGCTGACAACGCCGAGTACGTCGGTGTGCGTGATGTGGTCGGACAAGAGGGCCTGGACAAGGTCTTCCAGGTGCTACGCGCTCCGCACACCGAGGAGCCGACCAACTGGTCGCGCCGGTACAAGGCGAATCTGGAGAAGCTTGCTTCCGGTGACGTGAACAAGGTCGCCGAGGTGGTTCGTGACCTGTGGCGTCGTGATCAGGAGCGCGGCCTGTCTGCAGGCGAGAAGCGCATGCTGGCCAAGGCTCGCCAGATCCTCGTCGGTGAGCTCGCGCTCGCCGAGAACACCGTCGACGCCAAGGCCGAGATCATTCTCGAAGAGGCGCTTGCGGCGGCGTCGTAGCCGTCACGAATCGACGATGTGACGGATCTGCGCGTCGGTCTCGGGACCGACGTTCATCCCATCGAGGCCGGGCGCCCGTGTTGGTTGCTCTGCCTGCTGTTCGACGAGGCCGACGGCTGCGCCGGTCATTCTGACGGTGACGTTGCCGCTCATGCGCTGTGCGATGCGCTGCTGAGCGCGGCCGGCCTCGGTGATCTCGGTGCCGTATTCGGTACCGATCAACCCCAGTGGCACGGCGTGGGCGGAGCGGACATGCTCCGGCACGTCCACGGTCTGCTGGCGGCCGAGGGGTTCCGGGTGGGCAATGCCGCCGTGCAGGTGATCGGCAACAGGCCCAAGATAGGGCCGCGCCGCACCGAGGCCCAGAACCTGCTCTCCGAACTGCTCGGCGCGCCGGTGTCGGTGTCGGCCACCACCACCGACGGACTCGGCCTGACCGGTCGCGGTGAGGGTTTGGCGGCCATCGCGACCGCACTTGTCGTCGGTCCGCCACGGTAACGCCACAGGCTGGTGCGGCTGAGGCCAGAAGGCCGGTAAGCTGGCACGTCGTGACTGGACTGCGGCTTTACGACACGATGGCGGGCGCCGTTCGTGACTTCGTGCCGTTGCGCCCCGGCCACGCCTCGATTTATCTGTGCGGTGCCACCGTTCAGGGGCAGCCCCATATCGGGCATGTACGCAGTGGTGTGGCCTTCGATGTGCTGCGGCGGTGGTTGACCGCCAAGGGCTTCGACGTCGCGTTCGTCCGCAACGTCACCGATATCGACGACAAGATCCTCAACAAGGCCGCCGACGCGGGCCGCCCGTGGTGGGAATGGGCGGCGACCTTCGAGCGCGCCTTCGCGGCCGCCTACGAGGCGCTGGGTGTGCTGCCACCCTCGGTCGAGCCACGAGCCACCGGGCACATCACCCAGATGGTCGAACTGATCGAGCGGATGATCCAGCGTGGCCACGCCTACGAGGGCGGTGGGGACGTCTATTTCGACGTGCTCAGCCTGCCCGAATACGGCAAGCTCTCCGGGCACCGCATCGACGATGTGCACCAGGGCGAGGGTGCCGCCACGGGGAAGCGCGATCCGCGCGATTTCACGCTGTGGAAGAGCGCCAAGCCGGGTGAACCGTCGTGGCCGACGCCGTGGGGACCGGGTCGCCCCGGTTGGCACACCGAATGTGTGGCCATGTGCGAGGCGTACCTGGGTGCGGAGTTCGACATCCATGCCGGCGGTATGGATCTGGTGTTCCCGCACCACGAGAACGAGATCGCCCAGGCCGAGGCCGCCGGCGACGGCTTCGCCCGGTACTGGCTGCACAACGGCTGGGTCACCATGGGCGGCGAGAAGATGAGCAAGTCGCTGGGCAATGTGCTGGCGATTCCCGCTGTGCTGCAACGGGTTCGGGCCGCCGAGCTGCGCTACTACCTGGGCAGCGCGCACTACCGTTCGATGCTGGAGTTCTCCGAGAATGCGCTGACCGATGCGGCCAAGGCTTACACCGGCATCGAGGATTTCCTGCACCGGGTGCGCAACCGCGTCGGCGCGGTCGAACCCAGCACCTGGACCGACAAGTTCGAAGCAGCCCTCGACGACGATCTGGCGGTGCCGATCGCGCTGGCCGAGGTGCACACCGCTCGCGCCGAGGGTAACCGGGCGCTCGATGCCGGTGACCACGACGGCGCGATGACCGCGGCCCGGTCGATCCGGGCCATGATGGGCATCCTCGGCTGCGACCCACTCGATGAGCGCTGGGAGTCCCGGGACGAGACCTCGGCCGCGCTGGCCGCCGTGGATGTGTTGGTGCACTGGGCTCTTGCCGGGCGCGCCGAGGCGCGTGAGAAGCGCGACTGGGCCGCCGCAGACGCGATCAGGGACCGGCTCAAAGAGGCCGGCATCGAGGTCACAGACACCGCAGACGGTCCCCAGTGGTCGCTGACCGAAGCGGAGCACGGCCTGAGCGAGCGAACCGACGGGAAGAAAAACTGATGGCCGGAAATTCACAGCGCCGCGGCGCCATCCGCAAAGAAGGCACCAAGAAGGGCCCGGTGGTGGGCTCCGGTGGAGTACGGCGGCGCGGGCTGGAAGGCAAGAAGGCCACACCGGCGGCCAAGGACCGGCCGCACCATCCCGCCGCCAAGAAGGCCGCCAAGGCGGCCCGCGCGGCACAGGGCCGGCACCGCAAGACCGACGAGACCGAGGTCGTGCTGGGGCGCAACCCCGTGGTGGAATGTCTGCGCGCCGGCGTGCCCGCCACCGCACTGTGGGTGATGCTCGGAGTGGACGCCGATGAGCGGATCACCGAATCCGTGCAGCGCGCAGCCGATTCCGGCATCTCGATCCTGGAGGTTCAGAAGCACGATCTGGACCGGATCGCCAGCAACGGGCTGCACCAGGGCCTCGCGTTGCAGGTGCCGCCCTACTCTTACGCCCATCCCGACGATCTGCTCAAGACCGCCCAGCGTGACAGCATCCCGGCCCTGCTGGTGGCGCTGGACAACATCTCCGACCCGCGCAACCTGGGTGCCATCGTGCGCTCGGTCGCGGCGTTCGGTGGGCACGGTGTGGTCATTCCGCAGCGCCGATCGGCATCGGTCACCGCGGTGGCCTGGCGGACGAGTGCCGGTGCGGCGGCACGACTTCCGGTGTCGCGGGCGACGAATCTGAACCGCACCCTGAACAGCTGGTCGGACGCCGGCCTGCAGGTCGTCGGTCTGGACGCCAAGGGTGACACCGAACTGGACCAGCTGGATGCCTCCGGGCCGATGGTGGTCGTGGTGGGCTCCGAGGGCAAGGGGCTGTCCCGGCTGGTGCGGGAGAACTGCGACGCAATCGTCTCGATCCCGATGGCGGGGCCCACCGAATCACTGAACGCCTCGGTGGCCGCGGGTGTGGTGCTTGCCGAGATCGCCCGCCAGCGCCGCCGCGGCTAGCAAACTCTTTCGCCGGTTTCGGGGGCGCCGCCTCCACGTGCGGGTTATGGTCGAAGGGCCCTTCCCAGTGGAGCCCGAGGAAGTCCCCAATGAGCACTCCCGCGCAGCGCGCCGCCCAGCTGGAACTCGTCGCCCGGCTCAAGTCGTCCTATCCCGAACTACCGGACGCCCCGACTCCCGACCTGCTCGACCACGAGCGCATCGCCGCCTATCTCAAGCCGGTACACGACGTGGGTGGCGAACCGGACGCCCCGATGAAGTACGAGAACAAGCAGTACGAGGCGTGGGAGGAACTCACCTACGTGATCTGCGAGGTGCTGGCCTGGCGCGGTATCTGGCTGTCCGAGGAGCGACGCCGGATCGGCAACGTCGATGTCGGGCGCGCCGAATATCTGGGACTTCCGTACTACGGGCGCTGGCTGTTGTCGGTGGCGCGGATCCTGGTGGAGAAGCACCACATCGGCCTCACCGAACTCACCGAGCGGATGGCCGAGGTCAAGGCCCGCTACGCGGGTGGTCTCAACGGCCGCACCGTCGAGGCCCAGCCCAGGTTCGAAGGTGACGGGTCCGGGGTCAAGCGCAACAGCCACCATCTGCACGCGGTCGGTAAGGGTGACCCGCAGGTCTACGCCGGACTGGCCGGGGCCCCCGCGTTCGGAGTCGGTGACCGGGTGGTGGTCCGTGACGAGCTACCGGTGCTGTTCTACACCCGCACACCGGAGTACGTCCGCGGCGCCCCAGGCGAGATCGCGGCGGTGGCCTATGAGAGTCCGGCCGCCGAGGACGAGACCTGGGATCGCCCCGACGCACCGCCGGAATGGTTCTATGTGGTGCGTTTCAACATGTCCCAGCTGTGGCACGGCTACACCGGTACCGCCACCGACACTCTCCAGACCGAGATCCCCGAACATTGGCTCAGGCCCGCCAGTTGATTTCTGGCAGAAGGGTTTTTGCATGACCGAGCACGGCGCGCACCACGACCATGCCCACGACCACGACCACGAGCGCACGGTGGCGCCGATGGTCGACGAGATCACGGATTTCGAAGTGCTGGAAGTCGCACTGCGCGAGCTGTGCATAGAGAAGGGCATCTTCACCGCGGCCGAACACCGCCATTTCACCGAGTTCGCCGAGCAGATCGGGCCGGCACCGGCCGCGCATCTCGTCGCGCGCGCCTGGCTGGATCCCGAGTTCAAGGCACTCGCACTGGCCGAGCCGATGTCGGCCAGCAAAGAGGTCGGTGTCGATTGGATGGAACCCACCGGCTTCGGCACGCCCAGCGACTTCACCGCCTTCCAGATCCTGGAGGACACCCCGAACCTGCACAACGTCATCGTCTGCGCGCTGTGCTCGTGTTATCCGCGACCTATCCTCGGCAACTCGCCGGAGTGGTATCGCACACCGAATTACCGACGGCGACTGGTTCGTTGGCCCAGGCAGGTGCTTGCCGAGTTCGGTCTGTACCTGTCCGACGACATCGAGGTGCGGGTGCAGGACTCGAACCAGAAGCACCGCTTCATGGTCATGCCGATGCGTCCGGAGGGCACCGAGGACTGGACCGAGGACCAACTGGCCGAGATCGTGACCCGTGATTCCCTGATCGGGGTGGCGCTACCGAAGCCGGGCGTCACCACCAACGTCATCACCGACACCCGTCCGGCCGTTCACCCGATCCCGGACCGGCCGTGAACACGCCGATAGCCCCGCTGCAGCAGATCGTCGAACGCGATCAGGTGTGGCCGCGGATGGCCGCCAAGTACGGCGTCGACAATCCCGTACCGCCGTGGAAGACCAGCCTCGACGGCCTGTGCGACGCCCTCGACGCCGCTTCGTGCGGCGCCGATGTGCCGAGCTTCAAGGAACGCCGCGATGAGGAGGACGCGCTCGCGGCGACCCTGTACGCGGCCCTGCCCTATCCCGAGAACCAGTTGATGGCTTTGGCCCATTCGCTGCTCGTGCGGGGTGTGATCACCGAGTCCGAGCTCGAAGCGCGGCTCGCCACCGTCCGCGCCCGCCTGCAGTCCTGAACTAACCTGCCCGGGTGACAGCCCACAGGCACACCACCGCGGCGATCAGCGTCAACGGGGTGGTGCACAGCCCGACCCTGCTGAACTCGGTGAACCGTGCCCGCATACCGTCACGGTGAACGATCCCGCGCCACAGCAGGTTTGCCAGTGAACCGGGGTAGGTCAGGTTGGGCCCGATGTTGACCCCGATCAGCACGGCCAGTACCGCTGCCGGTCCCACCGGCGTCACCAGCGGCAGCATCACCAGCACCGCGGGCAGATTGTTGACGACGTTCGACAGCAGTGCCGCCACCGCGGCGATCCCCAGCAACGCCAGCAGGCCCTGACCGTCGGGGATGAGGCGGGCCATCGCGGGCTCGAGACCGTTGTTCATGACGGCGGCAACCACAACCCCGAGGCACAGTACGAATGCCAGGAACGGAAGGTCCAGTGCGGCAAAGATCCCGGAAATGGTGCTGCGCTTCTGGGCCAGGCTGCGCACGCCGAGTACGAGCGCCCCGGCCAGCGCGGCCCAGGCGGGTGACAGACCGAGCAGTGAGGTGACGGCGAATCCGGCGAGGGTCGCGAACACGACCGCCAGCGCGAAGACCGGCACCCGCAGGGGCTCATCTGGTGCGGTGTGGTGTGGCTGGACGGACAGGTCTTTCGCGAAGATCCATCGCAGCAGCACGAACTCGACAAGGATCGCGGCCACCCAGGGCAGCGCCATGGTGGCGGCGAAATGCAGGAATGTCAGGCCGGCCGCGCTGAACGCCAGCAGGTTGGTCAGGTTCGACACCGGCAGCAGCAGCGACGCGGTGTTGGACAGATGCGCCGTGGCATAGGCGTGCGGACGGGCCGGCACGGCCAGGGCACGCGCGGTGGCGAGTACCACCGGTGTCAGCAACACCACGGTGGCATCCAGGCTGAGCACCGCCGTGACAGCCGCCGAGATGCCGAATACCGATACGAGCAGGCGATTTTGGCCACTGGAGGTAACCCGCGCCATCAGCACGCCCGCCGCGTGGAACAGCCCGACGTCGTCGCACAGTCGCGCCAGGACCAGGATGGCCGCCAGGAATCCGACCACCGGCGCCAGTTCGGACACTTCGGCGACCGCCGCATCCCAGGGCACCGCGCCGGTGGCGATCACCGTGGCCGCCGCGGCCACCGCGACCACGGCCTGGAAACGGGGGCGCAGCAGCGCGAATCCGAGCACCGCGGCGAGCGCGGCGACGGAGAGGGTCAGCGCCACGGATCCGTCGGCTGCCACACCGTCGGCAGATGTAGGCCGACACCGTCCTGTGCGGCCAGCGCGGTCAGCGTCCGCATCGTCACGTCCAGATCGTCACCGGCGTAGGGCAACGCCCGCAGCGGGCGGTCCAGGGGCCGGAAGAAGTCATCCCAGTGGGTGAGCACCACTCGGCGCGCGCCGACGGTGCGGACGGTCTCGGACCAGTAGTCGCGCAGGTAGGTTTCGGGCTGCAGCCCGAGCTGTCCGACGCCCAGATAGACCACCTCGGCGCGCTGACCGGCCAGCGCGCCCGGCACGAAGCCGGCGCTGCCGACGACCAGCATTGCGCGCCCGCTGGGCCGGTGCGCCACCATCGTCGACCAGGCTTCGCCGCACCGGTACACCGAGGCCCGCACGGGCGGGTCGACCGGCCCGTCGATCACACCGGGGAACCGGTCCGGTGGGCAGTGGTCGCCGACGATCAGGGTGACCTGGAAGTTGCCGAGGCGCATCGAATCCCCCGGGGTGGCCACCACGACGCGGTCTGTGGGCAACCGGTGCCCGACGTGCGCCGCCGAAAGACCGCCGACCAGTGTCGCACCGGTGCGCTGCGCCACCACCGCCGAGTCCATGACGTGGTCGAAGTGGGTGTGCACCGGAAGCACCGCATCGAGGCTGCGTACGCCGAGCCGGCCCAGGCAACCGTCGATGCGGGGCTCCGACGGCGCGATCCGGCCCAGCCCGACCTGCAGCAGTGACGGCCTGCTGAAAAAGCCGTCGGTCAAGATCGCCGACGTCCCATCGGAGATCAGCAGGGTGGTGACACCGGCCCAGGTCACCGTCGGTGCCGCGGTCGCGCCGGCCGGCGGCAGGTCGAAGTACCGGGCGTAATCGTCGATATCGGGCCTGCCGGCTTTCAGACGCATACCCAGAGCCTATTGCCCGAAGCTGGAGGCCTCCTGCGCTACCGGGTCCCGTACCGGCGGCGGAATTTCTCCAAATGCCCGGCCGTGTCGAGGTGGCGGTTGGTGCCGGTCCAGAACGGGTGTGAATCGGAGGTCACGTCGACGACAACCAGTGGGTAGGTGGCGCCCTGGTAGTCGATGGTGCGGTCGCTCTTGATGGTCGATCTGGTGACGAAGGTCTTGCCGGTGTTGGCATCCTGGAAGACCACCGGATGGTAGTCGGGGTGCATATCGGGCTTCATTCTTCTCCGTTCAACATGATGTGGTCATCGGTCAGGTCGTGTGCAAGCTCGGAGCAGGGATCTTCGTGCCACTCCCCGAAGGGGTCTGGGAAGCCGACCCAGTCCTGTGGGTTGTCCAGTTCGGCATCCGTGAGCAGTGCCGCGTGCAGTGCGGTCATGATGGTGTCCGGGTTGGCCCCGCAGACCAGGATGGTCAGCGCGATATGCCGGTCGCCGAACCGGTCGTCCCAGTGCGAGGCGGCCATGGCCGTGCGCTCGGGGTCGACATAGGCGCGATCGCTCTCGGACATGCCTGCCAGCCAGCGCCCGGCGTCGCCGACGCCCAGTCCGCCGCCCGCCGATTCGATCCACACCACGGTGTCGGGTTGGCTGGCCAGCCAGGCCCGTCCGCGTACCCGCACCACCCCGTCGAGTAGGGCATCGATGGCATGGTGCAGGCGCTCGGGATGAAAAGGCCTGCGCGCGTTGAATTCCGCCAGTTCCACCTCGCCGTCGGCTTGCAGCGGCGGCTGCCCGGCCAGTAGCGAGTCGTGCGGATCGTCGGAGCGGCCCCGGCGTGACTGGGAGTCGAGGTGCTTGAGCGCCGTGGTGAAATGCTGCAACCCGACCGTGATCCGCGCCCGGGGCGCCAGCCTGCGCAGTACGGCCAGCGTCGCCCGGTCGGCTTCGGTCAGCACCAGCACATCGGCGAAGGCCGCCTGCCCGACCACCACCTGTGCCACGGTGCGGGAGTCGTCGAGCTCGTCCTCGCCGAGCGCCTGGCTCAGCCAGACACCGGTGTCGATGCATGTCACGACGGCCTGGATCTCGACGTCGCGCCCGGCCGGTCCATCGATGTAGCCGGGCCCCAGTTGCACCGTGGTGTCGTTGATGGCCGTACAGATCGCCTCTGGGTCAAGCCATTCCATCAGTTGCACGACGATGCGCTGCACATCGTCGCGCCGGTGCAGTTGGCGCAGCAGGATCAGCAGATCATTGCGGATGGTGCAGGTGACACAGCAGTTGGTGATTTCCAACGGCCACCGGGTGATCACCAACTTGGTGTCCCGCATGCCGCTGACCTGCCGGACCACCACGTGCCCGTCGACCGAGTAGCCGACCACCGCGGTTCCCTCGTCGCGCAGCAGGACGTCCACGGCGTCGGTTCCTGCGCCCTGACCGGCTACCAGTATCACTGGCGTCCGCATCTCATCACACCCTATCGGTAACGATTTTCAATAAGTCAGTTCCGTACGCTACCGTGTGCCAGTCAGCTTGTCGAAAATCGTTTCCATTAACGACCGAGCATGTATGAGGAGCCGTCGATGTCTGCGCACTGCCAGGTCACCGGGCGCGCACCGGGTTTCGGTAACCGGGTGTCGCATTCCAACCGGCGTACCCGTCGCCGCTGGAATCCCAATATCCAGATCAAGACCTACTACCTGCCCTCGGAGGACCGGCGTGTCCGGCTGCGGGTCAGCACCAAGGGGATGAAGGTCATCGACCGCGACGGGATCGAGGCCGTGGTGGGTCGGCTGCGCCGGGAAGGGCAGAAGATCTGATGGCCAAGAGCAACGACATCCGGCCCATCGTCAAGCTGAAAAGCACCGCAGGCACCGGGTATACGTACGTCACGCGAAAGAACCGGCGCAACGATCCGGACCGGTTGGTGTTGAAGAAGTACGACCCGGTGCTGCGCAAGCACGTCGATTTCAAGGAAGAACGCTGATGGCCAAGAAGTCCAAGATCGTCGCGAACGAGCGACGCCGCGAGACGGTGGCGCGCTACGCCGAGCGTCGTGCCGAACTGAAAGAGCTGATCCGCAAGCCGGATACCGAAGGGGCGCAACGCGTTGCCGCCCAGGCCGAGCTGCAGCGGATGCCGCGCGATGCCAGCCCGGTCCGGGTGCGCAACCGCGATGCGGTCGATGGGAGGCCGCGCGGCCACCTGCGCAAGTTCGGGCTGTCGCGGGTACGCACGCGCGAGCTGGCACACCGCGGTGAGCTGCCCGGCATCCGGAAAGCGAGCTGGTGATGGCACCCCGCGCACCGAAGAAGCGCAGGCCCGCGCCCGAAGAGATCAAACGGCCACGTCAGAACAAGCTCAAGGCCCTCGGTATCACCGAGGTCAACTACAAGGACATCTCGGTACTGCGGACGTTCATCTCCGAACGCGGCAAGATCCGGTCCCGTCGGGTCACCGGGCTCACCCCGCAACAGCAGCGCCAGGTCGCGATCGCGATCAAGAACGCCAGGGAAATGGCGTTGCTGCCCTACGGCGGACCCTAGCCGTCGGCACCCGAAGTTGCTGTGGGCCAGCCGTTCTCCGAGACAAAGTCGGACAGCGGCCGGCCCGTGGTCCACTCGTCGATCTCCAGGGCCGGCCGGTCCGGGAAATCCGGGACCGGACCCAGGCAGAGGATGGCCACCGGATCGGCACCCGGCGGCATGCCCAGCAGTTCGGCCAACCGGGCCGGTTCGAAGATCGACACCCAGCCCATGCCGAGGCCTTCCGCACGAGCGGCCAGCCACATGTTCTGGATCGCGCACGACACCGATGCCAGATCCATCTGCGGCATCGTGCGGCGCCCGAAGACGTGGCGCTGCCGATCGTCGCGCAGCGCGACCACCAATAGTTCGGCGCATTCCAGGATGCCCTCGACCTTGAGCTCCAGGAACTCCTCGGCGCGCGGGCCCAGCGCCTCGGCGGTCAGCTTGCGTTCCTGATCGACCAGGTCATGCATCGCGTGGCGCAGGTCGGCATCGGTGACCCGGATGAAGTGCCACGGCTGCATCAGGCCGACACTCGGTGCGGCGTGCGCCGCGTGCAACAGCCGGGCCAGGATGTCCTCGTCGACCGCGGCGCCGGCAACGAAGCGGCGCATATCGCGGCGTTCGGCGATGGTCCGGTAGACGGCCCGGCGCTCGGCGGCGCTGAACGCGTGATCGGTCACGCCCGTCAGCCTAGAGACCCCGGGCGGCCCTGGTGCTGCGCAGCCCCGCCGCAGCCGCGCCGAGGCAGGCCGCGGCGACGGCACCGGCGAACCAGGGGAACACCGATGCCAGATCCCACCGGGTGGCGGCCCAGCCGGCGATCAGGGTCGGGACGGCCATCGCGGTATAGGCCAGCAGATAAAACGCCGACATCGTCTCACCGCGCCGCGTCGGGGGCACCACGTCGGACAGGTGGCGCAACGAGCCGCCGAATCCCAGTCCGAACGTCGCGCCGAGCAGCACCGCGGCCACGAACACCAGCTCCCAGCGGTGGGTCAGCAGGACCGGAATGGTCAGCAGCAGCGACACGGCCATCCCGATATCGCCGATGATCGCCGAGTATCTGGCGGGCAGCCGGGTGGCGCCGAGCTGGGCCATGGCGGCGGCGAACGCGGTGGTGGCGACCACCGCGCCACCGAAGACCAGGTTGTCGATGTGGGTCTGCTGGGCGGCCAGCGACGGGTACAGCGACAGCAGCACCCCGAGCACCGACCAGGAGGCCATGGCGCCCAGTGCCGAAAACCAGAAATCGGCCCGGATCTCTTCCGGCACAGCCGGTTTGGCCAGTCGGATGGGCCCGGGCGTGCGCGCGGTGTGCGGCTCGTTGAGGGCCAGCACGCCGACGCCGATCAGCAGGCAGATCACCGCGACGACGGCGTACGGCGTGCGCAGCGGATGCGGCGCGTACTGGGCCAGCAGAGCGGACCCGATGATGGCGACCGTCATCCCGATGTTGAAACTGACGCCACTGAGTTGGCCGGTGCGCACTCCGCGGTCCGGGCGCAGATCGAGCAGTGCCGCCGCGCCGGCGACGACGATGGAGCCGACCGCGGCGCCGTGGATGGTGCGGGCCAGCAGCAGCATCGCCATGCTGTCGGCGATCAGGAAGACCCCGAGGCCGATCAGCAAGGCCACCAGCGCCCCGATCAGAACCGGCTTGCGGCCGACGACGTCGGAGATTTTTCCCGACACCAACACGGCCGCCAGGGCCGCCAGCGCGTACACCGCGAAGACGATGGTGGTGGCCAGTGGGGACAGATGCCAGTTCGCCTCATAGATGCCGTACAACGGGGCGGGCAACCCGGAGACACCCAGCGCGACGCCGCTCAGCACCAGCACCAGCGGGTAAGCCCAGCGCTGCGTCGGGGTGGTCGCAGGGTCGAATGCCACCATCGCGGTCACCTCCGGTGTCTGGTTTGACGGACATCGAACCCGTCCGAGGCTACGCTGGGTTCGACAGAGATCAAACCGAATATGACCGAGGTTATTCCGATGGCGGACAACGCGCTGGTCACCGAGTATCCGGTGCACCCGGTCGGTTCCGTGCAGAAGGTGCTGGCGGCGATCCATGACCCCGTGCGGTTGGAGATGGTGCGCCGGTTGCACAACGCGCAGGCGCCGCTGCAGTGTGTGGCGCTCTACGACGGCATCAACAAATCCACGGCCGCCCACCATTTCAAGATCCTGCGTGAGGCCGGTATCACCGAACGTCTGATGATCGACGGGCTGACCTATCAGAAGCTGCGCCGCGAGGCGGTGGAGTCGGCCCTGCCGGGGTTGTTGGCCAGCGTCGTCGGCGGCGCCAACCGGGATGCCGCGCCTCAGTAGCTGTACGTGCTCATCCGCTACGAGGTGACAGAACCAACCACTAGCGGAACGGAGCGGGCCTGATCCCGCGCTCGGCGAGCCGTGCCCGGACTGCGGCGGCAATCTCGACCGCCCCGGGTGAATCCCCGTGCACGCACACCGATTCGGCGTTGACCGGGATGCTCGTGCCATCGACGGCGGTGACCCGGCTCTCGGTCACCATCGTCAGCGCCCGGTCGGCGATCTGGTCGGCGTCGTGCAGTACGGCGCCGGGATCGCGTCGGGACACCAGCTGTCCGTCGGGCCGATAGGCCCGGTCGGCGAATACCTCGGAGACCGTCCGCACGCCGAGTTCCTGCGCGGCGGCGAAGAATGCCGATCCGCTGAGTCCCAGCACCGGTAACTCCGGATCCACGATGTAGACCGCCTCGGCGACCGCCCGGGCCTGTGTTTCATGACTGACGATCGTGTTGTACAGGGCGCCATGTGGTTTCACATAGGACACCGCGGTACCGGCGGCCCGTGCCAATGCCGACAAGGCGCCGATCTGATAGATCAGGTCGGCGGTGAGGTCCGGGGGATCCACGTCGATGAACCGTCGGCCGAAGCCGGCCAGATCGCGGTACCCGACCTGGGCGCCGATCCGCACGCCGTGCGCCGCTGCGGCGCGGCACACGCGCAGTAGCCCGGCAGGGTCTCCGGCGTGGAACCCGCAGGCCACGTTGGCCGATGTCACGATGTCCAGCATCGCGTCGTCGTCGCCGAGGCTCCAGACGCCGAAACCCTCTCCGAGATCAGCGTTCAGATCGACGGTATGAGAGATCACGGCGTTCAGCCTAGTGCGCGGCCCTGCCCGGTCAGGTCCAGTCGGCCGTCGGCGGCCTGCATGAGGGCGGCGTCGTGGGTGGCCGCGATGACGGTTGTGCCGTCGTCGGCGAGGCGTCGCAGGTGCGCGATCAGCAGCGCCGCCGAGGCGGCATCCAATCCGGTGGTGGGTTCATCGAGCAGGAGCAGTGGTGCCTCCTGGACGAAAGCCTGTGCCAGCAGCACACGTTGCCGCTGGCCTCCGGACAGTTCGCCGAGGGTGCGGTGTCGCAGTTCGGCGACGCCCAGTGTTGCCAGCCAATGCTCGACGATCGCCCGGTCTGCAGCCTTGGGCCGGCGCAGCAATCCGAGATGGCGCCACCGGCCCATCATCACGGCCTCGGACACTGTCACCGGAAACGAGTCGGTCACCCGACTGCGCTGCACCGCGAACGCGACGTTGTCCGTGCCGGCGCGAATGCTGCCCGCGTCGGGTTGCTCGACGCCGGCCAGGAGCCCGAGCAATGTCGACTTGCCGCACCCGTTGGGGCCGGTGAGGGCGGTCACCACCCCCGCCGGGATGGTCAGGTCGAGCCCACGGAAGACCGGCGCGCCGGCGTAGCTGAAGTCCAGGCCGGCGACGTCGATGGGAGCGGTGACCGGGGCCACCTTATTGATAATGACATTCATTACTGCTAAGAGTGTACGGCATGACGCACTGGCTGATTGACCCGTTCCAGGCCGACATGGTCCTTCGGGCCCTGGTGGCCGGTGTGATCGCCGCCTGCCTGTGCTCTCTGGTGGGGTGCTGGGTTGTGCTGCGCCGCAGCGTATTTCTGGGCGAGGCGATGACACATGGCATGCTGCCCGGGGTCGCCGCCGCGGCTCTGCTCGGCGTGAGCCTGATGGCCGGCGGGCTGGTGGCGGCGCTGGTCATGGCGTTCGGGGTCGCGGCAGTTGGGCGTTCCTCGAAGCTGGCCTCGGATACCAGCATCGGTCTGCTGCTGGTCGGCATGCTCGCCCTCGGCGTCATCGTGGTGTCGCGGTCACAGAGCTTCGCGGTGGACCTCACCGGCTTTCTGTTCGGAGACGTCTTCGCGGTGCGCACGAATGATCTCATCATCCTGGCGGTGGCACTGCTGCTGACCTTCGTCGCCGTGATCGCCGGCCACCGAGCTTTCGTGGCGGTGACGTTCGATCCGCGCAAGGCGGCCACCCTGGGACTGCGCCCGAACCTGGCCGTTCCCGCGCTTACCGTGCTCATGGCGGTGGCCATGGTCGCCTCATTTCATGTCGTCGGCACGCTCCTGGTGCTCGGACTGCTCGTCGCGCCGCCGGCTGCCGCGCTCATGTGGGCACGCTCCATCCCCCGGGTGATGGTGCTGTCCGCGGTGATCGGCAGTGCCGCGGTCTACCTTGGGCTGCTGATCTCCTGGTACGCCGGCACAGCGGGCGGTGCCACCATCGCCGGTGTCGCGGTGCTGCTGTTCTTCGCCTCGACCGCGCTGGCGTTGCTGCGCAACCGCTGGAAGCCCGTAGCGGTCGTCGCCGCCACGGCGGTGGTCGCGGTGGGTTGTTCCAGCACGCAAGCGCCCCCGGCGCCGCCGGAGACCTCGTCCGCCTCCACCGGCGACGGGGTGGACATCGAAGACGGCGCCCGTGAAATCGACGGTGCGCTGACCAAGCTGGTGCTGGTCGACCCGGCCACCGGGGATACCTCGGTGTACGACGCCGTCGACGAGATCGAGACCCAGATCGGTTCCTACGGACCGGTTTCTGCGCTCTACGGCGACGGTCGGTTCGGCTATCTGCGGGTGGGAGAGCGGACGACCATCGTGGATGCCGGCGCGTGGACATTCGACCATGGCGAGCACTACCACTATTTCGCCAGCAACCCGGCCGAGGTCGCGACCATCGACCTCCCGGTCGCGGCGGTGGCCGCAAGTAACTCGACGGTGGCGGTCCAATCAGACAGCGGCGCAGTGGATGTCTTGGATCGGGAGAAGCTCGGTGCCAAAGCGATCGCGACACCCGAGGGCCTGACCGTTCCCCCTGACACTGCCGCGGTGGTGCCCTACGGCAGCAGGATCGTCACCGTGACCAAAGATGGACGGCTCCAGGTCACCGGTGACGCCGGCACGAGCGAACTCGACGCT
The DNA here is from genome assembly GCA_034520035.1 of Mycobacterium sp. GTDB lineage: Bacteria > Actinomycetota > Actinomycetes > Mycobacteriales > Mycobacteriaceae > Mycobacterium. The sequence continues at coordinate 64,471 of JAXHOA010000015.1, read as the reverse complement.
GAATGTGCCGGCCCGACCTGGGCCAGAGCCACCCGCAAGGCGGTTGTCCTCGGCTGTGAGAACGGCGCGGTCCGGGTCACCGGCGGCGAGAAGGATCTCACGGTCACCGTGATGCCCTATCCCGCAGACGCACCGGTGCAACATCCGGCGCAGATGGAACACCGGGACCGCTCCGATGTGTTCGCCGGGGTGGCCGAGGGGACGGTCTGGGTGCTCGACAGCCGGCAGCGCGCCTGGACGCCCATCCCCGTTCCGGATGCCGTCGCCACCAATACCGCCGGTGACGGAACCGTGCTGGTACTGCGCCGGGACGGAACTCTGAGTGCGTTCGACGTCAACACTCGTGCCGAGACAGCGCGGATTCCCTTGATCTCCGGTGGCGTACCCGCCGAGGGGCCGCAGTCGGTCGTCGATCTCGATTCCGACCGTGCCTATGTCAACAACGCGGCGGACAAGGAGATCTACGAGATCGACTATGCCGACGGGTTGCGCGTCGCCCGCACCCTGCGCACCGAGGTCACGCCGGGACTCATGGTCGAGGCCGGCCGGTGACGCGGCGGGCACTCGCACTCATCGCGGCTCTGATCAGCATCCTGGCCACCGCTTGCGGTGGCGGGTCTGGCAGCAGCGGCGAGATCGTGGTGACCACCAACATCCTCGGTGATGTGGTGCGCAATATCGTCGGGGACACCGCCAAGGTCCGGGTTCTGATGCAACCCAACGCCGACCCACACTCGTTCGGAGTATCGGCCCAGGACGCCGCAGCAATGAACAGCGCCGGCCTGATCGTCTACAACGGTCTCGGACTCGAAGAGAACGTCACCCGCAATGTCGAAAGTGCTGCCTCGCATGGTGTGTCGACGCTCGCGGTCGGCGACCGCGTCGACCCGATCAAGTATGCCGAAGGAGACAGCGCGGGCATGCCGGATCCGCACTTCTGGACCGATCCGGAACGGATGATCGCGGGCGTCGATGTCATCGAGGAAGCGATCGTGCGCGATGTCGCCGGTGTCGACGTCGACGCCATCGCCCGCAACGCCGAGAACTATCGCGCACAACTGCGCCAGCTCGACGACACGATGAGTCAGGGTTTCGCCGCGCTCCCACCGGACCGGCGCAAGTTGGTGACCAACCATCATGTGCTGGGGTATCTGGCGCAGCGCTTTGATTTCGAGGTGATCGGTGCAGTGGTGCCCAGCGGCACCACACTGGCCGCGCCGAGTGCATCCGACCTGCAGTCGCTGGTCGGCGCGATCCAATCTGCCCGGGTACCAGCCATTTTCGTCGACTCGTCTCAGCCGGAGAAGCTGGCGCGAGTGCTGGCACAGGACGCCGGCGTACAGGTGCAGATCGTGCCGCTCTACAGCGAATCCCTCAGCCCGCCAGGCTCTCCGGCCGACACCTACCTCGACATGATGCGCGCCAACACCGACGCCATCATCACCGGACTGCGATAGCCGCAGATTTCACTATCCCCAAAAGAAGGAGCAACAATCATGTCCCATCCGCGGTGGTTGTACCGTGTCGGAGCCGTGACGTTCACGACGGCGGCGCTGGCAGCATGTTCGTCGGGCACCGACAGTGCCGACAGCACAGGCACTTCCGAGACCTCGGGCACCGCCTCGGCCGCGCCGAGCGCGCCGATCGCCGAGCCGCTGGTGACCACCTACGACGGCGGACTGTATGTCCTCGACGGTGAGACCCTCGAGGTCAAGCAGGACATTCCGCTCGACGGATTCCTGCGGATCAATCCCGCCGGTGATCACGGCCACGTGCTGGTCACCACCACCGATGGCTGGCGCATTCTGGACGCCGCCGGTGGCACGCTGACCGACGACACGTTCCCGGGCGCCGAGGCCGGGCACGTCACCCCGCACGGCGAGAACACCGTGCTGTTCGCCGACGGCACCGGCGAGATCACCGCCTTCGATCCGCACGCGCTTGAAGCCGGCGGGCTGCCCGAGACCCGAAACTGGAAAACTCCCGAACCGCATCACGGTGTTGCGGTGATACTCGCCGACGGCACGCTGGTCCACTCGCTCGGCAACCCGGACACCCGGGTCGGGGCCGTGGCGCTCGAAGGGGGTGAGCGTGAGATCGCCCGCAACGAGGAATGCCCGGGCGTGCACGGCGAGACGGTGGCCGCCGACGAGGTCGTTGTCATCGGCTGCGAGAACGGTGTCCTCACCTATGCGAACGGTGAATTCACCAAGATCGCCAGCCCGACCCCGTACGGCCGGATCGGCAACACCCGCGGCCATGAGGACTCGCCCGTGGTGCTCGGCGATATGAAGGTCGACGCCGATGCCGAGATGGAGCGGCCCAACCAGTTCTCGCTCATCGACACGACCACCGACCAGCTGAAATTGGTGCCGCTGCCCGACGGGGTGAGCTACTGGTTCCGTTCGCTGGGGCGCGGCCCTCAGGCCGAGGCGCTCATCATGGGGACCGACGGCAAGCTGCACGTCTTCGATCCGGTGACCGGCGACCCGGTCAAGTCGATCGAGGTGACCGGGCCGTGGACCGAGCCCGATGACTGGCAGCAGCCAGGCCCGGCGGTGTTCACCCGTGAGGACGCGGTATATGTGAGTGACCCGGCGACCAAACAGATTCATCTGGTGGACCTGGCCGCTGGCACCGTGACCGAATCGGTGACGTTGGAACAGACACCCAATGAACTGAGTGGCGCGGTCGGCCACGACCACTGAGACCGCTCGGGAACCGGCCGAAGGCACCGCCTTCGGCCGGTTCTCCTGTCAGTGTGAATGTTGTTGGGTCACACCCCAAGCCGGAAGCGGGTCGGAGTAAGCCAGCCAGGCCTGTTCCCCTTCGGCGACTTCGTCATCGGTCAGACACCGCGTCGCGCAACAGACGGTCGACCTTCTCGCGATCGAGTTTGATGCCGATGAAGACGATCTCCTGGCCGGGGGTGATCTCGGTGTTCGACCAGTACTGGGCCGGTTCGATCACGAGGTTCGGGCCGGCCTGTGACCAGATGGCGGCGATCGTGGGCCGGCTGGCGATCCAGCAGAACCCCTTGCTGCGCAACACCCTGGTGGTCTGGGCGAGCGCGTCGGCGAGCCGCTGCGGATGGAAAGGCCGGTCAGACCGGAAGGTCATCGAGCTGATGCCGTACTCCTCGGTCTCCGGGGCGTGCCCGTCGGCGATCTCCTCGTCCCAGCCCGGTGACTGCGCCGCGGCGATCGGGTCGAAAAGCCCGGTGCCCAGCACCTGGTCCATATCCACAACGCCGTGATCGGTCCGAATGAGCGTCGCGGTCGGGTTCAACCGGCGCAGCAGGGTTTCCACCGTGTCGAGTTGGGCCGGGCTCACCAGGTCGGTCTTGTTGAGCAGCAACACATCCGCGAACTCGACCTGATCGGTCAGAAGGTCGGCGATGCTGCGTGCATCACCCTCTCCCGCGGCAAGGTCCCGGTCGGCCAGCGCCTCACCCCTGGCGATCTCGGCCAGGAAGGTGGAAGCGTCCACCACCGTCACCATGGTGTCGAGCTTCGCCAGCTGCCCGAGCTGGAAACCGTCCTCGAACTCCCACTCGAAGGTGGCCGCCACCGGCATCGGCTCGGAGATCCCGGTGGACTCGATGACGAGTTGGTCGAAGCGGTTCTGCCGGGCCAGCGCGCCGACGGCCTCGACCAGATCCTCGCGCAGGGTGCAGCAGATGCAGCCATTGGTCAGTTCGACGAGTTTCTCTTCGGTTCGGAGGGCAGGAGCGAAGCGGCCCGGGGAATCAGCTCGTTCCAGGTGCCCCTGTCCGGCGATCAGGGCGGCGTCGATGTTGATCTCGCTCATATCGTTGACGATGACCGCAACACGGCGGCCCTCACGGTTGGTGAGGATGTGGTTCAGCAATGTGGTCTTGCCGGCTCCGAGAAAGCCGGACAACACGGTGACGGGAAGCAGGGCGGGGCCTGTCATGACGCTCCTTATTGAAAACGGTTATCAATAGGACATCCTCCGATGCGGCGTTAATTAATGCAAACGGTTATCGTTATCGGCGTGATCACATTTGTGTCGTCCCGCGCGTTGGCCGCGGGCCTGCTCCTGGCCGTTCCGTTCGCTCTCAGCGCCTGCGGGACGAGCGATGAAACGGCTCCGGCGTCGACCGCGGCCCAGGCCGGGGACTGCCCGACCGAGCCCGTCGAGGTCGTGGTCAGCGTCGACCAGTGGGGCAAGATCGTGTCGGCACTCGCCGGGGCGTGCGCCAATGTGACCACGGTGCTGTCCGGCTCCTCGGTCGACCCGCACGATTTCGAACCGACGCCCTCGGATGCGGCGGCCTTCGAGGGCGCCCAGCTGGTCGTGATCAACGGCGGCCACTACGACGAATGGGCCGCCAAACTCGCCGAGAGCACCGCCCCGGATGCGCCGGTCGTCGATGCGATGACCATCCTCGCCGGCGATCACGAGGGCCACGATCACGAGGGGCATGTGGAGCCCGGCCACGAGGAGCCCGGCCACGAGGAGCCCGGCCACGAAGGGCACGGCCACGGTGACGGTGCCAACCCGCACGCCTGGTACAGCCCGGTCGCGGTGACCGATGTCGCCGAGGCCGTCACCGCGAAACTCACCGAACTCGCCCCGGCCGCAGGCGAGTACTTCAGCGCCCGCAACACCGAGTTCACTGCGGCGTTGCAGCCCTACCGCGATCTCATCGCCGAGATCAAGGCCGGCGCCACCGGCAAGAGCTACGCCGCCACCGAGAGCCTGTTCGACGATATGGCCGCCGAACTCGGGCTGGCCAACCGCACCCCGCCGGGCTATCAGGTCGCTGCGTCGAACGAGTCCGATCCCTCCCCGGCCGACCTCGACGCATTCCTGCGGCTGCTGGAGGATCGCGGCGTCGACGTGCTGATCTACAACACCCAGACCGAGGGCTCGGTGCCCCAACAGCTGCGCGCCGCCGCCGAGTCCGCCGGGGTTCCGGTGGTGGATGTCACCGAAACGGTGGCGCCGGGCGCGCCGACGTTCGAGGCTTGGCAGGTGGATCAACTCACCGCCCTTGCCGAGGCGCTCGGTGTCAGATAACGCGCTTGTCTTCGAGGATGTCAGCGTCGTCCGCGGCGGCCGGCTGATCTGGTCGGAAGGCACTTTCGCGATCCCCGCCGGCGGCATCGTGGCCGTGATCGGATCCAACGGCTCGGGCAAGTCGACGCTGCTGCAGGTGGTCCTCGGCCTGCTGCCGGTGGCATCCGGATCGGTGCAGGTGCTCGGTGGGCGGCCTGGGGCGAACAACGATGCCATCGGGTATGTGCCGCAGGACTACGTGGCCGGTGCCGGCGAGGCGATCCGGGCGCGTGACGCCGTGATGCTCGGGCTCACCGGCCGCCGGTGGGGGGTGCATCGTGACACCGCGGCCGACCGGGCCCGGGTCACCGAGGCGTTGCAGGCCGTCGAGGCCGTCGAGTTCGCCGACCGGCGGGTGTCCGAGCTGTCGGGCGGCCAGCGCCAACGCATCGCCCTGGCCAATGCCCTGGTGTCACGTCCGCGGCTGCTCATCCTCGACGAGCCGCTCGCCGCGCTCGACCTGCGCAACCAGCACGAGATCGTGCAGCTGCTCTCCCGGCTGAACTCCGAATACGACGTGACCATTCTCGTTGTCGCCCATGATCTGAACCCGCTGCTGTCGGTTCTGGACAGTGCGGTGTACCTGCTCGACGGGCACGCCCATTACGCCGCCATCGACGAGGTCGTCGACGCCGATCTGCTGACCCACCTCTACGGCACCAAGATCCAGGTCGCCAATACCCTGCAGGGCCAGCTGTACATGAGGAGCGGGTAGATGCCGGGCGGCACCGCGCAGGTTTATCTCGCGCTCGGCTATCAGGAGAACTGGTGGCAGATCCTGACCTCGGCGTTCATGCGCAACGCCTTGATCGGTGGCACTCTTGTCGCTCTGGCTGCCGGGCTGATCGGCTATTTCATCATCGTGCGCAACACCGCGTTCGCAGCACACGCGCTGGCCCACATCGGCCTGCCGGGGGCAACCGGTGCTGCGTTGCTCGGCCTTCCGGTGGTGCTCGGACTGGGCGTGTTCTGTATCGGCGGAGCACTGGTGATCGGGGCGATGGGCAAGCGCGCCGGTGACCGCGAGGTCACCACCGGCACGGTGTTGGCGCTGGCGACCGGGTTCGGACTGTTCTTCAACTCGCTGGCCACCAAGAACTCGTCGACGCTGACCAACGTGCTGTTCGGCAATCTGCTGGCGATCACCCACCAGCAGCTGCTGACATTCACCGCGCTGCTGTTGGTGATCGCCGCGACCGTCGTAATCGTCTACCGTCCCTTGCTGTTCGCGTCAGTCAACGCTCAGGTTGCCGAGGCCAAGGGCGTGCCGGTGCGAGCCCTGTCGATCGTCTTCATGGCACTGCTCGGACTGTCGGTGACGATGGCCGTGCAGGCCGTCGGTACCCTGCTGCTGTTCGCTCTCGTCGTCACGCCGGCCGCGACCGCGATCATGCTCACCGCGCGACCGCTGGCCGCGATGGCGATCTCGACGGTGATCAGCCTGCTCTCGGTGTGGGCGGGCCTGGCGGTATCGGCGGTTTTCAACATGCCGCCGAGCTTCGTCATCGTCACCATTGCGTGTGCCATCTGGCTCGCGGTGTGGTCGGGTAGCCGGATCGGTGCCGTCGTCCGCTAGCCTCAACAGGCATGTCCAGAAGTCCGGCGCCGCGCAGGCGCGCGACGCTGGCATCGTTGGCTGCCGAACTCAACGTGTCGCGCACCACCATCTCCAACGCCTACAACCGGCCGGATCAGTTGTCGGCCGATCTGCGCGAGCGGGTGCTCGCCGCGGCAAAGGATTTGGGATACCCGGGCCCGGACCCGGTGGCGCGTTCGCTGCGCACCCGTAAGGCCGGTGCGGTGGGCCTGATGATCACCGAGCCGCTGAACTATGCGTTCAGCGATCCGGCGGCGCTGGATTTTGTTGCCGGGCTTGCCGAATCGTGTGAGGAGGCCGGGCAGGGTCTGCTGCTGGTCGCGGCCGGCCCCAACCGCAGCGTCGACGACGGATCGGCGGCCGTGCTCTCGGCGGGTGTCGATGGATTCGTGGTCTACTCGGCCTCCGATGACGACCCCTACCTGCCGGTTCTGCTGCAACGCCAGCTGCCGATGGTGGTCGTCGATCAACCCGGGGATGTTCCCGGCGCGTCGCGGGTCTGCATCGATGATCGCGCGGCGATGCGCGAGCTTGCTGAACATGTTGTGGGACTTGGCCATCGTGAAATCGGCCTGCTGACGATGCGGCTGGGGCGGGAGTGGCCGCATGCGAGCACCAAGCCCATGGTCGCTGATCCGCAGCGGCTCAACTCACCGCATTTCCATGTCCAGCGTGAGCGGGTGCACGGGGTGTACGACGCGATGAGTGCGGCCGGACTCGATCCGGCATCGGTGACCGTGGTGGAGAGCTATGAACACCTGCCGCAGTCCGGTGGTGCGGCAGCGGAGGTGGCACTGGCCGCCAATCCGCGCATCACGGCGCTGATGTGCACCGCTGACGTGCTGGCAGTCTCGGCCATGGACTACCTACGGGCGCACGGCATCTTCGTGCCGGGGCAGCTCACGGTGACCGGTTTCGACGGCGTGCCCGAGGCGCTGGCGCGTGGGTTGACGACGGTCATCCAGCCGAGCATGGAGAAGGGCAGGCGTGCGGGCGATCTGCTGCACAACCCGCCGCGCTCGGGCCTGCCGGTCATCGAGGTGCTGGCCACCGAGGTAGTACGGGGGCGGACCTCCGGCCCACCGGCCTAGCGCGTGCGCCGGGCCAGCACCACGTCATCGTGGGTGTGCTGCCCGTCCGGTCCGGCCGGCACGTCCCGCAGGCGTCCACGGTCGACGGTGACATCCCAGTCCGCGCCCAGCAGGGCGACCACATCGTGGTGCAACAGATAGACGGCCGGATCGAATCCGTGCGATCTGGCCAGCTCGACGTCGATATCGGCATGGTGGACCACCAGCAGGAGACCACCCGGCGCGACGGCGGCCAGCAGGGCCCGTTCGGCGTCCCGCCCCGGCGAGTGCAGCAGCGCCGGGTAGTGCGCGGTGACGAGATCGAAACCGCCTTCGGGCACGTCCAGGTCCTCCAGTCGGGACCGGATCCAGGTCACCGTGACACCCGCCTGATCCGCGGCCGCGGCGGCCCGGTCCAGGGCCACCTGGGAGACGTCGAGAGCGGTGACATCCCAGCCCTGGCCGGCCAGCCACACCGCGTCGGCGCCCATACCGCAACCGATATCGAGTGCCGAACCCGTTGGGCGTCCCGAGATCTCGGTGATCACGGCGGGGTTGGGGCGCAGCTGCGGTAGGTGATCCAGGAAGGAGTTGTAGCGCTCGTCCCACTCGTCGAACAGGGCGTGTGTCGGCATCTCGGTCATGGGTCCAGGATGCGCGGCCGGTGGGCGGATTGGCAATCAGTCTTGCTGATCTGGCAATCGGGCTTCGGCCAGGTACTGCAGCACCGCCGCCACGTCAGCGGGGGTGTCGATCCGGAAGCCGGCCAGGGTGTCGCCGGGCCCGATCTTGATGCCGACATCGCCGTCACGCATCCGCCGGAACGCCTTCTCATCGGTGACGTCATCGCCGAGGAAGACCACTGCCGTTGCCGCACAACGATTCCGCAGAATGTCGATCGCCTCGCCCTTGTCGGTCACGATCACCGCGAACTCCAGCACCGACTTCCCTGCGGTGGTGTGGGCGTCCCAGGATTCGGCGGCCGCGGTGGCCAGGGCGAGTGCGGCCGCACCGTCGGAGTCCGACGCGTTGCGCACATGCAGCGCCACGCTGGCGGGTTTGGTCTCGACGGTCACCCCGGGACGGCCCGCGGCAATGGCATTGAGCTCATCGATGATTCGAGCCAGCAGCGCGGTGTCGATCTCGTGGGCGAACCCGGGCACATTCCCCGAGTCGCTGCGCTCCTGCCCGCCGGTATCGAATTCCGCGCCGTGGCTGCCGACCGCCTGCACCGCACCCGACATCCCGGACAGTTCGCGCAACACGCTCAGCGCCCGCCCGGAGATCAAGGCCGCGACGGTATCGGGCAGGGAGGCCAGTGCTTCGAGCGCCGCCGCGGCCGCCGGCAGCGGCCGGGCATCGGCCGGGTTGTTCACGATCGGCGCGAGGGTGCCGTCGAAATCGGAGGTGACCAGCAGGCGCGGGGTGGCCGCAGCGGCGGTGAGGGCGCGCTGCAGATCGGGATCAAGCACCCCTCACACTTTAGGTTGTTCTCCGTCGCCGATGAGCAGCCGCACCGCCAGGTCGAGCCGCTTGGCCACGTCGGTCGCCGAGGCGCGCCGGGTCAGCCAGGCCAGCAGGTTGGACAGCCACACATCGGAGATGACGCGGGCGATGTGGTACTGGTCCTCGGTGGGTTCGCCCTCGCTCATCGCGCGGGCGAACATGGAATCCATCAGCTTGCCGACATGATCGACCTCGCCGGCCGCCGAGGCGTCGGCGAAGACGAAGGCGCGGGTCATGGCCTCGGTGAGCAGCGGGTTGCGCTGCATCGACCGGTTCAGCCTGCCCACCATGATGTTGAGCCGCTCGTACGGGGTGCCGCCGGTCAGGGTGGCGCGGTCGGTCTTGGCGTCGATGCGTTCGAACTCCCGGCCCAGTGCGGACACCAGCAGGTGCACCTTGGACGGGAAGTAGCGGTACAGGGTCCCGACGGCAACATCGGCGCGTTCGGCGACGGCCCGCATCTGGACGGCCTCGTAACCACCCTTGGAGGCGATGGCCAGGGTGGCGTCCAGGATGCGCTTGCGGCGTTCGCGCTGCGCTTCGGAGCCGAGCTCGGATTCGGAGAGAACGGCCACGGCCATCACCTGACGGGGTGAGTCAGAACCCGATCCGGGTTGTGCAGGCGACGACATGTGGCGGACAACTCCTTCGTGATGCGCTTAGGGGGAAAACGATACGCATGCCGACTGTTGATCGCTCACCTCCCCGCTCGGAGATCACAACGGCGCGTCGCGGCAGTGGCCGTGGTCGACTTGACGTCCGCACGCTGGCACTATTAGAACACGTTCTAGTGGGAAGCGGAGTCTTCTCACCCAATGGCTAGGAGTCGCCGGTGTCCGTGTTGTCAGTGCAGGCCGACACATCCGATGAGTTTGCGGCCCGCGAGCTCGTCCGTAGCTGGGCCGGGAGCTCCGGAGCGATCGAGGCGACCCGCAATGTGGAGCTCGGTGACCCCGATGCCTGGCGGGCCCCGTACAGCGCCTTCGCCCAACTAGGGGCATTCGGTGTGGCGGTCCCCGAGGAGTTCGGCGGGGCGGGTAGCACCATCGCCGATCTGCTCGCCATGGTCGATGAGGCCGCCGCCGCTCTGGTGCCCGGTCCGCTGGCCACCACCGCGCTGGCCACCCTGGTGGTCGACGACCCCGCCGTGCTGGAGGCACTGGCCGGCGGCGAGCGCAGCGCGGGTATCGCCTTCGAATCCGACATCACCGTCGACGGCGGCACCGCTTCGGGCACCGCCGCCTTCGTCCTCGGCGCCGATCCGGCGGGTGTCTTCGTGCTGCCCGCCTCCGGTGGTTGGTTGCTGGTCGACGGCGCCGGCGAGGGCGTCACGGTCGAACCGTTGGAGGCCACCGACTTTTCCCGGCCGCTGGCCCGGGTGGTGCTCGCAGGTGCCCCCGCCCAGGTGCTCGGCGCCTCAGGGCAGCGGGTCACCGATCTGATCGCCACGGTGCTGGCGGCCGAGGCGGCAGGGCTGGCCCGCTGGCTGCTGGACACCGCCAACGAGTACGCCAAGGTGCGTGAGCAGTTCGGCAAGCCGATCGGCAGCTTCCAGGCCGTCAAGCACATGTGCGCCGAGATGCTGCTGCGTAGCCAGCAGGCCGCCGTCGCGGCCGCCGACGCGGCGGCTGCTGCTTCCGGCGATGACGCCGAACAGCTGTCGATCGCCGCCGCGGTCGCCGCGTCCATCGGCATCGATGCCGCCAAGAAGAACGCCAGGGACTGCATCCAGGTGCTCGGTGGCATCGGCATCACCTGGGAGCACGACGCGCACCTGTACATGCGCAGGGCCTATGCCGTCGCGCAGTTCCTGGGCGGGCAGTCCCGGTGGCTGCGCCGCACCGTGGAACTGACCCGTGCCGGTGTGCGCAGGCAACTGCATGTGGACATCGAAGACAGCATCGTCGACGCGGACCTCTTTCGTTCCGAGATCACCGCTGCCGCAGCGAAGATCGCCGAGCTGCCCGAGAGAGAGCGCCAGCGCGCACTGGCCGAGTCGGGGCTGCTGGCGCCGCACTGGCCCAAGCCCTACGGCAGGGACGCGACGCCCGCCGAGCAACTGGTCATCGACGAGGAACTGAATGCGGCCGGGGTGGCGCGCCCGGACATCTCGATCGGCTGGTGGGCCGCGCCGACCATCCTGGCGGCGGGCACCCCGGAACTTGATCGACCGGTTCATCCCGGGCACCCTCACCGGCGACGTGTACTGGTGCCAGCTGTTCTCCGAGCCCGGCGCGGGTTCGGACCTCGCCGCGCTGCGCACCAAGGCCGTTCGTACCGAGCGGGATGGCAGGGCTGGGTGGAGTCTGACCGGGCAGAAGGTGTGGACCTCGAACGCGCACCGCGCCAACTGGGGCATCTGCCTGGCCCGCACCAACCCCGATGTGCCGAAACACAAGGGCATCACCTACTTCCTGGTCGAAATGAACTCGCCCGGTATCGATATCCGCCCGCTACGTGAGATCACCGGAGAGGCGCTCTTCAACGAGGTGTTCTTCGACGACCTGTTCGTGCCCGACGAATTGGTGGTCGGCGACGTCGACGGCGGATGGCCGCTGGCCCGCACCACCTTGGCCAACGAGCGCGTCGCGATCGCCACCGGCGGGGCGCTGGACAAGGGGATGGAACACCTGCTCGACCTGATCGGCGACCGTGCGCTCGACGGCGCGGAGGCCGATCGGCTGGGCACGTTGATCATTGCCGCACAAGTCGGTTCGCTGCTCGACCAGTTGATCGCGCGGCTGGCGGTCGGTGGAAACGATCCGGGTGCGCCGTCGAGCGTGCGCAAGCTGATCGGGGTGCGCTACCGCCAGGGCCTGGCCGAGACGGTGATGGACTTCCTGGACGGTGCGGGCATCGTCGATTCCCCGGACGTGCGCTACTTCCTGAACACCCGCTGCCTGTCCATTGCCGGCGGCACCGAGCAGATCTTGCTCACGCTGGCGGGGGAGCGGCTGCTGGGACTGCCGCGTTAGCCGTCAGGTAACCCGTCAGCAGCCGGACCACCTCGTCCTCCAGTTGGGCGGGATCGACCGGCGCCACGATGAGCCGGTGCACCAGCGATTCGACGGTCGCGATGGTCAGCCGGGCCGCGAATTCCGCGTCGGCGACCCGGACTTCGGGGTGGCGGCGCAGCAGTTCGGTGACACCGGCGACACCACGCGCCTCGGTGTCGCGCAGCCGGGCCAGCAGCGCCGCCGAACGGGGCGCCTCCTCGAAGAGGACCCGGTGCAGCGCGGGGTCCTCGCGGTGATTGTCGATGGCGGCGCGTACGAACAGCCGCACCAGATCCTCGAGCGCTTCGGGTAGGCCGTCGTGCAGCCGTTCGGCCAGCAGGGTGGTGCCGGCGTCGATGTGAGCGTCGCTCAGCGCGGCGAGGATGGCGTCCTTGTTCGGAAAGTACTGGTACAACGAGCCGATGGACACACCCGCCGCTGCCGCGATGCGGTTGGTGGTGCCGGCGGCGTAGCCGTACTCGCCGAAAATGCGGGCCGCCGCGTCGAGGATGTCGCGGCGGGTCTGCGCGGAACGCTGCTGTCGGGGCTGTTTGCGTGCACGGAACCGGTCGGTGGGTGCCATGTCGCCACCGTAGGTCAGCTGAAGGTGGTCTGCGCGCACGCCGCCGGGGTGGTGAAGTTCACCCCGGAGTAGACGACCTGAACGTTCGAACACACGATGAAGCCGGCTTCGGTCGTGGGTTTGCCGGTGGCCCAGACGGTTTGCACGGCGACACCGTCGGTGCGGAAGCGCTCCAGGGGCCCGCCGCCGAAGTAGGTGACCGAGATCTCATTGCCGCTGACGGCCTTGAAGGACCGGGAAAGGACGTTGTTGATGTTGGCGCCCTTGGTTTCCGGCGGCGCACCCGACGGTGCGCTGTAGCTGACTTCCTGGAAGACGCTGCGGTCGGTGCTGTGCAGGGTGATGGTCTGGCGTGCCCAGAACTCCTGGGGGAAGCCGATGGGGCCTTGCGGGGTGAGCAGATTCATCTGCGTGTTGAAGAAGCACCGTCCCTGCGCCTGCACGCAGTCGGCGGTGGCGTGCAGTTCGAGCGTGCCGCCCGGCGCCGGTATCGACGACATACCGGTGTTCGTCGCGGCACCCGCGACAGCCGGACCGGTCAGCGCGGCGGTGGCGCACACGGCCGCGGTCACTCCAAGAATCCTCTTCACGGCAGTTCCTCCCGGTCCGGGCGAATGTTAGCCCGAGCGCTATTCGTCGTAGGTGACTTCCACCGAATCCGACGCGGGCAGCGCCTGGCACGCCAGGATCAGCCCCTCGTCGAGATCGGACGGTTCGAGCACGTCGTTGATCTCCATGTCCACGTCGCCCTTGCGCATCAGCACCGCGCAGGCGCCGCAGTGGCCCTCGCGGCAGGAGAAGGGAGCATCGAGTCCCTTGTTGAGCAGGACGTCGAGCAGCTTTGCCTTGCGCGGCCACTCGATCTCGTGGGTGGTGCCGTCGAGTTCGACGATGGCCTGCGCCGGCCCGCGGTCGTCCTCCTCGTCGATCTCGATGACGACCTCGGCGAAGGGATCGGAGTCCAGGGACTTGAAGACCTCGATGTGGATGTGTCTCGCGTCCACGGTCTTCAACGCGGCCTCGGCGGCCGCCATGAACGGGCCGGGCCCGCAGATGAACGCCTCGTGTGCGGCGAAGGGGCGTAGCAGGGTGGCCAGCGCGTCGGTGCTGGGCAGGCCCTGCACGGTCTCCAGCCAGTGGATGATCGTCAACCGGTCCGGGTGTGCGGCCGCCAGCTCCCGCAGCGCGGCGGCGAAGATCACCGAGTTCTCGTCGCGGTTGGCGTAGACCAGCACGATCTTTCCGCTGCCCTCGGCGAGTGCGGATTTGCAGATCGCCATCATCGGCGTGATCCCGCTGCCGGCGGCCAGCAGCAGCAGATCGGTGTCCAGATTCTTGGGCACGAAGGTGCCCGAGGGGGCCAGCACGTGCATCCGCATCCCGGCGTGGGCGTTGTCGCACAACCAGTTCGAGGCGTAGCCGTCGGCGGTTCTCTTGACGGTGACCGTGAGGTGTTTGTCGATGGTCGGCGCACTCGACAGCGAGTAGCAGCGGGCCACCGAACCGGTCCGCTCGCTGGGCACCCGCAGCGTCAGGAACTGGCCGGGTGCGTAGCGAAGCCGGTCTGCCGGAATGTCACTCCCGTCCGGAATCGCGAACACCAGCGAGCGGGCGTCGGCGGTCTCCTCGACGACCTCGGTCACCTGTAGTTCCAGCACATGGCTACCGAGCGGCTCATCCGTCACAGGCCTGCCCTCATTTCCCTCATAACTAGAACATGTTACAAAACTGAACATGTGCAGGTCCAGCCGATGATTCGGCACGCTACTCGACACAAATCGTAACGTGTTCTAATCTTTGTCCAGTGCGTGATCTCGATCCGGGAGGCAATTCAGTGACGTCTATTGAACAGCGTGACGTGCAGGCGGTGCTCGCCGGCATCGATGATCTGTTGCCGAAGCTGCGTGAACGGGCCCAGGCCGCCGAAGATCGGCGCCAGGTGTCCTACGAAACCATCAACGAACTCGACGAGGTCGGCTTCTTCAAACTGCTCCAACCCGAGCAGTGGGGCGGTCTGCAGGCCGACCCGACGAACTTCTACGAGGCGGTCCGCAGGCTGGCGAGCGCCTGCGGTTCCACCGGCTGGATCAGCTCGATCATCGGTGTGCACAACTGGCACCTCGCGCTGTTCGATCAGCGGGCCCAGGACGAGGTGTGGGGCGAGGACCCCGACGGTGCGGGTGTCCTCGTCGTACGCGCCGATGGGCGCGGGCACCGTCGTCGACGGTGGCTATCTGGTCAGCGGCGCCTGGCAGTGGTCCTCCGGTAGCGAGCACGCCACCTGGGCGTTCCTCGGCGGCCCGGTGATCAAGGACGGGCGCCCGGTCGACTTCGGCAGCTTCCTCATCCCGCGCACCGAATACACCATCGACGACGTGTGGCATGTCGTCGGCCTGAAGGGGACCGGCAGCAACACCGTCATCGTCAAGGACGTGTTCGTGCCCTCGCACCGCTTCCTGTCCTACAAGGCGATGAACGACGGCACCGCGGGCGGATACGAGAACAACACCGCGCCGGTCTACAAGATGCCGTGGGGCACCATGCATCCCACCACCATCTCGGCACCGATCGTCGGTATGGCCTACGGCGCCTACGCCGCCCATGTCGAGCATCAGGGCAAGCGGGTGCGTGCGGCCTTCGCCGGCGAGAAGTCCAAGGACGACCCGTTCGCCAAGGTCCGCATCGCCGAAGCGGCCAGCGATATCGACGCCGCCTGGCGCCAGCTGATCGGTAACGTCGGCGACGAGTACGCGCTGCTGCAGGCGGGCAAGGAGATTCCGTTCGAGCTGCGCGCCCGGGCCCGGCGCGACCAGGTGCGTGCCACGGCCCGCTCCATCGCCTCGATCGATCTGCTGTTCGAGTCGGCCGGTGCCACCGCACTGGTGACCGGCGCTCCGCTGCAGCGGTTCTGGCGTGACGCCCACGCCGGCCGGGTGCATGCCGCCAACGAACCCGAACGCGCCTACCTGATCTTCGGTAACAACGAATTCGGCCTGCCGCCCGCGGACACGATGGTCTGACAGTGACAGCAACGCAAGAGATTACCTTCGAATCCACCTCCCGCTACGCGGATGTGCAGGCCGGCGAGTTGGCCATGCGCCTGCACTACCACGAGGCGGGCGACCCGACCGCGCAGACGATCGTGCTGTTGCACGGCGGAGGGCCGGGCGCGTCGAGTTGGTCGAACTTCGGCCGCAACATCGCCGTGCTCGCCGAGAAGTTCCACGTCATCGCGATCGACCAGCCGGGATACGGACTGTCCGACAAGCACACCGAGCACGAGCAATACAACCGGTACAGCGCCAAGGCGGTGCTCGGTCTGCTCGACCGCCTGGGGGTGCAGGGTCGGGTTCCGCTGCTGGGCAACTCGCTCGGCGGCGGTACCGCGGTGCGGTTCGCGCTCGATTACCCGGACCGGGCCGGCAAGCTCGTCCTGATGGGTCCCGGCGGACTGAGCGTCAACCTGTTCGCCCCCGACCCGACCGAGGGTGTCAAGGCGCTCGCCAAGTTCAACTACGAGCCGACGCGGGAGAACCTCGAAGCCTTCATCCGCATCATGGTGTTCGACCAGAAGCTGGTCACCCCGGAACTG
Source organism: Mycobacterium sp. (assembly GCA_034520035.1). GTDB lineage: Bacteria > Actinomycetota > Actinomycetes > Mycobacteriales > Mycobacteriaceae > Mycobacterium. The sequence continues at coordinate 48,042 of JAXHOA010000015.1, read as the reverse complement.
GTCGACGAGCGGTTCGCGATCGCCAGCACCCCGGAATCGCTGGCCGCCACCCGGGCGATGGGTAAATCGTTCGCGGGACCGGACTTCGAGCTCGGCATGATGTGGCGTGAGGTGTTCGCACTGCGCCAGCCGGTGCTGCTGATCTGGGGCCGTGAGGACCGGGTCAACCCGCTCGATGGTGCGCTGGTCGCGGTCAAGCAGATTCCGCGCGTGCAGTTGCACGTCTTCGGGCAGTGCGGACACTGGGCCCAGGTCGAGAAGTTCGACGAGTTCAACAAGCTCACCATCGATTTCCTCAGCTAGGAGGGCACAGCGATGAGCATCAAGGCGCTGGGATACATGCGCATCGAAGCCACCGACGTAGCGGCGTGGCGCGAGTTCGCGCTCAAGGTGCTCGGCATGGTCGAAGGCGACGGCTCCACCCCGGGTGCGCTGTACCTGCGGATGGACGAGATGGCGGCCCGGCTGGTCATCGTGCCCGGCGAGCAGGACCGGCTGCTGATCTCGGGCTGGGAGGTCGCCGACGCGCCCGCCCTGCAGGCGCTGCGCGAGACGCTGTCCAAGGCGGGCGTCGATTTCACCGAGGGCACCCGCGAGGAGAAATCCGAACGGCGCGTCGAGGGCCTGATCCGCTTCACCGACCCGGCGGGCAACGTGCTGGAGGCCTTCCACGGCGCCCAGTATCTGGGCCGCCGGTTCGTCAGCCCGTACGGCCACAAGTTCGTCACCGCCGAACAGGGCCTGGGGCACGTGGTGCTCACCTGTGACGATGACGCTGCGGCACAGGCTTTCTACCAAGACGTGCTCGGCTTCCGGTTGCGGGATTCGATGAGCCTGCCGCCGCAGCTGGCGGGCCGCCCGGCCGATAGTGATCCGATCTGGTTGCGTTTCTACGGGTGCAACCCGCGCCATCATGCGCTGGCCTTCATGCCGATGCCCAACCCGACCGGCATCGTCCATCTGATGGTCGAGGTCGAGGAATCCGACGATGTCGGCCTCTGCCTGGACCGCGCGCAGCGCCGCAAGGTGAAGATGTCGGCGACCCTGGGCAGACACACCAACGACAAGATGCTGTCCTTCTACATCAAGACCCCCGGCGGCTTCGATATCGAGTTCGGTTGCGAGGGACTCGAAGTCGAGGACCACAGCTGGGTGGCCCGGGAGAGCACCGCGGTCAGCCTGTGGGGCCACGACTTCAGCGTCGGCTTCAAGTAGTCATGAGTTCTGCGACCATCGACCCGCGCACCTTCCGGCATGTGCTCGGGCAGTTCTGCACCGGCGTCACGGTGATCACCACCGTGCATGAGGACACCCCGATCGGGTTCGCCTGCCAGTCCTTCGCCGCGCTGTCGCTGGATCCGCCGCTCGTGCTGTTCTGCCCGACCAAACAGTCGCGGGCCTGGCAGGCCATCGAGACCAGCGGGAAGTTCTGCGTCAACATGCTGCACGAGAATCAGCAGCACGTCTCGGCGCAGTTCGGGTCCAAGGCTCCGGACAAGTTTGCCGGGATCGACTGGCGCCCTTCGGAACTCGGATCGCCGGTGATCGAGGGCAGTCTGGCCCACATTGACTGCACGGTGGCCTCGGTGCACGACGGCGGTGATCACTTCGTGGTATTCGGTGCGGTGCAGTCGATGTCGGAGCCGCCCGCCCTCAAGCCGCGGCCACTGCTGTTCTACCGCGGCGAATACACCGGTATCGAACCGGACAAGAACACACCGGCCCAGTGGCGCGACGACCTGGACGCCTTCCTCACCGCGACCACCTCGGACACCTGGCTGTAAGAGACCCCGCAGCGCTAATCGCCGGTGCGCTGGATCCGGACATCCAGTTCCACCTGGGCCGGGCAGTCTCCGGTGTAATCCTGGAACGACTTTCCGGTCAGCGTCTGGATCGGGTTCTGCGGCCCCTGCGGCAGTGGTAGTTCATCGCGGGATGACTGGCGCACCTTGCCGATTCCGTCCGTGCACTGCGCGTCGCCCTCGGGGAAGCTCGCGGTGAAGCGGCGGTCGCCGTACTGCATGACGAACAGATTGTTGGTGTCGATGGTCGACATCAACGTCACGCACCGCTCACCGGTACGAAGGCAGTGGGTGGTGGCGCGGTAGTCGTGCGGCGGGAAGACCTCGCCGGTGGCCGGATAGGTCTGGGTATAGGTGTAGGTGCCCCACAGCGCCGCGCCGGGGGAGGCCAGCAGCGGCGGCTCCTTCGCCGGATCTGCCGCCTCGGTGCCGGTTCCGGCACCACTGGTGGGCGACAGGTTGACCGCACGCTTGCTCGCGCACAGGGCCGGTGCCGTCGCCCAGGTGTACTCACCGGACATCGACCCGTCGAGCCGGGGCCGCAGCGAGATGATCGACCAGCCGGTGACATCGACGTCGGCATCGCCGACCTTGCACGTGTCGGGTGCCTCGCGCACGCTCAGCCAGTCACCGTCGACGTAGTCGAACACCATCGTGAGCGCCGGTGGGCCGGACGGGTTCTTCGGATCGACCACCGACACCGTCGCCACACATTCGGTGCCGCGGCACGTCGAGCGGGCCGCCCAGGTCTCGGTGCGGGCGGTGCCGGCCACCGGCTTGCCGTCCGGGGTGGCGGTCGGGCCGATGTCGACCTTGAAGCTGCCCTGCAGCGCCGGTCCGGAAGTCGTCTCCGTCGCCGCGTTGTCGGAGCGGACGGTGAACAGGCACGCCGCGAAACCGCCGAGGATGACCGCGATGAGCGCGATCGCCGCCAGCAGTTTGACCAGTGTGCGCTTGGTGTCTTTATTCAGCCCGAGTGCCATCGCGAACAGAATGCCATCCCAGCGTCGCCGCGATGAAGGCAATGACGGTCGTGGCGACATCTCGGTGCACTGTTTCGTTGAGGATGTCGTGTTTGGCGGCGGGGAATTCGGCGATCTGCAGGGCGTCGATCTGTTCGGCATAGGCCCGCACCGGTCCCACGGGCGCAATGGGATCGCCGACGCCGTGCACCGCCAACGTCGGCACCGTGAGCGTCGGGAGCTCGGAACCGAAACGGTCCCAGGCGGCATCCAGTGCTCGAGTGAGCGGCGCGCTGTCCGCCTGGCCACCCCCCGTCGCTTCGCTCGCCCCAGGGCCGACGAAAGCCAGCGGATCGTTCTCCAGCGCGTCGAGATAGAACGGGTCACCGGACAGCCAGGACGGATCCAGATCCAACGAGGTGTCCACGTCCAGCAAGTCGGCGACCGGGGCCAGCGGAGCGCCGGAGATGATGCCCGCGCGGTAGCGTGCCGGCTGCTCCACCAACCGCAACGCGGTGACAACGGATCCAAATGAGTGGCCGGCGGCGATCAGCGGCAGGCCGGGCCGCTGCTGCTCGACGATGACGGTGAGCGCCTCGGCCAGTGCCGAGCTGTCCGCCAGGGTGCCGAAATCTCCACGCCGCCCGGGGCTGAGCCCATGCCCCAGCTGGTCGACGGCCCACAGGTCGATCCCCGCGGCATTGAGCGTGAATCCGTAGCGGTGGTACAGCCCGGTGTGCTCGCCGAACCCGTGCAGGAACACGACGGCGGCGCGGGGTTCGGCGGCCGGCCAGTGCCGGTAGTAGGCGCGGGCGGTGTCGGTCCGCAGGGCGGGCGTTTCCAGGAAGGGCATGGCCTCACGATATTCAGGCCGGCCTGCCGAGCAGGGCATTACGGTCAGCGCGCATCCGATCCCGGATCGCGTCGATGATGGCCGCCACTTCGGGCCTGCGCAGCGTCTCGGCGCGGGTCACCAGCCAATAGGTCAGCGCCACCGCGACGGTGTCGGGAAGCACCCGGATCAGATCGTCATGCCGGTCGGCCATGAAACACGGCAGCAGCCCCAGACCCGCCGCCGCGCGGGTCGCCTCGACGTGGACGAAGACGTTGGTCGAGGACACCGACTGCCGCATGTTCGGGGCGAAACCGGTGGCATGGTCGAGATCATCGACCTGCAGCATGGAGTCGATGAAGTAGACCAGCGGGTGCTCGCTCAGTTCATCGAGTCCGGTGGGCGTGCCATGTTCGGCCAGATATCCCGCCGAGCCGTACAGGCCCAGGCAATAGTCGCCCAGCCGGATCGCCTGCGCCCGGTGCACGGTCGGCTCGCCGACCACGACTTCGATATCGACGCTGGACCGTTGCTGGCTGGCCCGCCGGATCGCGGCGACGATCTCCACCGACACCCCGGGATGGCTGCGTTGCACATCCGCCGCCGCGGGGCTGGCGATATAGGCGCTGAAACCGTCGGTCGCCGAGATGCGCACGACACCTTCGAGCGGGCGCGGTTGGCCCGCGGCACCGCCCAGCGAGTGGACCGCGGCCTCGACCGCTTCGGCGGCGGCCAGCACCTCGCGACCACGGTCGGTGAGTTCCCAGCCCGCGCCCACCCGGGTCAGCACCCTGGTACCGATGGCCTGCTCGAGGGCGGCGATGCGGCGCGAGATGGTGGTGTGGTTGACGCCGAGCGCTTCGGCGGCGCTGATGTAGCGACCGGTGCGTCCGACGGCCAGCAGAATGAGGAGATCGTCGGCACTCGGCAGTCCCATATCTGCATTTTTGCAGACAGGTACTGCAGATCTGACCATTGTTTCGATCTTGACGTGCATGAATACTCACCCGTATGTGTGCTGCCGATCACAATTCCGCTCAGACCTCCGGCCTGAAACGCGTCGTCACCGCATCCATGGCCGGCACGGTCGTGGAGTGGTACGAGTTCTTCCTGTACGGCACCGCGGCGACGCTGGTGTTCAGCAAGGTGTTCTTCGCCGAGACGACCAGTGAGCTCAACGCGATCTTCCTGGCCTTCGCGACCTACGCGGTGGGCTTCGTGGCACGCCCGCTCGGCGGCATCGTGTTCGGCCACTATGGCGACAAGTTCGGTCGCAAGAAGCTCCTGCAGTTCTCCCTGCTGCTCGTCGGCGCCGCCACCTTCCTGATGGGTTGCCTGCCGACGTTCGGGCAGATCGGCTACTGGGCGCCGGGACTGTTGGTGACGCTGCGCTTCATCCAGGGTTTCGCCGTCGGCGGTGAATGGGGTGGTGCGATCCTGCTGGTCGCCGAGCACAGCCCGAACAACCGGCGCGGATTCTGGGCCAGCTGGCCGCAGGCCGGGGTGCCGGTGGGCAACATGCTCGCCACCGTCGTGCTGCTGGTGCTCACCGCGACACTGTCGGAAGCGGCCTTCCTGTCCTGGGGCTGGCGGGTGGCGTTCTGGCTGTCGGCGGTGGTCGTCCTGGTCGGCTACTACATCCGCACCAAGGTCACCGACGCACCGATCTTCGTTGCGGCACAACAGGAGGCCGAGCAGATCAAGGCCACCTCGTTCAGCGTCATCGAGGTGCTCAAGCGCTACCCGCGCGGTGTGTTCACCGCGATGGGTCTGCGATTCGGCGAGAACATCATGTACTACCTGGTGGTCACGTTCTCCATCACCTACCTGAAGGTGTCGGTGGGTGCGGACACCAGTTCCATCCTGTGGTACCTGCTGTTCGCGCACGCGGTGCACTTCGCCGCGGTCCCGGTGGTGGGCTACCTGGCCGACCGCTTCGGCCGGCGTCCGGTGTACATGGTGGGCGCGGTGCTGGGCGGCACCTGGGGCTTTTTCGCCTTCCCGATGATGAACAGCGGCAACTACGTCGTCATCACCGCCGCGATCACCCTCGGCCTGATGATCCACGCGCTCATGTACGCGCCGCAGCCGGCCATCATGTCCGAGATGTTCCCGACCCGGATGCGCTACTCCGGGGTGTCCCTCGGCTATCAGGTGACCTCCATCGTGGCGGGCTCGCTCGCGCCGCTGATCGCGGTGAAGTTGCTCGACATCTACGACTCCCCGGTGCCGATCTCGATCTACCTGGCCATCGCCTGCGCCATCACCCTGGTCGCGGTGCTCTTCACCCGGGAGACCAACGGCATCGACCTGCGGACCCTGGACGATGCCGATGCGCGGGACATCGCCGAGGCGCGTGCATGAGTGAGCTCTCCGGTAGGACCGCCCTGGTCACCGGCGGCGCCAGTGGCATCGGCGCAGCCTGCGCGCGCGAACTCGCAGCACGCGGTGCGCATGTCACGGTGGCCGACCGGGACGGCGACGGGGCCGGCGCGCTGGCCGACGAGATCGGCGGCACCGCATGGGCGGTCGACCTCCTCGATGTGCGCGCCCTGCAGGACACGGTGCTGCAGACCGACATCCTGGTGAACAACGCCGGAGTGCAACGCGTCGCCCCCATCACCGAGTTCCCGCCGGAGGCGTTCCGAATGCTGCTGGCGCTGATGACCGAGGTGCCGTTCCTGCTCATCCGGGCCGCGCTGCCGCACATGTACGAGGCGGGCTTCGGCCGGATCATCAACCTGTCATCGGTGCACGGACTGCGGGCCTCGGAATATAAGGTCGCCTACGTGACCGCCAAGCACGCACTGGAGGGACTGTCCAAGGTGACCGCCCTGGAGGGCGGCCCGCACGGAGTGACCAGCAACTGCGTCAACCCCGGCTATGTGCGAACTGCGCTGGTGGACAAGCAGATCGCCGATCAGGCACGCACCCACGGTATCGACGAGCAGCAGGTCGTCGAACAGATCCTGCTGAAGGAGAGCGCCATCAAACGACTGGTGGAACCCGCGGAGGTGGCCTCGCTGGTGGGCTGGCTGGCCTCCGAGCAGGCCGGCATGGTGACCGGCGCGTCGTACACGATGGACGGTGGGTGGAGCGCCCGGTGAGCGCCGCGCCGCAGTGGGAGCCCACCGCCGCCGATATCGCCGAGGCCCGGGTCACCGATTTCGCCCGGTTCGCCGGGGCCCCGGCCGAGTATCACGCGCTGTGGCAATGGTCGGTGGATGAGCCCGCCGCCTTCTGGGGCGCGCTGTGGGAGTACTTCGGACTCGGTGAGGTGCCCGGTGAGGTGCTGGCCAGCACCGACATGCCCGGCGCACGGTGGTTCCCCGGCGCCCGACTCAACTTCGTCGACCAGGTGGCGCGACAGTGCCGCACCGACCGGCCCGCGATCCTGTGTGCAGGTGAAGATACCCCGACCGTGGAGCTGTCCTGGACCGAACTCCTAAGCCGCACCGCGGGATTCGCGAAGTCCCTGACCGATCTCGGCGTGGGCGCCGGTGACCGGGTCGTCGGCTATCTGCCCAATATTGCCGAAGCGGTCATCGCCTTCCTGGGCACCGCCGCGGTCGGGGCGGTGTGGAGTGCGTGCGGTCAGGACTACTCGGCCAAGGCGGCGCTGGATCGGCTCGGCCAGCTCGAACCGGTGGTGCTGGTGACCACCGACGGGTACCGGTTCGGCGGCAAGAGCCACGACAAGAGCGCCGATGTCGCCGCGCTGCGGGCCGGGCTGCCCACGCTGCGCGCCACCGTCTCGGTATCGCGGCTGGCTCCCACGCCCAGTGACCATCTCGACTGGGACGCGGTGACCTCCGGTGGCGGTGAACTGGTCACCAGCGCCGTCGCTTTCGACCATCCGCTGTGGATCCTGTTCTCCTCGGGCACCACCGGCCTGCCCAAGGGCATCATCCACGGTCACGGCGGAGTGCTGCTGGAGCACCTCAAGGCCGTTGCCCTGCAAAGTGATATCGGCGAGCGCGACACCTTCTTCTGGTACACCAGCCCGAGCTGGATGATGTGGAACTTCCAGATCGCCGGGTTGCTGGTCGGCGCCACCATCGTCTGCTATGACGGCAGCCCGTCCTACCCTACGCCGGATGCACTGTGGGCCATCGCCGCCGATGTCGGTGCGACCGTGCTCGGTACCAGCCCGGGATATGTGCTCGGCTGCATGAAGGCGGGCGCGATTCCGCGGACCGAGCACGATCTGTCCGCGTTGCGGACGGTCGGGATCACCGGGTCATCGCTGCCGCCCTCGACGTCGTTGTGGATGCGCGACAACATCGGTGAGCACGTTCAGGTCGCGTCGATCAGCGGGGGCACCGATGTGGTGTCGGCGTTCATCGGCGGCGTCCGCACGGTGCCGGTGTGGCCGGGGGAGCTGTCGGCCCCGTTTCTCGGGGTGGCACTGGACGCCTGGGACGAGTCGGGCAACCCGGTGCGTGGCGAGGTGGGAGAGCTGGTCGTCACCAAGCCGCTGCCGTCCATGCCGGTCGCCTTCTGGAACGACCCGGACGGATCGCGCTACCGCGACGCCTATTTCGAGATGTTCCCGGGTGTCTGGCGCCACGGTGACTGGATCACCATCACCGACCATGGCAGCGTCATCGTGCACGGTCGCTCCGACTCGACCCTGAACCGGCACGGAATCCGGATGGGCAGCGCCGACATCTATCAGGCGGTGGAACGACTGCCCGAGATCGCCGAGGCACTGGTGATCGGAGCCGAGCAGCCCGACGGTGGCTACTGGATGCCGCTGTTCGTGGTGCTCGCCGACGGTGTCGAACTGGATGACGCGCTGCGGGAGAAGGTCAAGAACACCATCCGCACCGAGGTCTCCCCGCGCCACGTTCCCGATGACATCATCCTGGCGCCCGGCATCCCGCACACCCGCACCGGCAAGAAGCTCGAGGTGCCGATCAAGAAGCTGTTCCAGGGGGCGGACGCCGCGAAAGTGGTGGAACGCAGCGCCGTCGACGACCCGGACCTGCTGGAGTGGTACGTCACGCAGCGTCGAACCTGACCAGGTCGACACTCAACCCGCATTCGATGACGCTGACCGTCCTGACCGGCGGTCCCGGCAGCGGCGGGGCGGTCGATCGGTAGACCGCGCCGGTGGGCGTGCGGAATTCGGCGGTGTGCACGCCGTCGGCGTCGACGGTGGTGACCGACCAGCCGGGTGCGTCCTTGGCATCGTTGCACGCCTCGCATTCACCGAGCCCGTTCAGCGCACTCGTCGAACCACCCCGGTGCGCCGGACGGGCATGGTCGTGGTGGCGGATCGGCGCATCGCAATACGGCGTGCGGCAGGTCCGGTCGCGCAGGTCGAGGAAAGTCGCCAGGCCCTTCGGGAAGATTCGTGCCTGTGACTCCATGGCCACCAGCTGCCCGCTTCGCGGGTGGCGGTACAGCCTGCGCAGCATCGTCTTCACCGCGGCGTCCGCGGCGGCATCACCGGTCATGCTCCGCGCAAAACCGGCCGGAATGGGTCCGTAGTCGGCGAGCCACCCGGGAGTGTCGTCATCGCCGGCCAGGGTGGTGTCGGCCAGCACCAGGCCTTGAGTCGCTCGAACCGCTCGACATCGGCCCGCAGCTCCGCCTCACCGGTCGCCGGGTCGATATCGAACAAAGTTTCGAACATATCCGAAATGCTACCTGCTGCCACTGACACACAATGGTGGCTAGCGGTATCGACATCACCCTGCCGAACGAGCAGAGTTAACGCCCATGAGCATCCTCACCACCACCGACGGCACCGACATCTTCTACAAGGACTGGGGAACCGGACAGCCCATCGTGTTCAGTCACGGCTGGCCGCTGTCCTCGGACGACTGGGACACCCAGATGCTGTTCTTCCTGGGCCAGGGCTACCGGGTGATCGCCCACGACCGGCGGGGCCACGGGCGCTCCACCCAGACCCCGGGCGGTCACGATCTGGACCACTACGCCGACGATATGCACGCCCTCGTGGAGCACCTCGACCTGCACGATGCCATCCATATCGGGCACTCCACCGGTGGCGGCGAGGTGGTCCGCTTCCTGGCCCGCCACGGCGAGAGCCGGGCTTCGAAGGCCGCCATCATCAGCGCGGTGCCCCCGCTCATGGTGCAGACCGACGCGAACCCGGAGGGCCTGCCCAAGGGCGTGTTCGACGATCTGCAGGCGCAGTTGGCGGCCAACCGTTCGGTGTTCTACCGGGCGTTGCCGGCAGGTCCGTTCTACGGGTTCAACCGAGACGGTGTGGAACCCGACGAGGCGATCATCGAGAACTGGTGGCGCCAGGGCATGATGGGCGACGCGCTCTCCCACTACGACGGCATCGTGGCGTTCTCCCAGACCGATTTCACCGAGGACCTCAAGAAGATCACCGTGCCCACGCTGGTGATGCACAGCCGCGACGACCAGATCGTCCCCTACGTGGCCGCCGGCCCGAAATCTGCTGAGCTGCTGCAGAACGGGACGTTGAAAACCTACGAGGGCTTTCCGCACGGCATGCCCACCACCCACGCCGATGTCATCAATGCCGATCTGCTGGCGTTCCTGAAGTCCTGAGCCAGGTACCCATCCTGGCCAGCGCCGCGCTGATATCGGATGCCGCGCCGGCGAAGGACAACCGGACGAACGAGCCGCCGTTGACGGTGTCGAAATCGACGCCGGGGGCGATGGCAACACCGGTGTCGGCCAGCAGTTTTGCGCAGAAATCGAGGGAGTCGGTGGAGTAGCGGGAGATGTCGGCGTACACGTAGAACGCGCCGTCGGCCGGGGCGAGCCGATCCAGGCCGATCTCGGCCAGGCCGGTCAGCAACAGCTCCCGGTTGACGGTGTACTCCTCGACCAGGCCGTCGGCCTCGGCCAGTGACGCCGGATCGAACGCCGCCACCGCCGCCAGCTGCGGAAGCGTCGGCGGGCAGATGGAGAAGTTGCCGGTCAACCGGTCGACCGCCCGGCGCAGCGGCTCCGGTACCAGCAGCCAGCCCAGCCGCCAGCCGGTCATCGCGAAGTACTTCGAGAAGCTGTTCACCACAATGGGATTGCGTGATGTCTCCCACGCACAACTGGTCGCCGGTGCGCCCGGGTACACCAGGCCGTGGTACAGCTCGTCGCTCACCAACTGCACGTCACGCTCATCGCACCAATTCACGATCGCGGCCAGGTCGGCGGGCGGGATGACGGTGCCGGTGGGGTTCGCCGGGCTGGCGATGATCAGGCCCTTGACCGGTGGGTCGAGGGCCTCCAGCATCTGCACGGTCGGCTGAAAGCGGGTGTCCGGCCCGCAGGGCACCTCGACGGGCTCACAACCCAGCGCGGACAGGATGTTGCGGTAACACGGGTAGCCCGGGCTGGTCACCGCCACCCGGTCACCCACGTCGAAACAGGACAGGAACGCCAACAGGAACCCGCCGGTGGAACCGGTGGTGATGACGACCGCGTCGGGGTCCACATCGATGCCGTGCCGGTCCAGGTAGGACGCGGCGATCGCCTCGCGCAGCGGCGGAATGCCCAGCGCCACGGTGTATCCGAGGTTGTGGTGTTCCAGCGCCTCGGCGGCGGCAGCACGCACCGGTGCCGGTGCCTGTGCACTGGGTTGGCCCGCGGACAGGTTGACCAGGTCCCCGTGCGTGCGCTGCCGTTCGGCGGCAGCCAGCCACACGTCCATCACATAGAACGGCGGGATCCCGGCGCGCAGCGCCACCCGGCCGGTGTTTGCGGTCATCGGGTCCAGGCTAGTCCGCGGTCTGGAACACCTCGGCTTCGAGCCGGCGCAGATGCGCCCGCGGCGGTCCGAGCAACTGCGCGCTGCCATGGGCGCGCTTGAAATACAGCTGGATATCGTGCTCCCAGGTGATCGCGATACCGCCGTGCATCTGCACGGCTTCACCGACGACAGCGGTCAGCGCCTCACTGGCGAAGACACGGGCCAGCGAGGCCGATACGGGCGAGGGTTCGGCGATGGCGTCGTAGACGACCGCACGTGCGGTCTGGACGGCGACGTACAGATCGGCCATCCGGTGCTTGAGCGCCTGGAAACTGCCGATCGGACGTCCGAACTGCACCCGGTCCTTGGTGTAGGCCACCGTCAGGTCCAGCGCCCGCGTCGCCGCGCCGATCTGTTCGGCGGCCAGCAGCAGTGCCGCAGTATCGGCCAGCCCGGGATCGCTGCCCAGCGGTGTGGTTTCGCCGGCGGTCACCGACGACAATCGACGGGTCAGGTCCATCGTCGTCTTGGCGTGCGCGGTGAAGGTGTTCCAGCGCGTCAGGCTCGCGCCGTCCGCGGCGATCACCACGTCGGCGATATCGCCGTTGACGACGTACTCGGGATCGAACACCACCGCCCCGATGGAGGTGCCCTCGGCCAGACCTTCCAGGGCCTCCTGGTCCTCGACGCTCAGCAGCGCCACCTCGGCCAGCGTTGTCCCCAGCAGCGGGGTGGGGACCAGCGCCTTGCCGAGTTCCTCCAGCACCACCGCGGCGTCGGCGAGTTCGCCGCCTGCGCCACCGAGATCTTCCGGCACGACAAGTGCTGCGGCGCCGACCTGTTCACACAGCAGCTTCCACAGTGCCTGGTCGTAACCGCGCTCGGATACCATCGCACGCCGCACGGCCTCGGGGTTGGCGTGCTTGTCGACCAGCGCGGCAACGGTCGAGCGGAGCAGTTCGCGTTCTTCACTCACGAGAGAACCTCCAGCAGTCGGCGGCGGTGCAGGGTCGGGTCGCCCCAGGCCGAGCGCAGCGCCTGCACCCGCAGCAGCAGCAGCGACAGGTCGTGCTCCTGGGTGAAGCCGATGGCGCCGTGGGTCTGCAATGACGAGCGGGCGGACAGCAGCGCCGCATCGGCGGCCGCGACCTTGGCCGCGCTGACATCGCGGGCGGTGTCCGCGGATGAGTCGGCCAGCGAGAGCGCCGCGCCGTAGACCAGCGGGCGGGCCATTTCGAGTGCGATGTGCACGTCGGCCAGCTTGTGCTTGATCGACTGGTAGGAGCCGATGACGCGGCCGAACTGGGTGCGCTGCTTGGCGTACGCCACCGACTGGTCGAGCATGGCCTGCCCCGCGCCGATCAGCTGCGCCGCGGTGGCCAGCACACCGAACTCGTACGCGCGCGCGGTGTCGGCGGTCCGCGCGGCCCCGGAAGCGCTGACCTCGAACAGCTTCCGCGCCGGATCCACCGAGTCGTGTGCTGCACCGGCGACGGCATCGGACACCTGGCCGTCGGTGGCGAGCAGCACCAGATCGGCGAAGTCGGCGTTGACGGCGTGGCGCACCTGCGGCGGCAGCGCGACGGTGGCGATCGATTCGCCCGCGGCCAGCGCCGCGGACCGTTCATCATCGCTCAGCAGCAGCGGTGCCACGATGATCGACTCGGTCACCGGGCCGGGCACCGCCCAGTAGCCGAGACGTTCCAGTGCCACCACGGCATCGACCGGGTGCGCGTCGATACCGTCGAACTTCTCGGATACCAGCAGCGCGGTGACACCGAGTTCGGCGAGCTGATTCCAGACCTTGCGGCCCGGTGCGGTGTCGCCGTCAGCCCAGGCTCGGACCGCGGCGGGGACGTTCGCCGCACCCAGGGCGGCGTCGATGCTGGCCGCGAAATCGCGCTGCTGTTCGTCGATCTCGAAATTCATTTCGGCTTCCCCCCAGAAATCTCGCGCGGCAGTCCCAACAGCCGCTCGGCGATGATGTTGCGCTGGATCTCGTTGGTGCCGGCGTAGATCGGGCCGCCCAGAGCGAAGAGCAGGCCCTCGGTCCAGTCGTCGACGATCTCGGCGTCCGCGCCCTGCAGGTCCAGGGCGGTCTGGTGCAGTGCGACATCCAGGTCGGACCAGAACACCTTGGTCACCGAGGATTCGGCACCGAGTTCGCCGCCGCCGGCCAGCCGGGTGACGGTGCCGAAGGTGTGCAGCCGGTAGGCCTGTGCCTTGATCCAGGCATCGGCCACCCGGTCGGTGAACACCGGGTCCGGATCGGATTTCCACCGTGCGACGAGGCGTTCGGCCGGGGCCAGGAAGCGGGCCGGGCTGCGCAGCGACATGCCGCGCTCGTTGCTCGAGGTGCTCATCGCCGCACGCCAGCCGTCGTTGGCCTCGCCGATGACGTCCTCGTCGGGGACGAACACGTCGTCGAGGAAGACCTCACCGAAACCGGTGTCACCACCGAGCTGCGCGATCGGCCGGACGGTGACCCCGTCGGCGTGCAAGTCGAACATGAAGTAGGTGAGGCCCTTGTGCCGTTGAGCCTGCGGGTCGGAGCGGAACAGCCCGAAGGCGCGTTCACCGAACGGGGCCCGCGAGCTCCAGATCTTCTGGCCGTTGAGCTTCCAGCCGCCGTCGACCCTGGTGGCCGTCGAGCGCAACGAGGCCAGGTCGCTGCCGGACTCCGGCTCCGACCAGGCCTGTGCCCAGATCTCCTCGCCGCTGGCCATCTTCGGCAAGACCCGGTCCAGCTGTTCCTTGGTGCCGTGCGCGAACAGCGTCGGCGCCAGCATGGAGGTGCCGTTGGCGCTGGCACGCCCGGGCGCGCCGGCGCGGAAGTACTCCTCCTCGAACGCCACCCACTGCAGCAGGGTGGCGTCACGCCCGCCGTACTCCTTCGGCCATGCGATCACTGACAACCCGGCGTCGAACAGCACCTTGTCCCAGCGGCGGTGCTGCTCGAAGCCCTTACGGGTGTCATAGGACTCGGTTGGGAAGGACTCCCGGTTGGCTGCCAGGAAGTCGCGGACCTCGGCCCGGAATTCCTCGGTTCCCTCATCGAAATTCAGGTCCATCTCAGGCTCTTCCGTCGATCTCGCGGAGCATTGGTTTGACCACTTTGCCTCCTGGGTTTCGCGGCAGAACATCGAGGAACGCCACCGAGCGCGGCACCTTGAAGTTCGCCAGATGCTCACGCGTGTAGGCGATCACGGCCGCCTCGTCGAGCTGTACGCCGGCCTTGACCACCACGAAGGCCTTGCCGACCTCGCCGAGACGCTGGTCGGGAACCCCGATGACGGCGACCTCGGTCACACCGTCCAAGCGGGCCAGCACCTGCTCGATCTCGGCCGGGTAGACGTTGAAGCCACCGCAGATGTACATGTCCTTCAGCCGGTCGGTGATGGTGAGATTGCCAGCCGCGTCCAGGGTTCCGATATCGCCGGTGTGCAGCCAGCCGTCGGCGTCGATGGCCGCGGCGGTCGCCTCCGGGTCGTCGAGGTAACCGAGCATGACGTTCGGGCCGCGCAACAGCACCTCCCCGGAGTCAGCGAGGCGCAGCTCGAAATCGGCGATCGGGCGACCGCAGGTGGTGGCCACGGTGAGGGCATCGTCATCGGCGCTGCACATGGTGCCGAAGCCGGCGGCTTCGGTCAGGCCGTAGGCGGTCAGCACGATGTCGATGTCCAGCTCGGACTGCATCCGCTCGATCAGCACCACCGGAACCACCGCCGCGCCGGTCACCGCGAATCGCAGCGAGGTCAGGTCGTGCTCGGCGCGGCGCGGATGGTCCAGCAGCGTCTGGTAGATGGTCGGCGGGCCGGGTAGCACGGTGATCTGGTGTTCGGCAACGGCTTTCATCGCCTGCTCGGGATCGAAGGTGAGCAGTGGGTAGAGCGTCGCGCCGGTCTGCAGGCAGGCCAGGATGCCGGCCTTGTAGCCGAAGTTGTGGAAGAACGGGTTGATGCACAGATAGCGGTCGGCGCTGGTGACCTCACCGCAGGCCGCCCAGGCTGCCGAGGCGTCCAGCGACTGCCGGTGCGCGCAGCGCACGCCCTTGCTGCGGCCGGTGGTGCCGGAGGTGAACAGGATGTCGGACACGTCATCGGGGGAGACGGCGGCGGCGCGCGCATCGACCTCGGTGAGATCGGTTCCGCGGGCCACGAAGGAGTCCCAGGTTCCGTCATCGGCGTCGATCGGCACCCGCACGATGTGGCGCAGTGCGGGCAGTGCGGTTCGGTCGAGTTGGGTGCTGCGGTCGGCCCCGAGAAACTCGCCGGCCGCAATCAGCAGGGGAGCCTCCGTGCGGGCCAGGATGTCGGTGGCCTCACTGGCGGTGTAGCGGGTGTTCAGCGGGACGACGATCGCGCCGGCGTAGTGGGTGGCCAGTGCGGCGACCACCCAGTGCCAGGTGTTGGGGGACCAGATCGCGACCCGGTCGCCGACGGCGACCCCCAGGTCGATCATGGCGGCGGCGGCCCGTCGTACCTCGTCGCGCAGCTGACCGTAGGTGAGTCGTTTACCCGGCGTGACCAGCGCGTCATGCTCGGTTAGCTGTACGGCAATCCGGTCCAGCACCGCTGGAACGGTCCGCTCTACGCTCGTCATTGACGCTCCTCTAACAAAGCAAGTGCTTGGTAGGTTAGCCTACAGGGGTGATAGAGGTCGAGGACTTCCGGGCCGAGGTCCGGCAATGGCTCGCCGATAATCTCGTCGGCGAATATGCAGCGCTCAAGGGCCTCGGCGGCCCGGGCCGTGAGCACGAGGCATTCGAAGAACGGCGTGCGTGGAATCAGCATCTGGCCGCCGCGGGCCTGACCTGCCTGGGCTGGCCCGAGGAGCACGGTGGTCGCGGTCTGACCGTCGCCCACCGGGTGGCGTTCTACGAGGAGTACGCCAAGGCGGACGCCCCCGACAAGGTCAACCACTTCGGCGAGGAGCTGCTGGGGCCGACGCTCATCGCGTACGGCACACCCGAGCAGCAGCAGCGCTTCCTGCCCGGCATCCTCGACGTCACCGAACTCTGGAGCCAGGGCTATTCCGAGCCCGGCGCGGGCAGTGACCTCGCCAACGTCTCCACTTCTGCCGAGCTGGTCGGCGGCGAGTGGGTGATCAACGGTCAGAAGGTGTGGACCTCGCTGGCGCACTGGGCGCAGTGGTGCTTCGTGGTGGCCCGCAGCGAGAAGGGGTCCAAACGGCACGCCGGGCTCTCCTTCCTGCTGGTGCCGCTGGACCAGCCGGGTGTGCAGATCCGCCCGATCATCCAGCTCACCGGCGACTCCGAGTTCAACGAGGTGTTCTTCGACGACGCCCGCACCGAAGCATCCCTGGTGGTCGGTGAGCCCGGTGACGGCTGGCGGGTGGCGATGGGTCTGCTCACCTTCGAGCGTGGCGTGTCCACTCTCGGCCAGCAGATCCGTTACGCCCGTGAGCATTCCAACCTGGTCGAACTGGCAGAGCGGACCGGCGCCGCGGGCGACCCGCTGATCCGGGAGCGGTTGACCCGATCCTGGACCGGGCTGAAGGCCATGCGGTCCTACTCGCTGGCGACCATGGACGTGGAAGGAGGCGGTCAAGCCGCCCCAGGAAAAGACAACGTGTCGAAACTGTTGTGGGCCAACTGGCACCGCGACCTCGGTGAGATCGCCATGGACGTGCAGGGCACCGCGGGGCTGACCCTGGACGACGCCGAGTTCGACGAATGGCAGCGGCTCTACCTGTTCTCCCGCTCGGACACCATCTACGGCGGATCCAACGAGATCCAGCGCAACATCATCGCCGAGCGGGTGCTCGGCCTACCCAGGGAAGCCAAGGGATGAACATGAGCCACCCCAAGAACCTGTCCGTGGCCCCCAAGGAGATCGAGGGTCACGGCCTGCTGAAGGGCAAGGTCGTCCTGGTGACCGCGGCCGCCGGCACCGGTATCGGGTCGACCACCGCGCGCCGCGCACTGCTGGAGGGCGCCGATGTCGTGGTTTCGGACTTCCACGAACGCCGGCTCGGTGAGACCCGCGACGAACTCGCCGCGCTCGGCCTGGGCCGCGTCGAATCGGTGGTCTGCGATGTCACCTCCACCGGGGCGGTCGACAACCTCATCACCCAGACGGTGGCCGCCGCGGGACGCTTGGATGTACTGGTCAACAACGCCGGCCTGGGCGGACAGACGCCGGTGATCGACATGACCGACGACGAGTGGGACCGCGTCGTCAACGTCACGCTCACCTCGGTCATGCGTGCCACCCGCGCCGCGCTGCGTTACTTCCGGGATGTCGAGCACGGCGGTGTCATCGTGAACAACGCCAGCGTGCTGGGCTGGCGCGCCCAGCATTCGCAGTCGCACTATGCCGCCGCGAAGGCCGGAGTGATGGCGCTTACCCGTTGCAGCGCAATCGAAGCCGTCGAGTTCGGGGTCCGCATCAACGCGGTGTCACCGAGCATCGCCCGACACAAGTTCCTGGAGAAGACGTCCTCCTCGGAGCTGCTGGACCGGCTGGCCGGTGACGAGGCCTTCGGCCGGGCCGCCGAACCCTGGGAGGTGGCCGCCACCATCGCCTTCCTGGCCAGCGACTACTCCAGCTACCTGACCGGCGAAGTGATCTCGGTGTCCAGCCAGCGCGCCTGAGCAGGGGTTGCCCCTCACCGCTGGACCCGAGATGATCCCCGCCCGGGTTCTACCGTTGAGCCCCGGCCGGGGCGCCGGCGCGTTGGACACCGGAGCGCGCGGTCTTGGGCGCGGTGCGGGCACTGGCCGGGCGCTGCTTGCGTTCGGGGCGCGCAGGCTTGGCCTCCTCAACGGCGGCTTCTTCGGCCTCCTCGGTGGCCTCGGTGGTTTCGGCACTTTCCTCGGCGCCGGTGGCGACCTCGTCGACCGCGGACGGTTCGGCAACGGGTGCGTCGGCCACCGATGAGCCGGAGTCGACGGTCAGCGTGGCGACGGCGTCGTCCGAGTCGGCTGCGCGGGCCACAAGTGGTTCCTGCTGGAGAGTGGGGGGCGGGGTGTAGCCGAGCAGGTTGTTGATCACCTCGCGGGCGTTTTCGTTGAGGTTGGTCAGTGTCGTACCGGCGTTGGTGATGGCGTCGTTGATCCCGCCGATCACTTCGGTGGCGACCAGATCACGGACCCAGTTGACCGCGTAGTTCACCGAGCCGGCCAGCTCGAGTGCCAGTTCGGCCGCCCGGTCCAGGCCGACCTGCGTCAGCACCCCGGCGACGGTCTGGGCGAGGTTCGTGGTCAGCTCGGTGACCAGTGCGGCGGTGGTTGTGGTCACCCCGGCCAGGACGCTGCCGGGCAGCGTCAGCGCGCTGGTGCCCGCGGAGATGGCCGCGCCCGTCACGTCGAATCCACCGTTGAACAGTCCGCCGAGGGCGGTGGTGTAGCTGTCCAGCTCCAAGGGTGCGTTGCCGATGGCGTTCAGCGCGATGTTCAGACCGTTCTGCACGCCCACCACCGCAGCGGAGGCGGCATTGACGATGGGGTCCACCGCGGCGATCAGCGGGAACCCGATGTTGACCAACCCGCCGAGGACCCCGGTGTTGTTGATGATCTGGATGGGGTTCAGCGCCAGCCCCTGGATGAGTCCCACCAGGCCGGCGACGAGTTCGTTGCCGCTCTGCGCGGCGATCCCGTCGAGCGCTCCGTTCAGCGAGTCCACGGCGAGATTGACCTGGCCGGTCAGTCCCGAGCTGCCGAGGCCGATGACGTTGATGACGGCCCCGACGGTCCCCTGCAGGGCCGTTTCGAACAGGCTGGTGCCGCCGGTTCCGGGAAGCAGGCCGGTGTCGTAGTTCGGGTCCTGGGAGACGAGTGCGTCGCCGATGATGTTGACCACCCCGGCCAACAGCCCGGTGTAGCTGGCCAACTTCAACGGATTGTTGATGACGTCGGTGATCGCGTACAGCGCGGTGTTCAGCGATCCGATCAGGGTGCTGCCGATGATGTTGGTGATATCGCCGGGCAGGGGGATCACTGCCGCGGCGGCCCCGTTGATGCTGTCCGCGGTCATCGCCAGACTGGCCTGAGAGTAGTTGCTGATGGCGGTCACGAGGGTGCCGAGGGCACCGGTGCCCGCCGCGGCGACGAGACGGGTCCACAGGCCGGTGTTGAGTTCCTGGGTTCGGGCCAGGACGTCGGCCAGGGTGTCGGCGGTGAAGGACTCGGCAGAATCGATGCCGGCGTTGACATCGGCCAGACCGGCCCGCAGGGCGGCGATCAGATTGTCGACGTCGGCCGGATTGATCACCGCGGTCAGGCGGACATCGGCAGTGCTCACCGAGGGGATGGCAATGGTCCGGCCCTCGGCGGGGATCACCGCCAGGGGAGTGAGGGCGATGGCGCTCGCCGCGGTGAGGGCGATACCGGTGGTGAAGTAGGAACGTGCTGAGATCTCCATGAGCTGCTACCCCTTCGCAAGTCGCTCGTATTGGACTGACCGATCTGAGACTAGGAAGTAGGCAAGGTTCCTGTCCGGATATTGCGCGAACGTAAAGAGGTCGACCCGGTCGGATGCGAGTTAGCTGAGAGAGAAAAATCGGCGGCGGCGCGGTACGGTCTGAACGTCGCCGGTCGGGCACGTGTTGCCGCATTTCGTCGCTCGTGTGCCGCGCGTGTGCGGATTGGCGCGCTCTTTGCGTTGGCAACCGCATTGGATGGACGTTGCTGAATCGGAATGACCGGATCGCGGACCGCTCGGCGTATCGCCCCGCCGATCTGGCGGGTGGGTCGGCGCGCGCCGCG
The DNA here is from genome assembly GCA_034520035.1 of Mycobacterium sp. Lineage (GTDB taxonomy): Bacteria > Actinomycetota > Actinomycetes > Mycobacteriales > Mycobacteriaceae > Mycobacterium. The sequence goes on along the minus strand of JAXHOA010000015.1, from coordinate 28,022 downwards.
TGTGTGACGCAAATCACAAGGTGCTCGCCGTGGATGCCCTCTCGGGCAAGCCGTTCGACCTAGCAAGTGCTTGGTTGGTACGCTGTCGCCATGACACCGCCGGCCAGCCGCCGCGACGAGCTCCTACAGCTCGCCGCGACGATGTTCGCCGAGCGCGGCCTCAAGTCCACCACGGTCCGCGACATCGCCGACTCGGCGGGCATCCTCTCGGGCAGTCTGTACCACCACTTCACGTCCAAAGAACAGATGGTCGAAGAGGTCCTCAAGGACTTCCTGGACTGGCTGTTCGAGCGCTACCAGGAGATCGTCGCCGGCGAATCCACCCCGCTGGACCGGGTGAAGGGCCTGTTCATGGCCTCCTTCGAGGCGATCGAGCACCGCCACGCCCAGGTGGTCATCTATCAGGACGAGGCCAAGCGGCTCTCGTCGCTTCCCCAGTTCGCGTTCGTCGACGACCGCAACCGCGAGCAGCGCAAGATGTGGGTCGACCTGCTGCACGAAGGTATCGCCGACGGCTCGTTCCGGCCCGGCCTTGACGTCGATCTGGTCTATCGCTTCATCCGTGACACCACCTGGGTGTCGGTCCGGTGGTACCAGCCGGGCGGACCCCTCACGGCCGAGGAAGTCGGCCGCCAATATCTCGCCATCGTTCTTGGCGGAATCACCGATAAAGGAGTCTGACATGGCTGAGGCGTACGTCATCGATGCCGTTCGTACCGCGATCGGCAAGCGCAACGGGTCGCTGAGCGGTGTGCACCCGGTCGATCTCGGCGCGGCGGCCTGGCGGGGACTGTTCGAGCGCACCGATCTGGACCCGGGCGCCGTCGACGATGTGATCGCCGGCTGCGTGGACGCCATCGGTGGGCAGGCCGGCAATATCGCCCGGCTGTCGTGGCTGGCCGCAGGCTTCCCCGAGGAGGTTCCCGGTGTCACCGTGGACCGCCAGTGCGGCTCCAGCCAGCAAGCCATCTCCTTCGGCGCGCAGGCGATCATGTCGGGGACCGCCGATGTGATCGTCGCCGGCGGCATGCAGAACATGAGTCAGATCCCGATCAGTTCGGCGATGATCGTCGGCGAGCAGTTCGGCTTCACGTCGCCGACCAACGAGTCCAAGAGCTGGCTGCATCGCTACGGCGATCAGGAGATCTCGCAGTTCCGGGGCTCGGAGATGATTGCCGAGAAGTGGAACCTGTCCCGTGAGGACATGGAGCAGTTCGCGTTGACCAGCCACCAGCGTGCTCAGGAAGCGATCCGGGCCGGGTACTTCGAGAACGAGATCATCCCGGTCGACGGATTCGCCATCGACGAGGGCCCGCGGGAGACGTCGTTGGAGAAGATGGCCGGACTCAAGACCCTGGTCGAGGGCGGACGACTGACCGCCGCGATGGCCAGCCAGATCTCCGACGGCGCCAGTGCCGTCCTGCTCGCGTCGGAGGACGCCGTCAAGACCCATGGTCTCAAGCCGCGCGCCCGCATCCACCACATCAGCGCCCGTGGCGCCGACCCGGTGTTCATGCTGACCGGACCGATCCCGGCCACCCACTACGCGCTGGAGAAGACCGGTCTGTCGATCAGCGATATCGACACCGTCGAAATCAACGAGGCCTTCGCGCCGGTGGTGCAGGCCTGGATCAAGGAGACCGGTGCCGACCCGGCGAAGGTCAACCCCAACGGCGGTGCCATCGCCCTGGGGCATCCGCTGGGCGCGACCGGTGCCAAGTTGTTCGCCACCATGCTGAACACGTTGGAGCGCACCGGCGGTCGCTACGGACTGCAGACCATGTGCGAGGGTGGCGGCACCGCCAACGTCACCATCATCGAACGCCTCTGATAGCCCGCCACACCCGAGCCGGGGTCATCGGCAACTGATGGACCCGCGCCCCGCACGCCCGGGCGATGGCATTCGCCAGGGCAGGGGCGACCGGGTTGTACGGCGATTCGCTCATCGACTTCGCGCCGAGCGGGCCCAGCTCGTCGTAGGTGTCGGCAAAGTAGACCTCCGTCACCGGGATGTCCGCCAATTGTGGGACGTGATAGTTGCGCAGCGTCTGGGTGACGACCGTGCCGTCTGGACCGATCTGGATCTCCTCGAACAATGCCGATCCGATCGCCTGCGCGACGCCGCCCTCGACCTGACCGCGGCACTGCTGCGGGTTCATCACCACCCCGGCGTCGGCGGCGTGTATCGACTGCAGGATCGACACCTCACCGGTCTCGGGGTTCACCGCGACCCGGAACGCGTGCACATTGAAGGCCACCGAACGCGGTGTGCCATCGTGCTTTCCGCTGCCGGTCATGGGCACCGGCAGCGATCCGAAGTCCACCAGCTGTGCACCGCACTGCACCCCGTTGCGGTCCAGCCTGCACAGCGCCGGTGACACCCCGGTCAGTTCGGAAGCGGCGGCCACCATGGCGTGCTGCAGCTCACGAGCGGCGAGTTGGGTGGCCCGCCCGGCGACCACCGTGCCCGCCGAGCCGAACGCGCCGGTGTCGTAACCGGTGGTGGCCGTGTCCGATTGGCGGATCCTGATCTGCTCGGCGACGGTGTTGAGCTCGTGGGCGGCCAGCTGCGTGTGCACCGTGGTGGTCCCGTTGCCGAATTCGGTGGTGCCGATGTCCAGGGTGTAGATGCCTTCGGCGTCGACCGACACCGTCGCTTCCGCGAAATGCCCGCGCGGGGGAATCGTCGCGATCATGGCCACCGCCATGCCCTCGCCGACCTGCCATCCCCCGGGCGCCGGCACGCCGTTGCCCGCCCGCAGGGCCGCCTCGGCGAGATCGAGGCACTGATCCAGTCCATAGCTGCCGAAGGTCAGATCGTCGTCGAGCACATGGGAATCCACGAAACTGTCACCGGGCACGATGACATTGCGGCGCCGGAACTCGAAGGGGTCGATGCCGAGCCGGTCGGCGAGCTGGTCCATGGCGGACTCGATCGCGAACATGACCTGGCCGAGCCCGTACCCCCGGAAGGCACCGGAGGGCAGGTTGTTGGTGTAGACGGACTGCGCGTCGATCCGCTTGTTCGGACTTCGGTACACCGCAACGGATTCGCCGCAGCCATGGAACATCACCCCGGGGCTGTGGTTGCCGTACGCCCCGGCGTCGACGAGGACGTCGATGGCCAGCGCGGTGAGCGCCCCGTCACCGTCGGCGGCGACGGTGACGTCGACACGGAACGGGTGCCGGCAGGGCGCCACGGTGAACTGGTCGCTGCGCTGGAACTCGTAGCGCACCGGTACTCCGAGACGCAGCACCGCCAGAGCCACCAGGTCCTCGGTGAGCATCTCCTGTTTCCCGCCGAACCCGCCGCCTACCCGCTTGGTGAACACGTGCACGTCATCGACGCCGAGACCGAAGATGTGGCACAACTCGTTTCGCACCAGGAAGGGCACCTGCGTGCTGGTGCGGATCACCAGCCGCCCGGAGTCGTCGCGCCATCCGGTGCAGCCATGGGTCTCCAGATGCACGTGCTGAACCCGCTGGGTCTGCCAGCGGCCTCGCACCACGGCCCCGCCCGCGGCTTCGGCGGTAGCGATCCCGGACGCCACATCGCCCACCTCGCCGTGCAGTTCGGCCACCAGATTGCGGCTCGGATCGGCAATGCGCGACTCAGAGTCCTTGTCCGCGTGCAATAGCGGCGCGTCCCTGGATCTGGCAGCGTCGGGATCGAATACCGCGGGCAGTGCTTCATAGTCCACAATGATTGCCCGGCAGGCATTCTCGGCAATATCGTAGCGATCAGCCACCACCGCCGCGACGCGCTGGCCGACAAATCGCACGGTGTCGTCCAGGATGGCGGTGTCATCCGGATCATCTTCTCTCAGCTCGTGGCGCGCCGTGGAGAACAGCACCGGCGGGCTGTCCCGGTGGGTGAGGACCAGCCGCACCCCCGGCATCGCCTCGGCCGCCGCGGTGTCGATCGACCGGATGCGTGCGTGGGCCAGCGGGCTCGGCAGCACGGCCATGTGCAGCAACCCGGCGGGCGCGTCGTCCATGGTGTATTCCTCGGTGCCGGTGACCACCCGCACCCCCGCCGGGGCGCCGATGGACCTGCCCGCATCATGGACATCGGATTTGTCGATGTTGACCACCCCGGACAAGGCATCGGTGATCGCCCGGTAGCCGGTACACCGGCACAGGTTGCCCTTGAGTTGCTCCGGCAGATCCGACATCTGTTCCTGGGTCAATGTGGTTGCGGTGGTGACCATCCCGGCGGTGCAGAATCCACACTGGAAGCCGGCGGCCTCCACGAAGCGGCGTTGCACGGGGTGCAGGTCATCCGGCGTACCCAGACCGGCGGCCGTCGTCACCGACAAGCCTGCGGCCCGGAAAGCCGGGAATACGCAGGAATGCACCGCGGCGCCGTCGACGAGTACCGAGCACGCGCCGCAGTCCCCGGCGTCGCAGCCCTTCTTGACCTCGAAGTGACCGTGTTCGCGCAGGAAGGTGCGCAGGCACTGACCTGGGCGTGGGTCCCCGTCGTAGTCGGAGCCGTTGACCGAGAGCTTCATGCCAGCTCGGCGCGGATCTGCTCGGCAAGGATCAGCGTGACCGCCCGGCGCCAGTCCGGGTCGCCGTGCGCGTCGCGGGTCAGGTCGCGGTCCGGGATACCGGCCAGGCCTGCCCGCAGGTCGTCGGGGGAAGGTGCCGCGGAGAATCGGAACACGTAGGGCCGTACCGTGGCCGCCGTCACCGACAGCACGACCCCGCCGTCCTGGTCGCTGCGCCCGATGACCACCACACCGGACCGGCCGAGTGGGGACGGCGCGAGCTTGCGGTAGGCGGTCCGGGCCCGCAGCGCCGCCACCGGTATGTGGATGGCACGAAGGACGTCTCCGGTGTTCAGCACGTTGGTGGCCTGGCCGGTGACGAATTCGGTCACCGGCAACGTGTACTCGGAACCGTCGGCCCGCCACACGGTCACCGCGGCATCCAGCGCCGTGCACAGCGAGATCATCGCCCCGGCAGGAAGGGCCAGGCAGATGTTGCCCCCGACGGTCGCGGTGCGCCAGATCTTGAACGAGGCGAGCAGCGCGGTGCAGCACTGCCGGAACAACGGGGCGGCCGCGCATTCCGAAGGCAACGTCGTTGACAGCGAGGCGACTTCGTCGAGCGTGCAGGTCGCTGCGAGTTCCAACCCGTCCGGACCCAGGGTGACCGGCGGCCACCCCAGCCGGGTGATGTCGACGAGCCGGGTCACCGTCGGCTGCGGTTCGGAGAACAGCCAGGTGCCACCGGCGAGGACGGCGTCGGTGGGTCCCAGCGGCCACACCTCGTCGCGGCGGGTGGGGATGTGCACCGCCTCGACGGTGTTGAGGTCCATCTATCGACCGTAGTCGCCGTTCCGGGCGCCTGCAGGCCGAAACCGATGACCTGCGCGGTGGCACAGACACTGTGACAATCGATGTATGCATGTGTACCGCGGCCATCTGATCCACATCGGCGGTGCGCCACGCCTCGACGGTGCGCGCGAGCATCTGGTGAGCATCCCCGACGGTGCGCTGGCAGTCGATGACGTCGGGATGATCGGTTACAGCGGTGCGTACTCGGGGCTGCCCGAGTCCGCGGCCGGCGCCGAGATCATCGACTGCCGTCCTGGCTTCCTGCTACCCGGGTTCGTCGACACCCACATCCATTTCCCGCAGACCCACTGTGTGGACTCCTACGGCGGTGGTCAGCTGCTGGACTGGTTGCAGCGCTGCATCTTTCCGTTGGAGGCGATGTTGGCCGACACCGGCTACGCCCGCCGCGTCGCGCAGGACTTCTGCAGCCGGCGCATCGCCGTCGGAACGACCACGGCGCTGGTGTTCGGATCGGCCTTTCCGCATGCCCAGGACGCCCTGTTCGAGGAGTCGATCGCCGCGGGTCTGCGCACGATATCCGGGCGTGGCATCCAGACGGTGGGCCCCGCGGCCGCCGGCCCGCTGTTGACCGGGGACGCCGAGGCAATCGGCCTCACCCACAACGAGATCGAACGATGGCACAACCACGCCGGCGGACTCACCCAGGTGGCGGTGGTGCCCCGCTTCGCACTCTCGGTCACCGAGACGACACTGCGCGCACTGGGAGAACTCTACGCGGACGTCAGTACCGACGGTGTCTACTTCCACACCCACCTGTCGGAGAATCTCGGCGAGATCGAGGCGGTACGCGCCGACTACGGTGTGCAGCATTACCTGGACACCTACGACGGGCGGTGCGCGGGCGGTGGTGTCTCGCTGCTGGGCCGGCGCAGTGTATTCGCGCACGCCGTGCACTGCTCCGACCATGAGCTGTCACGGTTGGCCGAGACCGGCAGCTCGATCGCGCACTGCCCGACCTCGCAGCTGTTTCTCGGATCGGGCACCATGCCGTGGCGGCGCACCACCGCGAGCGGGGTCACCGTGGCGCTGGGTACCGATGTCTCGGCCGGGGACGAATGGCTGATCCCCCGGGTGCTCAACGACTGCTTCAAGGTGCACATCAGCGAGCCTGAGGGACAGGGCCTCTCGATTCGCCCGGCGGACCTGCTGTTCACCGCGACGCTGGCCGGTGCGCGGGCCCTGGATCTCGAGGACCGGGTCGGTAACCTGGACGCCGGTAAGGAGGCCGACTTCGTCATCGTCGACCCGCAGCGCCAGGCGTTGCTGCCCGAACTGCTGGCGCGGATAGACCCCGAGGATGCCGACCGCCTGCTGTTCACCCTGCTGATGAGCATGCGTGAGGACGTCATCGACGGTGTCTACGTACGAGGCCGGCTGATCACCGAGCCGGGGTGAGTGGCCCGCCCAGGATGTTCCCGAGGATGCCGCGAATGACGTTGGTGCCGTCTTCTTTTCGCAGTTCGTCATACCACTGCGCGGTCGCCTGCGGATCCTTGGCGTGGGTGACATCGCAGCGTTTGCGCGCACGCAGCACGAGTTCACCGGCCCGTTCGGTGCGGGCGGACTGATACGCGGCCAGTGCCGCGTGCACATCGCCGGGGTGATCCTTGAACGCCCACTGCAGTTCGATGGCGTCCTCCATGGCCGAGCAACCGCCCTGCCCGATATCGGGTGTGGTGTTGTGCGCGGCGTCGCCGAGGACAGCGACCCTGCCCTTGACCCAGGTGTGGAAGGGATCCAGGTCCAGGATCTCCACCCGGTTCGTGGTCTGCGGATCCAACTTGTCGATCAGCGTCTGCACCCCGGGAGCCCAGCCCGCGAAGTGCCTACGCAACACCTCGCGGGCGGTCCCTCGTTCGTACGGGACACCCTCGGGTTCGACGACGTCGAAGAAGAAGTAGAAGCGTCCGCCGGCCACCGGCATCACCGAGACACGTTTTCCCTCACCGACATACGTGGTCCATTCGGTGGCGGGTCCGATCGCGTCGTCGGTATCGACCAGGCCGTTGAAGTTGACGTAGCCGGCGTAGCGGCGGGTCACCGGGGCGCCGAGCACGTACTCGCGGGTGATCGAACTCGCACCGTCGGCGCCGATGATCACATCGGCGGTCACGGTGGTCCCGTCGGCGAAGGTGGCCTTCGCGGTGGTCCCGGTCGCATCGTTCTCCACGCTGACCATCTTCATGCCGAAGTTGATGGCGTCCATGCCGTACGCCTGCATCAGCATCGACTGCAGTTCGGCCCGGGCGATCGGGTACGGACGCTGCCCGACCTCGTCGATCAGCGGCTGCATCGAGAAGCGGCACATGGTCTCTCCGGTGCGCGCGTCGATATAGCTCATGGTCTCGACGATTCCGCCCAGTTCCGCGGTTTCTTCCTGCAGACCAAGGTAATTGAGGCATTTCACCCCGTTGGACCACACCGAGATGGCAGCGCCGACCGGCTTGTTCTCGGTGACCCGCTCGTAGACCGCGGTCTCGATACCGATCTGGCGCAGGGCGATGGCGGCGCTCATTCCGCCCATGCCCGCACCGATGATCACGACCTTCACGTTCAGCTCCCTCGATAGGTGGAGTAGGAGTACGGGGACAGCAGCAGCGGCACGTGGTAGTGACCCGTCAGATCGGTGATCTCGAAGGCGATCACGACCTCCGGATAGAAACCGCTGATCCCCTCGGCGGCGAAATAGGCGCCGGTGTCGAAATGCAGCCGGTACACGCCGGCGGCCAGCTCGGCGCCGAGTCCCGCGATGCGGCCGTCGGCATCGGTGATGCCGTCGGCGACCCTGGTTCCCGCGGCGGTGAGGGTGACAACGACGCCGACGGCGGGCCGGCCGGTGGTGGCGTCCAGGACATGTGTGGAAAGGGTCATGCTGCCCATCATGTCGGCTCGCTCAGCAGGCGCTCCAGGCGCAGCCGGTTGATCTTGGCCAACTCGCTGCGCATGACCCGGCGCTCGGTCTCCGGATCGTTGTCGAGGCGGTCGGTGAGGATGGCCAGCAGTTCATCGGCGGAGCGCCCGCTGGCACACACCAGGTAGACATAGCCGAACCTGTCCTCGTACTCGCGGTTCTTCTCTGCCAGTGCGGCTTTCACCGCCTCGCCGGCATCGGCGACACGGGCCTGCTCGCGGGCCGACGACGGGCTGTGCGCCGCCGATACCGAGGCGCCGATGCGCGGGTGGCCGTCGAGTGCGGCGTCGATTTCGGCATCGGGTAGTTCGGCGAGGACCCGGTCGGCCCGGTCGTAGAGGGCTTCGGCATCCCGGAACGGTGAGCCCGCCACCACGCGTCGCGCCCAGATCGTCGATGAGCACACCTCGAACAGCAGGTGCATCCGTTGCCGGTCGGACAGCGCGTTGAAATCTCCCAGTCCGATCGCCTTCACGAGAGTTCGTTGAGCCTGCCGAACCGGGCCGCGGCAATGGGATTGGCGTCGGCGACCAGATCGGTGAAGCGGTAGTTGGCGATTTTTGCCACCTCGATCAGCGCGTAGGCCTTCTCGGTGGCCGCGGAATTGTCGATCCGCGACCAACCATTGCGCAGCACCCTATCGAAGCGCTCGGTCTCCCGTGCGCAGATGATCAGCGGGAAGCCGAAGTGTTCGCGGTAGGCGGCGGCCAGACCCACGACGTCCTGGTGGTCATCCTCGTCGAGATTGCTCAGCGCCACATGGTCGACCGCCAGCACCTGCCCCGTCTCGTCCTCGGCACCCAGATCGTGGAAGGCGTTGAGTAGTTCCTCCTGCTGATCGGTGGTGCCGGTCAGCACCGCATCCTGGAATGCCTCCCGCAGCGCGGTGGTGTCGGCGAACGGCCGCTGCTCGTAGGCGCGGTCGGCGGCCCACACGACGTCCTGCACGACGTGTCCGAACACCTCGGTGAAACGTTCCCGGGTCATGGTGTTGACCTCGTCGAGGGAGATCGAGCCGCCGCCGGCCACCCGGGGCCCCTTCTTCCCGATGTGGAAGAACACGATATTGAGCACGATCGCGGCGATGGCGCCGGTACTGATACCGCTGCCGAACAGGATGTCCAGTCCGGCAGGCAATGCCGAGGAGATGCCCGGGTACGACGTCACCAGCAGCGCCAGCGCCAGGCTGGTGGTCACGATGATGACGTTGCGATGGTCGGTGAAGTCGACCTTGCCCAGCGTCTGGATGCCGACGACGGCGACGGTGGCGAACAGCACCAGGGCCGCGCCACCGAGCACCGGGTTCGGGATCGATGCGACGATCGCGGCCACCTTGGGCAGGAATCCCAACAGGATCATGATGACGCCCGCCGCCGCGACCACCCACCGGCTCTTCACCCCGGTGAGTCGCACCAGGCCGACATTCTCGGAGAACGCGGTGTAGGGGAACGAGTTGAAGATGCCGCCGATGGTGGTGGCCACGCCGTCGGCACGCAGCACATTGCCGATATCGGACGGGCGGACCCGCTTGCCGACGATCTCACCGGTGGCCAGTGTGCTACCGGTCGACTCCACCGCGATGATCATCATCACGATGATCATCGTGATGATCGCGACGATGTCGAACTTGGGCATGCCGAACACGAACGGTGGGGTGAACCCGAACAGCGAGGCCGCACCGACCCGGTCGAAGTTCATGTCGCCAAGGGCGAACGCCACCGCGCAGCCGGCGATGAGGCCCAGCAGCACGGCGATGGTGGACATGAAGCCGCGAAAGATCCGCTGGATCGCCACGATCACGGCGATGGTGCCCAGCGCGTAGAGCACCCAGCGCAGGTTGGTGGGGTCGGGCTCGTGGGTGGCCGGGTTGGTCACCGCGTCCAGCGCGCCGATGGGCACCAGACACAGGCCGATGATGGTGATGAGCGTGCCGGTCACCACGGGCGGGAAGAACTTGAGCAGCTTCACGAAGACGGGGGCGATCAGGAAGGTGAAGACACCGGCCACGATCACCGCACCGTAGACGTAGAGCAGGCTCGCGGTCCCGCCTCCGTGGGCCAGGCCGATCGCGATGATCGGGGCGACGCCCGCGAACGTCACGCCCTGCAGCAGCGGCAGTCGCACCCCGACGTTCTTGAACCCGACCGCCTGGATGATCGACGCCACGCCGCAGGTGAACAAGTCGGCGGTGATCAGCATGACGAGTTCTTCGCCGGACAGCCCCAGGGCGTTGGCGATCAGGATCGGCACCAGCACTGCGCCCGCGTAGAACGCGACGACGTGCTGGAAGCCGTAGGCGGCCAGTTTCGGAAGGGGAAGCACCTCGTCGACGGGGTGCACGCGCTTGCGCTGGCTCTTGGTGGGTGCCGACATGGGAACAGGATCGGGCAGCTTCGCTGTTTTCCGGTGTCCTGCGCGTTTCGGGGATGTTGCCGCTGCGCAAGGTGAAGCTCAGTGGTCGTGCAGGATCACCCCGCGGATGTTGCGGCCGTCGCGCATGTCCTGGTAGCCCTCGTTGACCTCGGCGAGTTTGTACTCGTGGGTGACGGTCTCATCGAGCAGCAGCTTGCCCTCCCGGTACAGCGACAGCAGTCGCGGGATATCCGCGCGCGGGTTGGCCTCCCCGTAGAGGCTGCCCAGCAGCCGCTTCTGGAACAGGGTGAACATCATCATTCCCAGGGTGGGGGAGTTGTCGGCCATCGTCGACAGTGCCGTCATGACCACCGCGCCGCCCTTGCGGATGATGTTGGCGGCATCCTCGAGCATGGCGCCCTCCAGCAGTCCGACGGTGAGGATGGCCGAATCCGCCATCACCCCGCGGGTCAGCTCGGCGACCAGTGCGGTGGCTTCGGGCAGTGAGGTGACAAAGTGGGTGGCGCCGAATCGGAACGCCAAGTCCCGCTTGGCTTCCACCGGTTCGACGACGATGATCTTCTCCGCGCCGGCCAGCCGCGCGCCCTGCACCGCGCCGCTGCCGATACCACCGAAGCCGATGATGACGACGGTGTCGCCGGGTGCGACATCGGCGGTGTTGACCGCGGAACCCCAGCCGGTGGTGACACCGCAGCCGAGCAGGCAGGCCCGCGACAGCGGAATGTCGTCGTCGATCTTGACGATGGACGCCTCGGGAACGGAGCCGTACTGCGAGAAGGTTCCGACGAATGCCATCGCGCCGACATTCTGGCCACGGGCGCGGCGCCGGTAGGTGCCGTCGACCTGGGTGCCGGCCATGATCAGGGCCCCGAGGTCGCAGAGGTTCTGGTGGCCGGTCGAGCAGAACCGGCAGCGCCCGCAGGCCGGCAGGAACGAGGCGACCACGTGATCGCCGGGGGCGAGCCCGACGACGCCGGCCCCGACCTCGCGTACGATCCCGGCACCCTCATGACCGCCGATCAGGGGCAGCGGGGCGGGCAGGTCGCCGGTGCGGATGTGTTCGTCGGAGTGGCACAGTCCGGTCGCCTCCCAGGCCACCAGCACCTCACCGTCGCCCGGCGGATCGAGGTCGATCTCCTCCACGGTCCAGTCGCCGCCGTACTCCCACAGAATCGCCGCGTTGGTCTTCATGTCTGGAGTGTAGGAATGCGTGTGTGTCGCCGAGATGGTTTCGCGCGTAATGCCCCTGCACCTGTGTCAGGTGAAGAAAATGGCTTCACCCTGCCATGATGAAGCTATTTACTTCATGACGTAGTGATGAAGGAGGACGCACCCCGTAGGTGTGCCACGGCCTCTGCGACGATCTGTGGCACCAACTCCGCGCACGACGGCAGGTCGTTCAGAATGCCGGCCACCTGACCGGAGGCCAGCACACCGGCGTCGGTGTTGCCCTCCACCAGACCGGCCTTGAGCAGCATCGGGGTGTTCGCCGCCATCACGACCTGCGACCAGGTGAGATCCTTGCCGTGCCGCATGGCCAGGCCGTCGGTGACCATGGACTTCCACGTCATCCCGGACAGCTTCTTGAACTTCTGCGCATTGCCGATCGCCGCCGCGAAACCGCGCACCGGCGAACCGCTCTCCAGCTTCTCGACCAATCCGGTGCGCAGCACCCGGTGCGGCATGCCGTCCACGCGGGTGGAGACGACGGTGCCGTCCAGTGCCGCGTCCAGGTAGCGCCGCTTGACGGCGTCGGGGACGGTCGAGTCCGAGGTCAGCAGGAACCGGGTGCCCATCGCGACCCCGGCCGCACCATAGGACAACGCCGCGGCCAGACCTCGACCGTCGAAGAAGCCACCCGCGGCGATCACCGGCATACCGGTGTCGGCGACGGCGTCGAGCACCGACGGCAGCAGCAGGGTGGTCGCGATCGGGCCGGTGTGGCCACCGCCCTCACCGCCCTGCACGATCACCGCGTCCGCGCCCCAGCTGGCGACCTTCTTGGCGTGCTTGGCCAGCCCGACCGACGGAATGACCACCACGCCCGCCTCTTTGAGCCTGGCGATCAGGTCGGGCTTGGGTGCTAAAGCGAAGGAGGCAACTTTGACTCCTTCGCGGATCAGGAGGTCGACGCGGTCGTTCGCGTCGCCGGCGTCGGCGCGGATGTTGATGCCGAACGGTTTGTCGGTGGCCGCCTTGACCTTGGCGACGGCCGTGGTGAGCTCTGCCAGCGTCATCGTCGCCGAGGCCAGGATGCCCAGGCCGCCCGCGTTGGAGGTCGCCGCGACCAGTCGGGCGCCGGCGACCCAACCCATGCCGGTCTGCACGACGGGGTGCTCGATACCGACCAGTTCGGTCAGCGGGGTCTTGAGTGTGGTCATGACTAGACCTCTCTCCTACTTGATCTCTCGGTCCCTGAGGCCTCTCGGGTCGATGACCTCGCGGAGCAGTTTCTGCTCCTCGCCGCTGGGCACCCGGGTGGTGTCGGCCTCACTCAAACCGTGCACCTCGAAAGATGTGTTCTCGGCGACCTGCTCCGCCTCGACCCCTGGGTGCAGAGAGACAGCGCGGAACTGGTGATCGGGACCGTTGAAATCGAAGACGCCGAGGTTGGTGACCACCCGGTAGATGTTGGCGAACCGGAAGGCCGGGTTGGCGGGATCGACCTTGTCCCAGCCGATCCCGGACACGATGTCGACGGAGTCGGTGAACACCCGCTTGGAGTGGTTGCCCACGAAGTAGCTGGTGGCGTGGTTGATGCTGTTGCCGGGCGCACCGCGCACACCGAACATCTGCCGGGTCGGATGCTGGATGGGGCCGAACGCCGAAAGGTTCTGGTTGCCGAAGCGGTCGATCTGGTTGGCGCCCATCACGACATGGCGCTTGCCCCAGGACAGGGTCTCGAAGACCCGGTTGAACGGCATCCAGCCCTCGATCGCCGCGGGAGCCCCGATGGCCGGGGTATCGGCGATCATGCGGGCCTCCCCGTCGGTCAGCACGATATCGGGGGAGAAGGTCAGTCGGGCCAGGCGGGCCCCGATCTGGACGAGGGTGGTCATCGGAGAGACCATGATCTCGCCTGCGTCACGGAACAATTCGGCGCACGCGACGGCGCACACCTCGGCACGGGTCACCGTGTCATTTCCCGTCGCTTCGCTCGCCTGGTCCATCACTTGGCTCCTTCCTTCTGCGCTTCGGCGAACTTGCGGACCGCGGCCTGGTAGTCGGCCTCGCTGCCGGACAGGTAGGTCGAGACGAACTCGGCCCAGGTCTCATCGGAGCCCGCGGCCTCGGCATAGTGACGCTGGAACTTCTCGTCGCGCCTGTAATCCGGTTCGTTCGTGGTGAAGTGTGCACCGCCCGGCGCCTCCACCACGGTGTCGACCATCATCCGGTTGATCAACAACTGTTGCGGCACCACGGAACTCACCAGCTCCTCGGTGGACACCACCTTCTCCACGCTCAGGAAGCGCTGCTGCGCCGACATCAGGAACAGATCGTCGAAGTACGGGTCGATCCCCGGTGTAGGCCGCATTGCCGCGGGCATCGCCGAGATTCAGGTGCACAAGGGCGGCGTCCAGATCCAGCGCGCGGCATCGCGATCAGCTCCTCGTCCCCGTAGGGGAGATGTGACGGTCTTGAGCTCGTCACCCCAGAAGGTTCCGCACGTCGCTGCCCAGCCCGGCGCGGATTCGGCAGGAACGGCAGCCGTTGCGCTGCGGCCTGCAGCCCGCAGCGCGGCATGCCCTCGTCCATCTCACGGGCCTCGATGGCTCCGGTGGTGCGGGCCTTGGCGAACTACGGATGTGGAACGGCGGCTGCCGTGATGGCGTGCTTGCGGTCGTACAGCTTGACCATGGCCGTCTTGCAGTAACTGTCGATGAAGGTCTGCTGGTAAATCCGCCTCACTTGCCCTTGATGTTGCCCACGAAGTAGGTCGTCCTGGCAGCCCGAGTAGCCCGGGGTGCTCGGTCTCGATTTCACCGTGGGCTTGTTTTTCCTCCCGCGCCTTCTCCAGCGCCCTCAGCTGATCCTCCGTCAAGATCAGCCCGTCCTGCGCCACCTTGGCCGACAACGCCTTGAGCCGCTTGGCAAAAGACTCCAGGTCGTGACGCAGCCAGATGCTGCGCACACCACCGCCGGAGACGAAGACTCCCCGCTTGCGCAGCTCGTTGCTCACGCGCTGCTGCCCGTAGGCGGGCTGCTCAATGGCAAAGGCCACCACAGCCTTCTCCACCGACGGATCCACCCGGTTGGACACAACGGGCTTCCTGCGGCTGATCTCTTGCAGCGCTTCCTCGCTCGCCCTTGTCGTACAGCTCCTTGAAACGATAAAAACTATCGCGACTGAAGCCCATGACTTTGCAGGCCTTCGAGACGCTGTCCAGTTGCTGGGCCAGCTTCAACAGCCCCACCTTGTTTTTGATAACCTTGCTTTGCTGACTCGTGTTCATCTGCATTTCCTTTCGAGCGAATACTCGCCTTTTTAGTTGAAATGTCAGATTAAGTCTAGACTAGTTCAGGTAAGCGACCGGCCCCACCACCGGGCCGCAGCGCTACCCCCCCCCAACCCAACAACTGGACAACACCCCAACCTTATGGAAAAACTGCTGGCCAGCGTCGGCTCGCTGCTGTACGGCATGCGTTTCACCATGCTGTTCTTCTACGTCGGGCTGGTGGCCATCATCTTCGGCATCCTGGGCAAGTTCCTGCTGGAGACCTACAAGCTGATGAACACCCTGCTGTTCGAGGACCTGGAGAAGATCGACCTGATCATCAAGGTGCTGGAGCTGGTGGACATGACCATGGTGGCCCAGCTGGTGTGGGTGGTGGCGCTGGCCGGTGTGTCGCTGTTCGTGACCACCGGGCACTTTGACAAGAGCGACATGAAAAAGCCCGACTGGCTGGACCACGTCAACACCTACAACCTCAAGCTCAAGCTGGCCTTTGCCATCATCTCGATCTCGGGCGTGCACGCGCTCAAAACCTACCTGAGCGGCGACCTGACGCTGGAGAACATCCAGATCGTGACCATGGTGGCGGTGATCCACTTCACTTTCGTGCTCTCGGCCATCGGCATCTCGTTTACTGAGCAGCTGACGCGAGAGAAACACTAGACCCGCTTTCAAACCGCTTCGGTGTCAGGTCGAACTTTTTACGAGGACAAAGGCTCTGCGTCGAAGGCAACCAGCAGGAGCAGAGCAAGCGCGGCCCTTGAAAAGAAATGACTTGCGTGCAAATGCAAGACTTGGCCCCCAGCTCTGCTGGTAGCGATCCACCTGTCTTTCACAGCTGGTTGGGTATCGGCCGCCAGCCGCGGATCCCACTCCTCCAGGTCGACGACCGGGATCAATTTTGCCGACTGGCATCGTGGACACAAGCGCGATCGCCGTAATGGATCCATTTCATGATCGGCGTAATGGAGCCACCGATAGGCCGTTGAACGACATCTCCGAGACCCTGTGTCATCTCTACCCTTTGGGCTTTTTGTTCAAAGGAAGACCAGATGGCACGCAGGAGATTCGAGATGTTTCACTACCGACAGGCCTTGGTGCGCATGCGCCATGGCGATTCAGATCGTCAGATTGCAGCCGCGCGCATCATGGGCAGGCGCACAGCAGCCCGGCTGCGTGAGATCGGGGAGCAGCACAACTGGCTCGATGCCGCCGCCCCCATGCCCCAAGACGAGGCCATTGCTGCGGCATTGGGCCAAGCCAAACGTGCCAGCACCACCATCTCCAGCTTGGCCGCACAGCGCGAGCGCATTCAGGGCTGGGCGCAGCAGGGGGTGACGGGCGTTGCCATCTTCTCCGCCTTGCAGCGCGAGCAAGGCTACAGCGGCAGTTACTCGGCCGTGCGGCGCATGCTGGCCGATATCCGAAGTCAGGAGCCTGCACAGACTTCGTGCCGCCTGGACTTCAGCCCAGGCGAAGCCGCCCAAGTGGACTTTGGTGCTGGCCCCATGCTCTTGCACCCCGACGACAAACTGCGGCGGACTTGGGCCTTTGTGATGACGCTGTGCTTCTCGCGTCACCAGTACGTCGAGTTCGTCTGGGACCAAAGCGCTGCCACCTGGCTGGGCTGTCACCGCCGCGCCTTTGAGTGGTTTGGTGCCGTGCCCCAGCGCGTCATCATCGACAACGCCAAATGCGCCATCACACGCGCCTGCGCCAAAGACCCCACCGTGCAGCGGGCCTACGCCGAGTGCGCAGAAGGTTATGGCTTCAAGATCGATCCCTGCCCGCCTTATGACCCGCAGAAGAAGGGCATCGTTGAGTCTGGCGTCAAGTACGTCAAAAGCAACTTTCTGGCGCTGCGCGAATTCCGCAACCTGGTGGATTTGAACGAGCAAGGACGTAGCTGGGTCATGCAGGTGGCGGGCCTTCGCATCCACGGCACCACCCGTCAAACACCACTGGCCCTGTTTGCGATGGAGCAAGCCTTGATGCAAACACTGCCCGCTATTGCGCCGGACCTCTCCACCTGGCATCAAGTCACGCTGCACCGGGACTGCCACGTCAAGTTTGATTACCGGCTTTATTCAGCGCCCTTTACGCTGGTGGGCAAGGTGCTGTGGCTGCGGGCCACCGATGGTGCGGTGGCGCTGTATGACGAATACCGCCATGTTGCCACCCACACCCGAGCAGTCAAACCGGGTGAGCGCAAAACCCTGCGCGAGCACCTGCCACCAAAGGCCCAAGCCTTCCTTGCCCGTGACCGCGAATGGCTCGCCAGCCAAGCAGAGCTCGTCGGCAGCAACTGTGTTCGGTTGATCGAACGGTTGCTGGCAGACAAGATTCTGGAGCGACTGAGGGCCGCCCAGGGGGTGATCAGTTTGGGCAAAACCTATGGCAACCCCCGTCTGGAGGCGGCTTGTGCACGGGCGATGGCCCACGACAGCCCGTTTTACCGCACCGTCAAATCCATCCTGTCAACGGGTGCGGACAAGGAGCCGACTACCGAGCCCTACACGCCGCCAGCCTACGCAAATCCGCGCTTTGCACGCGATGCGGCCACCTTGTTCGCCTCCCCCGACCCCGCCAGCCAAGACTTACTGCATTAACCCCCCCCCACCACTGCAACCCACCAACAAATGGACAAACAAACGGATAAAGAAATGGACAAACTCCCTATGAACCCCGCACCTGAATTGGCCCCCCAACTCAAATTCCTGCGCCTGTCGGGCATTCTGGACTCGCTGGCCTCACGCAACCGCCAGGCCATTGAGTCCAAGTTGGCCTATACCGAATTCCTGGCCCTGCTCATCAGTGACGAGGTGGCTCGGCGCGAGCAAAAGAAATTTAGCACCCGGCTGCGCCGGGCGCAGTTCCGAACCACCAAGACGCTGGAGCAGTTTGACTTTGCTCGGCTACCCCATCTCAACCGTGCACTGGTGCATGACTTGGCCACCGGGCGCTATTTGCAGGAGAAGGCTCCGGTGCTGATCGTGGGCCCGTGTGGCACGGGCAAGAGCCACCTGGCCCAGGCGCTGGGACACTGTGCGGTACGCCAAGGAATCGATGTGGTGTTTGCCACCTGTGCCTCGCTGACGCAAAGCCTCAATGCAGCGCGGGCCACCGGAGCCTATGAGCGCAAGCTGGCCAGTTTGGCCAAGGTGCCGCTGTTGATCATTGACGACTTTGGCTTGAAGCCACTGCGTGCGCCGTTTGATGAAGACCTGCATGACCTGATCTCAGAGCGTTATGAACGCACCACAACCGTGGTGACCAGCAATCTGGATTACGCCGAATGGGATCAGGCCTTTGCGGTGAACCGGTTGCTGGGCTCGGCCACGCTGGACCGGCTGCGCCACAACGCCTATTGCCTGGAACTTGATGGGCAGTCTTATCGGACGCCTCAGCTATTGCCAGATGTTGGCAAGAAGAGCGCCACCAAAAAAGAGTCAAAATCCACCACCATTTAACCTCTTCGGGGTGTCGTTTTAACCACCTGTTTGTGGCTCCATTACGCCGACTATTGGTGGCTCCATTACGGCGATCAGTGACACCCAGTTCGCGGCTGAACTCGGAAAACTGTCTTGTGTGTCCACCATGTCAAACCATTGGACGTTCAGACTTTTCAAAGCATGATAGGGAAATCATGAAGATGAATATCTCGTTGATCGCAGCACTCACCTTGTTTTGTGTGGGCAACACTGCTCAAGCCGACGGCCTGTCCGGTCTTGGCGCCAAGCTGGTTGAACTCAGTGGCGGTAAAGCGCCCGTTACTGTTCTTGCCCCTGGTACCAAGCTGAACATCAGCGGCCACCGTAATGAGGAAATTGGTGGAGGTTTTCGGTCTGGAGAAGTGCCCCGGTGACTTCAGGGACCAAGACGCTTCAAGAAACGGTTGCGCCATTCTTGATAAACCCGTGGTCACCGTTCGCTACGTCGAGGATGGGAAGCTCGTAACCGAGCAGTGGCAGGTTGCTTCGAAGAACAACCACACCTCCCTCCAACGCCCCAATGGCATAGTCGTTTCGCGTGCCGACTGGAGACATCGGAAAGTTGTCCGCACGGCAGTGCATGAACCGCATACACAGATGTGGGAAGAAAATTAAACCAGGGGTGGGGCGCTGTCGCCGGTGGGCAACTACCAGTTGTCCACGGGTTGCAGCTTGGGGCGGGGCTCCGTCCCCATGGAAACTCTGCGCGACGTTGATTGGGTTATACGCGTTTGGGTGGATGTAGACCATGAGGTCAGCATTCGAAGTTCCTCGGTGTGCTGAAGCCCTGAATGCAAACTCACACGATCGCATTCCATGCAGACTACGAGTACTGAATTCATGAGTGATCCAGTCGGATTGATTGTCTTTATCGCCATGACCACCATGGCGGTAAGCGTGCTGCTCCTGCTCGTTGTCGAGAGGGCCAGAAGTTTCGTTGGTTGTCTGCACCAATGCGTTACGCGGTGGGCTATTCGTGCACAGTCGGAGGTTTTGTGGTTGTTTTGGCTGCATCAACAATTGACGTGCCGGTTGTTGCATTGATCTACACGACTTTCGGTGTTTTTCTCTTTGGCACCGGTTTGCGAGCCCTAGCCATATGCAAACGCGCAGCAAAAAAAGTGACCTCAGAAACCCCAATCTCCATGACCCCGGTGAAGTGAAGCAGACAGACCGCCACGCTTGGATTGAGCATCACTTGAGGACGGAACGGCAGGTTGACGTGCTCAATCGAGCATTCGTGGACGCTTATGTGTCTGCCACAGGTGCGCATGCAGAGGTGATGCCATTCGGCGCAGACAAGTGCCGCCAACTGGGCCGCGATCTTTCTGCGATGGCCTCACGCGGTGTTCTGAAACGCGCTCGTATTTCAATTTCCAGCCTGGCTGGCCAAGGGGTTCCCGAAAGTGGGTCTGGTCATACACGTTGGCGGCCTGCGTCAAGGCGTTGACGCAATAGGCACAAGTGCCTATTATTCCGTGCGCGTCAACAACATCGCAGGAGCTAACCGCATGACAGCCATCGCCAGGGTCTACGTGAATTCGATTGAGGTAGGCACGCTGCCTGCCGCAGCAATATCAAAACATCGTGAAGCAAATGCGCCACGACAAAATCAACCTGGTCAAACAGGTGGCGAATGTGTTCACAGTGGTTCACCGCGTCCTGCTCGCAGCGTTTAGGGCTCTGGCATTGTTGTTTTTTGTGGCTTCTATTCTTAGCTGCGATTTTCGCGCCGAACGAATTGGCATTCTTGCTTTTGGCTTTCAGGGATGCGACGCCAGAAGCATTGGCCCATGTGCTTTGGGCGGTCTCAGTGGTTGGTGCAATTTCGCTGATCTTCGCAGTGTTCGCCATGTCGATGTCCATGGAACGCCTTGGCTATGTCAACTTTGTTGACGCCGCCATAAACGACCGTCTCCGGGCGCTCCTTGAAGTCCCGGCCGAGGGGCATGTCAGGGTGACCGTCGAAGAACGCAAAGCGGCTGGTGCCGATGAATAACCGCGAGCGATTTTTAGACTTGCTCACTACCTACGGGATCACGCAAGCTGAAAGCGCCGCGATGATCTGCACCCAAACGCAAAGGCCCTGTTCTGTTCGTGCCGTCCGTTCATGGGTAAACCACCCGGACAAACCGAGTTCACGGCCTTGCCCGGATTGGGCCGTTGCCGCGTTGACGAGCGCTCACAAAAAAAGGGCGTAGGTGTGCGCGTTCGCCGAACTTCAACGATTTCATTGACCAGATAAAAGCCGCAGGCGTCACTGTCCATGGCGAGGAAGTGCTACGCACAAAACTTGAAGCCGCAGATAACTGGATCGAAGAATTGGTTTCGTGCGCCCAGCATGGTCACCGGGAAGGGATTCGGTTCACCCTCGCCAGCACCGGTCATCTCGATGACCGGCGGCTCGCGGCGATTGTCAGCGGTTACCCGTTTTTGGGAGCTGATAGTGCCGCGTTTGTCAACAACGTCGAGCCTGTCTAACACCAAGGAAGTTGCTTGCGCGAAAAGAGCTGCTCGGTAAAACAGCCCCACTCAGTAGACATAATGCATATTAGGCGCTAAGTTATTGATTATAAAGGAAAAACATCCGGTTGGCGTTATCAGACCGGCCGATGCCTCGAACCCGCTCAGTCGCTCAAGCTGGAATCAAAATCCAGCGCACGAGCGACGGCGGGTTCGCAGCGTCTCGACGGCCGAGCGTTCGAAACCCGACAGCACCCATCAGTCGGGTTTCGCGCTGATGAGCTGGACATCGCGTGTTGGCGCCAGTCCAATATTGACCACCCGTGCCAGTTGAATTTTGACCAGGGGCGGGACGCAGTTCATTGAACGTGCGTCTGTGGATAAGTGTAGGTTCTTTGCCTGTTTGTTCTGACCGCTGCCATGACGCTAATTCAATAACCAGGAAAGTTGCTTGACACGCCGTACTCACGTATCTACACTGTAGGCACTTTAGAGACGGAGGTGATTTATGCAAGTTGAAGTAGTGAAGTGGGGGCAATAGCAGCGCAGTCCGGTCGCCAGCAGCTGCGATGAAGGAAGTTCGTATCGCGTTGGGCGATCGACTGGAGCTGAAGGCAGAAGACGGCAGGATTGTGTTGGAACCAACACAACGTGAATATCGTCTTGAAGAGCTTTTGGTTGGCATCACGAAACAGAACATGCATGCGCCCGCCGACTTCGGAGCCCCAATGGGTCGAGAGACATGGTGAGTCGCAAAGTCGCTGCCCCGGATCAAGGTGATGTCGTTTGGCTCAACCACGACCCTCAGGCCGGACATGAGCAAGCTGGCCACAGGCCAGCATTGGTGCTGTCACCAAAGGCTTATAACGCGGCGACCGGTCTGATGTTGTGCTGCCCCGTCACCAATCAAGTCAAAGGTTACCCATTCGAAGTCGTCCTGATCGGCGTGAAGGGTGTGAAAGGCGTTGTTCTGTCGGATCAATTGCGCAGCCTTGATTGGGAGGCTCGCGACGCGAAGAAGGCCGGCCGAGCGGCTGACGACGTAGTGGCGGATGTTCTGGCCAAACTGAAAGTCTTGCTCACCGTGCGGTGAGCTTCATCGGAAAGTAACACCATGAAAGCAGGAACCCTCGTGTGCGCGAAACACAACTCCTCCGCGTTATAGGGGCCTCAAACCACGCAAACCAAGACGGCCGACGAGCAGTGTTTGCACCACCGCCGCCGACCTAACCACCTCAAACTGAATTGGAGTATGAAATGGCTAAAACGAAGGATACTTTGTCTCAACCGGCGGGAAAGATTCTGCTCACCTGCGGCACTCATCATGTGATGAGTTCATCGAACAACTGAAACCGAAGGAGCAGTAGTCAATCATGGTAGCAATTATTCTCACCCTCTTGATGCTTGGGACGCGGGAAACTTCGCCATCAACTCCCGCGTCTCCCCTTGCTGGTTCTGTGGGCGCGCTCATATCACCCCTGTTCTGCGGGGTTCCGATCATGATCTACGTGGGGTTTAGCGGTGTGAACGCTTGGTACCTTGTGACAGCGGCCGTTGTATCCATGGGCCTGCTTGTGTGGCTGCGGCTCTCAAAAGTTACATTCGAGCAATTGGCATGTGGGACGGCCAATTACTTAAAAACACTTGGTTTTGGTATTGTGGCTTTAGCGTTTGCGAACGGTATGTTGGGATTCATACTTGACTCGCTCCCAGCCCCAGCGGGATCACCTTTGCCTTCTGGTGACATTTTTTCTGCGATGAATCACGTCCTGGAATTTTGACGGTGTTGAGCAGCTTTTTTACGCAGCGTGCGTCAAATCCGCATTCGTGGGCGCAAGCGCGCAGAATGACGATGGAGATTCCAAATTACATTTGGTCGTGGACAACACGAAGCGTATATGACATCGCAATCCAACGTGACCTCCGGCTTCACGATCAAAAGAGCAATAAAAGCCACCAAGGACATCTTGGTGGTGATGCTCGCGGTGATTATTCTTGGCTACGGGCACAACGGAATCGTGGAACTCGTTGCACCATCTGCATTTTCTCAACCCTGGCCAACGGCAACACTAGAGTCCTGCGACGATTCAATCTATGAGTGTTGGCGCCAGTCCAATATTGACCACCCGTGCCAGTTGAATTTTGACCAGGGGCGGGACGCAGTTCATTGAACGTGCGTCTGTGGATAAGTGTAGGTTCTTTGCCTGTTTGTTGGGTTGCCTCCTTCGGTGTTGTTCCAACATTTACCCATCGTGCGAGAGCTGACAGCACTCAGTAAACAGGCGGCAGAGCGGCCACCGACAACCTTGCCATCATCCGACCCAGCGTCTGCCGTTGAGCGGTTTATGAAACGCGGGTTGCTTCCTTCCCCCGCGATGCTCGAAGCGCAATTTCCGCAAAGGTCCTCATAGCCGGGTTGCAGAGAATCAAAGGAGAAATCTCACGGGAAACTCTCATTGCTGCGCGCTGAACACCGGGGGGGCCAATTGACGTTGGTTGGATTGGCAAAGAAATTCGGTATTCACCCACTGACCACAACGGCATCGAATACACGGACCTCTCGGTGATCGCTGACGGCAAGTTCAGATAGATAGGGCTCCACATGCGCAAGCGAGTAGATATTGACCTCGGCCGCGCCGAGCCTAGCGGGTCCAAAACCCGCCCGCTTTGGTTGACAAATAAGCGCGCGTTCGCTGATTGTAGCCAAGGCGTGTCACCGCGCCGCCGTATTTCTTTTCGCCGGGTTTGTGTTCACCAACTCGGACCCGAGTGCGTGGGAGCGGCGTAGCCCGCACGAAGGGTATTCCTGGACGGTAGCCAGATACCAAATTGAGTTTTCGCGCCTGCGTGTGGATTTGCACCACGCTCGTCGCAACAAGCTCGCGTCGACGAACCTGGCCACAGACGATGACGTTCGTAAGCGCTTGTCTTCGTTGAAGACTATTGGCCAGGCACTCACCTCGGAAATCACGCCAGTGGGGCATCCAAAGACCTCGCGAATGCTGTTGCCAAGGTTGTCGATATGCACAGCAAAGTGGAGCGTGTCATCGAGCAACCTTACAGCGACGGCACCAGGTTTCTTGAAGCACTCATCGAGCTGGAAACCGTAGACAGCACGCTAACAGCGCTTGCCGAGCAAGTTGCCCAAGCCGAGGCCGCCTTGAGGGCGGATTCGATGCGGGGCCTGCGCGAACGGGAGACGCAGAAACAAGCGATGCTGTTCGTTTGTTGGCTGCTCGCGGTCGGTGTGATTTGGCTGTTGCATCGGCTGACGCGCACGAAGCACTTGCAGCAAAAAAAGAGATTCTTGCTCTGCAAGCACAACGTCAAGCGGTCATCGAGAAGGATGCCGCCGTGCAGCAGAAAGCGCGGTTTATGAGCCGGGTCTGCCACGAGTTGAGGTCGTCCTTGCAGATTTTTGGCATCGCCGCAGACGCTCTGAAAGAAAGTTCGTTGGATGGCGATGCCGCCCTGGCGTTGAGTCGAATTGAGCGTGCTGTCGCGTCGATAGCCCATCAACTACACGACCTGCAAACGATTGATCGTGGCGAGGTCGGCAAGCTGGAAATCCACCCTGGGCCGTTCGAAGCAAATGAAATGCTCGAAGACTTGGTGCAGGAACATCGAGCAGTTGCGGCCGAGAAAGGGCTGGAGCTGGTGATCGCGGTCCCGAAGGTTCGGACATACGTCGTGGCCGACGTTTTCCGCATTAGGCAAATCCTGAACAACCTCCTTAGTAACGCGGTGAAGTACACGCAAACCGGGGTGGTCACTGTCGCATTGCGGCGGTTCGACCCCAAGGTTGGCCGATTGTGTTTCTCGGTGTCAGATACCGGACCCGGCATTTCCTGAGAGCGCCATGGGGTTGATATTCGAACCATTCGAGGCGACTCGGGTCCGCTGATGCACGGGTCACCAGTTCGGGTATTGGGCTGGCCGTGGTGCTCACTGTTGCCAAAGCTCTCGGGGCGACCATTAGACCAAGTAGCGCCGTGGGTGTGGGTACGCAGTTCGAGGTTGAAGTACCAGCGGCGCCGCAAAAAGTGGAAGACACGATTGGGCGAGCATCAGCCGCGAAAGTGTTGTTTGTTGATGATCGCGCCGATTTGTTGGACTACCTTGTTGAGTTTGCGCAGAAAGAAGAAATTGAGGCCGACAAAGCGCCTTCTGCCGCACTAGCGAGCGTGATGCTCGCTACTACTCAGTACGACCTCGTTTTCATCGACCTGGACATGCCCGGCAAAGGTGGACGCCAGCTTGCGGTCGAGACGCGCAATGGCAAGGGACCAAACGCTAGTTCTTCTTTGATTGCGTTCAGTGCTTCCGAGCGCAGGGATGTAGGTGAGGCATGGCCATTCGATAAGTTTGTCGAGAAGCCGCTTGATCGCAATGAGCTTCGTCGGCTTGTTGCAAATCCACCAGTTGGCGCGAGTCGCGCAGTTCCACACTTCGCGTCGTAAGCGGCAAGCGGGTGGCTTAAAGTTTTGGCTCTTCGCGTAATTCAGTGTGATCGAACATTGACGGGCAGCAGATCAAGCTTGCCGCAGAAGAACAATATGCGAGTGCGGAAGTTGGCGAAGCTACGAAAACCCCGGGCGTTGGCCTTGAGGGTCTGGATGATGGAGTTGAAGCCTTCAGCGGCGGCATTGGTGATGCGGTGTTTGGTGTAGTTCAGCAGCCCGTCGCGGTGGCGGCGCAGCATCTTGACGACCTTCTTGATGGGCTCGATTCGGCTGCGCATGGCACGCTTGGCCCAGGCGTCAAAGTAAGCAGCCGCTGGCTTGGCGTAGCGGTAGCCCCAAAACGCCGCAAAACTCTCCTTGAGCGTCCAGGCTCGGCTGGTCTTCAAGTTGGTTTGGTACAGGTGCCGAAACGCCACCGCCTCGGCGCAGCGCTTGTCTCCAAAGGTTCTGAGCCAGCCGTACTTGCTGCCCGTCAGCGGGGATGGGCCCTCTCCAAGCAGCCGCTTGTGTTCGGCCCGGCGCACCTGATCCACCGCGTCGTTGAGGTACTTGGAGACATGGAACTTGTCGTGCACGATGTCTGCATTGCCCAGCATCGTCTTGGCCGCGCTCATGTAAGCCGGCCACATGTCCATGGCAATGGCCTGCACCCCGGCACGCTGCTCGGGGCTCAAGCTGCCAAGCACCGCTTGCGCGTCTTCGAGCTTGCGCCCAGGCACCACCTCCAGCACCCGCGAGCCCCCCACATCAGTCAGCACGCTGGCGTAGTGGTGCCCACTGGCAAAACTCTTCTCATCCAACCCGAGATGCCGTACCGGCTCCTGCGCTCGGCGCGCCAGGCCCCGCTCGACGGCGCGATTGATCACGTCGTTGACGGTGTGCCAATCCAGCCGAATCAGGCTGGCTACGCGGCTGATGTTGGCTGCCGCTTGCAGCAGTCGAACCACAAAGGCCTCCATCAACAGCGTGATTCGGCTGTAGCGCTCGGCCCACGGCACAGTGGCTTCTTCCACCCGGCCGCTCTTGTACTTCAGGCGTGGCACCTCGGCTTTGATGCGCGTCTCAAACTGGCAGGTGTCCAGATGCCGCCACTCGCGCTGGACCCAGCCGTGCACATGGGCCCGATCCTGCAGTGTCTCGGGGTCACCCCACACCTGACCTCGCTCGCACTGCACATGCACTGTGATCCGGTTGTGCTCAAGCTCCAATTCCACTTGGCTGACCGACCACGGCTTGTTCAAACCCAGAAGCTGTTCGTAGAGTTGCGTGTCTTTCATGGCGTCATCTGTCGTTGCGTTGGCTCACTCTACCGCTGGCTTGATCTGCTGCCCGTCAATGTTCGATCACACTGAATTACGCGAAGAGCCGGGGCAGCTTTTGGCGCAAATTCGTGGCATGACCTCGGAGGTCATCGGTGAGCCCTACTGCGCAGGCGGCGGCTTGAACGAACCACGTGATTGCGAGTCCGTTTGCAGGGCCGTTTATGTGTTGGCTGATGCGGCCTATAACCTACCTCGCGTGGTCGTAGACGGCGG
This sequence comes from Mycobacterium sp., assembly GCA_034520035.1. GTDB lineage: Bacteria > Actinomycetota > Actinomycetes > Mycobacteriales > Mycobacteriaceae > Mycobacterium. The sequence continues at coordinate 966 of JAXHOA010000015.1, read as the reverse complement.
GAAGTCGTGGCCACCGCTCTTGGATCAAGTCGATCAAATCATGGGCGTTTACGCCCATGTCCTTACAGGGTCATCACCCACGCAGCCTGCGCGTGATGGTGGAACAGATTAGACCGAGGGGCGCGGGCTTTGTAAATGGAGTCATGTCATGCAACTCGCATGCATCAGTGACTACGTTCGGATCGATTTCCACCGGAGCCGAAGTGGCCAGACAACGCTGCTATGAATGCAGTTTTGTCGTGGCTGCGAAATAGCTCATTTCATGGTCGAGACAATTTTCCCTGCGGCATTAGCCAGTCCAAGATATATGCGTCGTATGCGACGCGCTTGAAGCGGTCTGTTAGGTCAGGGATGTTGGTATAGGCGTCGGCGCGAAACCCTTGTTTTCGCAGCTGCTCACAAATGCCGGACGCGATGGTTGGGTCATCGTCCAGTACAGCCACGCTGTGCGTCGTTTCGAATAGAAGCCGAGTGACAGGTTTCCTCGCCTGGCTCACCGCCAAGGGTGACTTTGATGTGAGCGCTTTTTTTCCACCCTTTTGGCGACAAATTCTTTTGCGTTTGTTCCTTCAATGGTGGCCCCAGCCACACACCAGCCTCGTTTTGCCCAACTCCACCCAGCTCAAGCGGTGCGGGGAGACCGTCTTCCAGTCTCCGCTGCCCACACTCTTCGACAAGGTTTCCCCGAACGCTTCGGCTAGTTTTTGAAGGTCTTCAAGGGGCCATGGTGCTTCACCAATGTTGCGCCTATGCGCTCCTGAGTAGGACAACCCAAGCGTCTCCGAAAGCATGGCCGCTCTGCGCTCTTGCGGGACGTTGTGACGGTCAAACAAAGCTCCGGCGTAGTAAGCGCCAAGGTTTCCGCGCAGGGAATCTCGCGTGTCACGCTTGTCAATTGTCGATTTCATGGGCTTCTCATGGGGTTAATTTGTATATTCTCGCGTCACGCGTGTTGAGAGCAAATAG